>NZ_LSAZ01000001.1 GCF_001584325.1 Bacillus nakamurai
TTCGAAGGAGATGATCCTCCTCGACAAGTTGGTCGAGAAGAACAAATTCGGCTGCGTTTTGAGAAGAATTTCTTGTGTGAAACATGAGAAAGACACCGTCCTTTTGAAGTCTTTTCTCTATTATAAAATGGAGGAATGGATATTTTAAGGGAAAAATAAAGGCTGTCGAGATTTTCTCGACAGCCTGACCCCGGATGAACAATCCGGGGTTTTTTCGGGTATTAATCGCGGAACTGTCCATAATAAAGAAGAATGTTACCGAATGGAGGGATTATGAGTTGTATCAACACCATAACAACGGCGGGAGCTTACGTGACGCATTAAAACAATATAAAGAGGGCTTAGGTATTTTTGAACAAAAAATGCCGATGATGGGCCGGAAGTTTAATGAATTTACTGAGCAGTGCTTCTCAGCGGATTCTTTGTCAGAAAAGGAAAAACAATTAATCGCTCTTGGCATCAGCATTAACGCCCAAGATGAATTTTGTATGATTTATCATACGAAAGGATGCCTGGACCAAGGGGCGACAGAGGAAAATATCCTTGAAGTCGTAAGCGTCGCGGCAGCCTTCGGCGGAGGGGCCGCTCTCAGCCAGGGCGTAACCCTCGTACAGCAGTGCATTCAGGAATTCGGAAATACCGCGCATTAGAAGGAGCAATCGTTTGATTGTCCTTCTCAGACAGAGCTCGCAGGCCGCATTCGGCATATCCGAAAGTATTCAAGGGCACACTCTCTTTGGCTGCTGCAATGAATCATTGTTACAATGGAAACAAATACTTGAAGGGATTGATTCATTATCTGCAGCCAGGACAGACTGGACCTTGACTATACGTCGGAAATGGAAAAAGCGATGCAGCAGTCATACGGCATCGGCTATGAAGAATACGGACGGCGTCTTTCAAAAAGGATGGAAGTCGAACGGCAGAGGGAGCAGGAATATCAAAAAAGCAAACTCCTCGCAGCGCAGCTTAATGAGAAAATCGGTCTGTAAAAAAGGGTGGGATTCCGCCCTTTTTCTGTTTCTAACAGCTTTAATTACATGAAGATCTTTGATAAACTTTAGGAATGTTCCGGGTAATATAAAAAGTTGTATTTACTTTTCATTTGTTATAAAATTAGAATGAGAATAAATTGAGAATAATGATTATATATTTTGGAGGTATAGATATGGCTGCTTCAACATTAACGATCAAGGATCTTCACGTTGAAATCGAAGGGAAAGAGATTTTAAAAGGTGTAAACCTTGAAATAAAAGGCGGCGAGTTCCATGCTGTCATGGGACCGAACGGTACTGGTAAATCTACGCTTTCAGCTGCGATTATGGGGCACCCTAAATACGAGGTCACAAAAGGAAGCATCACCCTTGACGGCAAAGACGTATTGGAAATGGAAGTGGATGAGCGCGCGCAGGCCGGATTGTTCCTTGCGATGCAATATCCGAGCGAAATCAGCGGTGTGACAAATGCCGACTTCCTTCGTTCAGCGATTAACGCACGCCGTGAAGAGGGCGATGAAATTTCTCTTATGAAATTCATCCGCAAAATGGACGAAAACATGGAATTTTTAGAAATGGACCCTGAAATGGCACAGCGTTATTTGAACGAAGGTTTCTCAGGCGGGGAGAAAAAACGCAATGAAATCCTTCAGCTTATGATGATTGAACCGAAAATCGCCATTCTAGATGAAATCGATTCAGGCCTTGACATCGACGCTCTGAAAGTCGTTTCTAAAGGAATCAATAAAATGCGCAGCGAAAACTTCGGCTGCTTAATGATCACTCACTACCAGCGCCTTCTGAACTATATCACGCCTGATGTCGTTCACGTTATGATGCAGGGCCGCGTAGTCAAATCCGGCGGTGCGGAGCTTGCACAGCGCCTTGAAGCGGAAGGTTATGACTGGATTAAACAAGAACTTGGCATTGAAGACGAAACTGTAGGCCAAGAAGCGTAAGCGTTAGGGGGATTAACATGACATTGGAAACTAAACTATCCGTAGATCAGGACTATGTCAAAGGCTTTTCCGAAAAGCAGCAAGAACCTGCCTGGCTGAAAAACCTGCGCTTACAGGCTCTTGAAAAAGCTGAGGATCTGCCGCTGCCTAAGCCTGACAAAACAAAAATTACGAACTGGAACTTTACAAAGTTCGTCAAGCATACAGTAGAAAACGCGCCGCTTTCTTCTTTAGAAGATTTAGCTGATGAAGCAAAAGCGCTGATCGATATCGAAAACGAAGACAAAACGTTATATGTGCAGCGTGACCAAACGCCGGCCTTCCTTTCTCTGTCTAAAGAGCTGAAAGACAAAGGCGTTATTTTTACGGACATTTTAACGGCTGCGCGTGAGCACAGCGATCTCGTTGAAAAATATTTCATGAAAGACGGCGTAAAAGTCGACGAACACAAACTGACTGCGCTTCACGCCGCGTTAGTGAACGGAGGGGCATTCCTTTATGTTCCTAAAAATGTTCAGGTGGAAACGCCTGTACAGGCTGTTTACGTCCATGAAAGCAATGACACGACGCTGTTTAACCACGTGCTTATCGTCGCTGAAGACCACAGCTCCGTCACTTATGTGGAGAACTACGTCAGCACGGTGAATCCGAAAGAAGCCGTATTCAACATTATCAGTGAAGTCATCACAGGTGATAATGCAAGCGTGACGTACGGTGCGGTTGACAACTTATCTGCAGGTGTCACAACATACGTAAACCGCCGCGGATCTGCACGCGGACGCGACAGCAAAATCGAGTGGGCGCTCGGACTGATGAACGACGGCGACACGATTTCTGAAAACACGACAAATCTCTACGGCGACGGCACTTACGGCGATACGAAAACCGTTGTAGTCGGAAGAGGGGAACAAACGGAAAACTTTACGACGCAAATCATCCACTTCGGTAAGGCTTCAGAGGGCTATATTCTGAAGCACGGAGTTATGAAAGATGCCGCTTCTTCCATTTTTAACGGAATCGGCAAAATTGAGCACGGCGCGTCTAAAGCAAACGCTGAACAAGAATCACGCGTTCTGATGCTCAGTGAAAAAGCACGCGGAGATGCGAACCCGATCCTGTTAATCGATGAAGACGATGTAACTGCAGGGCATGCGGCATCTGTCGGCCGTGTGGACCCGATCCAGCTTTATTACTTAATGAGCCGCGGAATTCCGAAAGAAGAAGCAGAACGCTTAGTCATTTACGGATTCCTTGCGCCGGTGGTAAAAGAGCTTCCGATTGAAGGAGTTAAGAAACAGCTCGTTTCCGTTATCGAAAGGAAAGTTAAATAATGAATATCACTGATATTCGTGAACAGTTCCCGATCCTTCACCAGCAAGTAAACGGACATGACCTCGTGTATCTTGACAGTGCGGCGACTTCCCAGAAGCCGCGCGCTGTTATTGAAGCAGTGGACCAGTATTATAATCATTATAATTCTAATGTCCACAGGGGCGTCCATACTCTTGGAACAAGAGCGACAGACGGCTATGAAGGAGCGCGTGAAAAAGTCCGGAAGTTTATCAATGCGAAGTCAATGGCTGAGATTATTTTCACAAAAGGCACGACAACTTCACTGAATATGGTGGCGCTGAGCTACGCCCGCGCCAACTTAAAACCCGGTGACGAAGTGGTCATCACCCAAATGGAGCATCATGCGAATATCATTCCGTGGCAGCAGGCTGTTAAAGCAACTGGCGCGACTTTAAAATATATCCCGATGCAGGAAGACGGCACGCTTTCGCTAGAGGACGTCCGGCAGACTGTCACAAGCCATACGAAAATTGTGGCGGTCGCTCATGTGTCAAACGTGCTCGGCACGATTAACCCGATTAAAGAGATCGCGAAAATCGCTCATGACAACGGCGCGGTTATCGTAGTTGACGGGGCGCAAAGCACGCCGCACTTGAAAATCGACGTACAGGATTTAGATTGCGACTTCTTCGCGCTTTCTTCCCATAAAATGTGCGGCCCGACGGGAATCGGCGTGCTGTACGGTAAGAAAGAACTGCTTGAGAATATGGAGCCGGCCGAATTTGGCGGCGAAATGATTGACTTTGTAGGACTTTACGAATCAACTTGGAAAGAGCTTCCGTGGAAATTTGAAGCAGGCACGCCGATTATCGCGGGTGCGATCGGATTAGGCGCCGCGATTGACTTTCTTGAAGAAATCGGACTCGACGAGATTTCCCGGCACGAGCACAAACTTGCGGCTTATGCGCTGGATCGCTTCGCACAGCTTGACGGCGTGACGGTGTACGGGCCGAAAGAGCGTGCGGGACTCGTGACATTTAATCTTGAAGATGTCCATCCTCATGATGTCGCGACGGTTCTCGATGCTGAGGGCATTGCAGTCAGAGCGGGCCATCATTGCGCCCAGCCGCTGATGAAATGGCTGGATGTATCTGCTACTGCGAGAGCGAGCTTTTATCTGTATAATACAGAGGAAGAGATTGATAAGCTTGCGGAAGCACTCCAAAAGACAAAGGAGTACTTTACAAATGTCTTTTAATGCAAACTTAGATACATTGTACAGACAAGTGATCATGGATCATTATAAAAATCCGCGCAACAAAGGGGTTTTAGACGACAGTATCGTTGTCGATATGAACAACCCGACTTGCGGCGACCGGATCAGACTGACAATGAAGCTTGACGGCGATATCGTTCAAGAAGCGAAGTTTGAAGGAGAAGGCTGTTCGATCTCCATGGCTTCTGCTTCTATGATGACGCAGGCGATTAAAGGAAAAGATATAGAAACCGCCCTCTCCATGTCTAAGATTTTCTCAGACATGATGCAGGGGAAAGAGTATGATGACTCGATAGATCTCGGGGATATTGAAGCTCTTCAAGGCGTCTCAAAATTCCCGGCCCGGATTAAATGTGCCACCCTTTCATGGAAAGCACTTGAAAAAGGAGTCGCTGGCGAAAAAGGCGGCAATTAAAAGATTGGAGTGAAAATGGATGGCTAAAAAAATGCCTGAAATTGGTGAATACAAGTATGGTTTTCACGACAAGGACGTTTCCATTTTCCGTTCAGAGCGCGGATTGACAAAAGAAATCGTAGAAGAAATTTCTCGCATGAAAGAAGAGCCTCAATGGATGCTTGATTTCCGCCTGAAATCTCTTGAGCATTTCTATAACATGCCGATGCCTCAATGGGGCGGGGATTTAAACTCTTTGAACTTTGACGAAATTACGTATTACGTAAAACCGTCTGAGCGCTCAGAGCGTTCTTGGGATGAAGTGCCTGAGGAAATTAAACAGACATTTGACAAACTCGGAATTCCTGAAGCTGAGCAAAAATACCTTGCCGGTGTTTCTGCACAGTATGAATCAGAGGTTGTTTACCATAACATGAAAGAAGATCTTGAAGCACAGGGCATCGTTTTTAAAGACACGGACAGCGCGCTCAAAGAAAATGAAGATATTTTCCGCGAGCACTGGGCGAAGGTCATCCCGCCGACTGACAATAAGTTTGCGGCGTTGAACTCAGCAGTGTGGTCCGGCGGTTCTTTCATCTACGTGCCGAAAGGCGTAAAAGTGGAAACTCCGCTTCAAGCATACTTCCGCATCAACTCTGAAAACATGGGCCAATTCGAACGCACATTGATCATCGTTGACGAGGAAGCAAGCGTTCATTACGTAGAGGGCTGTACGGCTCCTGTGTACACAACAAACTCGCTTCACAGCGCGGTTGTTGAAATCATCGTCAAAAAAGGCGGCTACTGCCGTTATACGACGATCCAAAACTGGGCGAACAACGTTTTCAACCTTGTAACGAAACGTACGGTTTGTGAAGAAAACGCAACGATGGAATGGGTGGACGGAAACATCGGCTCTAAGCTGACAATGAAATACCCGGCTGTCATCCTTAAAGGTGAAGGCGCGCGCGGTATGACGCTTTCTATCGCTCTTGCGGGTAAAGGGCAGCATCAGGACGCGGGTGCGAAAATGATTCACCTTGCGCCGAATACGTCATCCACGATCGTATCAAAATCGATTTCAAAACAAGGCGGAAAAGTAACGTACCGCGGTATCGTCCACTTCGGACGCAAAGCGGAAGGCGCCCGCTCTAACATCGAGTGCGATACGCTCATTATGGATAACAAATCAACATCAGATACGATTCCTTACAATGAAATCTTAAACGACAACATTTCATTAGAGCACGAAGCGAAAGTGTCAAAAGTATCTGAAGAACAGCTTTTCTACTTGATGAGCCGCGGTATTTCTGAAGAAGAAGCGACAGAAATGATCGTAATGGGCTTCATCGAGCCATTCACAAAAGAGCTGCCGATGGAATACGCAGTTGAAATGAACCGTTTGATTAAGTTCGAAATGGAAGGTTCTATCGGTTAATGAGAAAAGGACGCGGCTGAAAAATGCCGCGTCCTTTTTGTTATTTGCATTTTATACGAACAGTCCCGTTCTCGTGTCATTCTCATCAGTGATATACGCCACGTCCGTAAACCCGCACTGTTTCGCATGTTCATAAAGCAATTCCAGCATGTGTTTATCCTTGCAATACAAAGTGGCATAAGAGCAGTCAGCAATTAAAAGCACAAGCTCGCAGGGACTCTTTATAAAATCCTCGTAAGTATGAATTTCTGAAAATCGCCCTTTTGGAAAAGCCTTCAAATCAGCAAAAATCATATAATAATGATGAGTCTCCAGCTTTTTTTTCAATTCAATTCCTTCAATGACCTGTTGATTTTCAGGGAAGAGGTCTTCATCTAATTGGCCGCTGTCAGTGATATAAGCCTCACCGTTACCAATGAACCAGGTAAAAGCGGAAGCAGGAAACGGTTTTAATATGTGTGCCGCAAAATTGCCATATTCATTAGGGATTTCAAACGTAATGCCTCGTTTCAAATGACCGCCTCTCTTTTCTTTATGATTGTCATGATATGGTATAATAGCTGGATAAAAAATGAAAGGGCTGAACATGATGACAACACGATATGGCATCGACGCACCGTATACAGCATTCGGTTTTGTACTTCTTGCGCTTATGTATGCTGCCGGCACTTGGCTTGGCTTCATTCCTCCTTTTTGGGGCTGGCTGACGGGTGCTTTGTTTTTGCTGCTCGGCTTGTGGATGCTGTTTTATTCAACGGTCATTAAAATATCGCATCGTCATCGGCTTCTTAAGCTTTCCGTATTACAGCCGGGACAGAAGGTGCTTGATGTCGGGACAGGGCGGGGGCTTTTGGCGATTGCCGCGGCTCAGAAAGGGGCGGCTGTCTCAGCGATCGACAAGTGGTCGGGCTGGGATCTTGGCGGGAACGGGAGAGAAGCATTTGAAATAAACAGGCGAGCTGAAGGTGCGCCGGAGATTGATCTATGTGACGGATTGGCACAAGACATGCCGTTTTCAGACAACACGTTTGACCTTGTCATTTCTCATTTCGTCGTCCATAACATTTCAGGCAAAAAGGAGCGGGAGCGCGCCATTTCTGAAATGGTGAGAGTGCTGAAGCCCGAAGGCACACTGGCTGTCTCAGATATCAAATACATATCCCAATACAGAGAGCTTCTTGAGAAAAAAGGCTTTCAGACACGAACTTATTCTTTTTATTATACATTTCCGTTTTCTAAAATAATCATTGCGAATCGGCCTGAATAGGAACGGTGCGCTTGATTTGTTAAAATAAATAAGACAAAACAGATAGAAAAGGTGTTATACATGAAGTCATATATCATCATCGGAGCCGGCATTCTCGGTGCATCAGCGGCTTACCATCTCGCAAAAGCAGGAGCTGAGGTAACGGTTATTGACCGGAACGAGCCGGGACAAGCGACTGACGCAGCTGCGGGAATCGTGTGTCCGTGGCTGTCACAGCGCCGCAATAAGGCGTGGTATGCGATTGCAAAGGGCGGGGCCCGTTATTATGATCAATTAATCAAACAGCTTGAAGCTGACGGAGAAACCGCAACCGGATACAAAAAAGTCGGAGCCGTCAGTCTGCATACTGATGAGCGAAAGCTTGATCAGATGGAGGAAAGAGCCTATAACAGAAGAGAGGACGCTCCAGAAATCGGGGACATTACAAGATTATCTCCGGCAGAAACGAAAGCCTTATTTCCCCCGCTGTCGGATGACTACGGAGCGGTCCATATCAGCGGCGCCGCCCGGGTAAACGGGAGGGCGCTTCGTGAGGCGCTGATGAACGCTGCGGTCAAACACGGCGCGTCTGTTCATAATGAAGATGCATCATTGCTGTCAGATCATCATACCGTCATCGGCGTGAAAACCGCCGAACGCACGCTGTACGCCGATCAGGTCATCGTCACGGCCGGCGCGTGGGCGAAGGAGCTGCTTGAGCCGCTCGGCATCAGCTTTTCAGTATCATATCAAAAAGCGCAAATCGTTCATTTGGAGCTTCCGGGAGAGGAAACAGGCAGCTGGCCCGTCGTCATGCCGCCGAACGACCAGTACATTCTCGCATTTGAAAACGGCCGGATTGTGGCCGGCGCCACTCATGAAAATGATGCCGGCATGGATTTGCGGGTAACGGCAGGCGGTCTCCGCGAGATTTTTGATAAAGCATTGACCGTGGCACCTGGACTTTCAAACGGCACGATGCTTGAGGCAAGGGTCGGGTTCAGGCCGTTTACGCCCGGATTTCTCCCTGTCATCGGCACGCTGCCGAATGTCAGCGGCCTTCTGATTGCCAATGGGCTCGGTGCTTCAGGGTTGACGAGCGGACCGTATCTCGGGGCCGAATTGGCGAAACTCGCGCTCGGGCAGCAGACGGAAATTGATCTGAGCCTCTACGATCCGGCCGGCGCGCTTGAAGGAAAGAATAGCTTTTCGTGACTTCTTATGTTACGATGGAGCTTTAATGAATAAGAGGACGTGACCCATTTTGATAAAAATAAACCTACCTGCTCCTGATGTAACCATTACAGAACGGCAGCAGTCACCGTCGGAAAATGAACCGGCGATTAAAGCGATTTACGGCTTCATTGATTTTCACCAAATTCCGAGAGACAAAGGCGGCATATTTATGTTTTATAACATTCATGATGAGCTGCTGTTTGTCGGGAAAGCCCGGAAATTAAGACAAAGAATCAAAAAGCATTTTGAAGACACTGTGTCGCCTGTTAAAAATCACAGAGACGAAGTGTATAAAATTCAAGTATGTGTCGTAAATGATCCGATGGAAAGGGATATTTACGAAACGTACGCGATCAATACCCTTCAGTCGAAATACAACATTGAGAAAGTATTTTATAAATAAGCAAAACCGGAGCCTTTTAAGCTCCGGTTTTATTTATGCTTACAGTGCCAGCCACATCACCGCAATGTGGACGACCAGAAGGCAATAGACGACAAGGAAAAACTGGACATATTGTTTTCTGATAAACATACAAACGATCATCAGCACGGGAAAAACCAGCACGCCGATCGTCTTATTAATCGCAATGTTGGGGCGATTCGCAACATCGTAATGAATGGCCATATCAGCAGGAAGAAACGGATAGAAAACAATCGACAGAATAAATGCCAGAACCACCGTTCCCCACAGCACTTTATCATTCATCAAAAACATATGAACACTCCTTTATTTTACATATAATAGTATATTAGTCCAAAAAATCCAATTTCTCAATATTTTACATGACAGATAGTGTATAATCATGTCAAATGAAATTTCCATATTTAAGGAGGGTTTCAATTGGCTGACATGAATCAAAACAAAGTGTTCTCATTCTTTTTTATTGTCATGGCCGCCTGGATGATCGTTTTGTTTTTTACGGTCATTGCAGCGCTTCCAAGCTCCGCCATCCAGTTAACCAAACATCAATCAAAAACCATTTCAATGATTTACCCGCAGAGCTGGGGGTTTTTCAGTAAGGACCCGAGAGAAGACAGCTTAAATATATACCCTCTCACCCCCGGCGAGAAGCTCAGATGGCCGAATAACTCGCTGAAAAATGTGATCGGCTTAAATCGGTACGGACGGACTCAGGGAATAGAACTCGGCCTTATGCTGGAAAAACTGCCGCCCAAAGAAAAATGGAAGGATTACACGGCAGGCCAAGATATTAAGAATACCACATTTTTGAAAGTGAAAAATGAGTCCCCATCCCCAACACTGAAAGGGAAAATGATTATTACATATGAACGGATTACCCCATGGGCATGGAGCAAACATACCAAAACCAAACGAACCATTAAAAAATTCATTGGAGTGGATGTCAATTGATGCAGGATGCAAAAAAACAGCTCACCTCATGGATCATGGAGAACCCGCCTTGGACAAATGTGTACGGGCTTGCCAGAAGCTTAATCGCGCTTGGCACTTTATTAACACTGCTGTTCAATCCGGCGTCTGTTTTCTTTAAAACACAAAATCAAGTGCTCGACTTTTCCAATACCTTCAGCCTGTTTTTGCTGTTTCCCGATTTTCAGCACATCGAGATCATCAAGGCGGTTTGTGTTTGTATTTTAGTCCTCGTTGTGATTGGCTGGCGTCCGCGTCTGACAGGTTTTTTCCACTGGTGGATCTCGTACAGCTTTCAAAACTCCGCCGTTACCCTTGACGGAGGAGATCAGATTGCCGCCGTTTTTACGCTGCTGCTGCTTCCGCTGACATTAACCGACCCGAGAAAATGGCACTGGGCCCCGTATGAAGAGTCCTATGCCGAAAGAAGGCTAGAGCCTTATTACCGATCTTTATGCTGGGCGACGCTGACGGTGATCAGAATTCAGGTCGCGATGCTGTATTTTAATTCCGTTGTCGCCAAGCTGATGGAAGAAGAGTGGCAAAACGGAACTGCCGTTTATTATTATCTGAACGATCCGATGCTCGGGCTGCCTGATGCGCTGCACGGCCTGTTTGATTTCATGCTGCAGTCCAAGCTCGTCATGATACCGACTTGGGGCACGCTCATTGTGCAAACCATTATGTTCTGCGCCTTGTTTGCTCCGAAAAAGTATTGGCGCCTGGTTTTATTTATTTCAATCTTTATGCACGAAATATTTGCTGTCATGCTGGGGCTTACTTCTTTTTCTATCACGGTGTCTGGTATTTTAGTTCTATTTTTGATTCCGGCAGAAAAAACAGTAGCTTGGAACCATTTCACCAAGCCATTTTTTAGATACAATTTTCTCAATAAAAGGAATAGGAGGAAATTATTTGGATAATCTAAAAGGGAACAAAAAGTCAATTGTAGCAATGATCATGGTGTTTGCCTTAATGGTTGCATTAGTAGGTCCGCAAGTATCAGCTAAAACCAATCCATCCGTCAGTTACTCCGGGGAAGAGATTTTTTCCGGAATCTTTTTCGGACAAGGTGAAGTCGCAAAGCTTCTCCCAGAGGTATGGGATTCCAAAGCCGTTCAAAAAATCGATCAGGATGAATTAAAACAAGTCTCAGACCAGGTCATCGCTGATATTAAAAATGCTTCTCCCACTTATTTTAAAGAATTAAAAACAGCGGTTTACAGCGGTGACTACGAGCAAGTAAACAGCATGATTGAAAAAGGTTCAGCGATTATGGCGAAAGTGCTCAAAGCGGAATTTGACAAAAACAGCTTTGACAAAGGAAAATCAACAGCCATCGGCCAATGCGCGACAGCTGTATGGGTATTTTTAAACGCGGCAGCCGCCATTGAAACGATTGCTTTGGCCGTAGCGGCCATTATTTTGACAGTGGCGAGCGTTGATGATGACTCTGATTTAGGAAAAGAGCAGCTCATCGCCAATGTTGTTGACAGAATTAATGCGCAGCACTAAAGCTCACGGGAGAAACGCTAAGGAAACGTGCCTTAGCGTTTTTTCAATTGCAGCGCCTGTTTTAAATACGCTTTTGAATCAAAACCGAGCGCCTCGTCCGCTTCTTTTTTGATTTCAAGCTGATATTGCACATACGTGTCATATTTCGGGCTCAGTTTCTGGAGGAGATTGCTGAAAGGCGACCCTTCCTTCAGCGCCGGTAAATCAGAAGCTGATTCCCCGAGTTTGATGAGGCTTTCTCTGTATTCTTCATCTGTCTGCACTCTCTTCACAAGCTGGATAAGGATGTTTTTATGGGTTTCCCAAGTTGCGGGATCTTTCTTCAATATCAGCTCAATAAATTGGTCGTGCTGGGCTTTGTATTGCTGAAGCTGTGCCGGATCCTCCTGTCCGAGCAGCTGCATCATCGGATGTGCCGCCGGGACTTCTTCCATATCATCCAATACTTTGATCAGCTCTGCCCAATTCTCTTTTTTCTCATCTGTATCAATGGCAAAGTCAAAGAATGGTTCGAACAGCGTCGCGATAAATTCTCCGAACTCTCCCGGGAACAGCTTTTTCAGCTGAAATCCCATATACTTCGGCTCATCGATTTTAACTTCTCCGATATCATGTAAAATGGAATCGACATTTTCTGTATTCTTCACGCGTTTCATCAGCATCTCCGTTAATTTCCGTTCCTGCTCCAGCTCTTCAATTTGCAGGCTGAGCTTTTGATGCTGCTGCTGTAAAATATCATGTAAGCTGCTGCCTTCTAATAAGAATGCTTTAATGTCGCTGACAGACAGCGCCAGCATTCTGAGAGCAGCAATCATTTTCAGCGTATTGACATCCTGATCCGAGTATTCCCGGTAGCCGTTGTCAGGATTTTTGCTGACCGTAATCAGCCCTTCCTGTTCATAATATTTGATGGCTTTTTTCGTGAGACCCGTCTGGCGGGCTGCTTCTTTTATATTCATTTTTGTATCACTCCTTGCTACCCATTCTAAACGTGTCTCTAAGGGTCAGGTCAAGAGAGTGAGGGAAATTAAACCGGGCCTATGTCGCCTATTATATTTTAGAAATTTCAGAAAATAATATTGATAACACTCCTGTTATGCGATTAATATAACGTTATATAACGTTATATAATAAAATACTGAGGAGTGAAGGATTTGAGTCAAACTGCCGCAAAAGTGAATCAACAGGTTCAGGCTTTCTTGCAAGATCTGAAAGGAAAAACGATTGATCATGTCTTTTTTGTCGCATGCGGAGGTTCTTCTGCCATTATGCACCCGAGCAAGTATGTGTTTGACAGAGAGGCGAAAGCAATCAGTTCCGATCTCTACAGCTCGAATGAATTTATTCAGCGCAATCCCGTGCAGCTCGGAGAAAACTCCCTCGTTATTTTGTGCTCGCATTCAGGCAACACGCCGGAAACGGTAAAAGCCGCCGGGTTTGCAAGAAAAAAAGGCGCGCTGACAATTGCTCTGACCTTTGAGCCTGACTCCCCGTTAGCGAAAGAAGCTCAATATGCCGCCGTATACGATTGGGGCGAAGAAGCCTTGGCGATGAATACAAACTACGGCGTCCTTTACCAAATTGTCTTCGGCGCTTTAAACGTATTGGAAAGCCATGCTGCGTTTGAGCAGGCGATCGACGGGCTTGATAAGCTGCAGGCTGTGTATGATAAAGCGCTTGAACAGGAAGCGGACAATGCAAAGGCGTTTGCGAAAGCCCACGAAAAAGAAGACATCATTTATACAATGGCAAGCGGTGCAAACTACGGCGTCGCTTACTCCTACAGCATCTGCATTCTGATGGAAATGCAATGGATTCACTCCCACGCCATTCATGCCGGAGAATATTTTCACGGACCGTTCGAAATCATTGATGAATCCGTTCCGTTTATTATTCTGCTTGGCTTAGATGAAACAAGGCCCCTTGAAGAGCGGGCGCTTTCCTTCTCAAAAAAATACGGCAAAAAACTGACTGTTCTTGATGCCGGAACATATGATTTTTCCGGAATTGATGATTCGGTAAAAGGTTATCTTGCTCCCCTTGTGTTAAACAGGGAGCTGAGAAGTTATGCGGATGCTTTGGCCGATGCAAGAAATCATCCGTTAAGCCAGAGACGATATATGTGGAAAGTCGAATATTAAAAACGCGGATTATATTACACCGGACTATATATAACATTATAGTCCGGTGATAAAGGAGGAAAAGCGTCTGAAAAAGCTCATCTGCCTGTTCGTTCTGTTATCCGTATTTCTGTTCATTGCTGCCGGCTGTTCAAGCCAAAGCAGTTCCTCAGACGGGAAAGTGACCTTGAAGTTTTTCCACAGGTGGCCGAAAGAGCCGGAAAAAAGCTACTTTGAAGAGGCGGTTAAGGAATTTGAAGCCGCTGCCGTACAGGATATCACAAGCGCTGAATCAATGGTGCCATGGTTTGATATGGATGTTGATGTTGAAATAGCGGATGTGTATGCCGCAAGCGTCCAGCAGATGCTTGGGGGCACGATGACGCCGCAGCAGGTGATGAAGGCGGTGCAGAAAGCTGCGCAGCAAGTCAAAGCGTCTGCTGAATAGAAAAGGCTCTTTTGTTAAAGGAGATGAATGTCCTTGGTCAACCAAAATCGATTCATTCCGTATTTGTTTCTCGCGCCGGCCCTGATTTTTTTACTTTTCGTTTACGTTCCGATTATTGAGAATGTGTTTCTCAGCTTGTTTGAATGGAGCTCGTTTAATCCTGAAAAAACGTTTATCGGATTGAAAAACTATATCGAGCTGTTTCATGACCCCGTGTTTTTCAAAGCACTCGGCAACAATGTGCTGTACGCGGTGATTTCGATTATCTGCCAAGTGTGCGGCGGATTAATTTTGGCGGCTGTGCTGGAAGACAGACTGGTGAGAAAATGGTCGCCGTTTTTCCGTACGGTATTTTTTCTCCCCGTCGTCATCTCCATGACTGTCATCGCTTTGCTGTTTGATTTTATTTATAACCCGGAGATCGGGCTCTTGAATCAGCTGTTGGAGGCGGTCGGTCTTGATGAGCTGACACGGGCCTGGCTCGGCGATGAAAACACCGCCATGCTGTCTGTCATTTTTGTTTCTCAATGGCAGTCTGTCGGTTATATCGCCATGTTATATATTGTAGCCATTCAAAAGATACCGGATGAATTGTACGAATCGGCACAGCTGGACGGCGCGGGCAAGGTGCAGCAGTTTTTTCACATTACGGTGCCGCAGACGAAGGAAATGTCGTTTGTTGCCGTGGTGATGACGCTGACCGGGGCGTTTACCGTGTTTAACGAGCCGTATATTTTGACAGGCGGCGGGCCGGGAAATGCTTCTGAAGTGCTGAGCACGTTTTTATATAAGAGCGCCTTTACAAAAGATATGATGGGATACGCCTCTGCGATCGCGACCGTGGTGCTTTTGCTTACACTTGCTTTGTCGCTCATACAAATGAAGTTTTTTAAAACTGGAAAGGAGGAGTAGCCGATGCTTCCTGAAAAGACGGGCTCATACAGAATGGAACCGGATCTGAATCAAACGCCGGCCGTCAAAACAGCTGTAAAACGGAGAAAATGGTATATCGGGGAAACGTCTGTATGGCTGTTTCTCTTTATCTATTTGATTGCCGTCGCTGATATAATAGATACATTGGGTGCGGGAGATTCTTTTATCGCCGGATTTCTTACCGGCTTTTTCGAGCATCAGGATATTCGCCATGCGCTTGAGGAGGCCGCGCGGACGGCTGCGAAAACGTGCGGGGTATTCGGGGCGTTCGGATACGGTCATCCATACAGGCCTGACGGCGGCAAAAGCAGTGAAAAAACGAGAATACTATAAGCAGTGTCTCGTTTTTTATGCCTGTTACGTGTAAGGACTGTTAATGGTAAATGTGACGCGGTCGGTATGCATTAAAAACAGCGAGCTGTAAATCGGCTGGTCTTTTGACATAAAAGCGGTTTTGTCAATTTCAAAAAGCGCATCCCCGATATCACAAGCCAAATACCGGCTTTCTTCCTGTTTGGCATACACGACATTCAACAGCTTCGTGTTATGGGTGGGGACGACCTGATAGTGCTGTTTCATAATATCATGCATGGATACGCCGTCACTGATGAACGTGTCGATATCGGGAAACAAATGAAGCGGATAGTGGGCGATTTCAAATGAGAGCGGCTGGTCGTCGTGAAATAAAATGCGTTTTAATTCAAGGACGGGGCTCTCAGGTGCGACGTTCAGCTTTTGAGCGATGGGTTTGGGCGCTTCGATGATTTCGTGGGAAAGGACCTGATGTTTCGGTTTTTTTCCTGTCGATTCCATAAATTCTGAGTAGCCGTTAACCGCGATCAGTTCCCGTTTTAGTTTAGGGCTTTTCACGAACGTTCCTTTTCCCTGCTGCCGAATGAGCCAGCCTTCTTCAACCAGGTCGAGGATGGCCTTTCTGACGGTTATCCGGCTGACATTGTACGTCTCACAAAGCTCGTTTTCAGTCGGCAGTTTGACGGAAGGGGAATAAATGCCCTTTTTAATGTCATCCGCAATAATTTGTTTCAGCTGAATATATAAAGGTTTTGAACTCCCGTTATTTAACAATAGGGCGGACCTCCTTATTTCATGTATTATTTATATTATATGTATTATGACGTTATAATACAAATTTGCTTTTATATTATGAATCTGGCAGAAACCCCGATTATTTTAAAAATAACAGAAAGCTGAGGCGGTTTCCAGTATTGGAGGAGGTTTCTAATGGCATCATTAACATTTGATCATATCAAAAAAACATATGGCTCTCAGTCACTGACAGTGAAGGATTTTCATTTAGATGTAAAGGATCAGGAGCTTTTGGTACTTGTCGGTCCTTCAGGCTGCGGCAAATCTACGACACTCAGAATGATCGCTGGGCTTGAGAGCATTTCAGAGGGGCAGCTTTATATCGGCGGTGATTTGGTGAATCATCTGCCGCCAAAGGATCGCGACATTGCAATGGTATTTCAGAATTACGCGCTGTACCCGCATATGACGGTATTTGATAATATGGCGTTCGGGCTCAAGCTTAGAAAAATGCCGAAAAAAGAGATTACAGAGCGTGTACGGGCTGCCGCCGATATTTTGGAAATCGGGCATTTGCTGAAGCGGAAGCCGAAGGCCCTCTCAGGCGGGCAGCGGCAGAGGGTCGCACTCGGCCGGTCTATCGTGCGTGAGCCGAAGGTTTTTTTAATGGACGAGCCGCTTTCCAACTTAGACGCGAAATTGCGTGTGACGATGCGCGCTGAAATCAGCAAGCTCCATCAGCGGCTGAAGGCGACCATCATTTATGTGACGCATGATCAGACAGAAGCGATGACGATGGGTGACCGAATTGTCGTGATGAATGAAGGAGACATTCAGCAGGCGGCAAGCCCCCGCGATATATATCACTATCCGGCGAATATGTTTGTGGCAGGATTTATCGGCTCGCCGGCGATAAATTTTATGAAGGGCGTGATTGAGGAAAAGCAGGGAGAGCTGTTTTTTGCCAACCCGTCTGTTCGTTTGCTTATTCCGAAAGAAAAAGCCGTCATGCTTAAGCAAAAAGGATATAACGGTCAGCAGATGATGCTGGGGCTGCGTCCGGAGCATATGGCACTCGCAAATTCTAACAAGACGTTTGGATCAGTGTGCCGGGCCGTTGCGGAGGTGTGCGAAAACTTAGGCGCGGAAATGCATGTTCATGCAGCTGCGGGAGAGGAACGGCTGACCGTCCGCCTTGATGGAGGCACGCAAGTCAGGACTGGCGATGTCATTCAGCTTGCCGTCAATATGGACCGGGCCATCTTTTTTGATGCTGAAACCGAGGAAGCCGTCTATTAAAAAAGGGAGCCTGATTGCCGGGGCTCCCTTTACATTTTTCATATGTTCAGTCAGAAAAAAGAGCCGGGGCCTCGTTCATCTTTACTGCCAAATCTCATCCGCCCATTCCGGATGGTCAATAAACGGGTTGCGGTTATGCTGGTAGTCTTCATAAATGACGTCATTTCTCCGTTTTTCCGTGCTGTCGACAGGGTCTTGTTTATTCCATTTGAGCAAAACGGACAGTTTCCCCATGTACGGAGCGGAGCCGTTTCCCGTTTTCTCATTCAGCTCAAGGTCTGGATATCCGTCATCTCCTTCATAACGCACCGCCATGTAAAAAAGCATGCGTGCGACGTCTCCCTTAACCTCATTCCGCGGCTCCCACGAATCGCCGTCATAGTAATTGCCCGGCGCTTTAGGGTATTCCGTGCCGCCGTTATCAAAATCCATGTTGCCCCTGGCGCTGTTCACCTGGACATCTGCCGGACGCAAATGATGAATATCCGTGCCGGGGCCTGCCGCGGTTCCGAAGTTTCCGTGTGACTTTGCCCACACGTGTTCGCGGTTCCAGTCGCCCACACTGCCTCCGTTTTTACTTTTCGCCCGTGATTCCTGTGTATAGAGCAAGATGACATTGTTCGGGTTTGCCGGGTCTTCATCAGTTTCCTTTAACGCATCCCACACTTGGCTGTAAGACAGCTTTGTATGACCGCTGATGATGCGGTGCAGGGCGCTTTTTAAGGCTGTCTCGCTTTTTCCCGAAGCTTCCTTGTAATACGTGTCTGTATCCGCCGAAGGAGCGAAGGAAGCCGAAGCGGACTGCGGTAAAACGTGTGTGCCGCCGGCAGTTGAAACCGCCAATCGGCTGTACAGGTTTATTTCGGTTGGCGCGCCTGCAGAGGCAGACGGCGCAACCCATCCGGAAATCAATAATAAACAGACGAGCGGCAGCATCCAATATTTTTTTGTCATTACTTGCCCTCCTTTCCCTCTATTATCCAAAAAATAAAGCTCAAATTCTATCTTTTTCGAAAAATGGTTCCTTTGAATCGGCACCCACCAGACTTTCGGCTTATGGGCGGGGAGAGGCAGAGTTTGGATAGTGTGTCTAAAAAACAAAAGATTTTTTAGATGAAATGATAATGAACTCAGCATGCGCTCCCTCTATAATGAAGGTCACCGTGACAGTCTGCCGGAATGAAAGGGAGTGAGTATATGGAACATCAGCAGCTTTCGGCTAATATCGGAATTACCGATTATATACACTGGCTGTCTCAATTCGGCGCATCCGCTGACGGCGGCGTGACGAGGCTTTTATACACAAAGGAATGGATGGATGCCCAGCTTGCCGTGAAAAAGAAAATGACGTCGTCAGGGCTTGAAACGAGATTTGATGATGTCGGAAATGTGTTTGGCCGGCTGAGCGGCACAGAGTCACCCGGCGAGCTGATTTTGACAGGGGCGCATATTGATACCGTTATTAACGGCGGAAAATATGACGGAGCATACGGCGTGCTTGCGATCATCCGCTTGCGGAAGACTTACGGACGCCCGAAAAAACACTAGAAGCTGTTTCGTTTTGTGAGGAGGAAGGGAGCCGTTTTCCCATGACCTATTGGGGATCGGGAAATATAACCGGTGCTTTCTCACTTTCAGATGCGGAAAAGCCAAGCGATGGCTCAGGTGTTTCCTTAAAAGAAGCAATGCTCCAAAAAAGCTTCGGATCAGGCCGTTACACCCCACCCTTCCGGACGGATATTAAAGCTTTTCTTGAGATTCATATTGAACAGGGACAAACACTTGAAAGATCGGGAAAGGATATCGGCGTTGTCACCGGAATCGCCGGGCAGAGGCGTTATAATATAACGCTTTTCGGAGAATGCAACCATGCGGGCACCACCTCGATGAAGTGGCGGAAGGACCCGCTTGCCGCGGGAAGCAGAATCATCCACGAGCTCGTCCTTTTGGCAGAAAAACAGCCGGAAGAACTTCGTCTGACCTGCGGGAAAATGACGGTTGAGCCGAATGTGCCGAACGTCATCCCGGGCCGTATTCAATTTTCCATTGATATCCGCCACCAGGAAGAGACCGTGCTGAGCGCCTTTCATCAAAAACTGGTATCTCTCATTGAAAGAATCAGTCACGAAAAAGGCGTCCGGCCCGTCATTGACGAATATATGAGAATAGAGCCGGTTCCGATGGATCAAACGCTGACACGAGCGGCTGTTGAAGCGGCAGTTGAACAGGGCGCAAGCTGTGAGGAAATCGTAAGCGGAGCCGGGCATGACGCTCAGATGATGGGCAGGACTTTTCCGGCCTGCATGCTTTTTGTGCCGAGCCGGGGCGGAGTGAGCCATTCGCCGCTTGAATTTACCTCCGCACATCAGCTGGATATCGGCGTCCGGACGTTAGCGAATGTATTATATAAGCTTGCTTATTAACATAAAGGAGGAATGGGCGTGCCAGTCAGAAAAGAATTGTGCCTCCCGCAAAGAACGATTATGACACCGGGGCCTGTCGAGGCGGACCCGAGAGTGCTGAGGGCGATGGGGGCCCCGATCATCGGCCAGTTTGACCCGGCCTTCACTGATATCATGAATGAAACGATGCAAATGCTCCGTGAATTGTTTGAAACGGAAAACCGCTGGGCCTATCCGATTGACGGCACATCAAGGGCGGGAATTGAGGCCGTACTGGCGAGTGTAATAGAACCGGGAGACAGCGTGCTCGTCCCGATATACGGCCGCTTTGGCTATCTGCTGACTGAAATCGCTGAGCGGTACGGAGCAGACGTTCACACGATGGAATGCGAGTGGGGAACAGTATTTCGTCCTGAGGACATTATCAGCGAGATGAAAAAGGTTCATCCGAAAATTGTGGCCATGGTGCACGGAGAAACGTCAACAGGACGCATCCATCCCTTGAAAGAAATCGGGGAAGCGTGCCGCGCTCAAAATGCGCTCTTTATCGTTGATGCCGTAGCCACGATCGGAGGCTGTGCCGTGAAAACTGATGAGTGGAAAATCGATGCGGTCATTGGCGGAACGCAAAAATGTTTATCAGTTCCTTCTGGGATGGCGCCGATTACATATAACGATCGGACGGCGAAGGTGATTGCGGCTCGTAAAAAGGTGGAGCGCGGCATCGCGACGGAGGCTGACGGGGTGTGATTTTCCGACCATCGTCCGATTACGAGCAATTATTTTGATTTAAGCCAGCTGGAAGACTATTGGAGTGAAAGAAGGCTGAATCACCATACAGAAGCGACCACTATGCTGTATGCGCTGAGAGAAGGTGTGCGCCTTGTTCTCGAAGAAGGGCTTGATGAACGTTTCCGCAGACATCGCCGCCATGAAGAAGCGCTTGCGGCGGGGCTTGAAGCGATGGGTCTCGTTTTATTCGGTGATCCGGAATGCAAACTTCCGGTCGTCACATGTGTGCAGATTCCGCAAGAAGCCGATGGAGAATCTGTCAGGCGTATGCTGCTGTCGCAATTTGGAGTTGAAATTGCCAGCTCGTTCGGACCGCTCTCAGGAAAAATGTGGAGGATTGGGACGATGGGCTACAGCTGCAGAAAGGAAAATGTGCTGTTTGTGCTGGCCGGACTCGAAGCTGTTCTCATCAGGCATGGTGTTCCCGTCAAAGCGGGCAAAGCGCTGCAGGCGGCGCTTGATGCATATGACATGTCAACTGAAACAGCGGGAGCTGAATAGCTTGCGTTATATAGCTGTCATAAGGCCTTAACAGGAAATCATCTGGACTTTATTCCCTTTTCCCCGTTATACTGAAAGAGATAAAAAATGACAATTCTGGAATGATCGCCTGTTTTGTCTGGGGGAGAAGGTAGTGAATCATGATGACGTACATAGGCAGATTATCAATTTTAATGTTTAATATGTTTATAGCAATGCTTGGAATCGGGCTGATTATTCCGATCATGCCTGCATATATAACCGAATTCGGAGCGACTGGGAGTACGATGGGCCTTCTTGTCGCGGCGGCGGGGGTTACGCAGCTCTTATTTGCGCCTATTGCCGGGGAAATAACCGACAAATACGGACGGCGTAAACTGATTATATTCGGCATTGCAGCGTTTGCGGTGTCGCAATTGATATTTGCATTTGCCGGCAGTCTGTGGCAATTGTTTGCGTCCCGGCTCTTGGGCGGGATGGGCGCCGCATTTTTAATGCCGTCCATGTTTGCGTACATCGCCGACATCACGACGGAAGAAGAGCGGGGCAAAGGAATGGGGCTGTTCAGCGCGGCGATGACACTCGGAGTCGTCATCGGGCCCGGCGTCGGCGGCTACTTAATTCATTACGGCATGTCCGTTCCGTTCATTGTGTCCGCAAGCCTCGCTTGTTTTTCAACGGTGCTCTCATTTTTCTTTCTGCCTGAAACGCTGGACCGGGAAAAGCAGATGGAAGCCCGCGCGAAAAGAGAAAAGCGTGAACATCTCCTGCAACAAATGTCGCGCGCGCTCAAATCGCCGTTTGCCTTTATGCTGATTTTGGTTTTTGTGCTTAACTTCGGTATTATGAACTTTGAATCGATTTTCGGCCTTTATGTTGATCATAAGCACGGGTTTAAAGCGTCTGACATTGCTTTCATTATTACGGTTGCCGGCCTTATCGGTGTTTTTGTGCAGGCAGTAGGCGTCAGTTTTCTCGTCCGCAAGTTCGGGGAGAAACGTGTCATCAACGCCACCCTTATCGGCGCAGCGGCCGGACTCGTATGGTGCCGGTTTGCCGGCTCATATTGGACGGTGTTTGCGGCCGCTATCTTTTTTCTTATGTTGACGTCTCTGCTCAGGCCGGCAGTCAATACGATGCTATCAAAGCTGGCTGGTGATCAGCAGGGCTTTGCAGGCGGGATGAATACATCATTTATCAGCTTGGCAAATATCGCCGGACCGTCAGCAGCCGGTTTTCTCTTTGATATTAATATGGAAATTCCGTATATGCTTGGTGCGGCTATTCTCGTCATCAGTTTTCTGGCTGCGCTGAGCTGGGGCAGAAAAGAACAGGCCCGGCCGTTTACGCAAGAAGGATAATCGAAAGCCTCCGGGAAGCCGGGGGCTTTTGATTTTCTCTGTTTGTTTTTTCTTACAAAACCGTCTTTCTCTTGTCGTATTTTCTTACTGAAAAAAAGAAATGCAGCCTGTTTTCTTCTATCCTTTTTACAAGTTACCTAAAAAAGGAGGCCGCCTGCGGAAAATATACATAATATTTTGGATATTGTTCTTCAGGACCAGCAAGATGCGGTGCGAGCGACGATTGTGGAGGTGGAAGGCTCCGCTTACCGTAAAGCAGGGGCTGCCATGCTGTTTTAAAAAAACGGCGGATGTGTGGAAGAGGGTGCGGGATGCAACGGGTCGTTTCCGTTTATATAGAGCCGATTATGAACGAAAAACGAAAGTATTACAAAAAAGTGAAGGATTGTCCGGGTAAGGGAGAAGCGGTCATATCCGTATCCTCTGTAAAAGACAGGCATTATGTATTTATGACAGACTCGGAAACGTTCGGGGATTGGCCAGCTGCGCGGTGTTCTGATATAGAAAGAGAACTGGCAGAATCAATACACGTGGTGAAAATGATTTTTATAGAATGAAAACCCCTTTGCCTGACTTTTTAAAGGATAAATACATGAGCAGTATCAGTTTGGTATTTGAACGATTAAATTCAATTTTGAATAATTTAAAAAAGGAGTCTTCCGAATGGGACTGACCCCAGAAGATGAGACGAATAAAAAATACCTTCAAGTTTGAAAAACGGATATTTGCTATCCAACTGATGTGAAAATGAAAGCAATCAAAATGAGGCTGGCGGGAGTGCCGATCAAGAAGTCTTAAAAGACTTAAGCTTCCGAAACGAGAAGCAGTTTAAAACATGGATGAAATGGTATAAAACAGGCGAACTCCACCGTTTTGAACAAGCAGTATTCCTTCGGAAACGGCTAAATCGTTGCTTATTCTATAGGCAGCTGCCAAAATACAGATTTTGTTTGTGCTGCATACTTTGGTTCATCTGCCCTCTTACACATCTTATGTATATCAGCGACAGTCAAAGAAAGAGGCATTATCATGAGCATGTCCGGTAAAGGGACATGCTCATGATAATGCCTACATCGAATCATTTCATTTCTCGCTAAAGTCTGAAACGTTCTAGTTTGCACTATTATAACCATATTCATATTCATGCGATACTAAACAACCAGCCGCCGGTCATATACCGGCAGCTGGCTGCTTAAATGTGTTTTGATCCCTGTCTCAAAAACGTGGGTCAGTCCCTACTTCCGTCAGGTGTTTTTTTAGTTACAAGACCATTAACAAAGGGAGAGGTCGAAAAACAGATTAAGCGTGCACTAGCACCTCTTTATTACTATCAGGGCAAAGGAAGCAGTCAACAGTGCATACGATCCAAAAACAACGAATGCTGTCAAACGGTTCAATGTATACACTGCTTTACTGCTAAAGGGATATAAGACCCGAAAAACGAAATAAAGCTTGTCACTTCTGAAATAAATGAAGCAGCTCATTAGTAGGGCTGTTTCAAAATAATATAAGGTTAATGAATCGGTAATGGAATTGAATATTTTGGGAAAAATAAAGAAATCTCTAGAATAGAGGTTCTGAAAAATGGTAGAATGTTTTGTGTTCAATAATTTTACATACTTGTAAAATTATATTAAATTAATTCGAGAGGGTGAAAGAAACATGAAAAAATGTTTAAGTGCTGTAGTAATTGGTTGTGTAGTCTTGTTCAGTTCTTTTATGGTACATCAAGAATCAGTTTTGGCAGCTCCACAAGTGGAAACAATTCTCCAAAAAACGCAAACTTCAAGCTCTACGAAGAGAATTAAAGTTAAGTCAGGTCAAAATTTGCAGGTCCGTGCCTTCCCCTACAACAATAAAACTATTAAGTTGACCGTATTCAAAAATGGTAAGGCGTGGACAAGTGACCTAACAAATTCTCCATTCATCTATGATTATACTTTTAAAAAGCCTGGTGCGGGAGAATATTCACTAAGATTATATTGCGGAAAAAATGGCGGTCAAAAAGGTTGTTATGGTCAAGGTCTACTCACTGTGAGATAATGTAAAACAAAAGACGCCAATTGCTTGGCGTCTTAATATTAACTCTGAAATAAGGTCGTAAGGTTTGAGAACCATATGTTTATCCATATCATTTTATTGGTGTATAAGAGTACGCCAATGATAACAAGTAATCCGCCGCCTATTTTTAACAGCAGGTTTGAATATTTCAGGAACACTCTTGCTTTGCCGATGAAAAATGCCATCAGAAAAAACGGGATGGCAAAACCTAATGAATATCCGGTTACGTTGATAAAAGTATCTATCGTGTTTGGATTGTTAAAGTTTGCGTACATGATCGTTCCAAAGATCGGACCAATACACGGGGTCCATCCTGCAGCAAAAATGATGCCGACTAATATTGAATTGAATACACTGATTTTGCCTCTTTTAAAAGAAAATCTTTTTTCCTGCATCATGAATTTTGGTTGAAATATGCCTAATAAAAATAACCCCATAGCACATACGAAAATTCCGCCAAGCATTCTAATCAGACCTTTATATTCAGTGAAAAATTTCCCGACTGAACTGGCAGAGAACCCTAATATGTAGAAAATGAATGAAAATCCTAATAAAAAGGATGCAGCATGAATAGCAATATTTTTATTCAGCGTTTTAGAATTTGTGTGTTTTAACTCATTGACGGAAACCCCAGTAATATAAGAGATAAATGAGGGGTACAGAGGTAAACAGCAGGGTGAGACAAATGACAAAAACCCACCGGCAAAAGCCAGCCATAACGTTACGTTTTCCATCGGAGCAGCTCCTTTTTTTATTAATATTTTGGGGTGAGAACATGAAACGAAAAAGATTATTGCTCAGGATGTTCATTTTGCTTTTACTTTTTACGGCAATAGGATTTGCGCTATATCAAAATTTATTTGCAGCAAACAGCAAGGAAGTCGTACAAGTCAACAAGCCCGCGGCGAACTTTAAACTGACACAACTTAATGGAGAACCTATTGAATTAAAACAACTTAAAGGAAAGGCTGTACTGGTTAATTTTTGGGGTTCATGGTGTGAACCGTGCAAAAATGAAATGCCGTCCATACAAGAAGCATATAATCATTATAAGAAAGATAAGTTCGAAATTGTCGCAGTTAATGTTCAAGAATCTGACATTGCTGTGAAAAGTTTTATGAAAAGTTACGGTCTATCATTTCCAATTGCTTTAGACAAGGAAGGGGAAGTGTACCGATCATGGGAGATCTTTAATCTTCCAACATCCGTCTTTATAAATCCTGATGGAATCATAGAAAGGAACTATGAGGGTGAAATGTCAATGAATCAATTAGACCAGTGGATAAGAGATATATTACCTAATAAATCTTAGTAACTCAAAAAACCCCGTTTAAGGGGTTTTATATTAATTAATTTTAGCAGTTAGAACTCTATATGACCCACTACCATAAAGGCCAATAACTACTCTTGTAGTGTATTCAAGTGGGGTATATTTCAAAGCTTTAAATTTTCCTGAACTCCGAATCTCCCAAACACTAGGGTCTAATTTAGAAACAGATGTTGAATGAGATTTTGAATAAAGCGGTCCGGTTAAATAGACATCGTAACTGTTGCCTTTAATTTTGCCTTTTTCATAAGTGAATTTACCGCTAACGGTGTGTTTAAAACCTGTGCCAGGAAAAGTATTAGCGATGTAGCCAGAATAGGATTTTTGTTGTACTGCTTGGATGGAGCTATCGCCAGATGTCTTTGTATTAACTCCTAGTTCAATTCCATCTCCTTGTACATTTAGTGGCTTTTTGACTACAACATTTGTTTTGCCGGCTGCAAGTTGCTTGTTTACTTCTTTTTGAGCATCATCAAGAGCTTGATTTGCCTTATCAATAGTGAATGTACTTTCTGTGTGAGTGGATTCTTTCGGTGTCTGTGCATTAACATCAGTAGGGCTAAAGGCTAGTGACAATGCAGTAACCGGAAGCAAAAGGGACGAGAACAAAACTTTTTTACTTAATGATTCTAAACGCATATTGATCAACTCCTCTTCACATGATAAAGTACAATACAATGGTACCATTACATATAATGGTTTGTCTACTAAATAATGGTAATTTTTATTTAAAAGGAGGAATGAAGTTGTTAAGTACTGTTTTTGGGGTCGTGACTCTATTTATAGTCTTTTATTTAATCAACTATATTGGCCAAAAGCTTGTGAAGTCATCCATTAACCAAACGTTCCTGCTCTCTCTGTCTATCATCGAAGCAGTTATCGTTTTAGTTTTGTTCTATTATAGACCATTTTTTCTTTGAGTTACATCGGGCTGTACCCAGCTGGTTACTTTCTTTATAAAAAAAACGAGATGAACATTGCTGTAAGCTTGCAGAGAAAACGATGTTTTTTCTGCAAGCTTTTTTGAGTTTATGAGTATTGTGGAACAGAGAAAGAGCTGTGTGGCCATCTCCTTTCATTTTGCTATTAGCCTGTAAGGCATCAGGAGTCAAGCTGGGTAACCCCCGCCGAGACTGCGCCAAAGCGGGGGCTGCCTGCGGCAGCCTTCGGGAAATTGAGGCGTCTCAGTGGTTTAGGGGAGCTTTTTAAATACATCTGCCTTCTGGTGTTTCTCCATTATATTTTCTTTTTGCAAATCCTATCGATTTTAAAGAAGCACGGTATGGTGAAAATAAAATAATATCTGGTGTATAACTCCAGGTTGTTAAACATAGCCTAACATATACATAATTTTGAAGATTAGGAGGAATATTGATGGAAAATTTATCAAACAGTGTTTGGGTTTGCCGCAGTTTTTATAATAGGACTGAACATCTGGATGATATGAATCAGCTCCTGTTTGGTGAGGGGAAATTTGTATTTGAATCCTCTAGTGCTCCGGAAATCATTAGAGGGACCATGACTTTATCTCCTAAAAACCATTACCGTCTTACCTTAAAAGGCTATTTACAGGGAAGTCATGTCAGATTTCAAGGAAAGGGAATGAAAGGAACTCCGACAAGCGGCTGGGTTTATGATTTTATTGGTTACTTCGTGCCTGAATGGTCAGGCGGTATAGAGCAGAAATCTGTCCTTGTTGGTTCATTAATCAGAACAGCACCTCATGATGGGAAATCTGCAGGAGAGACAGCTTCCTTTATTGCAGTCCAGAGAGACTTTTTGGAAGTTCGTGAAGTCCTTCCGCTTCCGGATAAAGTGTTACATATGCTTGCATCAAGAAAGCATCGGCTGCATCATTTTATTTGGCATTCCATTAGGGATCGTTGGTGTATACTGAGCGAGAAAAAAAGAAAGCAAATGAGAGAAAAAGGCTGGCAGCCGGGAGAAAAATCTGATGAAAGGCCTTCAATAAACAGTGCGGGCGCCCCTTATATTAGTAATGGATCTGGAGAAGATTTTTTATTTATGCATCGCAGAATGATTCAGGAGGTCAACTCAATGATGGACAAGCCTATTTGGGGATGGCCTGAAATTCCGGCTCCAGGATCTTTAGATATTGACGTCATACCAGCCAAACCAATTTCAGAAGAGGATCTCTCATTAGGAAATCCAGATGGCTTTGCTGTTCCGCCAGCTTGGGACAGCAGTAACGAACTATTAAATAAACGGATCAAGCAACTTAAGGCCGATGGTTTCTATTGGTCACGGATGAAGTGGTGGGACCGGGAATTTAAGAATTCGCAATACCTTAGCACCCTTACACTTGGGGAATTAGGATCTTTACTTGAATGGACTGTCCACAATGACATGCATATGCGCTGGAGCTCGGTTCCCAGAGATCCTATTTCGGGAGAGGTGCTGCCGGATGGACGAAAGAACCCTGATGATTTAGATTTTAAATGGGATGAGCCTCATTATGACTTTTTGGGAGATCCTTATTCAGCACATGTCAACCCTATTTTTTGGAGATTGCATGGCTGGATTGATGATCGTATCGAAGATTGGTTTCAAGCTCACGCAGCAGTCCATCCTGAAGAGATAGAACGATCAGAGATCAAAGGTGTGCCATGGTTTAAAAGGGGAAAGTGGGTCCATATTGATCATCCTTGGTCAGGACCGTTACATGGGTGCCTTGATGAAAAAGACATGGAGATGATCGTCCATATTTTATTTCGTGACCCGTGCTTATGTTCAAAAGAAAATGCGTTCACTCATTGGTATTAAATAAATCAAACCATTAAACATCAAATGGATTCCTATTTAGTTTGGCATTAACCTTAACAAGCGGTTTCGGATTCTGCTCAGCAGAAAAACAAAGTCAAGATACGTTTCAAGGTTGCTTCCGATCGTCTTCAAACAAAGCGCTGAAACCCGAATGGCGGCTCGGCTCCGTGTATACCTTATGCACCCTCTTTGTTTTCATAAATCCGGCCGATATGTCAATAGACAAATAACGGCCGGCTGCTGTCTTCCGGCAAGGTGGCAATGCCGCACGATTACAAATCAATCGCCAGAAGGTATGAAAGCTCATCTGCTGTCAAAATTGAGCGCGCGGCCGACAAGTAAAGATATCCCTGCGTACATTGTTATTGCTAATACATGTAAACACGATCCACGATTTTTGTTTTTCTTCCGCTGCATTCCCTCCTTCTTCCTTATATTACTTTTAGTAACATGATATTGCTTGAAGGACGGGATGTCATTGGACACTATTGCTGAAACAATCGTGGTATATGAACGGAATCTCCAATATGACTTATTTCATGTAAGAAAATGTGATGGGAATTAACTGATGAGCCGCTGCATCCTCAATGCGAGCCGCAGGCGCATCGTCGTCTCCGGATCTTTTAAACTCTTCCCGAGCAATTCTTCGCATTTTTCTAAACGGTAGATCACCGTATTTCTGTGTACATACAAGCGCTTGGCTGTCTCTGAAATTTGGCAGTGTGTCTCCGGTCAGCCAGGCTTTGGAGGGTGGCATGATAAAACTTTTTCAAATCCTCCGCAGAGAGCAGGCGGAGAAGCTCAGGCACATCTTTGGCATGATAGATTTGAATAAACGCTGCGCTTCGGGACAAGTGGCCTGAAGAAAGCGCGTCAGAAGCCTCAGTAAAGGCGTCGGGCACATCAATCAGCCTTTGGCAGATGCTGCTGACGCCAAAGGAAACCGTCCGTTTAAACTGCGTTCTGACCTGCGCTTGAAACTGCTCCAAAAAACTGATGACCGATGCGTGTATTTCATTCCAGCTGTCTGTCGCTTCAATTAAAAGAATACCGACGTTTCCTTTCATGAAGAGGTGAGGCGGAAATGGAAAAGCTGACAGCTCACCTTCGAGCAAATCAAACACATGGTCAGAAGCATGCTGATTTTCGGTCAAGCTGATCGTTTTATCGTTTCGGTCAAGCTTTCCTGCAATGCACATATATTTTTGATCCCAGCGGAGCCGGAATTCTTTAGCGCGGCTTTTGATCTCTTCATGGCCCGTGAACGAGCGCTCGATGAAATTACTGAAAAATTCATTACGGGCCCGTCTGCTGAATTGTTTCAAGGCATTTTCTTTCAGCAGTTCAAAGGAAATCACATTGGCCGCCTGTTCAATTGTTAAAATCAGGCCTTTATCAGCGGCCTGCACAAGCTCCGGCACGACCAAATAGCCGCAGTTTTTTTCATAATTGAGGATCGGCAGGACAGAATACGCCTTCCGGTCGGACAGCATGGAAAAGCAGGTGAAGAAAGGGCCAGAAAGAGAATAAAGGGTGTTTTTCAATGCAGCGGTGTCAAAGGATGTGTGATGGGACGACGACCTAAGTTTTGTATGCTGATCCAAGAGCAGCACAGGGAGCCGTAGAATGGCTGAAAGCTTTTTGAGCAAGGATTGCAGGCCTTTGCCGCTCATAATGTGGTTTGTGAATTTTTTATGTGCGTAAATCGCCTGCTGCAGTTCGTTCGAGCGGATATCAAGAATATGGCTCAGCGTGACGTTGACGATATCTCCTAGCCTGGTGTCCTCCGGAAGCTCAATGATCGGAAACTCATATTGATCTGCAAGCTCCGCCATATCTTTCGGAATCACATCGAGATAACGCTTCGTTTTAATACCGAGTCCCGCGCAGCCCCGTTTTGCCATATGGCGGATTAAGTCTTTCAGAAGCTGCGGACGGTCCTTTACGTGATAAGCCGTGGTGACAAGCAATTCGTTTTTATGTAAAAAATCAGCGATGTCAGGGGCGTCCATCATATTGACGTGCTGCACCTCCCTCCAGCCGCCCGACCGGCCTGCGATTACCGATGCGTTTTTATAAGCGGGAATCTTCAGCACATCATAAATATTCATTCATCATTCTCCTTTCGGGTTCTAAAGACAACCATTGGTTAATATGAATAAAAATCATGAAAAATTATAGCGGTTTTGCTGATGTATTACGAACATAGTAGCAGTAAACTGATAATAATAGACGCATTTTGGTACAAAAACTGACACAAAAAATCGTCATCCTTACAGGGAGGAATATGAAATGGCCTATGATGTAATTGTAAAGGGTGCGAAGGCTGTAAGAAAAGACGGGGCAGAGCAAGCCGACATCGCCGTAAAGGACGGAGAGATTGCTATGATCGGCCCCGCCATTAATGAAAAAGCGGACAAAGTGGTGCAGGCGGAAGGCATGTATGTGTTTCCTGGAGCGATTGACTGCCATGTGCATTTCAACGAGCCCGGACGGGACGACTGGGAAGGCATCGAAACCGGATCGAAAATGATGGCTGCGGGCGGGTGTACGACTTATTTTGATATGCCGCTGAATTGCATTCCGTCTACGGTGACCGCTGAAACCATGCTGGAAAAGGCGGAAATCGCAAGCCGAAAGTCAGCGGTTGATTTTGCGCTCTGGGGCGGATTGGTCCCCGGGCACACTAAAGATATCAGGCAGATGGCAGAGGCCGGGGCCATCGGTTTTAAAGCATTTTTATCAAAATCAGGCACCGAGGAATTCCATTCAGCCGATGAGCGGACTCTTTTAAAGGGAATGAAAGAAATCGCGGCCTGCGGGAAAATTTTGGCCCTGCATGCGGAAAGTGATGCCCTGACCCGTTTCTTGGAGGCGGAGTATGCTTTACAAGGGAAAATTGATGCCGACGCCTATGCTTCCTCCCGTCCGGAAGAAGCCGAATGCGAGGCCGTGCAGCGCGCCATTGAATATGCAAAAGCAACCGGATGCCCGCTCCATTTTGTACATATCAGCACGAAAAGAGCCGTGCTTCTGATTCAGCAGGCGAAAGAAGGCGGCGCGGATATCACCGTTGAAACCTGCCCGCACTATTTATTGTTCAGCCACGAAGACTTCCGCCAAAAAGGAGCGGTCGCCAAATGCGCTCCGCCGCTCCGTCCTGAAGCTGAGAAAGAAGAATTGATCGATATGCTGTCTGCGGGGCTGATTGATATGGTGTCTTCGGATCATTCTCCCTGCCATCCGTCCCTCAAACGCGAGGATAACATGTTTCTGTCGTGGGGAGGAATCAGCGGAGGCCAATTTACGCTGCTCAGCATGATTCAATTGGCGCTCGAACGGGGGATTCCTTTTGAAACGGTTGCCGAATGGACGGCGGCAGGCCCTGCAAAGCGCTTCGGTTTAACGAAAAAAGGACGGCTTCAAGCAGGCTTCGATGCTGATTTTACGATCGTGCAGCCGGAGCCTTACACCGTAACGAAAGAGACGCTGTTTGCCAAACATAAGCAAAGCCTGTACGAAGGCCACGCCTTTCCTTACCGCATCGCTGCGACATACAGCAGGGGGCGCTGTGTGTATCAGGATGGAGAAACTAAAGACAGCGGCGCTTCCGGAACGTTTCTGATTCCAACTGAAAAAATCAAGCCGATCCTCTGACGGGGAGCGGCTTTTTTATCGTTTTGAAAGCGGATATCGTGGTATTTTTTTATAAAAAGGAGAAAAACACATTGTATGATCACATCATGCCTATATTAACGGCGACGGAAGATTGCCCGGCTGAAGGCCAGTGCGGTGTCACGGCTTTAGTCATCCAAGATGTTTACGGCGGCGCTATTCTCAAAACAAAAACCGGGAGCAAGCTGGCATTTTGATAACCAAATAGACGGGGAGATATATGACTTCACGAACGGACAGTTTTCAGAGCACCGGCATATCCCTTCTTCCAGAAGTGAGGCATTTTCAGACACCAATGAGAAACAATACCGGTATCTCAAAAAAGCGTTCAGAAAAAACATGGAAAAGGAAAGTGGAAAATACCTGTGATAAACTAGGATGAGAGGTGAAGGAATGTGATCTATATCGGACTGACGGGATGGGGGGACCATGACAGCATCTATCCGCCCAAAACAGCAAGCCAGCAAAAATTGCAGGCTTATTCATCCCACTTTCCCATCGTTGAATTGGACGCGAGTTTTTATGCCATTCAGCCCGCCCGCAATAATGAAAAATGGGTCAAGGAAACGCCTGAATCCTTTCAATTTGTGATTAAGGCTTATCAAGGAATGACGGGCCATCAGCGCGGCGATATTCCGTTTGAAACGAAGGAAGACATGTTTGCGGCGTTTAAGCTGTCATTGACGCCGTATTTACAGCATAATAAGCTTGCCATGGTGCTGTTCCAGTTTCCGCCGTGGTTTGACTGCAAGAAAGAAAACGTCGCCTATTTGCGGTGGTGCAAACACCAGATGGGTGATATCCCATGCGCGCTTGAATTCCGCAATCGGTCGTGGTTTTCGCCCCCATTTTATGAACAAACGCTTTCCTTTATGAAAGCGGAAGGCTGGATCCACAGTATATGCGACGAGCCGCAAATCGGCGAGGGCAGCATTCCGACTGTGCTGAAAGCAACTGATGAAGAGAAAACGCTTGTCCGGTTTCACGGCCGGAATAAGCAGGGCTGGATCAAACCTGACGGCGGCCAAAACTGGCGTGAGGTCAGATATTTATACCGCTACAACAAACAGGAGCTTGAAGATTGGATAAATAATCTCCGAAAACTGGAAAAACAGTCGCGCAATTTATATGTGCTGTTTAACAATAATTCGGGCGGAGACGCTGCTGATAACGGCATGCAGATGCTTGAGATGTTAAATATTAAATATACCGGGCTTTCGCCGAAGCAGCTCGATTTATTCAGCTAGAAAAGAGGTTTCACGATACATGTCTTATCTTATTTTGGTTTTACTGGGTTTTATCGCCGGAACGGTCGGAAGTCTGATCGGGCTTGGCGGAGGAATCATCATCGTGCCAGCGATGCTCTATTTAAGCACGATGACCTCGTTTTTTCATGACGTGACACCGCAGATTGCAATTGGGACATCGCTTTTGGTGATTATTTTCACGGGGCTTTCGTCAACGCTTGCCTATATGAAATATAAAACAGTGGATTACAAAAGCGGCCTGATTTTTTTCATCGGTTCAGGTCCCGGAAGTATCATCGGGGCGTATTTGTCTAAACTTTTTAATGCTCATACGTTTTCTGTCTGGTTCGGGCTTTTTATGATGATTATTTCAATCACATTAATGCTGAAGGCGAAAGCAAAACCGGTCAATAGAGAGCATAAAGGGATGATCCGCACGTATCAGGACGAATCAGGAGAGGTATATACATATTCGTACCGCGTCTTTACCGGTATAGCGATTGCTTTTTTTGTCGGCTTATTGGGCGGTCTTTTCGGCATTGGCGGCGGCTCTCTTATGGTTCCGGCCATGCTGCTGCTGTTTTTATTCCCGCCTAAGGTCGCAGTGGCGACGTCGATGCTGATTATTTTCTTATCCTCTGTGACAGGCTCCGTGTCACATATTGCAGAGGGTCATGTCAATTGGCTGTATGCGTTATGCCTCGTGCCGGGCGCTTGGTTCGGCGGAAAAATGGGCGCGTGGGTCAATAAGCGGGTGCAAACGAAAACGATCGTGCTCCTCATGCGGATCGTATTAATGTTGATCGGCTGTGAATTAATGTATCAAGGGATATTCAGCTAAAAGAATGAGGGAGAGAGTGTATGTTGGAAAAGCTCCGTTTATATCATACGAATGATTTGCACAGCCATTTTGAAAATTGGCCGAAAATCGTACATTATATTGAACAAAAGAAAAGAAAGCATGCAAGAGACGGGGAGGAAACACTCGTATTTGATATCGGGGACCACATGGACCGCTTCCAATTCGTAACGGAAGCGACTTACGGAAAGGCGAATGTCGATTTGTTAAACCGCCTTGAGATTGATGCTGCCGCCATCGGCAATAATGAAGGAATTACGCTGCCGCATGACGAGCTGGCAGCCTTATATGATCATGCCGCGTTTCCCGTGGTTGTTTCCAATCTGTTTGATGCGGACGGAAACCGCCCCCGATGGGCTGTGCCTTATCTCGTCAAAACGCTGAAAAACGGAATGACGGCCGCCGTGCTCGGCGTCACGGTGCCATATTATCCCGTGTATGAAAAACTAGGCTGGACGGTGACTGATGCTTCTGAAAGCATTAAACAATCACTTGACGCGGTCAGCGGAAAAGCGGATATCATCATTCTTCTGTCGCATTTAGGCTTGATAGATGATCGGGAAGCCGCCGAGAAATTTCCCGATATTGATGTCATTCTCGAATCACATACACACCATCTGTTAGAGGATGGGCAAACGGTTAACGGCGTCCTGCTGGCATGTGCGGAAAAGTACGGGAACTATGTCGGCTGCGTCGAGCTGACGATAGACGGTGAAAAGCGGCGCATCGTTCATAAACAAGCGTCGGTCGAAAAGATGTCGGAATGGCTCGGGGAATCTGAGGATACGAATGCCTTTTTGAAAGAAAAGGAGCAGGAAGCCGAAAACATCCTTTCTGTACAGATTGCTGATCTGAAAGAAGAGGCGGGCGTGAACTGGTTTGAGGAATCACCGCTGCCGCTGCTTTTGGCTGATGCGCTGAAAAGCTGGTGCGGCTGTGAAGTCAGCATGGTAAACTCAGGCGTCATTTTGGGGCCGTTAAAGGCGGGGCCTGTAACAAAGCTTGACTTGCACCGCATCTGCCCCCATCCGATCAATCCGGTCGCTGTGCGCCTTTCTGGCAAGGAACTAAAAGAAACGATCGGACAGGCTGCAGCAGAAAACATGGAGCAGCTGCGGATTAAAGGACTCGGCTTTCGCGGGGAAGTTATGGGCAAGATGGTGTACGCCGGAGCAGAGGTACAGACAGACGTGCTTGATGACGGTGTGACTCATCTTATCAATGTGAAAGTGAACGGAGAAGAAATTAATGAAGACCGGATGTACTCAGTCGCGGTCCTTGATATGTTTACACTGGGAAAACTGTTTCCCTACATCCGCGATGCAAAAGAAAAACAATATTTTATGCCGGAATTTTTAAGAGATCTCCTCGCCTGGAAGCTTGCTCAATAGTCGGAAAACCTGCAACAAGCCTTAGATATTTTTGTCTAAGCGTTTTTCTTTTTAACTCACGGTACAGGTTAGTGAAATAAATAATACATCGAAAACTAGTCAAAGAAAGCCGATTGGTGGCGGTTTATCTGCACCGGCAAGAAATATTATGAAAAATATTACTACGTTTATGATTTCCTTACTTATTTTCCGTTCATAATAACGTTAACCTCTTTAATGATGATATGAATTATAGAGAAAAAAAATTAGAATTTCTATACGTGAATAGTGGCTAGTATGCAAGGGGGGAAATTGGACTTAGTTTCTGTTTTCTTTAGTTAAAATGGTTTAAATGATGAAATATTTCGTTACTTAGAGAACTATTATTTACCGATTGACGTTTGTTTGATAAAATGTTATTATGAAGTTAACTTCACGTGAAATAAACTTCACCCCAAGAGAATAAGTTGATTAGGAGAGGTACGTTTGAAAAATCTATTCATACAGCGTTTTTTAGTCTCATCCTTGGTAATTATATTGGGAATCATTCAAATAATTCTCGATACATCAGTAGGATTATATTCTGGCTATATCGCTTTATTCCTAGGTGGAATACTTTTGTTGTACTCAACAGATTCTTACATTACATCCCGAAAGAATAAATCACTAGAAAAGGAATTATCAAAGGAATATGACGAAAGAGATGCTTTAATTGATGGAAAAGTTGCTCACTTTTCTTTGCGTATTCTGATATGCGAAATTTTAATTCTTATGTTTTTAACTAATTTTGTGGTAATCCCAACAAATACTGCATTATTTGTTGTCTTAGTATCTTTAATATTTAGTGAAATTGCGTCTAGAAAGTATTACAATCTTGTCCTTTAATTCGGAGGATTTATGAAAAATAGAGTAAAAGAATTGCGAATAGAATATGGAATAACGCAACAAGAATTAGCTGATAAAGTAAGTGTATCTTCTAGAACGATCATCTCATTAGAAAAACAAAAGTATAATCCATCTGTGCTACTTGCGTATAAAATAGCTTCAGTTTTTAATTTATTAATCGAAGAAACTTTTATTTTCAATGAGGATGACAAATAATACATTTCACAAACATGCACATATTAAACAAACAACGGAGGAATAGTAATGCTTTTTATACCTTTTATTTTTGGGTTAGCTTTTGTAGTTTGGGGTATTTATCGGATGAGAACAGATGATGGCTTATTTGGAAAAAATCGAAAAAACAAAAACATATTCAATTTACTGTTAATGGGAGAAGCTTCAGGATTAGGACAATTTTTGGGTGGAATTCTGTTTATTATTATAGGGATTGTTGCATTTATTGTAAAGTAGTTATAAATAAGAAGTTCAATTTTTCACTGAAATATTGTGAATAAAATCACTTAAATCATCATGGACTTTAGTGTAAGATGGTTCAATAAAATAATCAAACTTTTTTATAAAAAAATGAATCGATCACATTAAATACGAGCATGTTTTGATCAATCTATTTTCAAAACATGCTCTTTCTTATTGTTCGTTTATCAAGGTTATTAGTATCAATTTGATCAAACTTTATTTTAAAGCAACAGCAACGGCTATGCGGCAGTGCGACGAAGGGAAGCTGGTCGAGGAAGAAAACCGGCAGCCCGTGGCCATGGCCATACCTGCGCCGGCGGCATAACTGCAGCTGAAGGAGCGCGTCGGTTCCGAAAGAACCGTCAGGGAAGCCAAGGAGTAACGTAGTACACGTGCCCCGTTGCAGGGAAATGGAATTTAAAAAGCGGTCCAGACGGCGGACCGAAGTCTGTAGGGGGAGAAGCAATGGCCAATTATTCGTCTTTGGACCACTGACCAGTAATATCGGTAGTATTACTTATTTAAGGTTCATGGGTCTTAAAAAAGGAACGGAATTAGAACAGAAGACTCGTATTCTATAGGTGTAAAACAAAAAAATACACATTTATTATGTTTCTGAATTGCACATTTTGAATAAACAACAGGGAAATTGTAGGATGTTAAGAATCTTAGTTGTAAACCCTTTCCTTATATGGTAATTTTGATTTGTAGTACCAAATTAATCCTGGATGGAAAGGGGAGATTCAATGGAAAGGTCAAAACTTTTATAGTGTAAAAAGGGACAATTATGGCCATGACACAGAACGCTTAAAAGAGAAAGTGCTATCAATTCATTTTGAATGATCATAGTAACTAAACAAACATTAAAACAAGAAGGCATCTATGATACAACTGACTGTTATTAGGTGTATTTTTTTTATCTAAATAAACAAAATTAAGGAGAGATTACATTGAAAAAGAAGGTTCTTGCTTCAATCACGTTGGGAATAGCCTTACTAGGTGGCCAAGCAGCTTTTGCTAGTCAATCGGATGATGTTAATCACGGAGAAATTAATTTGGATGAATCCAGAGACTTAATGAGTGCTCTGAAATTAACCAAATCATCAGCCAGTGGCGGCACTTGGTATCATGGTTTTGAAGGCCCGTCCTTCTCATCATAAAGTAGGGAGAAGGGAGTGGCTGATTTGGTCAATATGACACCGATTTTCATAGATGGAACGCCGTTTACCGCCGTCACAATCCAGCTTCCCAAAACAAACTTTATGGCCGTCACATGTGAACACGGATACATTATGTGCGGAGCGCTTGATATTGCCCTATTGAACGACAAATTAAAGGAACGCGGCATTATTGCCGGACGCGCCGTCGGCGTCCGCACCATTGAACAGCTTTTGGACGCCCCTTTAGAGTCCGTCACCTTTGCGGCAAAAGATCTCGGCATCCATGCGGGCATGAAGGGGAGAGAAGCTCTGCTGAAAATGGCAAAATAAATTGGCCCGGCTATTACTATGTCCCTCCTAACAAGCATACATTGTGATATGTAAGGGGGGATTTTTCTTGCCTAGATACCGGGGCCCTCTTCGCAAGAGAGGGCCTTTGCCTTTTCGATATGTGATGCTTTTGTCGTTTGTCTTTTTCATCATATCGACTGCAATCAGCCTTTGGATGATCAACGTCTCGATCAAACCGGTGCTTATGAACATCGGGGAAATGGAAACAAAACGTGTGGCGACGGAGGTCATTCAGGAATCAATTGAAGAATATATGTCTCATAGCGATAATGTGAAAGATATGGTGGATATGAAAACGGATGAAAACGGAAAAGTCACCACAATGGATTTTAATACACAAGTGGTCAACAGTATGAAGACAAAGGTGACAAAGCAGCTCCAAGCCCATTTGAAGGAAGCGGAATCGCACAATAAGCAGCATGAAACAAAAAAAGGCAGTAAAACCGCTGATAATATTATGATTAATATCCCTTTAGGGCAAGTCACGGGAAACAGCATTCTCGGAAATCTGGGGCCGAAAATCCCCGTCCGTTTTAATCTGATCGGTGACGCATTAACCGATGTGAAAACAAAAATCAAGCCGTACGGCATTAACAATGCCCTCATTGATATTAGTATTTTTGTGGAAATTAAAGTGAAAGTCATCATTCCGTTTGCCAGCGAAACCTCAGTTGTCACAAATAACATTCCGGTCTCAATTAAAGCAATCCAAGGAGAGGTGCCGCAATTTTATAACGGAAGCGGCGGATCTGGCGTGACGCCTTCCGTACAGCTGCCGAGCGAAAAACAGGAGAAATCCGGAACCGATAAAGGCAAATAAAACACACAGCCGCTTTATTCTTCCCGGCGGCTGTGTGTTCATTTTTTCTTGCGTATCTCGTTTCGCTCCCATGCCCTTAAATGCGGATACGGATCAAAGGACCATTCCGTCCGGCCGTTATCCTTATACATGCCGTAATGAAGATGCGGCGGAAATTTCCCCGCGGTGCCCGGCGGACCGTAGCCGGAGCTTCCGACAGAACCGATCACCTCTCCCGGCTTGACGATCTGGCCTTTATGAACCCCTTTTGCAAAGCCGTTCAGGTGGGCGAAGTAGTGATACGTATTATGAATGTCCCTGATGCCGATTCTCCAGCCTCCGAAGCGATTCCAGCCTTTCATTTCAACGATTCCGTAGCAGGTGGATCTGACGGGAAGCCCGTAATGGGCGAAAAGGTCCGTCCCTTCGTGAATCCGCCTCCCGCCGAAGCCGCGCGCGGCGCCCCATGTGCTCCGGTAGCTATAATCCGTTTTGATGGGCAGCGGAAAGGCATGTTCTCCAAGATCGATGCGCCCGAACGTTTTGAACAATTTCATAAATTCGCTGATAATGCTGACCGTCTGATCCCGGCGGTAATAATTCCAGAGACCGATGCGGATATGATCCAGATCCGTCCCGAACGTCATTAAATATTGGGCAAACGTATAAAGGATATCCTCATCATTACTTACCTCGGCTTTTCCGTCGCCGTCGCCGTCCAAGCCGATTCCGTCAAATACTTTAATGCTGAGCGGCGCGTCATCCTTAGGATTAGGATTTTCCGGCCCGCTCCATATGTGATCTGGAATATAAATGCTGATGATTCCAGCTTTTTCAGGCAAGTCTTTTCGATTATCCCGCACGTTTTCCTCATATTGATCAACAGCTGCAAGCGCGTACCAAGGAATCTGAGTGACCGCTTCGGCTTTACGGTACAATTCCATCCGCTTGGCATAAACGGAGTCAGATGGCTCTTTCCCGGCAGCAGCCGGGCAGAAAACAGACAAAAGGAGAAGAACAGATAACAGAACTTTCACAACATGATCTCCTTTCATATTGAATACAAATAGTTTGCGGCAACAATTCGAGAAAATGTGAGTAATTCTCTTCCCTTGTCGAGAAATTTTTCCTATGTTAAAGTGACTAATGAATAGAAAACCGCAAGTTTTGCATCCATCGTGAAATAGGAATTTTTCGCACAAGAAAACGAATACAGGGATAATGGAGATGATGGGGAAATGGCGAAGAAAGACGAGCATCTGAGAAAGCCTGAATGGCTCAAAATAAAGCTGAACACGAATGAAAACTATACGGGCCTGAAAAAATTAATGCGTGAAAATAACCTGCATACCGTATGTGAAGAAGCAAAATGCCCGAACATTCATGAATGCTGGGCTGTCAGACGTACGGCGACATTTATGATTCTCGGGTCTGTTTGTACGAGAGCCTGCCGCTTCTGCGCGGTAAAAACGGGCCTTCCGACGGAGCTTGATTTGCAGGAACCGGAACGCGTGGCCGATTCAGTCGCTCTGATGAACTTAAAACACGCCGTGATCACAGCCGTAGCGCGTGATGATCAGAAAGACGGCGGAGCAGGCATCTTCGCGGAAACGGTTCGCGCCATCCGCAGAAAAAGCCCGTTCACTACGATTGAAGTCCTTCCATCTGATATGGGCGGAAACTACGACAACCTGAAAACATTAATGGACGCCCGTCCCGATATTTTAAACCACAATATTGAAACCGTTCGCCGCCTGACGCCGAGAGTCCGTGCCCGCGCAACGTATGACCGTTCTTTAGAATTTTTACGCCGGGCGAAAGAAATGCAGCCTGACATCCCGACGAAATCAAGCATCATGATCGGTCTTGGGGAAACGAAGGAAGAGATTATCGAAGTGATGGACGACCTGTTGGCGAACAACGTAGATATCATGGCAATCGGCCAATATCTGCAGCCGACGAAAAAACATTTAAAAGTCCAAAAATACTACCATCCGGACGAATTTGCAGAATTAAAAGAAATCGCTATGCAGAAAGGCTTCAGCCACTGTGAAGCAGGCCCGCTTGTCCGCTCATCTTACCATGCCGATGAACAAGTAAACGAAGCGTCTAAAAAACGCCAGGCCCAAGCATAATTAAAGCCCCAAAAACCCAAAACGCCGCAGGTTTTGGGTTTTTGTGATGGTTTATTTTTTCTCTTCGTATAAGGCATCTTGAATAAGGATCAGCTGAACCGTTAAACTGGATATAAAAGGAATGAAAATTTCCTGCCCGCTCGATTCGCCTGATTTTGCAATTGATGGACAGAAGTCAATGAATTATGATAGTAAAGAGTGATAAAAGAGGTGAAGACATGATTCTTATTCAAAATGCCGAGTTTGAACTCGTTCACGATTTTAAAAACGGCTTTAATGAAGAAGCGTTCAAAGCCCGCTATTCAGACATATTAAATAAATATGACTACATTGTGGGAGACTGGGGATACAGTCAGCTGCGGCTCAAAGGCTTCTTTGATGACCAGAATCAAAAGGCAACCTTTGAAACGAAAATCAGCACATTAGACGAATACATTTACGAATACTGCAATTTCGGCTGCGCGTATTTTGTCTTGAAACGGATCAGAAAATAATACATGCAAAGGGGATGCTGTCACGTGTATTTTGTTGACAGAAATAAAATCGAACAAACACTCCGATTTTTCGAAAGCCAGCTGGAGCTGTTTACAAGCCAGACGGATTGGCAAACAGACATTGAAAAAAGAGCGCTTGAGCGCATCGGCCATATTATGATCGAATGCATTCTCGATGTCGGCAATGATATGATTGACGGCTTTATTATGCGTGACCCGGGCAGCTACGACGATATCATGGATATTCTGACTGATGAAAAGGTCGTAACGGAAGAAGACGGAAGCCGGCTGAAGCAATTGATTTCATGCCGGAAGCAGCTGGTGCAGGAATATCAGCAAGCTGATCATCAGGAGCTGTTTGCTCTCGTCACGGCAAATCTGGACGTGCTCCAAGCCTTTCCGGCCCGCGTGAGAACTTATCTTGAAACAGAGCTCGGCCCTGTTTCCGCTTTTAAATAACAACGAGAAACAAATTCCACAGGAGTGTTGAGGATGAAAGCATATAAAGGATATTTAATTGACTTGGACGGCACAATGTACAACGGTACCGAAAAAATTGAAGAAGCGTGTGAATTTGTGAGAACACTCAAAGCGCGCGGCATTCCGTATTTATTTGTGACAAACAATTCCTCACGGACGCCGAAGCAGGTAGCGGATAAATTAATGAGCTTCGATATCCCTGCATCCGAAGAGCAGGTTTTCACGACAAGCATGGCGACTGCGCAGCATATCGCCCAGCAGAAAAAAGATGCATCGGTATATGTTATCGGTGAAGAGGGCATCCGTCAGGCGATTGAAGAAAACGGCCTGAGCTTTGGAGAAGAAAACGCTGACTTTGTCGTTGTCGGAATAGACCGCGGGATTACATACGAAAAATTGGCGACGGGCTGCCTTGCCATCAGAAACGGCGCCCGGTTTATATCAACAAACGGCGATGTCGCCATCCCGACAGAAAGAGGGCTTTTGCCGGGGAACGGCTCGCTTACATCCGTATTGACGGTATCAACAGGCGTGCAGCCCGTCTTTATCGGCAAGCCTGAATCCATCATTATGGAACAGGCGATGCGCGTGCTCGGAACGGATATTTCTGAAACGCTGATGGTCGGCGATAACTATGCAACAGATATTATGGCCGGCATCAATGCTGGAATGGACACGCTGCTTGTTCATACCGGCGTAACGAAGCGGGAGCATATGGCTGATTATGACACGAAGCCGACGCATGCGGTCGATTCTTTAACGGAATGGATTGAATATATGTAAGAAAAAAAGGGGCGGCCGTTCGGCCGCCCTTATTCTGTATTTCTTGCGTGATGAGCCAGGCGGCTTGAAGCCGCGGCGGCGATCGCTCCGACAATATCATCGAGAAACGTATGGCATTCGCCGGTTGACTTATCATTTAACCGCGCGAGGATGCCCGGTTTTTCCTTATCGATGTAACCGTAGTTTGTAAAGCCGATGGAGCCGTATATATTTACGATAGAGAAGGCGAGCACCTCATCAACCCCGTACAGGCTTTCATCGATCGCCAAAATGGTTTGAAGCGGCTCAGACAGTTTTTTTTGCTCGGTGAGCATGTCTAATTCAATCCCCGTTAAAATGGCATTCTGCACCTCCCGTTTTGCGATCACCCGGTTTACATTCAGCTTACATTCCTCCATAGTCAAATCGGGATGATATTGTTTCTGGAGAAAAAACACAAGCTCGGCAATATCGGCCACCTCTACCCCCCGTTCTTTTAAACGCGTTCTCGCGACGGCCTCCACCTGATTCAGCTGTTCTTTTTCTGACATTTGCTTCACCCAATCTTTTTTTACTAGTTTATACAACATCCGGTCCGATGTTTCTCCTCCCGCTTAGAAGGATTACAATATGTATTCATAATTTCACCGATGTATGATTACGATGTGAATAGCCCCAATCTTACAGAGGTGATTATGATGAAAGACATTATTAAAGAAAAGTACGGCATTCAAATCAGGCAGCTTTCCGTTTATCAGCGGTACCAGTGCTTTCAAACGCCAAATTCCTTTTTTCTCATCATTCCCGTCTCCCATTTTTCCCAATCAGAGCTGACGGAGCTTTATTACATGAGTCAGTATTTACAAGAACAAAGTGACCCATACGTTTGTGTGTTTATCTTAACGAAGGAAGGGGAGCTGACCTTTAAACATGAGGACAAAACGTTTGCGCTATTAAAGGCGGCGCTCCCGGCCTTAAACCGGTCGTTTTCTGTCGGCGCGGAGCTTGCAGAATTCCACAGAAAGGGCAGAGGCTTCCCGTACGAAGTGAAAGAAGCGGGCCGAATCGGCCAGTGGAAGGATTTATGGGGAAAGCGCGTGGATCAGCTTGAATCATTCTGGATGCAGAAAATCCGTATGTCCCCGCTTGAGCCATTTGAAAAGAAAATGATTGAATCGTTTCCTTATTATTCGGGCTTAGCGGAAAACGCCATTCAATATTTAGTGGATACGGAACTGGACGACAATCCCCAGGCCGAGGATTCGGGAACAATCTGCCACCAGCGGATGGAGCGCAACACATGGTCTGAGGAATCATTAATCCGCATCCCGGGTGATTGGGTATTTGACCATGCGTCCCGCGACATATCGGAATATATGCGGAGCACGTATTTATATCATCGCGACGATTTACTCAATAACGGATTTCAGTTTCTGCAGGAATACGAACAAATCACGCCTTTATCCTCCTTTTCCAAACGCCTGTTTTACAGCCGCCTCTTATTTCCGCTTCATTACTTCGAGACGGTAGAGAGCTATTACATCTCTCCGGATTCCGAAAAACACTTTTATGAAGAGCAGCTCGACTACATCCTTGCCGATTGCGGGCGGTATGAACAGTTTTTACAAACGTGCCATGACATGATGAATGTAGGATCAGCCCAGGTATTTGTCCCGCCTGTCGCCTGGCTCGGAAAAGGAAACAGTTCGTAAGAAAATATGACGCAAAAATATTTAGAAAATATAGAATCTTGTCATATCAAGGTGTTAAGCGTTTACAATTCTATAAAACCAAGGGACGGCCGCTTGTCAAAACAAATAGGGGCTTATATAATATTTGTAACTTAAATGTCTGTGAAGGGTTAACAATTGTCCTTTATGAGTGGACAGATGGAGGAAAGGTGGAGTTTTTTTGAAAGCGATTCGTATTGGACTGTTAGGACTCGGAACCGTGGGAAGCGGTGTCGTAAAAATCATTCAAGACCATCAGGATAAGCTCATGCATCAAGTCGGCTGTCCGGTAACGATAAAAAAAGTGCTGGTGAAAGATATTGATAAAAAAAGAGAAGCCGAACTGCCGAGAGAAGTGCTGACGACAGAGGTGTACGACGTCATTGATGATCCTGATGTCGACGTCGTCATTGAGGTCATCGGCGGCGTGGAACAGACGAAAGAATACCTGCTTGACGCTTTAAAAGCGAAAAAACACGTCGTAACCGCTAATAAAGATTTGATCGCCGTTTACGGTTCAGAACTGCTGGCGGCTGCTAAAGAAAATAGCTGTGACCTGTATTATGAAGCGAGCGTCGCCGGTGGAATCCCGATTTTGCGCACATTGGAAGATGGGCTTTCCTCTGACCGGATCACAAAAATGATGGGAATTGTCAACGGAACGACAAACTTTATCTTAACGAAAATGATCAAAGAAAAAAGCCCGTACGAAGAAGTGCTGAAGGAAGCGCAGGACCTCGGATTCGCAGAAGCGGACCCGACCGCCGATGTAGAAGGCTTGGACGCGGCGCGCAAGATGGCTATTTTAGCCCGTCTCGGGTTTTCCATGAATGTCGATCTGGAGGATGTCAAAGTGAAAGGCATTTCCCAAATCACTGACGAAGACATCAGCTTCAGCAAGCGCCTCGGCTACACGATGAAGCTGATCGGCATTGCCCAGCGTGATAACAGTAAAATCGAGGTCAGCGTTCAGCCGACGCTTCTCCCCGATCATCACCCGCTCGCTGCCGTTCATAATGAATACAACGCCGTATACGTGTACGGAGAAGCCGTCGGGGAAACGATGTTTTACGGACCGGGAGCGGGAAGCATGCCGACAGCGACATCAGTCGTGTCAGATCTTGTCGCGGTAATGAAAAACATGCGTCTCGGCGTAAACGGAAACAGCTTTGTGGCACCGCAGTTTGAGAGAAATCTGAAGCAGCCGTCCGACATCTATGCCCAGCAATTCTTAAGAATCCACGTGAAAGACCAAGTCGGCTCCTTCTCGAAAATCACATCCGTTTTCTCAGAACGGGGAGTGAGCTTTGAAAAGATTCTGCAGCTGCCGATTAAAGGGCATGATGATCTCGCTGAAATCGTGATTGTCACGCACCATACGTCAGAAGCGGATTTCAGCGACATCCTGCAAAACTTACATGATCTCGAAGTCGTACAAGAAGTGAAAAGCACATATCGAGTAGAAGGGAACGGTTGGAGCTAATGTGGAAAGGGCTTATCCATCAATATAAAGAGTTTTTGCCTGTGACAGATCAGACGCCGGCGCTGACATTACATGAAGGCAATACGCCGCTGATCCATCTCCCGAAGCTTTCTGAAAAGCTCGGAATTGAACTGCATGTCAAAACAGAAGGCGTCAATCCGACGGGATCGTTTAAGGACCGCGGAATGGTGATGGCGGTTGCCAAAGCAAAAGAAGAAGGAAACGATACGATCATGTGCGCGTCAACCGGAAACACATCCGCCGCTGCTGCGGCATATGCGGCGAGAGCCGATATGAAGTGTATCGTCATCATTCCGAACGGAAAAATCGCGTTCGGAAAGCTTGCGCAAGCCGTCATGTACGGAGCGGAAATCATCGCGATAGACGGAAACTTTGATGACGCGCTTGCAATTGTCCGTTCCATTTGTGAAAAATCTCCGATTGCATTGGTAAACTCGGTAAATCCGTATCGGATTGAAGGGCAGAAAACAGCCGCCTTTGAAGTATGCGAACAGCTTGGCGGAGCGCCGGATATTCTGGCGATCCCTGTAGGAAACGCGGGCAATATCACCGCTTACTGGAAGGGCTTTAAAGAATACCATGAGAAAAACGGCACGGGTCTTCCGAAAATGCGCGGTTTTGAAGCGGAAGGATCTGCGGCCATCGTCCGCGGCGAAGTCATTAAAAATCCTGAAACAGTGGCAACGGCCATTCGGATCGGAAACCCGGCCAGCTGGGACAAAGCAGTGCTTGCCGCAGAAGAATCTGCCGGAAAAATCGATGAAGTGACAGATGAAGAAATTCTCCATGCATATCAGCTGATGGCCCGTGAAGAAGGCGTGTTTGCCGAACCAGGCTCTTCTGCCTCCATTGCCGGCGTTTTAAAACAGGTGAAATCCGGTGAAATTCCAAAAGGAAGCAAGGTTGTCGCGGTCTTAACCGGAAACGGCTTAAAAGATCCGAACACGGCAGTAGATACCTCTGACATTCAGCCGATGACTTTGCCGACAGATGAAGACAGCATTCTTGAATACTTAAACGGAGCGGCGCGTGTATGAACGAGGCGGATATGCTGTTTTCCATTACCGTTCCGGGAAGCACCGCTAACTTAGGGCCGGGTTTTGATTCGGTCGGGATGGCGCTCAGCAGATATTTGAAGCTATCGGTTTACCGAAGCGGAGAATGGGGGTTTTCTCCTGAAACGGAAACTGTCGCCGGCATTCCTGCAGGTACGGACAATCTGATTTATCAAGTCGCCAAACGGACGGCTGACCGCTATAATGAAGAGCTGCCGCCTGTTCACGTGAAAGTATGGAGCGATATTCCGCTCGCCCGCGGACTCGGCAGCAGCGCGGCCGCTATCGTCGCCGCGATAGAGCTTGCTGACGAATTATGCGGATTGCAGCTGTCAGAAAGAGACAAGCTGCATTTGGCCAGTCTGGAGGAGGGCCACCCTGATAATGCCGCTGCGTCCCTCACAGGAGGGCTTGTCATCGGACTTCACGAAGAAGAGGAGACACATATCGTGCGCGTGCCGGATGCGGACATTGACGTTGTCGCGGTCATCCCGTTTTATGAAGTGCTGACGAGAGACGCAAGAGACGTGCTTCCGAAACAGCTTCCTTATCGTAACGCCGTAAAAGCGAGCGCCGTCAGCAATCTTCTCATTGCCGCCATCATGTCAAAAGACTGGATGCTGGCGGGGAAAATGATGAGTAAAGACTTGCTGCATCAGCCGTACCGAGCCATGCTTGTCCCTGAATTGCCGAAGGTGGAGCATGTGGCTGAGTTAAAGGGAGCCTATGGGACGGCACTGAGCGGAGCGGGTCCGACAATTCTTGTGCTGACTGAAAAAGGAAAGAGAGAGGAGCTGAAACAGCAGCTTTCCCTGAACTTCCCGCACTGTGAAATTGCGGCGCTGACCGTTCCGAGAGAAGGAAGTGTCATTGAACGGAATCCTTTGCAGCAGGTGAAAAGTGTATAATGTTAAAAAGCGTTCTTCACGGCAAAGAAGAACGCTTTTTTTCAAGAGAAGGATTTTTATTTAGGGAAGCGAAATAAAAAGAAAAGGAGGAGAATGAATTGAAAAAACTCATAACCGAAGAAGACATAGCGGCTCTTGTATCCGTGACTGACCCCCAGTATGCCCCTGACGGCAAACGGGCGGCATACGTACAGACAAAAGTCAACCAAGAGCAGGATTCGTATTCCTCAGCGATTATGATGTATGACGCCGACACCGGAACGTCAAGCCGATGGACATACGGGGAGAAGAAAAACACCAGTCCGAGATGGTCTCCGGATGGACGGCGTCTTGCTTTTGTTTCTGACAGGGACGGCGGTGTTCCCCAGCTCTTTATCATGAACGCCGGCGGAGGAGAGGCTGAAAAAGCAGCCGATATCCCATGGGGCGTATCTGATCCTATATGGTCTCCCGACGGCAAATCAGTGCTTCTATCCGTCAGTCTGACTTCATCTGAACGTGCGGATGATCAAGAAAAAAAGAAACGCAACGAATTTGAGCCTGTCGACATTCAAACATTAACGTACAAACGTGACGGAAAAGGTTTACTGAAAGGAAGCTGGACACAGCTTGTGCTTGTCAATCTGGAAACGGGAAATCTTCAGCAGCTTACGGATCATGAAGCCGACCATTATGACGCGGCATTTTCTCCAAATGGCGAATGGCTTGTGTTTACGGCCAATTTAACCGATCAGGGCGATGCCAGTAAGCCGAGCGATGTCTATCTAATGGAGCTGAAAAGCGGCCGACTGAAGCAAATTACGCCGTACAGCGGTTCCTTTGGTTCGTGCGCGTTTTCACCGGACGGTTCTTATATCGCCATGCTCGGCCATGAAAATGAATATCGCAATGCCACATTAGAAAAGGCATGGCTCTATGACATGAAAAACGAACGGCTGTCTTGTCTGACTGACATGCTGGATGTCCACTTAAGCGACGCGCTTATTGCGGATTCGCTTATAGGAGGCGTTACCCCGCGTCCGGTATGGACAAACGACGGCCAAGGATTTTATGTCCTCGGAACCGAGCAGGGAAGCACCGGAATTTATTATATTTCAATAGACGGACTCGCTTACCCGATTCGGTTAGAAGATGAATACGTAAACGGCTTTACTTTCCATCCTGATCAAAAAAGCTATATCGCCGTCATTGCCAAGCCGTCATGGCCCTCTGAGCTTTACTGCATTCCGCTGAGAGAAGGGGAGGAGAAACAATTGACGGCTGCCAATGACCGGTTTGTCGGGGAGCACATCATATCCGTGCCGGAAAACCTGCAATATGAAACAAAGGACGGGCTGACGGTGAACGGCTGGTTTTTAAAGCCCGCCCGATTTGAAGAAAATAAGACATATCCCCTCATCCTTTACATACACGGCGGCCCTCACATGATGTACGGACATACATATTTTCACGAATTTCAAGTGCTGGCGGCTCAAGGGTATGCTGTCGTGTATGTGAATCCGCGAGGCAGCCATGGCTATGGACAGGACTTTGTCAATCGTGTCAGGGGGGATTACGGCGGAGGAGATTACCGCGATGTCATACAGGCTGTGGATGAGGCAGTGCAGGCCTATCCGTTTATTGACCGGGAGCGTCTCGGTGTGACGGGGGGAAGCTACGGAGGATTTATGACGAACTGGATCGTCGGCCAGACAGACCGATTTAAAGCGGCTGTCACGCAGCGTTCTATTTCAAACTGGTTCAGCTTTCACGGTGTCAGTGATATCGGATACTTTTTCACAGACTGGCAGCTTGGGCACGACTTATTTGAGGAAACAGACAAGCTGTGGGAGCGTTCGCCTGTAAAATATGCGTCACAAGTCACGACCCCGCTTTTAATTCTTCATGGAGAGCGTGATGACCGCTGTCCGATAGAACAAGCGGAGCAGCTTTTTACCGCTCTGAAAAAATTAAACAAAACAACTGCGTTTGTCAGATTTCCGGGGGCTGCGCATGAATTGTCACGCAGCGGCCATCCTAAGCAGCGGATGAAGCGCCTGAACTATATCTATTCGTGGTTTGATCAATATTTATAAAAATAAAAAACCAGGCTGTGAGATCAGCCTGGTTTCTTCGATTAAAATACTTGTTCTACTTCAACGACACCCGGCACTTCTTCAAGAAGGGCGCGTTCGATTCCCGCTTTCAGCGTAATCGTTGAACTTGGGCAACTTCCGCATGCGCCAAGGAGGCGAAGCTTTACAATCCCTTCGTCCACGTCGACAAGCTCACAGTCACCGCCGTCACGAAGCAAAAACGGGCGTAATTTATCCAATACTTCCTGTACTTGTTCTTTCATTTCAACCTCAGTCATGACATTCGCTCCTTTCATATGCATAAAACCATTATATTCACAGTAACGATAAAAATCTAATGTTTGGTTTGCAAAGTTGCTTTCATTATTATAGCACATCTATACTTGTACATAAAAACCGTTTTTTATACAAAAGCTGCCCCGTCCTTTGTATACTGGTGTAAAGGGGATGATAAACATGACAGAACCGATTATGCTCAGCGTTTACGGTGCGGAAACCATCTGCGCAAGCTGCGTGAATATGCCCGGCGCCAAAGATACCTTTGAATGGCTGGAGGCGGCGCTGAAGCGGAAATATCCTGATCAGCCATTTAGGATGCAGTATATTGATATTAATGAACCGCCTCAACAAGAAGGCATTCAAGAGCTCTCGGAACGAATCAGAAGCGATGAATTCTTTTATCCGCTCGTTTTAGTGGAGGATGTCATTGTGGGGGAAGGGAATCCGAATTTAAAAGATATATATGAAGAAATGGAAAAGCGCGGCTACGTACCTGGCCCATAGAAAAAAGCCGCTGACGGCCAATCAGCGGCTTTGCTTTTATCATCCGTTATGATGCTTGTACATCCATAAAAGCCCGGATTTTAACAAGCGCGGCACACGCCCGATCAGCGGACGATCGGCGACAAGGCCGAAGCCCGCTTTTTTTCCGAGTGAGCCGAGCACGCCTTTCAGCTTAAACTGCGGCATCGTTTCCGGCAGCTCTTCCTGGTTCCAGCGTTTTTGTAGAATTTGTACGATTTGTTCAGCCTGGGCTTCGGCCAGCTGGGCGCTGGGCGCATGCGGAAGGCTTGCGCAATCGCCGACGACGTATACATGCTCATCGCCCGGAATATTGTGGTGCGGTGTTAACACGACGCGGCCTTGTGCGTCTTTTTCTGCATCTAAGTCTCTTACGGCCTGATTCGGCTGAATTCCGGCCGTCCACACGATGGCATCGGCGTGAATGGCTTCGCCGTGGTTATACACGATGCCGTCTTCCACTTGTGTAATATTCGCTTTATTGATAATGGTGACTCCGTGTTCCTCAAACCATTTTTGCACATATTTGCTCAGCCGTTTCGGAAAGCTTGATAAAATCAGTTCACCGCGGTCAAATAAGATAATGTTTAAATCGTCACGGCTCTCTCTTAATTCACTGGCAAGCTCAACGCCGCTTAATCCCGCTCCGACGATAGCGACAGCTGCATTTGCGCCGAGGTTGTTCAGTCTTTGATAGGTTGCGCGTGATTGGTCAATTGTCTGAATGCTGTATGTGTATTCCGGCGCGCCGGGCACGTTATGATACTTATCCTCGCAGCCCAGCCCGATCACCGCGTCATCGTAAGAAATCGGTTCCCGGTCATGGAACAGCACTTGTTTATTTTTCGTGTCAATGAAAGACACCTCTCCGTATTGAACATCCAAATTCGGGTGTTCAGGAAAAGACACTCTGATATGATGATCAGAAATAGTGCCGGCAGCAAGCGCATAATATTCTGTTTTTAAGCAGTGATACGGATTTCTGTCAATCAGCGTAATTGAAATATCTGACGGAAGCTGGTTCGGCAATAAACGGTGAAGCACCCGCATGTTCCCGTAACCCCCGCCGATCAAGACCAATTTTTTCATTATGATTCCCCTTTTGCCCGAAAAATATGGTAGTCAATGTTGTTACAAAATAACGAACTATGTAAAATAACATCTAGAATTATATCGAATTTGATCTAAAACCACAATAATAGTTTTAAAATAACCTACAAATTGACCAGAAAGCGCACAATAGTAAAACCTTTACCTTGAATTAATATGTTACGATAATACTTGCGCCAAACCATCTCTTTGACGAAAAGCGGAAATTCCGTTAGGATAAGGTACATATGTGAGGTGAAACCGCATGAATCCGATGATTGAATTCTGTGTCAGCAATTTAGCGCGCGGTTCCCAGGAAGCACGGGAGATATTGGAGAAGGACCCGAATCTGGACGTGCTTGAATACGGCTGTTTAAGCTATTGCGGAAAATGCATGGAGTCCATGTTCGCCCTTGTCAACGGCGAAGTGGTCACAGGGAACACGCCGGCTGAACTTGTTGAAAACATATATACATTCATAGAAGAAAATCCGATGTTTTAATCAGTGGCTCCGAGCGGGCCTCTTTTTTTATTGCTCCGAGTTTTGGCAAAACAAAAAATTTGTAGACAGCAAAAATAAATATTGTTATCTTAATAAAGACTTTTTTTAAATAAAATTTTAGAGGTGGATTCATTGAATATAGTTTGGGGGCTGCTCGGGGCAGCGGCTGTATTAGCCATTGCTTTTTTGTTATCAGAAAAGAAAAGCAAAATTAATGTACGAACCGTCATCGTCGGTTTATGTTTACAAATTGCCTTTGGATTCATCGTGTTAAAGTGGGATGCGGGACGGGCCGTGTTTTTATGGTTTTCAAGCCGCGTTCAGCTTCTCATTGATTATGCGAATGAAGGGATCAGCTTTATTTTTGGCCCTCTTTTGAAAGTGGGCAGCAGCCCGGCATTTGCATTGAGCGTTCTGCCGGTCATTATTTTCTTCTCGGCGCTCATTGCTGTTTTGTATCACCTGAAAATTATGCAGCTCATTTTCCGCGTCATCGGAGGCGGGCTGTCAAAACTTCTTGGGACAAGCAAAACAGAATCGCTTGCAGCGGCAGCGAATATTTTTGTCGGCCAAACCGAATCACCGCTTGTCATTAAACCGCTGATTGCCGGATTAACACGTTCCGAGCTGTTTACGATTATGACGAGCGGCCTTTCGGCTGTAGCAGGCTCCACTCTTTTCGGCTACGCGCTGCTCGGCATTCCGATCGAATATTTGCTGGCGGCAAGCTTTATGGCGGCCCCGGCCGGTCTTGTCTTCGGTAAAATACTGATTCCGGAAACGGAAAAAACGCAGACGGTAAAAGGCGATTTTAATATGGACGAAGGTGAAGGCGCCGCGAATGTGATCGACGCCGCCGCAAAGGGCGCGTCCACAGGTCTTCAAATTGCTTTGAACGTCGGCGCTATGCTGCTTGCGTTTGTCGCATTAATCGCTGTTGTGAACGGAATTCTCGGCGGAATCGGCGGCTGGTTCGGTTTCAAACATATTACATTAGAATCCATTCTCGGGTATGTGTTTTCTCCAATCGCATTTGTGATCGGCGTTCCTTGGCATGAAGCGCTGGGAGCCGGAAGCTATATCGGACAAAAGCTTGTATTGAATGAGTTTGTCGCTTACTCAAACTTCGGCCCCCATATTGCAGATTTTTCAAAAAAAACGTCTACCATTATCAGCTTTGCCTTGTGCGGTTTTGCCAACTTCTCATCCATTGCGATTATGCTCGGCACACTGGGCGGTTTGGCGCCAAGCCGCCGTTCGGACATTGCGCGTCTCGGATTGAGAGCGGTCATTGCGGGAACGCTCGCAAACCTTCTCAGCGCCGCGATCGCCGGCATGTTTATTTAAACGTAAAAAAAAGCCACGATTTGTGGCTTTTTTTCTATTTTCATCTATTTGCTCGTATGCAGCAGCTTTTTTTGAATTAAATGTGTTTTCTTCATTCATTGTTAAGCGCTTCCAGTGTTTGATAATTCGTGAGCTGCCCTATTATACTATTCTGCCCGTTTATTCATCAACGATTTTGGTTTTAAACGATAAAAGCTCCCTGCATATAATTGCAGGGAGCTTTTATGTATGAAAAACGGGGGATAATTGTATTGTGTCCGCTAGAAAGAGCTTTTATACTAAGAGAAAGAAAAAAAGTTGGAGGCCGATATGAATTCATTTCGTTTTACCAAGATGCACGGTCTTGGAAACAGTTATATATATGTGAACCAATTTGAAGAACAGCTGCCGGAAGAACGGCTGGCTGACATCGCCATAAAGGTGTCGAGCATTCATACGGGCATCGGCTCAGACGGATTGATTCTGATCTGCCCGTCTGAGAAAGCACCCGTAAAAATGAGGATCTTCAATAATGACGGTTCAGAAGGAAAAAACTGCGGAAACGGTCTTCGCTGTGTGGCAAAGTACGCATACGAACATAAGCTGACAGAAGAAACGTCCTTTTTCATTGAAACGCTGTCAGGGCTAGTGAAAGCAGACATTAAAGAGGAAAACGGAATTGTGCGTGAAGTCGCAGTTGATATGGGCGAACCGCGCCTCACAAAAAAAGAGCTGCCGATGGAGGGCAATGGGGATGAACAGACGATAAATGAAACCTTCTCATTTGGAGAAGCGGAGCTCGCGGGAACAGCTGTTTCAATGGGAAACCCCCACATTGTTTTTCCGATTGAAGATATCAATCAAGCGCCTTTGACAACGCTCGGACCCGTCATTGAAAAAGATCCGAGATTCCCGGAAGGCGTCAATGTCGAATTTGTGGAAACGGTAAATGCCAACGAGCTTCATTTTCGCGTATGGGAGCGGGGCTCCGGCATTACACAGGCATGCGGAACCGGTGCCTGCGCAGCGGCTGTCGCATCTGTATTAAACGGTGTATCCGAACGGAATCAGGATATTACTGTTCATTTAGCCGGGGGCGACCTAGTGATTAACTGGCAGGACAACGGACATGTCCTTATGACGGGCCCTGCTGAAACCGTATGTGACGGCGTCTATTTTCTGTAAACAGCTCGTTTGAGAATTGGGTCTTTCATGTTTATAATAGATAACAGCATCCGTTTTAAAAAGGAGGTCATACCATGAGTGTTCCCGTAACAATTACTGAAGCAGCGGCTTTGCACATAAAAGATATGATGAAAGAGCACGAAGAAGAAAACGCGTTTCTCCGTGTAGGCGTAAAAGGCGGCGGCTGCAGCGGCCTGTCTTACGGAATGGGTTTTGAGCATGAAAAAGGCGAAAAAGACAGCTTGTTCGAGCAGCACGGCATCAACGTTCTGGTCGACAGCGAAAGCCTTGATATTATGAACGGCACCATCATCGATTTCAAGCAGTCTATGATGGGCGGCGGTTTCACCATCGACAATCCGAACGCCATCGCATCATGCGGCTGCGGTTCTTCTTTCCGCACGGCCAAAAACGCCGGTACGCCGGAAGAGTGCTAGACTGATCAATCCTATGCCTTCTTGAAAAGGATCTGTCCTTTTTCAAGAAGGCTTTTTTGTACTCGAAAAAAGGACGGGGATACATATGCTGAAAGACATAGTGGAAAAGGCTGTCAGGCTGGTGACCGATTATACGTTTCATGATCGTAAACTGCATCGGATTGAGGCTGGAGTCATGCCGCACAACACGCCGTCGATCAGGGGGCGAAAATGTGAAGATTATTAATGGAAAATGGGACGATCACCAGGTGCTGGCGATTATTGATCCGAAAGTTAAATAAATGATATCCTCCTCTATTTGATATGTCTTCTTAAATCCTTTAGAGTGAGTCTGGCTCCAGGTCAACTATAAATGCAAAATCACCTGGTTTGCTCTGGGAATCTTAGCAGTCAACATCAATGTTTCTATTTTGTCAGTGTGACGCTGTTCAACTCTTCAGATCATTCTTCTATTTCTTCTTCATTTTGATTGATTTTCCTTTCTAGTCTATTTAAATCAATTGTTATTGAAACAAAAGGCAGAATAATGATATCATTCTCCTTTTTGGATTTTCGTTCAAAACATTATTGTTTATAAATCTGAATAAAAAGAAAGAGTATTTGGTGCTGAAATTCGAGAAAACACCCTATTCGAATCATAATACTAAAGTCATAATTTATATAAATTGTATTGATTTTTTCGTAGGAATAAACTAAGTTGTAAAAGTATAGAATATTTAAATTATTTTGTAAGAAAAGGATGGTAATATGATAGGTCAATTGAGTAATAAAAAAATCTTTTTAAGTGCTTTTTTCATCATTTTGATCTGTTCATTACTCTTCCAATTTAGTATTTCAGATAAGATATTGAACACTTATTATTCTTCTGTCGGAGAAAATACCTATGACGTAGGGGAAAAAAGTGTGCGTACAATTGTAATGTTTCTGCAAGGTTTTATGATTTTTACGACTTTTGTAGAGATTTTGATTGGCGGATTTATTTTATTTGTTGTGGCTTTTATCCTTGGTTCGAAAAAACCAAAAAAAATATATCTTCTCCTATACACTTTAACTTCTCTGATTTTGGCATTTAAAATGTTTATTCTTGCGATTGTAAACTACTTAACTGCTGATTCCTCTCTTATATATTCAGCGAGCGGCACTTCATTGGATTTGCAGCTGCTAGACCCGTTTTTTTTGATATCGATTGCGGCTTTGTATGTTGTCAGCGGAAAATTGACTGATTTGAACAAAGGAAAGAGACTTATTTTGACAGGAAGTTTTGTTTTATTAAAGCTCATTACTATTTTCTTTAATTATTTTATGGTGGATAAGATTTAGCCCGGGGGAGAGCAAATGAGGCTGAATTTTATTATAGATTAAAAAAAGAACAGGAGATGTTACGATGAACTTAGTGAAATCTAATAAAAAATCTTTCTTGTTATTTGGTGCAGCTCTTGCTGCTGCTGCATTAGTTTACGCACTTTTATTAACTGGTACAGAGTTAAATGTTGCAGCGGCTCACACATTTTCGGCAAATGCTGAATTAGCTTCAACCCTTGGTATCTCTGCAGCAGCTGCTAAAAAAGCAATTGATATTATTGATGCTGCGTCTACAATTGCGTCTATCATCTCTTTAATCGGTATTGTCACTGGCGCAGGTGCTATTTCTTATGCTATTGTAGCAACGGCAAAAACTATGATTAAGAAATACGGCAAAAAATACGCTGCCGCTTGGTAAGGTAAATTCATAAATACCCGCTCTTTTTGGACAAGCTGCAAAAAGAGCCTCTCCCCCAAAAACATATGGTAAGGATGAAATTATGAAAGTAAAACAAATAGTTGCTCTTATCAAGTATAATACCCTGTCATCATTTCGTAAAAAGAAGGAAGATTGGAGTATTCCTCATCTAAGTAACAAATTATTGTCAGCTATCATTATTTCTTGTATATGTTTCTATTTGATTTTATTAGGATGCGGCATTGTATTCGGAACAAAAATGGTTGAGCTTCCCGTTAAAGCGTGGGGGCAATTTGTTTTAATAGCGGTTTCGCTTGAGCAGCTTTTTTGGTCGGCTGGCTTTTTTAAAGAAAACCATCATGCGTTTCTATTGGATACGCGTAAAGTCATTCATCAATTAAAAAAAGTTCGTTTTTTACAGCTGTTTTCTGTGTTTATCGGGCAGTCACTCAAAAAAACGATTATCATTTGGTACCTTTTTGTTTTTCCTTTATTTTTATTTTTAAGCAGTGCTGGTATGTCTAAAGTTTATCCTGCTGCCGTATTCATGTTAGGAACAGTTTATTTTTGTCTTAACTTATTTTTATCTATGCTGTTTTCATATGTTTTATATGCTCTTACAAATATATGGAGCAAACTATTTTATTTTAAAGTAATGAAAGGGATTTTATTTGCCTTCAGTTTGTTGATTCCGCTTGTAATTGGGTATATTGTTTATCTTCTTGTGTTTGGCGGGCATACAATGAGGGACATCTCCGATTTTATGGAATCGCCAGCTTTTAAACAAATATTAATGAATACGCCATATGTGTTTTTAGCATTCCGTGCACATTCTGTTCTGTTCTTTGTCACAGCGCTGGCTGCTGCGGGGCTTTTGGTCATAGGGCTGTTTAAAATATGGTCTGCTGCTCTGAAAAAAATGGATCTCATCCCTTATATTTATTTATCAAAAACTGATTTTTCACCGAGGCTGCAATTAAATAGTAAGCATAAAATCTTTCGTGCCATCTTTCAAAAGGATTTGCTGTTCTTATTAAGAATAGACGGTTTTTTTATCAGGAATTTTGGCAGTATGCTTTATCTGTTAATGTTGTTTATAGGCTTTAGCATTCCGCTGCTTTCCCATCATTTTACCGGATATTCAACAGCTGCAATTGTTTCAGCTTCGGTCGTCATTGCTAATTTTTCTTATCAGCTCGTAGGAGATGCGCTGAAAACAATATTGTCAGTTGACGGAGAAATAAAAAATCAGCATCTGTTTCATCGAAATATTAAAAATGCTTGGCAAATGGTGTTTCCGAAAGTATGTATTTATAATCTTTCGGTTTTAATATACTCGTTCATTATCTCCATTTTGATAACCTTGTTTTTTCCATCTTCTGCGGCGCTGACTATCTACTTGTTTATTGTATTTGTATGTTCGGGTTTTTTATACAGTCTTGCACAAATTTCAAGCACTGCGCTGTATCCCAAGAAAAACTGGGAACATCTTTATGAAATTGGAGAAGCGGGAAAAGCAAAGACGTATAACAATTTATACGGTTCCTTTATTTTCATTGTGTCGCTTCAAATAGCTGCAATTACGACATATCTGATTTATAAAAAACCTGAACTTGAAACGATACTGATTCACTCGGCTTCAGGTGTTTTGATCCTGTTCACGCTATTAAACTATGGAGTCATGTTTCTTTTTCTTCGAAGAATCAATATGGCGGAAAGGTTTGCGAACAATGATTAAATTGGTGAATATACAGAAAAATTATAGTGAAAAACAGGTGTTAAGAAATGTTTCTTTTGAAGTGAAAAAAGGTTCAATCTATGCTTTGTTAGGGACAAATGGAGTTGGAAAAACAACAACATTAAAAATTATTTCCGGGTTGCTTAAACCAACTTCCGGGTACGTATTGATTGATGGAAAAGAGATGGATTCAGAGCAGGGAGGGCAAATATCAGCTGATATTGGATTTGTACCCGACCATGCGTTTTTATATGATTATTTAACTGGAGTTGAATACTTACGTTTTACAGCCGAAATGTTTCAAGTACCTTCTCAACAGACAAATGATTATATTGACAATATGTTAGATACAGTAAAGCTTTCTCAAGACGGGAACCAGCTCATTAAAACGTATTCACACGGCATGAAACAAAAACTGTCAATTGCGGCCGCACTCATTCATCAGCCCAAAATTTTAATTCTTGACGAGCCGTTAACCGGCATTGATTTAATAAGCGGGAAGACCATACGCACGTTATTAAAAGAGTACGTAAAAAGAGGAAATACAGTCTTGTTATCTACTCATTTGCTGGAGCTTGCTCATTCTTTGTGTGATACGATCGGTATAATTCATGAGGGAATCTTTGCAGCGGAATATCAATCATCACAGCATTCTTTAGAAGAAATTGAAGAAATGGCTGAGAGTATATATACATGATGAGCCGGATCTCGCAGTCAGTTAAGATGTCCTTCTTCCCCTTGATCGCATCATTGCTGTTTTTTATAGGCGGTGTGGTTACTGCAGTGTTTTCAGATGATTTTTTTTCCGCGGCGCCTTATAACGGTTCGGCAGGCGCAGTTGAATTGTTGAAGAATAATGCAATAGCTTGTCTGTTTTTAACGGCAGGTTTTTTTACTTTTGGTTTAACCTCGATATTTTATTTGTTTTCTAATGGGTTTATTTTGAGCGGCTCGATTATAGAAAGCCTGCATAACGGAGTTCCTTTTTATCAGATTATTTTACTGCTAATTCCTCATGGAATCTTTGAAGTGCCTGCGTTATTATTAAGTGGCGTTATTGGTTTTAAGAGTGTTGAACTGGTCATTAGGCTGTGCTTTTCTAAGCAAAAAAAGATTATGATTACGATGTTTAAACATATGGGCATTATGGTGCTGTGCATTATTTGTTTACTTATCGCTGCGGCAATAGTTGAGGCTTATATCACACCAATATTTAAGTAGAAGGGGCAGAATGAATATGAGAAGTAAATTATCATTGATCGGAGTGCCGATTGTTATGATCATAGGGTATGTCATTTCTTTATCCTTTGAGTGGTTATTTCCTGTTCTTACTTTTGGGGCAGCGGGATTGTATATTTTTTTATTTGCCCCTTTTCATAAAATGATTCGCTACGTTTTTTTGCTTATCTTTCTCATTAATCTTTTGTCCAGTATTGTTCTCTATTATAATATTTAAAAAGACATTCAATACATGAATGTCTTTTTTGTAATTGCTGTTTAAAATTTATCGCCATTAAAAATCGAGTTTTTCACGATGACGTAATCAACATTTCGAATCGCCTCAAGCTTGTTTCCGCCGGCGTAAGAAATTGAGGATTGCAGATCCTGTTCCATTTCAGTCAGCGTGTCTTGTAAAGAGCCTTTATGCTCGACATGCATTTTTTTGCCCTCAACATTTTTCTTCTCGCCTTTTTGATATTCGGAAGCGGAACCGAAATATTCCTTATACAGCTTTCCGTCTATTTCAATCGTTTTTCCCGGTGATTCTTCGTGTCCGGCAAACAGTGATCCGATCATGACCATTGCTGCTCCGAAGCGGATTGATTTCGCGATATCGCCGTGCGTGCGTATGCCGCCGTCTGCAATAATCGGTTTGCTCGCCGCTTTTGCGCACCAGCGGAGTGCGGCTAATTGCCATCCTCCCGTTCCGAAACCTGTTTTTATTTTTGTGATGCAAACCTTCCCTGGACCGATTCCCACTTTTGTCGCATCAGCACCCGCGCGTTCTAATTCCCTTACGGCTTCCGGCGTTCCGACATTGCCTGCAATGACGAAGCTTTCCGGCACATTCTCTTTAATAAATTGAATCATCTCAATCACGGCATTGGAATGGCCGTGGGCGATGTCAATTGTGATGTAATCCGGCACTAGCTGCTGTTCTTTTAATTCCCGGATGAAGACATAATCATTTTCCTTCACGCCGACACTGATGGAAGAAATAAGCCCGCGCGCTTTCATGTCTTGGACAAAGGATAACCGTTTTTCCGGCTCAAAACGGTGCATGATATAAAAGTAACCGTTCTCCGCAAGCCAAATTGCGATGTTCTCATCTATAATCGTTTGCATATTTGCCGGTACGACCGGAAGCTTAAATGTGTGCCCGCCCAATGTCACGGATGTATCACATTCAGATCGGCTGTTCACAATACACTTTGCAGGAATTAATTGAATATCTTCATAATCAAATGCGTTTTCCATACATAACACCCCTAAAAACGAATGATAAAATTAATAAACAAATAAAATGTTCGTCTTTTTATAATGTACTTCGTTTTGTAGCTGATGTCAAATATTTTCATGTTTCTTTATGGTAAGGCGAATGCCGGCGGCTTGTCATCCGTACGGAGTTTGGTTATCATAGTGGTATTGGATTTTCAGATCAACTGTTTGTCTTTATAGATAGGGAAGAAACAAGAGGGAGGGTTCGGTGTGAACCAAGAGCAGCACGAACACAATCCAAAAGCCCAAAAAATTCAGGATCGGATTATTTTAGGAACGATCTGGGTCGTGTCAGCACTTGTCATTGCGCTCGTTGTCGGAACGGTCATGAATTATATTTGGATGTTTAAATAAAAAAGAGTCTGTGCCAAGATGACACAGACTCTTTTTTATTATTATTTTTCAAACATGCTTGTGGAATGCAGAGGCTGGACGCGCGCTTTCGGGTCCATGTAAGCCTTTGCGTTGTTCACGGCTGTCGGCGCTTCGCCGAAACCGCTGGCGATCAGTTTTACTTTTCCTTCATATGTGCAGATGTCTCCCGCAGCGAAGAAGCCTTCAATATTAGTTTCCATTGTGCTTTTCACCACAATGGAGTTTTTTTCGATTTCAAGTCCCCAGTTTTTAATCGGGCCAAGAGAAGAAACAAAGCCGTAGTTTACGATCAGGTCATCAATTTCGACAATTTCTTTACGGTCGCCTTTCACTTCTTCAAGCACGAGCTGCTCAATCCGGTCTTCACCGACAAGCTCAGTCGGAACAAACGGCGTAAGCACTTTTACTTTAGAATTATGCAGGTTTTCTACACTGTGCTCGTGCGCGCGGAATTTGTCGCGGCGGTGAATGATGCTTACTTCTTTCGCAATCGGCTCAAGCATAAGCGCCCAGTCCACTGCGGAATCTCCGCCGCCCAGAACCGCAACGCGTCTGCCCGCGAATTGATTGAGGTCGTCAATGAAATAATGAAGGTTCTTTCCTTCATATTGTTCAGCTGATTCAAGCTCAAGCTTTCTCGGCTTAAATGCTCCGTTTCCTGCAGTGATGATCACTGTTTTTGAATAATGCGTTTCTGAGTTCGTTACAAGCTTAAACACGCCGTCTGCTTGCTTTTCAACTGATTCAACGGCTTGCTCTAAGCAGATTGTCTGATCAAATTTTTCCATCTGCTCTTTCAGGTTATTCACGAGCTCTTGTGCGCGGATTTTCGGGAATCCGGCTACATCATAAATATATTTTTCAGGATACAGCGCGCTGAGCTGGCCGCCAAGCTGGGGCAGGCTTTCAATGATTTTGACGCTTGCCTGTCTCATTCCCCCGTAAAATGCAGTAAACAGGCCGACCGGGCCGCCGCCGATAACCGTAATATCGTAAACCTTTGAATCCTCTTGCATACCAAATTGCCTCCTAAATGAAAATTGTTATTAATTATAACATACAATTTGAAACTATGACGAGTGGAGAAACCCGCTCGGCCGCTTCATTCTTGAAAAATATTCATGCCGCCGCTAAGATGGGGACAAATTCCATTCTGTTTTTTCCTGAATGTTTTCCGTTTCTCCCGGATAGTATGGTGATATGCAGACATGTGCGGTTTTCTAAAAAATTTATAATTCATTTCATAAAATCCCGCCAATAAGCTGAAGCTATTACAAATGTTGATTTGATAATGCGTCTAACAGCAAAAAAAAGAAGGTGGATGTGATGGCATTGAATAAACCCAAAATTGTGGTTTTAGGTGCAGGTTATGGTGGATTAATGACAGTGACGAGGCTTCCGAAGCATATCAGCGCAAATGATGCTGAGATTACTTTAGTCAATAAGCACAACTATCATTATGAGACGACATGGATGCATGAGGCGAGTGCAGGAACGCTGCACCATGACCGCTGCAGATATCAAATAAAAGATGTGATAAATGAATCGCGTGTCAAGTTTGTGCAGGATACGGTGAAAGCGATTGATGTTCAAAATAAAAAAGTGAGCCTTTCAAATGGAGACATTCCATACGATTATCTTGTCATCGGGCTTGGCGCCGTTCCGGAAACATTCGGTATTAAAGGTTTAAAAGAATTCGCATTTCCGATTGCTAATATCAATACGTCGCGCCGGTTGAAGGAACACATTGAGCTGCAATTTGCGACATACAATACTGAGGCTGAAAAGCGTCCCGACCGCTTAACCATTGTCGTCGGCGGCGCGGGTTTTACCGGCATTGAATTTCTGGGTGAGCTTGCCAACCGCATGCCGGAGCTATGCAGAAATTATGATGTTGATGAAAGCCTGGCCCGGATCGTCTGCGTCGAGGCTGCCCCGACTGTCCTGCCGGGCTTTGATCCAGAGCTTGTAGATTACGCCGTCCATTATCTTGAAGGGAAAGGCGTTGAGTTTAAAATCGGCACTGCTGTTCAAGAATGCAGGGCAGACGGTGTCATGGTCGGAAAAAAAGACGAAGAGCCTGAAGAAATTAAATCGCAGACCGTTGTGTGGGCGGCAGGTGTGCGCGGACATCCGATCGTGGAGGAAGCAGGTTTTGAAAACATGCGCGGCCGTGTCAAGGTGAACCCTGATCTTCGGGCGCCCGGTCATGATAATGTCTTTATTCTCGGCGACAGCTCCCTTTTTATAAATGAAGAGACGGAACGGCCTTATCCGCCGACTGCGCAGATTGCGATGCAGCAAGGGGAAACAGTCGCTAAAAACTTAGGCCGCTTGATGAAAGGGGGCCAGCTTGAAGAATTCAAGCCGGATATTAAAGGAACGGTAGCTTCCCTCGGAGAGCATAACGCGGTCGGAGTCGTTTACGGCAAGAAGCTGAAAGGCACGCCGGCGTCCTTTATGAAAAAGGTAATCGACAACCGTTCATTGTTTATGATCGGAGGACTCGGTCTGACACTGAAAAAAGGGAAATTTAAATTCTTCTGAAAACCCGCAGGCGCGGGTTTTTATTTCTTTTAAAAAATGGCGGAACGAAAAGGATACAGAAGTAAAAATAAGATGTTTCCGCTTACATCAAATGATTTGTCACATCTTCTGACTTGGTGCTTGACAATGAGATATGTTATATTATCAGAAAATTAAGAAAAAAGGGTGATCCGCATGAAAACGACAGCAAAAAGCACTGTGGCCGCGTGCCCGTTCTGCTCTGGTAAAGGTTATTTTCAATTGCTTCTTGGCGGCTCCGAAACATGTCCCTCCTGCCAGGGAAGCGGCAAAGAGAGACGCTGATTTTTCCAGACGTTGACTTTTTTACCGCCCCCGAGGTACACTGAAAGTGCTTTAGGGGGGTGGTTGTTTATGATTAGTCTGCCTGTCGTCATCATCTCAATTGTTTTATTTTTTGTTTTGTTTTTCGGCATTGGCTTTCTGTTAAACATGCTGCTGAGGATGTCTTGGATTATGGCTGTTGTATATCCGATTGTATGCCTTTTCATTATCAGCAATAAAAAGATGATCAGTTACGTGCAGGCCCCGGGAGAATCTTTTCAAAGCTTGTTTCAGCGCGTGATGTCATTAGCGATCGCCGATGTTGTGATTTTGGCCGGCGGACTGGCCGGAGCTATTATGTCAGGCATTGCGATTAAGGCGCTTAGAAAAAGAGGATATCAAATGTTTTAAGCTCGCTTTCTTATTTGAGAAAGCTTTTTTTGTATGATGCCGCTTTTGTATAGTGTCTCCCCGAGTTGGGAACAATGACTCGGAGGAGAGGTGATTGATATTGACGATAATCAGGCGCATATTCATGATCGTGCTCTTTTTGGGTGCATGTAACGCCACATACTTTGCCATCACCGGAGTGGAAGCGAAGGACCTGTCGAACTGGATGATTAAAAATCATGGGGAACAATTGGAGAAAATACGTATCCCGCTTCAGTCATTACAGGATCATCCGAAAAGGAAGGCTTCAGGCGAAGTAAAGCCATTGGAAGAAGCTTTTGATTGGAAACGCTATCCGTCACATAAGGTGACTGCAACCGGATATACGGCCGGGGCGGAATCAACGGGGAAATCCCCGGGCCACCCGCAGTACGGCATTACATATTCAGGCGTGAAGGTCAAACGTGATTTATATTCTACGGTTGCCGCCGATCCGTCTGTTTTTCCGATCGGGACCATTTTGTTTATCCCGAATTACGGGTACGGAGTAGTGGCTGACACCGGTTCAAAAATAAAAGGCAGCCGTCTTGATCTCTACTTTGACACTGTGAAGGAAGTTTATAACAACTGGGGCAAAAAAACACTGGATGTTTATATCGTAAAAAAAGGTAACGGAACGGTTACCGAGAAAGAATTAGTAAAGCTGAATGAAACAAAGTCTTTACAAGTATTCAGAAACCAGTATAAAACCGTTAAAGAATAAAAACGCCTCAGCACTCGCTGAAGCGTTTTTTTACATAAAGAAATAATTTAAAATCAAGGTCAGCACAATGCCGGTCAGACCGCCGAAAAACACTTCAATCGGCTGGTGGCCGAGCAGCTCCTTCAATTTTTTCTGTTTTTCTTTCTCCTCCGCCTTCGGAAAATCCTTCGCCTCGCTGACAAATCGATTAAAATCAATGACCAGTTTATTGATGACCGTCGCCTGCTCGCCCGCATGGCGCCTTACACCGGTGGCGTCAAACATCGTAATGACGGCGAAAATCGCGGCGACTGCAAACAGAGGCGAATCCAGACCGCTTTCCAAAGCTATGCCCGTAGACAGCGCCGTTACGGCAGCGGAATGCGAGCTTGGCATGCCGCCAGTGCTTGTCACAAGGGACCAGTCAAGTTTTTTGGATACGATAAATTGAATGGGCACTTTTACAACTTGGGCAAAGATAATTGCAGCAAAGCTCGCCAGTAAAGGAAAATTCATAAATACATCCATATGTGACATCCTTTCTATATAAAACAGTCAAATGGAAACGAAAAACTGCAGGAAACGGCCATAGTTTGGTAAAATAAAATCAATGGAAAAATGTTTTATCATTATACCATTTTACATAACAAATACCCACCTAAGGAGTGTGTGTTCATGTTTTATGCGGCTGATCAACTGCAGCATCCTGAAACACTGGTCGTCGGACTTTTTCAAAAAAGCAGGCTTAACGGAATCGCGAAGGAATTGGATGATGAACTGAACGGACATTTGACACAGCTGTTAAAGGACGGTGATGTGTCTGCGAAACGAAATCGTGTATCAAAAGTATACCCTCCGCTCGGCACAGGTATGAAACGTATTTATTTTATCGGGTTAGGAAGAGAAGCGAATTACTCGTTTGAAGATACAAAAGAATGCTTTGCCCGCGTATTTCAGCAAATACATCAAGACAAACAACAAGAAGTGTCTGTACTGTTTGATACGTTTGTTTCAAGCGAGGTGCCGGCAGCTGATGCCGCTCACGCGCTGTCTGAAAGCTGTCTGCTTGCTGTTTACGAGGTGCAGGATTATAAACATAAATCGAATGAGCCTGATCAGGAGTTAACCTCCGTCTGGGCGGTGACGGATGAAGATCTGCGGGAAGTGCAGGCCGGCCTGAACGTCGGCGCGGCATACGGGCAAGGAACGAATTCGGCCCGAACGCTTGTGAATATGCCGGGAAATATGCTCACGGCGACTGATTTGGCGTCATATGCCGCTGAGCTTGCGGCAAAATATGATTTTGAATGTGAAATTTTAGAGAAGGATGAGATGGAAGAGCTCGGGATGGGCGGATTACTCGCCGTCAACAAAGGCTCGACTGAACCGCCGAAAATGATTGTCCTTAAATATCAGGGCAAAGAAAACTGGGAAGATGTCATCGGCCTTGTCGGAAAAGGGATTACGTTTGATACGGGCGGATATTCCATTAAGCCGAAAACAGGCATTGTAGGCATGAAAAGCGATATGGGAGGCGCAGCTTCCGTCTTAGGCGCAATGGAGATTATCGGGGAACTTCGTCCTGAACAAAATGTGCTTGCCGTCATTCCGTCAACGGACAATATGATCTCCGGCGATGCCATGAAGCCCGATGATGTCATCGTGTCGCTCAGCGGAAAAACCATTGAAATTTTAAACACCGATGCGGAAGGGCGGCTCGTGCTGGCAGACGGCATTACATATGCCAAGCATCACGGGGCATCTGTCCTCGTAGACGTTGCAACCTTAACGGGGGGCGTGGTGGTCGCGTTAGGAACGGAGACGACCGGCGCCATGACAAACCACGCGGCCTTTTATGAGCAGGTCGCCGACTCGGCAAAAGAATGCGGAGAGCCGATCTGGCAGCTGCCGATTACAGAAAAGGATAAAAAACGGGTGAGAAACAGCCAGATGGCCGATCTGAATAATTCGCCGGGACGGGAAGGACACGCGATTATGGCGGGAACGTTTATCGGCGAATTTGCCGAGAACACGCCTTGGGTTCATCTCGATATTGCCGGGACGGCAACAGCCAATAAGGCGACGTGCTTCGGGCCGTCCGGCGCAACCGGCGTCATGGCAAGGACCTTGGCTACATTGGCCGAGCGATTTACGCCCCAAGCATAACCGCAGCCCGCTGCCCTGGAGCAGCGGGTTTTTGATTTCCAAAATCTTTAGTTGACTAAAGCGCAGAATATATGTTAACTTTAATTATCTACTACATTAGCAAACTAAAGGATTTTTGGAGGGAATATCATGAATGCTGTTGTTGTCGCAGTGCTGCTTATGCTCGTATTAAGCCTGCTGCGTGTCAATATAATCATAGCCTTAATGATCGGGGCGTTGGCCGGCGGCCTGACAGGAGGTTTGGGGCTCGGCGAGACGGTGAAGGCTTTTACGGACGGTCTCGGCGGCAATGCCACTGTCGCTGTCAGCTACGCGCTTCTCGGTGCGTTTGCCGCAGCGTTAACGAAGACGGGGCTTCCTGATGCAATGGTTGAAGCGTCTGTCAAATTAATCGGAAAAAAGGAAGATACACGAAAAAAAGCACTCTCTAAAGTGTTAATTGTCCTGATTATTTTAATCATCTCATGTTTTTCGCAAAATGTGGTGCCCGTTCACATCGCGTTTATTCCTGTACTGATTCCGCCGCTTTTGAAAATATTTAATGAACTTGAAATGGACCGCAGATTGGTCGCGTGTGTGATGACATTCGGTCTGACGGCGCCGTATATAGTTCTGCCTGTCGGTTTCGGTCAGATTTTTCAGGGCATGCTGAGAGACAATATGGAATCTGCCGGTTTAAAGGTGCCGCTCGGCGATATTCCTTATGCCATGATCATCCCGACGGCGGGAATGGTCGTCGGCTTAATTTTGGCTGTTATCTTCTTCCGTAAGCCGAAAAAATATGAAATGAAAGAAATTCCCGGATTATCGTCTTCCCCTTATACGAAAAAAAGCATAGCGATCGCCGTTTTGTCGATTGCTGTGTCACTTGGGGTTCAGCTCTATCTTTCACAGGTGTTGGGAGTAGAGGGTATGATCATGGGGGCGCTTGCCGGCCTGTTTACACTGTTTGTCACCGGTGCGATGAAACGCAATGAAGCTGATAAGCTGATAACAGACGGCATGGTCCTAATGGCTTTTATCGGCTTTGTCATGCTCGTTGCGGCAGGTTTTTCAAATGTATTGAATAAAACAGGCGATGTAGCCTCATTAGTAAAAACGTCAACAGGCCTTATCGGCCACAGCCAATCAATGGGCGCGATCCTGATGCTGATTGTCGGTTTGTTAATCACAATGGGAATCGGTTCTTCATTTGCAACTGTACCTGTCATTACCACCATTTTTGTGCCGCTGTGCGTTCAGCTCGGTTTCAGTCCGATGGCAACAATTGCGGTGATCGGGGCGGCCGCTGCGCTTGGAGATGCCGGATCTCCTGCAAGTGACAGTACGCTTGGCCCGACTTCAGGCCTCGGTGCGGACGGACAGCATCACCACATTTGGGATACGTGCGTACCGACGTTCATCTTTTACAACATTCCGCTTATTTTATTCGGCTGGATTGCTGCGCTTGTTCTGTGAAAAAAGGCTCCCTTATCAGGGAGCCTTTTTGGCCGTTCTTATATGGATGACGTATGATTTCTTTTGAAACCTGTCGCTTTATGAATAGAACGATAAATGGCGGGTGCAATAAAAGCCAATAAAATGGCTAAGATGATATCTTTTATGAAAAACCAAACCATATAAAACCAGGCTGTACCATAGCTGATCGGCGCATGAAGCCACAGTTTCAGCGCAATATACATATAAGTCGTGCCGATCACATAAATGACGCCGGTCCCGATGAGAGAAGCTGCGATATAAAGAAACCGGCCGGGCTCAGCTTTTCTTTCTAACAGCCAGCCTGCGGCAAATGCTGCCGGAATGTAAGCGAGAATAAATCCGCCGCTTTTTCCGAGAAATGGGGCAAAGCCCGCTGAGAATTGAGCAAAAATGGGTGCCCCGGCTAATCCGGCCAGTGCATAAACCGTCATCGCAATGGCTGCGCGCCTGCTGCCGAGAAGCATCGCCGCTAACAGACAAAAGAACGGCTGAAGAGATAAAGGAATTCCCGCAACTTGCAAAAAGGGAGCCATTGATGTAATGTTGGCGCCGACACCCATCAGTGCGGCAAACATCCCGATAAGCGCCATATCGCCGGCACGAAGTTTACGTTGATTCATCTGTTTTCCCCCTTATACTTGTACCAGAATAGCGTAATGGAAGCAAAAATAATTGTCAACATGATTTTTTCGAAGGTTTACAAAAATGGAGGTGCCATATGTTTTTCGGGAAAACGAAACAAACAGCACAATCGGAAAGAGTGCCGCCCAACCAAAATGTCACCACGAAATTCCCCGTGCTGCACGCCGGAAATGTTCCTTACTATGAAGATTTGTCAAAGTGGAACCTGCAAGTTTACGGTCTTGTTGATCAGCCGATGCTGTTAAGCTTTGAAGATATAAAATCATCATTTCCGAAAACCGAATCAGAAAATGATATTCACTGCGTAACGGGCTGGTCCCGGCTTGACAATGTATGGGAAGGAGTGCGGGCAAAAGATATCGCTGAGAAAGCGGGGGTGCAAAAAGAAGCGGGATACGTCATTCTTCACGCCGAGGAAGGCTGGACCGCCAATCTGCCGCTCTCCGATTTCACACGGGAAACATCTTTACTCGCATACGCCCATAACGGTGAGCCTTTAACGCCGGAGCACGGCTATCCGCTCAGAGGCGTTTTTCCCCATCTCTATTTTTGGAAAAGCGCCAAGTGGCTGCGCGGCATCCAATTCACGAAGGAAAACCACCCCGGTTTTTGGGAGAAAAACGGCTATCATATGAGGGGTGATCCGTGGAAAAATCAGCGTTTCGTATGGGATTAATTCATATCACGCAATAGTGCTTAGGTACCTTATTGATGTAAGGTGCCTTTTTTATATGGAAATCCATTGACTTTGTTTGGCAAAAAATCTATTATTTGAGGTGTCTTTTGATATTGAAAATCATTATCAATAAGTATATATAAAGCAATTAATAAAGAGGGGATGGACTGATTATGGACGGAAAAAAAACAAAGCAGGAAATTGTGACGGGCGGGCAATTTACGATTCCGGGTACAGAAGTGAGAAAGATGCGTTCTCGGAAAGGAGACCGTGTATATCAAATTTTTTTGTCCAGTCCGCTGGAAGAACCGCCTCCGTCCGGTTTCCCCGTCATTTACCTGCTTGACGGCAATTCCGTGTTCGGAACGATGGCGGAGGCTTTACGGGTGCAAAGCCGCCGGCCTGAGAAAACAGGTGTTGTTCCTGCTGTGATTGTCGGAATCGGTTATCCGACTGACCAGCCGTTTTCTGCCGTGCGCCACTGTGATTTTACGCTGCCTCTGCCCGAATCAGAGCTGCCGGTGCATCCGAAAGGGGCGGCGTGGCCTGAGCATGGAGGAGCAGAAGAGTTTTTGTCATTTATTGAGGAAGAATTAAAGCCTGAAGTGGAGCGCGATTTTCGCATCGACACAGGCAGACAGACGATTTTCGGCCATTCATTGGGCGGCCTTTTTGTGCTGCAAGTGCTTTTAACAAGACCTGAGCTGTTCCAGACCTATATTGCAGGAAGCCCGTCCATTCATTGGAACAAACGGTTCATCCAAGAAGAGGCGGAGCGCTTTGCAGCACGCCTGCGGGATGCAGAGCTTGACGTAAGCGTTCTCTTAGCGGCCGGAGAAATTGAAAAAAGCCATAAGAGCCGGATTCCCGAGCATGCAAAAGCACTGTTTTCGGTATTATCAGAGCTTGAGAGCAAAGGAGTGCGTGCCGAATACCGCGAGTTTGAGGGCGAGGGCCATATTTCCGTTCTCCCGGTATTAATCAGCCGGGCCCTGCGGTTTGCCCTAAATCCGGGCGGGCCTCATACCTCATTTTCATCTGTCTGAAAAAAACGGGTACTTCGGACTAAAAACGGCTGATTCCAAATTTCTAATTGACTGAGAGATTTGATTTGGATATGATTGTCTTGAATCATAATTGATAATGATAATCATTATCAATACAGGAAGGGTATGATGATATGGACGCATTGGGAATGAAAGGGAAAACCGCTTTCGTCACCGGCGCCGCTCAAGGCATTGGAAAAGCAACGGCGCTGGCCCTTGCTGAACAAGGCGTGAATGTGGCCGCTATAGATACGAATGAAGAGAAGCTTCAAGAGCTTACGGAAAGACTTCAAAGTGAAGGCGTGCGCGCTCAAGCTTTTACCGCTGATGTATCGGACAGTGCTGCTGTAAACGATGTTACTGCGGCAATTGAACGTGAGATGGGGCCTATTGAGATACTGGTCAATGTCGCCGGAGTGCTTCGGCCGGGGCTGATCCATTCCCTCAGCGACGAAGACTGGGCAAAAACATTCTCCGTCAATACAACCGGCGTGTTTAACGTCTCGCGCGCAGTCAGCCGGTACATGATAGAGCGAAAAAAAGGCGTCATCGTTACGGTCGGATCAAATGCGGCCGGCGTACCTCGGGCGTCCATGGCTGCTTATGCCGCGTCAAAAGCGGCAGCCGTCATGTTTACGAAATGCCTCGGACTGGAGCTTGCGGAATATAACATCCGCTGCAACATCGTGTCTCCCGGTTCAACCGAAACGGAAATGCAGAGGGCGCTTTGGCAGAATGAAAATGGGGCCAGAGATGTAATTGCAGGCTCTCTCGACACATATAAAACAGGAATTCCGCTGAAAAAACTGGCAAAGCCTTCTGATATTGCAAATGCCATTCTTTTTTTAGCCTCTGAACAGGCAAATCATATTACGATGCACGATTTATGCGTCGATGGCGGCGCTACTTTAGGCGTTTGATTCACGATAAGGAGGTACGGACATGTCAAACCAACATTTATTGACGGAGATGTCAGCAAAAGAGGTGCTTGAAGCTTATCAGCCAGGGGCATTCTTTTTAGCTTCCCCCCGCAGCACGATGCTTGCGGAAGGGATATTTGCGAAGGTGCCGGAAGCAGAGGCCGATTCGCAGCTGGACACGCTGCCTGAACGTGTAATGCGTACGCTTGATCAGGCGAAACGCTCCGGTATAAAACATCCGATTGTGGCAGGGGCCATTCCTTTTGACGGCACAAAGGCTTCACAGCTTTTTGTCCCGAGAGACGTTCATTTGGCCGAATCGCTTTTATTTATGCCAATTACACCTGAAAAACCGCAGAGAAATACATACGACATTTTGCCCGTGCCGGAGCCTGAGGGCTACATGAGCGGTGTGGAGAAAGGCGTTTTCAACATTACGGACGGCCCGCTCAGTAAGATTGTGCTGTCAAGAACGCTCCTTCTGACCGCAGAAAAGGATATTGATATTCATCAGGCCGTTAAGCATTTGGCGCAGCACAATCCGCACGGCTATACGTTTGCCGCAGATGTGACAGGAACATCAGAGACGCGGAAAACACTTTTCGGCGCAAGCCCTGAGCTGCTTCTTTCTAAAACCGGAACGGAGATTATGTCCAATCCTTTGGCGGGCTCAAGACCGCGAAGTGCAGATCCGATTGAGGATCAAAGAAGAGCGGATGAATTGCTGGCTTCAGCCAAGGACCTGCATGAACATGCCGTTGTCGTCGCTGCCGTTGCCGCTGCCCTTAAACCGTTCTGCCGGGAACTTGATGTGCCGGATAAACCGTCGCTCATCCAAACGGAGGCCATGTGGCACCTTTCAACCGAGGTGAGGGGAGAGCTTTCTGATCCGTCAACGACTTCACTTGAGCTGGCTATTGCTCTTCATCCGACTCCGGCGGTATGCGGAACGCCGACAGATGCGGCACGGGAGGCGATTTTTGATATTGAACCGTTTGACCGCGGATTTTATACGGGAATGGCAGGCTGGTGTGATGCGGAAGGTGACGGAGAATGGATTATCGCACTGCGCTGCGCAGAGGCGGAAGCGCGTTCTCTCCGCCTGTTTGCAGGCGCCGGAATTGTCGCCGGATCAAAACCTCAGGATGAATTGGACGAGACATCTGCTAAATTCCGCACGATGCTCCGCGCGATGGGGCTTTATCAAGATGACATGTAATGGAGAAAGGGGAAATGGATCGTGCTGACTGGATTTACGCCGTGGCCGAAAGAGTTAGAGGATCAATACCGCAAAAACGGCTGCTGGAAGGGTGAAACCTTCGGAGGAGTGCTGAAAGAGCGGGCCGCTTTATATGGAAATTGTACTGCCGTTACATGCGGAGACGCACATTGGAGCTACAAAGAATTAGATGAAAGAGCAGATCGTTTAGCGGCCGGCCTGTACAAGCTCGGAATTCGAAAAGAAGACCGGGTCGTGATACAGCTTCCGAATATAGCTGAGTTTTTTGAAGTGATTTTCGCGCTGTTCCGCTTGGGGGCGCTGCCTGTTTTTGCGCTGCCTTCCCATAGAAGCAGTGAGATTACGTATTTTTGTGAGTTTGCAGAGGCGAAAGCCTACATCATTCCTGATACGCATTCAGGATTTGATTACAGAGGCCTTGCAAGGCAGGTAAAAGACAAGCTTCCGTCTTTGGAACATGTGATTGTGGCGGGAGAGGCTGAAGAATTCCAGCAGCTGAGCCGCCTGCATACGGAGCCTCTTCGGCTGGAGGAAGTAAGCCCGGCGGAGGTTGCCTTTTTGCAGCTGTCCGGAGGCAGCACAGGGCTGTCCAAACTGATTCCCCGAACCCATGATGATTACATATACAGTTTGCGCCTCAGTGCGGAAATTTGCGGACTCGATGATCAAAGTGTCTATTTGGCTGCCCTGCCGACTGCACATAATTATCCGCTCAGCTCACCGGGTGTTCTGGGAACTTTATATGCGGGGGGACGGGTTGTCTTATCACCGACGCCGAGTCCTGATGATTGCTTCCCTTTGATTGAACAAGAAAATGTGACCATTACCGCGCTCGTTCCGCCGCTTGCGATGGTGTGGATGGAAGCTGCGGGTTCACGCCGAAATGATTTATCCAGTCTCCAAGTGCTGCAAGTGGGAGGCGCGAAATTCAGCGCCGAGGCGGCCCGCAGGGTGAAGACCGCGTTCGGGTGCACGCTCCAGCAGGTTTTCGGTATGGCGGAAGGCCTGGTGAATTATACGAGACTGGATGATCCTGAGGACATCATCGTCAACACTCAAGGTAAACCGATGTCACCATTTGACGAGGTGCGGGTGATAGATGATGACGGACGGGATGTAGAACCCGGCGAAACCGGCCATTTGCTTACGCGCGGTCCTTACACGATCCGCGGTTATTATAAAGCGCCTGAGCATAATGAAAGGTCATTTACCGCTGACGGTTTTTATCAAACAGGCGATATCGTCAGACTGACGCCGTCCGGCTATATCGTCGTCGAGGGGCGTGCGAAAGATCAAATCAATCGGGGCGGTGAAAAAATCGCCGCTGAGGAGGTAGAAAACCATCTTCTTGCCCATCCTGCCGTTCATGATGCAGCCATGGTGTCAATGCCAGATGATTTTCTCGGCGAGCGGTCCTGTGTGTTCGTCATACCAAAAGGAGAAACGCCAAAACCGGGAGAGCTGAAAGCGTTTTTGCGAAAACGGGGACTTGCTGCGTATAAAATTCCCGACCGGATTGAATTTATCAGCTCATTCCCGCAAACGGGCGTCGGGAAGGTCAGTAAAAAGGACCTTCGGGAAACGATCGCCCAAAAACTGAAGCCTGCCCAAATCGAACTATAATCATAAAAGGAAGTGTTTACATGGCTATTCCGGCTATTCCTGCATATGCGCTGCCAACAGCGTCAGATATGCCGAAAAATAAAGTATCATGGAATCTTAATCCTAAACGCGCGGTGCTTTTAATTCATGACATGCAAAATTATTTCGTCGATGCCTTTATGAAGGGAGAGTCCCCGATCACGGATGCGGCGGCCAATATCAGCAAATTAAAAGAGCAGTGCAAGGCGCTCGGTATTCCGGTCGTATATACCGCTCAGCCGGGGAGCCAAGATCCGGCCGATCGTGCCCTTCTGACAGACTTTTGGGGTCCGGGGCTTAAAAGCGGCCCTTACGAGGAAAAAGTCATCAAGGAGCTTGCCCCCGACGATCAGGATATTGTCCTGACAAAATGGAGATACAGCGCGTTTAAACGAACCAATCTTCTGAACATCATGCGTGAAAGCGGGAGAGACCAGCTGATCATTACGGGAATTTATGCGCACATCGGCTGCCTCGTGACGGCCTGTGAGGCGTTTATGGAAGATATCCAAAGCTTTTTTATCGGGGATGCGGTTGCTGATTTTTCTGCAGAGAAGCACAAGATGGCTTTAACATACGCGGCAGAACGCTGTGCGTTCACTGCTTTGACAAGTGAGGTGCTGGAGTGTCTGAACGGAGTGTCTCACTCCGGTGAGGAACCGGGGGTTGAGACAGGTTCCGCGGTTCTGACGAAAGGCAGGGTGCTGGAGCAAATTGCGGCGCTCCTTCAAGAATCGCCGTCTGATATTGATGAGCATGAAGATTTACTGGACAGAGGGCTTGATTCGGTCAGAATCATGAGTCTTGTCGAACAATGGCGCCGTGCGGGAGCTGAAGTCACTTTTGTCGAACTGGCGGAAAACCCGACGCTTGAAGAGTGGTGGAGACTGCTTTCTTCCCGATCTCAAAAAGTCTTGCCGAACGCAGATTATTTATAAGGGAGAGAATAGAATGCATGATACACAACAGCTGCCTCTGACAGGCGCCCAGGCCGGTATCTGGTTTGCACAGCAGCTTGATCCTGATAATCCGATTTACAATACAGGCGAGTATATTGAGATTAACGGCATAATTGATGTTCAACTGTTTGAAACGGCGCTTGAGCGCGTTTTAACGGAGACTGCATCGTTACACGCCCGATTCGGAGAGGATATGGACGGGCCGTGGCAAATCATCAATCCGTCTCCAGAGATTACACTTGATGTGATCGACGTCAGTGCGGAAGCTGATCCGAAACAGGCGGCTCTCCGCCTGATGCAGGCCGATCTGGCTGAACCTGTTGATATTACTAGCGGCCCGCTGTTTCGTGAAGTTTTATTTAAGGCGGGGCCGGAACGCTTTTTCTGGTATCAGCGCATTCACCATATTGCGATAGACGGCTACGGTTTTTCACTGCTGGCCCGGCGTACGGCACAAATGTACACCGAAATCACAAGGGGACGTCCGGATGATGGGCGCTCCTTTGGTTCTTTGCCGCAATTGATTCAAGAAGATCACGATTATCGCGCCTCGGAGAGGTTTCGGGAGGATCGTGCCTTTTGGCTGGAGCGGTTTGCGGACGGGCCTGATGTCGTCAGTTTGGCGGAAAGGGCGCCGAGAACGTCGAATAGCTTTCATCGCTGCACGGCTTATATGTCTGAACCGGCTTTAACCGCCTTGAAGTCATTCCCCAATTGGCATGAAGTCGTCACGGCGGCGGCAGCGGTCTATATTCACCGTTTGACAAATGCAAGGGATGTGGTGCTCGGATTGCCGATGATGGGCCGTATCGGATCGATTTCACTGAATATTCCGATCATGGCGATGAACCTTCTTCCGTTACGCCTTTCTCTCCGCCCGGATATGAGCTTTCACGAGGCGGTCAGCCAAGTGTCAAAAGAAATCCGCAGCATCCGGCGCCATCAAAAATACCGTCATGAAGACCTGCGCCGCGACCTTAAATTGATAGGTGAAAACCGCAGGCTGTTCGGCCCGCTCATCAATGTGATGCCGTTTGATTACGGACTTGATTTTGCGGGGGCGAAGGGCACTGTTCATAATTTGTCAGCAGGGCCGGTTGATGATCTGTCGATTAACGTCTACGACAGATCAGACGGCACCGGTTTGCGGGTGGACTTTGACGCGAATCCGGAAGTATACAGCGCGCAGGATGCAAAAGATCATCAAAACCGCTTCCTGCTTCTGTTGGAAACCGCCGTACACAATCAAACGGAAAAAATCGGGAGGATCAATCTTCTGCTTGAGAACGAGCGCAGCAGCGTGCTGAAACATTGGAATGACACAGCAAAGACACAAAGGCAAAAATGTTTGTCAGACCTGTTTCACGATCAGGCTGCCAAAACACCGGACCGCCCGGCGATCATCAGTGAAAACGAAGAACTGAGTTACGCCGAACTGAACAGGCGGGCGAATCAGCTTGCGCATTTGTTAAAGGAAAAGGGGCTTGGGCCAGAGCAATTTGCAGCATTGCTGCTTCCCCGGTCAGCGGACTTGGTGATCAGCATGCTCGCCGTTTTGAAAACGGGAGCCGCTTACCTGCCGCTTGATCCTGATTTTCCATCTGACCGGATCACATACATGCTCAAGGATGCACAGCCTGTCTGTCTGATTACCTCTTCGGATTTGTCAGACCGTTTGCCGGGAGAAAGCAATGCGGAAAAGATCATACTGGATGATCCGGTGACAGTAAAAGCAGCCGCCAAGCATACCGCGGACAGCCCCATTCAAACGGACGGCATTTCACCTCTTCACCCCGCATATATCATTTATACTTCGGGGTCAACAGGCAGACCGAAAGGCGTTGTTGTCACTTTAAAAAGCGTCAGCAATTTCCTATTATCCATGCAGGAAATGTTCCCGATCGGAGCGCAAGACCGCCTGCTAGCCGTCACTACTGCGGCGTTTGATATTTCAGGGCTTGAGCTGTTCCTTCCGCTCATCAGCGGAGCGGGCTGCGTCATTGCCCGCAAAGAGACTATCCGGGAACCGCAGGCGCTTTCGAAAATGATCCAATCGTTTGGTATTACGATCATGCAGGCGACGCCGACATTATGGCACTCGCTTGTCACGAATGAACCGGAAGCGCTCCGAACGCTTAAGGTGCTTGTCGGGGGAGAAGCGCTTCCGAGCTCACTTATGCAGGCGCTGCTCGCATTAGGCTGTTCGGTTACTAATTTATACGGGCCTACTGAAACAACAATCTGGTCATCCGCTCAGCCGCTTAAAAAGGGACAAGCCGGAGTGCCTCCGATCGGAAAACCGATTTGGAATACGCAGGTATATGTATTGGATGCTGCACTGCAGCCCGTCCCGCCGGGAATTGCGGGCGAACTTTATATCGCGGGCGCCGGGCTTGCCAGAGGCTATTATAATCGGCCTGATTTAACGGCGGAGCGCTTTGTTGCTGATCCGTTCGGCCCGGCGGGTGCAAGGATGTACCGTACCGGAGATCTCGTGCGCTGGCGCGAGGATGGCTCGCTCGATTATATCAGCAGGGCGGACCATCAAATCAAAATCCGCGGGTTCCGAATTGAATTAGGCGAGATTGAAACGGTGCTGTCGGCGTATCCCGGTATGATGCAGGCCGCTGCGGTTGTTCGTGAGGATCAGCCGGGAGACAAGCGTTTGGCGGCTTATGGCGTGGCAAAACACAATCTTGATATCGCTGAGCTGCGTGCGTATATGGGCGAAAGCCTGCCGGATTACATGGTTCCGAGCGCCTTTGTCCAGCTTGAAGAACTGCCGTTAACACCGAACAAAAAGCTGGATCGCAGCGCTTTGCCTGCGCCGGATTTTGCCGCTGTCCTTTCGGAAAGAGGGCCGCGCACACCGCAGGAGGAAATATTGTGCGAACTGTTTGCAGAGGTACTCGGTTTGGCACGGGTCGGCATTGATGACGGATTCTTTGAATTAGGCGGACATTCGCTGCTGGCGGGACGCCTGATGAGCCGGATTCGTGAGACGATGGGAGCGGAGCTTGGCATCGGCCGGCTGTTTGATACGCCGACCGTTGCCGGCCTTGCCGCACAGCTTGATACCGCAAGAAGCGCACGGCCTGCATTAAAGCCGCTTGACCGGCCGGAGCATATCCCGCTGTCATTTGCGCAGCTGCGCCTGTGGTTTCTCTATTGCCTTGAAGGTCCGAGCCCGACTTACAACATCCCGGTTGTCGTCCGTATGTCAGGTAAGCTGGATCAATCAGCGCTGGAAAACGCTCTTTACGATGTCGTCAGCCGCCATGAAAGCCTCCGCACCATTTTTCCGGAGAATAAGGGTTCATCAAGCCAGCTTATTTTACCTGCTGATGACGCGCGGCCGGTATTTACCGTGACAAACACAAACGACAGCGAGCTTCATGATCTGATTGCGGCGGCGGCCCGCTACCGGTTTGATCTCGCAAAAGAGCCGGCCATCCGCGCCGAGCTGTTTGACCTTGGCGAGGACGAGTATGCGCTGTTGGTGCTGCTGCATCATATTGCAGGTGACGGCTGGTCCTTAAATCCTCTCATGCGTGATTTGTCTGCGGCCTATACCGCGCGCCGTTCGGGCAGAAAACCCGAATGGGCGCCGCTGGGCGTTCAGTACGCAGATTATGCGCTCTGGCAGCAGCAGCTTTTAGGCAGTGAGAATGATTCTGAGAGCTTAATCGCGCGCCAGCTTGATTTCTGGAAGAAGACGCTTGAAAACGTACCGGATCAGCTGGAGCTGCCGGCCGATTTTCCACGGCCTGCCGAATCAAGCTACAGGGGAGGCGCCATTCCGCTCAAAATAGATCAGGATCTTCATGCCCGCCTCTTGACACTTGCCAGAGACCGGCGGGTGAGCCTGTTTATGGTGCTGCAATCAGGGCTTTCAGCATTGCTGACCCGGCTTGGTGCAGGAACGGATATTCCGATCGGCAGCCCGATAGCCGGCCGGAGTGACGATGCATTAGGTGAGCTTGTGGGCATGTTCATCAATACACTGGTGCTCAGAAGCGATACATCGGGTGATCCTAGTTTTTCTGAACTCCTTGAGAGAGTCAGAGAAGTCAATCTGGCGGCCTATGAAAATCAGGACGTTCCGTTTGAGCGTCTCGTTGAGGTGTTGAATCCGGTTCGTTCCCGGTCGAGACATCCGCTCTTCCAAGTAATGCTCGCTTTCCAAAATACGCCTGATCCAGTGCTCAGCCTTCCCGAAATCGAAACAAGCCTTCAAATCAACAGCGTCGGTGCGTCCAAATTTGATTTGACGGTGGAATTGGCCGAACAGCGCCATGCCGACGGCACACCTGCGGGTATTGAGGGGCTTCTTGAATTCAGCACTGATTTATTTAAAAAAGAAACGGCGGAAGCACTTGCGGGCCGTCTGCTTCAACTGCTTGCCGAAGCCGCGGCTGATCCGAACAGGCCGATCGGGAGCTTATCTATTCTTTCTGATGAAGAGCGCCGTAACCTATTGCCTGACTGGCGAAAAAAACATCACATTCAGCCTCAGAAGAGTCTGCCTGAATGGTTTGAAATGCAAGCCGCCCGAAAGCCTGATGAAACGGCGGCAGTATTTGAAGAAAGGGAGCTCACGTACGGAGAGCTGAATCAAAAAGCCAATCAGCTTGCACATATGCTGATTGCCCGGGGCGTCAGGCCGGAGCAATTTGTCGCACTGGCGCTCCCGCGTTCCCTGGACATGATTGTCGGACTGTTAGCCGTCCTGAAAGCAGGAGCCGCATATTTGCCGCTTGATCCGGATTACCCGGCTGACCGTATCGCTTTTATGCTGCATGATGCCAAACCTGTATACATGCTCACCAATCGAGAGGCTGCGTTAAAGGTATCTGCCGGATGCGATGTGCCGTCATTTATACTTGATGACCCGCACAGTGCAGAGGAGCTCAAACAATATGCAGGTACGAACCCTGAGGATGCCGACCGTATGTGTCCGCTGTCGCCGCTTCATCCGGCTTACGTCATTTATACGTCAGGCTCAACGGGCGTGCCAAAAGGCGTCATCATTCCGCACCATAATGTGGTCCGGCTGTTTGAATCGACGCAGCACTGGTACCATTTTGATTCCGAAGATGTGTGGACGATGTTTCATTCCTACGCGTTTGATTTCTCTGTCTGGGAAATTTGGGGGCCTTTGCTTCACGGGGGACGGCTCGTCATCGTGCCGCATGACATCAGCCGATCGCCTGAAGCATTTTTACGCCTTCTAGCAAAAGAGCGGGTTACAGTGCTTAACCAAACTCCGTCTGCGTTTTACCAGCTGATGCAGGCGGAAAAAGAAAATAAAGAGCTCGGACAAAAGCTTGCGCTCAGATATATCATCTTCGGCGGCGAGGCGCTTGAACTGAGCAGGCTGGAGGACTGGTATACCCGCCATCCTGACAGTAAGCCGAAGCTTATTAATATGTACGGCATTACAGAAACCACGGTGCACGTCAGTTATCTCGAATTAGACAAAAACATTGCCGAACTCAGGGCAAACAGCCTCATTGGCTGCGGCATTCCTGATCTGAGCGTATATGTGCTTGATGACAGATTGCAGCCAGTGCCTCCCGGAATAACCGGTGAGATGTACGTTTCCGGACAGGGTGTGGCACGCGGTTATTTAGGGCGGCAAAGCCTGACTGCGGAACGCTTTGTTGCTGATCCGTACGGGCCGCCGGGAACCAGAATGTACCGGACGGGAGATTTAGCCCGTCTGCGGACGGACGGCTCGCTCGATTATATGGGCCGGGCTGACCATCAGATTAAAATCCGCGGATTTAGGATTGAACTGGGAGAAATTGAAGCCGTTCTCGTCAGACATCCGGATGTGGAGGACGCTGCTGTAGTCGTTCGTGAAGACCAGCCGGGAGATAAACGGCTTGCCGCTTATCTTGTCTGTTCTGATAACAGCGCTTTTGATACAGGGGACATGCGCCGCTTTGCCGGAGAAAGCCTGCCGGATTACATGGTTCCTTCAGCCTTTGTGAAAATGGATGAACTGCCGCTGACGCCGAATGGGAAACTCGCCCGGAAAGTGCTGCCCGCCCCTGACTTTCAAGTGGCGGTCACCGGACGGGGGCCGAGAACACCGCAAGAGGAAATGCTGTGTGAGCTGTTTGCCGAAGTGCTTCATTTGCCGCGGGTCGGCATAGATGACCGGTTCTTTGATTTAGGCGGACATTCATTGCTTGCAGTTCATTTAATGAGCCGCATTCGGGAAGCGATGGGAGCCGAGCTCAGCATCGGGACATTATTTGAAGCTCCTACAGTGGCGAGCCTTGCCGAACGGCTTGAATCGGGAACAGAAACAAGCGCGCTGGATGTTCTTCTGCCGCTCAGAACGGCTGGGGAAGAAACGCCGCTGTTTTGTGTCCACCCGGCCGGCGGCCTCAGCTGGTGTTATGCCGGACTGATGTCATCATTACAAGCGGAGTATCCGATTTACGGATTACAGGCGAGAGGCATCGGGAAAAAAGAACAGCTTCCGCAAAGCTTAGATGACATGGCAGCGGACTATATTCATCAGATTCGCACCGTACAGCCGAAAGGCCCGTACCGCCTGCTCGGCTGGTCTCTCGGAGGAAATGTGATTCAGGCTATGGCGACGCAATTACAGAGCCAGGGCGAAGAGGTTTCTCTTTTGGTCATGCTTGACGCGTATCCGAATCATTTTCTGCCGATTAAAAATGCGCCGGATGACGAAGAAGCTGTTATTGCGCTGCTTGCTTTAGGGGGATATGACCCGGACAGCCTCGGAGATCAGCCGCTTGATTTTGACAGCGCGCTGGAGATTCTCCGACGTGAAGGAAGCGCGTTAGCCAGCCTGGATGAATCTGTCATGATGAATCTGAAGGACACATACGTCAATTCTGTCGGTCTTTTAGGAAAATATATGCCTCAGCCGTTTCATGGAGACGTTCTGTTCTTCAGGTCCACGGTCATCCCTGAATGGTTTGACCCGATTGAACCGGACACATGGAAACCGTATATTACGGGAGAAATTGAGCGGTATGATTTAGACTGCCGCCATAAAGATTTATGCCAGCCGGGCCCGCTCGCAGACATCGGCGCGATCCTGGCAAAAAAATTAAACGGCCGGCGTACAGTCCGGTAACGGAAGGAGAGAGCTGACATGACAAATCCCTTTGAACAAGAGGACGGAATATACCATGTGCTGGTCAATGCCGAAGGCCAATACTCACTTTGGCCGGCCTATCTTGACGTGCCGGACGGATGGGAAGCTTGCGTGAAGGACGAGAAACGCAAGGTGTGTCTGGAGTATATCGAGACAAATTGGCGTGATATGAGGCCTGAAAGCCTGAAACAGACTGAACCTGCCAAGATGTAATGAAAGAAGCCTGCCGATTCATTCGGCAGGCTTTTTATACGAAAAATCAGCTGTTAAGCTGTGTGTGATCACAATCCTTAAAGGGATGCCCTTCCTCATTTGTGCACCAGGACTGAGACAAGAAAGCTAAAAAGACTGCGGCCCACTGGTCTGAAAATTGGATCAAAATGCCGCCGTCGTGCCAGATGCCGTTATCTTTTTTCCAGCGTGTATTTATCGCGTTCCCTTGGTTCATATGAATATTATGCATGCCGTTTGTCGGTTTGAACCCGAATACCTTATCAGCCGCCGGCTCAGGCCCGAATTTAGAGCCGTAAATATAGACGGTTGCTTTTTCTGCCTTGGCCTTTTGCATATAGGTTTCAATAAAATCATTTAAATCATTATCCGGTCCCGTGACTTCATGCGGGAGCGGCTCCATTTTCTGCGGATCAAACAGTCCGCCGCGCACATAATCCAGCGCCAGTTCACGATTGGTCTCATCAATCGCGGTAAATCCATACGGCATGTTCGGAAGCAGGGTAATGGCGCTTGCGTCAAAGTGATCGCGTGCCGCATACAGAACCTCTGATTCCTTTGAGCTCGACATGACATTGATCGCGCAGCGATAGCGCGTATCAGGCTCGCCAAGCATCTCGACTTGAAAATGCGGAGAATCATCATCTGTTTCCCTTCTCATATCTAAGACAGTGCCTTTTAATACACCATAGTGCTGAACAGCCATATGAATCCTCCTTTTTCTTTCGGGATATGAATTGATATTCGAGGCGGCGGGGCTGTTTTCCTTTTGATGAAAAAAGAAAAAGGACGGCCGGTCAATCGGCCATCCTTTTCATTTCTATTAAGCTCCTGTCACTGAACTTTGCAGCGCTTTCTCAGCAGGCACGTAATCGTAGCCTAAGTCTTTGGCAACCGCTTCATACGTCACATGTCCGTTTGCCGTATTTAAGCCCGCTTTGAGCGCAGGGCTGTCTGCAATTGCAGCGGCTGCGCCTTTATCGGCGATTTCAAGCGCGTAAGGGACGGTTACATTTGTTAACGCAAGCGTCGATGTGCGAGGTACGGCGCCCGGCATATTGGCCACGGCGTAGTGAACGACACCGTGTTTTTCGTATGTTGGGTTATCGTGAGTTGTAATATGATCAACGGTTTCAACGATGCCGCCCTGATCGATGGCAACATCAACAATGACTGATCCCGGTTTCATTTGTTTTACCATTTCTTCCGTAACGAGAGTCGGTGCTTTGGCGCCCGGGATGAGCACGGCGCAAATCAGAAGATCCGCTTCCGCCACGGAGTCTGCGATATTGACAGGATTTGAGATCAGTGTTTTAATCTGATGCCCGAAAATATCATCAAGCTGGCGAAGGCGGTCGGCGTTTACGTCGATCATTGTCACATCGGCACCGAGTCCGACAGCCATTTTCGCGGCGTTTGTTCCGACGCCTCCCCCTCCGATAATGGTGACTTTTCCGCGGGATACGCCCGGTACGCCCGCTAATAAAATTCCCTTTCCGCCTTTTGGTTTTTCAAGGAACTGGGCGCCGATTTGAGCGGCCATTCTGCCGGCCACCTCAGACATTGGCGTAAGCAGCGGCAATGAACGCCCGTCAGTTACCGTTTCGTATGCAATGGCTGTCACGCCTTTTTCTGTAAGCGCTTTAGCTAATTCCGGCTCTGCGGCTAAATGAAGGTATGTGAATAAGACCAGGCCTTGACGGAAATACGCGTATTCCTCAGCCAGCGGCTCTTTTACCTTCATGACCATTTCGGCATCCCATACTTGCTTTCTGTCTTCAAGAATCTCCGCGCCTGCGGAAACGTAATCTTCATTTGTAAAGCCGCTTCCAAGGCCCGCTCCGGATTCCACAAGAACCCGATGGCCGTGTCCGACAAGCTGTGAAACGCCTCCAGGTGTTAATGCAACTCGGTTTTCATTGTTTTTGATTTCCTTTGGAACCCCGATAATCATGTCTGTTTCCCCCAATGTTTGTGTGATGCTTTAAGTGTAGCTTGATTTTTGTGAAAATTCTTTGTTTGAAACAGAAAATAAAAAAACACGGATTTGTGAAATTTCACAAATCCATGCTTCGAAGTTTGATATCAAGGTAAATCGTAAACTTTTCATTGATGTTTTTTAAATCAATTTCCGCGATTTGGCTGATCCGTTTCAGCCTGTAATTTAACGTATTAACATGAATGTTGAGCGCTTTAGCGGCGGCGTTGACATTACTGTCCGCATCAATAAAACGTTCAAGCGTCTTCACCATATCTGCCTGATGCTCTCTGTCGTATTGTTCAAGTTTCGATAATGAATAGTTCATATAACCGCTGTGCTTCCGCTTTTCATCCAATACATCCAAGTATTGATATATACCGAGCTCCGAAAAGCTGAAAAGGTGTTTGGTTTCTCTCACAAACCGTTCTTTCGCTTTTAAAACAGAAAGAGCTTCCTGATAGGAACGGTATACATATGAAATAGATTCGTATATTCCGCCGAACGCAATAGACACATCCTCAATTTTATAGCGCTCTTTCAGCTGTTTTTGAATATGAAGGGCGAAATGCTTCAGGTTTTTAAAAGGCTGATCGGTTTTCGGCGCGGTTAACAAGATTAATTCATTCGAATCCGCCGTCGCCAAAAGGACGTGAATTTGCTGGGTTGTTTCCTGTAAATATTGCAGCTGCTGCTCGGTTTTTTCGGTCAGCTCCTCATTCAGACGGATAATCATCACACTGAACGCGGGCGGCAGCGCCATTCCGAGCTTATGAAACCCTTCGGCCATCTCGGTTTCTTGATAAATATGCCCGGTCAGCATCTTCCAAAAAAACTCCTGGCCGCGCTCTTCAATTTTCGTTTTACGGATTTGCAGATGCAAAAGCTTATTCCGCACTGCTTTGGCAGCGAGCTGGAGCGTCTGCAAATCATCTTCATTCAGTTTTTTTTTGACCTCCAGCGCCCAAATAAATCCGAGAACCTGACTGTTTTTCCAGATGGAAATGGCAACGCGGTTGCTTAGTCCGACCTCGTCAATTTCTTTCACTTTGATCGGCTGATCGGTTTTTAAAAGGGCGGGGATCGTCCCGTCTTTCCACAATTTATTGATGACTTTTTCAGGCACCCTCCGCCCGATAATCGTCGACGTGCGGGCCGGGTCTGTACAATCGCTGTGCGTGCTGTAAGCGAGCAGCTTATGATTGACATCTTCTATTGTAATCGGGCATTGGAGAACTTCACTGATATGATCGGCTACATCCTCAAGCCTGTCGAAACTGTATTTAAATGGGTCTGTCGGATTGGTCATAGATATCCCTACTTTTTTATAGCATCATACCTTGATCTTACCATCTTACTTTTCAGACTGGAAGGCTGTCAGATTTGACACATTTGAACAAAAATGAAATAGGACAATCTAATCATTTTCCTGTTTTAGGAATAATAAGATAATCATACTATTTTAATTACAAAATGTGTAAATTAAACGAAAAGCCTCTTATATCATAAGACTCATTTTGTAAAATTAAAACAGTTTTGTTTGACTGTACCGAATTGTTGTTTTTATAATAATGACGTTCAAAAAATAAGTGAATTAGCCCATATTTAGGCTGATGACACAGGAGGTAATAAGGAATATGTCTGGATTAATTCGTGTCACACCCGAAGAGCTAAGAGCGATGGCTAAGCAATATGGCGTTGAAAGTCAGGAGGTCATGAATCAGGTTGATCGCTTAAACCGAATGATTTCTGATTTAAAAGGCATGTGGGATGGTGCTTCAAGTGAAGCATTTGCGGATCAATATGAGCAGCTGAAACCTTCATTTATTAAAATGTCTGAATTGCTTCAAGATGTGAATCATCAGCTCGAACAAACAGCAAATACGCTTGAGTCTACTGACCAAGATATCGCTAACCAAATTCGCGGATAATAAGATGAATGAAGAAATGGAGCGCCTGATTCAATCGAGAAGACGGCGCTCTTTCTATGTAAGGGTGATATGAATATGTATATCGATATTACAATCGATTTAACACAATATAACGGCAGTGTCTTCGATCTCAGATTGTCAGATTACCATCCTGTGAAAAAAGTCATCGATATTGCCCGCCAGGCACAGAATGTATCCATTCCGCCGCGTGAAGGCTATTGGATCAGAGTGGTCAATAAAGAAACGGTTTTTTCCGGAGAACACAAATTATCTGACTGCGGCATTACGAACGGAGACCGTCTTGAAATTTTATGAAAGGACATGGTGGAATGGCAGATCATAAGCGATCCTACTTAGAAACCGAATTAGACGCCGCACGGGCAGAAACCGAATCAGGCTTCACGTTCACCTTCCAGCGGGAAAAAATCAAGCTTCTGGACGGCCTTGAGGCGAATGTTATCAAAGACGTTGATCCCTTTTTTCAAAAGGAGGTCCTTGTGTCTGAAGACGAAGTAACGATAACCGTCAGCCCCCCTTCCTCCTATCAGGCTTTCCGCTATATAAAAGGAAAAGATAAAAAAAGCAGATGGCAGTTTGCGTACCGTCTCGTCCAAGCCGTCAAGCAGCACAAACTGAAACGGCTCCATATCATCGCGGCGCCGGAAAATATCGTGTTTGATAAAGCGCTGACACCGCATTTTCTTTATTACGGCGTAAAGGAAAGCCTCCCGCCTTATGAAGAAGACGGGCAAAGGGTATGGAAAGAACTGAAAGCGGCCGCAGCGCTTGCAGCTGACGGGGCGTACACCTTTGAAGAGTATCTGAAATACAATGAGACGCTATCATTCTCTCCCGAGGCTAAAAGCATTTTAGAAGCAGAGACGTTTGAAGAGCTGGAAGAAACCATCCAAAACACAATTGACAGGCTCGAAGCCCGGGACAAAACATACATAAAAATACCTAAAAAGAAATGGAAAATACAGAGATACGCCGGACTGGCGCTGGCTGTCGCGCTTGTGCCCGCTCTTTTGTATTCTATGTACATTCTGTTTTTCGCCCAGCCGAAACAAGAAGCGATCGTAGACAGCAACCGGGCGTTTTTAAATCAGCAGTACAGCAAAGTGATAGATACGCTGGCGAAATATGACGCGGAAAGCCTGCCTGAATCGGTGCAGTACGAGCTTGCTTCTTCGTATGTTGCGGTTGAAAAGCTTTCTGAAGAACAGCGGAAAAACATTGGAAATTTAGTCACGCTTCAATCAGATCCGAAACACTTCCTTTATTGGATAGATATCGGCAGAGGAGAAAATGAAGAAGCGATCAGCATCGGCCGCAAACTGGAATACAACCCGTACATCTGGCTCGGGCTTTCGAAATATAAACAGCAATTATTAGCGGATGACAGTATGAAGGACGATGAAAAGCAAAAAGAACTGGACTCCGTGCAAAGCGAGCTGACGAAAGCGCAAAAAGAACTGGACGAGCAGAAAGCGGACGCCGATAGTGATACAGCCGCAACAGCCGGACAAGATGACGGCAAAAAACAAGCCGAAGCAAAGGATAACAATGAGAACGACAAGAAAGATGAGAAAAAAGATGAAAAAAAATAACAGAATACATCAAATGGCCGCAAGTAACGATCAGGCTGTCAGGAGGTTCGCCATATGAGTCTGTTATGGGTGTTTTATCAGAAACACGTTCAAAAAATCAGCCTGTCTGACCTCCCGGCATCTCAGCCGCTGACCATCGGGCCGGAAATGAAGGATACGATCACGATCGGCACTCTTCCGTTACGGCACACCGCAGTCTCCCTTCGCAGCAAAGAAACAGACCTGTATGATGTTTTCCTGGGAAATAACTGTGCCGGCGCATTGACGATAGGAAATGACGTTTCGTTTCAGATTGAAGGAGAGGACATTCGGCTCCGAATCACTGAAGATCAGCAGGAAACGTCTGTTTATTTTATTGGTGAGAAGGATGAGATTGTCTTTTCCTCAGAGCTTTTGGAAGCGGATATTGTTAAAGAACCGTCCTCCGCTCAAAAAGGCACATTTTATTTGCAGAAAGCGGGAGACAGCTGGTCTGTCATTCCCGGCAGTCAGGAAGTTTACGTAAATGGTGAGCGTGCTGCTGCCTCTCAAAAACTTCAGGCGGGAGACGAGCTGCTGTGGAATTTTCTGAGGGTGAGGCTGACGGAAGAGGATCTATTAGAAATCATTCACCACGAACGGTTTCAAACAGGCTTACTCAAGACAAAAAAACCAAGCACCGAAATGAAAAAGAAATACCCGCAATATCGCAGAACGCCCCGGATGGTCTATGATCTGCCCGAAGACCGGGTCTCGTTCAGCTTTCCTTCGCAAGAGAGCGATCAAAACAACAGAGGCCTCTGGCTCGTCATTCTTCCGCCGCTGGTCATGCTGATCGTCATGACGGTTGTCGCCATCATCCAGCCGAGGGGAATTTTCATCCTCGTCTCCATGGCGATGTTTATCATGACGCTGATTACGTCCACGGTTCAATACTTTCGTGAAAAAAGCCAGCGGAAAAAACGCGAGGAAAAGCGGGAGCGCGTGTACAAGCTGTATTTAGATAACAAACGGAAAGAGCTGCAGGCGCTGTCTGAAAAGCAATTGCAGGTGCTCATGTTTCATTTTCCATCCTTTGAAAACATGAAATACTTAACCTCTGAAATCAGCGGGCGCATTTGGGAAAAATCGCTGGAAAGCAGGGATTTTCTCATGCTTCGGCTCGGAACAGGAACGGTTCCCGCAAGCTATGAGATTTCCATGAGCGGCGGCGATTTGGCAAACCGCGACATAGATGACTTGATGGAGCAGTCACAGCAGATGCAGCGTGTGTACAAGGACGTCCGAAACGCACCCGTCACCGTTGATTTACAAGAAGGGCCGATGGGGCTCATCGGAAAATCACAAATCGTAAAAAATGAGATTCACCAGCTGATCGGCCAGCTCGCTTTTTTCAACAGCTACCACGACCTGCGTTTTGTCTTTATCTTTCATGAAGATGAATATAAGGAATGGGAATGGATGAAGTGGCTGCCGCAATTCCAGCTGCCGCATATGTATGCGAAAGGGTTTATTTACAATGAACAGACCCGTGATCAATTGTTATCGTCCATTTACGAGCTGTTGAGAGAGCGGGATTTGGAAGAAGACAAAGAAAAACTCGTCTTCCAGCCGCATTTTGTCTTTGTCATCACAAATCAGCAGCTGATTTCAGAGCACGTCATTTTAGAATACATCGAAGGACGCCACGAGCATCTCGGCATCTCAGCGATCATCGCCGCGGAAACGAAGGAAAGCCTGTCAGAAAACATTCACACCCTCGTCCGCTATATTAATGAAGATGAAGGCGACATTCTCATTCAAAAGAAAAAAGCGGTGCAGGTTCCGTTTAGGCTGGACAAGCATGAACGGAAAAACAATGAACGGTTTGCCCGAACGCTGCGGACATTACAGCATCAAGTCGGGATGACAAACTCCATCCCTGAAACGGTCTCATTTTTGGAACTGTTTCATGCAAAAGAAGTAAAAGAAATCGGCATCAGGCAGAAATGGCAGACAAGTGAATCAGCGAAATCACTGTCCGTTCCGATCGGCTACAAAGGAAAAGATGACATCGTGTATTTAAACCTGCACGAAAAAGCCCACGGACCGCACGGATTGCTGGCGGGAACGACGGGTTCCGGGAAAAGTGAGTTTCTCCAAACGTACATCCTGTCACTGGCCGTTCATTTTCATCCGCATGAAGCTGCATTCTTACTGATTGACTATAAAGGCGGGGGAATGGCGCAGCCGTTTCGCAAAATGCCTCACCTGCTCGGTACGATCACCAATATCGAAGGAAGCAAGAACTTCAGCATCCGGGCGCTTGCCTCGATTAAAAGCGAGCTGAAAAAACGACAGCGTTTGTTTGATCAATATCGCGTGAATCACATCAACGACTATACAAAGCTGTATAAACAGGGAGAAGCGGAGATTCCGATGCCGCACCTGTTTTTAATTTCAGATGAATTTGCCGAGCTGAAAAGCGAAGAGCCAGACTTTATCAGAGAGCTTGTCAGCGCCGCGCGCATCGGGCGAAGCCTCGGCGTGCATTTAATACTTGCAACGCAAAAGCCGGGCGGCATCATTGATGACCAAATATGGAGCAACTCGCGCTTTAAAGTCGCGCTGAAGGTGCAGGATGCAAGCGACAGTAAAGAAATTTTGAAAAACAGCGATGCGGCGAATATTACCGTAACCGGGCGCGGATATTTGCAGGTCGGCAATAACGAAGTGTACGAGCAGTTCCAGTCTGCATGGAGCGGTGCGCCTTATATGGCGGATGTGTACGGCACGGAGGATGACATCGCAATTGTTACCGATACGGGCTTGATTCCGCTCTCAGAAGTCGATACAGACGAACTGGCCAAAAAAGACGCGCCAGCCGAGATCGAAGCAGTGGTTGATGAAATAGAACGCATCCAAAAAGAAATGGGCATTGAAAAACTGCCGAGCCCGTGGCTTCCGCCGCTTGCCGATCGCATACCGCGCACTCTTTATCCGGCAGAAGAAAAAGACCGCTTCTTCGTTGCGTACTTTGATGAGCCTGATCAGCAAAGACAGGCCCCGCTCGCTTATACGATGATGGATGACGGCAACATCGGCATTTTCGGCTCGTCCGGCTACGGGAAGTCAGTAGCTGCGATCACCTTCCTGATGAATTTTGCGGAAGGGTATACGCCGGAGCAAATGCATATGTACATCTTTGACTTCGGAAACGGCACGCTTCTGCCATTGGCGAAGCTCCCGCATACCGCTGACTATTTCTTAATGGATCAAACGAGAAAGATCGAAAAATTCATGATCCGCATCAAGGAAGAGATCGAACACCGGAAACGGCTGTTCAGGGAAAAAGAAGTCAGCCATATCAAAATGTACAATTCGCTCAGCGAAGAAGAGCTGCCGTTCATATTTATAACAATTGACAACTTTGACATCGTAAAAGACGAAATGCATGAATTAGAAACGGAATTCATCCAAATTTCCCGCGACGGGCAAAGCTTAGGCATTTACTTCCTGCTCACCGCAACGAGAGTAAACGCCGTCCGCCAGTCGCTTTTAAACAACTTAAAAACAAAAGTCGTCCATTATTTAATGGACCAATCCGAGGGGTATTCCATTTACGGACGTCCGCCATTCAGCCTCGAACCGATCCCTGGCCGCGTCATGATTCAAAAAGAAGAACTGTATTTCGCGCAAATGCTTCTTCCTGCTGATGCGGAAAATGATCTCGAGATGTTCCAAGCGCTGAAAAGCGATGTGCAGGCATTAGCTGAGCGCCATGCAGGAAAACCCGGACCGGTCCCGATTCCGATGCTTCCGGATATGCTGTCGGCAAAAGAATTCTCGCTCCGCCTCGGTTCGGACCGGGAGCCGTTTCGTATTCCTGTCGGGCTTCATGAGGAAAAAGTCAGCCCAGTGTATTTTGATCTCGGAAAACATAAACACTGCCTTATCTTAGGCCAGACACAGCGCGGCAAAACAAATGTTATGAAAGTGATGATTGAACATCTGCTGCGTGAAGAGACGGAACTGATCGGCCTGTTCGACTCCATTGACCGGGGGCTGTCGCATTATGCGCAGGAAACAAACGTCAGCTATTTGGATACAAAAGAAGACGTGAAGGAGTGGATCGAAACGGCCGAACGCATCTTCGAAGAGCGGGAAGCGCTGTACGCGCAGGCCGTTAAGCATGGCGATGTGCACAAGCTCAGCTTCTCTCCGGTCGTGTTGATGGCAGACGGAATTACGAGATTCCAGCAGACGATCGACACCTCCATTCAGGATGCGCTGGCGATGTTTATGAAATCATACGCGCACGTAGGCTTCAGCTTCATCCCGGCAGGCAATCACAGCGAATTCTCGAAAGGCTATGACTCCTTAACGACGGAAATGAAGCAGATTCGCCATGCGATGCTGCTTGTGAAAAAATCTGAACAAAATGTGATTCCGCTGCCTTATCAGCGGCAGGAACCGGACATTCAGCCGGGCTTCGGCTATTTGGTTGAAAACGGGAAGGAGCAAAAAATTCAAATTCCTTTATGTTCTGCGGAAAGGGAGGCTGTTAGATGACTGAACAACGAAAAAGCCTGATGAAATTAATAGCCGCGGTCATCATCATTTTGCTGCTGCCGGTGCTGTTTTTCCGGTTTATCGGCGATGACCCGACGAAACAAAAAATAAACGCCACACGACAAATCGCGGTCGTAAACGAAGACACGGGGTTAAATGAGGAAACGGAAACGAGTGATGAACAGCCGCAATCCGTCCATTTTGGCAAAGAAGTGGCGGCCGCTCTCGGTGACCGTCCGCATTATTCTTGGACGGTCGTAAACCGGAGTGCGGCGGAAAACGGCTTGGCGGCAAAGAAATATGACGCCATCGTCTACATTCCCTCTGATTTTTCAAAAGACATTTTGAGTTATGACAAGGAGCGCCCTCAAAAAGCTGCGCTGACTTTCAGCATTCAAAACAACCTGAATGCCGTCAACAAAGAAAAAGTGCAGCGCGAGCTTGAGGATGCCCAAAAATCAATGAATAAAAAAATGTCGGCCTTGTATTGGAATTTTGTCTCGCAAAAAGTGAACAATGTCAGAGGCGAATTTGACAAGATCGTTAATAAAGAATCAGAATTCCAAAACGTCATGTACAACTTTTATAAGCCAAGCTCCAATGACTTGGCCGGTGAAATCAAGCGGCAAAAAGACTTAATTGACGAACTGAAAGCATCAATGAATGAAGCGCAGGGCACGTCAAAAGAAAAATTGTCAGCAGCTGACGAAGCAAAAAACACACTTAAAGATTTTGCCGATACGGTTGAACGATATAAACAATATCAAGAAAACCAGAAAAAACTGCTGCTGGCAGCCCAAGAACAAAATCAGCAGCAAATCACAACCGGGTTAAACGCCATTAAAGCACAGCAGGCCGCCAACCAATTCAGCACTCTCATGAGCGGACTGGCTACAGGCATAAACCAGGCAAAGACACAGCTCGGCCAGACCGGCTCAGCAATAGCGGCAGCCCAACAGGTGAGAGAAAAACAAGTGCCGGAGCAGGAAAACGGCATGGGTCTTATCCAAAGCAATTTAATTAATGTCTACCAAAACGGGGCTAAGCTAAATAAATTAAACAGCCTCCTTGTGGAATTAATACCGGCTCGTGAAAAATTAACTGTTGCAGAAAGACCTGATACGGAAAGTCCTGACGATGGTAATCAAGATCAAGATAAAGATAAAGATCAGAATCAAGAAGATAAAGATGATCTAAAATTAGAATTACAAGACCAGCGTGATGAGTTAAAAGAGATTGCTGCGCAAATTAAAAACATTTCAGAAAGCCTAAAAGAAGAGTCTGATACAGAAAATCAAGATACTGATCCAGATACGCCAAAACAAGATAATGGAAAAGAAACAAATTCTGATAATCAAACTGACGATAACGGACAAAATGATGATGGTAAGTCAGATGACCAAGCTCAGGAGCATACCGAAGATACTGAAAAGGAACCTATAGATAGCTCAGGTGCTGAACAAACTGCATCTTCTCAATCAGTTGAGGTTGTCAAACTGGCTAATGAGAGTGAAACTGGAGACGAAAATGAGGGACAACCTGAAGAGGATTCAGATATCAAAAAGGCTAAAGAACAGCTTATTCAAGCCTCAGAACGTATTCAAAAAATTGAAGAGGAATTGAAAGAAAAAGAAAATACGCATAATGAAAAGTTGAAAAAGAAGCTTGAAGAGCTGCAAATACAAATAGACAAACTCAATAATCAAATTGATGATCTGAACATTCAATTAAAAGACCTTAATAAAGATTTAAAGACGCTAAAGGCAAAGAGGAAAGAAGATTTTGATGGCATAAAGACAGCCATTATGGAGTTGGAAAATAAAGATCAATTACAATTCATAAAAGAGATCAATACATTCAATATCTCTGATTTAATGAAATATTATAAATATTTATCTGCATATGATTCTACTCTATTTGGTACGGTTGATAGTGAAGCAAAAGATAAGGCAATCACTGACAAGCAAGGCAATGTCCAATCCGTCCTCGCCATCAAACCGGAAGAAACGGCAAGCTGGGAAAACCTGAAAAACAACAAGATGGAAACCGATGAAGACATCAATCGTTTCATCAGCGGCATGACCGAGTTCACCGATAACTACAACAGCTATATCAGAGATGAACAATCGGGAGTGCTCGATGAGCTGGCCAAAATTTCAGAAAGCGCCGCCAATGCAGCTGATCAGCTCGCAAAAGGCGCCATGCAGGAAGCGGCAGCGTTTAACGAAAACGGTTTAACCGGTACGATGGCGCTGAGCGCTCAGGATACCGTCGGCCGCGAAGTGCTGCAAATGTCAGACACGATGGGCCATCTATCGGAACGCCAGTCAGGCATCATCAGCTACACCGACAACATGCAGCAAAGCGTAAATGACGTGCAGCATAAAGCCGACACCCTCAACAGTAACTGGGGCAAAAACGTGGATTCCACAAAACTGATCAGAAACGACGTCTACGGCATTTTAGGAAATGCGCTCGTCGACGGGCAGGAGAACGGATACGTTTACGATTATTTGGCCAATCCGCTTAAAATCAGCGGCGAGGTGCCGGAAGAACACACCCAAAACGTTCCGCCGGTTGTCATTTTGGTCATTGTCCTGATCAGCAGCCTTCTGATCGGATATTTCAGCTCGTATTATCAAAATGCCCCGCTTCCGGTAAAAGGTGCGCTCTTTGGCATCTTAAACATCCTTGTCGGCCTGATGATCAGTTTGTTCGGTTTGAATATTTACTCGCTTCCGGACGATCAGACGATTAAATGGTCAGTCTTTACCATTCTGCTGCTTGCCGCAAGTTCAGCTTTTATCCGGGCAGCCTTTATCTTCGGATCGATCTCCGGATGGATCGCATCATCCGCGCTGATTCTGTTTTACGTTGCGCCGCTGATCGACCTGATTATGCCGAACTTCAGCTTTGACAGCCCTGTTTCTAAAATCTACATTGATATTCAATACGGAACGGGCCATCTATTTACGATGGGAATCATGGTCCTGCTGATCATTACGCTGATCGCGGCGGCGCTTCCGCTGATTCTTCGTCTGATTACGGAAAAAACGGAAGAAAGCGATCAATCTTATGAAGCGTAAAAAACAAATGGAAAAGGGGATCATGCTTTTTATGCTCTCCTTTTTCCTTTTCATACCCGCCGCTCTTGCTAAGACTGAGGAAAATACCGACGTCAAGCCGAATGAATATGAAAAGAAAGACATTGAGATTCGTACGAATTATTTGCACGACGATGCCTATTCCGAGGAAAAAACGGCGCTCCCAAAAGAACAAAGGGACATCACGTTTGAGAAACCTGCCGAAGGTCAGGATGAAAAACTGATATCAGGCCTGTTCACATCATCAGACATCGAACCGAATACGATCACAGCGCAATCGAAGAAACTGGGAATTACTTTTTCAGAGCCCGCTGTGCAGCATACCTCTGAAACTGAAAAAGAAGAGGAAAAGACATCCTTTTTGCTTCCCGTCATTTATTCTGTTTTGATCCTGCTCGGTATCGCAGCGATTATCTATCTGATCCCGAAAGTTACGGTGCAGGAAAAGTCCAAACCGTAGACGGATTGCTTGTATTTCCGCTGGAGCAGAACGTAAAATAAGAAAAAAGGAGGATTTTCATGCAGTTTTTTCTTATTACAGGCGCTTCAAAAGGCTTGGGCCGCGCTCTTATGGAGCAGGCGCTCAAAGAAGGCCGCGAAGTATCGGCGTTATCCAGAACGGTAAGCGGAGACAAACGCGAAGGGCTGACAGAGTACAGCGTTGATTTGACGAATCTGACAGACACGGAACGGCAAATGAAAGCGATACTCGATCAGGTTCAGCCGGAACGGTACACGGCCGTCACACTTATCAATAACGCCGGGATGGTAGCGCCGATCAAGCGGGCGAAAGAGGCTTCCATGGAAGAATTGGAGCGCCACTATACCCTTAATCTGACGGCACCCGTTTTGCTCAGCCAAATGTTTGCGAAACGTTTTGAATCGTTCGGCGGAAAGAAAACGATTGTAAACATCACATCAGGAGCGGCGAAAAACCCTTACAAAGGGTGGAGCGCGTATTGCAGCTCAAAAGCGGGGCTCGATATGTTTACGAGAACATTCGGGCTTGAACAAGAGGATGAAGAGCTTCCGGCACACATGATTTCATTCTCGCCGGGCGTTATGGACACATACATGCAAGGCGTCATCCGCGCCTCATCGAAAGAAGATTTTCATGATATCGAACGGTTCCGCAATCTGAAAGAGACAAAAAGCCTGCGCAGCCCGGAATATATCGCCGGCGTCATCCACTCGCTGATTTCAGGTGAAGTGGAAAACGGCCGGATATACGACATAAAAGAATTTTTATAGAGCAGGTCAAACTGCTCTTTTTTTTATTGGCTCAATCATTTTGCGGTATCCATGCATATAATGACTGAAACCCTGTACAAGGGGTATAAGAAATAAAGGGTGATGTAACAGATGAATTGAGTTTTTTCTCAATATATGTTAGGATTCTAAAAATATATATAAGGAGGGGTTTCCATGAGAAATGTTACATTAATGGATGTCTTCACCCATCCAATCGCACAAAAATATTTACAGCGCTCCGGTGTCGCCCATGCGATAGCGTGTGCGTTCCATGCATATCGTCTGGCCATAAAAGCAGGCGTCAGCCCGGACCTTGCGGCGAAAGCGGCTTTACTGCATGACGTCGGCCATTATGAATGGTACACAGACGGCAAATGGGATTATGAGAAGTACAGAAGAAACGATATCCATGCCATTAAAGGTGCGGAACGGGCGCATAAGCTGCTCATACGGCTCGGTGAAGAACCGAAAGCGGCGAAGGAAATTGCGCTGGCGATTCTGCTTCATACCGATTCTTATCTGCCTGAGGGCGAACTGGACAAGAATACGCTCCAGCAAACTGTAAAAAAAGCGGATGAACTGGATGAAGAACCGGGCGGGCACCATCACTACCGCCAAATCGACCATACGGCTGCGCTGAAACAAATCCAAAAGCTTGATCAGTTAATTGACCAAGCCCAATATCCCATAAGAAAGTCAGTATAGGCCTCTCCTGCGGCCTTTTCCGCTTTTACATAAATCCGCATATTCCCTATCACCTTTTTGCCCCCATAGACGTACTGTGTCATATTATTTGTCTGCTGCATATACTGATGGAAAACATAGAAAAGGGGAACAGCGAAAATGGCCCATCATGGAAGCCCGCAAATCGTATCGTTAGCAGACCCTTATGTTTACCAGACCATCCATAAGCTTATCGGCTCAAGGCTTATCATTCAAACCGTCAGACGTATTTTCAGGGGGCGGCTGATTGATGCCACGCCTGACCATATCGCCATTGAAGAAAACTGCGATCATGTGTTTTATATCAGAAACCGCCACATGGTTTCTGTCATGCCTGACTATACTGAACGGGTGTAATCAACCGAAATAGGCGCAAACCGGAGGCGGCCCTTCAAGATCCCCGGTGCGTCTTCTTTTTTGAGATACATAGATGCACGATCCTTTTTTTTGGTACAATCACAGTACAAGTTCACTTGACAATAGGAGGAAAAAGCTTGTTGAAATCAAAGGTCCACTTTTGGACGCTGCAAATTTTGCTCGTTTTGCTCATTATTTATGTATCAACGAAAGTATCGTTTATTTTTCAGCCGTTTTTCGGATTTATCACGACCCTGTTTTTCCCCATCCTGATTTCAGGAATTTTATTTTTTATCTTTAATCCGATCGTGCGCCTGCTTGAGAAAAAAATTCCCCGGACGCTGGCAATCCTGCTCATTTATTTGGTTTTTATCGGCCTGATTGCTTTTATGTTTGCCGCAATCGGCCCGATCGTCGCCTCGCAAGTCACCGGGCTGTTTAACAATTTTCCTGATTATATCAATCAAATTCAGGGCTTAACGAATGAGTTATCCCATTCTAAATGGTTTACGTGGATGATGACCCAAAATTATGTCTCGATTGAAAAAATTCAGCAGTCGCTGACAGGTTTTTTACAGAGTCTCCCGCAAAATATTACCGCAAGCCTTTCTGCGGTTTTCGGCGTCGTTACGAATATTACGCTTGTCGTAATCACCGTTCCGTTTATTCTGTTTTATATGCTGAAGGACGGGCAGCGTTTTCCGCGATTGGCGGTCAAAATATTGCCTTCTGCCTACCGGGCGGAAGGCCTGAAAATATTTAATGATTTATATGTCACATTGGCCGCTTACTTTCAAGGCCAGCTCTTAATCTGCCTCTTTGTCGGAACGGCTTGCTTTATCGGGTACTGGATCATCGGCCTGCCGTATGCGTTAATTCTCGGGATGGTGATCGCCGTTACCAATATCATCCCGTATCTCGGGCCATTTCTGGGAGCGGCGCCGGCAGTGATTATCGCCTTTATGGATTCGCCGGCGAAGGCGCTGTTTGCGATTATCGTCGTCGTTGTCGTTCAGCAGCTTGACGGAAATCTGCTGTCTCCGCTTGTGATCGGGAAGCGGCTGAATACCCACCCGCTCACCATTATCCTGCTGCTTGTCGGAGCGGGCAGCTTCGGCGGCATTCTCGCGATGATTCTGGCCGTGCCGGTTTACGCCGTCTTAAAAGCCTTTGTCTTAAATATCTTCCGGCTCATCAGGCTGCGCCAGCGCTCAAAGCGTGAAGACAGCCGCAAGCCGAAATAAAAAAAGGGCACACCTCCGCCTTCAGCGCATAAAATGCTGTAAATAAAGGCGGAGGTGTGGGGTATGCCTGCAATTGTGGGGCCGATTTATATTATGAGTTTAAACGGAGACGCCGCGGCGAGCTTCGGGGATGTGTTTGCCATCTCTCCAAAAGCCGTCGACCACTCAGGCACGGGAGCCGGATGGTTTCATGCCGGCGACTTTGCCAAAGTGAATAATAAATTCAACAAAACGCTCTTCGAAGATATTGATCTGTTTGACGAACCGGATTTGTTTAACGGGTGACAGCCTCCTTTTGGGAGGCTGTTGCTTTTTTGTAGTATAATAGGATCAGTCTTTATAAAAGGGGAATTTCTCATGAAAATCAGAAAAGCGAACATTACCGTGCCGGCCGGAATGATCGGCGATGTGTATCTTCACGAAAATAAAAAAGAACAGCATACCCTCGTTGCCGTTCCTGAGCTGGAATGGAGCACCATCATTTCCTACGAGGAAGACAAACATGCGCTCGTGAAAAGACTGCACCAATCGTTCAGCAAGCTGACAGAGGCAGAGCCTGCTTTGGAATTGGCGGAAAAAATCACCCACTGGGTGACTGAAATGTAACGAAAAACGGTTTACCGCCTCCGGCCAGGGGTGATAATGCTATAACACGCAGAGGAGGGAAGGCCGATGAGCGACAAAACGGTTGATCTTTATTTACAGCAGGGAATGTACGGGCCTCTCCAGACAAAACCGGATGAGCGCCATTTATTTTTAGGCTCGCTTCGTGAAAGAGTCATTATTGCCCTGACGAAGGGGCAAATGCTGCAAAAGTCACCGTATGAAGAAGTGAAGCAGGCGCTGAAGAGCCGCACAAAAGCGGTGCTTTATATAAACGGAAAGCTTCCTTATCACGCCTATTCGCCTTATATGAAGCTCGCCGCAGCAGCCGGCGTCAGAAGCTCCGTCATCTCGGATCTTCAATTTGAGACGCCGCTCGGCCTTGTGTTTGCCGCCGACAATGCCGTGAACCATGACAGCATTTACGTTCAGGATGACATTTTTAAGCGCTCACTCCTGAAACCTTAAGGACAAACCGCGGTTTGTCTTTTTTACAATGCCAATTCACTTACAAGTGGAGATAGGATATAATGTTCACATATGAATGGCGGGGAGGCCGGCTATGAAAAAAGCATTTATCTGCATTGATTATACGAATGATTTTGCGGCAGAGAACGGAGCATTAACTTGTGGCGAACCCGCAAGGCAAATTGAAGATACGATTGTCAAATTGACAGAAGCGTTTATTGAAAATGGTGATTACGTTGTCTTTGCAGTAGATTCACACGATGCAGACGATGGCTTTCATCCTGAAACACGCCTGTTTCCTCCGCATAACATCAAAGGTACAAAGGGGAAAGAGCTGTACGGAAAGCTATTGCCTCTTTATCGGAAACATGAATACGCAAAGAATGTAAGCTATATGGAAAAAACGAGATATTCTGCTTTTGCGGGAACGGACTTAGAGCTGAAACTGCGGGAGCGGCAGATTACTGAACTGCATCTGGCGGGTCTGTGCACCGACATCTGCGTCTTGCATACGGCGGTTGACGCCTATAACAAAGGCTTTCAGATCGTCGTTCATAAGCACGCTGTGGCAAGCTTTAATCCGGATGGGCACGAGTGGGCCCTGTCCCATTTTAAGAACAGCATCGGAGCGCAAGCGGCAGAGTAAGGAAGGGGAAAACAATTTTGGTGGAGCATGGTTTTAAAGACGACAGTTTGTCTTTACATACAGATCTTTATCAAATTAATATGGCCGAGACGTATTGGAGAGACGGCATTCATGAGAAAAAAGCGATTTTTGAGCTTTTTTTCAGAAAGCTTCCCTTTGAAAACGGCTATGCGGTATTTGCGGGCTTAGAAAAAGCGATCGAATACTTGGAGAACTTCAAATTTACCGACAGCGATCTTAATTATTTAAAAACGGAATTAAACTATCAGGATGATTTCATTGAATATTTGCGGGGGCTGTCTTTTACGGGCTCTCTTTACAGTATGAAAGAGGGAGAACTCGTTTTTAACAACGAACCGATTATGCGTGTCGAAGCGCCCCTCATCGAAGCGCAGCTGATTGAAACGGCTTTGCTCAACATTGTGAATTACCAAACATTAATCGCTACGAAAGCGGCCCGCATTAAAGGCGTGGTCGGCGACGAAGACGCGCTTGAATTCGGAACGCGGCGCGCCCATGAAATGGATGCGGCGATGTGGGGAGCGAGAGCGGCCTTGATCGGGGGCTTCAGCGCAACGAGTAATGTAAGAGCCGGTAAGCGCTTTAATATCCCGGTATCGGGCACACACGCACATGCGCTCGTCCAGGCATACCGTGACGAATATACCGCTTTTAAAAAATACGCGGAGACGCATAAAGACTGTGTGTTTTTAGTGGATACGTACGATACGATCCGTTCAGGCATGCCGAATGCGATTAAAGTCGCAAAAGAATTCGGCGACCGCATTAATTTTATCGGCATCCGCCTGGACAGCGGGGACTTGGCGTATCTTTCTAAAAAAGCGCGTGAAATGCTTGATGAAGCGGGATTCAAGGACGCAAAGGTGATTGCCTCAAGCGATCTTGACGAGCATACGATATTAAACCTTAAATCGCAGGGAGCGAGAATTGATACGTGGGGAATCGGTACAAAGCTGATTACCGCATATGATCAGCCGGCTCTCGGCGCGGTTTACAAGCTCGTGGCAATTGAAGAAAACGGCAAATTGACGGATACCATTAAAATTTCATCAAACCCTGAAAAGGTGACTACTCCGGGCAGAAAGAAAGTGTACCGGATTATCAACAAGCTGAACCATCACTCTGAAGGGGATTACATCGCTCTTTACGACGAGAATGTCAATGACCAGAAACGCTTAAAAATGTTTCATCCCGTTCACACATTCGTCAGCAAATTCGTGACCGACTTCTGCGCGAAAGACCTGCATGAGCCGATTTTTGAAAACGGCGTTTTGTGCTACGATAATCCTGAAATTACGGATATCCAGCAATACGTGCAGGATAACCTCAAGCTTCTGTGGGAGGAATACAAACGGATCAGCAAACCGGAAGAATACCCGGTTGATTTAAGTGAAGACTGCTGGAGCAATAAGATGCAGCGGATTCATGAAATCAAGAGCCGGCTGAAACGGGAACTTGAATAGATGACAAAAAGGCCTTTCCGATCGGTGGACTGACCCCATAGAGTG
>NZ_LSAZ01000002.1 GCF_001584325.1 Bacillus nakamurai
TTATCTAGTTTTGAGAGAATAATTAAAAAAACTCTTGCTTTTTCTGAAATACATAGTATAATAATACATGTCACTGAAATGTTTGGTGGCGATAGCGAAGAGGTCACACCCGTTCCCATGCCGAACACGGAAGTTAAGCTCTTCAGCGCCGATGGTAGTCGGGGGTTTCCCCCTGTGAGAGTAGGACGCCGCCAAGCAGACTTCATTCCGCAGTAGCTCAGTGGTAGAGCTATCGGCTGTTAACCGATCGGTCGTAGGTTCGAATCCTACCTGCGGAGCCATTAATGGAGAGCTGTCCGAGTGGCCGAAGGAGCACGATTGGAAATCGTGTAGGCGGTAACCCCGTCTCAAGGGTTCGAATCCCTTGCTCTCCGCCACTAATGATTTATACATAATAAAAACGAAAATAATCACCAGGGCCCGTTGGTCAAGCGGTTAAGACACCGCCCTTTCACGGCGGTAACACGGGTTCGAATCCCGTACGGGTCACTTATATATATGATGGAGGATTAGCTCAGCTGGGAGAGCATCTGCCTTACAAGCAGAGGGTCGGCGGTTCGAGCCCGTCATCCTCCACCATTATCATCGCGGGGTGGAGCAGTTCGGTAGCTCGTCGGGCTCATAACCCGAAGGTCGCAGGTTCAAATCCTGCCCCCGCAACCAAATTTTAAAAATGGTCCGGTAGTTCAGTTGGTTAGAATGCCTGCCTGTCACGCAGGAGGTCGCGGGTTCGAGTCCCGTCCGGACCGCCATTTATATTCAAGGCTCGGTAGCTCAGTTGGTAGAGCAACGGACTGAAAATCCGTGTGTCGGCGGTTCGATTCCGTCCCGAGCCACCATTTTGCCGGCCTAGCTCAATTGGTAGAGCAACTGACTTGTAATCAGTAGGTTGGGGGTTCAAGTCCTCTGGCCGGCACTTTTTCTCAATATGATGGAGGGGTAGCGAAGTGGCTAAACGCGGCGGACTGTAAATCCGCTCCCTCAGGGTTCGGCAGTTCGAATCTGCCCCCCTCCACCATTTTATTATCATAGGGGCATAGTTTAACGGTAGAACAGAGGTCTCCAAAACCTCCGGTGTGGGTTCGATTCCTACTGCCCCTGCCACTATAATATCAATTCATCTTAAGACTATGGCGGTTGTGGCGAAGTGGTTAACGCACCAGATTGTGGCTCTGGCACTCGTGGGTTCGATTCCCATCAATCGCCCCATATTATTATTGGGCTATAGCCAAGCGGTAAGGCAACGGACTTTGACTCCGTCATGCGTTGGTTCGAATCCAGCTAGCCCAGTTGCATTTTTTCAAAACAAACTGCATAAGTTGTAAAAGGTCCTTTTACATGCGGAAGTAGTTCAGTGGTAGAACACCACCTTGCCAAGGTGGGGGTCGCGGGTTCGAATCCCGTCTTCCGCTCCAAATGATGGCGGCATAGCCAAGTGGTAAGGCAGAGGTCTGCAAAACCTTTATCCCCGGTTCGAATCCGGGTGTCGCCTTTCTTTTTTTTTTGCCGGGGTGGTGGAATTGGCAGACACACAGGACTTAAAATCCTGCGGTAGGTGACTACCGTGCCGGTTCAAGTCCGGCCCTCGGCACCAATTTAACTTTGAACGGATAATGTTAAATTGGTCACTGTTTTTAATAGTATATAACACATATATGAGAGTGATTTGCATAGCGCAGATCACTTTTTTTGTCTTATTAAAACATTATCATAATTCACGCTATAAGCTGCAGAAGTGCAGTCGGCATACGGAAGTGGCCCATAAAGCAAGAACATTTCAGCTTCCTGGAGACACGCTGAAGGCTGTCAAAAAACATATATGTTTAACAAAAAACTTTTCTAAAACCGTTGACAGTATAGGAAACCCATGATATATTTATATACATCGGTTGTACACGACACATTGCTTGCCGGTGTGGCGGAATTGGCAGACGCGCACGACTCAAAATCGTGTTCCTTCTGGAGTGCCGGTTCGACCCCGGCCACCGGTATACGAAGGCTTCTACATTATGTAGAAGCTTTTTTTGTTGTATAAAAAGCCAGGATCAGCCCGAACCAGTTACAGACTTACTTCTGATTGTATAATTCCGCTCTTTTCAAAGATACTAACAAAAAGTTCTTTGAAAGAGGTGTTTTTATGGCAGGTACTTGGGCTTGTCTTATACCATTTATTCTTGTCATTCCCATTTCAATCATTACGAAGCAAGTACAGTCCGGCCTGTTTGTTGGTTTGTTAGTCGGGAGTTATCTTTTGCATCCCAGCTGGCTTGGCGGGATTGAGCACATGGTTAATTATTTGATTAGCAATATTGTCGTAATCAATAATATTCGAATCATTGTTTTCCTATATTCATTTGCAGGCCTTGTGGGGATTATAAAGTTAACCGGCGGGATAAAAGGATTTGTCCATTTGATCAGTAAAAAGGTTAAAACCAAAAAAGGCGCAATGCTGCTTGCGTGGCTGTCGACATTCGGCACATTCAGCGAACCAGACTTTCGCATCGTCACAATTGCACCGATCATGAAAGCTTTAAGCAAGCGTCTGGACCTGTCAAAACAGAAAATTGCTTATGCTATTGAGTTTACAGCAAACCCTGTCATCGCCTTGATCCCGATAGCAACAGCTTTTGTCGGCTACATGGTTTCCATTATCGGGCAAGCCCTTAAAACGTCAGGAATAGATCAACCAGCTTATACGGTGTATGTGAAAAGCATTCCTTTTAATTTTTTCTCCATTGTGATTATTTTGGTCGGCATTTATTACAGCTTCTTTAAAAAACAAAAAGAAGATGTAAGCTTAGAAAAAACAGAAAAGAACGGACACCCCCCTTCTTTAAAACATCATAAAAATGTGGAGACGAGTCCGCAGCACAGCGGTGTTTTGCTTTCATCAGGCCCCAGCTCATTCAACATGGAAACAGGGACGATCTCAGATATTCACGGAGAACACACGGGGATGCATGAAAGAGGTGCCGATGAGCAGGCTGACCAGCAGGAGGAGTTAGACGCGGCGCACCGTGCTTATATTAAGGAAACGCCGATTCGGCCATGGAATTTAATGATTCCTATCGCGTTATTTTTACTATTAACCTTGTTTCTCAGCTGGTGGGACGGCCATTCAAAAGCAAAAGGGTTTTTTAATGCTTTTATTAAAAGTGATATGCTTGGCGTCATGTTAACTGCATTATTGGCAGCGGTAATTGCAGCATTTGCTCTTTTTATGTTTCAGCGTTTTTCAGCAGGCGAGCTTGTTACCCATTTTATCAAGGGCGGAAATGAATTGGTAAACGTTATTATCATGTTATCGCTGATATGGGCCGTAACAGCAGTATCAGAGGATCTGGGGTTTTCTACATACATTACTTCTCATTTAACGTCGTGGATTCCCCATATGTTTATTGCGCCGTCTCTTTTTATACTTGGGGCTGTTATCTCCTATTTTATCGGTTCATCTTGGGGAACTTGGGGGCTTTTAATGCCGCTCGGCGTAACGCTGGCTGTTCAATCGCATACCAGCTTATTATTAGTGATTGGAGCCGTGTTTGCCAGCGGAACATTTGGAGCGTTCGCTTCTCCTCTCAGTGATAATACCGTGACAACTTGTACGGTACTTGGGATCGATGTTGTGAAATATGCCCGTTCGAAACTTGTTCCGGCCCTTATAGCGGCGGGAATCTCCGTTGTTTTATACGGTGCCTTTTCATTCTTTAGATAACAGAGAAAAAAATCGTTTCTTACATGTACAGGAAACGGTTTTTTTTATTGATCTTATCCATTGATTTATCAATTCCGCCTTAGAATCCAGGCACTTCTGTTTTTCCTGCCGATATTGGTGTTTCAAGCTTTGTCGGCTCCAAGGCTGGCGTTCGCTGCAAGTTTTTTGAAAAATGACATGTTTTATCTTCCCCTTTTTGGATTTACAAAGAATTATTCACCTGGTTTACATTCATTGCCGTCTTCAAGGATAACTAAGGATCAAGCTTACATAAAGGAGTGGGACAGAATTGAATATGGAAAGCAAGGTAGCTGATGAGCTGCATAAAATGTTTTTAGCGGGTGAGCTGCAAATTACTGTAGATGAAGATATTAATGATATATCTGAAAGATTGAGAAATGGAGAATTGAAATTAGAGAACTTACATGAGGAAGATATATTTATTCAAGAAACGCTGAATAGGGCTTTGAGAAGAGTGGAGCAGGAGAGATAAAAAGGCAGCGTCCCAGAAATGGGATACCGTCTTTTCTTATGGTTTCAGGAGAACCTTAATGGCTCCGTCAGTTTTGGTGTCAAAGACTTCGTATCCATGTTTTGCCTGATCTAACGGCAAAACATGAGTAATGACATCGCCGGGGTCAACTTTTCCTTTGGCAATCAGATCATATAGATACGGCATATAATGAATGACAGGCGCTTGTCCCGTTTTAATGTTTACGTTTCGCTGAAAGATGTCTCCAAATGGGAAGGCGTTATATCTCATCCCGTATACACCTGTTACTTGGATGGTACCGCATTTTCGAACGGCTTGGGATGCCATAACGAGCGCACCCATCGCTCCGCCGTGCATTTTAACGCCTGTCGCCAGAAATTCGAGCGGAGACATTTTACCGTCCATCCTGACACAGTCAATGACAACATCTGCGCCGCCTTGTGTGATTTCTTTTAAATATGAGCCTGTGTTTTCTTTCTGCTCAAAATTAATGATTTCCACATTGTTTGTTTTTTTGGCATGCTGGAGGCGGTAGTCGATATAATCGACAGCTATAACTCGTTTCGCGCCTTTGAGCCATGCAAATTTTTGTGCGAGCAGCCCGACAGGACCGCAGCCGAGAATAATGACTGTATCTCCTTCTTTGACTCCCGCGTTGTCTACGCTCCAGTAGGCGGTAGACATGGCGTCTGCAAGCAAAACTGATTTTTCGTCTTCTGTTTCGCAGTCTTCAGGAATTTTGAAAGGTGTAAAGTTGGCATAGGGCACGCGCATGTATTCAGCCTGACCGCCGGGATAGCCCCCTGTCGTGTCTGAGTAGCCGAAATATGCACCCATCTCCCCATTGGCGTTGGAGTTGTCACATTGGCTTTCGAGCTGGTTTTTACAAAAGAAACATTCTCCGCAGCTGACGTTAAAAGGAATAATGACCCGATCGCCTTTTTTTACTTTGTGCACCTCAGGACCCGTTTCTTCGACGATGCCCATCGGTTCGTGGCCGATAATGTAGTCTTCCGGAAAGTTTGGAATCATGCCGTGAATTAAGTGTAAATCTGATCCGCAAATGGCGGTGGTTGTCAGTTTTACAATGATATCATCAGGCTTTTTGATTTCCGGCGCTTTGACTTCTTTCACTCTGACATCTTTAATGCCTTGATATGTGACAGCTTTCATTCTTCATGCTCCTCTGTTAGTTATATGGTGTTGCGAATGTGCCGAGCCGATTCGTATTGTCCGGGAACAGTTTGAGGCCTGCGATATCAACCGCCGTTTGGGCGGATTTTAAATCCAGTTCAAATTGTTTTTTCGTATCAGTTGGAAAAAGCCAGCCTTTTTTTATCATGAGCTGTGAGAGCTCGCCATGCAATTGGATAGCCGAATCTAATTGAGTGCGTAAGGCTTGCCTGAGTTCAGGGGTTGCTGTTTCAGTAATTGCAATGGCGTAATCTTTAATTCCGCTTTTTACAGAAAGCAAACATTCAAGAGCGAGAGCTGAGTCAGCAAGATCAGGCATGCCTATTGAGTTCTTCGGGTCTAAAAAATCGTTCAATGCAATTCACCTCCGGTTATTGTCGGCGTCTTCTTGTAAAAGGCCTGCAATTCTTTGATATCTTTTACGGACTGCTGTACGTTTTTTTCCATAAGCGCTCTCAGTTCTTGATCAAAGACTAAACCCTGCATCATTTTTGATTTCAGTAAAGAGACGGTTTTTATATTCATGATTGTATCGGCAGTTTCATGATAAGCTAAGCGGTCATGTTTCACATGGTTTACCTCCTAATTTTCTGTATTTTTTGCTTTGCGCGAAGCTTTTATGAGAAATGGGCTGTTATACTTGAGAAATAAAGAGGTGATCACGTTGAAACAGATTATCGCAATGGGGGGCGGAGGTTTTTCGATGGAACCCGATAACCTTTTGCTTGATCAATATCTTTTAGAGCAGTCGGTGCGATCAGAGCCGAAAATTTGTTTTTTGCCGACGGCAAGCGGCGACTCGGAAAACTATATCGGACGATTTTATCAGGCATTTCAGACGCTTCAGTGCAAGCCGTCCCATTTGTCCTTGTTTAAACCGCCTTCTTCACATATCAGGTCCTTGTGATGGATAAAGATATTATTTATGTTGGCGGCGGCAATACGCGAAACATGCTTGTGCTTTGGAAGGAGTGGGGGCTTGACCGCATTCTCCGTGAGGCATGGGAAAACGGTATTATCTTAGCGGGCCTGAGCGCCGGGGCGATCTGCTGGTTTGAAGAAGGGGTGACCGATTCAATGGGAGAGCTGACAGAGCTTAAAGCTTTAGGGTTTTTACCGGGCAGCTTTTGTCCGCATTACGACGGGGAAAAGGACCGCAGGCCGGCATATCATCGGCTCATTTCTGAAAAAAAGCTTCAGGACGGCTATGCGGCTGATGACGGCGCTGCGCTTCACTATAGAGGTGATCAGCTGTTTCGGACTGTTTCTTCCAGAGCGAATGCCGGAGTTTATCACGTGTATGGAACAGGAGTGAGCGCTGAAGAAACAGAGCTGAACATACTTAAATTATCAGAATGTTAATAATATGCTTTTTTTTGCAAGAACATTATGTTACGATGAAAGCGAAATGAATAGTTACTGGGGGTGCCCGTTGGCGGGCTGAGAGAGAAGCGGATGCTTCTTAACCCTTTGGACCTGATCTGGTTCGTACCAGCGTGGGGAAGTAGAGGTTTTATTATTGTTGATGAAAGACAATAATAGTTTCTTTTCTGACTGCAAAACCGGGTTCTCAATGGAGCCCGGTTTTTTTGTGCTGGTGCTGAGCTTGATTCTGTTATTCGAATTGATAAAGGAGAGATTTGTATGCAAAATCAGTCAGTACAGCAAGCGAATATTTCTATTATGTCGAGTTTTTCTGGAAGCAAAAAGGTGTATGCGGAAGGTTCTACACCTGATATTCAAGTGCCTATGAGGGAAATCAGCCTGAGTCCCACAGCGGGATCATTCGGCGAAGAGGAGAATGCGCCTGTCCGTGTTTATGATACGAGCGGGCCGTACACCGATCCGAATGCGGAGATTCATATACATGACGGCCTGAAACCGCTCCGCACCAAATGGGTTACCGGGCGCGGCGATGTGGAGGAGTATGAAGGGCGGGCCGTTAAACCTGAGGACAATGGTTATAAGAAAGAAAACCAGGCTGTTACATACCCCGGTTTAAAACGGAAACCGCTGCGGGCTAAACTGGGAAAAAATGTGACGCAAATGCATTACGCGAGAAAAGGGATCATTACGCCGGAAATGGAGTTTATCGCGATTCGTGAGCATGTCTCGCCCGAATTTGTCAGAGATGAGGTGGCGAGCGGCCGGGCGATCATTCCTTCTAACGTAAACCACCCTGAAAGCGAGCCGATGATTATCGGGCGGAACTTTCACGTGAAAATCAATGCGAATATCGGAAACTCAGCTGTCACATCCTCGATTGAGGAAGAAGTGGAAAAAATGACGTGGGCGATTCGCTGGGGAGCCGATACGATGATGGACTTGTCCACGGGGAAAGACATTCATACGACTCGGGAATGGATTATCCGCAACTGCCCTGTGCCTGTGGGAACGGTGCCGATTTATCAGGCGCTTGAAAAAGTAAATGGTGTTGCGGAGGATTTAACGTGGGAGATTTACCGTGACACATTGATTGAGCAGGCGGAGCAGGGAGTAGATTACTTTACGATCCATGCCGGCGTTTTGCTTCGTTATGTGCCGTTAACGGCGAAACGCACGACGGGAATCGTGTCCCGCGGCGGGGCGATTATGGCGCAATGGTGTCTGGCTCATCATCGAGAAAGCTTTTTGTATACTCATTTTGAAGAAATCTGTGACATCATGAAGGCGTATGATATCGCGTTTTCTCTCGGTGACGGTCTGCGTCCGGGTTCAATTGCCGATGCAAATGATGAGGCTCAGTTTGCCGAATTAGAGACACTTGGCGAATTGACGCAGATTGCGTGGAAGCATGACGTTCAAGTGATGATTGAAGGACCGGGGCACGTGCCGATGCATAAAATTAAAGAAAACATGGACAAGCAGCTGGAGATCTGCAAGGAAGCGCCTTTTTACACGCTCGGTCCTCTGACGACAGATATCGCTCCCGGCTATGACCATATTACGTCAGCCATCGGCGCGGCAATGATCGGCTGGTACGGAACGGCGATGCTTTGTTACGTTACGCCCAAGGAGCATTTAGGGCTGCCGAACCGTGATGATGTAAGAGAAGGCGTGATTACGTACAAAATCGCCGCTCATGCGGCAGACCTTGCCAAAGGGCATCCGGGCGCGCAGATACGTGATGACGCTCTTTCTAAAGCGCGGTTTGAATTCCGCTGGCGCGACCAATTCAATTTGTCTCTTGATCCCGAAAGAGCGATTGAATACCATGATGAAACCTTGCCGGCTGAAGGCGCAAAAACGGCTCACTTCTGTTCGATGTGCGGGCCGAAATTTTGCAGTATGAGAATTTCACAGGATATACGGGATTACGCGAAGGAAAAAGATCTCAGTGAAGCGGAAGCCATAAACGAAGGGTTAAAAGAAAAAGCAAAAGAATTCGTGGAAACGGGAAGCCATTTATATCAATAAAAGAGCGGATGAAGATGGAGGGTATTCCATCTTCATCTTTCTTTTAGAAAAATATCGACCGGCGAAGCGGCGGAATGCTTTGCTCAAAGCGGAATACGTTATCTGGATCATATTTCGTTTTCACTTCACGGAGGCGCTCAAAATTTTCGCCGTAATATGTTTTTTGCCAGTTTCTGATAGCTAAATCGGGCCAATTCACGTAATCTCCCATCGTTTCCTTGGAGAGGGCCGTTCTCAGCCCCTCAATCCAGCGGACATTTTGGCTTTTTTCTTCGGGAGATGTCCAGTTCGTTAAATATTCCTGTGCAATGATTGCGTCACGATAAAAAAATGCCGTCTCGTCCGGGGCGATGTGTCCGGCTGCTCCGCCGAGCGATTGCTGCCAGACGCTTGCATTTTGATTCGGTGCTTGCTGCAAAAAGTGTTTAATGGTTGAGATCGCATGGCTTGATAATGGCTTTTCGATGAAAGAGCCCGATCGTTTCAAGTTTTGCGGCCGATTGCCTCCCGGGCTGTTAAAAAAGGCCGCTGCTTCGATGAACGGCACTGTTTTTACCATGCCGCTTGTCGGTTTTCCTGCTTTTAGCAAAGGTTTTAACAGTTCTTTTAACTCTGTTTTTGTCCCGACAAATTGGCCGAGAGCCTTTATCTGGTTTACTTCCTCGGACCAAAACTCAATGGAAGAGGTAAGCCGTTCATCAGTGAAAGGAGCCCAGCGCTGCCATGTGTTAAAAACCTCCTCAAAATCTTTCCAGCCCCAAGTGATAGAAAAAATAGATACTCGGGAAATAGGCACTGCTTTAAACGTCATGGACGTGACGATACCGAAATTGCCGCCTCCGCCGCCTTGGGACGCCCAAAATAAGTCAGGGTGCTCCGAGCGGCTGACCGATATCAGTTCCGCCTCCTCTTTTCCTTCGGCCGTGATCATTTCGAGCTTTACCAAATGGTCGCAAGTCAGCCCGGCAGATCTTGTTAAATACCCAATTCCTCCTCCAAGTGTTAAACCCGTAAGCCCTACATTTGCAATGTTTCCCGCAGGAAGCGTCAAGCCGTACCGCCAAAGTGTCCGGTATACTTCCCCCAATTCCGCGCCGGCCTCTATTGTGGCCAGCTGCTTGTTATGATCGACCTTTATTCTGTTCATTTCACTCAAATCAATGACAAGTCCGTTATTTAAAAGGGAAAAGTTCTCATAGCTGTGTCTGTCGCCCCTGATGCGGAAAGGCACATTGTTTTCACGGGCCCACTTCAGCGCATTGACGGCATCGTGTTTGTTTTGGCAAAACACGATGAGACGTGGATATCTTTGCAGGCTTAGGTTGATATTTGTTCTTGCATCGTTATAGCCCGGATCATCCCGGGTCACGATTCGTCCGGTCAGTTTTGTCTTTTCCATACTCTCACATCTCTTTCCATCATTATCTTTAATGTTCTCAGCTTATGCGAGAGATAAGCGAGTGTATAAGGAAAAGGCCTCGGAAACTCAGAAGCCGTGGCAATATTTTTAAAATGTAGTTGACATGTAGGTATTGTATGAATTAACATGGTCAGTACATATTTCCAAACTGTGGCTGATCGGATCACCGAAGGCTCTTATCTTTTAAACAGATAAGGGCCTTTTTTGCGTGAAAGCCCTTGAATGAAAAGCGGAGGGGATGAAAATTGGCTTTGAAAAAGGCGTCAAATGGGCGTAAAAAGAGCAAAAAACGAAAAAAGTACAGAAAACACACATTGAATTTTGAGGTGCTTGTGGAGAAAAACAAACGGGAGATTATGAGAAATGCGGACCAAATGGAGGAATTTTATATCAAAATTGATGAAAAGCATACGGGGGTTCGATAAGGATGGAGGGGAAGGCATTGAAGAAAAAAACAGCAGGCATCATATTCGCGCTCTCGGTTTCCTTATTCATTTCGGGATACGCATTAGGAAGCTCAGGGGAAGAAGAACGGCAGCCAGCGGCGGATAAAAAGGAAGAAACAAGTATCGCCCGCACACAGAAGAAGGAATTTAAAGCGGCTGATTTAGCGGAGCTTCCCGCTAAATCTAAAGCCAGGAAAGATACATTTGTTGCAGGCATATCCGCACCCGGCGGCGTTTTTTTACCATATTTTTATGAAAACGGATGGGACGGAAATGCAACTGATCCTATTTTTGAGTCATTAGTCAAATTGGATAAAACGGGGAAACCCGCTCCGGCGCTGGCTGAAAGCTGGGATATTTCAAAAGATCAGCTTACCTATACGTTTCATTTGAGAAAGGGGCTTGTTTTCAGCGATGGCTCGCCTCTGACTGCAAAGGATGTCGCGTTTACATTAACGCTGCTGCATGATCCGGCGTATGCGGGCTATGAAGATATCACAACAGCATATATTAAAGGCGGCAAGACTTACAAAGAAGGAAAAGTAAAGTCAATAGAGGGCATTCATATCATAAATGACAGAACCATCAAAATCACTACTGAAAAAGTCAGTTCGAAATCGCTGCTTTTGTTAGGGGGACAGGTGCTGTCTAAAGCTTATTACGGAAAGGATTATCAGTTCGGTAAACTGGACTATTTAAAAGAGCTTTATTCAAAGCCCCTCGGTGCAGGCCCGTATCAATTCACAGAATACATTCCGGGACAGGAAATACGTTATAAAGCGAATGAACACTATTATTCCGGGAAACCGAAAACAGAAAAGCTGATTTATAAAATTATCGACCCGTCAACCTCTCTTCAGCTTTTTGAAACGGGTGAACTTGATTATGCCTCTTTCTCACCTGATAACGATACGGTCGAGCATTTAAAGAGTCTTGGTTTTGCGAATATAAGTGTCTCTGTCGTAAATGATTACGGGCTTGTTTATGTCAATCATAAGCGCCCGCCGTTTCAGGACAAAGAAGTGCGCCAAGCGCTCATTTACGGGCTGGACCGCCAAAAAATCGTCGATGTCCGCTTTAAACGGTACGGAGAGGTCGCTAATGTGCCGGTGTCACCGGTTTCATGGGCATATAATGACAAAGGCGTGAACCCGTACACATTTAACCCGGAAAAAGCGAAGGAGCTTCTCGATCAAGCCGGTTGGAAAACGGGAAAAGACGGCGTGCGTGAAAAAAACGGCAAAAAGCTCGAAATCAGCTATTACACTTCAAAAGCCGATGACGATTTTATCCCGATTGCGAAAGAAAATTATGCGGACATCGGAATTTCATTAAAGCCGGAAGTCATGGATTTTAATACAGAGGTAGCCAAAATCAATGACAAACATTATGATCTCGCCGCTGTGTCCACCTCGCAAATTCTTGATCCGAACGACACGGTGGAAAAGCTGGCATCTGGCCATCCCAACAATGTGACCGGTTATTCTAATCCGAAAGCGGATCGATTAATAGAGAAAGGAGCCGGGACGCTCGATATAAACAAAAGAAAAGAGATTTACCGCCAGCTTTATCAGGAGCTTGGAAAAAACCCGCCTTACATTTTGGTTCATTACCGCCAAAGCGCAAGGGCGGTCAGCGGGAAAATACAAGGGCTTGAGCCGGATAATTATTCGGGAATCAGTTCGAGTCTGCCAAACGTTTCAATTAAATAGATTACATGTGCGAAATACCCGGTGCAGGCTGGGTATTTTGCCTTCTGGGGGAGGGAAAGGCTTTTATGAAACGGTATGCCTTCCAAAGGTTCATTCAAATGCTTGTGATATTATTCGGTACGTCTTTTATCATTTTTTTCTTATTTGCCATGCTGCCGGGCGATTATATTGATTCGAATGTAAATCTGACTCCGGAAAGAGCCAAGGAATTAAAAGCGCTTTACGGGCTGGATCAGCCTATATGGCAGCGTTATGTGACGTGGCTCGGCAATGTTCTCACCGGAGATTTGGGATTCTCTTTGAAATACCAGGAGAACGTTCTTTCGTTGCTTCAGAAATATGTATGGAATTCGTTTTTTGTGGCGTTTTTTTCTTTGCTGCTGACTTGGTCTGTGGCGATGGTAACGGGTGTCGTATCTGCTGTCAGAAAATATTCTTGGTTCGACGGGCTCGTTACGTTTTTTGTTTTTGCTTCGATGGCATTTCCGTCTTTTTTTATCAGCCTGCTGTTTATCAAATGGTTCGGCGTTGATTTGAAGATACTGCCTGTCGGGGGAATGATTGATACCGGAAGCACGAGTTCGGGCTTTTCGTATGTGCTTGAAGCTGTTAAGCATATGATTTTGCCCGTTGTGATTTTATCCATGCTCGGAATCGGCTCGCTGACAAGATATTTTCGCTCGGGCATGCTCGATGTCATCAGGCAGGACTATATCAGGACGGCGAGAGCAAAGGGCTTGAAAGAGCGCACCGTTATATGGAAACATGCGTTAAAAAATGCGCTCATTCCAGCCATCACCCTTCTTGCTTTTGAGCTTCCGGGCCTGTTTTCAGGGGCAATTATTATAGAACAGATTTTCAGCTGGCCCGGTGTCGGGCGTATTCAGCTGGAGTCGGTGCATTATCGGGATTATCCCGTATTGATGGCGTTCACCCTGTTTTTGTCTTGTTTGACGATCATAGGTAACTTTTTGGCCGATATCGCTTATGCCGCGGTTGATCCGCGGGTCAGGCTGAAATAGGGGGGGGACGTTGAAAATGAGAAAACAGAAAGACATGGCGCCGTCCCTTTGGAGGCAGGCGTACCGCCGTTTGCTGCATAATAAATTAACCGTTGTCAGCCTTCTTTTTTTATGTTTTATGTTTTTACTGTGTTTTATTGGTCCATCCTTTTCTCCATACATAACAGATCGGACGGATATTTCAAACGCCAATCAGCATCCCGGGTTTCATCATTGGCTGGGCACCGACCAATACGGGAGGGATGTGCTGACGAGGCTGATGCTGGCGGGGCAGATTTCTCTGACCGTCGGCCTTGCTTCCATGGTGATGTCGCTTGTCATTGGTTCTTTGCTTGGAGCGCTTGCCGGTTTTTATCGCGGTGCCGCTGATATCGTCATTATGCGTCTCGCTGATATGCTGATGTCCATTCCCGGCCTGCCCCTGCTTTTAATTTTAGCCGCGGTATTGTCGGAGTGGAAAGTGCCCTCTGAATACAGGCTTTATCTGATTATGATGATGTTAAGTTTGATCGGCTGGCCCAGTTTGGCGCGGCTTGTGCGCGGATAGATTTTATCGTTGAAAGAGCAGCCGTTTATGATGGCGGCGGAGGTTCTTGGACTTAGTGATAAACGGAAGATTCTGTATCATTTGCTTCCCAATACGCTCCCGTTATTGATGGTGGCGGCGACATTGCATGTCGCCGGGGCGATGCTGAGTGAATCAGCGCTTAGTTTTCTCGGGCTCGGCGTTGCTCCCCCGACTCCTTCTTGGGGGAATATGATGGAGGCTGCGAATAATTTTATGGACTTTACATTGCGGCCTTGGTTATGGATACCGCCGGGAACGGCGATTTTTCTGACCGTCGTGGCGATCCATATGCTCGGAGACGGTTTGAGGGATGCGTTTGATCCTAAAGTGAAACGGCAGGTGAAAATAAAATGAAGAAACCGCTTTTAGAAGTGAAGCATCTGGAGACGGCTTTTTATACAGGTGAAGGGGCGGTAAAGGCTGTGGATGATGTCAGTTTCACTGTTTACGAGGAAGAAACGGTCTGTATTGTGGGTGAATCCGGCTGCGGAAAAAGCATGGCATCATTGTCCATCATGCAATTGGTTCCTGAGACAGGGAAAATCGAGCGCGGGGCCGTGCATTTTTCCGGGCGGAATCTGTTGGAATTAAAACAAAAGGAAATGCAAAAAGTGCGCGGCTGTGAAATCGGCATGATCTTTCAGGAACCGATGTCATCATTAAATCCGGTATTTACAATCGGTGAACAGCTGACAGAGCCTCTTCGCGAACATTTACTGCTGAGTAAGAAAGAGGCTTGGCAGAAGGCAGTTGAACTCATTTCGTTAGTGGAAATCCCTCATGCAGAGCAGGTGATGCGCCGGTATCCTCATGAGCTGAGCGGAGGCATGCTGCAGCGCATAATGACGGCCATTGCCCTCAGCTGCCATCCAAAACTGATTATTGCCGATGAGCCGACAACAGCTCTTGATGTAACCATTCAAGCGCAGATACTGGACTTATTGCGGGATGTGAAAAAGCAATTTCAAACGTCCATTCTATTAATTACCCATGATCTTGGCGTTGTCGCTGAAATGGCTGATTATGTGATCGTCATGTATGCGGGAAAGATTGTAGAAGAAGGCCCGGTTGCGGAGCTGTTCTCCGACCCGAAGCATCCGTATACGAAAGGGCTGCTCGCAGCAAAGCCGGTCATCGGCCAGAGAAAGGACACTTTGTATACCATTCCCGGGCAAGTTCCGGAATTGGCAGATCTGCCTGTATCGTCTTGTTATTTCGCTGATCGCTGCGAATTCAGTACAGACATTTGCCGGAGGAAAAGCCCCCATTTTATCGAATTTGAGAAAAAACATAAGGCGGCGTGCTGGCTGTACAGAGAGGAGAAAGCAGATGGGTGATGCATTATTGGAAGTCAACGGGCTGAAAAAATATTATGAAGAGCAGACAGGGATAAGAAAGACACACACAAAGCCTGTGAAAGCGGTGGACGGGGTCAGTTTTACGATAGGGAGGGGGGAAGTCTTCGGCTTGGCGGGAGAATCGGGAAGCGGCAAATCCTCAATCGGGAAAACGATTTTAAGGCTTCAGGAAAAGACCGAAGGAGACGTGTATTTTCAAGGACGCGACGTTTTCCGAATGAATCGGAGAGAGCTGAAGAAATTCAGATCGGAAGCGCAGCTGATTTTTCAAGATCCGTTTAGTTCTTTAAACCCCCGGCGCCGCATCGGTGAAGCGATTGGCGAAGCGATGATTGAACACCAATTGGCGTCAAGGCGAGACGCGCGTGACAAAGCAGCGGAGGTTCTTGAGGCTTGCGGTCTTTCTTCTCATTATATCGACCGATATCCGCACGAATTTTCCGGCGGACAGCGGCAGCGGATCGTCATTGCGAGGGCCATGGCGCTTCAGCCGCAATTTATCATTATGGATGAACCTGTCGCGGCGCTGGATGTCTCAATCCAAGCCCAAATGATTAATTTGTTCAGCAGTCTTCAAAAAAAGCACCGGCTGTCCTATTTGTTTATTTCTCATGATTTAAGTGTCATCGAGCATTTATGCACAAAAATCGCCATTATGTATTTAGGGACGATCGTGGAATACGCTTCAAAGGAGCAGTTGTTTTCCCGTCCGCTTCATCCCTATACACAAGCGCTGTTATCCGCTGTACCTATTCCTGATCCCGGAGCGAAAAGGGAAAGGGTGATGTTAAAGGGCGATATTCCAAGCCCTTCCGATCCGCCCTCAGGCTGCAAGTTTCGTACGAGATGCCCGGCAGCCAAGAAGATTTGCGCAGAAAAGAGTCCGGTATTATCCGATAAGGGGCATCAGCATTATGCCGCATGCCACTTTGTGTAATTGAGAAACGTCCGTTTTTATTGATAATAGATCAAAAGAAACCTGCCTAAGGGATCGGCAGGTTTTCTTTTTTATTTATTTTCTTCTTGTAATGGCAGGCCGAGACCTTCGGCAACACGTCTGCCGTATTCTGGATCGGCTTTATAGAAATGGCCGATTTGGCGCAGTTTGATTTCTTCTTTTTCTACAGGTTTCATCGCCCCGACGATATTGGCGACAAGGCGCGCACGTTCTTCCTCGCTCAGGAGGCGGTACAGGTCGCCGGCTTGTGTGTAATGATCATTATGATCGTAGCTTACGCTGTCTGCGATGCCTGATACAGGATATGCCGCCTGCTTATCTTCTGGAGACTCTTTCGGACCGCCGAAGCTGTTGGGCTCGTAATAAACGGAACCGCCGCCGTTATTGTCAAAACGCATTTGACCGTCGCGCTGATAGTTTTTCACTTCGTTGCGGGAGCGGTTAATCGGCAGTGCCTGATGGTTTGCGCCCACACGGTAGCGATGTGCGTCATGATAAGCAAATAAACGGCCTTGAAGCATTTTGTCAGGTGAAACGTCGATGCCGGGCACCAAAGTTCCCGGAGAGAATGTCGCCTGTTCCACTTCTGCAAAGTAGTTTTCCGGGTTGCGGTCAAGGACCATGCGGCCGACTTCGATTAGCGGATAGTCTTTTTGAGACCATACTTTTGTAACATCAAACGGATCGAAGCGGTATGTGTTTGCATCTTCTAAAGGCATAATTTGCACATATAATTTCCATGCAGGGAAATCGCCGTTTTCAATAGCATTGAACAAGTCTTCAGTATGGTAATCAGGGTTTTCGCCTGCAAGCTTTGCAGCTGTATTGACATCAAGGTTTTTCACGCCTTGTTCTGTTTTGAAGTGATATTTGATCCAGACGCCTTCGCCTTCAGCGTTTGTCCATTTAAAGGTATGGCTTCCGAAACCGTGCATGTGGCGAAGGGTTGCCGGAATACCCCGGTCTGACATCAGAATCGTTACCTGATGCAATGATTCTGGAGACAGCGACCAGAAATCCCAAACAGCCGTCGGATTTTTCAAATGTGTTTTCGGATCTCTTTTTTGTGTATGGATAAAGTCAGGGAACTTGATGGCATCGCGGATGAAGAACACGGGCGTATTGTTTCCGACGATGTCATAGTTTCCTTCTTCTGTATAAAACTTAACGGCAAAACCGCGCGGATCACGCACTGTGTCACTAGAGCCGAGTTCACCTGCAACTGTTGAGAAACGGATAAACAGCGGTGTGCGTTTTCCGACTTCAGACAGAAAATCAGCTTTCGTATATTTTGAAACGTCATTTGTCACTTCGAAATAACCGTGTGCGCCGGCGCCTTTCGCGTGAACGACACGTTCCGGCACGCGTTCTCTGTTAAAGTGTGCCAATTTCTCAAGCAGATGTACATCTTGAATTAAAGTAGGGCCGCGATCGCCTGCTGTCATTGAGTTTTGGTTATCTCCGACCGGAGCGCCCCAGCTTGTTGTCAATTTATTTGAACTCATGTGATCACCTCTTTGAATTTATAAAAATATAATATCATCTATCAGTAAAAAGTCAATATTATTTTATAATGATTATAAAATAATTATTTTTATCGCATAATTATTATATTGAGTTTTAAAGTGTACTTGACTGATAGGAATAATGAGGGTTAAGATGAAAAAAACATATTGACCGCTGACTTGGACACAAGAGGCTCTTATTCTTACGGAATAAGGGCCTCTTTTTTCATCGGCGGCCGGTAAGAAAGGCGGCGTTCAAATGCTTTTTCGGCATCACTTTAAACCTGTGGATATTCACGGCCATTTGCCGTACTCCCTCTATTTTGGAAAAAGCCATAAGAAATTCTCTGATTACAATCAAGAACGGTCTGAAAGAATGAATCTTACATGGGATTTTCCTGATCAGAATGACACAGTCGATGAGGACGGGGATCTTCCTTTGATGACAAGGTGGGAAAAGGAACTAGACACATACGGCATTGATGTGCTGAATTTTTTAACTGCGGAAAGCAATGATCAAATGGCGGCTCTCATAAAAGCCAATCCTGCTAAATTTACCGGGTTTGCTTATCACCCTTTAGAGCGGGAAGATGCGTATGAAGAGCTGAAAAGAGCGGTTGAAGAGCTGGGGCTGAAGGGGTATAAACTGTTTGGGCCGCTGACTGATATTGAGTTTCATGATCCGTCGCTCAGGCCGCTGTGGACGTATCTTGCCGACCGCAAGCTGCCTGTATTGATCCATTTCGGGCTTCTTGGGAGAGCGGGCGGCATTGTCAGCCATCGCAACATCAATCCGCTGTCCATCTACCGAGTCGCTAGGGAATACGCTGATATTCCGATCATTATTCCGCATTTCGGCGCAGGATATTATCAGGAGCTGCTTCAGCTTTGCTGGAGCTGCCCAAATGTGTATATTGACACTTCGGGTTCCAACCAGTAGATGAGATGGATGCCGTACCCGCTCGATCTGGAAATTCTGTTTCGAAAAACATCTGAATTAATCGGAGCTGAACGAATCATTTTCGGGACGGATTCAAGCGGTTTTCCGAGAGGATATGTTTACAGATATCTTCAGGAGCAAGTCAAAACGTGCCGGGAAATCAATATGCGGGAAGAAGCCATAGAAAATATTTTCGGGAACAATGCGAGAACATTATTGAAAATCGGGCAGCCGATCGGACAGCCGAAGGCTCCCATCTCTACAAGAATCAGAGATGGGAGCCTTTTTGTTTTCTGAAAGCTGTTTCGGCCGGCGCGGCAGAAAGAGAGGGGAATACAGGTGACTGTAACCATATCTTTGGGCCGGCATCGGGCTTGTCAGAGGCGGAGCTGGCACGGCTCTTGTCGGCGATCCGCAAACCGTCGCCGATCGTATATTAGAGTATCAGAAGCTTGGGATAGACTCGTTTATTTTCTCCGGCTATCCGCATTTGGAAGAAGCCTATTATCTCGCGGAGCTTGTTTTTCCGCTTCTCCCGTTTGATAACGAACGCACCCGGAAGCTTGAGCGCAGACTTGGTGAAGCGGTAGGCAATGACCATTTCGCTAAAGGAAATAAAGCGACAGTGTAAATAAACAAACGCCCCTTTTTTCTCTTGTGATACAATCATCAAAAAGGGGCTGTTTTTTCTGAAGATATTCAATTGGACGGCAGCTTGCTGTCTGCTGGCAGGATTAACGGCATGCGGACATTCAAACGGCATGCAGATAAAAGAAGCTGAGTTATCAAAGAAAGAAAAATACAGAATGGAAATCGCCTCTTCAGAAAGCGGAGCAGCAGAGGTCACCGGAGTTACAAAAGACTTGGCGTCTGCATAGATGTATATCGAGCAATAGAAAACTGACGGATAAGGCAGGGCCGCTTGTAGCAGATTACGGCGGCGATCCAAATAAACCAAGCGCATTGCAATTCGTCCTTTACACAGACCGAGAGAACAAAGGGAAAAAGGAAAAAGACAAGGTTCGTTTCGGTATCGCCAATGACAGCGGGAAAGTCTCGGCAGACGCCGTTTTTACCCGCGATCAGGGTGATGACAGAGCATCCGTGTTTATCTCCTCCGCCGAGCCCGTCACGTATGGGAAACCTGTATTGATCGGCGCCAGTGTTAAGGATTCAGGGGAGGCTGTCAATATGTCACGAGATAAAGAGACGCTGATCAGCCATTCTGACGCATTGCTGTATTATGTGAAGCTGCACTAGCAGGCGGGCCTTTGCCGCCCGTCTTTTTTATGCTGGAAGCTTGCTTTATAAACATACGGATGATAACATTAAATCGTAATAATTTCGATTTGAAAGGAGTGCTGATATTGGCCAAAAAATCAAAAGTGGTGAAGGAGCTCAAGCGGCAGCAGCTTGTTGAACAATATGCGGACATCAGAAGAGAATTGAAGGAAAAAGGCGACTGGGAAGCGCTGAGCAAGCTGCCAAGAGATTCAGCTCCGGGCCGGCTTCATAATCGCTGTATGGTGACGGGCCGCCCGAGAGGCTATATGAGAAAATTCAAGCTGTCCAGAATCGCATTCAGGGAGCTGGCCCATAAAGGCCAGATTCCCGGCGTGAAAAAAGCAAGCTGGTAGCGCTAAAAAAGTCTATCAAGAACCGGAGTTTTTGCCGTGTTTATGAAATGTGAGAACATAAGACAACTGCTGAATCATCATCAATATGAAAATCAGAAGGATAGGAAAGAAGGGAAGATGCGGCTGAATGAGCGGGTAAAACAAAAGCAAAACGGCGGCAGCCGGCAATGAAAAGTAAACGGCGATATATGAGGATCGGCACGCTTTTGCCGTCATCATCCGCTCTCTTTCATCCTGCTCCTCAAATTCATCCGGCACAAGGCTGTGTTTTTTCACGGCCCGTTTTTTCTTCTCGGCATACATGTACAGTGCGGCGCAAGCAGCAAACAGCAGAAACGGTGTGGCATTCAGCTCAAATGACGCACTGCCTCCGGTTTGAAAGTAATCCGCTATCTGCGGCGCCGCTTCCATCAATGAAATAAGCGTCCAGCAGGCAAGTCCGTAGAGAACAAGGTGAAAACATGCTTTGCTTTTTAAACTCATTTTTTTATCTCCTCCTCCAGCCAAAACACTTCCTCCATCGGCAGTGAGAAAGCCCGGCAAATATGAAGCGCCAATAACAATGACGGTACATCATTTCCTTTTTCAATCGCTGCGATGGTTTGTCTTGCGGCTCCGGCTTTTTTTCCGAGCGTTTCCTGAGAATAGCCGAATCTGGCTCTCAGCTCTTTTACTTTATTTTTCAACATGATACGGCACCTCAGGTTTTATAATTTCCATAAATTATATGGTTTTATTAACAAAATGTAAACTCAATTTAACATGTGGACAAAAAAAGAATTTTTTTCGACAAATTTCTTAACATTCCCTTGACGAAAAATAAATAAACATGTAATATTAGAAAAGTCAAAGCGGTGCTGCCGCATTAATACTTGACGCGGGTGTAGTTTAGTGGTAAAACCTCAGCCTTCCAAGCTGATGTCGTGAGTTCGATTCTCATCACCCGCTCCATACATACGTTATTAACGCAGTGTTTCGTTTCTCAGATAAACGAAGTATTGCGTTTTTTTATGTAAAAAAGACACGTAAGCCGTGTCTCTTTATAGAAGCCAATGAACGGTGTGCGTGCCCCCGTGAATTTGTTCAAACATTTTGGTTAAGGATGATAACAGTTCAACGGAAGCGTCTTCTTGAAAGGAAGGCGGAAAAAAGATCAGCTGCATCATTGTTTTTGTGCCGGGAGTAACGGGACAGGCATTGGTATGTCCGGTAAAGTCGCCGAAGACGCCGTTTGGCCCGGAGAAGGTCAGCACGCTTTCTTTTTCGCCGAGTGTCACGGAGACTTGCTCATCAAGCTCGGACGCATCATACGCCATCATAGGCAGAGAATATTTCAGCGAGAAAAAAAGTATGGTATCATGGGCTGAATTCACGCTTTCGATGAATTGCTCGCGGGAGATGCCGTTAAGCATATGCTCCATCGGCGTTTTTTGTCCTTCAAAGGCGGGGTTAAGCTTTTTAAATATATGCGCCCATTCCTTCACGAAGGGCTGTTCTTTAATGCCGCCATCAGCATAATCAAAATAAAGAGATTCCTGAAATAAACGGAGCCTGCCTTTCAGCATTTGCGGAGAAGGCCCGACTTCAATCTGGTCATATATTACGGCTGCCGCTTTGATCCCCGGCACCCGTTCAGCAATAAGCGGATCTAAACTGATGTTCAACTGTGTTCACTCCATTTCGGGATGATAAAAGTCTATTATACCCGGCTCGGAGCGTGATCACAAAGAAAGGAGGCTGTGCAAAACATGAATATTCATAAACTGAAAGAGGAATTAATCGAATACGCCAAAAGCATCGGAGTCGACAAAATCGGTTTTACGACCGCCGATACGTTCGACAGTCTGAGGGATCGGCTGATTCTCCAGGAATCTCTCGGCTATTTGTCCGGTTTTGAAGAACCCGATATTGAAAAACGGGTCACGCCGACCTTGCTTTTGCCGAAAGCGAAATCCATCGTCGCCATCGCCCTTGCGTATCCTTCTAAGATGAAAGATGCACCGAGGAGCACAAGGGACGGCCGGCGCGGCATTTTTTGCAGAGCTTCCTGGGGAAAGGATTATCATGATGTGCTGCGGGAAAAGCTTGATTTGCTGGAGAAATTTCTCCAAAGCAAACACAAGGATATCCGCACGAAGTCAATGGTTGATACAGGTGAATTATCTGACAGAGCCGTCGCGGAGCGGGCGGGAATCGGCTTCAGCGCCAAAAACTGCATGATTACCACACCTGAATACGGTTCGTATGTCTATTTGGCGGAAATGATTACAAACCTGCCATTTGAGCCGGATGTGCCGATTGAAGATATGTGCGGTTCATGCACAAAGTGTTTGGACGCTTGCCCGACCGGCGCCCTTGTCAATCCCGGCCAGCTTAACGCCCAGCGCTGTATTTCGTTTCTCACTCAGACAAAAGGGTTTTTGCCGGACGAATTCCGCACGAAAATCGGCAACCGCCTGTACGGCTGCGATACGTGCCAGACGGTATGCCCGATCAATAAGGGAAAAGACTTTCATCTTCATCCGCAAATGGAGCCTGACCCGGAAATCGCAAAACCGCTGTTAAAGCCGCTTCTGACGATCAGCAATCGCGAGTTTAAAGAAAAATTCGGACATGTGTCCGGCTCGTGGCGCGGCAAAAAACCGATTCAGCGCAATGCGATTTTAGCCTTGGCTCATTTCAAAGATACCTCGGCTCTGCCGGAGTTAACGGCGCTGATGCATCAGGACCCCCGTCCCGTCATCAGGGGAACGGCCGCCTGGGCTGTCGGAAAGATCGGTGACCAGGCATATGCGGAGGAGTTACAAAAAGCGCTTCACAAGGAACAGGACGAAGAAGCGAAACAGGAAATCGAAAAGGGATTAGAGCTGTTATCCGTTTCTGATAAGACTAAAACCACCCTGTCCTGACATATGTATAGAGAAAAAGCACTTGGCCGGATTTCAAGTGTTTTTTTCTCTATAAAAAAGTATGGTGGGTGGAGCGCTTGAAGCACATTATAGAAGAATTGGCGGAGGCCCGGCTTCATTATTTGGTAAACGGAACCGACATGAGGCAGGAAGGGCAGGCCGGCGATCTTAATGTCATGATTCGGAAAAAAGAGCTGTTTGAAAAACGGAAGGTTGAAATCGTCAAAGCAAAGGCGAGAGCGGTGATTGTAAACAGCAGGCTGGAAGATGACGGAACGTTATGCGTAATGTATACGATTCACTTTGAATATCTGTGCAAGGAGCTGGACGGAGGCCTTTATTTAGAAGAACAGATTGAGGAACGAACAGCTTTTCTCTATGATCAAATGCTGATAAAGGATCAGGAGGTAAAGAAAAAACCGGCCGGATTTTCTGATGGGAACAGTGTGATAGAGTATGAGAGGAATGAACGTGAGGATTTCGGCAGAGCATTTCAATACGACCGTTTAGCCGCTGTGCAATATGCTGAGAAATTCTGGAACAAAAGAAATCCAAGCTATAAAAATTTCAGCGACAACTGCACGAATTTTATTTCACAATGCCTTCATGCGGGAAAATCGCCGATGCGGGGCCATCCGAACCGAGGCTCGGGCTGGTGGATGAAGGAAAGCTCATGGAGCTACAGCTGGACGGTCGCGCATTCCATGAAGCGGTATTTGGCTCAATCTAAAGCCGGACTCCGTGCGGTGCAGGTATCAAGCGCGGAGGAGCTCATGCCGGGAGATGTCATTTGTTATGATTTTGAAGGGGACGGCCGCTTTAATCACACGACGATTGTCGTCGCGAAAGATAAAAGCAACATGCCGCTTGTCAACGCCCAGTCATATGACAGCAGGATGAGATATTGGTCATATGAGGATTCGACGGCTTATACCCCATCCATCAGATATGCATTTTTTCATATTACGGATGATACGACAAAAGAGTAATTAATGATATAATGGTGGGCGGAATAAAAAACAGAGGTGAACATCGTGGCATTACATGTCGTTTTATATCAACCCGAAATCCCGGCCAATACGGGAAATATCGCACGGACTTGTGCGGCAACAGATACAACGCTTCATTTGATCCGCCCGCTCGGATTTTCAACCGATGATAAAATGCTGAAGCGCGCCGGACTCGATTATTGGGAGTTCGTCAACGTCGTTTATCATGATTCATTGGAGGAATTATTTGAGGCTTACAAAAAAGGACAGTTTTTCTTCATCACGAAATTCGGTCAAAAACCGCACACGTCGTTTGATTACACAAATACGGAGGAGGACTTTTTCTTCGTATTCGGAAAAGAAACAAGCGGATTGCCGAAGGAATTGATTGAAAACAATATGGACCGCTGCCTGCGTCTTCCGATGACGGAGCATGTGAGATCATTAAACCTGTCCAATACTGCTGCGATTCTCGTATATGAGGCGCTGCGCCAGCAAAATTACAGAGATTTGATATAAGAAAAATCCGCTCATAAAAGATGGGCGGATTTTTTTATCCAAGTGCGACGGACACTACGCCTATCACCATCACTGCCGCCGCGGCGATCCGCTGTTTGCCGAATCCCTCAGACAGGAATACCGTGCCCATGATCGTGCCGATGAGAATGCTGATTTCTCTAATCGGCGCGACGCTGCTGACAGGGGCGGAAGCCATAACGGACAGCGCCAGAATGTAAGCCAATGAATTACATATACCCACACCCGCCGCCTCTTTTTTATGTGTTTTCCACTCGTACCGCACTTCGCTCCAATTTTTTATCGCAAAAGGGGTCAAGATGACGAGCCGTCCGACTGTATTGCAGAAATCCAGCAGCAGCGGAGGCACGAGCCATGTGCTGACGGCGCCCTTATCTAACAGCGTATAGCCTGAAATGATGACGCCGGTTGCTAAACCGTAAAGGATGGGAATGAGAGATTCAGATGTTGTCAATTTCTTTCATCCGCCGGTAAAAAACAGCACACTGAGTACGATGAAACAAGTGCCTGCAATCGTCCAGACAGACGGTTTCTCATGAAAAAAAACAATCGCAAGAATACAGGTGAGGAATGGACCCGTGCCTCTTGCGACGGGGTATACGAGGGACAAATCACCCTTTTTGTAACCCTTTTGCAAAACAATAAAAAAGGATAAATGGGCGAGGGTGCTTCCGATCATCAAGACAATTTGCCATAACCCGATATACGGCTTTTCCGCGAGCACGATCCAGACGGCCAAAGGCAGATAAACAACAGCTGCAATTGCCGTAAACAGCCATATGAACGGCACACCGCCGTTAGCCTTTTTCGATAAAAAGTTCCATGAAGCGTGAATGAAAGCAGAAAGCAGCAGCGTACAAAGAGCAAAAACCGTCATGCGGATACGCCTCCTTATGATCTGAAGCTTCATTACGTCTGTATTGTAAATGATGGAAATCAAACAGGCAATAAAAGATGTTATTATAAATTTCCGCTTAACAACGTAACAGTGTTATGTTACAATGTTTTCATCGAAGGAGCTGGATTTATGGAAGAACAATTAATTTCTAAAAAAGAACTGCTTGAAGAAACGTCAATCTCGTACGGACAGTTGTATCGCTGGAAACGGAAAAATTTAATTCCTGAGGAATGGTTTATCCGAAAATCAACATTTACCGGGCAAGAAACGTTTTTTCCGAGAGACGATATTTTAAAGCGAATCTCCAAAATACAAAAGATGAAGGAAAATCTGTCTCTTGATGAAATGAGGGATATGCTGTCTCCTAAAATGACGGATGTCAGCATGACGGAGGAAGAGCTGCTTCAAAAAGGACTGATTTCAAAGGCTGCGCTTCATGTCTATGCATCTGGGGAAAGTGAAGCCTGCGCGGAATTTACGTCCCGTGACCTGCTGTCTTTATATGTGATTGAAGGGCTTTTGCAGTCAGGCAGTATCAGCCTTGATGAAGGAAAAATGGCGGCGGATGTGCTGAAAAGATACGATGCTTCGGAAATGAAGGCTCATACGGAGCTGGTCATTTTGCGAAAGCTCGGCGTCACCACCTGTTTTATCGCAGATGCAGAACACATTCTTTTTGAACAGTCTGTCAAAGTGGTCGAACGGGTGGCGCTTAGGGCGGCATCTGAAGAATTAAAAACGAAGTTTATGCAGGAGGACCATCAATGAAAGTAACGGATAAATTAGTCATTAACGGTTCAGGAAGCTCAAAAGGAGGCTCCTTTCAAACAGTTGAAATAAACGGAAGCGGCACGGTGTCCGGCGATTTGGAGTGTGAGACACTTTCGTTTAACGGCAGCGGAAAAGCAGACGGCAGTGTAAGGGCTAAAACCATTACCATCAGCGGATCAGGGAAAATTCACGGCGGCGCAGAAGCCGAATCCATCCGTATAAACGGAACGGGCGCCATTCAAGGGGATGTCAGCACGGACCGGCTGAATATTGCGGGTTTTTCGACCTTCGGCGGCATTGTTAAAGCCGATGATATTTTCATATCCGGCAAAGCGGCTATTGAAGGCGATTGTGAGACGGAGATATTCCGGTCTGAAGGAAAATGCAAAATCGGCGGCCTGCTGAATGCTGATCAGGTCAAGATCAAACTGACAGCCGGAGAGAGCCATGTGAGAGAAATCGGCTGCCGCCATTTGCAGGTGACAAGCCGAAAAGGAGTGCTCACGCGGATGAAACTGATGCCTGCCCCGGTATTGACTGCTGATTTGATTGAGGGAGACATCATTGAACTGACGGATACGAAAGCAAAAACAGTTCGCGGAAATACAGTGCGAATCGGTTCCGGTTGTCAAATTGAGACGGTGGAATACAGCGGCGAATTTACGTGTGACCCGTCCGCTTCAGTAAAGAAAAGCGTGAAGATATAGGAGGATTACGGTGGAGACGACAAAAAAACTGAGCAATTTAAAATTGTACGGAGCCGGGCATGCCGCCGGCGGCTCCTATCATTATGTAAATATTAAAGGCGAAGGTATTGTCGGCGAAGGGCTTCAGAGTGAACGCTGCCGGATTTTCGGCACGGGCCGTTTCCTCGGAGATGCTGCCGTCAATCGGTTTCGTATAGTCGGAGAAAGTGAAGTTGAAGGAAATCTGTCTGCCGGCGCAATCACCGTGTTCGGTTCGATGAAAATCGGCGGGTCTCTGCAATTCAGGGAGATGAAGCTGAAAGGGCTTGCTGAGATTTCCGGCCATGCAGCAGGTGATCATTGTGAGGTAAAGGGCAGTCTTACGGTCAAAGGTGATTGTGAGACAGAGCGGTTTATTGCCGCCGGCTGCATAGACGTAGCGGGGCTGTTAAATGCCGGAGAGGTTAAAATCAATTTGCGTTATGACGCAAGCCGGGTGAAAGAAATCGGCGGCACATCTATTGCCGTCAAACAGAAAACGGGTTTTTTCAAACGAAAAGAAGGCACACTTTCAGCGGAACTGATTGAAGGTGACACGATTTATCTTGAAAACACAAATGCCGACATCGTCAGAGGAAAGCATGTGGAAATCGGCCCAGGCTGCAAAATCGGTAAAATCGAGTATCAAACGAGCTGCAAACGCCATCCGCAATCAAGCGTTCATGAACACATTCAAATATAAAACATTGTTATGTTGCATGAAAAAGGGTGCTCTCTGTCGGAGCACCCTTTTTTCAGCCGTTATTCTTTCTCAGGTTTGCTATCATAGCCCGCCGTAAAAATGGATACTAAAAAAGTGAGAATGACCCCCAGCATGATGATCGTTTTCATCATTTCTCCTCCTCTTTGTTTTTCCATTTGATGTCCGAGTCTGGATGAAACTGTATTTCCTTTATTATGAACGGTGCGTAGGACCCTTGTCAATGACCGCTGAAACCTCTTTATTTTTAAGAAACGAAAAGCATGTGTCATCACATCACCGCATAGATTGTATCAAAGTACCTTATTTATAGCGCATTAACCATGATAGAGGAGGTTCTTATGGATATATTAAAGAAAATTGAAAAGTACAGAGAGGAAGAGCAGCGTCTCAAATGGGAAGGGACGTTCGCTGATTATTTGGAGATCATAAAAGAAAATCCATTGGTCGCGCAGTCTGCTCATTCTCGCGTATTTAATATGATAAAAGACAGCGGAATTGAGGAGGCTGACGATAAAAAAACATACAGCTTTTTCTCACGGGAGCTGTTCGGGCTCGAGGAATCGCTGGAACGGCTCGTAGAAGAATATTTTCACCCGGCTGCCAAGCGGCTTGACGTAAGAAAGCGGATATTGCTGTTAATGGGGCCTGTCAGCGGCGGGAAATCAACACTTGTCACCATGCTGAAAAAAGGACTTGAAGCCTATTCCCTGACTGACAACGGCGCTGTTTATGCCATTAAAGGCTGCCCGATGCACGAAGACCCTCTCCATCTCATCCCCCATCATCTGCGCGACGACTTCTATAGAGAATACGGGATCAGAATCGAGGGCAGCCTTTCTCCCCTCAATGTCATGCGGCTTGAAGAAGAATACGGCGGCAGAATTGAGGAAGTAAAGGTTGAGCGTATTTTCTTCTCTGAGGATAAGCGGACCGGGATCGGAACCTTCAGTCCATCCGATCCGAAATCTCAAGATATCGCCGATTTAACGGGAAGCATTGATTTCTCAACAATTGCTGAATACGGGTCAGAATCAGACCCGCGCGCCTATCGGTTTGACGGCGAATTAAATAAAGCGAACCGCGGGATGATGGAGTTTCAGGAGATGCTGAAATGTGATGAAAAATTCCTGTGGCACCTGCTGTCGCTCACGCAGGAAGGAAATTTTAAAGCCGGGCGTTTCGCTCTGATCTCAGCCGACGAACTGATTATCGCCCATACAAACGAAACGGAGTACCGGTCTTTTATTGCAAATAAGAAAAACGAAGCACTCCACTCCAGAATCATCGTTATGCCTGTCCCGTATAACTTAAAGGTGTCCGAGGAAGAGCGGATTTATGAAAAAATGATTTCTGAAAGTGATGTGTCTGACGTTCACATCGCCCCTCATACATTAAAAGTGGCTGCGATGTTTTCGATTTTAAGCCGTCTGAAGGAGCCGAAGCGGTCTGATATCGATTTGGTCAAAAAAATGAGGCTGTATGACGGAGAAAGCGTTGAAGGATACAACTCCGTCGACCTTGAAGATATGAAGAAGGAATATCATGATGAAGGAATGAGCGGAATTGACCCGCGTTACGTCATTAACCGGATTTCTTCAACGATTATCAGAAAAAATATGGAGTCCATCAATTCGCTCGACGTGCTCCGTTCTTTGAAAGAAGGGCTTGAACAGCATCCGTCCATCTCAAGCGAGGACAAAGAGCGTTATTTGAATTTTATTTCTGCGGCCCGTAAAGAGTACGATGATATCGCCAAAAAAGAAGTGCAAAAGGCGTTCGTCTACTCATATGAAGAATCTGCAAAAACGCTGATGGACAATTATTTAGACAATGTCGAAGCTTACTGCAACAAAAATAAGCTTCGTGATCCGCTGACGGGGGAAGAAATGAATCCTGATGAAAAGCTGATGAGATCGATCGAAGAGCAGATCGGCATTTCAGAAAACGCGAAAAAAGCGTTCCGCGAAGAAATTTTAATCCGTATTTCCGCTTATGCGAGAAAAGGAAAACGCTTCGACTATAATTCCCACGAAAGACTGCGTGAAGCGATTCAGAAAAAGCTGTTCGCCGATTTAAAGGATGTAGTGAAAATTACGACCTCAACCAAGACGCCGGATGAGCAGCAGCTCAAAAAGGTCAATGAAGTTGTGGCCCGTTTAATAGATGAACACGGCTATAATTCGACAAGCGCAAATGAATTGCTGAAGTATGTCGGAAGCCTGCTGAACCGCTGATGCTTAAGTTTCATCAGAACCCGTCCTTTTACGGACGGGTTCTTTGTCTTTTTTTCGCAATTGTTTGTCAATTGACGGAGCGGATCGGCATAAGATAAAAATAAATCTTTTCGGCGGACTTGTTTCATAAACCAGCCCAAGCCGGAATACACATGTAAAACGAACATAACGGTTAAGGAGGGGAATTCATGTCCCACAATGACAGCGGCAATTTTTTGATTTCAGAGGAAGACTGGTCCCTCCATCGCAAAGGCTTTGACGACCAGCAGCGCCACCAAAAGAAAGTGCAGGAAGCCATCAAAAATAATCTGCCAGATCTTGTGACCGAAGAAAGCATTATTATGTCCAACGGAAAAGATGTCGTGAAGATTCCGATCCGTTCGCTTGATGAATATAAGATCCGCTATAACTATGATAAAAACAAACATGTGGGCCAAGGTGAAGGTGACAGCCAGGTCGGCGATGTCGTCGCCAGGGACGGCGCGGATAAAAAGCAAGGGGCCGGAAAAGGCCAGGGAGCCGGCGACCAGGCGGGCGAGGATTATTATGAAGCGGAAATTTCATTAATGGACTTAGAGGAAGCGCTGTTTAAGGAATTAGAACTGCCGAATCTGCAGCAAAAGGAAAGGGACAATATCGTCAATACCGATATCGAGTTTAATGACATCCGGAAAACCGGGTTAACAGGGAATATTGATAAGAAAAGAACGATGATGTCCGCATATAAACGAAACGCCATGTCCGGAAAACCGTCGTTTTATCCGATTTATCCGGAGGATTTGAAATATAAAACATGGAATGATGTAACTAAGCCGGAGTCGAAAGCCGTCGTTTTAGCAATGATGGATACAAGCGGTTCGATGGGCGTCTGGGAAAAATATATGGCGAGAAGCTTCTTTTTTTGGATGACACGATTTTTACGGACAAAGTATGAGACGGTTGATATCGAATTTATCGCCCATCATACGGAAGCGAAAGTCGTGTCGGAGGAAGATTTCTTCTCCAAAGGGGAAAGCGGCGGAACCATCTGCTCATCCGTTTACCGAAAGTCTCTTGAATTAATTGATGAAAAATACGACCCGTCCCGCTATAACATCTATCCGTTTCATTTCTCGGACGGTGATAATTTAACGTCAGACAACGCGCGGTGCGTGAAACTTGTCAACGACATTATGAAAAAGTCGAATTTATTCTGCTACGGCGAGGTCAACCAATATAACAGGCATTCCACGCTTATGTCCGCGTATAAAAATGTCAAGGACGATAAATTCAAATATTACATTTTAAAACAGAAATCAGACGTTTTTCAGGCGCTGAAAAACTTTTTCAAGAAAGAGGAAATAGGAGTAAGCGGTTAACAGCCCTTCCCGGAAAGCCATGTAGAAATCGTACAGCAACGGTTCTCTGCACGGCTTTTTTTTATTAAAAATAAGGCATAAAAAAAGATCGTAAAAAATGAAACTTTTCTCTTTACAAATCTTATTTCATTTATTAATATTTTATCTTGTGAACTATTATTAAGGGAATGAGGTGAAAATACGGTGATTGAATCAGAGCGTGCTTTGCTCAGTTTTGAACAGCTGTTTGATACATCCAGATCAATTTATAAAAAGCAAAAGATGATTCTGGAGACTGTTCTTGAGCCTTTTGATATTACAGTCCTTCAATATCTGCTGATGTACAAAATACACAAGAGCGGAAGCACGGCGCTTTCAAGGCTGGCTTTGTCGCTGGATCTGAAACCGGCGTCTGTAACCAGAATGACGGACATTCTGTATAAGCGCCGCTTAATGGTTCGGAGCGACTATCACGATGACCGGCGTGTTGTTATGATTCAGTTAACCGAAGAGGGGGAAGAACTTCTACAGAAAGCTGCTGTTCAGTACGCTGAAAAAGCGGCAGGCCTTTACAGGCAGCTTAATCCCGCAGAACTGCAGTACTTGCGTAAGCTTGCAGAAAGTTTAACGAAGCTTGCGAACGGCTGTGCAGTGAAAAACGGAAAATAAAAAAATTCCCACATATTTTTATCATCATTCCACAAAATGATAGAGGAAGAAACGAAAGGAGAAAACAAAATGAACAGAGGACGTTTAATTCTGACCAACATTATCGGTTTGATTGTTGTTCTTGCAATTATAGGCGGAGGTGCTTACTACTATTATCAAAGCACGCACTATGTAAAAACCGATGAAGCAAAAGTAGCCGGCGACATGGCTGCAATCACAGCTCCAGTAGCTGGTAAAGTAACAGACTGGAACCTTGATGAGGGGAAAGAAGTAAGCAAAAACGACGTTGTTGCGAAAATCAAAGGCCAGCAATCAGCTGACGTTAAAGCCATCATGGACGGAACAATCGTGAAAAACGAAGTGAAAAACGGCCAAATGGTGCAAGCGGGTACAACAATTGCCCAAGAAATTGACATGAAACACCTTTACATCACAGCTAACATTAAAGAAACAGACATTAAAGACATTGAAGTAGGAAACAAAGTAGACGTTGTCGTTGACGGCGATCCAAATACAACATTTGACGGAACAGTAGAAGAAATCGGCTATGCGACAAACTCTACATTTGATATGCTGCCGTCTTCAAACTCAAGCGGCAACTACACAAAAGTAACGCAAAAAGTTCCTGTTAAAATTTCACTCAGCAACCCATCTGACAAGGTGCTTCCTGGTATGAACGCATCTGTAAAAATCTCTGAATAATACAGATCAGTCATCAAACCATGAAGGGAGGTTGTCTTAGGTGGCTAAATCAGATAATCAAGTAAAAAGTCCTAAAACATTGCTTATTGTGCTTATGGCCGGGTTATTCCTGGCGATCTTGAACCAAACGCTTCTAAACGTGGCGATGCCGCACTTAATGACCGAGTTCGGTGTGAGTGCATCGACGATTCAGTGGCTGACGACCGGGTATATGCTGGTCAACGGCGTGTTGATTCCGTTATCGGCCTTCTTAATTACCCGATTCGGACAGAGAAGCCTCTTTCTCGTCGCCATGTTCTGTTTTACAGCGGGAACGTTAGTCTGCGGAATCGCGCCTAACTTCTCAACCATGCTGATCGGCCGGTTAATTCAGGCGGTCGGCGGCGGTATACTTCAGCCGCTTGTTATGACAACCATTCTGCTTATCTTCCCGCCTGAAAGCAGGGGGAAAGGAATGGGGATTTTCGGTCTTGCGATGATGTTTGCTCCTGCGGTCGGACCGACTCTTTCCGGCTGGATTATTGAGCATTACACATGGCGGATCATGTTCTACGGCCTGGTTCCGATCGGGGCAATCGTTATTATCGTAGCGTTTTTCCTCTTTAAGAACTTGGTTGAACCGCAAAAAATCAAACTCGACAGCTTGGGTGCGATCCTTTCAATTATCGGATTTGCCTCATTGCTTTACGGAGTCAGTGAAGCGGGAAGCGACGGCTGGGGAGATCCGATCGTTCTGTCTACCGTTATTGTCGGTATCATTGCGATTGCGGCATTTGTCATTCAGCAGCTGCGCTCAGACAAACCGATGCTTGACTTCAGAGTATTTAAATACGACATTTTCTCACTGTCCAGTGTCATAAATGTCATTATTACCGTTGCGCTTTACACAGGGATGTTCCTGCTTCCGATTTACTTACAGAACCTGGTCGGCTTTACGGCGCTTCAATCCGGTCTATTGCTCTTGCCGGGCGCGATTGTCATGCTGATCATGTCGCCGATTTCTGGAATTCTGTTTGACAAAATCGGTCCGAGACCGCTTGCGATTATCGGGCTGGTCATTACGGTTGCGACGACATTCCAATATACAAAATTGACAATTGATACGCCTTACACGCACATTATGCTTGTCTACGCGATCCGCGCGTTCGGTATGTCATTGTTAATGATGCCAGTGATGACAGCCGGGATGAACCAGCTTCCGGCCCGCTTGAACAGCCACGGTACGGCGATGAGCAACACGCTCCGCCAAATCAGCGGTTCAATCGGAACAAGTTTAATCACAACGATTTACACGAATCGCACGACATTCCATTATGCGCAAATTGCCGATAAAACAAGTACGGCTGATCCGAGCTTTATGCAGTCATTCCAAAGCGCGGTTTCGAATTTAATGGTTAACATGAACATGTCCCTTGATGCAGCCAAAACAACCGTGTATTCATATCTCTACAAAACGGCTACACTTAATTCCAACGTAATGGGAATTAATGATGCGTTTATGTGGGCGACGATCTTTGCGGTTATCGGCGTTGTCTTAAGCCTTTTCTTGCGTGACGTAAGAAAAGACAAACAAAGAGCGAAGAAAAAAGAGGAGCTGTCATTGCTTCCGGCCCCTAAAGAAGTGAAGGAATCTTAAACTTGTGATTGGGAGGTTTCCTGAATGAAAATTTACGTAGTGTACGATAGTGAAGGCGAACACACAAAACATCTTGCCGAAGCCATTGCAGAAGGTGCAAGAGAAAATGATGCGGCTGAAGTTCTGATCGACCATGTCGATCATGCCGACATCCGCAAGCTGAAAGAGATGGACGCCATTATCTGGGGCTGCCCTGGACATTTCGGCACAATCAGTTCAGGCTTAAAAGCGTGGATCGACAAGCTCGGCTATCTGTGGGCTGAGGGCGAACTGATCGATAAAGTCGGCGCTGTTTTCTGTACGACGGCGACAACGCACGGCGGATTAGAAATGACTATGCACAATCTGATCACTCCGATGTTTCACCAAGGCATGATTGTTGTCGGTCTGCCGGGCAATGTTCCTGAAAACGCGCTGTACGGCTCTTACTACGGCGCAGGTGTCACATGCCCGGTTGACAGTGATGTGCTGATAACGGAAGAAGGCCTTCAGTTAGGCCGCGCGCTTGGCAGACGTGTCAGCCAAGTCACAGGTAATTTAACAGCCGGACAGTAAGGAGAGGGTTATATGGCCATTATTATAGCGGTTATTGCTGCTGTCATTGTGATTGCACTTCTTATCACATTCAACGTCCGTAACACTTCTGCTGGACAAAATGTAAAAAATGAAACAAGAGAAGCGATCGGCACTTCAGCCGAACAGCCGGAAAAGCATGATCCGGCCGTGGAACGCTCGGCTGAACATGTTCCCGTTGTTGTAAAGTCTGATTCTCCTAAAGAGAAAAAGAATACAATGGCCGACGATGTTTACCGTCAGGCGCTTCAGAAGTTTAAAACTTCTGACGGGGAGCAGCCGAAAAACGATCCAACAAGCGACAAAATGCAGGATAGCAGCTATCGTGATGCGCTGCTCTCCTTAAAAAACAAAAAGAAATAACGGAAAAAGGCAAATCTGCGTGAAAGCGGATTTGCCTTTTTTTGCATTCTTTTCTGAGGATGAACTAGTGTACTATGGTACTCATACACTGGAGCTGGAATGGAGAGAGAAAGAAAATGAATTCGTTTTTAGGTTTGCTGAAAAAAGATGCGAAGCTTTCATGGATAGGGCTGGCCGTATGGCTGTGCGGCATGATTTGCTGTGCCCTGATAGCACACGCCATCGCTGCCCGTGAAAAAGCACCGCTGGTCATATTCGGTTTCTTCGCGATGATGGGATTTTTTCAATTTCTGCTGTCGCCGCTTCTTATGTACTACCACCTTCGTAAAGAAGGGAAAAACCAGCTTTGGCTTTACAATCCGAATGGCGGGTTTTATTTACTGGCTTCCAAACTGACAGTTTCTTTGCTGTATCAGGTGATAGCGCAGCTGGCTTTGACCGGGTATGGAATCTGGATGTACCGTATGCTTTCTGTAAAAGGACTGTTTGAACAACAAATTCCATTGGCCGGCACGATCAGCTTGCTGAATGTTTACATGCTGATCAGTTCAGCGTATTTGTGTGTGATTGTAGCCGTATTTTGGACCGTTTTTCACTCTTTAAAACATTTCCCCGTCCTCCGCTGGGTGATTTGCGTCGTTATCGCAGCAGCATGGTCCTTTGTAGATAATAAAATCATTACGCCTTTTACAGAAATGGGAAGTCAGCTCTGGCCGGTAAAAGTGTATAGCGACTTTGAGTTTCATTACGTAAAGCCGATAGGCTGGACCGTAGAGATGAAGGCCGTTCATTTATCGCTGCTTGAAATTCTTGTGGTGATTGTGCTGACCGCGCTGTTTCTTATTCTCGCTTCCGTCCTGCTTAATCGCAAGGTTGAGGTGTAATGATGGAACATGACTTCCAATCATCGAAGCCGATTTATTTACAAATTGCCGACCGTGTGTATTATCGGCTGATTCGAAGCGAGCTTTCACCGGGTGACAAACTCCCATCAGTCAGAGAGATGGCTGTGCAGATGAAAGTAAATCCAAATACCATACAAAGAACGTATAGTGAGATGGAAAGGCTGGGGATCGTGGAAACAAGAAGAGGGCAGGGAACCTTTATAAGAAAGGCCTGATTTGACGGCGGAGCTGAAAGACAGGCTTACAAAAGACGTGTTAAAACGTTTTGTCCAAGAGATGGCGGAACTTGGTTTATCTAAAGAAGAAATGCTGGACGGGATCAAACAATATGCGGAGGAAGACAAACGATGAATCTCGCTTTTCAACATGTAACAAAAAAATACGGCCGCAAGCTTGCGGTCAAAAACGTATCATTCTCATTGTCTCCGGGGAAAATCTACGGCCTTTTAGGGCCGAACGGAAGCGGCAAATCAACAACGCTGAAGATGCTTGCCGGTCTTGCGTTTCCGACATCCGGCTCCGTAAAAATCGGTGACCGCACCGTAAGCCGGAACATGCTTTTGCAAACAGCCTATTTAACGGAACATGACATGTTTACCGGCCGCGTTACCGTCGGCGATATGCTCTTATTTTATCATTCTCAATTTCCGGATTTTCAGCTGGAAAAAGCGTGTGAATTATTAACGGAAATGAACCTTTCAACAGAGCAGAAAATAAAAGAGCTGTCAAAAGGCAGCCGGGGCAGGCTGAAAATTGTTGCCAACACAGATTTATCACAGTATATGAATGGCACACCTGCTGTTGAGGGGATGACGATGACCTTTTCTGTCGTCATGCTTATCATCTATTTTGTTATTTTTCAGCTCCTTGCATTTGGCGTGTTCTTAAAACGTGATATCGCTACCTGATATAAAAAAAGCTGTTTTGCATTTGCAAAACAGCTTTTTAAATTGAAAAAAAAACCTGTCGGCTTACGCCGGCAGGTTTTAAAACAATTTATGCTTTTGTTACGTTAGCAGCTTGTGGTCCGCGGTTTCCTTCAACGATTTCGAAAGAAACAGATTGGCCTTCTTCTAAAGTTTTGAAGCCTTCGCCTTGAATAGCAGAGAAGTGAACGAATACATCGTCTTGACCTTCTACTTCGATGAATCCGAATCCTTTTTCAGAGTTGAACCATTTTACTTTACCTTCTAACATGAAATTTCCTCCTAAAGCGACATTACGCTTAAATTCACTATTCTTGCTCTAAAACAAACTTCCAAGACGAAAACTCTTACAAAACTTTCTTCTTAAAGATAGTTCGAACAAAAATAATTACCTTTACTCTACCAGTAATCTTGAGAAAAAACAACTGCTAAATGTAACTTTTTTTTGAAATAACGATTTTAATGAAAGAAACGTACTATTATATACAGGAAAAGCCGATACGGAACCCCCTAAATAAAATTGACAACCCTGTTTTAAATCGGGTAAGGTTAAAATTACAATGATTCCGAATTATGGTACAACTTCTTTATATAAAAATAGATAGGGAGTATGGTCATCTTGAAACAGCGGCTTTTATACAGTCTGTTCTTCTTCATTCTGATCATTTTACTTACTTCATGCCATTATCCCGCCGAGAATCGCACGATAAACATCGGAATTAATGAGTCTGATCAATCTATCTGGGATTTTGTCGCAAAAAAAGCCGAAAAGGAAGGGCTGAAGCTTTCTTTCATACCGTTTTCAGATTATGCTGAGGCCGATTTGGCTCTTGCCAACGGAGAGCTTGATGCGAACGCGTTTCAAACGCTTTCTTATTTTCAGACCCTGTCCCCGAATGTAAAAAAGGAGCTGGCCCCTTTAGGAACGACATATGCGGCGTCGCTTGGAATTTATTCAAAACAGCATAAGCGACTGAAGGATATACCGGACGGGGCGGTCATTGCGGTCCCTGATGAAGCGGCGGCCTTCGGCAGGGCGCTCGTTCTGATGCAGGAGGCTGAATTTATTACATTGAAAAAGGGATTTACCGGGACGGGTTCTGCCGATATGATCAAGGACAACCTGAAGCATGTAACGTTAAAAACGGAAATGGAAACGAACGCGTATAAAGAAGTATCACATGCTGATGCTGCCGTTCTGAGTAAACATGACGCCGAAAAAGCGGGATTCAATGCTGAAAAGGATGCGCTGATCCAATCGGGGCAAACGAAAGAAGCGTATATCCATTTGATCGCCGTAAGATGCGAAGACAGGGATAACGAGCAGTTAAGAAAAATTCTGGCGCTGTATCAATCAGACGATACCGCCGCGTTTATTGAAAAAAAATATCAAGGGAGCCTGATTCCCGTTTTTCTGACGGGCAGCGCCCTCACCGAAAAGAAAGAATGAATCCCCTTCGGAATTCATTCTTTTTTTTTTTAGTGCTGCACACTTTGTTGCGGCCTGATGTTTTGGCTTCGTACAGCAGGCGGTCTGCGATCAGAGGCAGGGCTTCCGGATTTTCCGTATTTGTCGGATAATGTGCAAAGCCAAGGGAGACGGTCACGGGGATCGTATCTCCGCTCGTTAACAGGATCGGCTCTTCATCAATCGTCTGCCTGATTTCTTCTGCCAAGTGCAGTCCTTTAGAATGTGTGCAATTCGGCATAAGCACGGCAAATTCCTCACCGCCGATTCGGGCTGACGGATCAGATCTGCGGATCACCAGCCTGAGGCGGGCTCCAAGTTCTTTCAGCACCTGATCACCTTCATAATGGCCGTATTGGTCATTAATCTGTTTAAAATGATCGATATCTAAATAAAAAAGCGCGAGCTGAGAAGAGGCCGAATGGGCTGCTTGATCGTAAAGGAGACGAGATACCTCCTCGAATTTTCTCTTATTGAAAATTCCCGTCAGAAAATCATAATTCGCTTGAAACTTATATTGTTTAAACAAAAGATGGGCATCCGCCTCGTGTTTAATTAAGTAGAGACACAGCCCCCCCGCCCAAAGTGGAAATCAGCCAATAACAAACGAGGAGCTGGACAGGCTGTTTAGGCAGAAATAGCATAGTAATGGTAAAAATAACGTTTGATAGAAGCAGCATAACGAACGCCTTCTTGCGATCCGGTTTTTTTCCTCGGAGAACAAGCACCGAGATGAGCGCGATAACGCCGACTGCGGCGGTGGAATAAATCGCGCTTATGTTAAAACTGATCAGCATACGGCCTGCGACGATAATCGCAAAGGCGGCTGCCGTAGACACCCAGCCTCCGTAAAGAGCGGCGATAATAATGGGGATATTTCTCAGATCGATAATCGAATGAGAGTAAGAAAAGCCGAAAACAATCAGAAAGACCCCTAAAAGTCCGCAGGCCGCCCCTTTGAATAATTGAAATACCGGACGGTCTTCTTTATGCGAAAGCGTTTCTTTAAAAAGGAGGGTGAAGAGATAGTTGAATGTGATTAAGATGGTCAAATTGAGAAAAAGTTCCTTTAGCATAACAATCACCCTTATATAAGTTACTAAAGAAAGAGTGGAAAGAAAAGAGAAAAATCAAAAGAATACATATATTGTTAATTCTTACTTGACCTATCGGAATTCGTGTAATATAGTGTTAAAGGATAATGAGCAAGGGAGTGTTTACCTGTTTTGGAGAATTTATTTGTTGTTTTACATGTTATCATTATGCTTTTGCTTATAGCGGGTCTGTATGTGATGCAAAAAAAGCATGTTTCCTTTTCTAAGCGTGTGTTTACGGCGCTCGGATTAGGCATTGTATTCGGATTTGCGCTTCAATTGATCTACGGGCCGGCTTCACATATTGTCACACAAACGGCTGATTGGTTTAATATTGCCGGCGGCGGTTATGTCAAATTGCTTCAGATGATCGTTATGCCTCTAGTCTTTATTTCTATTCTGGGCGCGTTTACGAAGCTGAAGCTCACTCATAATATCGGAAAGATCAGCGGATTGATTATAGGTATTTTAATTGCCACTACTGCTGTTGCCGCGGCGGTAGGGATCATTTCCGCCCTTTCCTTTGATCTTCAGGCCGTTCATATCGACCAGGGGAGCACTGAATTATCAAGAGGCCAGGAGCTTCAGCAAAAATCTGAGGATATGACAGCGAAATCGCTTCCTCAGCAAATCGTTGAGCTTTTGCCGGGAAATCCGTTTCTTGATTTCACGGGGGCAAGACCGACTTCCACGATCGGAGTCGTCATTTTTGCCGCCTTTCTCGGAATTGCCTTTCTCGGCGTAAAGCGGAAGCAGCCGGAGCATGCTCAAACATTCAGCGGGCTTGTTGATGCGGTTTACGCCATTATTATGCGGGTTGTCACTTTGATTTTAAGACTCACGCCTTACGGGGTATTGGCGATTATGACGAAAACGATTGCGACAAGCGACATTGACAGCATCGTGAAACTGGGGATGTTTGTCCTCGCTTCCTATGCCGCATTAATTGTAATGTTTATCATTCATTTGCTGTTGATTACCTTCAGCGGATTAAATCCGTTCACATATGTCAAAAAAGCGTTCCCGGTGATGGTATTTGCGTTTACGTCCCGTTCAAGCGCGGGTGCATTGCCGCTTAATATCAAAACACAAAAAAGCATGGGCGTACCGGAAGGAATCGCAAACTTTGCGGGTTCATTCGGTTTATCGATCGGTCAAAACGGCTGTGCCGGAATTTATCCGGCGATGCTGGCGATGATGATTGCGCCGACAGTCGGTCAAAATCCGTTTGATCCCGCGTTTATTGTTTCGGTCATCGCGATTGTGGCGATCAGTTCATTCGGTGTGGCGGGCGTAGGCGGCGGAGCAACATTCGCGGCGCTTCTCGTTTTATCCGCATTAAATATGCCGGTCGCGCTTGCGGGCTTGTTAATTTCAATCGAGCCGTTAATTGATATGGGGCGCACGGCTTTAAATGTCAGCGGCAGTATGACCGCGGGGCTGTTAACGAGTAAATTGACTAAAGAGGCTGATACTGCGGTATATAATGATTCGTCAATTGTTATTGAAGCGGAAGAAGCTTAAAAAAGCGAGTAATCCAAACGGATTACTCGCTTTTTAATGGGTTCCGGGTTCTAAATCTTCCAGCATATTCATTACCGTGCTGTCATTTAAAACATTTACTGCGCTTTCTTCAAAGTGAATCGGCTTAGTATAATGAGGCTTTACTGACGATTCTTTTCTGCGGTCCGTGTGTTCGTGAGAATTCCTTCCGCTGTATGACTGCTTAGTCCTGTCAGCCGTGTGAGACGTATCAGCGGTTTTGTGCTGGGCTTGAGAAGCCTGCTGATGCTGCTGTCCGCCTGAATCACCGCCGAATGCCTGTTTGATGAATTCGGCAGGCTGCATTGAGCCCTCCTGCTTGTGCTGTGAGCGGTCTGTGTGCTGTCGGTGCTGCGGGCGCTGCTGTTCACTTGTATCACCGCCGAATGCCTGTTTAATGAATTCAGCAGGCTGCATCCCCGTTTTATTTTCCCGATGCATTTGGCCTGACATCATTCCGCTGATTTTACGGCGGATTTCCGGAGATAAGGCGGCGATAAGCAATGATGATCCGATCACCAGCGCTGTCGGGCTGATTCCTCTTTTTTGTCTGAACATGATAATCCCTCCTTACACTCGATTGATAAGGTTATCTTTCCCTTCTATCCGGCATTTATCCAAAAGGCTTGGGGAAACGGCATGCATAAATTGAGCTGAATAGAAAAACCTATACGTAAAGTGAGAAAGGAGGAATTCACATGATAAAAAAACAAGCAGTCATATCAGCTCTTCTCTTGCCGATGCTTATCACTGCAGGGTGCAGCATGGGGAATCAGGGAGAAGGCAAACGCCACAACCGTACTGAGAATGTAAATTACCGCAACACGCCTAATGACGGTGCGACTAATATGAATACGACGAACCGCAACAACAATAACGTCGATCACAATGTCAACCGCAATGATAACCGTAACCTGAGAGTTGCGGATAAAGCAGCTGATAAGGTCACGGATTTAAAAGAAGTTAAAAATGCTACTGTGATCATTTCAGGCAAAAGCGCTTATGTCGCTGTTGTGCTGACAAACGGCCAAAAAGGCGCAATCGCCAACCATTTAAAACAAAAGATCACAAATAAAGTGAAATCTGCTGATAAGCATGTCAGCACTGTTTATGTCTCAGCGAACCCTGACTTCGTGGAACGTATGCAAGGTTACGGAAAACGAATCAGAAACGGTCATCCGATTTCCGGTTTGTTTGATGAGTTCGGCCAAATGGTCCAGCGTGTATTCCCGAATCCCAATAAATAATGAATGAAAAGCCGCATCCACATGCGGCTTTTTTATTTGCTCTGCCGTCACGACTGCCATTTTGCGCGCATAAAGTAAAGAATGAGACTGAAAATTGACCGGATCGGGGAGGGAGCTTGTTTGCGTGACGGCATGGCGAAACGGGCGGCATTTACTCTGGTCCTGTGCGGGGTTCTTGTCATACTGGCTGTAAGCTCAGCCGTTTCACTAAGCATGATGTATATCCTGTCAGTACAAGACAGCCACTCTGTTCCGACGAAGGAACAAGTGACAAAACATATGAAAAAAGAGGCTTTCGGGCATACAGCCATTTACTATACGGCTGAGGAAAAGCCTTTATTGCCGCTGACCGAAAACACCTTGGACTATGCAAAACGTATCAATCAAATCATAGTGGGTTATAAGGGCGCAGCACCGCTTGATCTTGTTTTTTTTCCGAATGAATCCAAAATCGAACAATATTCGGGGCTGAAAAACGTAGTCGGGTTTTACTCGGAACAGGAGCAGATGATCGGGCTTTTGCCTGAAGAAAAAAACCAGCTTCTAAAAAAGGATGAAATGGCCGTTTTTATATATAAGCAATTGATCATCCATGAATACACCCACTTTGCATTTCATCAGAAAACGCGCCAGATGGGAACAGATACGGCCGAGTTTCCGCTTTGGTTTCACGAGGGATTGAGTGAATGGGTCGCGCATTATGATTTAATCATTGACCCGATTACATTTTCTGTCGTGCCGTTTGATGAATTAACGACAGACCGGGATTGGCAGAAGTCGCGCTCCGCTTATGAAACAGATGTGTATTTGCAGAGCTTCTATATGATAAAGGACTTGACCGATACGTTCGGAGAAGGAATTGTTTTAAAAATTATGAAGAAGACCGCCGAGGAACAAAATTTTGAAAAAGGGTTCCGGGAAGCGGCGAAAGAAAGCCTGACACAGTTTGAACATGATTTCACAAAAGCATACGGAAAAAAGAAAACGGCATTGGATACGTCATTACCCGCTGCCGTTTTCTTTTTAGTGAAGGCCCTGCTGTCCCGTGTTTCCTTTGATCGGGGGCATTTGCGGCTGCCCTTGAGCCGGCGCAAAAGAATTGAGCATCGTCTGCATATCCTGCGCATTCAGCTGAGGGACCTGATAATAGCCGTGTTTATTTTGATATAAGAAAATTTCATACGCCATTTCAACATATTGCTGAATTTGTGCAGATAGCACTCTTCTTGTTACCGGGTTTGTCATTTCAAGCGAACTCATTGTTAACAAAGAAGCCTGAGATTTGATCAAACCGAGCATATGGCCGGATATACCAAGATCCTTTACATCAGAAAGTGACTGATTCGGTTTTTTAGGCTGTGTCGGTTTAATCCCGTAGACCGCTTGGTTATTTTCCTTCATCATGTACGTCGCGGTTTCCTGAGAAGGCTTTTGCCCTGTTTTAAAGCATTCTGCCGTGAGGTTGTATTGAGTCAGGATAAATTGATACTGGCGATCAAGTATATCGGCAAGCTCTTGGTCTTGTATAAATTGTCTGAGGATCATAAATTGGTCCAATACGCCGACTGTTCCGGCAAGCACTTCATGCATGTCAAATAGCTCATGTCCCCCGTGATTGACTTGCGGTGAACCGGGCATTCCTTGATTTACTGGGGGCTGCTGCTGATTTTGCTGTTCCACTGGTCGTTTTCCTCCTTCATGTCAAATCATACTTAAGATGTGAAGAAAGCCGATTCGTTATACATCAAGAATTGCAGAGTAGGGATATTTTACTATTTTGTGGAAACTAGAAACAATCTTTACAATAAAGTGATGTGATTTTCAAAAAAATAAGCTAACGTATTCTTTAGAAGACAAGGGGGGAAATGAATGAGAAGAAAAAGCAGTATTCGTCTGTTTTGCTTACTGTTAACGGTCTGTTTAGTGATACCGAATGTTCTGCTCTATGCTGGGGCTGCACGAGCGATAACGGCTGAAGAAGCCCTTCAAAAAAAGGAGGGGAATGCTGAAGGCAATGCCGGACAAGCCGGCTCTGGTGACGGAAAACTGCTGCTGGACGGCGGCAAAACCGAGATATCACCTGAAAAAGCACTCCCCGTCCATATCCCTTCCGTATACAAAGACAAATTCAATCCGAATGTGCGCGGTAAAAAAATATCCGTTCAAGAAAATCTTACAAACGTTTCTCAAACAATAGAGGCAAAAGACATAAAGACCTTGTCAGTCAGCCCGTCCTCCCAAACATCGATACCTATAAAAGAAGCCCGAGCCGAACGGAATAAGCGTGTAACTGTCAAAGGGATCGTGACGGCGGACCAAGCCGCGATCGGCGGAGGAAAGCTGTCAACATTCATACAGGATGATTCGGGCGGCGTCAATATATACTCCGCATCGGCAAACAATTTTCCTGAATTAAAAGAAGGCATGGAGGCAGTGGTGTCCGGAAAGACAGCCGTCTACCAAGGCCTTACCGAAATCATTCCCGACTCGATTCAAATCACCGGCGAACATAAACCCCTGCCTGAGCCGAGGCGGCTGATATTAAAAGACTTACAAGACAAAGACAGTATATATGAGGGACAGCTTGTCACTGTAAAAGCATATCTTTCTTCACTCCCGGGTTCTCCGGCCGGAGGCGGTTATAATTCCGTGATCACAGATGAGGACAATCGTTCATTAACCCTCCGAATCATGGAAGAAACAAACGTCACACAGCATCTGCAAACAGGCAGATGGTATAACATAACGGGTGTATTAGGCAAATATCAATCTCTTCAGCTTCTTCCGCGAAAGCCGGAAGACGTCAGTTTATTAGATGAACAGCCAAAGCCGCCATCAGCAGAAGGGGAATATCAAGCGGTTGTGGATCGTATTGTTGACGGCGACACGATAAATGTCCGGACACCGATCCTCGGCACTTCAAAAATCCGCCTCGTCAACACGGACACACCGGAAACCTATCATACGCCAAAAAATGAGCTTGATGAAAACCAGCTGTATTTCGGAAAAAAAGCGTCTGATTATGTAAAAACGATTCTCGCGCCGGGTGATCAGATCACCGTCAAAGTCGGACAAGAAGCAAAAGATACGTACGGAAGGATGCTGGGGCAGATCATAACGGAAAAAGGGATGAACGTGAATCTGGAGCTGGTCAAAAACGGGTACGCGGCAACCTATTTTATATGGCCGGTTCAAGACAATACAGAGTATGAGACATTCCAGCAGGCAGCAGCCAAAGCAATACAAGAGAAAAAAGGCATTTGGAACGAAGAAAATCCGCTGAAGGAAATGCCGTTTGAATTTCGGGCAAGAGAAACCGGAAAAGGTCTTACCAGATATGTCGGAGATTCTTCCGACCGCACTTATGTTTCACCTGAAGAATGGAAAAAAGTCACCGCCGAACACAGAATTTTCTTTTCTTCAGAAAAGGAAGCAGAAAACGCGGGATACAAAAAGCGCCAGAAAGCCGATGAAGGCAATGTTCCGCTAAGGATTATCAGCATGAATGATTTACACGGCAAAATCGATCAGCAATACGGGCATGACCTTAACGGTGACGGCAAACCGGATGGCACATTCGGCCGGATGGATTACGCCGCCGCATATATAAAAAAGGCAAAAGCGGAGAAAGACCATACACTTGTGGTGCATGCCGGCGATATGATCGGCGGGAGCTCTCCCGTATCAGCCCTTTTCCAGGATGAACCGACAATTGAAATGATGGAAGACATCGGCTTTGACGTCGGGACTGTCGGCAACCACGAATTTGACGAAGGAACGGATGAGCTTTTGCGGATCATAAATGGAGGCGAACATCCCGGCGGAAAGGGGACAAGCGGTTATGACGGACAAAATTTCCCCCTCGTCTGCGCCAACTGTAAGCTGAAATCAACAGGAGCGCCATTTCTGCCTTCCTATGAAATCAAAAATGTCTCAGGAATTCCGGTCGCTTTTATCGGGGTAGTGACCAAATCGGCAGCGGGCATGGTCATGCCGGAAGGAATTAAAGATATTACGTTTACAGACGAAGTAAAAGCTGTCAATGAAGCGGCGGCCGAGCTGAAGAAAAAAGGAATTAAAGCAATCGCGGTGCTCGCCCATATGTCTGCTGAACAAAATGGAGACAAGATTACCGGAGAATCAGCAAAGCTCGCCAATGAGACAGACTCAGAAATTGACGTTATCTTCGCCGCGCATAATCACAAAGTCGTAAATGGGGAAGTGAACGGCAAGCTGATTGTGCAGGCGTTTGAATACGGAAAGGCAATCGGGATTGCCGACCTCGAACTTAATAAAGATTCAAAGGACATAGTGAAAAAATCAGCTGAAATCGAATACATCGATCAAAGCAAAATCAAACCCGATCCGAACGCGGCGGGCATTTTAAGCAAGTATGAAGAGAAAGTAAAACCCATTATCAGCGAAGTGGCCGGAGAAGCGGCTCATGATATAACAGGCGGCTATTCAAATGACGGAGACACGGCGCTTGGCAACCTTATTGCCGATGGCATGAAGGCAAAGATGAATTCCGATTTTGCGCTTATGAATGGGGGCGGCATCCGGGACAGCATAAAAAAAGGCCCGATCACATGGGGAGACCTTTACAATATACAGCCGTTCGGAAATGTGTTAACGAAGCTTGAAATCAAAGGGAAGGATCTGCGGGAGATTATCAACGCGCAGATTTCGCCGACCCTCGGGCCGGATTACAGCATCAGCGGATTCTCCTATACGTGGGACCCGAAAACGGCCAAAGCAGTTGATATGAAAATGGCAGACGGCACAGACATACAGCCTGAAGCCGTTTATACATTAACCGTCAACAACTTTATGGCGACCGCAGCGGGCGCAAAATACGGCCCCATCGGAAAATTGGGGAAAAATCCGGCAACTGGGCCGGAGGATTTAGAAGCAACACTGGCTTTTGTGAAAAGCTTTAAAACGCCGATTTCTTATCAAGCGGAAGGTCGGATTCAGACAGCGAAAGGCGCTGAAACACCTGATGACGGCAGCAATCCGCCCGGAAAAGGAGAAGAACCGGACGGCGGCAGCCAGCCTGATAACGGAGAGAAACCCGACCAGCCAGAGCGGCCGAATCAAGAAGAAAAGCCGGACAGCCCTGAACAGCCAAATTCAGAAGAACAGCCCGGGGATACAGTTCACTCAGGCAATAAAACCGGCCCGGCTCCTGTCAGCTATAGGGAAAACGGAGCGGAACAGACAGAAAGCGGCACACCAGATGGACATTCGCTCCCTGATACCTCGGCGGGCCACTATCAAATCATACTGATCGGTATCGCAATCACAGGCTCCGGCGTGTATTGGTATTCCAGAAAGAAAAGGAGAACCCGGATGCAATGAACAAAATGAAGCACATTCCTCTTCTGGTCATCATCATCGGTGTCATCATCACTTGTTACGGAAGCTGGAAAATCATTGACACACATATGAAAACAAACCAATCGCTTGAGGAAGCGAAAAAAGCGGCGGCGCCAGGCGGAACAGAGGGGAAAACAAAAAAAAGCGCCGTCCAAAAACAGCGCAAAGCAGCGTTTCAGCCCGAGACCGGAAAAGCGAGCGGCATTTTAGAAATTCCTAAAATAAACGCTGAGCTTCCGATCGTGGAAGGGACTGACGCAGATGATTTAGCAAAAGGTGTCGGGCATTACAAGGACAGCTATTACCCGGGCGAACACGGGCAAATCGTTTTATCAGGCCACAGGGATACCGTATTCCGCCGGACGGGGGAGCTGAAAAAAGGTGATCAGCTCATTATCATCCTGTCTTACGGGACCTTTCCTTATAAAATCAGCCATACAAAAATCGTCAGCCAAAGCGATACGTCGGTCATAACCCTTCAGCATGAGCGGGAGGAACTGATTCTGACGACATGCTATCCGTTTTCATATATCGGAAATGCGCCGAAGCGATATATTATTTATGCTGAACCGGCTTAGGAAAAATAAGCCTCGACAAAGCGCAGCAAATCATCGGGCATCGGTGCTTCGGCGATGATTTCTTCTCCGGTCAGCGGATGAACGACTTTTACCTTTTTGGCGTGCAGCGCCTGCCTGTGAAAAAGCGTCCGGCTGCCGCCATACAGTTCATCCCCGGCTAAAGGATGGCCGATGCTCGCCATATGGACGCGGATTTGATGCGTTCTTCCTGTTTCCAGCTCCAGCTCCGCAAGAGAAAGCCGCGCGCCGGGATGATAGCCCTTCACTTCATAATGCGTCAGGGCCGCTTGTCCGCCAGGTGAAACGCGCCGTCTGACCGGATGTGATCTGTCGCGGCCGATCGGGGTATCAACCTTACCTTTTTTCGGCTTCAATTTTCCTTCCGCAACAGCTGTATACGTGCGTTTTAATGTTTTGGTTTCCAGCTGGCGGTCAAGGATGGCGTGAGCAAGGCGGTGCTTGGCGAACACGACTGCACCCGAAGTGTCCTGATCCAGACGGTGAACGTGGCGGACCTTCGCCTGTTCGCCGTTGATTTGGAAATGATAAGCGATGAGATTGGCAAGAGTTCCGGTCTGTCCTTCTTCATTAGGATGAGTCGGCATTCCCGCCGGCTTATTTGCGATTAATAAATGGCTGTCCTCATATAAAATATCCGCTTCACCGTACTCCGGAATAATGGAGGATTCTGCTTTTTCCTGAAGATCAATGAACAAGCGGTCGCCGGTTTTGAGGATGATATTGTTTTTTGGTGTTTCGCGGTTGACTTGAATGCTTTTTTGTTTCATCCATTCTGCTATCACGGGTTTTGACGCCTGGAATTCTGATTTGAGGACGGAAAACAGCCAATGTCCGCTGTACTTTTCCGTCACCTGTAATTCCAGTCCGCGGCCTTTTTGTTTCATTTTGTGAAGCTCCTTTTCATGCGGAAAGCGGCTGTTTCAACAGGAAACACTTACCTTAGCTTTCGCGATTTTTTCTATGCTATTCTTGATAAAGATTGAAGGATATTCGCATGGCAAGAAAGGTGATTGATGTGAGAATTGTGAACGCAGCGACTGATGGACAAGAAAGCGCGATAAAAGAGCTTTCCTCCGAACTGTTTGAAAATGTCTTTCCTCTTTATTTCTCCGAACTGGAAATTGAGCGTTTTAAAAAAAGGGGCGTATTGTCCTTACAAAACCAACTTTACCAAGGAACATTAAAAGAAGCGTTTCAAATTATGGCTTGTCTGCAAACGGTACATATCATTTTGTCAAAGCAAGGTGCAGCGTACGATGTACAGGCGCTGTTTAATAAAAACTGTGCTTTGCTGAATGAATGCGGAATGTTATTTCCATTTACCTATGATGATTTTCAGACAGGCGGAAGATCAGCGGCTTACGGTCACAGAAAGCTGATCTGACGGTGGAAGAGCCTTTTAATAGGGCTCTTTTTTGCTTCCTTGACATGATACCACAATTTCTTTCCTCTAACTCCCTTTATATTCAGGCAAACCCCCGAGCATACTAATGTGCGAAAGGGGTGCTTTACAATGAGTTCAATCAAACAATCAATGACTACGCACGTAGCGACCGTTTCTCCAAACCAAACGATTCAGGAAGCAGCTGCACTGATGCATCAGCATAATGTCGGAGCGATTCCTGTCGTTGACGGAGGAGAATTAAAAGGAATGCTGACAGACCGTGATATCGCATTGAGAACAACGGCTCAAGGCCGCGACGGCCAAACACCTGTTTCACATGTGATGTCTACTAAAGTGGTATCCGGAAACCCGGACATGAGTCTTGAAGAGGCGTCACAGCTGATGGCCCAACACCAAATCCGCCGCCTTCCTATTGTAGATCAAAATCATCTAGTCGGGATCGTTGCGCTTGGAGACTTAGCGGTCGATCAGCGTTCAAACGAGTCTGCGGGAGCAGCGCTCTCTAATATTTCAAGCCAGGACAATCAGTAACGGATAAAGGGAGCTTGCATTGATGCAGGCTCTTTTTTCCGTCCGCATGTTACATTTTGAACGCAAAAGCAATTCACGGTATAGTGTATACATAGTCCAGTACGTATGCTAAAGGAGCTGTAAGCAGTGATAAAAGCGCTAATTTTTGATTTTGACGGGTTAATTTTAGACACAGAGACCCATGAATATGAAGTGCTGCAAGAAATGTTTGAAGAGCACGGATCGACATTGCCACTGTCCGTCTGGGGAAAGGTCATCGGAACGGCCGCCGGATTTAAGCCGTTTGCCTATTTAGAGGAACAGCTCGGGAGAGAACTTGACCGCGATGAACTGACGGCGATCAGGCGCCAGCGCTTTGCACAGCGGATGAAAACGGAAAAGGCGCGCCCCGGTGTGGAGGCTTATTTAGCCGCGGCAAAAGAGTTAGGGCTGAAGGTTGGCCTGGCTTCAAGCTCAGACTTTAAATGGGTATCGGGACACCTGAAAGAATTAGGTCTGTTTGATGAATTTGAAGTGATTCAAACAGCTGATGACGTGGAAGAGGTGAAGCCAAATCCGGAACTTTATTTGAAAGCAGCGGAACATTTAGGTGTCGAACCGGCTGAGTGTCTTGCTTTTGAGGATTCTGTCAATGGATCGATCGCCGCCAAGCGCGCCGGCATGAAGTGCGTCATCGTTCCGAATAAAGTGACGGGCGCTCTTTTGTTTGAAGACTACGACCACAGACTCGAATCTATGGCGGAATTGGAACTTGAACTATTATTACAGCGATTGAATCAACAAAACTAACCGGCAGGGGGAAGCAGCGTTGTCTGAAAAACTTGATCTGACCCGTTTCGAAAAGAAAATGGTCATACGGAATATGGAAGAGAAAGATATCAATAAAATTATTGATCTGCAAAAGGATTGTTTCCCGGGAATGGAGCCTTGGGAGCCTGAGCATTTAATCAGCCATCTGGCGCATTTTCCGGAAGGGCAGTTTTGCGCGGAGTATGAAGGCGAGATTATCGGATCCTGTTCAAGCCTGATCATCAATTTCGATGAATATGATGACCGTCATACATGGCAGGACATTACAGATGACGGATATATCACAAATCATAATTCGGACGGACTAAATCTGTACGGCATTGAAGTGATGGTCCACCCGGCGTACAGAAGAATGAAGATCGGCCACCGTCTGTATGAAGCGAGAAAAGACTTGGCCAGACGGCTGAATTTAAAAAGCATCATCATCGGCGGTCGGATTCCGAATTACCACATGTACGCTGAAGAGATGACGGCGAGAGCCTATGTCGAACAGGTGACACGCCACCAGATTTATGATCCGGTTCTCTCCTTCCAGCTGATGAACGGATTTACATTAATGCGGATTAACCCGAATTATCTGCCGGATGATACGGCCTCTATTAAATATGCGACATTAATGGAATGGAATAATGTCGATTATCTGCCGCAGTCGAAACGTTATTATAAATCGGCATTTCCGGTGCGTATTTGCGCCATTCAATATGAAATGAAAAAGATATATTCCTTTGAGGAATTTGCCAATCAAGTTGAATATTACGTCGATGTGGCCTCTGACGCGAGATCCGATTTCGCGGTTTTCCCTGAGATCTTCACGACCCAGCTGATGTCCTTTCTTGAGGAGCGCTCCCCGAGCCTGGCAATCCAGAGAATTACTGAATACACGGAGGACTATATCAGTCTATTTACTGACCTTGCGGTGAAATATAACGTCAACATCATCGGCGGATCTCACTTTGTCGAAGAAGAGGGAAAAATTTATAACATCGCGTATTTATTCAGACGGGACGGCACAATTGAAAAACAATACAAGCTCCATATTACGCCGAACGAGCGGAAATGGTGGGGCATCAGCGCCGGTGATCAAGTCCGCGTGTTTGACACGGACTGCGGCAAAATCGCCATCCAAGTTTGCTATGATATCGAATTTCCAGAGCTTGCGAGGATCGCAGCGGAACAAGGGGCGAAAATTATTTTTACGCCATTTTGCACAGAAGACCGCCAAGGCTACTTGCGCGTGAGATATTGCTCTCAGGCGAGAGCGGTGGAAAACCAAATTTACACCGTCATTTCCGGTACGGTCGGAAACCTGCCGCAAACGGAAAACATGGATATTCAATACGCACAATCCGCCATTTTTGCTCCGTCTGATTTTGAATTTGCCAGAGACGGAATCGTCGGTGAGACGAATCCGAATATTGAAATGGTCGTGATCGGCGACGTAGACTTGGAAATTTTAAGAAGGCAGCGGGAAAACGGAACCGTGCGCCAGCTGAAAGACAGACGCAAAGACATTTACCGAATTACGTATCTCAAATAAACCGCCCGCCCCGGCTGAGGGGGCGGGCTTTTTTTGCTTGTTTGCGGCTTTTTTATGACTGCCGCACGGATATGTTCCGGAATGCTTGAATTCATTCGCGGCGAAAGCGTTTTTTTTATTTCTCATCGGTTTATTGACTCGCTCCTGATCCGCCTTTATATTCTTAATAAGAGGAAAACTTCACCAAGATAATCGGCTTGCGGGCCGGCCAGCTTTCGATACAGCGTAACGATATTGAAAGGGAGATGATCGGTGTGGAACATGTACAGCAAAATCAATCACTCAAGCAAAAGGATAAAGACTTCGTTTGGCACGCCATGAAAGGGGCGAAGCCGGACGACAGTATTATCGCCCAGAAGGGGGAAGGGGCTTGGGTCACTGATATTGACGGAAGGCGGTATTTGGATGCTATGTCAGGGCTCTGGTGCGTGAATATCGGTTACGGCAGAAAGGAACTTGCTGACGCGGCTTACGAACAATTGAAGGAACTGCCTTATTACCCGCTGACACAAAGCCATACGCCGGCTATCAAGCTTGCGGAAAAGCTGAATGAATGGCTTGGCGGCGATTATGTTATCTTCTTTTCCAACAGCGGTTCAGAAGCGAATGAGACCGCATTCAAAATTGCCCGCCAATACCATATTGAAAACGGGGATCACGGCCGCTACAAATTTATTTCCAGATACAGAGCCTATCACGGCAATTCGATGGGGGCGCTCGCCGCTACCGGCCAGGCGCAAAGAAAGTACAAATATGAGCCGTTAAGCCAAGGGTTTTTGCATGCGGCGCCGCCTGACCTCTATCGGAATCCCGCGGATGCTGATACATTAGAAAGCGCACAGGAAATCGACCGGATCATGACGTGGGAGTTAAGTGAAACGATTGCAGGCGTAATTATGGAGCCGATTATTACAGGCGGCGGCATTTTAATGCCGCCGGAAGGGTATATGGCTAAGGTGGAGGACATTTGCAGGCGCCACGGCGCGCTTTTGATTTGTGATGAGGTAATTTGCGGATTCGGCCGCACGGGAGAACCATTCGGATTCCAGCATTATGGCGTTAAGCCTGATATCGTCACTATGGCAAAAGGCATCACGAGTGCTTATCTTCCGCTTTCGGCAACGGCTGTGAAACGGGAAATTTTTGAGGCATACAGCGGCGGAGAGCCGTATGACCGTTTCCGCCACGTGAATACATTCGGAGGAAATCCGGCTGCCTGCGCCCTTGCATTGAAAAACCTGCAAATAATGGAGGACGAAAATCTGATCGGCCGTTCACGAGAGCTTGGCGAAAAGCTTCTGCAGGAGCTTCAGTCACTCAGAGAACACCCTGCGGTCGGGGATGTACGGGGGAAAGGCCTGCTCGTCGGAATCGAACTCGTAAAGGATAAAATCACGAAAGTGCCGGCTGATGCCGCAACTGTTCAGCACGTCGTTGCCGCTTGTAAGGAAAAAGGGCTGATCGTCGGGAAGAATGGTGATACCGTAGCGGGATATAATAATGTAATCCAGCTTTCACCGCCTTTCTGCCTGTCGGAAGAGGAGCTTTCATTTATCATTGAGACGGTCAAGGAAAGTGTGCTGAGCATCTGATTTTTTAATATTAAAGGAGTAAAACATGAGTTTTCACAACCAGAAAATTTTACCGGCTATCCGGAATATGAAGCAGTTTGATGCGTTTTTAGAAAGTTCGTTTTTATACGGCGTTATTTTAGATATTCACCTGGGTCAATTGAAAGGTGTCGTAAACGAAGCGAAAAAGCACGGAAAGCATCTGATGGTTCACGTTGATTTGATTCACGGCATTAAACATGATGAATACGGGGCGGAATTTATCTGCCAGGACATCAAGCCTGCCGGTATTATTTCAACGAGATCCACCGTCATCGCCAAAGCGAAACAAAAGAAAATATACGCGATCCAGCGGCTGTTTTTACTTGATACGAGCGCGATGGAAAAAAGCATGGAGTTTGTCGGAAAACATAAGCCGGATTTCATTGAGGTCCTCCCGGGTATCGTTCCTACCTTGATCCGGGAAATCAAAGAAATGACGGGGATTCCGATTTTCGCCGGCGGCTTTATCCGTACTGAGCAGGATGTTGACAATGCCCTGAAGGCCGGAGCAACGGCAGTGACTACGTCAGATACCGAGCTGTGGGCTAAATATGAACATTCTATGACAAAAAAAGATTGACACCGCTTACACCCGTTGTTACAATAGACCTAGGTTAATACTATTGTGATGGAGACCCGGAGACCCACAACAGCACTTTACGAAAGCAATCAAGCGTAAAGCAGTTTGTTGTGGGTTTTTTATTCTCTATAACTCTGTCAAACCTGCTATTATGTCATTTTAGGAGGAATTATGATGACAGCATTTTGGGGAGAAGTAATCGGTACAATGCTGCTTATTATTTTTGGCGGCGGTGTTTGTGCGGGAGTCAATTTAAAGAAATCGCTTTCATACCAATCCGGATGGATTGTTATTGTATTTGGATGGGGATTGGGTGTTGCCATGGCGGCGTATGCTGTCGGCGGAATCAGCGGCGCTCATCTTAATCCGGCTTTAACGATAGGCCTTGCGCTTGAAGGCAGTTTTCCTTGGAAAGAGGTTCCTGTTTATATTGCGGGACAAATGATCGGAGCAATCATCGGTGCTGTTCTTGTGTATCTTCACTATCTGCCGCATTGGAAGGCAACCGACGATCCTGCCGCTAAACTCGGCGTTTTCTCAACCGGGCCGAGTATTCCGCATACATTTGGGAATATGATAAGTGAAATCATTGGTACGTTTGTGCTTGTGCTCGGCATTTTGGCAATCGGGGCGAATGAATTTACAAAAGGGCTGAACCCGCTTATTGTCGGCTTCCTCATCGTTGCCATCGGAATTTCTCTTGGAGGAACGACAGGATATGCGATCAATCCTGCACGGGATTTAGGGCCGAGAATCGCCCACGCATTTTTGCCGATTCCGAAAAAAGGGCCGTCTAATTGGAAATACGCATGGATTCCTGTTATCGGTCCGATATTGGGCGGAGCATTCGGCGGTGTATTTTACAATGCTGCGTTTAAAGGAAATGTGACACCTAGCTTCTGGTTTGTAAGCGTTATATTGGTTGTGGTACTGTTAATACTCTATGTATACACGAAGAGATCTCAATCACCGAAAACCTTATCAAATTCTAAATATATTTAAAAAGGAGAGCGGCATCATGGAAACCTATATTTTATCATTAGACCAAGGCACAACAAGTTCAAGAGCGATTCTTTTTAATAAAGAAGGCAAGATCGTGCATTCCGCTCAAAAGGAATTCACGCAGTTCTTCCCGCAGCCCGGCTGGGTGGAGCACAGTGCGAATGAAATCTGGGGCTCAGTGCTGGCTGTTATCGCTACAGTCATTTCTGAATCAGGAATCAGTGCTGATCAAATTGCAGGAATCGGCATCACGAACCAAAGGGAAACAACGGTCGTATGGGATAAAGATACCGGAAAACCGGTGTACAATGCCATCGTGTGGCAATCAAGACAAACTGCCGGCATCTGTGAAGAGCTTCGTGAAAAAGGCTATAATGACACATTCAGAGAAAAAACGGGGCTTCTGATCGATCCGTATTTCTCAGGAACGAAAGTGAAATGGATTCTTGACAACGTTGAAGGTGCGCGGGAAAAAGCGGAAAACGGAAACCTTCTGTTCGGAACGATTGACTCGTGGCTTATTTGGAAAATGTCAGGCGGCGCGGCGCACGTAACGGATTATTCCAATGCGTCCAGAACGCTGATGTTTAACATTCATGATTTAAAATGGGATGATGAGCTGCTTGATATTTTAGGCGTGCCGAAATCAATGCTGCCGGAAGTGAAGCCGTCTTCCCATGTGTACGCGAAAACGGTTGATTACCACTTCTTCGGGAAAAATATCCCGATAGCGGGAGCTGCCGGAGACCAGCAATCAGCGCTGTTCGGCCAGGCGTGCTTTGAAGAAGGCATGGGGAAGAACACATATGGCACAGGATGCTTTATGCTCATGAATACCGGAGAAAAAGCGATTACATCAAAGCACGGCCTGCTGACGACGATTGCCTGGGGAATTGACGGCAAAGTGGAATATGCGCTTGAAGGAAGCATTTTTGTCGCAGGATCTGCCATCCAATGGCTCAGAGACGGAATGCGGCTGTTTCAGGATTCGGCGCAAAGCGAGTCATATGCAGAGCGTGTGGATTCAACTGACGGCGTCTATGTCGTCCCTGCTTTTGTCGGCTTAGGCACACCATATTGGGACAGTGACGTGCGCGGCTCTGTATTCGGCCTGACACGCGGAACGACGAAGGAACACTTCATCCGCGCTACGCTGGAATCTCTTGCTTATCAGGCAAAAGACGTTCTTGACGCAATGGAGGCTGATTCCGGCATCTCTTTAAAAACATTGCGCGTGGACGGCGGAGCGGTAAAAAATAATTTTCTTATGCAGTTCCAAAGCGACCTGCTGAATGTTCCCGTCGAACGTCCTGAAATAAATGAGACGACGGCGCTGGGTGCGGCATACTTAGCCGGAATCGCGGTCGGCTATTGGAAGGACAGCTCTGAAATCGCCGACCAATGGAATTTGGATAAGCGATTTGAGCCGAAAATGGAAAAAGACAAACGCGAAGAATTGTATAATGGCTGGAAAAAAGCTGTAAAAGCAGCAATGGCTTTTAAATAAGACGTAAGTGTGGTATACTGAAAACAAGTTAATAGGAACGGTCCTGAGATGAGGAGAGACCACAGCACCAAAGTGATGACATACACTTTGGGTGTTGTGGTCTCTTTTTCTATACCGTGACAACAAGGAGGAAACGTAATGACGAATCATCAATTTTCAAGTCTTGAGCGGGATAACATGCTGCAAGACATGACAAAAAAAACATACGATCTGTTTATTATAGGCGGAGGGATTACAGGTGCAGGTACTGCGCTTGACGCCGCTTCAAGAGGAATGAAAGTCGCACTGAGCGAAATGCAGGACTTTGCGGCCGGCACATCAAGCCGATCCACAAAGCTTGTCCACGGCGGATTGCGTTATTTGAAACAATTTGAAGTGAAAATGGTCGCAGAAGTCGGTAAGGAACGGGCAATCGTGTATGAAAACGGCCCGCACGTCACTACGCCGGAATGGATGCTGCTTCCGTTCCATAAAGGCGGCACTTTCGGTTCATTCTCGACTTCGATCGGCTTAAGAGTATATGACTTTTTAGCAGGCGTAAAAAAATCAGAACGCAGAAGCATGCTGTCTGCAAAAGAAACGCTCCAAAAAGAGCCGCTCGTTAAAAAAGACGGCTTAAAAGGCGGCGGTTACTACGTTGAGTACCGGACAGACGATGCAAGACTGACAATTGAAGTCATGAAAGAAGCCGTTAAATTCGGAGCAGAGCCGGTCAACTATTCTAAAGTGAAAGAGCTTCTGTACGAAAAAGGGAAAGTAGTCGGCGTTTTAATTGAAGATATGCTGACCGGCAAAGAATATAAAATTTACGCTAAAAAAATCGTCAATGCGACAGGTCCGTGGGTCGACCAGCTGAGAGAAAAAGACCACAGCAAAAACGGAAAGCATCTCCAGCATACAAAAGGCGTCCATCTTGTATTCGACCAATCTGTATTTCCGCTTAAACAGGCGGTATACTTCGATACGCCTGACGGCCGGATGGTATTTGCCATTCCGCGTGAAGGAAAAACATACGTGGGTACGACAGATACGGTTTACAAACAAGAACTTGAGCATCCGCGCATGACAGTGCAGGACCGCGACTATGTCGTAAACTCAATCAATTACATGTTCCCTGAACTGAATATTACAGCGGATGATATAGAATCAAGCTGGGCTGGACTTAGACCGCTGATTCACGAGGAAGGAAAAGATCCGTCTGAGATTTCGCGTAAGGACGAGATCTGGACATCGCAATCAGGTTTGATTACGATTGCCGGAGGAAAACTGACAGGATACAGAAAAATGGCTGAGCACATTGTCGACCTTGTCAGTGAGCGTTTGAAAGAAGAGGGCGGCCAGGACTTCGGTGCTTGTAAAACGAAGACAATGCCGATTTCCGGAGGACATGTCGGCGGCTCCAAAAACTTCGAATCATTTGTGGAAGCGAAGACAAAAGAAGGCGTGAAGATCGGTTTATCACAACAAAACGCGAAACAGTTAGCCATCAGATACGGCTCTAACGTAGAAAATGTATTCAGCCGGATTGAAGGCCTGACTGACGAAGCGGTAAAACGCCAAATCCCGGTTCACATTTTGGCAGAGGCTGCATACAGCATTGAAGAAGAGATGGCTGCAACGCCTGCTGATTTCTTCGTCCGCAGAACGGGCAGACTTTACTTTGATATTAAATGGGTAGAAGCATACAAAACGGCTGTGATTGATTACATGAGCGACCGTTTCCAATGGGATGAAGAAACGAAACAGAAACATACAGAGCATTTAAACACGCTCCTGCACGATGCAGTTGTGCCGCTCGAACAATAATCACCGGAGGGCTGTGCCGAAAAGGCATAAGCCCTTCTTTTACATAGAACAGCGATACAATGTTTTCAAGTGACACGGACATCCGCTTCATATTAAAATATGGTCATAAGCTGAAATTATAGGAGGACGAACATGAGTTGGAGTAAGAGCTACGAACGCTGGAAACAGACCGAACATTTAGATTCTGAATTGAAAAAATTATTAGCGGATGCAGAAGGAAACGAGCAGATGCTGGAAGACTTTTTCTACAAAAACCTTGAGTTCGGGACGGGAGGCATGCGCGGAGAAATCGGCCCGGGAACGAACCGGATGAATATCTATACGGTCCGCAAAGCTTCCGCCGGACTTGCCGCGTATATCGTGAAGCAGGGAGAGGAAGCGAAAAAAAGAGGCGTCGCAATTGCTTATGATTCCCGCCATAAATCGCCTGAGTTTGCGATGGAAGCGGCAAAAACACTGGCCTCCCAAGGCATTCAGACGTACGTTTTTGATGAGCTCCGCCCGACGCCTGAGCTGTCTTTTGCAGTCAGAAAGCTGAACGCCTTTGCGGGTATTGTCGTGACGGCCAGCCATAATCCGCCTGAATATAACGGCTATAAAGTTTACGGTGACGACGGCGGGCAGCTGCCGCCGAGCGAAGCGGACATCGTCATTGCAGAGGTGAATGCCATCGAAAACGAACTGACGATCCGCGTTGAGGACGAACAGGCGCTGAAGGAAAAAGGCCTGATTACCATGATCGGTGAAGAGATTGATAAGGCGTATACGGAAAAACTGACTTCTATTTCCGTTCATCCTGAGCTTGCCGATGAAGTGGACATAAGCGTTGTTTTCACCCCGCTGCACGGTACGGCGAATAAACCGGTTCGCCGCGGGCTTGAAGCGCTCGGCTACAAACGTGTCGCCGTCGTAAAAGAACAAGAGCTTCCTGATCCGAATTTCTCAACCGTCACATCGCCTAACCCGGAGGAGCACGCGGCATTTGAATATGCAATCAAGCTTGGTGAAGAGCAGAACGCTGACATTCTGGTCGCAACAGATCCGGATGCCGACCGCCTCGGTATTGCCGTAAAAAACAATGAAGGCAAGTACACGGTGATGACAGGAAACCAGACAGGGGCGCTTTTATTGCATTACCTTCTTTCCGAGAAGAAAAAGAATGGAACTCTTCCTGATAACGGCGTTGTTCTTAAAACGATTGTTACCAGCGAACTCGGCCGCGCAGTCGCATCTTCTTTCGGATTGGATACGATTGATACGTTAACCGGCTTTAAATTTATCGGCGAAAAAATCAAAGAATATGAAAAGTCCGGCCAATACACGTTCCAATTCGGGTATGAAGAAAGCTACGGCTACTTAATCGGCGATTTTGCGCGTGACAAAGATGCGATTCAGGCCGCGCTGCTGGCAGTTGAAGTGTGCGCCTTCTATAAAAAGCAGGGCATGTCGCTTTATGATGCGCTGCAGGCAATCTTTAAGGAGTACGGATATTACCGTGAAGGCCTGAAGTCTCTGACGTTAAAAGGAAAGCAGGGCGCCGAACAGATCGCCGCTATCTTAACATCTTTCAGAAATGACCCGCCGGAGCAAATGGCAGGAAAACAGATCACGCAAGCCGAGGATTATTCCATCGGAAAACGAACTGTATTTGCTGAACATAAAGAAGAGGACATTGATCTGCCGAAATCAAACGTCCTGAAATATTTCCTTGAAGACGGCTCCTGGTTCTGCCTTCGTCCATCAGGAACAGAGCCGAAAGTTAAATTTTATTTCGCCGTGAAAGGAACGTCTTTACAAGACAGCGAACAGCGTCTTGCATCGTTATCTGAAGCCGTCATGAAAACGGTAGAAAGCATCGCAGAAAAAACAAAGTAAAGCCCAATCCGCCGGTATCTCAGCCGGCGGATTTTTTGATGCGCCTCATCCAAAAGGCTGAGAAAAATTCATCCTGTAAACGAAGGAATATTTTGAGAATTACTGTTATAATATAGATAATTCTTATTGGCCGGAGTGAGAGAGTTTGAGCAAAACATCGGTGGAGAAATTAAAAACATTAAAAGCGATTGCGGAAACTTTAAACCAAGGTCATGATCTGAAAGAAACACTTGATGAAGTGCTGCGTGAACTGCTCAGCCTGACCGGCCTGCAATCGGGCTGGATTTTTCTGATTGAGCCGGATGAATCCTATACACTGGCAGCATCCGCTTATTTGCCGCCTGCCCTCAGTCAGCGGGAAAACGTGCTGATGTGCAGCGGAGACTGCTATTGTCTCACCAAATTCAGCAATGGCGGATTGACAAATGCGGCAAACATTATGAATTGTAAGCGGATTGAATTGGCGGAACAAGCGAATTCATACGATACGGAGGGCATTACCCATCATGCGACCGTCCCGCTTGAAGACGGCGACCGGAGATTCGGTTTATTAAATGTCGCTGCCGGCGGGAAGACGTTTTTTAATGAGGAGGAGCTTCATCTTCTTGAGGCTGTCGCTTTTCAAATCGGGACGGCGATTCAGCGGATGAAACTCGCTGAATATGAACAGCAGAATGCGCTTTTGGTGGAACGGAGCCGGCTTGCGCAAGAGCTGCATGATTCCGTCAACCAGATGCTGTTTTCCGTCAGCTTAACGGCAAAAGCGGCCAAAACCTTGACGGATGATGAACGGCTGCGGCAGATGATCAGTTTCATCCAAGAGCTTTCTCAAGACGCATTAGCGGAAATGAGGGCGCTCATCTGGCAGCTGCGGCCCGAAAGTCTTACGAAAGGGCTTTGTGAGTCAATCAAAAGCTATGCCGCTCTAATCGGCTTACAAGCAGTCTGTGAAAGGGCCGATGTCTCGCCGATTACTGATGAACAGGAGCATGCGCTGTGGAGAATTGCCCAAGAGGCTCTGAATAATTGTAAAAAACACGCGGGAACGGGACGGGTTTCTATTTCTGTGGCGGAGGAACCGGAATACGCAGAGCTTAAAATTGCTGATCAAGGCGCAGGTTTCAGCGTTGAGGCGCATGCCGGGCTGCCGTCGCTCGGCATTGGCGGGATGAAGGCGCGCGCTGAAGCATGCGGCGCCCGTTTTACGCTGCTGTCTGAGCTTGGTTCGGGCACCATTATCTCCGTCAAACTTCCGCTTGACGGCAAAAGGAGGACGAAACGATGAAAATTGTCATAGCCGATGATCATCACGTTGTCCGCAAAGGACTTCGTTTTTTCTTTGCCACTCAAGAAGATATTGAGGTTGTCGGCGAGGCGTCTACCGGAGCCGAAGCTCTTCAAGCTGCTCAAGAAACAAAGCCGGACATTATTTTAATGGATTTATCAATGCCGGATATGGACGGCATTGAAGCGGCAAAAATCGCTTCAGAACGGTTTCCGGACATCAGTATTGTGGTGCTCACAAGCTATTCTGACCAGCAGCATGTCATTCCGGCTCTTAAAGCCGGCGCGAAGGCGTATCAGCTGAAAGACGCACAGCCCGATGATTTAGTGAGAACGCTGCGCCAAGTGTATTCCGGCCGTTATCAGCTCTCGGCGGATATTATGCCCCATGTGCTGACACATATGAGGCAGGATGATCAGGATAAAGAAAAATATTATCAGCTGACGCGCCGGGAAAAAGACGTTCTGAAGGAAATAGCGGGCGGAAAAAGCAATAAAGAAATCGCTTCATTCCTGTTTATTTCTGAAAAAACAGTCAAAACCCATGTGTCCAACTTACTTTCGAAACTGGAGCTTTCAGACCGGACGCAGGCGGCTTTGTTTGCTGTGAAAAATAACTTATATGGAGAGATGGAAAAATGAGTATTTTAGTGATAAGCGGCACTCCGAGAAAACACGGCAGGACAAGAATCGCGGCTTCGTATATCAGAGACCGTTTCCATACGGATTTAATCGACCTGAGCGAAAGCGGACTGCCGCTTTATAACGGCGAAGAAAAACAGGCTGAACTCCAATCGGTTAAAGAGCTGAGACAGCGCGTAAAAGAGTCGTCTGCATTGGTTTTATTATCCCCTGAATATCACAGCGGCATGAGCGGCGCTTTAAAAAACGCCATTGATTTCTTAAGCAGTGAACAGTTGAAATATAAACCGGTTGCGATACTTGCAGCAGCGGGCGGCGGAAAAGGCGGAATGAATGCATTGACAAATATGCGCACGGTTATGCGGGGCGTGTATGCAAATGTGATTCCGAAACAGCTCATTTTAGATCCTGTACATATTGATCTTGAACATCAAACCGTTACAGAGGATATGGCGGTCAGTATTAAAGAAATGATGGAAGAATTACAAGTGTTCGCTAAAGCAATAAATCCCGGCGTTTAAAAAGCCGGGATTTTTTTTATGTCAGAAGGGCCAGTTGATCTTCATACGCCATTTCTGCCGCATGATCAATATAGCCGAGGAGTGAATACAGTTCTTTTTCAAGCACCGCGTTATCGAATTCAAAATGATACGCATGCAGAAAGTGCTCGATTCGTTTTGATAATAAATCATCTTTTGTGCGCACCATCAGAATTAATAAGTTATCCCATTGGGATCGATGTGTGTAATACAGGGCTTTATCATAATCGGCATGATCCATCTTTCGCTTCTCCTTTCCGGTGAGAAGTTCGTGATTAGTTTATGCCGATCAGCCCTGGAAGCTTCGGGGGAAAAGTTGGCGGCCGCATGAACAGCGGCATAGCAATATGAGGGAGACATAAAATAAAATGTGCATGCTTGGGCCGTTTTTGGAAACGCTAAGAAAACAAATAACGACTCAGGAGAACCTACAGATGAAATCCCTTCCATTTGCGCTTGCCCTGCTGTTTTGCGGCATTTTAATCGTCTCAATCGCTGAAAAAGGACATACGGAGCACCTCAATGAATCAGTAGAGAAATGGGAGCATCTCGCCTGGAATCAGCTTAAACGTGAATATAAAGACGCCGAGCTTTCGGATTATTCCTATATGGGGCGTACAAAGATGAATCGGGAACAGACAAAAGACGTATTTCGGGTAACGGTAAAAACGAAGGCTGAAACGTTTTCCTCCCGCGCCGAAGTGTATTTTCACCCTGTGACAAAACACGTCATCAGCATCAACATATTTCGGCTGTAAAAAAAGCTGTACAGCCTTTAATTGGCCGTACAGCACTATAAACATCAGAAGAAACGTTTGGCGCCAAGGTAGCGCTGTTTCCAATATGAATTATCCATGCTGGAAATAACGACTCCCGAATCATTGGCATTAATAAACTGACCGTTTCCAAGATAAATTCCGACATGAGAAGGTCCCGCTTTATAAGTTGAAAAGAAGACAAAGTCTCCGACGGCCGGCTGGCTGACAGATGACATCGTATTCCAGTAGCCTGCGGCTGACAGTCTGGATACGGAAGTGACTTTATTCAGAACGTAATAAATGAACCCGCTGCAGTCAAAGCCTCTCGGTGTCGTCCCGCCCCATACATACGGCACGCCCAATTGTGCTTTCGCGGCACTGATCATCGTGTTGATTTTGGCGCTTGTTGAGCCGGTGTCTCCTGAATTGTTTGGTGTTGAAGATGTTGACTGGCCTGTAATCGTCAGCTTTTGCCCGATTTGAAGCACATCTGTTTTTAAATTGTTTTTCTCACGGAGCTGCTGTGCGGTCACATTGAATTTTTGGGCGATCACCCATAAAGAATCCCCGCTTTTGACCGTGTATGTAGTCGTTTTCCCTGTATTTCCGGAATTGCTCGGTGTTGACGGTGTTGACGAAGAACCGGAAGAGGACGTTTTTGTCAGCTTAAGCACTTGTCCGACCTGAAGCACGTCCGATGTTAATTGATTGTTGGTTCTGATTTGCTGAACTGTCATATTGTATGCGTTTGCGATCTTCCAGAGCGAGTCCCCGCTTTTCACCGTATAGGTTGACGTTTGCGTTTGGTTATTATTCGAATTGTTGTTTGACGGCTTATTTCCTGATGAAGCCGTTCCTTTCGTTTTTAGGACCTGGTTCACATAGATGGTGTCTGTTTTTAAATTGTTTAATACCTTTAATTCTGCAATGGTCATATTGACGCTGTTTGCGATTTTCCAAAGTGAATCTCCGAGCTTTACTTTGTACGTCCCTGAAGACGATGAGTTTTTTGAGCTGTTATTATTTGAACTGCTGCCTGAAGTGTTTTTCGTCTGCCCTGTACTTGAGGAAACCTTTCCTGACACCTGTAATTTTTGGCCGGCGCGTATTAAATCGCTTGTCAGCCCGTTCAGTTTTTTCAGCTCCTGCACGGACATTTTAAAATCTGTCGCAATCAGCCACAGCGAATCTCCGCTTTTTACCGTATAAACGCTCTTAGTCGTACTGGTTTTTTTGGAAGATGAAGAAGAGCTGCCCGAATCGGATTTGCCGTTTGGAATGGTGAGTGTCTGTCCAATGGAAAGAACGGTGGATTTCAGATGATTGGCTGATGTAATCGCATCCACGCTTGTGTTGTAGTTTTGGGCAAGCTTCCATAAAGAATCCCCGCTTTTTACTTTAATGGTTTGTGCTTCTGCCGGTGTTACTGTTAATGCAGACCCGACAATCGCAGATGCAGTCAGACCGACTGCTAATTTTTTTTTCATAGTAAATCTCCCTTTTCCTGCGATGATTTTTCTGTCCCGTCACCCAATATCTGCATCCGCAGGGTGAAGACAACAGTAATGATAACCTTAATATCGGCTCATGTCTGCTGATCGTTTATCGATTTGAGAGAATTAGGTCTTTTTTCTTACGAAAGCATAAAAAAAGAAGGAATGCTGGCATTCCTTCAGTTTCTTAACAGTCTCATAATCTCCTCTTTATTTATAACCAGGTCTCTTAATGTATATTTATCTAAAACGGCAAGATAGGATGAAAGGGCTTCATTCAGCAAATGCTTCAAGTTGCAGGCAGGAGATATGATACAGAGATTTTTTTGAGAGTCAAAGCATTCTACGATGTTAAAGTCGTCTTCTGTTTTTCTGACGACCTCTCCAATGTTTATGTCTTCCGGCGCCATTCCTAATCGAATTCCGCCTCCCCGGCCGCGGATGGTTTCCACGTAACCGAGCTGGCCGAGACGATAAATCACTTTCATAAGATGATTTTTAGAAATTGAATACGTTTCAGCAATTTGTTTTATGTTAGAAAGCTCTTCGGAATGTCTGGAAGCCAAAAAAATCAAAACTCTTAAAGAATAATCGGTGTAATTAGTTAATTTCATAGAATGACCTCGAAATAAGAGATTTTGCTTCTGTTACATTTTATCATATATGAATCTAAAATGAAAAAAAAGGAATTCAGACCCCCATAAAAAAACGTGTGCCCCGTGAGCACACGTTTTTTGGTTAAGACATTGGCGGTTTTTGATGATGATCTGATTGATGCTTTTCTATTTTGCGATCCAATTTCGCTAAATAACGGGAGGCGAACTCTTTTCCTCCAAGGCCGAATGAAAGTCCGAACGTTAGAGCGAAACCGCCCAGGATGAGAATAAACGCGGAATTCACAATGGCGGCGGCGACTCAATGGCGAGTCCCATTCGCGCGGCAAGTCTTTCGGTTCCGATGATTGCCAGGAAATTTGTGATAATATCACGGACAAGCCGGGCAACCAGCCAGCCGATTAAAACAATCAGGGACGCGGCAAATAATTTAGGTAAGAAGGACAGTACGTTTTGAATCATATTTGTAAACGGTCCTGATACCCCGCTGATTTGCAGAGCGGACAAGACGCCCGGCAAAAAGACGAGCAATACGAGATAGAAAATGATTCGGGAGACAGCCATAACCGATTGGCTGACATCTTTTTCTTCTGAAACCATGTTCCATTTTCTGAGCCAGCCGTTTTCGGAAAGCTTCATGCCAGCCTTTTTGACGAGGCAGCTGAAAAGCGAAGCAGCCGCCCATCCCAATAAGAGAATCAATCCGGCTTTTAAAACGCTCGGTACGGCCGCCGTTATGGCTGAGAGCATGCTGACAAACGGAGAAGCAACGGTTGTCAGATGCAGAATGTTAAAGAACAGAATAAAAACGATAATCAATGCGATAAAATAAATGACCTTGCTGACCACTTTTTCCGATGAATAGCGGGAGGGCTTTTTTTCCGCAAACAGCTTGTCATCGATTTTTGTTTTTTGCAGCCCTTTGAACACGGCTTTTTCAATGATGTTGGCAATGCCCCAGCCGATCAGCAGGACGAGAAGCGCAATGATTAAATTCGGCAATTTACTGAGATACGAAGTAAGCATCTCTGCTGTATTCAATAGAATCTCTCCTTTTCTTTAAGGGGTATGGTGTGTGTTTTACCCACTCACACATAAAGCAAACAGGGCGGATGTGCCAAAAGATTTTCAGATGGAAACCGGTCTATTATTTCATCTTTTGACAGGCGGGGTCATACATTATAAATAAGTCCAAGTAGGGGGGATTCGGTTGAACGCGGAGGAGAAGAAGGGTTTGCAGCGGGCAATTGAGGAAATAACCGAGATTGCAAAGGGATTCGGCCTTGATTTCTACCCGATGAGATATGAAATTTGTCCGGCTGAGATTATTTATACATTCGGCGCGTACGGCATGCCGACGAGATTCAGCCATTGGAGCTTCGGCAAGCAATTTCACAAGATGAAGCTTCACTATGATCTCGGTTTGAGTAAAATTTATGAACTTGTCATTAATTCGGACCCTTGCTACGCTTTTTTGCTGGACAGCAATTCGCTGATCCAAAATAAATTAATTGTCGCCCACGTTCTGGCTCATTGTGATTTTTTCAAAAATAACTGCCGCTTTCAAAATACGAAGCAGGACATGGTCGAAAGCATGGCGGCGACGGCTGAACGGATTAAACATTATGAAAGAATTCATGGGATAAAAGAGGTGGAATCCTTTTTAGACGCCATCCTGGCCATTCAGGAGCATATCGATCCGTCCTTGGTCAGGCCGAAGCTGTTATGGAGCGTCGACGATGATGAGGAGGACGAGGAGGACACCGTTTCCTCGCCGTATGATGATTTATGGAATATCGATAAGCCGAAGCAAGTAAAAAAGAAAAAAGGGAAAAAGGCGTTTCCTCCCCGGCCGGAAAAGGACATTCTGCTTTTTATTGAAGAGCATTCGCGGGAGCTTGAACCGTGGCAGCGTGATATTTTAACAATGATGAGAGAAGAAATGCTGTATTTTTGGCCGCAGCTGGAAACAAAAATCATGAACGAGGGCTGGGCATCGTATTGGCATCAGCGGATTATCCGTGAGCTTGAATTGACGTCAGATGAAGCAATTGAATTTGCGAAGCTGAATGCCGGCGTCGTTCAGCCGTCAAAAACGGGAATCAATCCGTATTATTTAGGCCTTAAAATCTTCGAAGATATTGAGGAGCGGTATGACAAACCGACAGAGGAAATGAAAAAAATAGGGGTAAAGCCCGAATCCGGACGCGAGAAAATGTTTGAAGTCAGGGAAATCGAATCTGATATATCGTTCATCCGTAATTATTTGACCAAAGACCTCGTGCTGCGAGAGGACCTTTATTTATTCCAAAAACAGGGCCGGGATTATAAGATTATCGACAAAGAGTGGAAGGCTGTGCGGGACCAGCTCGTGAACATGCGGGTGAACGGAGGATTTCCGTACTTGACCGTTAATGACGGCGACTACTTGAAAAATAATGAGCTCTATATTAAGCATTGGTACGAAGGAATAGAGCTGGATCTGAAGTATTTGGAGAAGGTGCTGCCGTATCTGTATCAGCTGTGGGGAAGGAGCGTGCACATTGAGTCCGTTCTTGAGGATAAGGAAGTCATGTTCTCTTATGACGGAAAAGGAGTACATCGCAGATATATGTAAAAGAAAAAAGGATGCAGGGAAACCCGCATCCTTTTTTTATTTGCCGTTTTTTAAAATTTTAAATATGTTTTTCGCCTGATCCGTGTTGTTCAGAAGGCCGGTAAATGCTTCTTTTCCGGGACCGTATGCGTATACGGGCACTTCTTCACCGGTATGGTCGCCGCTTGTCCAGCCGCTGTTGGTTTTCGTATTAAAGAGCTTAATGATCGCTTTGTAGGCGCCTTTATCAGGGTCCTGCTTCGCCGCCGTTTCGACCTGTTTGATCTCATCCTTTGACCATTTCAGCTTGGTATACTGAGTGAGCACGGAAGATGCTGATTTTCCGGCTTTGATTTGATCAGCCATAAATGCAGGTGTCTTTTTCGCAGCCAAAATCGGTTCAACATGCCAATTTTTCTCGCCGTTCGCTCCGACGGTAAATCCGCCTGTCGTGTGGTCTGCCGTTGCAATGACAAGAGTATGCTTGTCTTTTTTGGCAAACGCGATAGCGGCTTTATACGCTTTTTCAAAATCCTTCATTTCGCTCATCGCTCCGACAACATCGTTGTCATGTCCGGCCCAATCAATCTGGCTGCCTTCCACCATTAAGAAAAATCCTTTTTTGTTTGTGTTCAGCCTGTCGATGGCTGAAGTTGTCATGTCTTCTAATGAAGGCGTCTCGCTCGTGCGGTCTAACGCTTTGGCAAGGCCGCCGTCGGCAAACAGTCCGAGAACCTGTTTATTTTTGTCCTTTTTCAGCTCTTGTTTTGTCGTGACATAGCTGAAACCCGCTTTTTTGAAGTCCTTCGTCACATTGCGGTCTTTACGGATGAAATTTGTTTTTCCGCCGCCGAGCAAAACATCCACTTTCGGTTTTCCGTTGATTTGATCATCAATATAACTGCTGGCGATTTCATTCATGTTTTTTCTTGATTTGTTATGGGCTCCGAATGCCGCTGGCGTAGCGTGGGCAATTTCTGACGTAGCCACAAGCCCTGTGGATTTGCCCCGCTGTTTCGCTTCCTCAAGGACTGATTTGACACGCTGTCCTTTTTTATTCATGCCGATGGCGGCGTTGTAGGTTTTAACGCCTGTGGCCATTGCCGTGCCGGCTGCCGCAGAATCGGTGATGTTGGAATCAGGATCGTCGGGATAAGTCATCATCATGCCGGTCAGATTTGGATCGAATGCCGTCAGCTTCATGCCGTCCGCCGGTTTGCCTTTGTTGATGACCGAACGGTAGGCGTTCATATACGGGGCGCCCATCCCGTCGCCGATCATGAAGATGACGTTTCTGATTTCGTTTTTGTCTTCTTGTTTTTTAGCAGCTGCCTGCTCTGAATGCTGAAACCCCGCTCCCGCAATCAGACCGGCTGTCAATACGGACACGGCTGCTGCCGGCAAAAGCTTTGATCTAACCTGTTTAAATAGACTCATTCTCACTTGTCCTCCTTTAATCATGTTCTGCATGTTTTATGGTAGGGGATGTTTGTAAAGGGCGGCTGTCAATGCTGTAAATTTCAGGTGAAACATTTGTTAGAAATGTAAACCCCGGTGTGCTGTTATTTTTTCATGTAACAGCGGAAACCATTCATCTTTTCTGAAAAACGGCTGGGTTTTTTAACAAGGATGAATCTGTTAATAAAACTTCTTCATTTTCCCAAAAAATGAGGACGGCAGGAAAAAAACATGACAAAACAACTTGTTTTTCGTCATGTTTGAAATCAAATTGAAATATTTAATACCCTTAAAAACTTTTTTTAAAAACGAATTAGTAAGAAATTTGTCACGGGAAGTCAAGTCTATTTCTAGTGGAAATTGAACCTTATAATAGAAAACAGATAAAAACTTAAAAAAAGAGATTATAAAATAGATAGATGAATTTAGGGAGGAAAACATGAAAAAGCAACTTGTTACAGCAACAACAGCGGTGGTATTGGGAACTACTTTGTTTGCGGGAGCGGCATCTGCACAAAGCATTAAAGTAAAAAAAGGCGATACATTGTGGGGACTTTCAAATCAATACGGAACAACAATTAATTCCATTAAATCAGAAAATAAACTAAAATCGGATATTATTTACATAGGACAAACGTTATCAATTAACGGTAAATCTTCTTCATCCGGTTCAAGTTCAAGCAGCAGTTCATCATCATCTACATATAAAGTAGTGAGAGGCGACAGCCTTTGGAAAATTTCGAATAAATACAGCATGACTGTTAATCAATTAAAAAGCTTAAACGGTTTAAAAACAGATCTTATCCGCATCGGCCAGGTTCTTAAAGTAAAAGGGTCAAGTTCAAACTCCGGCTCGTCAACGGTTTCACCGTCTAAACCATCTAAACCGTCTTCTTCATCAAACGGTAATACCGCTCAAACGAAGCTGAGTGTAAACAAGCTGATTTCTGATGCGCAATCACTGATGGGAACGCCGTATGTATGGGGCGGAACAACGCCGTCCGGCTTTGACTGCAGCGGATTTATCTGGTACTTGCTCAACAAACAGACGAGCGTCGGAAGAACAAGCACTGCGGGATACTGGAGCTCAATGAAAAGCGTGTCAAGCCCGTCACCAGGTGACTTCGTCTTCTTTACAACATATCAGGCAGGCCCTTCTCACATGGGTGTTTACATTGGAAACAACAAGTTCATCCACGCCGGTTCTGACGGCGTCGCGACAGGCGATCTCAATAACAGCTATTGGAAGCCTCGCTACCTGGGCGCGAAAAGATTCTAACAGCCATGAAAACCCGTTCATCAGAACGGGTTTTTTTATTAGACGGCACACGCCTCTATTTTGTTTCTCTTAAAAGTGAAAATGCGATAAAAAGTCTAAAAAGGTTTTCTTTTTCTCATTTTCATGCAGGGCGATGGCATATGCTCCGGCTCTCGGCATCTGGGCAAAGTCACACGGGATTTCAATCATGCTGCCGGCCGCAAGTTCAGCTTTTACCGTTGACAGCGGCAGAAACGAGACGCCGAGCCCTTCTTTGATAAATCGCTTTGTAATGTGCGTCTGCGTCACCTTCATTGTCCTGACGAAGGGAAACTGTATTCTGACCTGGCGGAGCAAATCATCCCAGTAATCGGGATGGTTATGGGTGAGCAGCAGGTAGTGTCCGAGCAGATCTTTGACATCGGCCGCCTTCCCGGTGTGAAGTTTTTGATCAGGGGGCGAGACAAGCACAACGGGGTCATGATACAGAGAACGGCATGTGAGGGAGGCCGATTGCACCTTCAAACAGCTCAGACCGATATCCGCTGAGCCTGTTTTGATTTGGGATGCGATTTCCTCCGATTCATAAATCGTTACGGTCATTTCGGTTTCTTCATTGGCAGCCGTGTAACGCTTCATCACAGACGGGAGAATGGTGTCGGCAATAAGCGGCGACACAGCGAGCGTTAAGGTTTGCGAGTAGCCTTGGCGCACTCTGTGCAGCTCTGCCATGCTGTTTTCATAATCCTCAAGCAGCCTCATGGCAAACGGCACATATGCCTTGCCTTCCTCTGTCAATTGTATTTTTCTGCCGCTTCGCTGGAACAGCTTGCAGCTGATTTCTTTCTCCAATAACTTAATGTGGACGGTGACGGTCGGCTGAGATAAAAAAAGCGTTTCCGCCGTTTTTCTGAAATTCTCATATTTTGCTGCGGTCACAAAGGTGTGAAGCCATTTGAAATCCATAAATGCTCTCCTCTGATTAAAAGTTTTAATTAATTCCCTTAAAAATATTCATTATTTTTTAAATATTATATTTACTATAATAACAGAAAGAGGACGAGGGGGAATCACATTGATACATCATGGATTAAAAGGGATTACTTGTGCAGAAACGGCAATCAGCCACATTGACGGAGAAAAGGGGCATTTAATATATCGCGGATATGAAGCGAAAGTGATTGCGCTGCAATCCAGCTTTGAGGCAGCGGCGTATCTCATTTTATACGGAACGCTTCCGGATGCGCGCGAATTACTGGACTTTCAGGAAAATCTGACGGCGGAACGCACGCTGCCGAAGCATATCATCGATTTACTGGAAACACTGCCACACCATATGGACGATATGGCGGTGCTGAGGACGGCCATTTCATCATTAGGCACAGATTCTTTTGCGTACCCGCCCAGGCCGGAAGAAGCCATCCGGCTGATTGCGGTCACACCGACAATCATTGCTTACAGATACAGACGGATTAAAGGAGAAGAAGCGGCAGCGCCGAATGCTCAATACGGACATGCAGAAAATTATTTATATATGCTGACTGGCAGACGGCCGACGGAAGCGCAGAAAAAGGCGCTTGAGACGTATATGATTTTGGCGATGGAGCATGGCATGAATGCGTCTACTTTTTCAGCCAGAGTCACCGTATCCACTGAATCCGATTTGGTATCCGCGGTAACTTCCGCGCTCGGCACGATGAAAGGGCCGCTGCATGGAGGAGCGCCTTCCGGTGTAACGAAAATGCTTGAGGACATCGGAGAAAAAGAGAATGCCGAAGCGTATTTGACAGCCAAGCTGGAGCGGGGGGAACGTCTGATGGGCTTTGGCCACAGAGTATATAAAACGAAGGATCCGCGTGCGGAAGCGCTGCGTATAAAGGCTGAAGAGGTGGCTGGGGATGACAGGTCTCTCGATTTGGCGCTGCATGTGGAACAGGAAGCCGTCCGCTTATTGGAAAAGTATAAGCCGGGCCGCAAACTGTACACCAATGTGGAATTTTACGCCGCTGCGGTGATGAAGGCGATTCGTTTTGACGACGCTTTGTTTACCCCGACATTTTCAGCAAGCCGCATGGCAGGCTGGTGCGCCCACGTGCTTGAACAGGCCTCAAACAACATGATTTTCAGGCCGTCTGCAACATACATCGGTTCATTTCCCCAAGCGGCTCAGCAGCTGTAATCGGGGGCATATTTGTCCGTTTAACTCCTCACACGGCGTGGTATCGTTCATTAACACCATTTGCAGGAGAGTGAGAAAATGAATCCGATGGACAGACAAAAAGAAGGACAAAAACCGCAGGGACAGGATCGCCAGCCGGGTGTTGAGTCGAAAATGGACCCGAAGCCGTTATTGGAGGACCCGGATTATAAAGGTTCCGGAAAATTAAAAGGCAAAGTCGCCCTCATCACGGGAGGAGACAGCGGCATCGGCGCAGCCGCCGCGATCGCTTATGCGAAAGAGGGGGCGAACCTAGCCATCCTGTATCTCGACGAGCATTCCGATGCCGAGAGAACGAAGAAGCGGGCAGAAGAAGAGCAGGCTGAGTGCCTGTTAATTCCGGGAGACGTCGGCGATGAGTCGCATTGCCAAAAGGCAGTCCGGCAAGTCATAGATCATTATGGGAAAATTGATATTCTTGTGAATAACGCGGCTGAACAGCATCCGCAAAACGGAATACTCGATATCACGACAGAGCAGCTGGAAAAGACGTTCCGGACAAACATGTTTTCAATGTTCCATATGACAAAAGCTGTACTGCCGCATTTGCAAAAAGGGAGCGCCATTATTAACACAACCTCTATTACCGCTTATCAAGGGGATACATCATTGATAGATTATTCTTGTACGAAAGGCGGAATCGTTTCCTTTACGCGTTCTATGGCGATGTCTTTAGCTGATCAGGGAATCAGAGTGAACGCGGTGGCGCCGGGCCCGATCTGGACCGCGCTGATTCCGGCCACTTTTACAAAAGAAAAGGTAAAAAAACACGGTCTGGACACGCCGATGGAAAGACCGGGCCAGCCCGCAGAACACGCAGGAGCTTATGTGCTCTTGGCCTCAGACGAATCCTCTTATATGACAGGACAGACCATCCATGTCAACGGAGGACGATTTATTTCAACGTAATCATTCGTAAGAAACATCCCGCATTCTCTCAGAGTGCGGGATGTTTTATTGTTTGGAAGTTTAGATAAGTATAAATTGGTAAATTGATAATTATCAGTTAAATAGTAATCTCCCTCCTTCGGAAAAATGATAATAAAAGCCTGTCAATCCTTTGTTAACAATGATCATTATATGGCGGTATTGTATAAAATATAGAATTTTCAAAAAGTTGTGTTCATTTTTTTATTTTTAGTTATAATATGATGTAGGAGAAAGGAATGATGGGCAGCGATATGTATAGCGAAAAATAAGAATTTAGTCATTATCGCCATTGTTATCTGAATATTCTAATATAAAAGATTTATATAATGGGAGTGAAGAAGATGAAGGGGAGCGTTTTTAGAAAGAAAAGCATTCAGGATCTGCTTGCCGCAACGAGCGGGGAGAAGTCGCTGAAAAGGGAATTGGGCGCCTTTGATTTGACGCTGCTCGGAATAGGTGCGATCATCGGGACGGGAATATTTGTTTTAACGGGAACAGGAGCCGTGACGGCGGGGCCCGGGCTGACTGTTTCGTTTGTCGTGGCGGCGCTCGCTTGTTTATTTGCGGCTCTGTCGTATGCTGAATTTGCTTCAAGCGTACCAGTTTCGGGTTCTGTTTACACATTTACGTATGCCACATTAGGCGAACTTCTCGCCTTTATTATCGGCTGGGATTTAATCTTGGAATATATGCTTGCCGTCAGTGCGGTTTCAGTCGGCTGTTCCGGATATTTTCAATCATTTTTAGCGGGCTTCGGCATCCATCTGCCGGCCGCGTTAACAGCAGCGCCGGGGTCTATTAAGGGTACGGTAACGTTTTTTAATCTTCCCGCCTTTGTCATCGTGCTTGCCATTACATTCCTACTCTACTTAGGCATTAAGGAATCAAAACGGGTCAATAATATCATGGTTGTTCTGAAAATTCTGGTTGTTCTGTTATTTATCGCTGTTGCGGCAGTATATGTCAAACCGCATAACTGGCAGCCATTTATGCCGATGGGTTTTGGGGGAGTATTCAGCGCAGCAGCCCTCGTCTTTTTCTCCTTTATCGGTTTTGATGCCGTGTCATCTGCCGCTGAGGAAACGAAAAACCCGGCAAAGGACTTGCCTAAAGGAATTATTTTTTCATTATTGGTCTGCACTGTTTTGTACGTGACGGTATCGGCAATCATGACAGGCGTTGTGCCGTTTGCCCGATTTGAAGGCGTCGATCACCCTGTATCTCTTGTTCTGCAGATGGCCGGCCAAAACTGGGTGGCGGGCATTATTGATATCGGCGCAGTTTTAGGAATGACCACAGTGATGCTCGTCATGCTGTACGGCCATACCAGGGTGATGTTTGCGATGTCCCGTGACGGGTTAGTGCCGGGGGCGCTTTCAAAAGTTCACCCTAAGCATAAAACGCCTCACGTGGTCACATGGGTTTTCGGCATCCTGTCCGCCTTACTCGGCTCACTCGTTCCGCTTGACGAGCTTGCAAAGCTGGTGAACATCGGAACGCTCGCTGCGTTTGTCCTGATTTCCGTAGGAGTAATTGTGCTGAGAAAGAAACAACCGGATCTGCCGAGAGCCTTTAAATGCCCGGGGGTTCCGTTTATTCCGGCATTGGCGATTCTATTCTGCCTGTTTTTGATCCTGAATCTTGGCTGGACCACGATTTTCCGTTTCTTTATTTGGCTGATCATTGGCCTGCTGATTTATTTCTTATACTCCAGAAAGCATTCCAAATTAAATGAGAAGCTGTAACAGGAAGCGGCCCTTGCCGCTTCTTTTTTTATTTTTCAGAACAATAAAACATATCAAAATAGGCTTAAGTTATGGAAGCGAATAAGGGATAATATAGGGCGGAAGGGAAGTGGAAAGTCGTGTCTGACCAAAAAAAGGTTCAATGGGCCTCAAAAATAGGATTTATTATGGCTGCTGCGGGTTCGGCCATCGGTCTTGGAGCCATTTGGAAGTTCCCTTATGTAGCGGGAACGAATGGGGGAGGCGCTTTTTTTCTCGTATTTGTCCTCTTTACCGTTCTTCTCGGTTATCCGCTTCTGCTCGGTGAATTTATATTCGGAAGACGGAACCAGACAAATGCAATTGATGCCTATAAAAAAGCGGCGCCGAAATCACTGTGGCATCTCACGGGTTATGTAGGCGTGGCAGCCTGTTTTTTAGTCTTATCTTTTTACAGTGTCGTCGGCGGATGGATTTTGCTTTATGTGCTGAAAGCCGTTTCAGGTTCTTTGTCAGGGCTCACTCAGGAACAGTACGGTTCGATGTTTGGCGCAGTCATTGAAAATCCAATTCAGACGCTCATGGCGCAGCTGTTGTTTATGATCATAACGGTAGCCGTCGTCGCAAAAGGCGTACAAAAAGGGATAGAGCGCGTCAGTGCGGTATTAATGCCGATTTTATTCGTGCTGTTTATTTTGCTTGTGCTGCGTTCGCTCACTCTTGATCATGCCGTCGAGGGGGTTAAATTTTTATTGGTTCCCCATTTTGAAGACCTCACGCCGAAATCCATCTTATATGCATTGGGACAGGCATTTTTCACATTAACACTCGGGGTATCGGTTATGGTGACGTACAGCTCTTATCTGCCGAAAACACAAAATCTGCCCGGTTCTGCCGGTTCGATTGTTGTCATGAATGTACTCGTCACGCTTTTTGCGGGACTGGCGATTTTTCCGGCGGTGTTTTCGTTTGGATTAAAGCCGGATGAAGGGCCTACGCTGCTGTTTACTGTGCTTCCGGCTGTATTTGATCAGCTGCCCTTCGGCACGCTGTTTTTCATCGGTTTTCTCGCGGTCTTTTTCTTTGCCGCACTGACCTCGGCTTTCTCTATGGTGGAAATAATCGTGGCGACAGTCGGGAAAGGCGATGAAACGAAAAGAAAGAAACTGTCTTGGACAAGCGGTCTGCTCATTTTTTTAGTCGGCATTCCGTCTTGCTTATCGTACGGTGTTCTTGCCGATGTGCATGTGTTTGGCAAAACCTTTTTTGATCTGGCGGATTTCACCGTCAGTAATGTGCTGATTCCGCTGGGCGCTTTATTGATTTCAATCTTTATTCCGCTGAAAATACCGAAGCAGGAGCTTTTTGCCGAGATGAAAAGCGGCTCTGCCATCAGCTATGCTTTTTTTCAGCTGTGGTATTTCCTGCTGCGGTATCTCGTTCCGCTGGCGATCATTATCGTATTGTTAAATTTAATCGGAGTTCTTTCATTTTAGAAAAACAGCAAAAACGCCCAAGACGAGAAAGTCTTGGGCGCTGTCATTTAAAAACCAAACTGCAAATTCGTATCAACCGCAACGATTGTATACACACAGACAATAACGAAAAGATTGAGGATGACACCGAGCAGGCCCGGACCTGTCCGGCCTTTTTTAATAAACAGCTCAACGATGCCAAACGGCACGGCCGCCATCGCAAACGGCAGCATCTGATAAGAATAAAAGGTCACATTGCTGATAATTGCCACATTCAGCAGCAGCAGGGACAAGATCGCGGTCCCGACTGATATCCAGCCGAAAACATTATGTTCTTTAAAGATTCTTACCAATTCCATAATTCCACCTCACCGATGTTTGCTGCTTTTACTGCTTTATTTTTCAGCAGACGTTCGATTTCTTTTGTCGGTCCCGTGATAACAGAGCCGTATACGTTCATTCCGTGCCGGTCTACATAATTGATTCTGTTGTCCAGGTTCATATCTTTGCGTTTCGAAATGACATGCACCCATTTTTTATGACGGGACATATATTCAAGTGCGTTGATAAATTGTTCGCGGTCAGTCTGTCCTTGCGTTTCAAAGGAGGAAAGCATTTTTGAATCTTTCCCGGGAAATCCTAACGGCTCGGCATAAGGACTGTCTTTCAGATTTTTTTCCGTTTCCACCGCATTCCATAAAAACTTCACATCATAGCTTTTAAATCTCGAATAGATTTCAGTTGAAGGATAGGCGCGATCGTAAGAAAGATAAACTTCGGCGACGCTTCCTTCAGGCAATTTCTTTAACGTTTGACCGGCTTTGTCAACCGTCCGCTCCTTTAATCCTGAGGGATGTGCGAAGTAATGGTTTGCCTGGGTGACATCTAAATCATAATAGTTAACAGCAGGCGGTTTGACCGTATCCAAAAACATCTCCACCCGTTCTCCGCCTACGGATTTTGTTTTTGTGCCGATCTGTTTTTGGAGCGGAAATTCTGTATTCATTCCAAACAGCTTCACTTGGCTTTTTAAGCCTGACGTATCAACGAGGACGTTGGGCATTGTGATCGCCACTGTCACTGCGGCGGTTTCCATTAATTGATTTCCGGTGCTTTCTTTTCCTCCCAGCCCGTAATAGAGGTAGCTTCCCAGCGTGCAAAGCGGCAAAATCATCAATGTAGAAATGACGGCGAGTACAGAAATCCGCAAATACGATTTGCGCTTTCCGTATGATAAAATGGCCCGCTGTTTTTCCGGGCTGATGCTGACATCCCATTGCCGGTCGTCCTGCATTTCGCTTTCAATCAATTCCTGATAGACTTCAAGCTTTTCCAGCTCCTCTTCAAAGGCGGCCATCTCTTGGTCGCTCATTTCCCCATTTTTATATTGGTAAAATCGCTTTTTAAATTCTTCATTCATCATTAACACCTCTATTATAAAGTGCTTTCAGCCGCTGTCTGGCACGAAATAAAACACTTTTAAAATTAGCCTCTGAAATATTCATAATATGGGATGCTTCTTTGTAATTCAGTTCTTTTAAATAATACAGTGTTAAGGCCTCCCGATAATTGTCGGGGAGTTCGGACATATACCCTGTCAGCACTTCCTTGATTTCAATTTGATGAGCCGGGCTTTGAACAGCCGTCTGAAAAAGGCTCCCAATTAAGTCATCGGAAATGGTCACTTCCTTTTTATGTTTTCTGACATAATCTATAAACGCATTTCTCGCCACTTGAAAAAGCCATGGCTTTACTTTGCTGTGGTCATAGGAGTGAATGTGTATGTATGCCCTCATAAAGGTTTCCTGCAGCAAATCTTCAGCGAGATGCTTGTCTTTTGTCATGGAGAGCAGGAACCGGTAAACATCATTCATATACATTTGGTAAATTTCATCGATCGTCACTGCCTTTTCTCCCCTCTATGTTATACACGCATAAGAAAGGTTTAAAGTTGCACGTTCCATGCAAACGGCTTAATTTCATTTTCACCTAATCAAACACCATTTCTATATAGTACCCAAAATTCGTCATAAAAGATAGAGAATGATTAAGGAAAAATATAATTATTAGTACCAGGTAATAAAAAATATTGTTATAATAGAGGGAGAATACATTTGATCATTACAACAAAGGAAGTGCGTTATGTATAATTTTTGTGCAAATGTCCTCAAGGGCATTCTCTCCCTGCGCGGAGGAATTAAAGTGTACAATAAAGAAAATCTTCCGTCTGATACAGGTTTCGTTATTGCGTGTACACACTCAGGCTGGGTGGATGTGATTACCCTCGGTGTCGGAATATTGCCTCATCAGATTCATTATATGGCAAAAAAAGAGCTGTTTCAGAAAAAGTGGATCGGAACGTTTTTAAAGAAAATTAATGCTTTTCCGGTTGACCGGGAGAATCCCGGACCGAGCAGCATTAAGACGCCGATTAAGCTCTTAAAAGAAGGAAAGATTGTCGGCATTTTCCCGAGCGGAACGAGAACATCAGAAGACGTTCCGCTGAAAAGAGGGGCCGTAACCATTGCGCAAATGGGGAAAGCGCCGCTCGTTCCGGCAGCTTACAAAGGGCCTTCCACCGGAAAAGAGCTGTTTAAAAAAGGGAAGATGAAGCTCATCATCGGGGAGCCGCTTTTCCAAGAGGACTTCGCCGATCATGCGCCGAAGGAAAGGCTGGCAGCGATGACAGAAGAGCTGAACAGCAGAATAAAAGAGCTCGAGAAAAAACTTGAACAGATGTAACAGAATTAAAAAAGCTTGCCGTCTATGCGAACGGCAAGCTTTTTTTGTGAGGATTACGCCTCTTTTTGCTCGGCGGTTTCTAACAGTTCGTCAAACGCCAGCTTTTTTACTTCGATATAAGCAACGTGGTGGCCTTCAATTTCATTAATTATAAATTCGCAGCCTTCTTCAATAATGGAATCATGCTGCTGCACGTCGTATTTCTGGGTAAGGAACCAGCCGCCGATTGTGTCGACCTCGTCATTTTCTAAATGAATGCCGAGCAAGTCGTTTACTTGGTCAATCAGGACTTTTCCGTCGAGCATATAATGGCCGTCCCCGAGTTTGCGGATCTCGTTGATTTCATCAATATCAAATTCGTCCCGGATTTCCCCGACGATTTCTTCAATAATATCTTCAACGGTCACAAGACCCGCGGTACCGCCGTATTCGTCTGACAGAATCGCCATATGAACCCGTTCTTTTTGCATTTTTACAAGCAGGTCGTGAATAGGCGCAGATTCAATCACATGAATGATCGGATTTACAAAAGCGGTAATCGGCGAGTCAACTGACACTTCGCCGCTGATGCAGGCGGTCAGCACTTCTTTAATATTGATGACGCCGATAATATTGTCTTTGTCGCCCTCTTCAACAGGGTAGCGTGTATATTTTTCAATCTGAATGATCTCCATCATTTCAGAGATTTTGATATCATGCGGCAGACTGACGATTTCCGTTCTCGGAATCATAATTTCTTTTGCGAGTCTGTCGTCAAATTCAAAGATTTTATTCACATATTTAAATTCAGACTGGTTGATTTCACCGCTTTTATAGCTTTCTGATAAAATGATGCGCAGCTCTTCTTCCGAATGGGCAAGCTCATTTTCAGAAACCGTCTCCAAACCGAACATCTTTGTCAAAAGACGGGCGGAATTGTTCAAAAGCCAAATAAACGGGAACATGATGCGGTAAAACCAAATGAGCGGCTTCGAAAACAGCATCGAAACAGCCTCCGCTTTTTGGATGGCGACTGTTTTCGGCGCCAATTCCCCTACGACCACGTGTAAAAATGTAATGATGGCGTAGGCCAGAATGAATGAAATAACATGCGATAGTGAGCTTGGTGCGTTTAATTTTGTGAAAAGCGGATGAAGCATGCGTTCAATCGTTGATTCGCCTAAGACACCAAGACCAATCGAAGTCAATGTAATGCCGAGCTGGCACGCCGATAAGTACTCATCCAAATGCGTGGTCACTTTTTTTACACCGATTGCGGCTTTATTTCCTTCTGCTATAAGCTGGTCAACCCGTGAGCCTCTGATTCTGATTATCGCAAACTCAGATGCTACGAAAAATGCCGTCAGCGCGATTAAAACCGCGACTAAAATCAAATTCACAATGTCCAATTAGAACCTTCACTCCTTTTGGGAAAATGAAGGTAACACCTCCTGTTAATAAGATAATGGTTTAACTTAACAGCAGCATAAATGATTGAAGCACTGCAAGCTTTTCGGGAGTAAGCCGTTTTTTCAGCTGGGCTCGCTCCTCAGGCTCAAGCTTTTCAAACCGATGCAAGATCCCGGAGATATTTTGATTCATATCATCAATTTCCGTTGCCAAATTTCCAATATCATCAATCAAAGCTGAAGAGGGAAACTGGTTCTCCAGTCGATCTTTTATATCAGACAGGGCCAATCGCTGCTTTTTACAAGCGACAATAAACATTAGCCGTTTAAGTGCAAGTGTATCGTAGTAACGATAGTTCGAACAAGACCTGGCCGGCGTTAACAGACCAAGATTTGTGTAGTAATCCACCGTCCGCTTCGTTACTCCGGCAAGAGCCGCTAATTCACTGATGCGATAAGTCTCAGCCCCATCTAAATCCCTCCCCAACCATCACGTTATAGTTATGAGAATAGTTTAATATATGAAGAGGAGTTGCACAAGTTTATTGTTTTCCAGTGCTGCTGCTTTAATTGGCAGTGAAGGTTTTAGGAAAAAGCGTTGACTGAATCATGCAAATCTTCCATAATCATTGTAAATAGAGAGCAGTTTGGCGAAGGAAGACGAGCAAACGGGCAGAAGGGACAGATTTAAAGTGGCAGGTTTATCAAAAGAAGTTACAGAGAATTTACAGAAAGGATCATGGATTCGCAAGCTGTTTGATGAAGGCGCGCGGCTGAAGAAGGAATACGGCGCCGATAAGGTATTTGATTTTTCAATCGGAAATCCCGTTACCGAGCCGCCTGAAGCATTTAAAAAGGCGCTGTGTGAAGCGGCTTCAGCGGGACGGCACGGATACATACAAAACCAAGGGCTTCCGGAAGCGAGAGAAAAGGTAGCGCGCTTTTTATCAAAGCGGTTTGAGGCAGACATTTCTTTCAAGCATGTCGTAATGACGGTCGGAGCCGGCGGGGGGCTGAATGTCGCGCTGAAGAGCATGTTGAATCCGGGCGAAGAAGTGATTCTGTTAGCGCCTTATTTTGCGGAATATAAAGTGTATATTGAAAATTACCGCGGAAAACCCGTTATATGTCCGCTTACTGACACATTTGAGATTGATATTGAAGCGGTAAGGAAAGCGATCACTCCCCAGACAAAGGGGTTGATTTTAAATACGCCGCACAACCCGACGGGGACGGTTTTAAGCCAAAACAATATAAATGAATTGGGCGCCTTATTAAAAGAAGCGGAGGAAAAACACGGCCAAAGCATCTATATCCTCTTTGATGAACCGTACAGCCAGCTGATCTACGGGGAAGAGCAGGCGAATCCGTTCCAAGCGTACCACCGCGTCATTTTAGTCAGTTCCTTCAGTAAAGATCTCGGGATTGCGGGGGAAAGGCTTGGGTATATCGGTTTGGACGGCCAAATGCCTGAACGTGATCTTCTGACGGATGCTTTCGTTTATTGCAATCGGACGCTCGGATTTGTGAATGCGCCTGTCATGATGCAGCGCACCGTGGCTGAAATGGATGATCTGACGATAGACGCGGCCCCTTATCGGGAGCGGAGAGACCTTATCGTTGACATCCTGGCAGAAGCCGGTTTCGATTTTGAGATGCCGAAAGGAGGCTTCTTCGTTTTTCCTAAATCACCGATTGAGGATGAAGTCGAGTTTTGCATGCATGCCGCACAGAAATATAAATTATTGATCGTGCCCGGCAGCGGATTCGGAAGGAGCGGCTACTTCCGGTTATCTTTCAGCGTGTCTTTAGAACAAATCAAAAATTCGCGGGAGATTTTTGCTGCTTTGTATCAGGATTTCGTTTCATAGCTTCCAATATATAAAGATGGGAGAACGGTTTAATGTCTATGAGAAATGATGGGACATCTGAAATAAAAATCACCGGAATCGGCGTATTAACGGCAGTCGGGCAAGGAAAGGACGCATTTCTCGAGGCCCTTATGGAGGGACGTCACGCGTTTGATGTGATGAAGCGTCCGGGACGGCAGAAAGGCACTTCATTTATCGGCGCAGAGCTGAAAGATTTAACGCCTCCCGACACGCTCTCCAAGCGTCTGTACCGAAGGGCTTCATTGTCCGGAAAGGCCGCACTTATCGCTTTAGATGAGGCATGGCGGGATGCTGTATTAGACGGAGCCGATCCGAGCCGCACCGGATTAATCATCGGCGGCTCCAATGTTCAGCAGCGCGAACTGGTGCAAGCCTTTGAAAAAAACAGCGAGTCGCCGCAATTTGTGAATCCGACGTACGGGCTCTCTTTTATGGATAGTGATTTGTCCGGGCTCTGCACGGAGCAATTCGGGATAAAAGGGCCCGCCTTTACGGTAGGCGGGGCATCTGCGAGCGGTCAGGCGGCCGTCATTCAGGCTGCCCAGGCGATCAACGGCGGCCTGTTTGACCGCTGCATTGTCATCGGGGCGTTAACAGATCTTTCATACATGGAATGTCAGGCGCTGCGCTCATTAGGGGCCATGGGTACTGACAAATATGCCGAATGCCCTGAGGCCGCCTGCCGCCCGTTTGACAGGCATACGGACGGTTTTATTTACGGAGAAGCATGCGGGGCGATTGTGCTTGAACGGGCTGAGTCCGCGGACAAGCGGGGCGCGCGCTCATGGGCCGGCCTGAGAGGATGGGGCATGGCCTCTGACGGCAACCGCAATCCAAACCCTTCTATTGAAGGGGAAATGACTGTCATCCGCCAGGCATTGGATCGGGCGGGGCTTTCAGCGAAAGAGATTGATTACATCAATCCGCACGGCACCGGTTCGCCGATCGGAGACAAGACTGAATGCCAGGCGCTTTCTGAGAGCGGTCTGTCACACGCGCGGATCAACGCGACAAAATCGATCACCGGGCACGGCCTGAGCGCTGCCGGTACGGTGGAAGTCATTTCCTCCCTTTTGCAAATGCGGGAATCTATGCTCCATCCTACACGGAACTTAACGGAGCCGATTGACGATACATTTCATTGGGTGAAAGACAAACCGCGCGCACATACGGTACAATGTGCGTTAAGTTTAAGCATGGGGTTCGGGGGAATCAATACGGCGCTTTGTTTAGAAAATCATTTCCGAAACAGATAACGGCAGTCTTCTTTCTGAAGGCTGTTTTTTATATGATTAAAAAAACGAAACATGAAGAAATAATTCTGGAATGAGTTGTGATACAGTAAAATATACAAATGATAATCATGCTTTGACTTAGGAGGTGGCGGGATGGGGCCCTCTGTATAGTCAATCACCCATTTCGTACCTCAAACTTAAGAAAAAATGATGCAATCAGGAGGTGACGTCCTTATCCTTTGGATAAGGTGAAATGGACGACATTGACAGTTTGATCTTAATTGCTGTACTCATTGCTTTAACGGCATTTTTCGTCGCGAGTGAGTTTGCGATCGTCAGAGTAAGGAGATCCAGAATCGACCGGCTCATTTCAGAAGGGAACAGACGGGCGGTACTCGCAAAGCGCATCATTACGGATCTTGATGAATACTTATCGGCGTCACAGCTTGGTATTACGCTGACATCCATCGGACTCGGCGTGCTGGGAGAACCTGCTTTTGAGCGGATGCTTCATCCCTTGTTTGCGGGAATGGGGCTGCCGGATTCGGCTGAACATGTCATTTCTTTTGCTGCGGCGTATGCACTGATTACGTTTTTGCACGTCGTGATAGGTGAGCTTGCGCCTAAAACGGTTGCCATTCAAAAAGCGGAAAAACTGACGTTATGGATTGCCGGGCCGCTTCGCTTATTTTACTTGCTGATGTTCCCGATTATTTGGGTGCTGAACGGCTCCGCCAGGCTTCTGACCGGACTGTTCGGATTAAAGCCGGCATCTGAGCATGAAGGCTCCCATTCAGAGGAAGAGCTGAGAATACTGCTGTCAGAAAGTTTAAAAAACGGAGAGATAAATCCGTCTGAATATACATTTGTGAATAAAATTTTTGAGTTTGATAACCGGCTCGCGAAGGAGATCATGATTCCGAGAAAGGAAATGGCCGCTGTTTCAACGGATATGTCTATACCGGAAATGCTGGATATGATGCTGAAGGACAAATATACGCGCTGGCCTGTAACCGATGGGGACAAAGACAGCGTCATCGGTATGGTGAACACGAAGCATCTGTTTTCGGATCTGCTGTTTATGACAGAGGAAGAAAAAGCGGGTTTATCGATAACGCCGTATGTAAGACCGGTCATTGAAGTGATTGAGACGATTCCCGTTCACGACCTGCTGATCAAAATGCAGAGAGAACGGATTCATTTGGCGATTCTGTCTGATGAATACGGGGGAACGTCAGGTCTCGTGACGACCGAAGACATTCTTGAAGAAATCGTCGGTGACATCAGAGATGAATTTGATGAAGATGAACAGCCGCTGATTCAAAAGCTGTCCGAACAACATTACGTGTTAGACGGAAAGGTTCGGATTGATCAGGTGAATCACTTGCTTGGCGCCTCCATTCAGGATGAAGTCGATACTATCGGCGGGCTCGTGCTGAAAGAAAACATTGATATCACGGCGGGGGAGTCGATATACATCGGCCGGTTCACTGCCCGGGTTTTGGAGATGGACGGCCGGTTTATCAAACAAATTGAACTGAAAGAAAAATCAGGCCGCTTGGGCGCGCTGGAGACAAAAAACCACCCGCTGCCTGTGCCTGAGACGGTAATACTTCAAAACGCAACCTTGAGCGAAAAATAAAGCTCAAGGTTTTTTTTATACAGACATGATCATCCAGCCTGCCCAAAACGCCAAAAGGCTTCCGGCTGCCGACACGGCGATGTACAACAGACTTGCCTTTACGCGATTGTTCAGCAGCAGCTGCACGGCCTCAGCGCTGAAAGTGGAAAAGGTGGTAAACGCACCGAAAAAGCCTGTCGCAATGATGATGCCTGCTGAAGGGTTGTTCAATCCGATTCCGGTAAACAGCCCGAGACCGAAGGCGCCCAGCAGATTGACTGCCGCCATTCCTATTGGAATCGGAAAGCCGCCGGATTTTGCTGTAACCGCTCTTCCCAGAAAAAAGCGAAAGACAGCACCTATTCCTCCGGCAAGGCACATACAGAAAACCGTCATGACGTTTTATGCCCCCTTCCCGATAAGCGAAATGCCAATTGCCGTCCGGCGGCGATGCCGGCGAACGCAAACGCAAGGCCTGAAACGATTGTGACGGCAAAATAAAGAAAAGCGTCCCGGGGAGACGATTGCATTAAAAAGACGGTCTCTTTTGAGAATGTTGACATCGTCGTAAAGCCTCCGCAAAAACCTGTGCCTAAAAATGCAGATAAGAGAGGGTGCTTTGCCCGAATGATAAAATAACCAGTAATAAGTCCAAGCAAAAGGCTTCCCGCCGCGTTTTCAATCAAAGTAGCCGCCGGAAAGGCGCCGCTATGGATATGCACGCTCATTTCAAAGCGAAGCAGAGCCCCTAATGCGCCTCCGATAAAGATTGCAATGTATTGTTTCATATCAGCCACCCTTAGAAATGAAGTCCGGGTAATCTGTTACAATGCCGTCAACCATGTCTTGGAGCTTGGCGGCCGTTTTTGGATCTCTTACCGTCCAGGCAAACACTTTCAGGCCATTTTTGCGGGCGGAAGAAATCAAGTACCGATTAAGCCGGGTATATTTAATATTGACATAGTTTGCGACTGATTTGTAGGCGTTCAGCTGATTTTGGGAAAACATGCCGAAGCTGGGCCGGGTAATGATTGCGGTCGGCACAGACGGGTACATCTCGTGAAAGGTCTGAATCGACTTGATGCTGAAAGATTGAACGATATGGTGAATTGAAAAGGAAAAACGGCCTAACAGCTGGCCGACTGCTTTTTCAAGACCGATTTGGGAAGCGTGGCCTTTCAGTTCAATCAAAAGTCCGATTTCAGGATGATAGCGCTTCAGGACTTCTTCAAGCAAGGGTATCCGTTCACCTTTAAACTCAGGACCGAACCAGCTTCCGGCGTCAAGTGTCTGCAGCTCCTTCAGCGTAAAATCTTTTACAAAGCCGGAGCCGTCCGTCGTCCGATCCACTTTGTCATCGTGGATGACGACAATATGACCGTCTTTTGTGAGCTGGACGTCAAGCTCAATTAAATCAGTATTCATGTCGGCCGCAATATCAAACGCGGCAAATGTATTTTCGGGCGCGTATCCGGATGCGCCGCGGTGGGCGATGGTATACAAGCTTGTCAGCTCCCCTCAAGGGCATTTCTGTTATTGTATCAAATTTCATATATGCACAGCGATGCAAACTGGTGAATATGCAAAAAGTATTTTTTTGGAATAAAGATAGTGCTTTCTTCGGTTTACAATGCATTGAGAGCATTTATAATGGCACAAAGGAGGCGAGATCATGGGAAAAGGGAGATTGAAAGTGGAGGAAAGAATTAAGGCCGAAACCGATGCTGAAATGCAAAAAGCGACTCTCCTGAATCAGACACAAGCGAAGAAGAAATAGGTGCCTGCCCCTGTTGTATCTGGCTGATATTTGAACGATTATGCGAAAACCCCGGCTGTATTTTCCAGCCGGGGTTTTTGCGGTGCATCAGACATTAAAGAAAGATATTCGACGAATATTTTAGTATAATATAGATTCGATCAGACAAAAGGAGCATGAGCCATGTCTAAACATTTCCAGACCTTTTTTACTCTTGAACATATCTCGCAAATCGGCATCAGCTTAGGAATTTTACTTGCTTTTCTCATTCTCAGAAAGCTGTTTGTCAAATATTTTTTTCAACTGATTTACAAATTGGCAAACAAGCCGAAAACTGACATTTTTACACAAATTGCCGTGGCGTTTGACAAGCCCGCCAGATGGTTTTTTGCGGCGTTGGGACTGTTTTTGGCGATTGAGTATTCGCCGTTTTTAGACGGCCAGATGGACATTGTGAAAAAAATGTACCGTTCCCTTATCGTGGCGCTGCTGGCCTGGGGGCTGTGCAATTTGACATCAGCTTCTTCATTTTTGTTTCATAAAGTCAATCAGCGCTTTGAGCTTGATATGGACGACATTTTGGCGCCGTTTTTATCTAAGGTGCTTCGCTTTGTGATTTTAGCGCTCAGCGTCAGTGTGATTGCACAGGAATTTAATTATGATGTAAACGGATTCGTGGCCGGACTCGGACTTGGCGGATTGGCCTTTGCGCTCGCCGCTAAAGATACAATCACCAATTTCTTCGGCGGCATCATTATTATTACAGAAAAGCCGTTTACGATCGGCGATTGGGTGGAGACTCCTACTGTGACCGGAGGCGTTGAAGATATCACCTTCCGAAGCACGAGATTCCGCACGGCGCAAGGAGCGCTCGTCACCGTTCCCAATTCAACGCTGTCGATGGAGGCCATCACAAACTGGACAAGAATGACAAAGCGCCAAGTTACGTTCTCCATCCGTGTTTCTTATGCGACGCCCATTGAAAATTTAGAGCGGTGCATCATCAGGCTCAGAAAGATGCTGCTTGAACACGAAGGCGTGCATGACGATACGATTATGGTCAATTTTGATATGTTTGCCGACAGTTATTACAATCTGTTTTTCAACTTTTACACGAAGACCATCGTTTGGGCGGAAAGCTTAGACGTGCGGCAGGACATTAACAGCAGGATTATTGATATTTTTGCTGAGGAAGGCGTGGAATTCGCATATCCGGGCCAAACCGTATTTGTAAAGCAGAAAAACCAGAATGATCCGTTTCAGGTGAATCAGCATTCCGGAGAAAAGGAACGGGCATAGCAAGGCCCCGCCCTAAAAGGCAATCTGCATTTAGGGCGGGGTTTTTTTCATGATATGATAAAAAGAAAAGGCGGTGGCAGAGTGGAAGCGTTTTTGACATTGATCAATCAGGCGGAGCGTATCGCGGTGCTGACGGGAGCCGGCATGAGTACGGAATCAGGCATACCTGATTTTCGATCGGCGGACGGTATATGGACGGAAGACACGTCCAGAATGGAGGCGATGAGCCGGGAATATTTTGAACGCCGTCCCCGCGAATTTTGGCCTAAATTCAAACAGCTGTTTCAAATGAAAATGAGCGGAAGCTATGAACCGAATGCCGGTCACATCTATTTGGCCGGCCTTGAAAAGCAGGGGAAGCAGGTAGACATTTTTACGCAGAATATTGACGGACTTCATAAAAAAGCGGGAAGCACCAGTGTATATGAGCTTCACGGTTCGATTCAAACGGCTGTCTGTCCTGATTGCGGATCACGCTACGGGATTTCTCATTTGCTGAAGGAGGACGTGCCGGAATGTACGGCGAAAAAAGCAGACGGAAAGGTATGCGGCACGGTGTTAAAAACGGATGTCGTTCTGTTCGGCGATCTCGTCCAGCATTTTGACACCCTCTATGAAAAGCTTGATCAAGCGGATCTCCTGCTCGTTATCGGCACTTCGCTTGAGGTGGCGCCGGCCAGATTCGTGCCTGAGGATGCGAGCCGGATACCGGGATTGAAACAGGTGATCATTAACCTCGAGCCGACATATTGCGACCATTTATTTGATCTGGTGATCCATCAGAAAATCGGTGAGTTTGCAAAACAGATCACCTCCGCCACATAGACGGAAAAAAGCCGGATCATCTGGACGATCCGGCTTTTCTTATTCATGGACGGGAATCATTTGATCCGTCAGCACATCGAAGGAATAGCCCTTCGCTTTCAGTTGTTGGATCAGGCTCGGCAGCGCGTGAACCGTCGCCGGCAGATCATGCATTAAAATCACAAGAGGCCTGCTCGTGTGGCTGCTTTCTAAATAAGCAAGCTGGTTCAGAACCTCTGGCACATATTGTGCGTTTTTATACTTCCAATCCTCGCTGTCTATCGTCCAATCCCAGTATACGAATCCGCCTTTTTCGAGATTTTTTATCTGGGCGTCTGTCAATGACGGCTTACTCCCGTAAGGCGTGCGGACGAGATCGGTTTTCACCCCTGTGATCGCCTGAAGCGTGGCGCGGCCCTGCTGCATTTCTTTCAGAGGCGATGTCGGCGTCTGGTAAAACAGTTTATTGTCGTGCGTGACGCCGTGAAGACCGAGCGCAATTCCTTCCTGCTTCGCTCGTTGAACGGAATGTTTATATTCGTTCATCCGGGGGGCAAGCATAAAAAAAGTGGCTTTTGCGCCATGTGCCTTCAAAACATCCAATAATCTGTCAGTATAAGGAGAAGGTCCGTCATCGAATGTTAAATACACCGTTTTTTTGCCTGTGTCCCGCTCTCCCTGTAAGTGTTTAATTAACACGTCGGGAGAATCATCTTTCAGCCGCAGGCTTTGTTTTTCATTACGAAGCTGGCCGTTAGCCGTGACTGTGATCTGTTTACCCTTTGAGGCGGAAGTTGAATAGCCTAATATGACGATTAACAGAAGCAGTCCGCACAAAACTGCTAAACTTGTAAGTTTAAAAGCCAGTGAAAACAGAGAAGGGGAAGCACCTTCTTTTGTCTTGCGCATAACAATCTCTCCAGTAGCATAAATTTCTGCATATTGCTGAAACAGCGGAGGCTTAAATAAGTGCCATAAGTTAACAGCATATGTATGTCGAATCAAGTATACAGGAATAAAACTGGAAAGAACATAGAAAAATTGTCGAAATATAAGATTTTAAGAAAAAAATAAACTCCGCTATCGGCTTGTTCAGTATGGTAGAATAGTTGACAATAACAGCTGAGAATGCACATCAGGATTGATAACGTTTAGGAGGGGTTGTATGAAGATATTAGTAAACGGCCTGTTAATTGATCGTGAGGAAGCGGCAGTTGATATTGAGGACCGCGGATACCAATTCGGTGACGGTGTGTACGAAGTCATCAGAGTGTATAACGGAGTCTTATTCGGACTGCATGAGCATATCGAGCGTCTTTTCAGAAGCGCAGCTGAAATCGGCATCACCCTGCCGTATACCGCGGAAGACGCAGAGTGGGATCTGCAAAAGCTTGTACAGGAAAACAAACTCACCGACGGCGGCGTTTACATTCAGACGACAAGAGGGAAGGCGCCGAGAAAGCATCAGTATGATAAGGGCTTAGAGCCGCAGACTACGGCGTACACCTTTTCCGTGAAAAAACCGGAAAATGAGCAGAAACAGGGAGCGGCGGCCATAACGGCAGAAGATAAGCGGTGGCTGAGATGCGATATTAAGAGTCTGAATTTACTGTATAATGTCATGATCAAGCAGAAAGCCTATGAAGCGGGTGCTTATGAAGCGGTGCTCATAAGAGACGGGGCAGTCACGGAAGGAACCTCCTCCAATGTATACGCTGTGATAAACGGCGTCGTCCGCACACATCCGGCCAATGAGCTGATTTTAAACGGCATCACCCGGGTAAAAATTCTGGAGCTGATCAATCAAAACGGGATTCAGTTAAAAGAAACCCCTCTGACTGAAGAAGAGCTCAGACAGGCGGATGAGATTTTTATCTCGTCTACGACTGCTGAATTAATTCCGATTGTGACCCTTGACGGGAAACCGGTCGGCAGCGGAGCGCCGGGACCTGTGGCCAAAAAGCTTCAGGAGGCTTTTCAGGCCAGCATTCAGCAGGAAATCCGCATTCAATCGTAAATGGACAAAAAGGCCGGAACACAATCCGGCCTTCTTTTACTGCTGGTCGATGCAAAGAGAATCTACATGATGAACGAGCACGCGGGAAACCTTGTCCTTCACCAGTCGCTCCGGATCAAGCATGGCATGCAGCGCCAATCCGTCCACGATAGCGTATAATTTCTCTGCTTCTGTTTCTTTATCAAGATGTGTTTTCAAAAGCTTACTTTCGTCCAGCCAGTCAATGAGCTTATAAATATAGCTGTGTATGCCGTCGTGCTGGGCATTAAACTCCTCTCCCTTATGTCTGGCATAAGCTGTGAAAGCGAACCAGACTTCCATTTCGGCTAATGTTTCCTCATCTGTCGGAATGATTTCAAGCATCAGCTGTACCGCCTTTTCTTTCGGCGGCAGATCTTTCATGGCGACTTCCTGTATTCTGGCGGTTGCTTTTTCCTTTACGAGTGTCATCGCATATCCCAAAAGCTCGTCTTGGGTAGAAAAATAGTGCCTCAGCGCGCCTAATGAAAGGCCCGCTTCCTGGGCAATGTTTCTGACTGTCGCTCCTTCCATTCCCCGCTCTAATATCATCCGCCATGTTGCTTCGGCTATCTGTTTTCTTCTTTGCTCATGGTCAATTTTTTTAGGCATGGTTCTAGTGTATCAAGAAAAAAACCATCACGCAATTTTATAATACAATTGTATTAAATAAAAAAGGGTGTTACAATGCTTTTTAGTAAAACGATTGTATGATGACGAGGGGGACAATATTTTGAACGCTGTTGCTTGGATGATTGTGATTTGTGAGGCCGCTTTCTGGGCGGCTGTCATCAGCGGATTGGCGGCGCGGTATTTATTCAGGCGTCAAAAGCTCGGAATGTTCTTTTTCGCTCTTATTCCTCTTTTGGATGCAGTGCTGTTTTTCGCAGCCGGAATTGATTTATATCAAGGAGCAACCGCAACGATGGCGCATGCAATTGCCGCCATTTACATCGCGGTGTCAGTCGTTTTCGGAAAAAGTATGATTCAATGGGCGGATGAGCGGTTTCGTTATTATGTGTTAAAGGATGGATCAAAGCCTGTAAAGCGTTACGGTTTGGACTACGCCAAGCATTATGCAAAAGGGTGGGGGAAACATGTTCTGTCGTTTGCGATCGGCGGCATTCTCTTAGCCGGAACGGTTTTTCTCATTCAGGCCCCTTCACGCACGGGCGCGCTCAGCCAATTATTAAAGGGCTGGTCCGTCGTGTTATGTATTGATTTTTTGATCATGGCCAGTTTTTTTGTCATGCCGAAAAAGAAAGGAAGCCGGGATATATAAAAAAGCTTGCAGGTGTGATTCCTGCAAGCTTTCAGTTATTGTTGTTATTTCTATTCAGCAATCGTTTCAATCGGCAGACGGTAAGAGGCAATGGCTTCATCCGCCGCTTTTCCGATAGACAAAAGCATGACAGGCACATAGCGTTCTTTATCAAAGCCGACGATCAGATCATCACTTTACAATGAGAACCGGAATATCTGATTTCGACGACAGCTTTTCACTGACGCTCCCAAATAAAAGTTTTTTTAACCTGTTTTGGTCTCTGCTTCCCATGACAATCAAATCGGCTGCTATACGGTCGGCGTGCTCAATAATTGCGTCAGCGGGATCTCCTTCTAAGATATCAATATCTCCGTCTATCTGATTGTCATTCATAAGCATTCTTGCTTCCGCAATGACTTCTTCCGTACGGTCTTCATAAATCATCGGGTCACGAACGGTTCCTTCCGTATTCAGCGGATCAGGAACGCTTGCAATCCCGCCTCCGATATACGTTGCGCCTGTTCCCGGCATGGGGGAATCAACAATCTTCTGAGTATCTTTCGCATTGTGAGAATGGACGACCGTTAATGTCGCGTGTAACGTTTTTGAAAGGTCAATGGCTTTTTGGAGCGCTTTCTTACTATCGTCACTTCCGTCAAAAGCTGCAATCAGTCGATCGGCGTGAAACATTGGCCTCATCCTTTCAGAAAGAAGGTTTTACATGACATTACCCGGACTTTAGAGTTGTAAAACCTGCATTGACAAAAAAAGGATTTGTTTATATGATGAAAGGAGAATATAGGGAAAAGGAGGTATGGATCATGTCAGTATTACAATGTGTCAACTCAACCAAAGCTATATACCGGCGTGACCACCATACAACTCCCGTTTTATAACCTTTGCTTAAAAACGGTGCAGTCGCGAATAATCGGCGGGTCTGTACCTTATGAATGATAATAAGAGGCATGGAGCTGACGCTTCGTGTCTTTTTTTATACAAAAAAATAAACGAAAGACAGGTGTGATGGATATGAAGAAAACAGCAAAAGCAATCACAAGCAAAGAAAACAATATGGAAAAAATGGAAGGCGGCTGACGGCAGAAAGGAGCTGAACGTATTTGTTCACTGTATTAAAAAAGCTGGCTTGGTTTTTTAAAGCCTACTGGCTGCGATATACCGTTGCGATTGTATTATTATTGTGTGTTAACGTGATTGAAATGTTCCCGCCTAAACTTCTCGGCAACGCGATAGATGATATGAAGGCGGGCGTGTTTACGAAAAATGGGATGCTGTTTTACATTGGTGTTTTTCTCGGTTTGACGGCTGTTGTTTATCTGATGTCTTATTTTTGGATGTATCAGCTTTTCGGCGGTGCGAATGTGATGGAAAAAATTCTCCGTTCGAAACTGATGGGCAGGCTCCTGCACATGTCGCCGCCGTTTTATGAGAAATATAGAACGGGAGATTTAATGGCACGGGGGACGAATGATTTGCAGGCTGTGAGTCTGACAACGGGTTTCGGCATTTTGACCCTGGTCGATTCCACGATGTATATGCTGACGATTTTTTTGACGATGGGATTCCTCATCAGCTGGAAGCTTACATTTGCCGCCATCATCCCGCTGCCGATTATGGCGGCTGCCATCAGTTTGTACGGAAAAAAGATTCATGAGCGGTTTACGGAAGCTCAAAATGCCTTCGGTTCATTAAATGACAGGGTGCTTGAGTCGGTTTCTGGCGTTCGGGTCATCCGCGCCTTCGTACAGGAAAAAAATGATGTCAGCCGATTCAGCGATATGACGGCGGACGTGTATGAAAAAAATATGAAAGTGGCATTTATTGATTCGCTGTTTGAGCCGACTGTAAAACTTCTCGTCGGGCTCAGCTATCTCATCGGACTCGGCTACGGCGCCTATCTTATTTTTCAAAACAGGCTGACACTTGGAGAACTGGTATCGTTTAACGTGTACCTTGGGATGATGATTTGGCCGATGTTTGCAGTCGGGGAATTAATTAATGTGATGCAGCGCGGGAATGCCTCATTAGACCGTGTCAATGAGACGCTTTCTTATGAGCCTGATGTCAGGGAGCCTCTCAAGCCTGCTGACATAAAAGAGCCGGGACGCCTTATTTTTGATGATGTCACCTTTACGTATCCAAGCGGGGCGCGTCCCGCTGTATCCGGCGTTTCTTTTTCTGTAGAAAAAGGGCAGACGCTCGGCATCGTCGGAAAAACGGGTAGCGGAAAAACGACAATTATTAAGCAGCTCCTGCGTGAATATCCGCCGGGAGAGGGGAAGCTCACTTTCTCGGGCGTTCTGATTCAAAAAATACCACTCAGCCGGCTCCGCGGATGGATCGGTTATGTGCCGCAGGATCACATTTTATTTTCAAAAACGGTAAAAGAAAACCTTCTGTACGGCCGCCAAGACGCAAACGATGAAGATATCCGCAGCGCCTTAAAGGAAGCGCATTTCGAAAAGGATATCAGCACGCTTTCTCATGGACTGGAGACGCTTGTTGGCGAAAAGGGCGTCGCGCTGTCAGGCGGGCAAAAGCAGCGCATCTCCATTGCGAGAGCGCTTTTGACCGACCCGGACATTCTCATATTAGATGATTCTCTTTCCGCTGTTGATGCAAAAACGGAAGCCGCCATCATTGACAATATCAGAAAAAAACGGAGGCACAAAACGACCATTATCACCACACACCGTCTATCGGCAGTGGAGCATGCCGATCTCATCCTCGTTATGGACGAAGGACAGATAGCTGAAAAAGGCACACATCAGGAATTACTGTCGCAAAACGGCTGGTATCGGGAACAATTCGAGAGGCAGCAGCTGTCCTCTCTTGATGAAGGGGGGAACAGCGCATGAACACCGGAAAAAGATTGTGGAACTATGCACTTTATTATAAAAAGCTGCTGATTTGGGCTGTGGTTTTGCTGATTATCGCAGTCAGTGCTGAACTGACCGGGCCGTTTATCGGGAAAAAAATGATCGATGACCACATTCTCGGCGTTGAAAAAACATGGTATAAAGGCTCTTCGGAAGACCCGGGCGCGGTCAGGTTTCAGGGGTCCTATTATGTCAGAGAGGACCGGATGAAGCACGGCGCCGAAAAAAACGGCGAGGCGCATATTTATCAAGTCGGCACGGCTTATTATTTTGTAGGCCGGCCCGTCAGCTTTGACGGAAACCGGTCGGTGTCTGACGGGAAGCTGACGATGTCAAACGGAAAGGAAAGCAGGACATATCCCGCCGTCACGTTATCCAAACAGGATATTTTTCAATTTTACCGCCCGGAAATCAAAGGGCTCATGACATTGATCGGCATTTATGCTGGATTGCTTATTTTTTCTGTGTGCTTTCATTACGGCCAGCATTACCTTCTCCAAATGGGAGCAAACCGGATTATACAGCGCATGAGGCAGGATGTGTTTTCTCATATTCAAAAGATGCCGATCAGCTACTTCGATAATTTGCCCGCCGGAAAAGTCGTCGCGCGCATTACGAATGACACCGAGGCGGTCAGGGATTTATATGTGACGGTGCTGTCAACATTTGTGACGAGCGGCGTTTATATGCTGGGCATTTTTACGGCGCTGTTTATGCTTGATGTCAGGCTTGCGGCGTTATGTCTTTTGATCGTTCCGATTTTAATGGTATGGTCCGTCATTTACCGTAAATACGCATCCGTATTTAATCAGAAAATCCGTTCCATTAATAGTGAGATCAATGCGAAAATGAATGAGTCGATACAGGGGATGCCGATTATCCAGGCATTCCGCCGTGAAAAGGAAACGATGAAGGAATTTGAAGAGCTGAATGAAGCCCATTTCCGCTTTAAAAATAAAATGCTGTCACTAAATTCACTCATGTCTCACAGCCTTGTGAATGTGCTGCGCAACATTGCGTTTGTCGGGTTGATCTGGTACTTCGGAAGCGCGAGCCTGAATGCCTCAGGCTTAATATCCATCGGGGTTCTGTATGCGTTTGTTGATTATCTGAACCGTTTGTTTCAGCCGGTCACAGGCATCGTTAACCAATTTTCAAAGCTCGAATTAGCGCGGGTCTCAGCCGGCAGGGTATTTGAGCTTTTACAAGAGAAGGGAACGGAGACACAAGGAGTCCCGGCAAAAAGAAAGGCGGAGGGGGCTGTGGAATTCCGGGATGTCTCATTTGCTTATCAGCAGGGAGAAACAGTGCTGAAAAACATCAGCTTTACGGCCGAAAAGGGAGAAACGATTGCACTCGTCGGCCATACGGGCTCAGGCAAAAGCTCTATCCTGAATATTTTGTTCCGTTTTTACGATGCGCAAAAAGGGGATGTGCTGCTGGACGGCAAAAGCATTTACAGCATGTCGAGACAGGAGCTCAGGTCGCACATGGGCATCGTGCTCCAAGACCCGTATCTTTTTTCGGGGACGATCGGCTCCAATGTCAGCCTCAATGATGACAGCATTTCTCTGGAACAAGCGGAGGAAGCTCTCCGCCAAGTCGGCGCCGGCGGCCTTCTTCAGTCCCTGCCGCAGGGCATCCGCGAGCCCGTTATGGAAAAAGGCGGTACGCTGTCCTCAGGCCAGCGCCAGCTGATTTCTTTTGCAAGGGCGCTCGCTTTTAATCCGGCCATTTTAATATTGGATGAAGCGACGGCGCATATTGATACGGAAACAGAAGCCGTCATTCAAAAGGCGTTGCACGTAGTCAAACAAGGGCGCACGACATTTGTCATTGCCCACAGGCTCTCAACGATCAGAAATGCTGACCAGATTCTTGTTTTGGAAAAGGGGCGCATCATTGAAAAAGGAAGCCACGATGAACTGATGGAGCAGAAGGGGCAGTACTATCAAATGTATGAACTGCAAAAAGGCACGGCGCAGTCAGCAGTGTAAGAGGAGGGGCGAATCTCAGGTTCGCCCTTTTTGTCGGGCTTAATAGGCAAGCCCAACCCGCTTTCTGAAAAATTGCGGCGATGCAAGCTCACGATAAAGAAAGTGCGCCGTATCTCCGACTGTTATTTTCGCGCCGCCTTCCGGAAGGACATCTTGTTCGAAGCGGTAGGTCCCGGCTGCGTCTCCGTCAGGGAGGTAGGCGGGGCAAATGATTGTCCAGTCAAGATCAGATGCCAGAAGCATTGTGTATACACTGGCATGCTCCTTAGCGGCTCTGGTTGTTTTTCGTTTAGATTCTATTGATTCAAAACGGTATTTATCAGGCTCCAGCCGAGATTGGAGAATGCCGGCGGTGCCGACAGTAAGCAGGCGCTGAACCTGATTTTGTTTCATGCTCTCGATGATATTCCGCATAGCTGCTGACAGCGTGTCGTCTCCGTCCGTGCTGAGGCAGCTGACGACTGTGTCTGCTTGGGAGATGATCTGATTGACATCATTCGGTTTTCTCGCATTTCCTTTGATGATATGATCTTCAGAAATAGGAAGCTTTGCGTTTTCCGATCTGACGAAAGCGAATATCTCAATGTGTTTATGTTTTCGCGCTTCTTCGATAAAAGCCTGTCCGACTCTTCCCGTCGCGCCGAATAAAGCGATTTTCATCTAAAAAACCTCCTCGCCGCTCATTATATCATTCAAAGCAGCGCGGAAAAGAATACCTGCGGATGGAAGCAAAATGGTGGGCAGCATATTCATTGACCATGGAGACACTTACGAACTGAACCAGCTCCCAATTGACTGAGGCAATGAATGACACATGTTTTCCCTCCTTTTTTCCTAGGGTATGTGCATGAGGAAAAAAGGGTGATAAAAAGAAGGCGCGATGTCCGCACCTTCTGTGAGCCATTTATTGAGTTATTGTACGCCTTGGCCGCCCATGTTTTGCTGTGCGAAAGATACTAAACGTTTTGTAATTTCTCCTCCGACAGAACCGTTCGCACGAGAAGTTGTTTCTCCGCCAAGGTTTACACCGAATTCAGAAGCAATTTCGTATTTCATTTGGTCGATTGCTTGAGCAGCTCCAGGTACTAATAATTGGTTTGAAGAGTTGTTTTGGTTTGCCATTTGTATGATCTCCTTTATATCAATAGTATGGTTGGGTTTTCTGGAGTTGCACCAGTTTATGGTTTTTGATTAAAAACCATTGCCTGCTCGGCTTCACCCAATGCTGTTGCTGCTTTGTACTACGTATTATGCTGATTCGCGCGGCATCTCATGCGGAAAAAAGGGTGGTAAATAGCGGAAGAAAAAAAGCTCAGCCGTTGAGCCGGCTAAGCTATAAAGGATCAGTCATATATGTGATAAAGCATCAGTTCGTGCAGCTCTTTGACGAGAGCCGGTTCTTCTTTGCCCGGATGTGTATCTCCCCATTCAATTTCTCCGGACTTATGATAAATGCCTTCGTAATGCGTGCCCTGCCAGTAAAACGAAATCCGCCATCCCGGCAGTTTCTCTTTTTTGAATAACGGTTTCCAGCTGAAGTGCGAAATCATGAGGTTCACGCTCCTTTATCGGAAATGCCTATCCTGTTCATTGTAGCTCATACGTTCAAGCCTGTCCTATAGGAATGTAAAAAAAGCCGTCCATCACCGCCAGAGTTTATCCGGGGCGGTAATGGACCGTTCTGATAAATAAGAGGCATATTCAAAATTTCTTCGTTTTGTCAGATAATCGACGGATTTCAGCTTCGGATGTGAAAAAATGCTGCGGCCCGGGCGGGAATTCGCTTCAAACATCCAGATCTTTCCGTTATGATCGACCCCGAGGTCAAAGCCGATTTCTCCGATAAATCCTTCAATATGTTCATTTAAAACACGGCTGACAGTTAAGGCGGCTTTCGACAGCTTTCGGATGATGCCGACCCTTTCCTTTGGATCGCTGTATAATTCGCCTAACGTTTTCACTTCTCCTCCATTGGCAAGGTGGGTCGTGATGCTGTTTTTTCCTGAGATCTTTGCCGCGATGGCTGTCACTGTCCATTTCCCGTCGGCATTTTTATTCGTATGAACCCTGAAGTCCACGGGCCGTCCCCTCACCCTGATGAGATTGATGCCTTGCTGGATCAAAAAAGCGGCGGGATCGTGGTTTTCTTCAAAAGCTTTTATGAAAGATGCCGCATCAGAATAGTGAGTTGAGGAAAATGCCTTTTCGTCATTCGTATGTTTTACGGTAAAGCCGGAATCTGTCTTTGTAAGCTGATAAATGCCCGCTCCGAGTGCGCCGTCGGCTGGTTTAATGTAGACGGTTTCATACAGGCCGCATAACGTGTTTATCGTTTCAGCATTCGGGTGCAGGATGGATTGCGGCAAGAGTGAAGCGGTAAGGCTGTTTTTTTCCAGAAGCTTATGAATATCCCACTTGTTAAAAAACTGTGGATTAAACCACGGAATCTGATAGTCATTCATCAGCCGCTGTTTTGTTTGCTGTAAAAGCGGCACTTCCTCAGTTTTTCTGCTCGGCAATCGATCGTACACCACATTCGGAAGAGGAACGGCTGCGCGTACCCAGCCGTTTTCTTTATAAAGAAGCGCCTGAATGGTGCCCTCCTCCCAGTTCACCTGATGGGCGCCGAAAACGAAACAATAACCGCTCGCCTTCTCATGCAGTGAAAGCAGCTTTGAAAAAAAGAGAGAGCGGTCTTTTAACGGCCGCAAAGGCGATGAGGTGAATCCGGCTGTATATATGCCGATCAGCGGGCCGATATGCACCGTCTGTTCGTGAATAAGCAGATCGGCCCTGCTTTTGTGCGGGATCATCAGCTCTTCAAACAAATCTTCAGAAAGAAGCGCGCTTTTTTCTAGGGATTGTGTAAAGGAAACACGGCACTTGACCACCTTGGTTCCGAAAGCGGCAGACAAAAGCCCTTCCCGTTTCATCGAGGAGGGGAGATACAGCGTATTTTTGCTTTTTTTATCTATGCCGACCATGATCCCTTTACGATTCACGCGGAAGTACCCCTTTCCGGCTCTCCAGTGAGTGAAGATCGCGTATGCGTTTCAGCGGACTGGTATAAAGCTCCTCTTTCAGCTCGGGAGATACGCTTAAAATCGCTTTCCGGCCCGGTTTTGAATTGACATCTAACAGCCAAATGCGCCCGTCTTTGGCATAACAAATATCAAGCCCAAGCTCAAACAGCGGTCCGAACCGTTCATCGAGAAAATAGGGGACGGATTGGGTAATAGAAAAAACATCATCTAATAAAACTGCCTGCTGCTTCTTCGGAATATCCTCAAACCATGCATCGAATTTAAGCGGCTCGGATCCTCCTGACAAATTGGATAAAAGCCCGTTCTGATAACCTCTTCTGACCGCTTTTCCCACGGTTTCCCAAGCGCCTGACTCACTTTTACGCATGAAAATGCGGATATCACACGGATAGCGGTCTTTATCTTGGATATTTAAATACGCCTGAAGCAAATAGCGGTGCTGTAATACTTTTTTGCACCATGATTTAAAGGATACTAGGTTGGAAAAGGTTTTTGTTTGTTTGTTCTTTCCGATGTGGTAAGTTGCTGAGATTGATTTTTTTCCTGATTCAAGCAGAATGCTGCCCCTGCCGCCCGACCCGAAAGCGGGCTTGAGAATACACGCCTTTTCCTTCGTTAAGTATGAATGAATCTGTTCATAGCGGCTTACTTGAATCGTTTCCGGAATATATGGGCTGATCAAATGGTGCTGCTGCAATGCATCTGTTACCGTCCATTTATCAGGCAGCCCCCGGCCGATAAATTCTGTTTTCGGATATTTTTTAAGCCATTCGACAATCGGTTTCGCTTTTTGGGCGCCTGCGGCTTTGCCGTAAAAGCAGCGGTCATAAATATATTCAGGAATATCGATTTCCGATTCATTCCATTTCCCGCTTTTCGGATGATAAACAAGCGCTTTTACGCGTAAAGTGTCAGGAGATATATCAAACGGTGTAAAACGGACAAAGCGCACATTATAATCAGGCGCTCTTTCTGCCAGTTCGCAGGCATAATCTGCTTCGTGCTGGCGGGATACGGACATAAAACCAAGTGTTGTCATGTTGTTACTCCCCCTTTATTCAAAAAGCCGCTGACGAAAACGGCCCTTCCATACATTAAACATGCCAAGCGCCGCCTAAAAGATGTTCTACTGTAAAGAGTACGATACATCACCTTGCCTTATTCCTGACAAACAAGATCATTTCAGATTCTTCATTTGCCCGTGTTCACGCCAACCTCTATAATACGAATAGATATATCATCAAGAAAAAGAACCTGAGATGAAGATGGAGGCAGATGAAGAGGAATGGGTATAGCAGGAACGTTTATATTTATGATCGTCATCGGAGCCGCGATCGGCGCGGTGACGAATCATTTTGCAATTCAAATGTTATTTCGTCCGTACCGGCCATATTACCTGTTCGGAAAACGGGTTCCCTTTACCCCGGGGCTGATTCCGAAAAGAAGGGATGAACTGGCGAAGCAGATGGGGCTGATGGTGACGAACCACCTTTTAACCCCGGAGGGCATAAAAAAGCGGCTCATGTCAGACACCGTCAAAAAACAAGCGCTGCAGTTCGCTGAACAATTCACACATAAAATGGCCGCTTCCGGCATGACGGTGCACGAAGCATTGGCCGCGATCGGGATAAACCATCCGCAAGAGGCGGCCGATGCGTGGATCGACCGGTTTACTGACGAGAAGCTTTCTGAACTTTACCGTAAATATGAGCACCGCGCCATTAAAGAATGGCTTCCGGGTGATGTGCAAGAGAAACTGGAAGAAAAAGTGCCGATGGTCGCCGATTATATTTTAAAGCGGAGCAGCGATTATTTTGAAAGTGAAGAAGGGAAAGAAAGACTCGGCAATATGATCGATGACTTTTTGAAAGCCCGGGGAATGTTCGGCAGTATGGTGCAGATGTTTCTCGGCAACTCAAGCCTTGCAGACCGCGTGCTGCCGGAGCTGTTAAAGTTTTTGCAGAATGATGAAACGAAAAAGCTTCTGTCAGATCTTCTTTCGCAAGAATGGAGCAAGCTCAAATCTTATACACTTTATGAGGCGGATGAAAAATGGAATGCGAAAGATCTGCTGTTCAGCCTGAAAAACCGGGCATTAACCGCATTCTCAGCCGCACCGTTTTTTGAGCGTCCGATCGGCACTCTCATTACCCGTTATGAGCAGGATATCACAGGAACGTATGCGCCGAAGCTGCTGGAGGCAGCGCTGGGCGGCATAGCGGCTCATTTGGAAGATGGACTGAAACGGCTGCGCCTTGAGGAAGTCGTAAAAGAGCAGGTTGACCAGTTTCCGGTTGAGCGCCTTGAGGAAATGGTGCTGTCCATTTCCAAAAAGGAATTTAAGATGATTACGTATTTAGGCGGTCTGCTCGGAGGGATTATCGGAGCGATACAGGCTTTGTTTGTCGTCCTTTTTTAACGAAAACATACGCCGATAATGAAAGTCGCTTCGCAGTCTGTTATAGTGGAGTGGTATGTCTGAAAGGAAAGAAAGGAGCGGTTTAATATGGCAGTCAATTTTTATGACGCAGCATATGATCTTGAAAAAGCACTGCGGAACAGCGAAGAATACAGCCGTCTGAAGGGGCTTTACGATCAAGTAAATACTGATGACTCTGCAAAGCGCATGTTTGATAACTTCCGCAACGTGCAGCTGAATCTTCAGCAAAAGCAAATGTCAGGTGAAGAAATTACGCAGGAAGAGGTAGAGCAAGCGCAAAAAACGGTTGCTCTCGTGCAGCAGCATGAAACAATTTCTCAGCTGATGGAAGCAGAACAGCGCATGAGCATGCTGATCGGCGAGTTAAACAAAATTATCATGAAACCTCTTGAAGAGCTTTACGGCAATCCGGAAAATTAATGTGCGAACCCCTCCTTTTAAAAAGGAGGGGGTTTTTATTGAGCGGAAAAATCAAGCGACGCTTTTACCGTCCCGTTGATGATAATCGACAGCGTATGAATCCCTTTATAATGCTTACGGGTGGTTAAATCTTTAAAGGCGTGGTGTTTGCTGAAGGCTTTTACGTCTCCGTTATTCATGACGGCCTCCGATATTTTAAACACCTTGCGGCTGCGGTTTCCTCTCGATTTTACATAATCAATCGCGTAGTCAATCCTGACCTTATGCCTGCCGGATGAGCGGATATGAAAGGAGAATAGCAGGCTGCCGCCGATGGAAACCGTTTCGGTGTGCAATGTAAAACGTTCCAGTGTGATGGCGGGCGTGTCCTCAAATCCAAAAACTGCGAGTGCCTGCTTGTCTCCTTTTTTTAACAGCGTCCGATGAGCGTGTTTAAGAATCCAGTCCGTATCCGGATGGCTTCCGAAGCGCTCGGCCGCAATCCGTGACAGCAGGACGGGATGTGTTTTCGATATATCATTAAGGTTATTCGCGACGCTCTTTCTCACATATAACGATTCATCCTGCATTAAACGTTCAAGAATAGGAAGAATCGGAGCGGGGTCGGACAGAAGGGAAGGAATTGAGATTCCCCATGGTAGACGGGGCCTGGAGCCTTCACTGGCAAGCCTTCTGACGTGTTCGTCCGGATGCTGTGCCCATACAAGAAGCTGGCTGAACATCCGCTCCTGATTTAATCTGATGAAGGGTCTCACGGCAAATTCGGAAGTAGAGTACCGGGTGAACATTTCTAACGCCTTCATTGATTTTTCCCAGTGTCCCGTTCCGTACTGTTCAACATAATCGGGAAAAACAATGCCGGAAAGCCCCGTAAAATGGGGAGCGGCCTGATATAAAATATCCAGCGCCTGGGTGTAATCCTTCGGCAGCGTTTCATATAAAGAGTCCGTAATCCGGCGCATCCGCTGTTTTAACGCAAGCTCCGGCCAGTCCTCCTGAAAAATGAGCGCCCGGCATTTGTCCCGGTCAAAAGCCGGAGCCGCCGTTTTGATTGTGTTTATCAGTTTCTGAACGAAATCTTCGTTATAAATGTCTTTTAATTGAGACATGGCTGTCACCGCTTTTTTTCTTCATTATATACGAATGTACGTTCTGTTTCAATTTTATATTACCTTCAGCATAGAGACACCCTCTGATTTTTTTAGTTAAAAAAACCCTTGTCTTTTAACAATAAAATTGAGATAATAATCCTGAAAGCGCCTACACTTACAGAATAACAAAGGATACGGTCGCCGATACTGTCTGTTTTTTTTAGGGGTAGCAACAGAGAGTAAGTGAAACGAGCGCATCAACGGTCAAAAAAGGGGTTCCTGATATATTTCGAAAATAGAAATACACATTGGGGAGAAAGGCAGCAAACGATCGTATCCCAAAAAAGACGAACATTCAAAGTCTGCTGAGGCAGGCTTTTTTGCTGCGGAGAAAAGGTTGTTCTAAACAGAGAGACAGGGTCATATCCTAATGACAAGTACAGTCATCAAGGAGGGGGACTTCTCTGTGTCAAAACAAATGCTGGCGTTAAATATAGATGGGGCGCTTCTTCGGTCCAACGGAAAGCTGCACCAGACGACAAAGGATGCCATCGAATACGTTAAGAAAAAAGGGATTTACGTCACGCTGGTCACAAACCGCCATTTTCGATCCGCTCAAAAAATAGCGAAAACGTTAAAGCTTGACGCAATGCTGATTTCCCACAGCGGGGCGTACATCGCCGAAAAAATAGATGAACCGTTTTTGGAGAAGAAAATCTCAGAAGACCACACGTTTAATATTGTGCAGGTGCTGGAAAGCTACCAATGCAACATCCGGCTCCTTCATGAGAAATATTCCATCGGAAATAAGAAAAAAGTGAATTCAAACTTACTAGGGAAAACGATGATTCACCCGTCTGATCCGATTTTTTATCCGGTGCAGTTTGTCGAATCATTAAGTGATTTGCTGCTTGACGAACCCGTCTCGGCGCCCGTCATTGAAGTCTATGCCGAAAGCGGCCTGCAAACTGATATAACGGAGACGATTGTGAAAGCCTTCCCGTCCGTTGATGTAATCCGCATCAACGAGGAAAAGCTGAACATCGTGCCTAAAGGTGTATCAAAGGAAAGCGGTCTCGCAATTGTCGCCGCTGAGCTGGGATTCTCAATGGAAGAGGTTGTCGCCATCGGCCATCAGGATGATGATCTGCCGATGATTGAGCTTGCCGGACTCGGGGTTGCGATGGGGAATGCTTCCCATGAAGTGAAAAGAAAAGCGGACTGGGTCACAAGGTCAAATGACGAACAAGGCGTTGCCTATATGATCAAGGAATATTTCCGTATGCAGCAGCGGAAAGGATTTCTCGATAAGTTCCACATGAAACGCTTATAATGAAGAGCCGCAGACACGCAATCGCCGGTCTGCGGCTTTTTCGCGCGGATTGATTTTAGCCTGTTCTTTCTGTACACTAAAGAAAGTTTTGAATCTGAAAAATAAGGTGATCACATTGCAAATCAAAATAGACGGCATTACGGATGACAGGCTGCATCGTCCGCTGCAAAACATCGCGAATTTATTTTTTGAAGAGTGTGTTCTTGTGTACGGCGAGACTGATGAACCTTGCGATCTCGTCATCTCTCTCAGCATTTCCAAAGGTGCGGACAGCGTTTCGGTATCAGGAGAAATAAAAGGCACGGCCGTCACGGAACACCACACGAAACAGGTTCTCGCCGGATGGAATGAAAAAGAGGTTTTTAAACAATTAAAAAACACGTTATCGTACGTGTATTTAAATCTTCTCCAGGCCCATACAGGCATCACGCAAAAATGGGGAATCTTAACCGGAATCAGACCGACGAAGCTCCTTCATAAAAAACTCCAAAGCGGGCAGACGAAGGAGCAAGCGCACGCTGACCTGAAAAAGGATTACTTAATTCATGATGAAAAAATCAATTTAATGCAGGAAATCGTCGACCGCCAGCTCGCCGCTGTTCCCGATTTGTACAAGGTCAAAGATGAAGTCAGCATTTATATCGGAATTCCGTTTTGCCCGACGAAATGTGCTTACTGCACCTTCCCCGCCTATGCCATCCAAGGGCAGGCCGGAAGAGTCGGCTCCTTCTTATGGGGGCTTCATTATGAAATGCAGAAGATCGGAGAATGGCTGAAACGGCACGACATCAAGGTAACGACAATTTATTTCGGAGGCGGAACGCCGACGAGCATTACGGCCGAAGAAATGGATCTTTTATACGAAGAAATGGTCCGTTCCTTCCCGAATGTTGAAAACATCAGGGAAATCACGGTCGAGGCAGGGCGTCCTGATACGATAACGGAAGAAAAGCTGGCCGTTTTAAATAAGTATAAAATCGACAGAATCAGCATCAACCCGCAGTCGTACGAAAATGAAACGCTGAAGGCGATCGGCAGGCATCACACAGTTGAAGAAACAATCGAAAAATATCATCTTTCCCGCAAACACGGCATGAATAACATTAACATGGATTTAATTATCGGCTTGCCGGGAGAAGGCACAGCCGAGTTCAGAAACAGCCTTGATGAAACGGAAAAGCTCATGCCTGAATCCCTGACCGTTCATACGCTTTCTTTCAAACGGGCTTCAGAAATGACGAGAAACAAGCATAAATATAAGGTCGCCGACAGAGAAGAGGTGTCCCGCATGATGGAAGACGCCGTCCGCTGGACAAAAGAGCACGGCTACGCTCCGTATTACTTGTACCGTCAGAAAAACATTCTCGGAAACCTTGAAAATGTCGGTTATTCCATACCGGGACAGGAAAGTATCTATAACATTATGATTATGGAAGAAGTACAGACGATTATCGGTATCGGCTGCGGCGCGGCAAGCAAATTCATTCATCCTGAAACGGGGAAAATCACGCATTTCGCAAACCCGAAAGATCCGAAATCATACAATGACCGATTCGAGCATTACACAGAAGAGAAAATAAAATATTTAGATGAAATGTTTGTGAAATCTGCTTTATAAACAGGAAGACGGCACGCAATCAGCGTGCCGCTTTTTTATGTTTAGCAGCTCGTGAGAAAGGGAAAAGCAGTTCAGAGTGTTAATTGTAAGAGGTGTAAAATATGTATGATGTCATAGGAGTAGGAATCGGGCCGTTTAATTTAGGACTGGCAGCGTTACTGGAGGACATTCCTGAAATAGACGCCCTTTTCTTTGATAAAAAGAAGGAATTTGCGTGGCATCCGGGTCTTTTAATAGAAGGAACGGATTTGCAGGTGGCGTTTTTAGCGGATCTCGTTACACTGGCCGATCCGAGAAGCCGTTATACGTTCCTGAATTATTTGCATGAACATGATCGGCTGTACCGTTTTTATACTTTCAATGAATTCGATATTCCGAGACGCGAATTTAATGACTATTTAAGCTGGGCGGCTTCAGAAATCGAGTCGTGCCGTTTCGGCTCAGAGGTCGTAGGCGTAAAGGACGCGGACGGACATTATCAAGTCAGCGTAAAAAATACTGAAAACGGAACCGTCACGGTATATAATGCGAAACATATCGTAATGGGCACGGGCTCTGAGCCGCTTGTTCCGGTGGAGCTTGATGGCGATGTGCGGCGGGACACGCTGGTAAGCCCGGAATATTTGTTTCGGAAAGACGAGCTCAGCGGCGCTGAATCAATTACAGTCGTCGGCTCGGGCCAAAGTGCGGCGGAGATCTTTTCTGATTTATTGAATGATGAAAATTACCGCGGCTGCCGGCTGCAGTGGGTGACACGCTCCGCCGGATTTCGTGAGTTAGAAACCGCCAAGCTCGGACAGGAAATGTTTACGCCGGATTATGTGGAATATTTCAATCGGCTTCCTTTCAAAGAACGGCTGAACACACTCCCTGAGCTGAACGGGCTGCGCCACGGCATTGATTCTGACACGCTTGCCTCCATTTATGACGCCTTGTACCACAGGTCGATCAGCGGCGGCTCGCCTGACGTGTACATCCAGCCGATGGCGGAGCTCAAAGAGATTGAAAAACGTGACGGGCGATGTGTACTGAGCTTTCACCAATGGCAGATGAATGAATCCTTCAACGTTGATTCAGAAAAAGTCATTTTGGCCACCGGCTTTAAACCGCATATCCCGGAATGGTTTTCAGCTTTCTCTTCTAAAATTGAATGGGAGGATGAGAAGCGGTTTAAAGTGACGGATGACTCCCGCCTTGTCTTTAAGGACGGCCGGACACATCATTTTTTCACATTAACGAATCTTGATCATTCTCACGGCACGGGCGCTACGAATTTAAAGCTTTCTGTTTATAGAAACCAAAGAATGATCAATACCATTATGGGAAAAGAGCATTTCTCCGTTAAGAAAAAGACGGCTTTTCAGCAATTTCTTCCCGCTCAAAAAAACTGACCCCTTGTGACAAGAGGTCAGTTTTTTTATTTATGATCCCGGCTGTTTTTTAAAATTGTTTTCCACTTGAAAACTTTGTTCAATTGAAGATATATCCGCTTCGATTCCTTCGTGAGCAAAGGGCCGAGAATCGCAAGAATCAAGACGTACAAAGCAGCAAACGGCTTTAGCGAGGCGGACAGTCCGCCGGCGATCCCGAGATTTGCGACAATGATTGAGAATTCACCGCGTGACACGATGGTCAGCCCGATATTGGATGATGCCTTATGGGAAAGCCCCGCCCGGCGGCCGGCAATCATGCCGGCGATAAAGTTCCCGGCAATGGTGAGAAGGACAGCGCCTAAAGCAAGCCATACCGCATCCCCGAGTGAAAACGGGTCAATGCTGAGCCCGAAACTGAAGAAGAACATGGCTCCGAAAAAGTCCCGGAACGGAACAACGAGATGTTCAATCCTGTCAGAATGGACCGTTTCCGAAAACACAAGCCCAAGCAAGAGCGCGCCGATCGCTTCAGCGACATGAATCGTCTCGGAAAAACCGGCAATGAAAAAGAGAGCGGCAAAAATCACGATGACAAACACTTCATTTGAACGGATATCAAGCAGCTTATTCAGAATAGGCGGCAGCTTTCTCGCGGCGATAAAGAACAGCAGCATATAGCCGAGGGCGATCACAATCGACAAGAGCGCGCTTCCGAAGGAAGTTGCGTCTCCCAGCACAAGGCCGGAAACGACGGACAAATACACCGCCAGAAAGATATCCTCAAACATAATAATGCCGAGAATCAATTCTGTTTCCGGATTCGCCGTGCGTTTTAAATCAACCAGCACCTTTGCGACAATGGCGCTCGATGAAATCGTGATGACGCCGGCCAGCACAAGCACTTCCAAAAAGGAAAAACCGGTAATAAAGCCGTAAATCAGTCCTAAACTGAAATTAATTAAAATATAAATCGTTCCGCCGACCGCTATCGACCGTCCGGATTTAACTAATTTTCCGACTGAGAATTCAAGCCCGAGGTAAAAGAGGAGAAACAGGACGCCCATCCGTCCGAAAAACTCAATCACCTCTCCGCTTTCTATAAACGTCAAGTCAATGATTCCCGCCTGGGGCGCGTGCGGCCCGACAAGCATTCCTAAAATGATCAGAAAGGGAATGATCGAAAATTTGATTTTATTCGCAATGACACTTGCAATGGCGACAAGTACAAGCGCCGTTCCGACTTCAAATACAAGATGGTCCATATACCGATCACACTCCGTCTCTTGAAAGGAAGTCTTGAATCAGTTTCTTCAGGTGCTTTCTTTCGCCTGAGAGGACGAGTGTGTCGTTCGCTTCAAGGACGGAATCTGCGCCGGGGTTCAAAAACTTTTTCTGGTTATGTTTAATGATGGCGATTACCGTCACATCATAGTTCTGGCGCACATCCAGTTCACCGAGCGTCCGCCCGACAGATTTAGCTCCTTTTTCAACTTTAAACCATTCGATAATCAGATCGCTGAACGCCATTTCGATCGATTCGAGCGTCTGCGGTTTGTACACCATCCCGCCGATAATCGCGGCAATCTGCCTCGCCTCGGCATCATCAAGGGAAATGCTTGCAAGAAGTTCATCAGGGTCCTGGTCATCAAATCGGTAAATTTCCCGTCTGCCGTCATCATGTATGATAATCGTCATTTTTTCCTGATTTCTCGTTTCGATTTCAAATTTTTTACCGATGCCGGGCAAATCGTTTTCTTTAATATTCATAAAAAATCCCTCCGAAATGTACTGTTTTTTAGACTGTAAATTCAGACTGGCACTGATCATCGAATTGATGCCGGAGGTAATTGGACTGGTATTGTATCGGAATGGCGCATGTCCTTTCCAATGCGGATTCAATGAATTGATCAAGAGGTTTGACAGATAACAGGCGGATCATGCGGGATAACATGCTGTACCCCTTTGACAGGTCTTGCTGTGAAGTTTTCGCATAAGCAGGCGTTTTTGCCGACTCCGTTTCCTGCGGGTACACCGAGATTTGGACGTGGCTGTCCGCCTCTGTCACAGTTTGGGAAGGTAAGACCACATCTGAAGAGGGGAACAGCACCATAAATATGCCCAGGACGAAGCTGAGAATCATGTATTTCATTAGTTGCGTTCCCCCCTTTTTCATGTATGGTCAATTTCACTATATAAAAATGTATGACCAGTTTCAAATGATATGCATTTTTCAGTATCTATTGACCTTGAAAAATAAAGGGGATTGGCTCTTGCAGGAGGAATATATTAATTGAACAAAATTGTAAACGGATACAAGGGGGATTTGTAATGGAGTATGTTCAATATGAAGAAAAGGGAAAGATTGCAGAAATTATACTGAACCGGCCTGACAGCTACAACGCGCTGAATGAACAAATGCTGAGGGAATTGGAAAACGCATGTGTCATGGCCGCTGACAGTGACGCGCTTATCGTTTTATTGAGAGGGGAAGGCAGAGGCTTTTCTGCCGGCGGCGATATCCAAATGATGACGTCAGCTCATGATGCCGGGCAATATGAACGGCTGATGAAAATGATCGAATCGATTACGCTGACGCTTTATGATATGAAGAAAATAGTGATAGCCGCCATCCACGGCGCCGCAGCGGGGCTTGGGCTGAGTTTTGCCCTGTGTGCTGATGTTGTGCTCGCTGAAGAAAATGCCCGCCTTGCCATGAATTTTATCGGGATCGGACTTGTTCCTGATGGAGGCGGCCATTATTTATTAATGAGGCGCGTCGGAGAGATGGAAGCGAAAAAGCTGATTTGGAGCGGTGAAAAATTGCCGGCTGAGGAGGCGGTGCGGAAGAAGCTGGCGGACGGGCTTTTCAGCGGTGATCCGAAAACGGGTGCGAAGCCTTATATCGACCGTTTATTAAACGCGCCTTTATCTGCGATGATTGAAACGAAAGCTATTTACAATAGTCTTCATATGAACCGATTAAAAGACGTTCTATCTCTTGAACGAATGGCCCAGGAAAATATGAGAAAAACGGATGACCATAAAGAAGGCATCCGCGCGTTTTTAGAAAAACGCACTCCGCAATTTAACCGATAAAAACAGAAGCCGGAAAGCTTCTGTCATCTGTGGAATAAAATCAGCTTTCCGGCTTCGTTTACTAATCGGTGCGTGTTGTTCTCCAGCTTTTTTTCCTTCAATAATGCTTCTCCGGCGGCCTTCGCCCTTTGCTCATTTTCAGCCTCAATCCGTTCATTGAGCAGCGTTTCCCCGGACGGATGGAATGCGGTCAATACATATTGTCCCATCTCGTCACCTCCTTTGTATGATAATATTCTGAAAAAGAATTCAAAGTCCTTCATTAATTTTTATCCAGTAATAGGATATAATGGATCAGGAAAGGAGTTGGATCAGTGCTTACAATTGATCATGTTACGAAAAAATTCGGCAGCTTTACTGCTGTTGACGATTTGCATTTAGATATACCTGAAAGGGAAATGTTCGGTCTGCTCGGCGCGAACGGTGCAGGGAAAACGACGACTTTTCGGATGATTTTAGGTCTGTTAAGCATCACTGACGGCTCGATCAGCTGGAAAGGCCGTCCCGTTGACTACTCGATCAGCGAAAAAATCGGCTACCTGCCTGAAGAACGCGGGCTGTATCCGAAAATAAAGGTGAAGGACCAGCTTGTCTATCTTGCGAGATTAAAAGGAATGGGGAAAAAAGAAGCCGAAAAGGAACTTGTCACATGGCTTGAGCGGTTCGGCATCACAGAATACGAGAATAAGAAAGTCGAAGAGCTGTCAAAAGGCAATCAGCAAAAAATACAATTCATTTCTGCCGTGCTTCATAAACCTGAACTGTTAATTCTCGATGAACCTTTCAGCGGACTTGATCCGATAAATGTGGAGCTTTTGAAAGAAGCGGTTATTTCTTTGAAAAACAGCGGCGTTTCTATCGTTTTCTCAAGCCACCGGATGGAGCATGTGGAGGAGCTTTGTGAAAATCTGTGCATTTTGCAGAAGGGGAAACCGGTCGTTCAAGGGAACCTCAAAGAAATTAAGCGATCCTTCGGCAAAAAAAATATCACGATTCACTCAGATGACGATCTCAGCTTTTTAAAAACGCATGAAGGTGTAGTCAAATGGAAGGAAACAAATGACGGGATCAGGCTGCAGATTGAAAACGAACCGGTTTCTCAGGATATTTTCTCAGCTTTGCAAGGGAAGGGATTTATTCGGAAGTTTGAACTGGAAGAGCCGTCACTTCATGATATTTTTATAGAAAAGGTGGGGGCCGTCTATGAATAAATTTTCGATCATGATGTTTCATACATACAAAAATAAAATCACGGCAAAGTCATTCATTATCACAACGGCCATTACAGTATTAATGGTTTTATTACTGACCAATCTGCAATCCATTATTTCCGTATTTCAATCGGGAGATGAAAAGCAGGAAATCGCAGTGATTGACGAAACGGGCGATCTGTATCCGGTGTTTGCGAAACAGCTTCATGCAGCGGATACCGATCATGAACTGCAGGTCCTGCACACGAAACAATCAAAGCAAGGGGCCGTGAAGAAGATCAAAGATGGGACATGGGATGGGCTGTTTATCATCAAACGAGATCAAAAGGGTACGATATCGGGAGCCTATCAGGCATTAACCATTTCTAATGAATCAGCGTACAAACTGCTCAAACAGGCGCTAACCCAGACAAAAACCGCTGTCGAAACGGCCAAACTCGGCGTTTCAGAGGAAGCGGTCAGCAGCCTGTACACGCCTGCTGCAGTCAGTAAAAAAGCGCTGGAAAAAGGCGCAAAATCTGAGGAAGAGCTCGGCCAGGTGATGGGCCTTGTATACATTATGCTGTTTGTCATCTATTTTGCCGTGATCTTATACGCAAGCATGATTGCGATGGAGGTAGCGACGGAAAAATCCTCACGGGTGATGGAAATTCTGATATCGAGCATGCCGCCGATTCAGCAGATGTTTGCCAAACTGTTCGGCATCGCGCTTGTAGGGATCACCCAATTCGCTATTTTGCTGACAGCGGGTTATCTCTCGCTGACGCTGAATCATCAGAATCAAGCATCATCGCCTGTCAGCCAGTTTCTCAACTTTACGGACGTTCCGGTCTCAACGGTCATATATGCTGTGATTTTCTTTTTGCTCGGCTATTTTCTTTATGCCACGCTTGCCGCGTTCCTCGGCAGCGTTGTCAGCCGGATAGAAGACGTGCAGCAGACGATTCAGCCGATGATTTTTTTAGTCGTAGCCGGCTTTATGATCGCGATGTTCGGCCTCAGCCGGCCTGACGCGGGTTTTATTACCGTCACGTCGTACATTCCGTTTTTTACGCCGATGATTATGTTTTTGCGCGTCGGCATGCTCGATATTCCGTTTTGGCAGGCGGCTGTCGGCATCGGCCTGACAATAGTCACCATTCTGATCCTGGCAGTCATCGGCGCAAGAATTTACAAAGGCGGCGTTTTGATCTACGGAAATGCCGGCGGCTTCAAAGCAATCAAACAAGCGCTTCGCATCTCCAAACAATAAGTGAAACAGCCTGGGGCAACCGGGCTGTTTTTTTATAAGGCAGAACGTGCATTCGTACAAAAAGGGTGCTAAAATAAGGGTACTTCAACCTACAGAAAGGGGAGGGCGCGATGGCTGATTTGACGTTTATTCACGCCGCCGACCTGCATCTCGACAGCCCGTTTTACGGCATCTCGCATCTGCCTGAACCGGTATATGCCCGCATTAAAGAAAGCACCTTTCACAGCGTCAGCCGGCTTATAGACGATGCCTTCCGGGAAAAAGCAGATTTCGTGCTGCTTTCGGGGGATTTGTTTGACGAAGCCAACAGAAGCTTAAAAGCGCAGCTTTTTTTAAGAAAACAGTTTACAAGATTACAAGAGGCGGAAATCCAAGTGTTCGTCATTTTCGGAAACCACGACCACTTGGGCGGTGACTGGACACCGATTGAATGGCCCGGAAACGTACATATTTTCACATCAGATACACCTGAGGAAAAATCGTATTTTAAAAACGGAAAGCTTGCGGCAAGCATATACGGATGCAGCTATCCGGAAAGAATCGTGACGGTCAATCAGGCCGCCCGTTATCGAAAAGCAACCGGCGCGCCCTTTCATATCGGCATGCTCCACGGCACGTTATCAGGAGCGGAGGGCCACGATCCGTACTGCCCGTTTACAAAAGAAGACCTCGAAAAAAGCGGCATGGATTACTGGGCGCTCGGACATATTCATAAACGGCAGGTTCTTTCCCCGCGTCACCCGGCAGCAATCTATCCCGGCAATATTCAAGCCCGCCATTTGAAGGAAACAGGGCCTAAAGGATATTATCTCGTCCAGGTGACAAACGGAGACATTTCCTATGAGTTCAAACAGGCGCATGATATTTTGTGGGAGGAAATCGAGCTAGATATCTCAGGCGCTGAACAGATGACGTCTCTTATGAAAACAGCGTCAGCCGCGTTTGCCGGCTTTCGTGCGGCAGGCCGTCCGGCGTGTGTCAAGCTTGTTCTGTGCGGTGAATCGCCCCGCTTTTGGACAGAGGCGCCAAGCGGCATTACAGAAGAGTTTCTTTCCGCCTTACAGGAAGAAGAGGCGGAAGAGGAATGTTTCGTCTGGCCGCTTGCCATTGAGGACCGGACAGATCAAAAGGCCAGCGGCGAGCTCCTAGATCCGTTTTTCGGAGGGCTGCTTCAGGACATAGAGCAGTGCGCGGACATGAATGAGGTGTTTGAAGCGCTTGAACGCCATCCCGTGTACCGCAGGCAGATGCCTTCCTTTGCAGATGAGGATATACAGGACATTAAGCGGCAGGCGCAAACCGTGCTGAAACGCCAGCTGAAGGAGATTGGAACATGAACATAACGGCGCTTCATATTTATCAGTACGGAAAGTTTTCCAATCAAACCTTTCAGCTGTCAGCATCGTCCGTGCAAGTCATCTACGGATTAAACGAAGCCGGCAAAACGACGATGATGTCCTTTATCAAAAGCGTGCTGTTCGGATTCCCGAAGTCAAAAAAATACGAGCCGAAAAATGGCGGCGTCTACGGCGGCGTTGTGGAATTGAACCATGAAACATACGGTGCGCTGAAAATTGAACGGACAAAAGGCGCGGCAGAAAAAATCAGAGTCTACACGGCTGCGGGCGAAGTAAAGGACGGGGAGTGGCTGAAACAGCTTCTATCAAATACAGACCGGGCATTATACGAAGCAATATATTCTTTTGATGTTTTCGGGCTGCAGGAGATTCATGCTTTCAACCGTGACAAAATCGGCGAGTTTCTCCTGTTTTCCAGCTTATTCGGATCAGAGGCGGTATCAAAGCTTGATGGCAGGCTGGCAAAAGAGCTGGACAGAATGTATAAGCCTAACGGGCGGAATCCCCGCTTAAATCAAGAGCTTGAAACATTAAAGCAGCTTGCCGCTAAGCTTAAACAGGCAGAATCAGCGGAAGCGGGGTATCATCGGCTCCTTGAGGAGAAAAAAAACGCCGGCGCCCGTTTGCAGGATGAAGCAGCACAGCTCGCGGCGTTATCGGAAGAGATCAGAACGTTAGAAACGGCAATTGCAGCCAAGCCGCTTGAAGATCAGAAAACAGCGCTGAAGAGCGAGCTTGCCTCCTATCCGCAGTCACTGGAACTATTCCCCGGCGACGGGATGTATCAGCTTGAAAAATACGAATCGCATCTTCATCCGAAAGCGGCGCGGCTTGAAGCACTTCGGGCAAAAGCGGCGGAAATCCGAAGGCAGGCCGAACAGCTCGCCCCGGATGAAGACATGCTAAAGAATGAGCGGCTTTTACAGGAGCTGTCAAGTGAACAGCATATGTACCAATCCCGCGGCGAACAGCTTGCCGCAATTCAAGCCCGACTCCGGCAAACATCTGCCCGCGTCGCTTCAGGGCTGCAGCAGCTCGGCAAACGGGAGGAAGAAGACATCCTTCCTTTAAACACCGCTTATGAGTATGAATGGCAGCTGCAAGAGGCCGTACAAAACGCCGGACAAGCGAGAGACAGGAAATCACAGCTCGATGACATGTTCGAACAAGCCCGGCTGGAGCTGGAGGAAGCCGAGCGCAAGCATAACATGACAGCGGCAAACATAGTTGATCCGGCTGTCAGAAAAGAAAAAGAAGCCGCTTTAGAAGCGCATAAGCAAACGGCTGATAAAGAAGGGCATGAACTGCAGACACAGCTTCAGCTGTTAGAAAAACAGCGGGCCAAACAAAAAAAACTGTTTCTCGGTGCGGGCATTCTGTTCATTGCCATTTTCATCATGATAAAGGAATGGCTTCCCGCTGCCGTATTTCTCGGCGCTCTTTTGCTGTACATCCTGTCAGGCAAACAAAAACCAGCGCTGTCAGACAGGACCGGCCTTCAAAAGCGGGAGCCGCTGATGTCAAAAGAAGCGGCTGACCTGCTGCAAGAAGAGCTTTGGCGTGACGGCCAGTACAGACAGCAGCTGATCGCGGATCGCGCCGTGCTTGAGCAGAAAGAAGCCGCATACGAAAGAGTGATTCGCCAATATGAAGAATGGGAGGCCGAAATGGCGCCGTTCCAACAAAAAGCGGAGCATTTTATGAAGGAGCTGGGGTTTACTGGCGACCCGTCCTATCTTCTTGACGCATACCATGTAATGAAAGACGTGAAGAGCGAAATCCAGCGAAAGCACGAACTGACCATTGAAGCGGGCAGACTGCAAAAGCTTCAACGGGCGTTTGAAGAACGCGTCCGCAAGCTGAGCGCATCATTAAGCGATCAAGAGCTGCCCGTAAAAGAAGCATTGCATCATTTACTCGCACAGGCAGAACGGGCGCGCGAGGCTGCGAAACGCAAACAGGCGCTTGAAACGGATCTGCTGCATACAGAAGAGCAAATACGTGAATTAAACGAAGAGATTCATTACTATGAGGAACAGGTAAAACAGCTTTTTAAGGCGGCAGGCGCGAAAAACCGCGAACAATTTTGCGCGCTGTCCAGGCTGAATGAAAGCCGTCAAGAAACAGAACGCAAGCTTCATGAGATCAAGACGCAATTGTCGGGCATAAGCGGGGCGGAATTAAAGCCGTACGTGAGCCGCACTGTACCTGAGCTAGAGAGTATGCTCATTCAGAAACAGGAAGAAAAAGAACAGCTTGAGGAAAAAGCCGGGCATCACCGTGAGCAAATCGCTTTACTCGCGGTTAAGCAGGAGCAGCTGGAGCTATCAGGGCTTGTATCCGACTTAAAGCAGCAGACGGAAATGCAAAAGGAACGCGTCAAACGCTCGGCTAAGGAGTGGGCTGCGCTGCAGACGGTCCGGCATGTCATCAGGAAAAAAATAGAGCGGCATAAAAAAATCACGCTTCCGCGGCTGTTAGAAACGGCGGGGGCGTTATTCGATCCGCTTACCGGCGGCCGCTATGAGAGGATTTATTTCTCAGAGTCGGATGACTCCATTATGGTCATGCGAAAGGACGGAGCCGTCTTTTCTGCTGAAGAGCTGTCACAAGCAGCGTGCGAGCAGCTTTATGCGGCCATCCGCTTTGCCCTTGCGGCAGAGCGGGAGTCTGCCGTATCATTGCCATTTTTACTGGATGACAGTTTCGTCCATTTTGACAGACAGCGTCTGACACGGCTGTTTGAGGTGCTGGAACATCTGACAGAAGGCGGGCGGCAGGTGCTTTATTTCACTTGCCATGAGCATGTCAGACAGTCGTTTCAGAGCGAAAATGTAACACAGCTGCTGTCATAAAAGAGTTTATTTTCTAAAAAGAGGTATGTGCTATACTGGTATTATGTAAGATATGGAGGGAGCTTTAATAGAATGGCAAAAGGTATTATGCTGCACGAGGTTGGCGAGCAGGTCGATCAATATTTACTGATTAAATCCTCGACGAAAGGAATTGCGAGCAACGGAAAACCGTTTTTGACGTTAATGCTTCAAGACCAATCGGGAGATATCGAAGCGAAGCTGTGGGATGCCAAGCAAAGCGATGAATTGACATACGCGCCGCAGACGATTGTAAAAGTGGTCGGGGACGTTCATCATTACCGGGGGCGCAACCAGCTCAAGCTGAGAAACATCCGGCCCGCCGGTGAGCATGAAAATGTCAGCATTGACGATTTTCTTGAAACGGCGCCGATTCCAAAAGATGAAATGATGGATCTCATCACTCAATATATTTTTGAAATGAAAAATTCAAATATCCAACGGATTACGAGACATCTGGTGAAAAAATACGCCGCTGAGTTTATGGATTATCCGGCAGCGGCTAAAAATCACCATGAGTTCGTCTCGGGGCTCGCGTACCATGTCGTTTCCATGCTGAAGCTGGCTGAAGCGATTGCCGATTTATATCCGTCGCTTGACCGTGACCTATTGTATGCCGGCGTGATTCTGCATGATCTCGGCAAGGTAAAAGAGCTTTCAGGCCCTGTATCCACGACGTACACGGTGGAAGGGAATTTGCTCGGGCATATTTCGATCATGGTGACAGAGCTTTCAAAAGCTGCCGAAGAGCTTCAAATCGATGCTGAAGAGGTGTTAATCCTGAAGCATTTAATTTTGAGCCATCACGGAAAAGCGGAATGGGGAAGCCCGAAACCGCCGATGGTCAAAGAAGCAGAAATTTTGCATTACATTGACAACCTGGATGCGAAAATGATCATGATGGACAGAGCGCTTGAACGAGTCAAGCCGGGCGAATATACAGAGCGCGTATTTGCGCTAGAAAACCGCTCATTCTACAAACCGGCTTTCCACCAATAAGCAGAAAAAAGGACCGATCCCCGTGATCGGTCCTTTTTTTATATCAGCCCCACATAACTTGTCTTTCTCCCGCATAGCTTAGAGTAAAGACTCTACGTGAAAAAGGGAGGAAAACGCCGTGTTATTTTTTCCATGGTGGGTGTACCTTTGCATTATCGGAATTATTTTCAGTGCCTATAAGCTTTTCGCGACAGCGAAAGAGGAGGAAAAACTCGACCAGTCGTTTATTGAAAAGGAAGGCAGAATCTATATCGAACGGATGGAACAAGAACGGGAGCGCCGTTTGGCGGCACCCGCAAATGAAAACGAAGAAGCTGAAGAAAACTCCAATCATTCGATCGCATAAAAAAAACTGTGCGGCTCGCGAAGAGCCTGCACAGTTTTTTTATTTGGAGCTTGAGCTGCTATCAGAAGAAGTCGACGTATTAAATGTGTCTTTTAAGTCTTTATCTTCTACTTTTACGTCAGCTTTTTTCATGACTTTCTGAATCGCTGCTTGTACAGCTGAGTTGTCGTTCAATTTCTGATCAAGAACTTCTTGTTTCAGTTCTTTTTTCATGTCGTCATATTTGCCGCGTTCTTCTGTCTTTTTGATGATATGGTAGCCGAACTTCGTTTTTACCGGATCACTGACTTGTCCGACCTTCAGCTTGAATGCCTCGTTACTGAATGTTGAATCCATAGATTTTTTATCAAACCAGCCAAGGTCGCCGCCCTTGTCTTTTGAGCTGTCAGTTGAGTATTCTTTCGCAAGCGTTTCAAACTTCTCGCCTTTTTTCAGCTTTTTCTCCACTTCGTCAGCCGTCTTTTTATCAGCAACAAGGATGTGGCTTGCGCGGATTTTACCTTTTAAACCGTCATAGTATTCTTTCGTTTCGGCATCTGTCACCGTGATGTTGTCTTTCGCCGCTTTTTGGGCAAGCAGTTCGTACTTTACCTGATCCTTCAGGTAGTCTTCGCCGTACTGTTGTTTAAGGGTGCTGTATTGATCGCCGAGCTGTGTTTTATACTCATCCAGCTTGTTGTTGATTTCTTTATCCGATACTTTGTATTTTTTGGCCAATACCTTTTCTTGCACGAGCTGTGTCAGGACGCTTGCTCCTGCCGTTTTTTTCATGTTCGTGTAGAGCTCGCCTTTCGTTACATTGCCGGCATCCGTCTTGGCAATCACGTCATTGTCGCCGCTGCTGCAAGCGCTGAGAGCCAGGACGCTTGTCGCCGTAATAGCTGCTATTGCGATTTTTTTCATTCCTTTAAACACTCCTAATCATTCCAAATTAAATTGCATATGCGTATCATAACATATTGTGGCTTTCTGTAAAAAGATTTTAAATAAAGGGCATTCGTCTAGTCAAACTTTTTCCTGATACATACAAATATATTGATCAAGAAAAGGAGGTAATGAACCATGAGCGGAGGATATTCAAACGGTTTTGCGCTGCTCGTTGTACTGTTCATTTTGCTTATTATCGTAGGTGCAGCGTACATTTATTAAGCGAGTCGGGATCGCTTTTTATTAAGCGGTCCTTTTCTTCCCCAGGCGACTAATCGTTTCAGCAGTTCACTGCATATGATGTAATTGGAAAAATAAAACGTTTTGTAGGAGGTGCTTTTTTAAGATGGGAGAAGTATTTGCAGGCGGTTTTGCATTGTTGGTCGTGCTGTTCATCTTATTGATCATCATCGGCGCTTCTTGGCTGTACTAAGGGTAAAAAAATATGGCTGTCCGCGTTATTCGCCGGCAGCCATATTTTTTTTGCCCGTTTACACAGTAAAGGAGATCTCGACAAAAGAAGAGATCAATAAAATTAAAATAGATACATTAATAAAGCGGAATACCTTATCCTGCCGGTCTTCAGGAATCTCTCTGACAAGGCATAATGTATTTGTGAGCCTGTTTATGAAATACAGGATAAACAAGGCAGCCACGATAAAATAGAATAAAATAATGGGAGATTCCCCCTCTCTCTGAACTGCTCCCATATTACATTACCAAATATTTATTGAAAAAGATAGAATGTAAGCTGAAAAATCAGCGGGACATCAAGACTCCGGCAATTTTTTTACTAAAATATCGAAACCGTCGGATTCCTGATCGATTAAGCATGATTTGGGCGCTTTCATCAGATGCAGCGCAAACAGAAGGTCGGGCAGACAGTAGCCAGCATGGATGCTTGAAATCATATAAAAATAATGGGCGTGGCTCGGGAACGCCAGCCCGGCGTAAAATAACACCGGCGTGATCAACAAAAACGGGCTTATTGTCGAAATCAGCATAGTCGTTTTTGGTATCCGTTTCCATGTCGGCATCCGCAAAAAATACATCTTCATTTCCTTTTTTCTTTTTTTGCAGATCATCGGCAGGACATGTATGACTTTATGTACAAATAAAGTAACGACAAGCAAAACGCAAAAGGCGGGTACGTAACCGTCACTTAAACTGATATTCGGCCGCAAAAGCCCAAACGCTAAAAAGTTAGATATAAAAAACAGGATCATAAAACCTACAGCAGTTAATAGTAAACGAACCGCACCATAATCTTTAACCAGATTAATGGTTTTCCAGCAATTCATCAGAGTCATCCTTCCGTACAAAGATGGAATACAATCTCAAAATAATTTACTCTCTTCGTGAGAAAAAATCAATCCTTTTTTAGAGAAAAAAATAAACCCGGTGAGGGAAGGGGAGAAGAGACCGGTGAAACATGGAAATGTACGGTTAAAGCTTTCTTCTCTATGCATTATCAGCTAAAATAAGATTAAAGATAGAAAGAAGTGAAACGGATGGATTCAATGGATCAGCGTATCGGGCGGTTAGAATATTACATACAATTGCTGGTGAAAACGGTAGATATGGATAAGTACCCTTTTTATGCGATGATGATTGAAAAAGGGCTGACCGAGGAGGAAGGGGAAGAGGTCGGGCGCATATGCCGCGAATTAGAGGACGAGCTGAGGTCGCAAAAAGCGCAAGGTTTTGTGACATTTGATAAGCTCCTTGCACTTTTTGCGGGACAGCTGAACGAAAAATTAGATGTCCATGAAACTATTTTTGCTCTGTACGAGCAGGGGCTTTATACAGCACTGATGGAAGAATTTATCGAGATCATGAAGCATTTTGATTAACTGTTTATCGGTTCCAGTTCTTCAGCTGTTTCATGGACGGCCTGTTCGCCCGCTTTCTTCTTCAGCTTTCCGTCTTCACTCTCAAAATCATTGTTAATATTCGTAAGTGACTTTTCGAATATCTCCATAAAATCTTCGCCGTAAATGTGGCGGATGACACAAGTTAATTCCTCGACCTCCGGAAACTTCCCGAATAAGTGGTAGAGAGGCTGCGAGCCTTTAAAAACTGCGTTTCTCGTCGGGTCAAACTCCTCAAGCAGACTTTCGAATACATTTACACCTTCTTCGGTTAACTGAATGTACGTGTTTCGTTTGTCATTCAGCCGTTTGGAAAACTTCAAATATCCGCGCTCTTCAAGTTTCTTCGAAAAATTAAATGCCGTTGATACGTGCATGACCCCGAATTTTGCGATTTCAGAAATTGATGCTCCCTTAAGCTGATAAGCAATCCATAAAATATGATGCTCATTGATATTAAGGTCATACGGTTTCAGCCAATTCTGCCAATCCTTTTCTATAGATTTCCAAAGAGCTTTTGACAGCTGTGCCATTTTTTGAGTGTAGATCAGTGCTTCTTTTAGATCGTAAGGCGGTTCAACACGATTCAATCCGATCACCTGCTTCTCATTTTCTTTTTCTCTATTATGCCAATAAAATAAAGATTAATAAAGATTAATAAAGATGAAAATTTAAGAATTTTATAATAAATTCTTGATCCTTTGCTGGGAAAGGCTTTAAAGTATAAGAAAAAAGTGCGGGACGCAATGTGTCCGCACTTTTTTTGATTGGATAGGATATTAGTTTTGTAAGGTTTTCTCCAGCTGTCTGATTTTTTCTTCAATATCAGCGATTTCCTTCTGGAGATCCTGCTGGTGCGGCTTGATTTCCTCCTGCCACTTTTTGATGCTCGTCTGCAGTTCTCCGCCTACGTCTTTAATGACTTCAGCACTTTCTTTCGCCGTTTGGACAAGCTGGTCCTTCAGCGCCTTGCCGTCAGTTTTTAACCGCTTAATTGTTTCCTCAATGGAATTACAATTTTCTTTAATTTTGCCCCGCAGCTCTTTCCCGGATGAAGGAGCCGAAAGCAACACTGCCGCTCCTCCGATCAATCCGCCTACGAAAAGGCCTGTTAAAAGGGAACGTCCGTCAGCCATTTGAAATCACCCCGTTTTTTTTCTCACAAGCTTTTACCATTTTTGTTCAGAAGAATAAACTTCTATACATAGCTTGCTTTATTTTAGCATATTTTTTAAGGGAAAAGGAGGGAGAAGGTTGTCTGTCTTTATGATTGTTTTATCTTGTATGGCTCTTATCTTTGCGTCGGGCGCCGTTTATTACCTGAAATTGCTCGGCCAGGCCGCTTCTTATCCGCCAAAGCGGGTCGTCCGTCAAAAAGCCATTGTCTGCTCAACAGGAACCGCCCTCGCATTGTTCCTTATTTTTTTCACAAAACTCCTGTTATGAAACATGCCGAAACACATTAAAAAACCTCTTCCGAAGCGGAAGAGGTTTAGGTATGCGATTATTTCGCCGTTTCTATCATATTAGACCGTTTTAAGATCGTTTGCACAATCGGATGCATAATGATCATGGCAATGGCGTTCAGCGCTGCCGCCGGAAGGACGACCGCAAGCACGAGGGCTGTGAATCCGCCGGGCAGACCGACGATGAGAAGGGCCAAACCTAAAAAGGCCATTCCTGAAATAATTGTGCCGATCACCGTAATGATGACAGCCGGCACTGTTTTGGCGCTCTTTTTCATCAGCAGCACCAGCGCGAGAAACAGAAACGCCGTCACCGGTTTTTCAATGATGTTCGGAAGCTGGCCGCCCGGAAATGATGTGGTGAGTGCGGAAATGATTCCCGTCACGATTCCGATCATCAATACGTTCTGCACCCGGGGGAATAACAGAATCCCCATAAACATCATCACAAGCATCATATCGGGTTTCATTCCGAATAATACAGGCGGCATGACGGAATGAAGCACCGCCCCGATTGCCGCAAACAGGGCCATAATGACTAACTCTTTTGTTTTCATACTATGCTCTCCTCTGCTAAGCTTTCTTGCCATCCAATAATATGCTCGTCATTTATTGCGATGGCCGGAAATATTGATATGCAAACAGTATATCAAAGGAACCGTTCTGATAGAAGAATTTTTATTCGTTTTCCTGCTGGAACTTTCTCATAAACTGAGCCAATTTTTCACAATCAGCCAGGCTGACTGCATTGTAGATGGAGGCTCTGCAGCCTCCGACTGATCGGTGTCCGCCGAGTCCCGTCATTTTAGCGGCTTTCGCTTCTTCAACGAATTTCTTCGTAAGGCTGTCTTCACGAAGCGTGAATGTTACGTTCATGAGAGAACGGCTGTCCTTTTCAGCATGGCCCGCATAAAAGCCGCCGCTTTCATCAATCGTGCTGTAAATGACATCGGCCTTTTGCTGATTTCGCCGTTCAGCCGCTTCAACGCCCCCGTTTTCTGACAGCCATTCAAGGACGAGACTCAGCATGTAAATCGCAAATGTCGGCGGCGTGTTATACAGCGAGTCTGCTTTTGTATGCGTAGAGTATTTCAGGATCTTAGGAACGTTTTTATTTTCGTTTTCAAGCCATGATTTCTTCATAATAACAACTGTGACACCGGACGGTCCGAGATTCTTTTGGGCGCCGCCGTAAATCACGTCAAACTTGGAAACGTCGATCTTTCTGCTCAAAATGTCGCTCGACATATCGGCTACAAGCGGGATCGGCGAATTCGGGAACTCCTTCCATTGCGTTCCGAAAATCGTGTTATTTGACGTAAGGTGCAAGTAGGCGCCGTCATTGATTCCTGAGAGGTCAGCTTCCGGAATATGGTTGTGGTTTGAATCTGCGCTCGTTGCCGTCACCGCTGTTTGCCCGAACAGCTTCGCTTCGGCAAGAGCTTTTTCAGACCAAGCGCCTGTCACGATGAAGTGGGCCGTTTTTTCAGGTGTTAAGAAGTTCATCGGCAGCATTGAAAATTGAAGGCTTGCGCCGCCTTGGAGGAACAAAATATCATAATCGTCCGGAATGCCCATCAGCTCTTTTAAAAGGCTTTTCGCTTTTTGATGCACCGCCTCATATTCGCTGCTTCGGTGAGACAGCTCCATGACGGACATGCCGCTTTCATTGAAGTTGACAAATTCCTTCTGTGCTTTTTGCAGCACATCTAAAGGAAGGGCTGCCGGTCCTGCGTTGAAATTAGTTGTACGTTCCATGATTACGATCTCTCCCCGTTTTCCGCTTTAATGTAAGAAATATTATAATAATCCTATCACAATTTTTTGCTTTTTTTGATATGAAAAATTAGAATTATTTAAGTTTTTTATTTTTTCGGACGCAAAAAAAACCTCATCATTAAGATGAGGCAAGGCGCTTTCTGACAGAGGACGCGATCGTTTGCAGATCGTCAGGCGTGTAGTCTTCGGTATGTGTCTTCCAGACGGCTCCGAAACCGTCGCCTTTTCCGTAACGCGGAATGATGTGCATATGAAAATGGAACACCGATTGGCCTGCTTTTTCCCCGTTATTATTAAGAATGTTCAGCCCGATCGGCTCAAATTCATCACGAATGGCGCGGGCGACTTTCGGCACGGCTTCAAAATATTCTTTAGACAGCTCCGGTGTAAACTCGTACACGTTTTTAATATGTGTTTTCGGGATGACGAGGGTGTGGCCTTTTGTCACCTGGCTGATGTCAAGAAACGCAACGACGTGTTCATTTTCGTATACTTTTGAAGACGGAATGTCACCGGCTATGATTTTACAAAAAATACAATCGTCCGCTTTATGCATGGATGGGTTCCTCCCTGAAATGAAATATATGTATAATCTCATCGTACCACAAAACCGCCGAAAACAGAAAACAGGATGAACGGCTAAGCGTTCACCCTGAATGCAGAAGTACAAGCTTTATCGCAGAAAATATAATATGCCTTTGGTAAGCACCTCATTTGTTTTTAAAATGAAGACTTATGGGTATGCTTATTGATTCCTGGGACAAACACCTCATTTGATTATTTCATCATTACTGAAGAACATCATCAAAGCAGTGAGTGAAGAAATAGTAAGCATCGGACATGTTGATTTTCATCCAACTGTTCTAAGACGTCTTTAACAAACACCTCATTTTCAGTTGATTAAAGCTGTTTCCTTCTACACACATTATGATGTCCTTAAAAAGTATAGATATGTGCGTTTTTTTACATTGGGAAAAAGGGAATCGTTTCAAATCAGACTTTATTTTTGGTACTATGAAGAAAAATGAATTTGAAGGGGAGAAATTATGTCTCTGCTATCGGTAAAAGACTTAACCGGCGGTTACACGAGAAACCCGGTTTTAAAAAATGTTTCATTTACCCTGGAACCGAACCAGATTGTCGGGTTAATCGGATTGAACGGTGCGGGCAAAAGCACGACGATCCGGCATATCATCGGTTTAATGGACCCGCATAAAGGCTCAATCGAGCTGAACGGAAAAACATTTTCGGAAGATAAAGAAAGCTACCGTTCGCAATTTACGTATATCCCTGAAACACCGGTGCTGTATGAAGAGCTGACGCTTAAGGAGCATTTGGAATTGACGGCCATGGCGTACGGTCTTTCAAAAGAAACGATGGAAAAAAGGCTTCCTCCGCTTCTCAAAGAATTCAGAATGGAAAAAAGACTGAAATGGTTTCCGGCGCATTTTTCCAAAGGAATGAAGCAGAAAGTCATGATCATGTGCGCATTTCTCGCCGAACCGTCGCTTTATATCATTGATGAGCCGTTTCTCGGGCTTGATCCGCTTGCGATTAATGCGTTATTGGAGAGGATGGACGCCGCGAAAAAAGCCGGAGCGAGCGTGCTGATGTCTACACATATTTTGGCAACGGCAGAACGCTATTGTGACGCTTTCATCATTTTACATAACGGCGAGGTGCGGGCGAGCGGCACGCTGCAGGAGCTGAGAGAGCAGTTCGGCATGAGAGACGCCGCCCTTGATGATTTGTATGTTGAATTAACGAAGGAAGACGCCGGCCATGAATAAGATGTCTACTATTTGGCAGTCGCGGCTTGAGGAGCATATAAAGGAAACAAGAATGTACATGAAATATATGCTCAATGATCATCTCGTCATTGTGCTGATCTTTTTCATTGCCGGCGCCGCGAGCTGGTACAGCAAGTGGGTAAAAGACATTCCTGCCCATTTCCCGTCCTTTTGGGTGATGGCGGTGCTGTTTTCATTTGTCCTGACCGGCTCGTACGTACGGACGCTATTAAAGGAAGCGGATCTCGTTTTTTTACTGCCCCTGGAACCGAAAATGGGGTCTTATTTTAAGCAGTCGTTCAGGTACAGTTATCTGTCGCAGCTTTTTCCGCTTATTGCGCTTTCACTTGTATGTATGCCTCTTTATTTCGCCGTAAGCCCCGGTGCGTCGCTGACGGCTTATGCGGCTGTTTTCATCCAGATGCTGGCTGTGAAAGCGTGGAACCAGGCGATGGAGTGGCGGATGACGTTTATGAATGACAGAAGCATGAAACTGATGGATGCAGTCATTCGTTTTATCTGCAATATGCTGCTTTTATACTTCATATTGCAATCGTTTTATGCGTACGCGATTGCCGTATATGTCGTCATGGCGGGTCTTTATGTGTATTTTACCTCGGCTGCAAAACATAAGTCGTTAAAATGGGAAGCTCATATTGAATATGAATTGAGACGGAAACAGCGGTTTTACAGAATAGCCAATCTGTTTACAGATGTGCCTCATCTGAAGAAACAGGCGAAACGCAGAGCATATCTCGACTTTTTGCTCAGGATGATTCCGTTTGAACAGCGGAAAACGTTCTCCTACATGTATGCGCGGGCCTTTCTGCGCTCAAACGATTATCTCGGCATTCAAGTCAGGCTCACGATTATCTTTATACTGATTATTATGCTCGTATCCTCCAGCCCATGGATTACGGCTGCTTTAACGGTATTTACCATCTTTATCACCGGCATTCAGCTTCTCCCGCTTTTCGGTCACTTTCATCATCTCTCGCTGCAAGAGCTGTATCCCGTAAAGCAAAACATTAAGCTGAAAAGCTTCTTTTCTTTAATGAAAACGGCACTAGTTGTGCAGGCTCTGCTGCTTTCTGCTGCATCAGGCTATGCGGCGGGCATCGCCGGGGCGCTGTATGCCGCTGTAGGTTCAGCCGTTCTCATTTATGCGCTTTTGCCTTCATATATGGGCGGCAGACTGAAAAAATACGGAAAGCTGTAATCAAGCCGGTTTTTGAGACAAAACTCTATGAAAGAAGGAGAGTAAATGACCGACGATCAGCAGCTGGTGCAGGAAGCCCTGCAATGGAAAACGCGTTTTTTGCGGAAGGACTCCATGTTTGAACGGTTTTCTAAAGGAATGCAAGGGAAAATAAACGAGCGAATCCCCGAAAAGATTCATGCTGCGATTACAGAAAGCATTAAAAAAATGACGGAAGCGACGATGGCTGGCTCAAATCTGATTAAGGCAAAGCGGGATACAAGCGGTATGTCTCTCCGGGAAAAAGATTCTCTCGCCAGACAAACGATCGCTTCTTACCAAAAGATCGCGGCTGCGGAAGGAATCGGCACGGGAGCAGGCGGCATCTTTTTAGGAATGGCTGATTTTCCGCTGCTGTTGTCCATTAAAATGAAATGCTTATTCGATCTTTCTTCCATATATGGTTTCGATGTGGAAAAAAGAGATGAAAGATTGTTTTTACTGTTCATTTTTCAGTTTGCTTTCTCCAGCGGCGAGCAGCGGAAACGCGTGTTTTCAATCATTGAAAAGTGGGACTCAAACAAGCACGATGTGGATTGGAGAGTTTTTCAGCAGGAATACCGTGATTATCTGGATGTCGTGAAATTGTTTCAGCTTTTGCCGGTCGTCGGAGCCGCCGTGGGCGGAGCGGCCAATTATAAGCTTTTGTCTCAGCTTGGGGAGACGGCAAGACATGTTTTTCATTTGAGAATGGCAGCAGCCGGTACGTAATGTACCGGCTGTTTTTTATGATGAAGCGGGGTAACTTACAGCTGCGGCGGCGAGCACTTTGGCAGCCGTAAGCATTGCTTTTTCATTGAAATCAAATTTCGGGTGGTGGTGGGGATAAATGTGTTCCGCATTCTCAGGCGCGGCGCCCGTAAAAAAGAATGTGCCTTTTACGTTTTGCAGATAATAGGCAAAATCTTCACCGGCCATTTGCGGCTCTCCTTCGGCTACGTTTGTCACGCCTTCTGTTTCACCGGCGACGGCTGCTGCGTGAGCGGTTTCCTCGGGGTGATTGACCACCGCCGGATAGCCGCGGTTAAAACGATATTCATAAGAAGCGGAATGCATGGCGCAGATTCCTTTTACGACAGCCTCTATTTCTGTTTCAAGCAGATCGCGGACATCTTCATCAAACGAGCGGACGGTGCCGGTTATCTCTGCCTGGTCAGCAATTGCATTGAATGGATTTTCAGCGACGAAAGATCCTGCTGAAATGACGGCCGCCTGCACCGGATTCACCCGCCGGCTGACAATATGCTGAAGGGCAGTGACAATTTGCGATCCGATTAAAATGGCGTCCTTCGTATCATGAGGGATCGCGCCATGGCCGCCTTTTCCGAGCACTTTAATGGTGAATCTGTCAGCTGCGGCCATCACTGCGCCTGAGCGGCATAAAATCGTTCCGCCAGGTTCGGTCGCCCATAAATGGGTGCCGAAAATGGCATCGACATTCTCCAGGCAGCCGTCTTCAATCATCGGTTTCGCCCCGCCCGGAGAAAATTCCTCGGCATGCTGGTGGATCATCACGAATGTTCCTTTCAGCTTATCCCGATTGTGATAAAGGACTTTTCCGACTGCAAGCAGGGCTGCCGTATGGCCGTCGTGGCCGCAGGCATGCATGACGCCGGGCACTTGTGACGCATAGGACACGTCTTTTTCATCCTGTATGGGCAAAGCATCAAAATCCGCACGCAGCGCCACAGCCGGTCCGGGTTCGATGCCCTCGATATAGGCGACAACACCGTTTCCTCCCACATTCGTCCGGATAGGGACGCCGAGCTTTTCGTAAAACGAGGCGATAAACGCCGGCGTTTTTTTCTCTTTAAAGGAAAGTTCGGGATTCATGTGAAGGTGCCGCCTCATCTCAACCATTTCTTCATACAACCCGTCAAGCTGTTCATGTAAGCTTTTTTGAAGTGTCGTTAACGTCAAAAGCGATAGCCCCCTCGTCTGCTTTTCTCATGATTGTATAGAAAAAGTCGGAAAATTTCAATCTTTTCGCTACGGCAAAATGATGATGGCGGCGATTGTGGTGACAATCAGGCCGATTGTGACGGGGAGAAAATTTTTCCTCGCCAGTTCAAAAGGATCAACTTTACAAATCGCCGCAGCGGGGATAAGGGCCCACGGGACCAATGTTCCGCCACCGACCCAAATTGCCGACAGCTGGCCCAGCGCCGTTAAAACCGCGGGATTGGTATGAAGCGCCGCCGCAAAAAGCTTTGCCATCGAGCCGGCAAGGGAAATGCCGGAAAAACCTGAACCGTCAAGCCCTGTTATGGCCCCGACTGCTGTGAGGGCAATCCCGGCAAATTCCCCGGACATCGGGAAGGAGTGGGATAATGCCAAGCCGAGATCGTTTACGATTCCCGCCGACGCCTGCGGAAGAGGGGTGTGCAGAATGCTTTCAAAGCCTGAATCACCGAGGTAAAAGAAGGCCGCAATCGGAATCACGGGACCGAATACCTTAAAGCCGAATTGAAAACCGCCGATAAAATACCCAGTGATCTTTTCCAAATGTCTTTGTCTATAAACAATGAAATGGACGATAAGGAGGATGCCGATCGCCGTTCCGCCGACTAATGCGGTGGCGTCATTTCCTTGAAGGCGATACACAAGCATACAGACAATATCAGCAAGAAAAACAAGGGGAATCAAGAGCGCTAAAAAAATCCTGAGCTTTTTCGGCAAATAAAGGCTTGTATCCTGAGAGTCAGAAGTGCTGAATGACAGGGAGGGCTGTGCTTTTTTTCGGTCGCGCATGATGATAACAAAAGCGGTGATCGTCGTTGTCAGCCCCATGATTAAGACGAGCGGAATGCTTGCCTGCATGACATCGCCGACAGGAATTCCGGCGGCATCAGCCGTTAATTTCGGCGCTGCCTGAATGACGTAATCGCCTGATAAAGCAAATCCGTGGCCGAACAGATTCATCGCCATCGCAGCGGCGATCGGCGAAAGGCCCGCGCGGATCGCTGCGGGAAGCAAAACAGCGCCGATTAAAGCGACTCCCGGAGACGGCCAGAAAAAAAGGGAGATGACAAACATCAGGCAGCCGATCACCCAATATGCGACAGCCGGCCCCTTCATCAGCCGCGCAAATGGAGAAATCATCGCTTCATTAATACCCGTTTTGGTTAAAAGGCCGCTCATCGACACGATAAAACAAATGATAAAAATGGTCGGCAGCAATTCCCCGGCAGCATACGTAAAGCTGTGAAATAAACTGCTGACCGAAGCGGAGAAAGAATGCGTCGTCCATAACGCAATCACAAAAATACCGGCCAGTGAGATGAAGGTTGTATCTTTTCTAAGCAGCATAAATACAATAATCGCTGCGATAAATGCCACATAAAGCAGATGAACCGAGAAGGCGCCGATCTCCAATTGAACCACCCCGTTTACAAATTGATTGCTACAGGTTATTCATAGGCGGGCGGATGGTGCAAAGGAGTATGTTGAAAACAGGACATAAAAAAAGCCGGAGTGTCCCCCGGCGGTTTAGTCTATTGCGTAATAAGCGGTTACATAAGAAGGGCGTGAGAAAATGGATGTTGTGTCCATCCCGGCTGATGTTCCGCGTTTTTTATGGGCTTCTTGATAGGAGCTTGACTGCTGCCAGTTCTGAAAGGCTTTTTCTTTTTCCCACAAGGTAAGGATGACATACGTATCGCCTTCAAGCGGCCTTAACACACGAATGGCTTCAAAGCCGGGTTCATTTTCCACCTTGCCGGCGCGGTTTTTAAACCTGTTTTCAAACAGCGGCCTGCCTTCCTGAGTGACGGCGATATTGTTCAGCACCGCATAGCCCGGATGTTTGATTTCTCCGGCGCTGTCAACGATTTCATACGAATGGGGCGCCTGGAAAACGGTTTCTCCGTTTGTCTCATGGATTAAAATCGCATTTTCTTCACCCTGCATCAGCACCATCTTCTCGTCAGGATGTTTCTTTGCAATCGTTTTTAAAAAATCGGCTGTCCCATATGTAATATAAACTTTCATTTCAGCCACCTCCTGCTTGCTAGTATATCAAAAGAGTGGTATAAGTTTCTATTGGCGACTCATTCTGACATAATTCCAAACAATATTTCCCATACTACAGGTTAAAGAAAGGCGAGGTGACTCATGCTGAAAAAGAAAAAGAAACTCTTTATTCCATTAGTAATTGCAGCTGCAACCGCTTTTCTCGCGTTAATCGGATATATTATCATTATTTTTCTCGGCCATTATGTCATCGACGAAAAGAAACTGATTCTTCATGCTTCATCAAAAATCGTGGATCAAAACGGCGATGAGATTGCAAGCCTTTATACGGAGAACCGTGAGCCGGTCTCCATTCGGGAAGTTCCGAAGGATGTAAGAGAAGCGTTTATCGCTGTTGAGGATAAACGATTTTATGAGCATCACGGCATTGATGTAAAGTCTGTCGGACGAGCGGTTTTCCGCGATATTCTAGCAGGCGGCAAGGTGGAAGGCGGGAGCACGATCACCCAGCAGCTGGCGAAAAATATCTTTCTGACAAATGATAAAACCTTTTTGCGAAAGACGAAAGAAGTCATTATCGCGATTAATCTTGAGCGTGATTACAGCAAGGACAAGCTGCTTGAAATGTATCTCAACCAGCTCTATTTCGGACACGGCGTCTACGGCATCCAATCGGCGTCCCATTATTATTTCAATAAAGAGGTAAAAGATTTAACCGTTGCAGAAGGAGCGGTGCTGGCGGCTATTCCGAAGGGCCCTTCCCTGTATTCGCCGATTCAGCATCCTGACAAAAATAAAGAAAGGCGAGACACGATTCTCGCGATGATGAACGATCAAGGCTATATCAGCGCAAAAGAGGCCGTCAGAGCCGAGGGGCAGACATTGGGTCTGCATGTCAAAAAAACATCTGAAACGCCTTGGTTTGACAGCTATATCGACCTCGTCATCAAGGAAGCGGAAGAGCGATATTCGATGTCAGGCGAACAGCTGCTGCAAGGCGGTTATACGATTCAAACATCGCTTGATTCCAAGCTGCAAAAAACGGCATATACGCTCATGAAGGAAAACGGCTATTTTCCGGGGACGGATCAATCGGCAGAAGGAAGCGCCGTTTTTATCGATAATAAGACGGGAGGCGTCAGGGCGGCGATCGGCGGACGGGACTATGTGTCGAAGGGATACAACCGTGCGACGGCGCCGCGCCAGCCGGGTTCAACGTTTAAGCCGCTTGCGGTGTACGGACCGGCTATGCAGGAAAACAAATTTAAACCGTATTCTCTCCTGCAAGATAAACTGCAATCATATGACGGATACGAGCCGAAAAATTATGACGGGCAATATGCGGGTGAGGTAACGATGCAAGATGCGATTACATACAGCAAAAATGCGCCCGCCGTCTGGACATTGAAGGAAATCGGCGTGGAAACGGGGAAGTCGTATTTGGAGAAAAACGGGATGAACGTTCCTGACAACGGACTGGCAATCGCACTCGGCGGTTTGTCAAAGGGAGTCACTCCGCTTCAGCTTGCAGGAGGTTATCATACATTTGTGGCAAACGGGATCTATACGGCGCCATTTTTTATTGTGAAAATAACAGATGAAGACGGAGAAACCGCAGCCGAACATAAAAGCGGCAAGACACATGTATTCAGCAGCCAGACGGCTTGGAATATGACGAGGATGCTTCAGCAGGTCGTAAAAAAAGGCACCGCTTCACAAGGGAGCTTTCAAGGTGACCTGGCGGGAAAAACCGGCACGACCTCATACACAGGCATCTCAGGAGCCACGAAGGACGCTTGGTTTGCGGGATACAGCCCGAGCCTGACTGGAGCTATTTGGATGGGGTATGACAAAACGGATAAGACCCATTACCTAAAAGGCGGGAGCCAGTATCCGGTCAGACTGTTTAAGGATATCGTCACGAGAGCTGGCGAAAGCGGCGGGGCATTTAAAAAGCCGGATAATGTAAAAGAGCTGGGAAGCCCGATTGAGCTGAAACCTGTGACATCACTGTCAGCCCGCTATACATTTAAGGCAATGGGACTGTTTACGGTGGCATTAAAATGGGATGCCCAAGAGGATGAGCGGGTTGTTTACCGAATATATGTGAAGAAAGATGGAAAAGACAAGCTTCAGGATTCCGTAAAAGGCAAAGGCAGCTTTGATATTCCGTATGCGAATCTGTTTTCGGGAGCTTCATACAAAGTGGTTCCTTATAATACACAGACGAAACAAGAAGGAGAGGGAACCGAATACGTTCAGCCGAAGCTCTTTTCTTCATAAAGCGAATTCGGCGATTTTTTGAACATTAAGCCTCAATTCTATACCATTTTAAAAAAACAAGGTATAGTGTAATGGGCGAAGAACACGAACGTATGGTTGCAGGAGGAAAGGTGGAAATTCAGATGAGTAAACGAGAAGCGTTTAATGATACGTTTTTAAAAGCGGCACGGGGAGAAAAAGCGGGTCACGTCCCGGTTTGGTATATGAGGCAGGCGGGGCGCTCGCAGCCGGAATACCGCAAGCTGAAGGAAAAATACGGCTTAGTCGAAATCACGCATCAGCCCGAGCTGTGCGCTTATGTGACAAGGCTGCCGGTCGAGCAGTACGGAGTGGACGCTGCCATTTTATATAAAGATATTATGACGCCGCTCCCTTATATCGGAGTGGACGTTGAAATTAAAAACGGAATCGGCCCGGTGATCGATCAACCGGTGCGTTCCATGGCGGATATTGAAAAGCTCGGCGAACTGAATCCTGAGCAGGATGTTCCTTACGTGCTTGAAACGATTCGGTTACTCGTAAACGAACAGCTGAACGTTCCGCTCATCGGTTTTTCGGGAGCGCCTTTTACGCTGGCCAGTTATATGATTGAAGGCGGCCCTTCAAAAAATTACAATAAAACGAAAGCGTTTATGCACAGTATGCCCCACGCGTGGCAGCTGCTGATGGATAAGCTCGCAGACATGATTATCGTGTACGCCAAAGCGCAAATCAAAGCGGGCGCCAAAGCCATTCAGATTTTCGATTCATGGGTCGGCGCGCTGAACCGCGAGGATTACCGTCTGTATATTAAACCGGTGATGGACAGAATTTTCCGGGAGCTTGCCGCAGAAAATGTGCCGCTGACCATGTTCGGCGTAGGCGCCAGCCATCTCGCGCAGGATTGGCATGACCTTCCTCTTGACGTCGTCGGTCTTGATTGGAGACTCAGCATAGAAGAAGCCAGAAAACAAGGCATTACAAAAACCGTTCAGGGCAATCTTGATCCGTCGCTCCTTCTCGCGCCGTGGGAAGTCATCGAAGAAAAAGCGAAAGCGATTCTTGATCAAGGCATGAAAACGGACCGCTTTATTTTTAATTTAGGGCACGGCGTATTCCCTGATGTAAAACCGGAAACGCTGCAAAAGCTGACGGCGTTTGTACATGAATACTCCTCAGCCAAAAAAACGGAACAATCTTCCTGAGCAAATCGTTGGTTATAAGAAGGTTTTACTGTCAAAATCATGATAGACCATCAAAAGAGGTGTTACAAAATGAGCAGCAAAAAGAAAATGGGGCTTCTTGTCATGGCTTACGGAACGCCTTACAAAGAAGAGGACATAGAACGGTATTATACACATATCAGACGCGGGAGAAAGCCGGAACCGCACATGCTTCAAGATTTAAAGGACAGATATGAAGCGATCGGAGGCATTTCTCCGCTTGCGAAAATTACCCAGGAGCAGGCGGAAAAGCTCGAACAGCATTTAAATGAAATTCAGGATGACGTGACATTCAAGGTGTATATCGGCCTGAAGCATATTGAACCGTTTATCGAGGATGCGGTAGCGGACATGCATAAGGACGGCATTACAGAAGCCGTCAGCCTTGTGCTTGCTCCTCACTTTTCGACATTCAGCGTCCAGTCCTATAACAAGCGCGCGAAAGAAGAAGCTGACAGGCTCGGCGGCTTGTCAATCAAGTCTGTTGAAAGCTGGTACGATGAGCCGAAATTCGTGGGCTATTGGGTCAGCCAAGTGAAGAAAACGTATGAAGCAATGCCGAAAGCAGAACGCGATGAGGCTATGCTTATCGTCTCAGCGCACAGCCTCCCTGAAAAAATCAAGGAATACGGCGATCCGTACCCGGACCAGCTGCAGGAGTCAGCAAAACTGATTGCAGAAGGCGCCGGAATTACCGACTACGCCGTAGGCTGGCAAAGTGAAGGGAACACTCCTGATCCTTGGCTCGGACCTGATGTGCAGGATTTGACGCGCGAATTGTATCAGCAGCATGCTTATAAAGCGTTTGTATATGTGCCTGTTGGTTTTGTTGCCGATCATTTAGAAGTGCTTTACGATAATGATTATGAATGCAGAGCCGTTACTGATGAAGTCGGCGCAAGCTACTATCGTCCGGCTATGCCGAATGCACAGCCTGAATTTATCGACGCGCTTGCAACGGTCGTTCTGAAGAAGCTGGACAATTAGAATTAAACGGTAAAGAAGGCGATAAAAATGAGTGGCGATAAAAAACATCTGGTCATCATCGGCGGCGGCATAACGGGATTAGCCGCCGCCTTCTACATGGAAAAAGAAATCACGGAAAACAACCTGCCGCTTGAAGTGACGCTTATCGAAGCAAGCCCGAGAGTCGGCGGCAAAATTCAGACGGCTCATAAAGACGGCTACATTATTGAACGTGGCCCGGACTCTTTTTTAGAAAGAAAAAAAAGCGCTCCGCAGCTCGTAAAGGACTTAGGCATTGATCATCTGCTCGTCAACAATGCGACCGGCCAGTCTTATGTGCTTGTCAATGAGACGCTTCACCCGATGCCAAAGGGCTCGGTGATGGGCATTCCGACAAAAATTGCTCCATTCATCTCCACCGGTTTATTTTCTGTTCCCGGAAAAGCGCGGGCGGCGCTGGATTTTGTTCTGCCCGCAAGCAAGCCGAAGGAAGATCAGTCTTTAGGTGAATTCTTCCGCCGGCGCGTCGGAGACGAAGTCGTTGAGAATTTAATAGAGCCGCTCCTGTCTGGAATTTACGCCGGCGATATTGACAAGCTGAGCCTCATGTCAACGTTTCCGCAATTTTATCAAACAGAGCAAAAGCACCGAAGTCTGATTCTCGGCATGAAAAAAACGAGGCCGCAAGCGTCAGGGCAGCAGCTGACAGCCAAAAAGCAAGGGCAGTTTCTAACGTTAACGACAGGTCTCCAAACTCTTGTCGAGGAGCTGGAAAAGCAGCTTAAGCTGACAAAGGTGATCAAAGGCACAAAGGTAACGCATATCGGCCGTGAGGAAAAAGGCTATTCGATTAAGCTTGATAGCGGCGATGTGCTAAAGGCAGAGGGGTGCATTGTAACAGCTCCGCATAAAGCCGCCGCCAGAATGCTTTCCGATCTTCCCGCCGTTTCATGCCTCAAAGGCATGCATTCTACGTCAGTGGCCAATGTCGCCTTAGGTTTTCCGGCAGAATCCGTCAAGATGGAGCATGAAGGAACGGGCTTCGTCATCTCCAGAAACAGTGACTTCTCCATTACGGCCTGCACCTGGACGAACAAAAAATGGCCGCACGCCGCGCCGGAGGGCAAAACCCTTCTCAGAGCGTACGTCGGCAAGGCCGGGGATGAGTCAATCGTAGACCTTTCAGATAACGAGATCATTAAAATCGTAATGGAAGATTTAAAAAAAGTCATGAACATCACAGGCGAGCCGGAAATGACATGTGTGACCCGCTGGAACGAAAGCATGCCGCAATACCATGTCGGCCACAAGGAGCGCATTAAAGAGTTCAGAGATGCGCTGAAAGCTTCCTATCCGGGCGTATACGCTACGGGCGCTTCTTTTGAAGGCGTAGGGATTCCCGACTGTATCGACCAGGGAAAAGCGGCCGTGTACGATTCACTGGCCTATTTATTTGAAACCTATCAGCCTCCGTTATCTTAAACGGAGGTTTTTTGTATGTTCCCATCTTTTGCAGGGAACACCTATACTGAGAAAAAACATTTGAATCTTTTTTATGACTGTGATAAGTTATCTTATGTACAAAATGACTAAAACGTTCAAACGGTCAATTTAATGAGGTGGAAACATGTCCGTCGATCGGAAAAAGCTCATTCTGGAAGCGGCAACGAAGTCTTTTACACAATTCGGCTATAAGGCAACGACAATGGATTTGGTGGCAAAGCTTGCAAATGTGGGGAAGGGAACCATCTACACGTTTTTCAAAAACAAAGAAGAACTGTTCGATGATATTTTCACCACTATTTTAAGAGAAATGAAGGAGCACGCTGACGAAGCGATGAAACCGGACCTTTCATTTCACGAAAACGTCCACCGGGCGCTGACGGCCATATTGGAATTCAGAAAAACACATCAGCTGACCATTAAAATTTTTCAAGAAAACGCTGAGATTGGTACAATAGCCGTTCAGGAAGTAATCGCGAAAATGGAGCACGCCATCCTGGCATACATTAAAGATAAGATAGAAAAAGCCGTCGAGAATGGGAGCATTAAACCGTGTGACCCCGAGCTAACTGCTTTTGTGCTGCTTAAACTCTACATTGCGCTTATTTTTGATTGGGAAAAAAACCATCCGCCCCTTGAAAAAGAGACGATTGCCGAATTGCTGGAAATGTATGTTGTTCAAGGATTATCTAAATAGATGATCCTTCACTTTTTTAAGTGCCGTGACCGTTTTGTTAAATGAGTCAGTTTGCGGAAGGAGGCAGCAGGGATGAATACGATAAAAAGCCAGTGGAAAGAAATTGTAACCAGCAAGAAACTGTTGATCCCCATTATTGCCATTTTATTTGTTCCTCTGATTTACAGCGGAGTGTTTTTAAAGGCGTACTGGGACCCGTACGGCACGGTGGATCAGCTGCCGGTTGTCGTTGTAAACCAGGATAAAGGGTCAGATTATCAAGGGAAGCATCTTCAAATCGGTGATGACCTTATAAAAGAGTTAAAGAAAAATAAAAACTTTGATTGGCATTTTTCTAGCGATCTTGATCAATCGTTAAAGGACTTATTAAATGCTAAATATTATTTATTGGTCGAGATTCCCGAAGATTTTTCAAAAAACGCCAGCACCGTCATGGATAAAAATCCGAAGAAATTGGATTTGAAATATCATACGAATGCCGGTTCAAACTATGTCGGGGCAACAATCGGCGAAAAGGCGATCGACAAGCTGAAAGCCTCTGTTTCAAAAGAGGTGACTGAGCAATACGCCAAAGTGATTTTTGATAACTTTAAAGATATTGCCAAAGGTCTCGGCGACGCCAGCAGCGGCGCCAAAAAAATTAACGACGGCACGAAAAACGCCAAGGACGGCAGCGCCAAGCTGAAGGAAAATTTAGCGAAGCTGACCGAAAGCACCGCAACCATCAGTGATAAAACAGCACAGCTGGCTGACGGAGCAGCGAAAGTGACAAGCGGAATTCAAACGCTTGACAGTTCTATCTCAAAACTGCAAAGCGCAAGCGCCGAAATCCAAGATAAATCAGGGCAGATTGCTTCAGGCGGGGGCCAAGTGGCCAGCGGGCTGAAAACAAGCCTTGACGCACACAAACAGCTCCAGCAAAAGGTTCCTGACTTAACGAATGGATTAAGCGTGTTAAACAGCAAGGCGCAAGAGGTATCTCAAAAAGCAGCGGCATTTGAAGATGCCCTCAATTCTGTCAATCTCTCAGAAGTAGAAAAAGCAGTCCAGAATCTAGAGCAGACTGAAAAAGAAATGCAGCAGTTTAAAAAGCAGCTTTCTGATTTGAAAAACAGCCTCAGCGCACGGGATGACGCGGTGAAAAAGGTGATTCAGAACAGCGATTTCTTAACGGATGAACAAAAAACGAAACTGGTTCAGCTTCTGAATGAAAAGCTGCCTAAAGCTGACCTTCCTGATTTAGACCGGATCGTCAATCAGCTTCCGTCCGGAGGGGATATTCAGCTTCCGGATTTGTCAGACATCAAGAGTGCTTTGGGAGACGTAAAAGCGAAGGCAGAACAACTAAAAGCGCTGCCGCAGTCTACATCCAAACTGTATAATGGCGCCGCGGCGGTACAAAGCGCGATTGACCAGCTTACCGCAGGAACCGATAAACTGTACAACGGAGCTCAAACCGTCTTTGAAAGCCAAAACAAACTGACGGCAGGTATCGGCGAATATAACAGCAAATTCGCCCAGCTCAAAGCAGGTTCAGGAGAGTTAGTGTCAGGGAGCGGCAAAGTATCCGGCGGCTTATCGAAACTGCTGGACGCACAAAACAAAATTCATGAAGGATCATCCAAAATTGAACAAGGCCAAGAATCTCTCGGCACCGGCTTAAGCAAGCTTTTAGACGGCACCGGCGAATTATCCAGCCAGCTTAAGGACGCTGCGGATCAAACCGGAGATATTAAGGCGAATGACAAAAACTACAGCATGATCGCCGATCCGGTGAAAACGGATGAGAATGCGATCCATTCTGTGCCTAACTACGGGACGGGGCTGACGCCTTATATTTTATCGATGGGCTTGTATGTCGGCGGATTGATGCTGACGGTTGTATTCCCGCTGAAAGAAGCGTCAGGCCGTCCGAGAAACGGATTTGAATGGTTCCTCAGCAAGTTCAGCGTTATTCTGCTTGTCGGGCTTATTCAATCGGTTATCGTGGCGACGGTTCTTTTAAAAGGAATCGGGCTTGACGTAGAAAGCACGTGGAGATTTTATCTCTTCACGATGATTACAAGCATCGCGTTCTTGTCCATGATTCAGCTCTTAGCGACAACGATGGGGAATCCGGGGCGCTTTATCGCTGTCATCATTCTGGTGCTCCAGCTCGGGGCAAGCGGCGGAACATTCCCGCTTGAGCTTCTGCCGGGATTCTATCAGGTCATCCACGGCGCATTGCCGATGACTTACAGCATCAACGGCTTCCGGGCCGTCATCTCAAACGGCGATTACAGCTACATGTGGCAGCAGGCATTTATTCTGCTTGGCATCGCTGTTGTGATGATACTGCTCACTATTGTGTACTTTATCGTGCAAAGCAGAAAAGAAGACGCGGCGGAAGAACAGACAGCATAAGAAAAAAAGGCTTGAGCAAAACGCTCAAGCCTTTTTTGTGTCCAGTCCCTAGTGCCGCCCAAAGGGTATTAAAACCCCCATTTCACCAACAGTCCCGTATACGTCAATCCTCCGCCAAATCCGAATAATACCAATGTTTCGCCTTCTGACAGTTTTCCTGCTTTTACACCTTCATCCAGTGCCAGAATAATAGAAACAGAGGAAGTGTTTCCGTAATATTCGACGCTTGTCAGCGTTCGGTCAGCCGGGAAAGGAATTTTTTCGCAGATGGATTCGATCATCCGCATATTGGCGCTGTGCGGAACAAACCAATCCACATCACCTTTAGAAAAACCTGCTTTTTCTAAGAGGGCGTGAAATTCTTCGGGCACGGTTCTCACCGCCCATTTGTACACTTCACGTCCGTTTTGCACCATGTTTCCGCCGCCTTTGAGCGGCTTTCCGTTCAATTCATTGCGCAGTCCCTCGCGATACAGGACATCCGCGCCGCTTCCTGCCGTTCCTTGCACGGCCGCCAAAAACCCCGGTGAGGATTCATCCCGTTCAACAAGCAGGGCGCCGGCTGCATCTCCGAAAAGGACACAGGTTGTCCGGTCGGTATAATCCGTTACTTTCGATAACGTTTCACCGGCGAGGACGATGATTTTTTTATGCGACCCGGCTGTAATTAATCCGTCAGCCAGCTGTAGCCCGTATGTCAGTCCAGCGCATGTGGCGTTAATATCGAGCGCCCCTGTATGCGGCCAGCCGAAATATGCCTGCACGCGGGCCGCAGTGCTGGGGAACGCATAGTCTGGTGTTGTAGTCGCGACTAGGATCATATCAACATCGTCAAGAATTCCGCTGTACCTTTCGGCAAGGTTTTTTACCGCTTCAATACATAAATCAGAGGTAAACTCATGCTCGCCGGCAATGCGTCTTTCTTTCATTCCGGTACGCTGAATGATCCATTCATCAGACGTATCCACGATACGTTCCAGATCTGCGTTTGTTAACCGGCGTTCCGGGACATATGTACCGATAGCTGTAATTTTTGATTTTGACATATACATCACTCCTTTACATCAGATTATAACATCAGGTATTAATACTTGGTACTAATTTATAACAAAAAACCAAGCAGCAGTGAATCATCTGCCTGGTGAACATGAGAAATTTCTTTATAGAATATTTTGATGTGTGAATCTACCAATCTCGGCGGCGGTGACAGCAGCATACATGATGCTTCCTCTCTCTTTTCTTGCAAGGGTCCTCTTCTCTTTTCTTTCTGCAAGGGTCTTTTTCTCTTTTTTTACGGCAGCAGAAGAAGTCATCATCAAACCAGTCCTCATCGAACCAATCGTCAAACCAGTCATCATCAAACCATTTCCGCTTATGAGATTTGCGGCAGCACATACATATCCCTCCTTTCTCATGCTCCATTCATCTTATGAAACAAGTGGAGGAAAAGATTGGACGGGTTATGGATGAAAAGAGTATATTTTAAGGAGAATAAAATAGATAGGAGGAATGACCTGTGGCAGCTGTTCAAAAAACGATGGAATTGATTAAAGAGCTTGTGTCGATTCCGAGTCCGACGGGCAATACATATGAGGTAATAGAATATGTAGGGAACCTTTTAAAGGAGTGGGGCGTTCCGTCTTACAAAAACCGCAAAGGGGGCTTACTGGTGACTCTTCCCGGACGGAATAACAGACGGCACAGAATGCTGACGGCGCATGTTGATACACTTGGCGCGATGGTAAAGGAAATCAAAGCAGACGGCAGGCTGACAATTGATTTGATCGGCGGATTCCGCTACAACTCAATTGAAGGAGAATATTGTGAAATCCAAACAGTTTCAGGCAAAACATACACAGGGACCATTTTAATGCACCAGACGTCCGTGCATGTCTATAAAGACGCAGGCAAGACTGAACGGAATCAGGCCAATATGGAAGTCCGCCTTGATGAGCCTGTAAGGACGAAGCAAGAGACAGCGGATCTCGGTATCAGAGTCGGTGATTTTATCTCGTTTGATCCGCGCGTGCAGATTACGCCGAGCGGTTTTATCAAGTCCCGCCACCTTGATGATAAAGCCAGTGTGGCCCTGCTGCTAGAATTAATTCACCGCATCACATCAGAAAAAATCGAACTTCCGTATGCAACGCATTTTCTGATTTCAAATAATGAAGAAATCGGCTATGGAGGGAATTCCAACATTCCGCCTGAAACCGTTGAATATTTGGCGGTGGATATGGGGGCGATCGGAGACGGGCAGTCAACGGATGAATATACCGTTTCCATCTGCGTGAAGGATGCGAGCGGGCCGTACCATTATCAGCTCAGAAAACATCTGACCGAGCTGGCAGAGCAGCACGGCATCGATTATCAGCTTGATATTTACCCGTATTACGGTTCTGACGCGTCAGCGGCCATCCGTTCGGGGCATGACATCGTCCACGGCCTGATCGGCCCGGGGATCGACGCTTCGCACGCATTTGAACGCACGCACGAATCATCGCTCCGCAACACGGCGAAGCTGCTGTACCGCTACGTCCTGTCGCCGATGGTATGAAAAAAGCCTGCGCGGATTTTCTCCGTGCAGGCTTTTGGTTAACCGGAAATGGTTGTATTTTGTTCTGTTTTAGAGAGGCTCATAATTTCCGCGCCTTTAGCGGCGTCGTATTGGCCTTCCCATTTTGACATCACAACAGATGCAAGCGCGTTTCCGGTCAGATTGACGACCGTACGGGCCATATCCATAATCCGGTCAACACCGGCGATGAACGCAAGGCCTTCTGCAGGAACGCCGATTGTGCCGAGTGTTGCAAGCAGGACGACAAAAGAAGTCCCTGGCACAGCAGCCATTCCTTTCGATGTGACCATTAAGACAAGCACAAGTGTAATCTGGTGCCAAATGGTCAAGTCAATGTGGTATACCTGAGCGAGGAATAGGGCGGCAATTGATTGGTACAGCACAGATCCGTCTAAGTTAAAGGTATATCCGATCGGCACGACAAAGGACACGATGCCTTTCGGACATCCGATTTTCTCCATCTTCTCCATGACGCGGGGGAGTACGGTTTCGGAGCTTGACGTAGTGAACGCCAATAAAATTTCATCCTTCATGTAAGCGAGGAATTTGAAAATGTTTACACCGGCAAGCTTTCCGACGATTCCGAATACGACAATGAGAAAGAAAGCAAGGGCTATATATACTAAGCCGACCAGTTTACCGAGTGAAAGCAGGGAGCTGAGGCCGAATTTGGAAACGGTAACACCAATAAGGGCAAAAACACCAAACGGCGCAACTTTCATGACTAGGTTTACAACATGGAACATCGCATGAGATACACCTTCAAAAAAGGCCAATACCGGCTTTCCTTTTTCTCCGATAGCTGAGATACCGAGTGCAAACAGCACGGTGAAGCAAATAATAGCAAGAAGATCACCTTCGGCCAATGACTGGAAGAAGTTTGTCGGTACAATATGCAGGAACGTTTCAGCGACAGATTTATTGCTTTGTTCCTTTTCTGTTTCAACATATTGGCTGATGTCTGTTTTTTGAGCTTCATGTATATTAACGCCTGCTCCCGGATGAAAAAGATTGGCCAGGGCCAGTCCAAGAATGATGGCGAAAGTAGTAATGATCTCAAAATACAAAATCGTTTTGAAGCCGAGTTTTCCGACCTGTTTTCCGCTTCCTGCGCCGGCAACGCCGATGATTAAGCTGGAGACGACGATTGGAATCACTATCATTTTGATTAAGCGTAAAAACAAATCGCCGACAGGCTGTAAATAAACAGGGATTGCGGGATTGCCATACCAGATGACACCGACTATGACCCCTAGTATGAGTCCGACGAAAATTTGCGTGGCTAATCCAAAGCGTAATTTTTTCATAGATTACCTCCCGAAGAAAAAAGTGCAATAAGCATCTTAAAAGATAGCTATTAGAACAAATTATAATAGAAAAGAAAACATTTCGTCTATAGTTAAATATAGATTGAAAATACTGAATAATGGAAATGATTCAGATGATTGCTAATAATGGTGAATAACGCCCTATTCTGAAAGTATGATACCTGTGACAAAAAAAGGAACCGCACATACCGGGAATGTGCGGTTCCTTTTTGTCACATATCCTTTATTTTCAAGCAGTCGTCACACACATTGCCGTAGCACTCATGCTGCTCATCTATTTCTTTTCCGCATTCCGCGCACTTTTTACCGGGTAGATTTCTAAAAAATTCAGTTATTTTATCCAACATACCCATCCCTCTTTCGTTTTGTTTTCTTTATATTGTATTATAACAGTTTATAAAAATCAACGGCTGTTTTGACACAATGTTTAAAACATGCAATTTGAACGAAAAATAGGTATATTGGAGGAAAGGATCTATTCACAATAAACATTCGGAGGACAATATGAAAGTTACAGTTATTGGTTGTTACGGCGGGTTTCCGGCCGCAAATGAAGCAACGTCAGGTTATCTGTTTCAATCCGGCGGCTATTCTCTGCTTGTCGACTGCGGCAGTGCGGTATTATCAAAGCTGTTCGCCTTTGTGCCGGCAGAAGAGCTTGACGCCGTTATTTTGTCACATTATCACCATGATCATATCGCTGATATCGGGCCGCTTCAGTTCGCCAAGCAGGTTGGCTCTTTTCTCGGAAAGGGAACACACGCGCTGCCTATTTACGGGCATGACGCTGATATAGAACAGTTTCAGCGCCTTACATATAAAACGCATACAAAAGGAATCGCCTATCAGCCTGAACAGCCGCTTTCTGCCGGGCCGTTCACCATTACATTTTTAAAGACGGTTCACCCGGCCGTCTGTTATGCCATGCGGATTACTGACGGCTCGCATACTGTTGTGTACACGGCTGATTCAAGCTATCAGGATGCCTTCATCCCATTTGCGGAGAATGCCGACCTTTTAATCTGTGAGTGTAATTTTTATGCCCATCAAGACGGGACAAGCGCGGGTCATATGAACAGCATTGAAGCCGGACGCATCGCACAAGAGGCCGGCGCAGGGGAGCTGATTCTCACGCATTTGCCGCACTTTGGGGAACATCACAAGCTGAGGGAAGAAGCAAAAACCGTGTTCGGCGGCGAAGTGAAAATCGCCTCTTCGGGGCTGAAGTGGGAGAAATAAAGGAGGAGCACCATGTTATTTATTGATAATCAAAATCATTATGACCCGAGGATCAACCTCGCCATAGAAGAATATTGCGTGAAATATCTTGACCCTGAACAGACGTACTTGCTGTTTTACGTCAATCAGCCGTCGATTATTATCGGAAAAAACCAAAATACGATAGAAGAAATTAATACGAAATACGTAGAGGATAACGGCATTATCGTCGTCCGCAGGCTGTCCGGAGGCGGTGCGGTCTACCATGACCTCGGAAACCTCAATTTCAGCTTTATTACAAAGGATGACGGAGACAGCTTCCATAATTTTAAAAAATTCACCGAGCCTGTCATTCAAGCATTGCGCCAGCTCGGGGTGGAAGCGGAATTAAGCGGAAGAAACGATATCATGGCAAACGGCAGAAAAATCTCAGGTAACGCCCAATTTTCGACGAAGGGACGGATTTTCAGCCATGGAACTTTGATGCTGGATTCCGCTATTGACCATGTTGTGTCAGCCCTGAAAGTGAAAAAAGACAAAATCGAATCAAAGGGCATCAAATCTATCAGAAGCCGTGTCGCCAATATCAGTGAGTTTCTTGACGACAAAATGACCGCAAATGAATTCAAAAACCATTTGCTTCGCCATATTTTCAACACGAATGATCTTGACGAGGTGCCTGAGTATAAATTGACGGAGGAAGACTGGAAGGTCATCAGAAAGATTTCCGAGGAGCGCTATCAAAGCTGGGACTGGAATTACGGCAGATCTCCGGCCTTTAACCTCCAGCACTCCAAGCGTTATCCGGTCGGATCGATTGATCTGCGTCTGGAAGTGAAAAAAGGAATGATCCGGGATTGCAAAATTTTCGGCGATTTCTTCGGCGCTAAAGACGTAAGTGAGCTCGAACATGCCCTGACCGGAAAGCAATATGACAGGGCCGCCATTCGGGAGGCGTTAGCCGGGGTTGATCTGAAACAGTATTTCGGCAATATTGATCAAGAAGATTTTCTTGAGCTGATTTATTAGAACATTTGCCAAACACATGATTTGAAAAGGCGTCCGTTTGTGTGAAATGATAGGAACACAATGAATAGGGAGGGATCATGATGAAAGTATTTCTAATCGGTGCGAACGGCCAGATCGGACAAAGATTGGCCGGGCTGTTTCAACAAGACGGCACACATACCGTCCGGGCAATGGTCAGAAAAGAAGAGCAAAAAGAAGCGCTTCAAGCTGCCGGAACGGAGGCCGTCACTGCGAATTTAGAAGGAAGCGCGGAGGATATCGCAAAAGCCGCACAGGGCTGCGACGCCGTTGTTTTTGCCGCGGGATCAGGAGGAAGCACGGGGTATGATAAAACGCTTTTAATTGATCTTGACGGAGCGGCGAAAGCCATAGAAGCGGCAAAGTCCGCCGGAATTGATCGGTTCGTGATGGTCAGTGCCCTCCAGGCCCATAACCGCGAAAATTGGAATGAATCTTTGAAGCCGTATTACGCCGCAAAGCATTATGCGGACAAAATTCTTGAAGCGAGCGGGCTGACGTATACGATTATCCGTCCCGGCGGGCTTTTGAATGATCCGGGCACGGGAATGGTTGCGGCGGCAGCCGATTTAGAAAGAGGGTCCATTTCAAGGGACGATGTCGCCCAAACGGTTCTCGCCTCTTTAGATGAGCCGAATACTCATGGCAAGGCGTTTGATCTGACGGCAGGCGGCACGCCGATAAAAGAAGCGCTGAAACAATTATAGTTTTCGGTTTTCCGGCACTCGGGGCTTTTTGCCCTTGAGTGTTTTTCTATATTTTTCTATAATGAAAGTGAACGTTTATTCCGCAATAATGAATGACTATTCATTCATTACATTTTTAAAGGGGTGGGAAAATGAATCTGGTTTCCAAATTGGAAGAAACGGCAGCACAGAAACCGGAAAAACCAGCTTGTCTGTTTCAAGATGAGTACATGACGTATGAGGAGCTGGCAGGTAAGATTGAAAAATTCGCAAACGGATTGGAGGACAGGGGACTGAAAAAAGGGGATCATCTTGCGCTGCTGCTCGGGAACACGCCTGATTTTGTCATTGCATTTTTCGGCGCGTTAAAAGCGGGAGTTGTAGTTGTCCCGATTAACCCAACGTATACACCGACAGAAATCGGCTATATGCTGAACAACGGTGATGTCAAAGCGATAGCCGCGGTGGATCAGCTGATTCCTGTATTTGAACGCCTGCACGGCTCATTACCGCTTTTGGAGCATATGATCATAAGTCAAACGACAGCGAACGCTCCGGTGACAGAAGACCCTCAATTGCGCACAAAAATGACAACGTTTACACAAATGCTCCATCCTATGGAACGAAAAAGAAGTTATCCAACATTGTCCCAAGATGATACTGCCGTGATCTTATACACCTCGGGGACGACAGGCAAACCGAAAGGCGCTATGCTTACCCATCAAAATCTTTTTTCCAATGCAAATGATGTCGCCGGCTATTTAGGAATGAATGAGAAAGATAAAATCGTCGCGACATTGCCGATGTTTCACGTATTTTGCTTAACCGTTTGTATGAATGCGCCTCTGATGAGCGGGGCGTGCGTATTAATTGAGCCGCAATTCAGCCCGGCGTCTGTTTTTAAACTCATCAAACGGCGGCAGGCAACAATTTTTGCGGGCGTTCCGACGATGTATAACTACTTATATCAGTACGAGCACGGCAAAGCAGAGGATTTTGCTTCTGTGAGACTGTGTATTTCAGGCGGTGCTTCTATGCCGGTCGCTCTTTTGCAGGCTTTTGAACAAACCTTTAAAGTAACCATTTTAGAGGGGTACGGGCTTTCAGAAGCCTCTCCCGTCACTTGTTTTAATCCGTTTGACAGGGGCAGAAAACCAGGCTCGATCGGGACGAATATTTTACATGTGGAAAATAAAGTCGTCGATCCGCTCGGCCGCGAACTTCCGGATCACCAAGTAGGGGAATTGATAGTAAAGGGGCCTAATGTGATGAAGGGCTACTACAAAATGCCCGAGGAAACGGAGCATGCGCTAAAGGACGGCTGGCTTTACACGGGTGATTTGGCGAGACGCGACGAGGACGGTTATTTTTATATTGTCGACCGAAAAAAAGATATGATCATCGTCGGCGGATACAATGTCTATCCCCGTGAAGTGGAGGAAGTGCTGTACAGCCACGAAGAAGTGAAAGAAGCCGTCGTGATCGGCGCTCCGGACGCCAAAACGGGGGAAGCAGTGCATGCCTATATTGTGCCGGCGCGCAGTGCGCTGACAGAGCAGGACATTTTTGATTACTGTGAAAAGCATCTGGCGAAATATAAACGCCCTGCGGCAGTTGTTTTTCTTGAAGAGATTCCTAAAAACGCGACCGGAAAGCTGCTGAGGCGAGCTGTTCGGGACATGCTTCCGAAATGAACCCGAAAAAGCGAAGCCGCCCAAGGCTTCGCTTTTCAAGTGTATAACGTCAGCTCTTCGATTCTTCTTTAATGATGCTTTGCAAAAGCTTCGTATCATGGCGATTCAGCCTGTAATACGTATCTTTATGTTTGTACATCATATGCTGTTGGCCATCGAGCCACATGCTGAATGAATCAAACCGATCTTCATGGTATTTAATGGTTGCATCGTAATCAGGCGATACACTTTTGGCCAGTTTTACTTGTTTTCCTTGATTCAAGATATCGAGCATATCCTTTACATTCTGTCTGTTTTTAATTTTCGTTTTTTCATTTCCGTGCGCAGACAAAATAATAAGATCTGCGTTGCTTGAAGGGAATACATCGCCGGTACGGCTGTATACATAGAAAAAAGTAATGACCAATAGGGCGATCACTGCGATAGATCCGATTATTTTTTTCATATTCATCACTCCAGCCATTAGTCTTTCCCGCTTCCTGATGTTCCATTCTTCCCTGTTGTGAAAAGATTAACATCCGCCAGAGGGCTTGGTTCTAATTATTTGCATTTATGCTTACAATAGAAGTAAGTATTTCAGGGTAAGGAGGGAGACTTCCATGCGCAAATGGATAGCGGCAGCGGGTCTTGCCTATGTGCTGTACGGCCTTTTTTTCTATTGGTATTTCTTTATGACAGGGGACTCTGCTGTCCCGGAGGCTGTAAAGGGAACGGAAGCAGACCCGGCGTCGTTTATGAGCCCGGGCAAATTGGCAGCCGCTGAGAATTTTTCAAACGTGAAGGATTTTTTATTTTTCATCGGAGTTCCTTTTGATTGGTTTTTATTTTTTCTGCTCCTCATCACAGGACTTGCTAAAAAAATAAAGCAATGGCTGGAAACAGCCGTGCGTTTTCGGGTGCTGCAAATCGTAAGCTTTGTGTTTGTGCTTTCTCTTATCGTCACGGCGGCTTCGCTTCCATTAGAGTGGATCGGTTACCGTGTTTCGCTTGCTTATCATATCTCCACGCAAACAACCGCAAGCTGGGTGAGGGACCACGTCATTAATTTTTGGATCAGTTTTCCGCTGTTTGCGCTGTGTGTGCTTGTGTTTTACTGGCTGATCACGAAGCGTACAAAAAGATGGTGGTTTTACGCATGGTGCCTGACCGTGCCGTTTACCCTGTTTTTGTTTTTCTTGCAGCCGGTTGTCATTGATCCTTTGTATAATGACTTTTACACGCTTAAGGATAAGGAGCTGGAAAGCAAAATTTTATCGCTTGCCGATAAGGCGGATATTCCGGCAAATCACGTTTACGAGGTAAATATGTCTGAAAAAACAAACGCGCTTAACGCGTATGTGACGGGCATCGGCTCTAATAAGCGGATTGTTCTGTGGGATACGACCCTTCAAAAATTGAAGGATCAGGAGATTCTGTTCATCATGGGTCATGAGATGGGGCACTATGTTATGAAGCATGTATACATCGGGCTTGCCGGTTACTTGCTCCTGTCATTGGCGGGTTTATATATCATTGACAAGCTGTTTAAATGGCTGTCTTTGTCCTTCGGCCGAATGTTTCACATCAAAGGCACGGGGGATTTGGCCGCTCTTCCGCTTTTATTGCTGATCATTTCCGTTCTCAGCTTTGCATCTGATCCTCTGACAAATGCCGTTTCCCGTTATCAGGAAAACGCCGCTGATCGTTACGGGATTGAGCTGACCGGAGACAGGGAAGCCGCCGTGCAGACGTTTCAGGACTTGGCCGTTAACGGACTGAGCCGCGTCAATCCGCCGATTCTTGTCAAAGTATTCAGAGGAAGCCATCCGTCTATTATGGAACGGATTGAACATGCGGAGGAGGAAAAATAATAAAAAAAAACGGCGGGAGTCTTTCCCCGCCGTTTTTTTGTGTTTTATTGCGCTGCAGCCTCTACGTTGATCAGCCCTTTTCCGTAGTAGAAAGAGTCGCCAAGGTTTGTGGCTGTGCTTTCTAAACTGTTGCGGACTTGAGTGTTTGTCCAGTTCGGATGTTTAGAAAGAATCAATGCGGCCGCTCCGGCAACGTGCGGAGATGCCATTGACGTACCATTGTATGCGCCGTAGCTGTTGCCAGGAAGCGTACTTTGGATATTTACGCCCGGTGCCATCACATCAAGTTCAGGACCTACGCTTGAGAAAGATGCTCTTTGGTTGCTGCTGTTAACTGCGCCTACAGCAATGACAGAAGGATATTTACCAGGGTAGCCCACTGTGCTTGAGCTGCCTGATGTGCCTTCGTTTCCGGCTGCCGCAACGACAACAACGCCGGAAGCAACGGCTTTATCAACTGCCGCTTTTAAAGCTGCAGAGCCAGAAGGTCCGCCGAGGCTCATGTTAATGACGTTCATTTTGTTTGCGATTGCCCATTCAATTCCGTTAATGATCCAGCTGTACTGTCCGGATCCGTCAGCGCCGAGAACTTTTACGGCATAGAGAGATGCGCTTGGCGCAACGCCTAATACACCGATTGAGTTATTAAGGGCCGCCACTGTTCCAGCAACGTGAGTTCCGTGAGAGTTGTTATCTTGGAAAGGATTTGTTTCAGAAGGAACCATGCTGGCTCCGCCCGCCACCTTTAAATCAGGATGAGAAGAATCAATACCGCTGTCGATAACCGCTACTTTTACGTTTGAACCAGTGTAGCCTTGAGAGTGAAGGGCAGGGGCTTTAATTTGAGATACGCCGTAAGGAACTGATTGCGCGTAGGCGTGTGCCACGTGATCTTCTTCAACGTAAGCAACGCTCGGGTCTTTTTTCAGTTCTTTTACTGCTTTTTCATCTAATGTAGCAGAAGCCGCGTCAACATACTTGAATTGCTTTTGCACTTTTCCGCCTTTTTCAGAAATAACATCTTTTTTCTTGGCGGCGCTCATCGTGCTCATTGTCTGCTTAAATCCGACAATATATTTCTTTTCTCCTCCTGTTTTTCCTGCTGCCTGAACAGAAGACACGCTGCCAAACGCCATCGTAAAGATCAACGTTAAAGCAAACAACAAACTGATCCACAATTTTTTGCCTCTCACTCTTTATCCTCTCCCTTTTCTAATTTACAGAATAATCAATAGACACAGACTATTCTGTGGATTAATTGTATAGTATGGAATAATATTTTAGTAGACCCAATTTTTTTCAGAAGCATTTTTTCCTATTTAGGTATATCATCTCTCTTTATTTCAATAGGAACACGAAATATTTAAATTTTAATGGAAAAAACCGATGGATGGACATGTGTAAATAAGCACAGGAATATGCGTCACTCTGTTTACTAGGAAAAATGATTCGTTTCCTTTTTGGGGGGCGATTTCAAAAACGGGAGAAATGTCACCTTTTGTTGAATGAACTTTGCAGATGGGGGGAGGGAAGCTAAGACGCGGGCTTTATTCACAATAGAAAAGACTGTCGAAGGTTTTACGGAGAGAATAGGAGAAACCATTTTATAAAAATAATGATAATGATTATCATTATCATCATCATTATTTTTATGTATACAATGGTATAATATGCGGAAAAAAGAAATAAGCGGGAGAGGCTGCGTATGAAAACAACAGTCGGTGTTCTTATGATTTCCATGTTTATCTTGCTGCTGTCTGCATGCTCGCTTGGCAAACAAGGTCATCAAGTCACCGTCAAGCATGATTTGGGGACTGCACATATGTCGGCACATCCAAAACGGGTGGTTGTACTGGAGGTCGGCTTTATTGACGCGCTGCTTGACCTCGGCATAAAACCGGCCGGAGCGGCAGATGACAATAAACCGAAGCAGCTGATCAATCAAAACGTGTTGAAAAAAATGGACGGCTATACGTCCGTCGGGACCCGGTCACAGCCGAGTCTGGAAAAAATCGCCGCATTAAAACCTGATTTGATCATTGCCGATACGAGCCGGCATAAGGGAATATATGATCAGCTGAAGAAAATCGCCCCGACAATCGCTTTTAAAAATGCCGATGCGGATTATCAGGATACTGTCGATGCCTCGCTGACGATTGCAAAAGCGGTCGGAAAAGAGGGCATAATGGAGGAAAAATTGACGGCTCAAGAGGAAAAGCTGAATAAAGTAAAGAGAAAGCTGGATGCTGAGGGTCAATCAATTTTATTAATCGAAACCACAAATGACGTCATGACGGCGAGGGAGGATCAATTCTTCACATCCCGGCTGTTGACGCTCGCCGGTTATACGTATGCGATCGGAACAACAGGCGGCGAATCGAGCGGCGGAGCAACTGCCAATAAGAAGTTAACGCTGAAGCAGCTTTTGCAAATCAACCCCGATTACATCGTGCTTATGAGCGGGAAGACAGATAAAACGTTTGAAAACAAACCGTTGTGGAAGCAGCTGTCCGCGGTGAAAAACGGGCACGTTTATCACGCCGGCAGAAAGGAGTGGTCGCTTCGCCGAAGTGTTGACGGAGCGGACGCTATTTTAGATGATCTTGAAAAAAATATGGTTCCGTCCAAATGAAAAAGCCCAAAACGGGAAGTTTTGGGCTTTTCGTTATTGCGCCGACAAATGTCTGCTTACATTATAATCTTTGACGTGCCACTTATTCTCGATCCACTGAATATTGCTCAGGCACGCATTGACAAGCTTTGCGTTTTGTATGTCGATGTCTCCGCCTGAAATGGCTGACAACAGGGCGTGAATGGCTGCGCCGTGGGCGACGACCAGCACTTTTTTTTCGGGGAATTGCTGCTGCACCTTCACTAAACCGGCCATCATCCTGTCTGTCAGTTCCTCGTCGGTTTCCATGTTCGGGTAGTTTTTATCGGGATAGCGTTTTGACCGTTCCGGTAAAGACATTCCCTCCGCATCACCGTAGCTCCGTTCCTTGAAGTCTTCCATTTCGACGATCGGGAGGTTCAAAAAGCTGTTAATGATGTCGGCTGTTTTTCTGGCTCTTTTCATCGGGCTCGATACAATGACATCCCATGAAAAATCTTTCAAGTACTCTCCGGTTTCTTTTGCTTGGCGCTCTCCCGTCGCATTTAACGGAATATCCGTTTTGCCTTGCAGCTTTTTCTGGGCGTTCCAATCGGTCTCTCCATGTCTTACTAAACAAACGGCTGTCATAATATCTCCTTTCCGATCTTTGTTTTTAATAGATATAGTCTATTATACTGCCGTTATGCAAGCACTTCAAAGAGAAGCGCCAAACCGATGCCGCCTCCGCTGCCGATCGCTGCTGCGGCATAGCGGTCGTCCGGCCGTCTTTCCGCTTCATAAAAAAGCCTTGTGACAAGCGCCGCCCCTGAAGCTCCGTACGGATGTCCGATTGACAGAGCGCCGCCCCGGACGTTTATTTTGGAATAAGGCACCTTGAGCTCCTGTGAAGAAACGCATATTTTCACTGCAAACGCCTCGTTTATTTCGTACATATCAATATCATCCGGTGACAGGCTGTGCTCGTTCAGCAGCTTTTTTATCGCGTAAACTGGAGCCGCTGAAGGGAAATTCGGATGGACGCCGCTCACGGCGCTCCCGGCAAAGCGCAATCTCGGCTTTAATCCGAGTGCCCGCGCCTTTTGTTCTTCCATAACGCAAAGTGCCGCGGCGCCGTCAGAAATCCCGCAGCTGTTAGCGGCGGTTACGGTGCCGCCGGACAGAAACACGGGTTTGGCGCGGGAAATGAGAGCCTCCATGTTCCGTTTTTTTATCATATTTTCGTCAACGGCGAATCCGTTATAGGGCAGGATCTCCTCATGGTACAAGCCGTCTTCCTTTGCTTTTACGCTTCGTTTATAACTGAGGAGGGCATACTCGTCCTGCATCTCTCTCGTCACTGAATAGGCCTCGGCCGTGTATTCGGCGGCTATCCCCATATCGGGGTCGCCGATATGCTCAGGAGAAAAACGAGCACGTGAAGAAAAGGGGGAGCGGCTGCTGCTTTCCGCTCCTCCTGCGATATACATGCTTCCTGCGCCCGCTTTCACAAAATGGCAGGCGATTCTCACCGCTTCGAGCCCTGAACCGCATTGTCTGTCAACGGTCGTGCCGGAAACGTTTAAAGGGAGTCCGGCTTTTAAGGCTGACAGGCGGGCGAGATTTCCTCCGCGTCCCGTCGCGTTTCCGAAAATGACTTCATCAATGTGCCCGGGCGCCGCTTGGCTGAGATGGCGGATCAGCGGCGCCGCTAAATCTTCAGGAAGGCAGTCTTTCAGCAGTCCGTTTTTCTGTGCGAAAATCGTTCGTTTCGCATCTGTAATTACAGCTTCCATTCCATCATATCCTTTGCCCATTGTGTGATGGCGGCACGGGCGATTTTACCGCCCGCGGTTTCCGGTATGTTCTCTGTATACAGCCATCTTTTAGGAACTTTATATGCGGACAGCTTTTCTCTGCATTGCTTTTTCAGTTCCTTTACTCCGGCGTTTCCGTCGATCACCGCCACGGCGATTTTGCCCCAATAATCATCGGGAACGCCGACGACAGCTGCCTTCCTCACCCCGGGGCAGGCATTCAGCACCCGTTCAATTTCTTCCGGAAATACATTCAGCCCGCCGTATACGATCATACCGTTTTCTCTTCCCGCCACATAAAGAAAGCCTTCCTCGTCGACATATCCCATATCATCAACCGTCATCCACCCGGAAACATCAGGCTTAAGGCCGTTTATGTACCCTGAAAACCGCATGGGGCTGTTCACGAAAATCTTACCGGTTTCACCCGGGCGGCAGCGCTCTCCATCCGGCCGGCGGATTTCGATCCGGACATTTTGAAACGGACGGCCCGCCGCGTCTGGCTTTCGGACGCTGTCTTCTGGTGAAAGCAGCGCCACAAAACTCAGCTCTGACGTTCCGTAGAAATCATATAACAAAAGGCGGGGATAGCGGGCTGTCAGGGCTTGTTTAGCCGGAGCCGGCCAGTCCGCGCCCGAAGAAATCAGTTTGAGCGCTTTGTCGGGAAACGCCTCTATCGACATCAAGGCATCGGTCATCGTTGGCACAGTATAGAGAACGTCAGCTTGTGCCAGCCTGTTTTTTATCTCGGCCGGATTGAATTTCTTTTGGAGCATCACGGTTCCGCCGAGAAACAGCGTACTGACAGCACCGTACAAAAAGTGTGACGAACGCAGCGTACCCGGTATCAGCACGTTATCTTGCGGAGAAATACGAAAATCACGTTTCGTGCAAGAAAAGCTCTCCAGCCATGAACGGTGAGAGCGGGTGAAGGCTTTCGGCTTCCCTGCAGACCCGGAGGTAAAGCCCGTGTAAAAGGCCCGTTCTCCGCTGACGGGATGCATCGATGAAGCAGTCTCGGCATCAATAAAAGACTTACACTCTTCCCACAGCACAACAGGTGTCATGATGCCGGCGAGCCTTCCGTATAACGATGAGTCTGTAATGACCAGATCGGCTCGGCTTATGAACAGATGATCCTCGCACTCGGCCGCTGTCCAGCGGGGATCTAACGGAATTGCCGTGCAGCCGGCATGCGCAGCTCCGGCAAACAGTTGTAAAAACGGGATCCCGTTCGGCAATAAAATCGCTATGTTTTCCGGTTTATTTTCCAGGCTGTGCAGCCAGTTCGCCGTTTGATTCACAAGTCTGTTCCACTTTTGATATGTGAGCTGTTCTGTTTCTGTCTGGATCGCGATGTGTTCCGGCGTGCACCCGGCGATCGCTGAATAGGCGGATGTAATAAGCATATTCAGCTTCCTTTCGTGTAAAGCAGCTGCGATACTTGCAGCGTTTTTCTGATTCTGACGGCTGCAAACGAGGCCGCGGCGGCTTTCAGCAAATCTCCGGGCACGTACACAAGGCTGAGCTTGGCGGCAGTCCATATATCAATGTGCATCATTGCCGCCTGAACGGGGACGCCGATTACATACAAAAGCAGCACGCCGAACAAAAACTGCCTGATAAACAAGCGGGGGACGGAAACAGCGCGAAGGCTTTGAATACTAATGCTGAGCAGCAGCGCAGCCAGCGGATATGACAAGAGATACCCTGCACTCGGGCCGAAAAATACACCGAATCCGCCTCTTCCGCCGGAGAGCAGAGGTGCTCCGAAGGCTACGAGCAGCAGAAACAGCAATTGGCTTAAAAAAGCGGCTTTCGGTTTTAATATGCTTCCGGATAAGAGCACGCCGACCGTCTGGAGTGTGATCGGAACGGGCGTAAAGGATAGGAAAAGGGGCGGGATCAATCCCAATACTCCCATAATGGCTGTAAACACAGCGATATGCATCATTTCTGTTAATTTCATCATTCTTTCCTCCAGCTTTATAAAATATGTTTATACAATAAAGCGAGTCTATTTATATGTCAACTTTATTTTATTATTAGTTAACATTAAAAAGACCAGCCTTGATAAAAAAGGCTGGTCTGTCTATTTCTATTCTTCTGTAAGGATGACAAGTGAATCAACGGACGCTGCGACGTGGGATACGGCGCGGCTGACTTCTTGAAGGCCGCCGAGAAACGCCTGAAGATCAACGTCTATTTTGCCCGTCTGATCTTTGCTTGTTTTCATGCTTTGGACAATATCATCAAAGAGATGATTGATTTGCGTCATCTTTTCTTTCGTTTCGCTCACAAGTCCGTTCACATTTGTAATATGTTTTGATACGATATTAATTTGTGTATTGGTATTGTTCACAAGCTCAGATACGGTGGACACGGTTTTTTTCGTTTCCTCCGACAGCTTCCGCACCTCGGTCGCGACAACGGCGAACCCTTTGCCGTGCTCACCCGCTCTGGCGGATTCGATCGAAGCATTTAAAGACAGAAGATTGGTTTGTTCAGCGATGCCTGTAACGATGCCGAAGATTTTTTCGATTTGCTGGGCGATTTCGTTCAGCTTATCCATTTCTTCTTCAATCTGCGCGAGGCTTGAGTCGATTTTATTCATTTGCTTTTGCTGGTTTTCAAGCTCTTTTTTACCGCCGATCGATTTTTCCTCTACATGGACGGAAGTGACGGTGCCAGCTTTGGACGCCTCGGAAATGCCCTCGGATTTATCGACCAGCTCCTGAACGGCGCGGCTCGTTTCTGAAAACAAGTCAGCCAGCGAGCCTGACGTTTCCTGAATTTTTTGATGGAGGCGCGCTTTCTTTTCCTCTTGTTCGTCCCGCAAGCGGTTATATTCGGCCTGAAAGGCTTCAAGGACAAGCTGCTGTTCAAGATTCAGTATTTTCGTCGTCGCTTTTATGGCTTTTAGCAGTTCATGCAAATCAGGAATCGACGCTTCATAAATGTTCATCATAGACAAAAGCAAATCCTGAAACGCCCCCATATACCATTTAGGCTCGAGGCCGATGCGCAAATGGATGGAAGCGATGCGCTGTCTTTTTTCTATAAATTCATCATTAATGCTTCCGGCGAACATCTCGTGGATGTGGCGTCTTAATGTTTGTTTCAGCCTGTCGACTGAGCTGTTGTCGTTAATAATTGTCATTAACGATTTCTCATGGTCCAAACTTTGATAGAACGAATCGACGATATTTGAGATATGCTCCTTAATTAACGGCTGAAGCTCTTCAAGCACATGCAGTTCCTCGTCACCGAGCCTGACCATTTTCAGCTGTTTTTTTACGTCTGCATATTGATTTGAAAGCTGGATGCGGTTTTTTGCTTTCTCACCAGCTTCTGAAAAATAAGCTGTTTCTTTTTTTCTGTCTTTTTTAAATAACAATGTAAGGTCCCCCAGATATTCTCTTTTTCTTTTTATCGGTATGGAAGGAACTTGAATGAAGGAATCTTTTAAAAATATTTGCGGAAAAAAATAAAACCATTCGTTCAGAATGGTTTTGTCAATCTGGGCTGATCTTTTTCAAAGGCTTTACAGCGGGGCCTTCGGCAACTTTGCCGTCAGGTGTGAATCGGGAGCCGTGGCAGGGGCAGTCCCATGTACGTTCGCCGTCATTCCATTCAACTTCACAGCCTAAATGAGTGCACGTCGTGTCGACAAGGTGCAGGCAGCCTTGTTCATCTTTGTAGGCTCCGGCCCGTTTGCCGTTTACCGTCACGATTTTTCCTTGTCCGGGTGCAAGTTCATCCGGTGAATCGTCAGGCTTTTCGAGCTTGCCTGCTATGAGGTGTTTGGCCACGTCGGCATTATAAGAAAACAGTTTCTTCAGCCCCGGATCAGGATGGAAGCGGGACGGCGTGAACAAAGAAGAAAACGGATTTTTTTTGTTTTCAATACGGTCAGCCAAAAGGCTTGCCGCAAGCGCGGAGCTTGTCATGCCCCATTTTTTAAACCCGGTGGCGGCTAAAATATGTTCTTCATTACCTGAAATCGGGCCGATAAACGGAATTTTGTCGATAGTGACAAGATCTTGGGCAGACCAATGATACGGAATGCTCTCAATTCCGATTGTGTCTTCCGCAAATTGCTTCAGTGCTTCATAGTGTTCGGACGGCGGTTTTCCCTGGCCGGTTTTATGGCTTTCACCGCCGACAAGCACCAGTTTTTCACCCTTCATCGTCGTATAGCGCAGTGATCTGGCCGGCTTGTCAATGCTGAGAAACATGCCTTCCGGGTACGGATGTTTCGGTTTCACCGCCAGGACATATGACCTGCTGGCATACATTCTTGCAGCATACAGCCCGCCTCCGTCATAAAAGGGGAAGTGGGAAGAGCAGACAATATATTTGCACTTGACGCCGTGTCTGTTTTTCGTAACGACTTCCGGCTGCGGTTCTTTTTTTATATCTATCGCGGCCGTCTGTTCATAAATCCGCGCGCCTCTTTTGACCATCTCCTGAACGAGAGACGAGGCATATAAAAGCGGGTGAAAGTGCGCCTGATTCTTCATGGCAAGGCCAAGTTTGCAATCAACGGGGACGGGAAGCTCTTTGACCAGCTCATGTTCAATTCCGAGCTTTGTGTACGCCTCCTGCTCGCTGCGGATGTTTTTGACGCCTGATTCCGTATTTGTATAAAGGTAGGCGTCTTGTGCGGTCAGTTCGCATGCAATGGAGTTGTCCTTTATGAGCTGTTTCATATAATCCATTGCGTGAAGATGTGCTTCAAAATATAATCTGGCGCTGGTAAGGCCGAGCTGCTGAATGAGATCTGCGTAAATGAAATCATGCTGGGCGGTGATTTTGGCGGTGGTGCCCGCCGTCGTCCCGTTTAAAATCTGATCTGCTTCAATGACAGCGACACGGAAACCTCTTTTGGTCAGCTCGTATGCCGTCGTAAGACCCGTAATTCCTCCGCCGATGACCGCCACGTCACACTCTGTATCTTCAGTTAAGGCCGGGAAGGAAGGAATGTCAGCCGAATTCCGCCAATAAGAAGCCGGTTCCTCGTTTGAAAAAGTAGTCAAGTCGGATACCTCCTCTGTTGTATATTCTTAATTTTTCCATTATGCGTCTATTCATACATGAAACAACCGTATAAGATGTTCAAATTACTCATAATATAGTAATTAATGTAAAGGAGTGATCAGATTGGCGAATCAAAAAAAGAAAACTTTACCGCCGCAGCATCAAAATCGGCAGCCCGGATTTGAATATGTAATGGATCCACGCCCCGTTTTTGATAAGCCGAAAGCGGCGAAAAAACTTGAAGGAAAAACAGCGATTATTACGGGCGGCGACAGCGGGATCGGACGCGCCGTTTCCGTCTTATTTGCGAGAGAAGGCGCAAATGTCGTGATCGTATACTTTGATGAGTATCAGGATGCGGAAGAGACGAAGCAATATGTTGAAAAAGAAGGGGCTAAGTGCCTGCTCATAGCAGGTGATGTCGGAGAGGAGGCCTTCTGCAATGATGTCATTCGTCAGGCCAGCCAAGCCTTTCCTTCCATTGACATCTTAGTCAACAACGCGGGGGAGCAGCACGTGCAGCCGGGAATTGAGAAAATCACAAGCCACCAGCTCATCAGAACGTTCCAAACGAATATTTTTTCGATGTTTTACTTAACAAAGGCCGGGCTGCCGCATTTAAAAAAAGGAAGTTCGATCATTAATACGGCTTCCATTACCGCCTATAAGGGCCATAAAACATTAATCGACTATTCGGCAACAAAAGGAGCCATCGTTACCTTTACAAGGTCTCTTTCCCAATCATTGGTCAAACAGGGCATCCGGGTCAACGCGGTTGCTCCGGGTCCTATTTGGACGCCGCTTATTCCGGCGAGCTTTTCCGCAAAGGAAGTGGAGGTGTTCGGCTCAGACGTACCGATGGAACGCCCGGGCCAGCCGGTTGAAGTAGCACCGAGTTATCTATACTTAGCAAGCGATGATTCCACATACGTCACGGGACAGACGATTCACGTGAACGGCGGCACCATTGTGAATGGATAATATAAAAAAGCCAATCCATATGGATTGGCTTATTCACTCTGTTTGAGTGCTGCATATTCTTTAGAAAGCGTAAGGAACGCTTCTTTATCTTTATTGTCAAGGGCTTTATTGATTTGGTTTGTCAGCATGGTGAGCCGACGCTTAAACAAGGATTCATCAAGCACCATTTGAATGTAAATATCGGCCATTGTCACATCGAATTCATTTGTTTTTTGCGTGTTGCGGGACTTCATGAGCTCAGTGTACGATTTTTTCTCTTTCATAAAGAATCCCCCCAATGCCTTTTTTATAGTATATGGATAACAACCGGAAAAATCAATTAATTTTTATAATTTTTAGACAACTAATACTTGGAAATATATCGACATATCCTGCAAAATGCCGAAAAAACGCAGAGTATAATTTATGTGAAACTGACGAAAAAATGATATTTAAGTAGTATTTTATGACTAAAATATATCATTAAAAGATGATTTTGGGCTATTTTCAAAAAAAGCCTGTCGTTTTCCGATTACAGATGATAGATTATTAGTATAAATTTTGAAAAAAAGGATTGGAGGCTGCACATCATGTGCCAGAAAACACACGCACCCTTAGAAAGCTATGAAGTAAACCGCTCAACAATCGCCGTCTTGCCGGAGGAAATAGACGGAAGAATGGGCTCAAAAATCATTGAAAAAGACTGCGTTCTTTATGTCAGCATGAAGCCGATTCACATCATTGACAGAAGCTGCCGCTATTTCGGCTCCAGCTATGCGGGAAGAAAAGCGGGAACGTACGAAGCGATTAAAATTTCTCACAAACCGCCGATCATGGTGGACCCTTCGAATCACATCTTTTTATTCCCTACCCTTTCTTCAACAAGGCCCCAATGCGGCTGGATCTCTCACGTGCACGTCAAAGATTTCAAACCCACGGAATTCGACGACACGTCGGTCACTTTCTCAAACGGCAAAACAATGGAGCTTGAAGTGTCTTTTCATTCTTTCGAAAACCAGGTTTACAGAACCGCCTATCTCAGAACCACCTTCCAAGACAGAATGGGCAGCCACATCCCGAAACGGCAGGAATTCATGCTGTACCCGAAGGAAGAGCGGACGCGGATGATCTATGATTTTATTTTGCGGGAGCTGGGGGAGAGGTATTAAAGAGAGATGTGATGCGGAGGGACAGGCCCTTTCCTTTTGGGGAGGGCTTTTTCAACGGTTTTTGTTCTATCAGACGCTTGATAGAAAGTAAGAATAAAACAGCAACATATCAAAAGCGTCCCTCCCAGCTTATGTGTTAAAACGAAGTGACGGCTTTACGAGGAGGGTCCGGTATGGATGAAAATCAATTAAATGAAAATATCATGCTGATCAATCTTCCGTCAGCATTTGATTTCAAAGCAAATCTTGGCTATTTAATGCGTGAAAAAAATGAGTGTATGTTTCACATTGAAGGAGACACAATCACACGGGTCATTGCCGTGGGAGACATTCGGTCGTTAGTGCAGATCAGCGCAAATGATCAGAATCAATTAGCCGTTCATTTTCTGAAGGGAACGAGGCCTGAAGAAGAGCGGCACCGGGATCTCATTAAGGCCTATATGAAAGAGTGGTTTGATCTCGACAACGATCTTACCCCTTTTTACGAAATGGCAAAAAACGATCCGCTGCTGAAGAAACCGATTGAGGATTTTTATGGGCTGCGTCATGTGGGGATTCCTGATTTGTTTGAGGCTTTGTGCTGGGGCGTCATCGGCCAGCAGATAAATTTAACATACGCTTACACTTTAAAAAGAAGATTTGTTGAAAAATTTGGTGAAGCGATGGAGCGGGATTCAAAGACATACTGGATGTTTCCGACATTCGATAAGATCGCCAAACTCACAACGGAAGACTTTGCGGATATGAAAATGACGGTAAAGAAAAGTGAATATATCATCGGCATCGCCCGGTTAATGGCTGACGGGGAATTGTCTAAAGATCTATTAATGAACATGAAAGATTTCAAACGCGCGGAAAAAAGTTTGATAAAGATTCGCGGCATTGGCCCATGGACGGCTAACTATGTATTAATGCGCTGCCTCCGTTTTCCGAATGCCTTTCCGATTGATGATGTCGGATTAATCAATTCCATAAAAACATTGGCAGGCATGGACAGAAAACCGACAAAAGAAGAAATAACGAAATACGCTGCGCCTTGGAGGAATTGGGAGTCCTATGCCACGTTTTATTTGTGGCGGGTGCTTTATTGAGTGATTGAAAAACCCTTCAAAGAAAGGGTTTTCAACTGTTTTCCCCATGAACCGTACGTCCCGGATAGAATTTCTTTTGCTCATCAAGTGCATTTTCTTTTGCGGTTATATCGTGAGGTTTGATTTTCCATACGGCGGTTTTGCTGCCTAAGGAAGAACGGTATTTTTCTACGTGTGTTTTTGAAAGGGGAGTCTGATAATAGTTCGGTACATATTTATCAAGCATCGCCTGCATCACGGCGGTTGCTTCGTCTGCGTCCGTGACCATCTCAACAGTTCCCCCGGCGACGACGCTCATATAAGCAGTGTCTGTTTTTGCCGGAATGGGGCTGACCAAAGTCCCGTAATGTTCGCTTACAGTAAAGCAGGCTTTCGGGTTGGTTTGAATGATGCCGATTTTTCTGCCTTCAGACGCTCCATGGAAAAAAAAGCACCCATCCTTCCATATAAAATTTAAAGGGATAACATAAGGTGTATCCTGATCTGCCAATCCGAGATACCCGATCTGGGTCTTCGTTAAAAAATCATCAATGCGCGTCTGATCTGTACATTTTTTGTAGGATGCCCGTACATATGGTTTCATGTAATCTCTCTCCTCATCTATAGGTTATAATGATTGTATAGAAACACTGTCCGTTCTAAAAGAGACAAATTTGATAAAATGGATGGGGTCAGATGGAGGTCCTATGTTAGAATTTACTCCTTTATTAGTGAAGACAAACAGAATTCCGATTTACGTGCAATTGTATCAGTACATCAAGCAAAAAATAGAAGACGGCGATATTCCGGAAGGAGCGCTTCTCCCTTCCATCCGGTATTTATCTGAGCACCTGCATATCAGTAAAAATACAGTTGAAAACGCGTATCAGCAATTAGCAGCGGAAGGGTATGCGGAAAGCAAGCCGAGAAGCGGGCTGGTTGTCCTCCCCTTAGAGCAGCCTGTTGCTTTGCCCTCTTTCCGAAAACCTGAGCAAATGCCAAAACCGGCTGAAAATGAGAAAGACAATATCATCTGTGACTTCCGGTACGGTGACATTGATGCGGAGTCATTTCCGCTGCAGACGTGGAAACGGTGTTTAAACAAAGCGCTGACGGATGACCCGGAACAGTTATTGCTGTCCAATCAGGGAAAAGGAGATATCGGCCTCCGAACTGAATTATCAGGCCATTTGTTTCAGGCGAGGGGGCTTCAGTGTTCCCCGGAGCAAATCATCATCTGTTCCGGCACTCAAAACGCCCTCAGTCTCATGATTCAATTGCTTTCTTTTAAAGATCGCACCATCGCCATGGAGAACCCGGGGTATGCGGGAGCCAGGTCTGTTTTTATCAATCATGGCTGGAACGTGAAGCCGATTCGCCTGGAACAGGATGGTATCGATACCCTGCAGCTTCAACAGATGAAGGCAAAAGCGGTCTATATTACGCCCTCTCATCAATTTCCGTATGGCATGGTGCTGCCGATTCAAAAGCGCCTATCCTTATTGGAATGGGCAGACCTGCATGACAGTTACATTATCGAAGATGACTATGACAGTGAATTCCGATATCAGGGCCAGCCGATTCCTTCATTAAAGGCTTTGGACGCAAAAGACAATGTCATTTACTTGGGGACATTTTCTAAATCATTTTTGCCGACCGCACGGTTAAGCTGCATCGTCCTGCCCCAAAGGCTGCTTGAAGTGTACGGCCGGAAATTCATCCATTACAGCCAATCGGCTTCACCAATGATTCAAAAGGCATTATATCTATTTATGAAAGAAGGATATTTTAAAAGCCATGTCCGTAAAATGAGAAAAATATATCAGAAAAAGCACCAAACCTTGATTCAGGCATTACACAAACAGATGGGCGGGCACATTGAAATCATCGGACAAAAAGCGGGGCTGCATTTGTTGGTAAACGTGAAGGACAGGTCTGCGGCAGAACTGGTGGATAAAGCACAAGCAGCCGGTGTCAGGGTGTATGATACATCTTCATATTGGATCAATCGTGAGGAGGCTGAATCATCATTGGTTATCCTCGGCTTCGGCGGACTTTCAGAGGAGAAAATTGAGGAAGGAATTTCTCTGCTTCGGGGAGCGTGGTTTGCGAGCGGGCAGTAAAAAAACAACCCTGAGGAGGGTTGTTTTTGATTAAAAGTAATCTGAGAAATAAGGGGTTTGTGTTTCTAACAGGTCTTCGATTAATTCCAATGTGCCAAGGCTGCATTCCAGCCGGCCTATCCGGTGAAGATATTCAGGTTTCCGATAAGCAAATAATAAGGCTGTCATCGTTTGTATATCCGCTTTCGCTGTTTCAGGATCTCCGCCTCGCTTTAAAACCCCTTTCCCTTCAGGGGAGATTTCGACGGTAAAGACACCTTGATTCCATTCAAGCAGCGGATCGTCTAATGTAAACGTCCATGACCGTTTCTCTTTTTGCGGTTTGAAAGGATACTGATTCATAAACTGTTCAATATCAACAATACGGGCCATAAAGTAAGGAGAAATCGTTTCCTTAATCTCGGCATCTTCTAACAGAAAGGCAATCGGTTCATTAGAATAATTATTACCCACGACTTTTGTGACCATAGAGAAATGGGCAGATATAAAGTTCCACAAACCTCTTCGCGCCTCTTCATTCACATAAACCATTTCTTTAATATGAAAAATTTCATCCGCAATCCAATAAAGCACATACCCGTTCGCTTGTCTGGATTGGTCATAATAAACCGCTGCTGTGAGGTCATCTAAATCCCAGCGCCAATATTCATCCCATGCTAAATCATTCCTGATCATGGCGGCATGGTTTTGGTGCGCGAAGCGGCTGTAGACTTCCTTGATCACCTCATGATCCGGATCTACGCGCTCAACTTCACCCAAAACCGTTCTCATTTTCGGAAGCTGAAAATCTTTCACTTCAAAGGTCATTTTATCGCTTATGATTTCCCAGCCTTTTCGTCTGTAGTAAGGAATTGAGTAAGGGAAGAGGTAGGAAACGGATTGTCCCCGCTCCCGCATATCGACTAAAGCTTTATATAACAGTTTGGCCATTAATCCCATATTGGCGTATTCGGGATAAGTCCCGACTCCCGTCACGCCGCCCATTTCATACGTTTTATTAAAAATTCGCACTTGGAAAGGGTATACCGCAACTTGTGAAACCAGTTTATCTTTATCAAACCATCCTAATACGTGTGCTTGTTCCAATACAGGAAGTTTCGCAGACACAATCTCTGGTTCCTTCCAGCCCACTTCATGCAAATTACTGTTCGTTACTTGGAAAACATACCGCAACAGCTGGTTAAACTGTTGTAAATGTTTCGTTTCAACTTTCTTCAATTCAAGCCTTTTTTCTCTGCTCATTCTGTTCGCTCCTACATCAATAGATAATCAGGGCTGCACCATAAAATGACTGAACGTCAATCATTTTTGGAGGTGCATGATCATATTTTAACAATATTTTCATCGTTTCATGCAATCTTCAACAATGCGGCATCAGAACATGAAAACGATTTACATAAAGTGTACATGAAAATCTTCCGCAATTCCAATGATTCAGTGAAACGCACGGCCATATGAGCCGTGCGTTTAAAATGTTTATTTGACGACAGACATATTGACGCTGTTGCCGGAGACTGTCACTTTGGCAAAGTCTTGCGTATCGATGACGGGTGTGACCGCTTTGTTGTCGATGGTGATGTTTGTAAATGATGTCGAGAAGTTTGATTTGATAGCAGGGCGCTGATCTTCCGATGTCACGGCAACGGTTGCGAGCGTTTTCCATTTTGAGATGGCGCCGACGTTTGTTTGGCTGATTTCTGAGATGATGCGGCCGCTGTATCCGTCATTGTTCGTGCCCCAGTATGTTGCGCGGGTATTACCGTTAAGGTTTTTGTAAATTGTCAGCTGCACGGTGCTGCCGGGACGGAAGCCTTTCGTATAAGTGAATTGGCTTTCTCCTTCAAGGTACCGGACCTCGCTCTGACCTTTAGAACCGACTTTCATAATCGGTTTCCATACGTTATACTTCTCACTGTATTGAAGCCCGATATCGGCTTCTGTGCCTCCGGTAAAGCCGGAATAAATATAGGCTGTTCCATTTGACACCTGAATGGAGCTTGGCAGCTGAATTTTCGTGACGAGAATGGACCCGGTGCTGTTCAGGTAGGCCCTTCCGCCGATTCCTTTACTGAGCTGAGCCGCCGCTTCCGCCGTTTTTGGGCTGATAAGCCCCGGTATATCCGCCGAACATGTGCCAAAAAGAACGGTTACAGTGAGCGCGCCCGCAAGCAGCCCTTTTTTGATCATCATTTTTCTCCTCCTGAAATCATAGTTAGATAGCGCTATCATCATACATTATAAAAATATTCTGGAAGAAATTCCATATAGAAGGTGCCGGGGAAAGCCTATTTGAATCTTTTTACCTATTTATCTTGTAAATGGTTATTATTTGAATTATGATATGTTCAGTAATACGACATTTACATAACGGGGGATGACAGAGATGAAAAAGACGGCAGCCGTGCTTTTGTCTTTAGGTCTGGTGTTCAGCTGTTCTTACGGAGCGGGGCAAAAAGCAGAGGCAAAAACAAAGGTTAAAACGTATCAAAACTGCAAAGCGCTGAATAAGGTGTACAAAGGCGGAGTGGCCCGTACATCTAAAGTGAAAAACAAGGGCGGAAAAACAAAGTACAAGCCGTACGTGTCAAAAGCGCTTTACGATGCCAATCGAAAGCTTGATCGGGATAAAGATTATATCGCATGTGAGAAATAAAAAAAACAAGGCCCTTTATAAGGGGCCTTATTTTTTTGAGATTACTCGACGGTCACTGCTGTTCCGTATCCGATTAATTCAGATGTGTTTTGTCCGGCGGTCAGTTCAAACCGCAGACCGACGATGGCATTGGCTCCCAGCAGTTCAGCCTCTCTGATTAACCGCTCTTTTACGGCCTTTTTTGAATCCTCCAGCATCTCCGTATAGCTTTTCAATTCGCCGCCGACGACTGATTTTAAGCCTGCGAGCAGGTCTTTTCCGATGTGGCGGGACTGGACGATGCTGCTTGTCACCAATCCTTTTACTTCTGTGATCTGTTTTGCGGCAATGGTATCAGTTGTTGTCATGATCATACAGGGTTCCCCTTTCATGTATCACATACCTCTATCTTACCATCTATGCGGCCCTTTCGGCTGCATTGATTTGTTTTTTTCTGACAGCGGCGCTGACCGCAAACATAACTGCCGTATTCAAAACCAATGCGATAATGCCTGTATTCATATCTTTAACGGTTTGCGGGAGGGACGGGAAAAGGGTTCCGATGGTCGATTTGGTCAGCGTGATGAACGCAACCGTTCCGACCCCTGCCAATATGCCGGCAAAAGCGCCTTGGCTCGTGACAAAACGCTGTTTCGGCAGGCTGAATACAAGCGCCGGGAAAAGCTGTGTGACGAGGCTGTATCCCATTAAAAGCAAGGTGACGATGGTGTTTCCGCCTTTCAGCGTAAAACACACGGAAATCAGCGCAATCACGGGAACGGCGTATTTTGCCAATTGTGATACCGTTTTGTCGGATGCTTCGGGTGCGATGGCTTTATATACATTTTTAGCGAACAGCGTGCTTGAGGCCATTAAAATCATCGAACCGGGAACAAGCGCTGTCAGTATTCCCGCCGCCCCGATAATGCCGACAAACCAAGGATCAAATGTTTGCAGTGAAAGCTTTAATAATGCGAGATCCGTATCTGCTCCTTTTAATCCGGGCACTTGGAGAATCGCCGCAAATCCGACAAAGATGACAAACAGCAGGACTAGCTGGTATAGAGGCATCATGATCGCGTTTTTCCGGAAAACCCGCGGATGCTCTGCTGAATATGATGCTGCGAAGGTATGGGGCCACATGTAAAAGCCGAGGGCTGTCAGCAGGACGGTCGAGCTGAACCATGAAACGCTCTGTCCGGTTTCAGGGAGAGTGAGAAAACCCGGTTTTGCGGCTTCAATTTCTCTGAACATTTCTGAAAAGCCGCCATAGTAATGAATCGGCATGTAAATTCCTAAATATAACACAACACCTAAAATCATAATATCTTTGACGACTGATATCCAGGCAGATCCGTGAATGCCTGAAATCATGACATATATCGTGATGGATGCTGCACCGATCCAGATCGCGGCGGACGGGGAAATCAGCCCGTAGGATGTTGCCGAAACAATCAATCCGAGGCCTTTCAGCTGCAGGACGAGGTAGGGAATGAGGGCGCAAATGCCCACGAGTGACACGAGAATACCGAGGAGCGGACTTTTATATTTTGAAATGAAGAAATCAGATTGTGACATCAGTTTATGTTTTTTGGCATAGGCCCAGACCGCCGGCAAAAGCCAGTACGACAAAATGTAAGCGAGGCAGCCGTAAGCGATGATATAAAAGGCGGGGCCTCCTTTTCCGTAAGCCCATCCGCTTCCGCCGAGAAACGTAAAGGTCGTGTAAATTTCTCCCGCCATTAATAAAAAGACAAACAACGTGCTGAAGCCGCGTCCGCCAACCGTCCATTGTTCAAGGTCCATATTTTTTCCTTTTCGGGCGCGGATTCCAAGATATACACAAAATAAGAGCACGGCGGCCATCATGATGAAAGCTGCGTTCATTCTGCATCACCCGCCTTGTTTTCCTTGTCCAGTTTGTAAACAGCCGCCATCAGCACAGAGGTCAGCAAGGCCCATATGACAACATATGCAAGGATGAAAGGCATACCGAAAAGATAAGGGGTCACCCGATTGGCGAATGGGATGCCGGCAAGAATTCCTAAAAAGGGCAGGGCAGCGAGTACATGAATCAGTTTCATAACATTCCTCCTTTTAAATAAAAAACAGCGTGTCCCGAATTATAAATAAAATCATGTTGAATGTATAGTGTGAATAGTCTGAAATTTACGGTGAGGAAAAGTAAAAGCAGTCCGTGCTGCTTTTTAAGTTTTAGCGGCAAACAGATAATATTCCAGCAAGGTGTTTACCTGTTCCCGAATTCTGGGATTGAAATAGCGGTGCTTTTCTTCATACCCGTTTACGGTGCAGACATAAAGCGTAAATGCTTCATCCCTGTCCTCCTCATATATTTTAATTTTACGCTTTCTTAACTGTTTTCGAACATCAGCCAAATCCTTTTGTGCTAATTTTAAAGAGCAGCTGATAAGCTGTTTATAGGGTTGTTTTAATTTGAACGGGCATGAGTCAAGCGCTTCTAGATCCCGGTTCAGGATGGTGACAGCCATGGGTAAAAACAACCCCCGTTCAATGAGATTAATGGTGTCAGTCTGGATGTTAGGCATAAAAACTCCTTCTTTCTTAAAGAGAACGTTTGTTCTTGTTTTTATTCTATACTCGTTTTCGTTATGTTTCAAGACAGAAAATCCCGTAAACATTTTCGTTTTTCGGAGATAATGTGTAGAATAAGGATAGACAAACTCGTTAAGGAGTATAAACGTTGGAGCAATTCTTTTCATATTTGACTGAGGAGCAGCTGACGGAGTGGTTCCAAAGTTATAGATCTTTCGGTCCTGCTGCTGCGGTACTTTTACCTTTTATTGAAGCGTTTCTTCCATTTTTGCCGCTTGTTGCGTTTGTTGTAGCGAATACGAATTCGTTTGGATTGTGGGAAGGTTTTTTTCTGTCTTGGCTCGGATCGGCCGCGGGATCGGTGCTTATGTTTTATACCGTCCGCCGCTTCGGTCAGAAAAGGGCTTTCGGTTTTATCCGGAGGCATCAATCAGTAAGAAAGATGATGCTTTGGGTGGAGCGCCATGGATTCGGCCCGCTGTTTATTTTACTGTGCTTTCCCTTTACGCCTTCGGCCGCGGTGCATGTTGTTGCCGGCCTGTCACGGGTAGGTGCGCTGCAGTTTATGACAGCCGCTGCCATGGGGAAATTGGTCATGATCTTTATGATCAGCTTTATCGGATATGATCTTCACGCGCTCATCACACAGCCCGTCCGGATGGTAATTGCGATCGCGGTGATCGCTGCGCTGTGGTATGCCGGAAAGCGTATCGAGCGGCGTTTACACACAAGAGTCAGTCAGCATGAGAAAGACGGAGGGAGACAAGAATCTTGAAAAAACGGTTTTGGTTTATAGCCGGCGTGCTTATCGTTGTTTTGGCCATACAATTAAAAAATGCCATTTTTATTGATTATAAAGTTGAAGGAATCAGTATGAATCCGACCTTTAAACAAGGAAATGAGCTGATGGTCAACAAGTTTTCCCATCGTTATAAAACAATCCGCCGCTTCGATATTGTTCTGTTTAAAGGCCCGCATCATAAAGTGCTGATTAAACGTGTCATCGGACTGCCCGGCGAGTCCATTGCATACAGGGATGATCAGCTGTATGTAAACGGAAAACGCGTGGCCGAGCCGTTTTTGAAACCATTGAAGTCATCGCTGTCTTCCGGAAGCCATGTGACCGGTGACTATACATTGAAGGAAACGACAGGCCGGAAAAAGATACCGAAGGGACAATATTTTGTCGTCGGTGACAACCGTATATACAGCTTCGACAGCCGCCACTTCGGCCCGATTAAGGATAAAAATATTGTCGGGGTCATCAATGAATCAGACGCCAAATGAAGGGCGTCTTTTTTGCAGAAAAATGATTGCGAATATTTGGAAGTAAGTTTATAATGAAAATTGTTACGCGTGTAACAAAAAATACACACTTTATTTTTGGTTTTTTTTGTTTCGTGCGTAACAAAAAAGAAGGAGCTGATCAAATGAAAACAGAGGCTGTCATTATCGGGGGAGGGCCGGTCGGGCTTATGCTTGCGTCAGAACTTGCGCTGGCCGGGGTGAAAACGTGTGTCATTGAACGTCTGAAGGAAACGGTGCCGTATTCAAAAGCGCTCGTTCTGCATCCGCGCACGCTGGAGCTTTTGGCGATGAGAGGCATATTGGAGCGATTTCTGGCCGAAGGAACAAAACTGTCTGCCGGCCATTTTTCTATGCTGGATGCCCGTCTCGATTTTTCTGTGCTGGATTCAAAGCAAAATTATTCACTATTGCTACCTCAGGCAGATACAGAGCGGCTTTTGGAAGAGTATGCGGCAGGCTTAGGCGCTGAGATCGTGCGCGGGACGGAAGTTTTGGCTGTGACGCAGCATGAGAACGGGGTGCAGACGGTATTGCAAGACGGCAGCGGCATCCGTACGATAGACAGCATATATGCTGTCGGCGCGGACGGAGCGGGAAGCATCGTGCGGAAACAGGCCGGGATCGCTTTTCCGGGCACGGATGCCACAATGACGGGGACGCTCGGGGACGCCGCGCTGAAAAATCCGCCTGAGTCAGCATTTTTTTCAGTGTGCGGTCAACAGGGAGCAGCTGTCATTGTCCCTCTGCCGGACGGTCTTTACCGTGTCATTATCGTTTCTCCGCACCTGCCGCAAAAGCGGAAAGATGAACCGGTCACCGAAAATGAGCTGAAGAAAGAGCTCCGCCGGATATGCGGAACGGATTTCGGGCTGAGTGATCCTGTGTGGATGTCACGGTTTGGCAATGCGCAGCGGCAAGCTGACCGGTATCGTTCCGGCCGGATTTTGGTTGCGGGGGATGCGGCGCACATTCATTTTCCTGCTGGAGGGCAAGGGCTGAATGCGGGGCTTCAGGATGCAGTCAACCTCGGGTGGAAGCTGGCCTCGCAAATCAAAGGTGAAGCGCCGCCGCATCTTTTGGACAGCTATCATGAGGAAAGGCACAGAGCGGGGGAAGACATTTTGCGCAATACAGAAGTGCAGACGAGGCTGATCGATTTCACCGACTCGGGGCTCGCATTAAGGGACACGGTGTCAGCTTTATTGGCTTTTCCGGAATCCAATCGATATATAGCGGGGAAAATATCTGCTCTTGATGTGCATTACGAACCTGATCCCGATATGCCGCCGCATGTCCTCAACGGAAAACGGCTGCCGGATATGGAGCTTATTCTTCAGGACGGCCGTGCCGTCCGGCTGTATGATTTTCTTCGGAAGGGCGCATTTGTGCTGCTGTCATTAAGAGAAAGCATACCTGCCGATTTTGATACAGGGAGAGTGGCGGCTGTCCGGGCTTTTCTTTCTGAAACGCGTGCCGATTGGCAGAATGTCCATACCGTATTGATACGGCCGGACGGCCATGTGGCTTGGGCGGCGGACGTATTAAGAACCGATGCGGAAGAAGTCGTATTGGCCGGTATGAAGCGCTGGGGATTGAAGTCATAACATTTTTCGTGATTCGATTGTTTCTTCCGTAACAAAACGATATAGTAGAAGAAACAAATGAATACGGAAGGGTGACCGGCAGTTGGATTCCAGCCATCTTGAACACGCAAAGCATACGATTCTTGAACGATTGACTGATATTTTTCACCAGCAGGAGAGGTGTGAGGAGGAAATCAGAGCTTCTTTGGCCGGGCGGATTGAGCAGCTCCGTGAGGAAAACGGCAAAAAACTTCAGCTGACGCTGACGGAAATTCATGTATTGTCTTGTATCGGAGATCATGAGCCGATTAATGTGACATCGATCACTGATAAAATGGAGACAACAAAAGCCACTGTATCAAGAATCTGCTCGAAGTTTTTACAAGCAGGCTTTCTGCGCAGAACCCGGCTGAGCGATAATAAAAAGGAAGTCTATTTCCGGCTGGCGCCTGCTGGGAAAGAGCTTCACAGCCTTCATCATGAGTACCACGAAAACATTAAGGAGCGGTTTATGAGGTTTTTGGACCGCTATACAGAAGAAGAGCTGTTATTTGCTGAACGGCTGTTTCGTGATCTTTCGGCAAACTGGCGCTCTGTCAAGGCTGATGGAACCCGATTCTTCGAATGAAAAAAACACGCAGATGATATGCGTGTTTTTTACTTTGTGCAGACATGATCAAGTTCAGGTTCTTTTTTCTAATTGGCCGCTGCCTTCTTGAGAAAGGTGATGCAGCAGCCGGTAAAACGGCGGAAGCATGGCGATGACAAGAATAACCCGAATAACCTGAACCGCAACGACGAAGGTCGAATCCTCATGCAGCGTGATGGAGGTTGCCGCCATCTCGGCGATGCCGCCGGGTGCGAAGGCGAGAACGGATGTAATCATCGGAATGCCCGTCAGCTTAGAAACGATCACCGCGCTCAGAATCATGGCCCCGATTAACCCGACTGAGGAAATGAATCCGACGGTAAGCACCCTTGTGACGCCTGTAAACATGCTTTTATACATTTTTGAACCGATCGTGGCGCCTAGAAAAATCTGAGACAGCTGGTTCGCTTCCGGCGGCCACCAGGCCAGGATATCCTGCCCCGCAAAACCTGACACGCCGATTTGAGCAGCCGCAACGCCTATCATGCTGCCGAGCAGCCACGGAGCCGGAAATTTCAGCAGTTTGGCTCCTTTACTGGACAGCCACGCGGCCAAAATAAACCCGGCCGTTAGCAGGACGGGGATAAGCCCTGCATTTGCGGCTCCCGATGCCATCGCTCCTGCGGCTGCCTGAGATGCGCCGTTTTGTTTCGTAAATAAGAAAATGACCAGAAACGGAATCGTCATGACGACCAAGAGGACGCGCATCAGCTGGATGAGGCTTACGATGGCTGTATTGGCGCCGACTTCCTGAGCGATGCCGGGCATGGCGGACAGACCGCCGGGGGCCGTGCCTACAAAGCTTGTCATCATGTCCGTCCGGCTGAAGCGCCAGAGCACATATCCGGAAAACAGGGCCATGACAATGGAGAAAATCAGCATGATGCCCACCGGCAGCCAGTGCTCCCGTAAGACTGAAAGTACGGACAAGTTCAATTTCTGGCCAAGCTCGATTCCGAGAATCATTTGTCCTAACGCGAGCCATCTGCGGTGAATGCCTCTTCTGTCAGGCGCCATAAACAGCCAGCGCGGCCGCACGATGGAAAGGATGCAGCCGGCCATAAGCGTTCCGAGCATCCATGCGATAGACATACCTGTAAACGAAAGAAGAAACCCCCCTGCCGCACTGATGAGGATAAACCAGATATCCGAAAGGAGATGTTTGTCTTTCTTCACTAAAAACCCTTCTTCCTAAAACGTTCATATTTAATTGTTAAGCTCGTTAACTTACTATAACTATAGTATAGATTTTAAGATAAATAAATTATTAATTATTACTCATCAGCCATTCGGTTTTCTTATCGTAAACGTAAAAAAAGCTCCTGATCAGGAGCTTTTTCCGCTAGGCCGCCATTTTCCGGCAGGCCTCAGCACATGTAAAGCATGCTTTTGCGCACGCCTGGCAATGGTCATGATCGTGCATCTGGCACTCTTTTGCGCACGCTTCGCAAATGCCGGCGCACAGCGCACAAATCTCGGCTGCAAACGGGCTTTCTGCTTCTATCGCCCGTACGGCAAACGCGCACATGTCCGCGCATTCTCTGTCAAGCCGAATGCATTCGCTTAATTCATCATGGTTCTGCTCAGACAGACACTGATGAAAACACCTGTTGCAAGCCTCCATACAGCTGATACATGCCTCAAGACAGGCTTGCGAATTTTGCAATTGTACCATTTGCATAACCTCCCCCGAATGTGTCAGGATGGTTATCCTTTTCCCGGCGAGTTCGAAGTCAAACCTGCCGGGTGGCGGGAGGGGAGATGTATCATATCATATAAAAACCAGACGGCATGACGCTGCTCGTCTTGAGCCGTGCGCGCAAATAATTGCTTCGCCTCAAGGTTTGAGGATCTGTCGGCTGCGTGCAGATAAAAATCAGCCGTTCTTTGTTCGTCGAAGAAAGCCGACTTCAGCCCGTCTCTATATGAATGCGGACAATGCTCTGTTTGTTTGGGCGTTAAGTGTTTTCTGGTAATCGAGGTATACAGTGAAGAAAAGGCGTGAAGGTGGCGCACTTCTTCCTCTCTGATGTGTTCGATTCGTTTTCTGATTTCTGCGGTCGGCGCTTTCTCGGCCAGGATCGAGTAGCAAATTACGGCGCTGTATTCTCCGTTGATTGATTTTATAAGGTCTTTTATGAGGACAGAGTCGTCTCTGTATACGGCTGTGCAAGGAAAGTAATTGTCGTACATGGGCTCACCCCCGTATTTTTTATACAGTATACGATCACATACCGTGACATGTGCGGATATCATTGCTTATTCTTGATCGACGGGAGATGTAATATGATCATCATAAGTATCGATGAACAGGCGGCCATTGCTTCCGCGGACAGCGTATACGACGTCGCTCACTTTAAGCTGCCTCTTGTCCAGCTCTTTTCTCAGCCACGTTTCCGATACGTGGTTTTCTTTCAGGTTCTTAGTGACCAGTTCTCCGTCCATGACGAGCTCTACCGCAAAGTTTTTTTTCTGTTCGGCGGAAATGCCGAGGTCTTGTCTTGTGACGGCCGCATATTCCGGTTTTTTTTCAACAGACATGCCTCCGTTCGTTTCGATTATGGCGGTTTGGACTTGAGAAACGTCAAATATATCTTTTTCACGCAGCTGCTGGTTTAGATAGTCGATGGTATAACGCATTGTTTTCATGTTGTTTTCGAGTATTTTGCCGTTTTGGATAACAATGGTCGGTTTTCCTGCAAAGAAGCCTCTGACGGCTCTGTTTTTCATAGAAAAATATGCGACTCCGTAAATGATCGTTACAAAGATGGTGTAAGCAATGACAGTATAATGAATCGGCAGCTTTGTATTAAACGATAAATTTGCCGTAATGGCGCCGAGCGAGATGGCTGCAATGAAATCAAAAAGCGTCATTTGTGAAATGGTTTGTTTTCCGAGTAAACGGGCGCCGATAAAAAGAATACTGAACGAAAGGGCGGTTCGTATAATGACTTCGGGATATTCTGACATATGTTTAATCCTTTTTCTTTTTAGGTTGGACAAAAACTGATCTTTTTAAAACAAGCATCCCGTTTTTACCAGCAGATCAGATTGGTCATTTTCGTCAATTTTCGATAAAATGTAGAAAGGTAAAAAGAGAGGGGTCTTCTAATTGGGTGTTGAGTTTTTAGTAGGCAGATCCGGGAGTGGGAAAACGAGGCTGATAATCGACAGCATTCAAGATGAACTGCGCCGGGAGCCGTTCGGGAAGCCTATCATTTTTCTAGTCCCGGATCAAATGACGTTTTTAATGGAATATGAGCTTGCTAAAACGCCTGATATCGGCGGCATGATACGCGCTCAAGTATTCAGCTTTTCACGTTTAGCATGGCGTGTGCTTCAGAATACCGGCGGAATGAACCGCCCGTTTGTGACGACGACTGGCGTGCAAATGCTTTTGAGAAAGCTGATTGAAGAACATAAGCACGATTTCAAAGTGTATCAAAAGGCAAGTGATAAAAGCGGATTTACCGAGCAGGTGGAAAGGATGCTGACAGAGTTTAAGCGCTACTGTCTTGAGCCCGCCGATATCCGCCGGATGGCAGAGAGCGGAACGTCGTCTGAATATCGCGGAGAGCGGGTGCTGGCTGAAAAGCTGCATGATTTAGGGCTCTTATATCAGCAGATGGAAAGAAGCCTTGACGGCCAATACTTGCATTCAGAGGATTATTTGACGCTGCTCGCACAGCAGATCCCTTTGGCGGATGATATAAAAGGCGCCCGTATCTATGTGGACGGCTTTTACCAATTTACGCCGCAGGAATTCAGAGTGCTGGAACAGCTGATTATGCAGGCTGAACATGTGACATTTTCATTGACGGCTGACAAACCTTCGGCAGAGCGCGCGCCCGATGAGCTGGATTTGTTCAGAATGACGGGCAGCACATACTATAAGCTTTACCAGACGGCAAAGGAACTGAACGCTGATATTTCCTGTAAAGAACTGCATGGCACAAAAAGGCATAAACATGCGCCTGAGCTTGCCCACGCCGAGGCGCAATATGATGTGCGTCCGGCTCGTCCGTTTGTAAACGGTCAGGAGGCTTTTACTGTTATGCAGGCGCAAAACAGAAGAGCGGAGCTGGAGGGTATTGCCCGGGAAATTCATTCCCTTGTCAGGGACAAAGGGTATCGGTACAGAGATATGGCTATTCTCATCCGACAGCCGGAAGATTATAAAGATGTGCTGAAAGAAGTGTTTGCAGATTACGAGCTTCCTTACTTTATTGACGGAAAAGCTTCTATGCAGCATCACCCGCTCATTGAATTTATCCGCTCAAGCTTGGATGTGGTGAAGGGAAATTGGAGATATGAAGCGGTGTTTCGCTGTGCGAAAACCGAACTGCTATTCCCTCTTGATCAGCCGGAGCGGAAGATGAGAGAACAGGTCGATCAGCTCGAAAACTATTGTATCGCCTATGGAATTAAGGGCGAGCGCTGGACGAACGGAGACCGTTTTACATACAGGCGCTTCGTATCACTGGATGAGGAGTTTGCGCAAACGGATCAAGAAATTGAGATTGAGGACATGCTGAACGAAACGAAGGAATGGATTGCTGCGCCGCTTTTCCAGCTCCAAAAACGGCTGAAAAAAGCAAAAACAGTACAAAGCATGGCGGAAGCTCTTTATCTCTATTTGGAAGATACCGATGTTCCGTTAAAACTTGACCGCAAACGGCAGCGGGCGGAAGAGGCCGGAAACATCATTGAAGCGCAGCAGCACAGCCAGGCATGGGATGCCGTCATTCAGCTTCTCGAGGAGTTTGCCGGCATGATGGGTGAAGATGAAATGTCTTTGGCGCTGTTTCAGCAAATGTTTGAAACGGGAGCGGAATCGCTCAATTTTTCTTTGATTCCCCCTGCGCTTGACCAGGTGTTTGTAGGCAATATGGATTTATCAAGAATTTATGGAACGTCCTGCACTTTTGTCATCGGAGCGAACGACGGCGTCCTTCCCGCACGGCCGGATGAAAGCGGCGTTTTGTCTGATGACGATCGAGAGTGGCTGAAAACGATCGGTGTAGAGCTGTCTTCCGCAGGCCGCGAGCGGCTCCTTGATGAACATTTTCTGATCTATATGGCGCTTTCAAGCCCTTCTGACCGTCTTTATGTGTCATACCCGATTGCCGACGCGGAAGGAAAGACGCTCCTGCCGTCAATCGTGGTGAACAGGCTAGGCGATCTTTTCCCGGAACATCAGGAAAAGCTGTTAGCGGGTGATCCTGAGCAGGTGAGTGAAGAGGAGCAGCTTCATTACCTTGTCAATAAACAGGTGGCGCGAACGTATACGGCAAGCCAGCTCAGATTATGGACAAGAGAGTATGAGATCAGTGATGTGTGGTGGAGCGCATACAATGTGCTGATAAATGGGCCTGACAAATGGAGCGCAAAGAAGCTGTTCTCCAGCCTGTTTTTCCGCAATGATGCCCAACGGCTTGAACGGCCTGTTTCGCGTCAGCTTTACGGAGAGCATATTAAAGGCAGCGTATCCCGGATGGAGGCATTTAACGCCTGCCAGTTTTCCCATTTTGCATCCCACGGGCTGCAATTAAAAGAGCGGCAGTTTTTCAAGCTTGAAGCGCCGGATATCGGACAGCTGTTTCATTCCAGCCTGAAGCTGATTTCAGACCGTCTGCGCGAGCAAAAGCTGGATTGGCGCGATTTGACGAAGGATCAGTGCCGGAATTTCTCCTATGATGCGGTAGAACGGCTTGCGCCGAAGCTGCAAAAAGAGATTTTACTCAGTTCAAACAGACATTTTTATGTAAAAGAAAAGCTGCAGAAAATCGTCACCCGCGTTTCGGGCATATTAAGCGAACATGCGAAGGCAAGCGGCTTTGTCCCGATCGGGCTGGAGCTCGGTTTTGGAGGGAACGGCCCGCTGCCGCCGCTCACCTTCACTTTGAAAAACGGATGTACGATGGAGCTTGTCGGACGGATTGACCGTGTCGATAAAGCGGAAAGCTCAAAAGGCCTTCTGCTGAGAATCGTTGATTATAAATCGAGCGATAAAGGCCTTGATCTGGCTGAAGTGTATTACGGGCTCGCTCTGCAAATGCTTACCTATCTTGATTTGTCGATCACACACTCAGCCGATTGGCTCGGCATGAAAGCGACGCCGGCCGGAGTGCTGTATTTTCATATTCATGATCCGATGATTCAAGCGAATCTGCCGCTCGGGCTTGATGAAATTGAGCAAGAAATATTTAAGAAATTTAAAATGAAAGGCCTCTTGCTCGGTGATCAGGAGGCGATCCGCCTGATGGATACGACATTGGAGGAAGGGCGGTCGAACATTATCAATGCCGGTTTGAAAAAGGACGGTTCTTTAAGATCTGATTCTGCGGTAGTCGGGGAACGTGATTTTCATCTGCTTACAGACCATGTGCGGCGGACATTTCAGCAGGCGGGCGAGGCGATTACAGACGGACTTGTGTCCATTACCCCGTATAAGCTGAAAGATAAGACACCTTGTACGTTCTGCGCGTTTAAATCCGTATGCCAGTTTGATGAATCACTGGAGGAAAACGAATACCGAAGCCTGAAAGCCGAAAAAGACGGCACCATACTCGATTGGCTGAAAAAGGAGGCGGATGATAATGCACATTCCTAAACCGCAAGACAGCATATGGACGATGGACCAATGGAACGCCATCGTCTCTTCCGGCCGCGATATCCTTGTTGCAGCAGCAGCCGGATCAGGCAAAACCGCTGTGCTTGTCGAACGAATGATCAGAAAAATAACGGCTGAAGATGAGCCGATTGATGTAGACCGCCTTCTTGTGGTGACATTTACAAACGCATCTGCGGCGGAAATGAAGCATCGGATCGCCGAGGCTTTGGACAAAGAGCTGGCCAAACGGCCCGGATCTTTGCATATCAGACGGCAGCTGTCCCTTTTAAATAAGGCCAGTATTTCGACGCTGCATTCCTTCTGTTTGCAGGTGCTGAGAAAATATTATTATATGATCGATCTTGACCCCGGTTTTCGGATGGCTGACCAGACGGAAGGCGAACTGCTCGGAGATGAAGTGCTTGATGAACTGTTTGAGGACGAATACGCAAAGGGAGATCAGGCGTTTTTTGAGCTTGTTGACAGATATACGACGGATCGGCACGATTTGGATCTTCAAGCTCTCGTCAAGCGGGTGTACGAGTATTCCCGTTCGCACCCTGACCCGGAAGCATGGCTGAAAAGCTTTGTTCATCTGTATGATGTGACTGAAGGAAGCCGGATTGAAGAGCTGCCGTTTTACGCATATGTGAGCGAGGATGCCGCAATGGCGCTGGACGGGGCAAAGCAAAAGCTCGAGCGGGCGCTTGAGCTTACAAAAGCGCCCGGCGGCCCCGCGCCGCGCGCTGACAATTTTCTCGATGATCTTGCGCAGATAGAGGAGCTGATCAGCTGCCGGCATGACTTTACGGAGCTGTATAAACGGGTTCCCGCTGTGACATTTAAGCGCGCCAAGGCGGTAAAAGGGGACGAATTTGACAAGGCGCTTTTAGAGGAAGCGACTGATTTACGAAACGGCGCGAAAAAACTGATCGAAAAATTAAAAACTGACTATTTTACTAGAAGCCCTGAGGAGCATATGAAGAGTTTACAAGACATGAAACCTGTCATTGAAACTCTTGTTCAGCTCGTAATTTCATACGGAAAACGATTTGAAGCGGCAAAACAAGAGAAATCGATCATTGATTTTTCGGATTTGGAACATTATTGCCTGGCTATTTTATCTGACGTGAATGAAAAAGGAGAACGGGCGGCAAGTGAAGCCGCCGCATATTACCAAGAGCAGTTTCAAGAAGTGCTTGTTGATGAATACCAAGATACCAATCTGGTGCAGGAATCGATATTGCAGCTTGTCAAAAGCGGGTCTGAGGAGTCGGGAAACCTGTTTATGGTAGGGGATGTAAAGCAATCAATCTATCGTTTCAGGCTGGCTGAGCCGCTTCTGTTCCTCGGAAAATATAAACGGTTTACCGAAAATGGGGAAGGCGCAGGTCTGAAAATTGATCTTAACCAAAATTTCCGGAGCAGATCGGATATTTTGGACAGCACCAATTTCTTGTTTAAGCAGCTGATGGGCGGCAAAATCGGCGAGGTGGATTATGATGAGCAGGCGGAACTGAAGCTCGGGGCATCATATCCTCCGAATGAAGAGACGAAAACGGAGCTGCTGCTGATTGACAGCGCCGATGATTCAGAAAGTGACGAGGGTGCTGAAGATTTTGAAACGGTGCAGCTTGAAGCGAAAGCAATGGCGAAGGAGATTCGCCGGCTCGTCTCATCACCGTTTAAGGTGTATGACGGAAAAACAAAAACACACCGGAACATCCAATACCGGGATATTGTCATTTTGCTGCGTTCCATGCCGTGGGCTCCGCAAATCATGGAAGAGCTGAAAAACCAAGGCATTCCGGTTTACGCCAATTTGACGTCAGGTTATTTTGAAGCCGTTGAGGTGGCGGCTGCGCTTTCTGTCTTAAAGGTGATTGATAATCCGTATCAGGATATTCCGCTCGCCTCCGTGCTGCGCTCTCCTATCGTCGGCTGTGATGAGAACGAGCTTGCGCTGATTCGCCTGGAATATAAAAAAGCACCGTATTATGAAGCGGTGAAAGCATATTTGGCAAGCGGAGACAGACACGATAAGCTCTATCAAAAACTGAGAACGTTTGATTCCGACTTACAAAAGTGGCGGTCATTTTCCACGAATCACTCAGTGTCTGAGCTTATTTGGGAAGTGTACCGCGACACCGGATACTTTGATTATGTCGGCGGCATGCCGGGCGGAAAACAGCGCCAGGCCAATTTACGCGTCTTGTACGACCGGGCGCGCTCTTACGAAGCGACGGCATTCCGCGGTTTATTTCGCTTCTTGCGGTTTATCGAGCGTATGCAGGAGCGCGGTGATGATCTGGGGACGGCCCGAGCGCTCAGCGAGCAGGAAGATGTCGTTCGACTGATGACGATCCACAGCAGCAAAGGGCTTGAATTCCCTGTCGTCTTCACTGCGGGACTCGGCAGAAACTTTAATATGATGGATGTAAATAAACCATACCTGCTCGACAAGGAGCTTGGCTTCGGCACGAAATATATTCATCCGGAGCTTAGAATCAGCTACCCGACGCTTCCGCTTATTGCGATGAAGAAAAAAATGCGCAGAGAGCTTTTGTCCGAAGAGCTTCGCGTTCTGTACGTGGCGCTGACGAGAGCGAAGGAAAAGCTGTTTCTCGTCGGTTCCTGCAAAAACCGTGAAAAACAGCTGGCAAAATGGCAGGCCCAAGCAGGTCAAACAGATTGGCTTCTTTCTGAATTTGACCGTTATCAGGCGTCATCCTATTTGGACTTTATCGGGCCGGCGCTCATCCGCCACCGTGATATGGAGCCGTTTAGAGCGCCGGGTCTTGCGGCTCCGGAGGACATCGCGCAAGATTCGTCACGTTTTCACATTCGCATGCTTCAGCATAGTGAATTGCTCGATGATGATATCGAAGAACGTGCCGAAGAAAAAAGCGCGCGTCTGGAAGCAATCAAACAAGGCGAGCCGGTCTCAGGTTCATTTTCATTTGCCGAACAGGCGCGCCGTTTTCTTGAGTGGGAGTATCCGTATCAAAAGCTGACAGCCATCCGGACGAAGCAGTCTGTTTCTGAATTGAAGCGAAAGCAAGAGTACGAGGATGAATACACCGGCCGTTCCCTTTTAAAGCCGTCCGGAGACAGTCTGTTATACAGGCGCCCGGGCTTTATGATGAAAAAAGGGCTGACCGCCGCCGAAAAAGGAACAGCGATGCATACCGTGATGCAGCACATTCCGCTGACGCATGTGCCGACTGCCGAAGAAGCGGAGCGTACGGTCCGGTCGCTTTATGAAAAGGAATTGCTGACAGAAGAGCAGCGCGCCGCGATTGAAATCGAAGAAATCATACATTTCTTCCATACCGATGTCGGTGCAGACCTTCTCAGGGCGAAACGGATTGACCGCGAAGTGCCGTTCAGTATGGCGCTTCCGGCAAATGAGGTTTATTCTGATGCTGAAACGGCAGGCGAACCGCTGCTGGTGCAGGGAATTATTGATTGTCTGTACGAAACGGCTGACGGACTGTATTTGCTTGACTATAAAACAGATCGGATTGAAGGAAAGTTCCGCAGCGGATTTGAAGGCGCCGCTCCGATTCTTCAAAAAAGATATGAAACACAAATCGAACTATATACAAAAGCGGTAGAACAAATTACAAAAACAAAAGTGAAAGGGCGTGCGCTCTATTTCTTCGATGGAGGCCGCGTGCTCACGCTGTAAGAAGATCCGGAGCTCCTATTAGGAGCGGATCTTTTTTTCTATTAAAAAGTGAGGTGAATGCATTTTGCGGATTTTACATACAGCCGACTGGCACCTCGGAAAAACGCTTGAAGGCAGAAGCCGTCTGAACGAGCAGGCCGAGGTATTGGAAGAGCTGAACGCAATTGTAAAGGAAGAAAACATTGATGCGGTCATTATGGCGGGAGATGTATTTGACACGGTAAATCCCCCCGCGCTCGCCGAGCAATTGTATTACGAAAGCCTTTCCGCCCTTTCTGACGGCGGAAAACGCCCGGTTGTCGTCATTGCCGGGAATCACGACAATCCTGACAGGCTGGCGGCGGCTTCCTCATTAACAAATGAACGGGGCATTCATTTAATCGGCTATCCGCGGACAGAACCTATCCACATTGAAGTTCCTTCGGCAGGCGAGCTGTTAGCTGTTGCTGCGCTTGCGTATCCGTCAGAGGCGAGATTAAACGAAGTGCTGTCTGATACGTTTGAGGAAAAGCTTCTCCGGGACCATTACGATGTGAAAATTAGACAGGCATTTTCACATATGTGCGGATTGTGCCGGGATGATGCTGTTAAAATCGCGGCAAGCCACATTTATGTCGCAGGCGGAAACCAAACCGATTCCGAGCGGCCGATTGAAGTTGGAGGCGCCTACACGGTCGCAGCAGAAAGCCTTCCCCATGATGCCGCATACGTGGCTCTCGGCCACCTGCACCGTCCGCAAACGATCAAGCGGGCCAAAACGGCTTCCCGTTATTCCGGATCCCCGCTGGCGTACAGCTTTTCAGAAGCCGGCTACGCCAAATCGGTGACGGTTGTAGAAGCCCGGCCCGGCGGTGAAGCGAAGTGGGAAGAGATTTTCTTATCCGCCGGAAAACCGCTTGTCAAGTGGAAGGCGAACGGGCTGAGTGAAGTCCATGGCTGGCTGGATGAAGGACGTGACCGGAACGCCTGGATCGATCTTGATATCCATTTGACGGATCAGCTTTCTCTAGAGGAGATTCACCGGCTGAGAAAGGCGCATCCGGGCTTTATCCACATCAGGCCGATTTTTGCGGAGAAGAAGACGGACAGAGATCGGATTGAAGTGAAACAGATGTCAATTGAGGATCGGTTTAAGACATTTTATGAAAAACAAACGGGCGGCGCCGTACCTGATGATGAGATGGTCAAGCTGTTTTTAGAGCTTGCGTCAGCAGATGATGAGGAGGATGTGAAATGAAGCCGATCCTGTTAACGATAAAAGGGCTCCACAGTTTCAGAGAGGAGCAGACCATCGATTTTGCCGGACTGTCAGGCGCCGGGGTTTTCGGGATTTTCGGGCCGACGGGCAGCGGAAAATCCTCTATTCTTGACGCGATGACACTTGCGTTATACGGAAAAGTGGAGCGCGCCGCGAATAATACGCACGGCATTCTGAACCATGCGGAAGATCAGCTCGCCGTTTCTTTTACATTCGCGCTGCAAGCCAACCATCGGATTTCTTACAAGGTGGAGCGCGTGTTTAAGAGAACGGATGAAACAAAGGTCAAAACAGCCCTCTGCCGTTTGATTGAAATAAAAGAGGAACAAACCGTGCTTGCCGATAAAGCAAATGAAGTGAATAAAAAAGTGGAGGAGCTTCTCGGGCTGACCATTGACGACTTTACAAGAGCCGTCGTTCTGCCTCAAGGGAAGTTCGCGGAATTCCTTTCGCTCAAAGGCACAGAACGCAGGCACATGCTCCAGCGTCTCTTTAATCTGGAGCAATATGGAGACAGGCTTGTCAAAAGATTGCGGCGGCGGGCGCAGGAAGCGGCCGCGAAAAAAAATGAAATGCTTGCGGAGCAGTCAGGTCTCGGCGATGCCGGAGAGGAAGCGCTGCAACAGGCCGAGCAGCAGTTTCAGGAGGCAAAGGAGCGCCTTGAGGCCGCGGAAAAGAAACGCGCACAAGCAAAAGAGCGCCATCAGGACCATCAGGAGATTTGGAATCTGCAAACAGAAAAAAACGAATATGAACGGCAGCAAAGCGGTCTTGATGAAAAACGGCCGCACATCATCGCCTTAACAAATCGGCTTGCAGAAGCGGAATCCGCTGCGGCGTTAGAGCCGTACGCCGATCGTTACCGTGAAGCCGTCCGTCAAAACGAACGGGCCATACGGGAGCACGAACTGGCCGAACGGCAATTAGCGGCAGAAACCGCATTATTTGACCAAAAAAATGAAGCTTATGAGAAATGGCGGGCCCATAAAGCTGAACAGGAACCGAAGCTGCTGAAGGAGCAGGAGCTTTACGCAAGGCTTTTAGAAACCGAGCAAAAGCTGACGGAAGCGAAAAAAGAAGCCGCAAAAACAAAGGCGGAGCGCAGCAAAAAAGAGGAAGAATTCGAAGCGGCTTCAAAACAGCTGATCGCAGTCAAAGACCGTCTGACACGCGGGCAAGAACGGCAGAATGAGCTGAAAGAGCAGCTGAAAACAGTCCAGGTGACCGCCGATGAACGGAAAAAATGCCAAACCGCAGCACAGCTTGCGCTCGGCATTCAGCAGACAAAAGAACAAATCACAAAAGAAAAGGCAAACCTTGAAAGGCAAACGAAAAGCTTAGAAAAGCTGAATGACGAACACAAGGCGCTCGCCGCTAAAGCAAAAACAGAAGAGGAAGAGATCATCCGCGCCTATCAGACGGTTCAAGCCGTTTATCATATGGTATGTGAAACGGAAAAGTCAATTAAGGCCGCATCCGAGAGGGCAAACGAGACGCAAACGGAACTCCGCATCCGTCGTGAGGAAGCGAGAACGGCTGCATTAACGAAAGAATTATCGGAAAAACTAATCGAAGGAAAGCCTTGTCCCGTGTGCGGCTCAACCCATCATGACCGAACGCAATCCGCACACGAAACCTACACGCCTGATACGGACACACAAGAACATTTACAGCAGATCGAGGCGCTGCTGGGTGAAGCGGCGTCCCTTTCTCAGGAAGTGCTGACAGCAAAGGTTACATTAGAGGAGCAGTCAGGGCGCTTCATCGAAGAATGCCCGTTTTTACAAACAGCCCAAGTGCCGGAGCTTGAAGCAGCTTCTTCCATCCACGGCCTCCCGCTCGATGAAGCGTTCGGCGCCGTCCGTTTGGAATGGAAACAAATGAAGCAGGATTTGCTGTCGGTCAAAATGAAGGTCACAAAGCTGATCAGCGCATATCAAAACACCGTTAAACAGGCGGAACAGCTGAACGAACGGATTCGCTACGAGGAAAAAGAAGCGGAGCGCCTACGCGAGTCGTTAGAGGAGCTTCAATCGTTGTCAGAAAACCGGCTGCGGCAGTATAACGAAGCATGCGGGGATGTGCCGCTGAACCAAATTGACAAACGGCAGGCGTCCATAGAAGAGAAGGATCAGCAAGCCGAGGAATGCGAGAAGCGAATTGAACGCAGCATCGCATTTCTGAAAGAGCATGAAGAGGAAAAAGAACAGCTGCAGGAAAAATGCCATCAGCTTGAACGGGAGCGGCTGGAGCTTCACTATGCGTCAGAGCGCCTCCGGCAGGTCATCGAAGGTTATGAAAACGAGCTCGGTACGTCAGCTGAAGGAACGCCGATCGCCGCAAAGCTCGAAGCGGTGCAAAGCGAATTAAAGCTGTTAAAAACGAAAGAACAAACCCTTTTTGACGAGCTGAAGCAGGCCCAGCAGTCTCTAAATGAAGCAAAAGGACGGGCTTCCGGCAGTGACATTTCATTAAGGGATGCAAAGGCAGCACTTGAGAAAGCGGAAAAAGACTGGCGGGAACGCTCGAAAGACACCGTCTTTACAGAAGCAGCCGATGTCAAAAAAAGCCTGCTTCCGCAAGAGCAGTCAGAGCAGATAAAAAAAGAAATTGATGAATTTCAAGACCGTACAAAACAGCTGATTGCAAATATCCGCCGCGTCACTGATAAATTAGCCGAACGGCAAGTAACTCAAGAAGAATGGACAGAGACCGTTTCGCTGCTGCAGCAGGCGGAGGCGGAATTCGGCGCCGCCATGGAGGAAAAAGGGGCGCAGGCGAAAGCCTTTACGGTCATGAAAGAACAGCATAAACGCTTTAAAGAAATCGAAGCCGAGCTGAAAAGCTGGCAGACGCATATCGACAGGCTTGATAAGCTTCAGTCCGTATGTAAAGGCAATACATTTGTCGAATTCTTAGCCGAAGAACAGCTGGAAAGCGTGGCGCGTGATGCCTCTGCCCGGCTCGGGGCGCTGACACGGCAGCGATATGCGATATTAGTCGATTCAGAAGGCGGCTTCGTCATGCGCGACGATGCAAACGGGGGCGTCAAACGTCCCGTATCAAGCCTTTCAGGAGGGGAGACGTTCCTTACTTCGCTGTCGCTTGCGCTTGCATTGTCCGCTCAAATTCAGCTGCGGGGGCAATATCCGCTGCAATTCTTTTTCTTAGATGAAGGCTTCGGCACTCTTGACCAAGGATTATTGGATACCGTTGTCACCGCGCTTGAAAAGCTCCAATCAGACAATCTGTCTGTCGGGGTGATCAGCCACGTGCAGGAGCTGAGGGCGCGGCTGCCGAAAAAACTCATCGTTCATCCGGCCGAGCCGAGCGGAAAAGGCACCCGTGTCACATTAGAGCTGATGTAGAAAAGGAAAAAGATGGCGAAACCTGCCGAGGGACATGTGAATGATGCGGCGCCGTCATGTGCGGCTGACAAACAAGCGGAAGAACACAAAACAATCATTGCTAACATAGTTTCCTAACAAAGTTCGGCATAAAAATTACATCGTTCAAACATAATTTTTATTTTAGAAGGGAGCAATATGGACGTTTTTAAAGAATATTTAGCAAATATTGATCATACGGAACACCGGGCTCGGACGGAAAAAGTTTTGGTCTGGATAACCAAGGAATTTCCAAACTTAATGCCGGCAATTAAGTGGAACCAGCCTATGTTTACCGATCATGGTACATTTATTATTGGCTTTAGCGTATCCAAAAATCATTTGGCTGTTTCCCCTGAAAGGGCAGGGATCATTCATTTTTCTGATGATATAGTGCAGGCTGGCTATGAGCATACCAAGCAGTTGGTACGCATCCCGTGGGATCGTCCGATTGATTTCTCATTACTTAAGAAAATGATCGAGTTTAATATGGTAGATAAGGCAGACTGTTCAACTTTTTGGCGGAAATAAAAAAAGGGGTTAAATGTGCTTCTAAGCCTTTCAAGAAGGCGAGAGAGCCCCGTATGGTTGCGGACCGCAGGGAGAATAAGGAGTTGACAGACTCATTGCACCAGTCCCTTTTGGCACCTGACGCCTAAGGAAGAAGGCGGGACATTCTTTCGGCTGCGATGCTTTGCATCCCCTGCCATAAACAGGATCAAGCCCTGTATACGAATCAGGAGCCGGCAGTCAGGCTTTCGGGGTTGACGAATTGCGGCGTGATCCGAAACTCGCCCGATTGTGAACTGGATCAGAAACCAGCCTCCCGGAAAAGCTTGTGAAAACAAAAAAACCAAATGAACGAAAAAACTGAACACCAAAAAGCAGCCCTCTCCATATAGAGCGGCTGCTTTTCATGCATTTCCAACCATATCCTGATCGTTGACATCGGGGTCTATATAGTTTGTCGCATTGACAACGTTGTTTAATAACAGGAAATCTCCGGTGTTGCCTGCTCCCGAACCGAGCGCAGATTTAGAAGAGCTTTTTGGAGAAAGGTAAAAGGAATCACCAAAGTTTACGACTCCGCCCGATATGGAATTGATAGCTATAGGTCCGGTAATTGCTGGCATAAACGACACCCTTTATAGAAGTCTCACCGTCATTATATGTCAGCTCCGTGATGATTGTGAGTTTGGCGACTCAATCTGCCTAATATGCTTAAGTCTCGAATCCCCGAGCACAACTGACGCTGAGCCGGCCTGAAACACAGAAGAGGTCGACAACCCCTGAACTTTGACACTCCTGACTTGAATAGAAGGCATTTCGTGGCAGAAAGCGCTTTGGACGCCTGTTTCCGGAAGCGGCATCACGGCCGGCTGCTGAAAGACTTGGTATTCTTTTTTGTGAAAATTTCCTTCATCGTCTCTATATGTTGCAATTGGACGCTGCACGGCGAATACTTTCGTTTTCATATCAATTTCATTTGTGTCTCCGGCTTGAAAGACACTTGCAATCCCGATTGCATTGACCTTGGCGAGCCTGAGGCGTGAAATTCGCTTTAACATTATTCAGGAGACAGCGGGATTACAGGCCCGATAATGAGAGATTCCGGCGGCGTGTCAAAAATCGAAGACAAGTAGACTGAATCCGTATCACCGATTAATAATAGGGAGGAACTCGATACCCCGGCAGAATGGATGTCGCCGACTTCGATATGCCGGTTAATAACCGTAAAAATCATGATGGATCATCACCTTTCATTTCACCAGGTATGTGTTTAATAAAATGCTCGACTGCCCTTACGATATCCCGCTTGACGTGTTCAGCGATTTGCTCGGCATATTGCGCGGGCTGCATGTTTTCTTCTTTTTTTACATGTGACATGTAATATTGAATCCGGCTGTCCATCTGTTTTCTGATATCTTCTATAATGTGATATTTGTTTGTTTCGTCAAGCCTGCTTTCATAGTGCTGTTCGAGCTGTTCTAGCAGAAGGGGGATTTCTTCATTCAAGTACATATCAACATTCTGGCGGATTTGCTGCATTTGCTGGCCCGCCTGTTCCTGCTGCATCATTCCGACCTGCGGAGATGTCTGGCTGACTTCGAAATTTTGCACGGCGTTCGGATCAGTCGGATTCAGCCCGATATTCAGCGTACCTTCGAGCCGTTCAATCTTTAGCTGGTCAAATTTATACTCCAGCCGCTCGATCGTTGTGGAGGGCCGCTGTTTCATCGTGGACATTTCATTTTGAAACTCTTTCAGCTGCCTTTCGAGCTCCTGAATTTGCAGCGCCTGCTGCTGGACGAAGGAATTTAAATTCTGCAAGTAGGATGAAACGGATTGGTCATACATTACATTCACCTCGCATGTGTTTTCCTTCTGTAATTACCGGCTTGAAGACCGAAGCGGCACAAGTGCCGGCGTACCCTCACCCTCCGAAACGGTTACAGGCTGCCCCGCGCTGACGGCCGGCGCTGGTTCAACATAACTTCCCGTATTATACAGGTTAGAAAGCGATTTGATAGAACCGGCGCTTCCAATTTGCAGAATGGAGGAGTTACTGACAGATTCAACACGCATGTAATTGATTTGGATCGTTTGATTGACGTAAAAATTCATGTTTAGGCCTCCTTATGCATTTCCTGCCATTGGCTGATCGATTACATCATTATCGTACACATTCGTTGTGTTTCTGTAATTCGTCAGTGTAAGATTGTCTCCGGTATTGAAGCTGCCCGCTCCGGCAAATGTCTTAACCTCGCTTTTGGGAGAAATGGTGATGCAGTCGCCTATATGCACGACTCCGCTCGTACCGACGGCATTAATTTTAAACGCTCCGACAATTGCGGGCATACGAGCACATCCTTTTCGTGAAGGTGTTGGAAAATTGCACATCAGGAGCTTACTTGGGCTGCCTGCCTAAAATAGCTTATGACAAACGCACATTTTTGTGAGAGGAAAAAATCGGCGGGCGCAAAAAACACCAGTGACACACTGCCGCCGATGTTAAACAGCGCTTCATTGCGCCTCACTTGTGCATTTGCATTCATACATACTGCACAACGTATGTGTTTGCTGTTTTTTTGAAACATATATCATGTGTAAGAGAGACCATCTCTTTATCAATTTTTCATGCAGCTTGTAAATGGCCCGCGCCTTATTGAGGAAACCGGATTGCGGGATCATGATGTCTGATGGTGACGGGGCTTTGATCCGTGTATTTGTTTTCATAGGGCTGGCTCCTTCATGGTTTTTTGGGGCTTACAGCTGAATCAATCTGTCTGAACCGCCGGACTCCCCGGTGTCTTTGGCTTGTTCACATTGGATAAGCTCAGCACGGCATCCGTTTAAGAGGATGTCCAGCTCTTGGCTGCACCGGATGGTCTCTGTCGCATTGATTCCGAATTTTTGTGCTGTTTCGAATAAGGTCAATCTCATTTCTTCAATTTTTCTGTTCATCGTGTGATCTCCAATTCTCGATTATTTTGGAAAACATAGGATGATGATAGTATAACCTATTTTGTCCGAGAAGGTTTTATTTCGTCAATATGACTAAAAAAGTGACAATATTTGATACTCTTTTACCGTGATGAAAAAAGGATTTCCGTCCTTGGAGAAAGAATAGGTAGAGGAACGGCAGATTTAAAAATGATGGGGGATTAACATGAAATTTGCGACAGGGGAACTGAACAACCGAAAGTTTGTCGGTCTGATCATTGATGATGACAAAATCTTAGATTTGCAAAAGGCTGAAAAAAGACTGTTTGAACTTGAGACGATTCCGGGTTCGCTGATGGAATGTATTAAAAAAGGAGATAAGTTTGCCGCGCATGCCCGGCAGCTTGCAGAATGGGCGAAAAAACCGAATGATGAGTCCGGGTCATTTATGTATGCGCTGTCTGACGTGAAGCTTTGTGCGCCTATCCCCAGACCTTCAAAGAATGTGATCTGCATCGGGAAAAATTATCGGGATCACGCCATTGAAATGGGAAGTGAAGCGGATATTCCGGAGCACCCCATGGTATTTACCAAGTCGCCGACAACCGTTATCGGACACGGCGATACAGTCAAAAGCCACGCCGGCGTAACGGAGCAGCTTGATTATGAGGGAGAGCTCGCGGTCGTCATTTCAAAAACCGGATCGCACATTTCCAAAGAAGAAGCGCACGATTATATATTCGGATACACCATTGTAAACGATATTACTGCTCGGGATCTGCAAAAAAAGCATAAACAGTTTTTCATCGGCAAAAGCCTTGATACGACGTGTCCTATGGGTCCGGTCATTGTACATAAGTCCGCGGTAAGCGATCCGCAAAGCCTTAAGGTCGAGACGCGGGTAAACGGGGAGCTGCGCCAATCCGGTTCGGCAGGCGACATGATTTTTCCGATTGCGGAATTGATTGAGACGCTTTCAAAAGGAATGACGCTTGAAGCAGGAGATATTATTGCGACGGGAACACCGTCCGGCGTCGGCAAAGGCTTTCACCCGCCGAAATTTCTGAAACCGGGCGATCGCATTGACATTACGATTGAGCCGATCGGCACGCTGTCGAATCAAATCGGATAATTGTGTGTCTTTCTGCGATTGATAATGCTCCTTGCGGCTTGTTGTGGTACCATAAGTGAGGCAGATTGATCTGATAGGGGGAATTGAAAATTATGACACATTGGCATATTACATCATGGGTCATTGCGCTTATTCTGGTATTTGTCAGCTACGGGCTGTACGGTTCCGGAAAAGCGAAGGGCGCGAAAATCACGCATATGATTCTGCGCTTATTCTATATTATTATTATTTTGACCGGCGCTGAGCTGTTTGTCCGTTTTGCTAACTGGAACGGAGAATACGCCGGCAAAATGCTGCTCGGCATCATTACTATCGGCCTGATGGAAATGCTTCTGATCCGCAAGAAGAAAGCCAAGTCGACTGCGGGCATGTGGATCGGTTTTATCATCATTCTCGTCCTGACGGTTTTACTCGGCCTGCATTTGCCGATCGGCTTTCACTTATTTTAATCGATGATGTTGATGACCCGGATGTGAAATCCGGGTTTTTTATTTGCACCTTAAAGTTTCACTTTATTGGCAGGTTATCCCTTTCTTTTATCCGCAGCAATAACATGACTAAATGGGATGAAAGCGCAGTAAATGGGTGCTGGGTCGTTCTAATTGATTTCCAGTTATTTTAACATCACCTTAAATCTTCCTTTACTGGGTATCGGTTTCTTTTGGATTGTGCTACTCTTCAAGAGAATCAAAGGATAGGGGGATTTGAGATGAGACGAAAGAGATTTACATCTTTTTGGGCGGCCATTTTGACAGCGGCTCTTGTGCTGAGCCTCGCCGCTCCGTTTTCACAAGTGTCTGCCGCTGAGCCGATTGAGCAAGCAAAAGCACTGGAAAACGGAAAGGAACAGTCCGGGGTAATTGATGAGCCGGAACAATCAGTTTGGTATCAAATAACGCCAAGTAAAGAAGAAGTATCAAAAGATTCACATATGGCGTTAACCGTAAGCAGTCAATCCTTCTTAAATGTATCCGTTTACTCCAGCAAAGAGAAAGCCTTGGGTGATGACACGTTTGACATGTACCGTTCTTACACAGATCAAGGTAAAAGCGAAATCAACGTTCCGCATGCCTGGCAAGGCCCTTACTACATAAAAGTAGAGTATGCAGGGGAAGAGCCTGAGGAAGGCGGCAGCATTCAAAACGAAAGCGCAGAAAAAGCAGCCTACACCATCAGCTATAAAGGCACGACGCTGCAGCCTGCAGATCTTGAACAAGAGGAGTCCTGCCCTGTTGAGATGAGCGTCAGCGAGACAAAAGCGGGAGCCGGTATTTTAAAAGATCTGAGGACGATTCGTGATCAACAGCTGAATCAAACTGCTTCAGGAAAAGAACTGTCTAAGCTCTATTACAAAGCCGCCCCATTTATCGCAGCGAAACTCGTTTTCAACAAAAAAGCAAGAACTGAAATCTATCAGGATCTTGTGACATTGAAGCCGCTGTTCAGCGACACGGCTGAAAACGGAAGCAATTCCTCATACACGGTGACTGACAAAGACCAAAAGGCGATTGAGCGGTTATATGCCGCTGCTTTGCAATCGGTACCCTCCTATTTGAAAAAAGAGCTGAAACAGCAAGCAGATAAGCTTCACATTCACAGCTTAAAAGGCAAAACAGCCGGAGCATTTTTAACAGAAAACAAGCTGGCTCTGGAAAGCAAAGTTCAGACGCAGAAAGTGATTTTTAAATTGAAAAATAACAAAGGCCTTGCCGCAGTCACTAAAGAAGCAGCAGGCTTCAAGGCAAGCGCACAATCTAAAAAAGATATATCCCAAATTAAACAGGCGAAGAAACTGTTTGACAACCTTTATTCCTTTGAAATGCCGAAAGATCCAAAACAAAACGGCTCTTATTCTATCAGCGCCAAACGGGTGAAGGACACGGCATCTTCACTGTCAAAACTGCCGGCTGTTGAATTTGCCGAACCTGTGCGTGAATACAAAAGCCTGTCGGCCGACATTCAGTATCCGTACCAATGGTCGCTGAAAAACGGAGGCGCGGACGGGGGTATAAAAGGAGCTGATGTGAAATTTGACCAGGCATCATCACTGCTTTCAAAACGCAAGCTCAATGATACGCTCATCGCTGTCGTGGACACAGGAGTAGACAGCACGCTTGCCGATCTGAAAGGAAAGGTTAGAACCGATTTAGGGCACAATTTCGTGAACAGAACAAACAGCGCGCTTGATGATCAAGGGCACGGGACACATGTTGCCGGGATTATCGCCGCGAAAAGCGGTAACAGCTACTCTATGGCAGGGCTGAATGGCAAAGCCGGAATTATTCCCGTAAAAGTGCTGGATTCAACGGGTTCTGGAGATACGGAGCAAATCGCCCTCGGCATTAAATATGCGGCCGACAAGGGAGCGAAAGTCATTAACCTGAGTCTCGGCGGAGCATACAGCCGTGTGCTCGAATTTGCCTTGAAATATGCGGCTTCAAAAAATGTCGTCATTGCCGCGGCAAGCGGAAATGAAGGCATGAATGAGCTGTCTTACCCGGCTTCATCAAAATATGTCATCTCTGTCGGCGCAAGCAATCGGATGGATATGACGGCCGATTTCTCAAACTATGGAAAAGGGCTCGATTTGACAGCGCCCGGATCTGATATTCCGAGTCTCGTCCCGAACGGAAATGTAACGTATATGAGCGGCACGTCAATGGCCGCGCCGCATGTGGCGGCTGCCGCCGGCTTGCTGCTGTCCCAAAATCCGAAGCTCAAGCCGAATGAAGTGGAAGCCAAATTAAAGCAGACTGCAGACGATATTTCGTTTAAAAGTGAGGACGGCCAAGAAGAAGAGCTGTATGATGACAATGGCGACCCGATGCCGATTCCGGTCATTCCGGGAGTTGACTGGCATTCCGGCCACGGCCGCCTGAATATCATGAAGGCAGTCAGCGCCGTTGATTTAGGCCTTGAAATTAACAAGCTTGAAAGCACACAGACAGCTGTCAGAGGAAAAGCGAAAGAGGGCACGGCCCTTGAAGTCATGAACGGCAAGAAAAAACTCGGCAGCGCAAAAGCAGGTAAAGACGGCAAGTTTAAAGTGAATATCCCGATGCAGAAAAAAGACACCGTTTTACAAGTGAAAGCTTCTAAAGATGACGCAAAAACATCTGTCACCATTGTCACAGCCAAAGGAACGCCATCCGGCACACCGAAGGTCAGCAAAGTGACATCAAAAGATACGGCGGTTAAAGGAAAAGCAAACAGCCAAGCGAAAATCACCGTCAAAAATAAAGCGAAAAAAGTAATCGCGACGCAGAAAGCAGATCAAAAAGGCGCGTTCTCCGTCAAAATCAAAAAACAAAAAGCAGGCACCGTGCTTTATGTGACGGCTGCCGACACGGATAAACAAGAAAGCAAAGCAGTCAAAGTAACGGTCGGAAAATAAAAGCAGGCGGTGCCTTAAAAGGGCGCCGCCTGTTTTATTTACGCTGTCCCGCCGTGTTTTGCGGTTGAATACATAATCGAGCGCCGCCCATCCGACGCCGTCCATTCAAACCGATCGTTTTTCCCTGAGCTGCCGCGGTGATGCTGTAAGGCGCACTGGGCGTCATCGGCGGAAAAGTGGTAGAATGATACGCCTTCCCCGGAAAACATCGCTTGGTTGTAAGAAAAAACACAATCAAATACGGACAGGCCGAACCCGTGCAAATGCTTCAGAAACAAAAGAAACGTTTCATCATCAAGTGAGTCCAGCAAAGCCAAAAGCGGCCGTTTCACCGCCTTTTCATAACGGATGGCTTCCCCGCCCGAAAGGACAATCGTTCCCCCGGAATCCACCTCGGCTGTATCGCCTTGAATCCGGGCCGGCTGCCATTTGCCGTCAAGTTTAATAAACACGGCAGCGTTTCCGAGGCTTTCAGCAAGCAGGATGTCGCCTTCTCCATTCTCAACAAGGCAGATGCCGTCCTCTATCATCAGCGTCCCGCGTTCCCATTTGTTTTTTTCTGAAAAAAGCTGTTTTCGTTTCATTTAGCGCCGGTCTCCTTTGTTTGTTTCTTCTCTTCCGTTCTTTCCAAATGAAGCTTGTCTTATACAACTCTTAATGGGACAAATCAACTATCTGTGTTTCTCTGCATAAACTAGGTAAAGTGCTGATAGAAACGAATTTGAAACCGACAGAAACGGGATTGGAGCTGATATCACATGTGTGGAATTACGGGTTGGGTCGATTTTCAAAAGCAGCTCGTCCAAGACAAACATATTATGAACAAAATGACAGACACTCTTTCAAAACGAGGGCCTGATGATTCAAACGTTTGGGGAGAGCCCCATGTTTTATTCGGACATAAAAGACTTTCAGTCGTTGATATTGAAGGCGGGCGCCAGCCGATGGCCTGCACGCATCAAGGAGAAACGTACACGATCATTTATAATGGCGAGCTGTATAACACAGAAGATTTGCGGAAAGAGCTGCAGGCGCGGGGCCACCGTTTTGACCGGACGTCTGATACAGAAGTGCTGCTGCATAGCTATATTGAGTGGCAGGAGGAGTGCGTTCACCGCTTGAACGGCATTTTCGCCTTTGCAGTTTGGGATGAAAAGCGGGAGCGGCTGTTTGCAGCAAGAGACCGGCTCGGCGTAAAACCGTTTTTTTATAAAGAACATGGCTCTTCTTTTCTGTTTGGCTCAGAGTTGAAAGCCATCCTCGCACATCCTGATGTGAAAGCCCGCACAGACAGGACCGGACTTGCCGAAGTGTTTGGCCTCGGTCCGTCCAGATCACCCGGAAGCGGCGTATTCAAAGGGATTAACGAGGTCCGCCCCGCCCACGCGCTCACCTTTTCAAAAGACGGATTGTCCATATGGCGTTATTGGAATGTAAAAAGCGAACCGCATACAGACAGCTTTCAAGATACGGCTGCCCACGTTCGGTACTTATTTCAAGATGCGGTCACGCGCCAGCTCGTTTCTGATGTGCCGGTTTGCACATTTTTATCAGGCGGGCTTGATTCGAGCGCCATCACCGCCATTGCCGCAGGTCATTTTGAAAAAGAAGGCAGAGACCCGCTTCATACTTATTCGATTGATTACGAGGAGAACGACAGATTTTTTAAAGCGAGCACTTTTCAGCCGAATGACGACGGTCCGTGGATCGATAAAATGATAGGCGCATTCGGCACGCAGCACCATAAGTGCATCATCACGCAAGATCAATTGGTAGAACATCTGGAGGAATCCGTTCTTGTCAGAGATCTTCCGGGCATGGCCGATGTTGATTCCTCTTTGCTGTGGTTTTGCCGGGAAATTAAAAAGGACTTCGTCGTCAGCCTTTCAGGAGAATGTGCCGATGAAATTTTCGGGGGATACCCGTGGTTCCACCATGCGGCAGAAGAAGAAGGATTTCCTTGGATGAGATCAACTGAGGAGAGAATCACCCTTTTAGATGAAAAATGGCAAAAAAGGCTGCACTTAAGAGAGTACGTGAATGCACGATATGAAGAAACAATCGCGGAAACACCGCTGTTAGACGGCGAGACGGGCGCCGATAAAGCGAGAAGACAGCTGTTTTATTTAAATATGCTGTGGTTTATGACAAATCTGCTTGACCGCAAAGACCGCATGAGCATGGGGGCCAGCCTTGAGGTGCGTGTGCCGTTTGCCGATCACAGGCTCGTGGAATACGTATGGAATATCCCGTGGGAAATGAAAATGCATGACAACCGGGAGAAAGGCATTTTACGAAAGGCGCTCGAAGGCCTGCTGCCGGACGATATTTTGTACCGCAAAAAAAGCCCTTATCCGAAAACCCATCACCCGAAATATACAAAAGGCGTCACAGAATGGCTGAGAACGATTTTACAAGAAAAAGACTCCGTGCTCCATACGCTGCTGGACAGAAAAAAATTAGAAATGCTGCTGGAAACAGAGGGATCATCTTTTCAGGTGCCGTGGTTCGGACAGCTGATGAAAGGCCCGCAGCTGATCGCCCACCTCGCCCAGATCCATACATGGTTTGAGGCGTACCGTATTGACATAGAAGAATAGCCGTGCCGCGACCGGTTTCCTTTAACGGATATCGGTCTTTTCATTGTGAAACATATGATAAACTAAAATGATAGAGGAGTGAGTGACATGACCGAATATGAAGAGTGCGGACAGATCATCAAAAAGCACCTTCCCATATGTGAAAAAGCCTTTTCGTCTCTTCCGCTGAAAAACAGGCGAGCGGCATGGGCTGTGCTGGCCTTGTTTCATCAGGCCGAACAGCTCGCTGACCTTACTGAGCTTGCCCTTTTTGAACAGGCTGCGGAAGCCTTTCTCACCGGGACAAGCCCCGGCGGCTTTTTGTGGGGGGCGCTCAGCGATGCCGGCCGGCAATTTACATTAGAGGAAGAGCCGTTTTGTGAATTTATCGCGGGCCAAAAGCAAGATAGAGAGAAAGAAACATATGACGAGCTTGATGAACTGCTCATGTACGCCTATCAGACGGGCGGCGCCATCGGTTTACTCATCTTGCCGATATGCGCGCGCAGAAATCAAGAAAAGCTCCGCAATGCCGCGGTATCACTGGGAGTGGCCATTCAGCTGACGCGTCTCCTCAGGGATATCGAAACGGATGAACGGCAGAAAAAGCGCTTGCCGCGTCAGGTGATGAAGCAGTTCGGCTATACGGAAGAAGAGCTCAGCAGCCATACGGTCAACAAGGCATTTATCAATGTATGGGAGTATATCGCTTTTGAAGCGGAGGCGTATTATGAGGAGGCAGCTGAAGCAATGCCGCTGTTTCCGTTATATTCGCAATCAGCCGTTAACGAATTGGCTTCACGTTATCAAACACAACTGAAAGAGATCAGAAACCGGCTTTCTCAAGCGTAAAAAACGCCCGGCTTCATTGCGAAGCTTCGGGCGTTTATGCTATTCCTTTTTGAATCCATATCCGTGACCGCCATCTTCTGTACATTAAAATGCCTCTGACCCATTCATCCGCGATAAAGGAAATCCAAACGCCCATCAGCCCTAATCCGAAATGGATACCGAACAGATAGGCGAGAGGGAGGCCGATGCCCCACATAGAAATCATCGCCATATAAACGGGGAATTTCGCATCTCCGGCTGCCCGCAGCGAGTTGATAATGATGACATTAAACGAACGGCCGGGCTCAAGAATCATCGTCATGGCAATCAGCATGCTCGCCGTGGCGATAATGTCCGGGCTGTTTGTGAAGAGCCCGATCAGATCTTTTGAAAACAGCGTCATGATAACGGATGTCAGCGCGGCAATGCCAAGCGCCCAATAGAGGCTTTTCATACAGCGGTGATACGCGTCATCAAATTGTTTGGCGCCGATATACCTGCCGATTAAAATTTGTGTGCCTTGGCTGATCGCCGTTCCGAATAAAAGGATAAACATGGTGATGTTTTGCGTGTACACCTTTGTCGTCAGCGCCTGTGCACCCATGATGGCGATAAAATAAGTGACAACCATTTGCGAAATGTTGTATGACAGCTGTTCGCCGGCAGATGGAATGCCGATTTTCAGCAGCTTGCGCAAGTGCTCTTTATGGACGTGAAATACTTTCTTAAACGTTAAGCCGAGGCCGATGCGTTTTTTGACGATCATCACCATCGCAAGTAATCCGATGACGCGCGCGATGGACGTAGACATCGCAACTCCTGCGACACCGAGAACCGGCAAGCCGAACGGACCGAAAATGACAAGAAAGTTACCGGCGATATTTAATATATTCATTCCGATCGTGACAAACATCGTATCCTTCGTATATCCGTAGCTTTTTAAAATGGCACTGAACGTCATAATCAGCGCCTGGATGAATGATAGGCCGCCGACCACCTGTAAAAAGACTTTGGCATCAGGCATAAGTTCATTGGAAAGGCCCATCACATGAAGCATCGGGACGGCCGCGAAAAAAACGGCGGCGCTGATAGCGAGGCTGATGACAAAGTTTGCCCCGATGGAAACGTATGCCACTTCCTGTGCTTCTTTTTTCTGCTTGGAGCCTAAAAATTGCGAAATAACGATTGTCGTGCCTGTTGCGATGAAGCTGAACATCACGATAATTAAATTTAAAATCTGATTGCTGACGCCCACAGCCGCCACACTGCTGTCGGAGTATTGGCTAAGCATAAGAGTATCGGCGTTCCCCATAAACATATATAATGAAACCTCAATAAATATCGGCCAAGTGAGCGCAAATAATGAGAGTTTGTGATCAGCGGATTGTTTGAAGGCAGTTCGTTTTAAAATCGCTTGTTTCATTGTTTTACCCCTTTCCTAACAAAATCAACGTTTTAAAGTGTACCGCCATTTTCTTATAATAAAAAGGGAGAGAAACGAAACTTCTTGCAAAAATCCGACTTAAAAAGGAGGGCCTGAAAAAATGCCTTTTCTCAAGTTTACTGTCCCTCCATTTCCGGCATTTATCGCCGCGGGAGAAGGAGTCTTCAAAAAAGGCGAAACCCATGTGAGGCGGGTTTTCTCCGTATTTGATCTGTTATATGTGACCAAGGGCGTCATGTACATTACAGAAGACGGAAACTCTTTTTCGGTTGAAGCGGGGGAGTATATCCTGCTTTCTCCAGGCCTGGAGCATTACGGCACGAAAGGCAGCGAGGAGACGACCTGCTACTCGTGGCTTCATTTTGAGAAAGCGGCATATGATGTTACGGAAAAAGCCGGGAATAACTGGGCGGAGCTGCGGCACAAAAAAGGCAGCTTTGAAGAGCCGGCCCGCTACCGTCTGGCATTGCCGCAAAAAGGAAAGGTCCGGCGCCCGCAGTTTATGGCGGGACAATTCGGCGTCCTCATCGATGACAGCGCCGAAAATTCCGATTTGCCGCTGAGAAAGCAGATACTGTTTGAAGAGCTGCTGCTTCATTTGCAAAAAGAAGCCTTTCACATTCCGTCAGCGAAGGAAAGGGTCGCATGGGAGGCCGCACGATACTTACAGGAGCATTTTCAAGAGAAAACGACTATCAAAGCGCTCTCCTCCGCGCTCCATTACAATCAAGACTATGTGACCCGCTGTATGCAGCAGGTGCTCGGTGTCACGCCCGGCCAATATACGAACAAAGTAAGAATGACGGAGGCGAAGCGCCTGTTATCCTCAACCAATGACAAAATGGGAGTGATTGCCGACGCCATCGGCATGGAAGACCCGACGTATTTTTCTAAACTGTTTAAGCAGATTGAGGGCGTAACTCCGTTGGAATACCGCAAATTCGTAAGCCGTAAGACAGACTGAGCTTGGTGTATATGAGGAAATCAGAAAACAGATGAGGGATTTGTTGCATGAAAATCACAATCTATGATGTGGCGGACAAAGCGGGCGTCTCCATTACTACCGTCTCCGGGTCATAAACAATACGGGGAGGATCAGTGACAAAACACGCCAAAAGGTGCTCCGCGTGATGGAAGAAATGGATTACCTGCCTAATGTCCATTTCGATATGATTTTTTTAAAGCGAAACCGCTTGCGCTGTTATCCATCTTCAGGGCCGGATTCTCATGAAAAGGAGTGTTTTAAATGAGAAATCAAATCAGATGTGCCGTTTTGGGATTAGGAAGATTGGGATATTTTCATGCTAAGCATTTAATGAGTGAAGTGCAGGGCGCCCAGCTCACTGCCGTCTGTGATCCGATGAGGGGGAGAGCCGAAGAAGCCGCAAAGGAATTCGGGATCAGCAAATGGTCGGAAAATCCGTGTGAATTGCTGGAAGATGACAGCATTGACGCCGTGATCATTGTCACTCCGACAAGCACACACGCGGAAATGATCATAAAAGCCGCTGAAAACGGCAAGCACATCTTCGTTGAAAAACCGCTGACACTCAGCCTTGCAGAATCTAAAGAAGTCATGAAAAAAATAAAAGAAACAGGCGTCATCTGCCAGGTCGGCTTTATGAGGCGGTTTGATCCGGCGTACGCTGACGCGAAGAAACGCATCGATGCCGGGGAAATCGGCAAACCCATTTATTATAAGGGCTTTACAAGAGATTACGGCTCTCCGCCGGCGGAATTTATTAAACATAGCGGCGGCCTTTTCATTGACTGTTCCATTCATGATTACGATATCGCAAGGTATCTCATGAATGCTGAGGTGACGTCTGTCAGCGGACACGGCCGGATTTTAAAGCACCCGTTCATGGAAGAGTGCGGAGATGTCGATCAGGCATTAACGTATCTTGAATTTGACTCAGGCGCTGCCGGGGATGTGGAGGCAAGCAGAAATTCTCCGTACGGCCATGACATCCGCGCAGAAATTATCGGCACGACGGGGGCCATATTAGTGGGAACGCTGCGGAACCGGCATGTCACCGTTTTGACGGAGGCTGGCAGCAGCTATGACATTATCCCTGACTTTCAAACCCGCTTTAAAGACGCGTACCGTCTGGAACTTGAGCATTTTGCGGCATGTGTGCAAAAAGGGGAAACGCCGATTGTCACAGAAGTCGATGCCGCAATTAATTTAGAAATCGGCATCGCCGCGACCGATTCCTTTAGAACAGGAAGGCCTGTGAAACTTACGAAAGGCAGCAGCTATGCCGGAATATGATTGCAGCGTTTTACAAACGATTGCTCCGGCTATATCTTTATGACTTGAAAACAGTCAAAAGCAAGGGCCGGCTCAGCCTTTGCTTTTTTTATCAATCTCTTCTTTCGTATAAAAAATAAATATAGTCAGTCGGCACGCCTTTATGCCCCATTTGGTGAAGCATAGCGCTTATATTGCCGCGATGGTATGTGCCGTGGTTCACAACATGCCGGATGATATCGGCGTACGTCGTATGAAGTGTTCCATAGTGCGGATGAGAAATGGAAATCGAACCTTCCGTATCCTCCAACCCTGTTAAAAATTCGCTGTATTCTTCATAAAGCGCCGTCATCCTATGTTCAATCGCTTCTTGGTCTCCGCGCAGTTCCTCAAATTGAGCGAGGTTTGGAATGATTTGCTCGCGCGTTTCACCGTAAAGCGTTTTAAGCCAGACATAGTCAACCCGGCACATATGCAGCAGCACAGCGTTGACGGACGGGAAAACACTTTCTAATTCCTGATTTAGGTTTACAGCGGGCACGTTTTTCAGTTGCTGAAATATTTCCTGATTAGCCCATACGTGATAGTCGTAAAGCTTTTGAATTTGAGACATTCACATTCCTCCTTTTCCTCTTTGTACATTCAACGGTTCATGGGGAAATCCTTTTAATGCAGCAAAAGCACTGCAAAATACAGAGCCGCGCCCCACATCACCACGGCTGAACATTTATTCAAAATGCCGAGCAGCCTGCCCGTCGTATCCGCTGTTTGAACGAGCCTCCCCGCAAATGCCAATCCGGCAAACCATATCCATGAAACGGCGATGCATCCCGCTGCAAACAGCCATTTTCACCTCATTGTAGCCGGACTTTCTGCTGATGTCTCCAGCCATTTGGTTGGTATCACAACCAGCCAAATGTATAATGATATGAATGAGGAGGGATCACATATGAGCAGCTGGCAGCCGGATCGGGAATCAAGCCTTCCGATTTATCTCCAGATCGAACAATATATGAAAGAAAAAATGCTCCATGGTGAATGGACGGTCGGCACGAAAATTTCCTCACAAAGAAAGCTTGCCGATGAATTTCAAGTCAATCGAAGCCGGGGGACTGATAAATCCGGGAGCCCTCTATCTTCCCGAAGACCGGCAAAGCTTGCGCCTGTCCTATTCGTACGCACCTTTGCCGGACTTGGAGAAGGGTATTAAAACAATAGCGGACATTGCCCGCCGTTTCTTTCTGTAATAGGCATTACATGACAATGGCCCCGAGGGCTCTCGCAAAAGTAATGGCGTGGGCGGGGGCTATTCGGCATCCTTTCAGCTTATCAAGCGAGACGTGCATGTCCTCAAAGGTACATGTGCTGATATCCATGTTGAAAAGAGAAGTGCCGATGAAGTTTGCGCCGTCCAAATCACATGCATCAAACTGGGTGTGCTCAAGGGCGGCATCATTGCATTCACTTTCAGAAAGGGCGCAATGTGCAAAGCGGACATGCTTCATATTTGAATAGCTGAATGAACTGTAGTTGGCATGGCAGTCTTCAAACTGCACATTACGCAAGGTGCAGTCGGCCAGATTCACTCCGAGCAATTTTGAGTTTTGAAAGACCGTTCTATGAATGATGCTCCCGCTGAAATCGGCGTTTGACAAATCACATTTTTCAAATCGCACATCCGTACATTCCATATGCCGGAATGAGACGTCCATAAAGACCATATTTCTGAAAATAACCTGCTCGGCACACAAGTGATGCAGCTCATCTCCGGTGATTGAACCATTTTCAATCACCGCCTCCTTTATCTGATCCTCCTTAAGTGCTTCACTGAAAGAAAGAAGCGGTAATTGCTTCGGAATTTTCGGTTTTTGTATCGTATTCATCGACTTACTCCCTTTACTAAAATAATAGCTGAAATCAGCAATTGAAACATATAGTGAATCGAAACGGTTTTTCTCATGAAAACCAGAAAACATATACAGCACCGCCTAAAAAGCGTGCCTTACATCTTCGCCGGTTATCGCAGCGTTTCGCTTATTGAAAGAGCGTAATGGAAAAGCGGAGCGGCGTCAACCGCAATGGGCTGAAAAAACGGATAGGGGGAATGAGCAAATGGGCTGCTACGTTCAAACCGAAGAGAATGTGAGTTTATTTGTCGAGGATATCGGTCAGGGCCAGCCGATTGTTTTTCTGCATGGCTGGCCGCTCTGCCACAATATGTTTGAATATCAGATGAATGAACTGCCGAAAAAAGGGTTCCGCTGCATCGGCATTGATTTCCGGGGCTACGGCCAATCTGACAAGCCGTTTGAAGGGTATGATTATGACACGATGGCTGATGACGTGAAGGCGGTCATCTACACGCTGGAGCTGAAGGATGCGGTGCTTGCCGGGTTCTCAATGGGCGGCGCCATCGCCGTCCGTTACATGACAAGGCACGGCGGGGCGGATATTAAAAAACTGATTTTAATGTCGGCGGCAGCCCCGGCATTTACAAAACGGCCTGATTATCCGTACGGCTTTCGAAAAAAAGACGTTGATGATTTGATTGCCGGTTTTCAAAAAGACAGGCCGAAAGCGCTCGCCGACTTCAGCCGCATTTTCTTTGCGAAAAGCAAAACGCCGGAATTCAAGCAATGGTTCCAGAATCTCGGTTTAAGCGCCTCATCCTACGGCACCCTTCATTCCGCCGCCGCTTTGCGGGATGAGGATTTACGCAAGGAGCTGAAGGATATTAAAGTGCCGACACTGATTATGCATGGCGTAAAGGATAAAGTCTGTTCCGTTCATTTTGCGAAAGAGCTGAAGCGGCGCATTCCAAGTGCGAGCTTCATTCCTTTTGAAGAAAGCGGGCACGGCATTTTCTATGAAGAAAAAGACCGCCTCAATGAAGAAATCACCCGGTTTGCCAAAGAGTGACAAAAGCCCTGATAAGGAATATGTTCTTATCAGGGCTTTCATTTGTCCTGCCGCAAAATCAAGCGAGTTTTTTATACATGATCAGATGCAGTCCGATGCCCGGGATATCAAAGGTTTCGCCGATGCTTTTCCAGCCGAGCTTTTCATAATACCCTTTCACATGATGTCTGGCGTTGCACCAGACAAGCCCCGCGCCCATATCGGTCAGTGTCCGTTCTGCGTATGAAATTAATGTGCTTCCTGCTTTTTGCGTGCGGTATTCCGGGAGGGTCGCCATGCCGCGCAGCTGATAGGCGGGTGTTTCCTTTAATGCCTCTTGGTCTTGCGGATAGAAAGAGGCGATGCTGATCAGCGTCCCTTCGAAAAACGCCCCGAGATGAAAAGCTCCTGTCATGTTGTCCTGATCATATTTGCAATCTTCAATCGACTGATGAGGGCGCAGTATTTTATGCCTGATATTGTACGTATCTTCTGCGGTAATGGATTTTATTTCAAGCATGGCCATTCTCCTTTAGCTGTCTCTTTTTCTTTATCGTACCATGAAAAGGCCGCCTGTCACATCAGGCGGCCCCATTTTTACCCGTATCAATGCAAATAGACATTTGTCCGCTTTTCATCCTTTTGCTTAATATAAGAGGCAAGCTCGGACGTCAAATCAGAACGGAGAAAAGGGGTGATTAAATAGATTCCGTTAAACAGCTCGCACGCCGTGTCAAGGAGAGACTTGGCGATGGCAAGGCCTTCTGTTTTCTGCTTCTGTTTATCTTCGCCGGCAAGCGCCATTTTTTCGCGGATGCCGTCTGACAGCTTAATGCCGGGGATTTCATGATGGATGAACTCCGCGTTGCGGCTGCTTGTTAACGGCATAATCCCGATATATACCGGTGTTTGGAGATGCTTCGTTTCCTTATGAATGTCAATGAGCTGCTGCTCTGAGTAGACAGGCTGGGAAACGAAATAATCGGCGCCGCACTCGATCTTTTTTTCCAGCCGTTTGACTGCCTTGTCAAGATGGCGGACATTCGGATTAAACGCGCCTGCCACGGAAAAGCCGGTTTTTTTACCGAGCGGTTTTCCCGATAAGGAAATGCCTTCATTGAACTGCTTAATCAGCCTGATCAAGTCAAAAGACGTTAAATCATAAACGGAGGTGGCCCCTGGAAAGTCGCCGATTTTTGAAGGATCGCCCGTGATGGCTAAAATATCGGTGAGTCCGAGGGTGTCAAGTCCCATTAAATGCGACTGAAGGCCGATGATATTCCGGTCTCTGCACGTAATATGGACGAGAGAACGGATATCAAGCCGCTCCTTTAATAATGAGCCGCAGGCGGCATTGCTGATCCTCGGCGTCGCGAGTGAATTGTCGGCGAGCGTCAGCGCCTCAATTCCGGTTTCCTTCAATTCGGCTGCCGCTTGCAGAAATTTTTCAAAATTCAATTTTTTCGGCGGATCAAGCTCCACGATAATCGAACGTTTTTTAGCGGCTATTTCGTTTAATCCAGGTTCGGCCCTTTCATCCCGGACAGCGATTACTTCTTCTTCCCGTCTGATTTTCACCTCTTTTTCCGTGACGGGCTCGAGCCCGCTGACTGCTTCCGCCATCGCCCTGATATGGTTAGGCGTCGTGCCGCAGCAGCCACCGATAATCCGCGCGCCCTGCTTGCGGAATTCAGCGGCGCTCTCACGGAAATAAGTGTTGTCTGTTTCATAAACAAGCCGGCCTTCTTCAAGAGATGGAAGGCTGCTGTTCGGGTAGACGGATAAATAAGCGTCGCGGAAAATCGGCACTTCGGTGAGCGCTTCAATCATGTGATACGGGCCGAGCCGGCAGTTAATGCCCGTTATATCAGCGCCGATGTCAGCGATCGACCTGAGTGCTTCCCCGAGCGGCGTGCCGTCCTGAAGCACGCCCTGCTCGTGCATTGATACATTGAGCATGATCGGAAGTTCCGTTTCCTTTCTCGCAATCTTTAATACTTCGCGCGCCTCCTCTAAATCATAATAGGTTTCTAACAAAAGGCCGTCCGGCTCTTCATGCAGTAAGAGATACAGCTGCTCCCGAAAGCTGCGTTTGATTTCCTCAAGGCTGTAGGCGTTTTTGTTAAAGGTGCGGATACCGCCCATCGTTCCCAGCACATAGGCGCCCTCTGAGGATGCGCGCGCGATTTTGACGGCCTCCTGATTGATTTTTTTTGTCTCATCCTCCAGCCCGTACCTTGACAGCTTAATATAATTCGCGCCGTACGTGTTCGTTTGAATAATGTCGGCGCCTGCCTCTACGTAAGCCTTATGTATCCGTTTGATTTCCTCCGGCTTTGACACATTCAGCTCCTCAAAGCACCTGTCAATGCCATAGGAATAAAGCAAAGTTCCCATCGCTCCGTCGCCGATTAAAATCCGATGCTGCAAATCTTCCAGTAGTCCCATCATTTGCCTCCTTCATTCACTTTCAGCAAGGAAAAAAGAGAAATAAAAAAAGTCTTCTTAAGAAGAAGACTTTGTGATCATTTGTCTCTCTTCTTATCTTCCAAGCTGTTTTGTAAGCTTGCTGGATTTAGCACCTTGGTCATGGTTTTCATAAACCATTACACCGGTTGCTGAAGCGTCGTCGGGCCAGTCCCTCGGCTTCTCTTGATAAGAACGTTCATTTAATTGTCAATGGGTTTCCAAAGTTAACTCCGAAAATCCCTTTCTCCAAATTTACCGAAAATAGAGACAATAATCAATAGGAATCACACAATTTATCTAAAATTAATAAATTGAACATCAATCGGCAGGTCTGCCCCGCGGACGGCAGATATAATCTGCTGCAAATCATCTTTGTTTTTTCCGGTCACGCGCACTTGGTCATCCTGTATTTGTGATTTTACCTTCAAGCCGGAGTTTTTGATCACGGCGTTGATTTTTTTCGCGTTGTCTTTATCAATGCCCTGCACAAGCTTCGCGCGCTGGCGCACCGTGCCGCCTGAGGCATTTTCAATTTTGCCGTATTCGATGTTTTTCGTCGGCACCTCGCGTTTGATCAGTTTGCCGCTAAGCACGTCTTTAAGCTGGTTTAATTTAAATTCATCATCAGAAATCAGCACAAGCTCTTCTTTTTCTAATGTCACGTCACTTTTAGACCCTTTGAAGTCATAGCGGGTGCCGATTTCCTTCAGCGTCATTTGAATCGCGTTTTGCACCTCGGGAAATTCAACTTTGGATACAATATCAAAAGAACTTTCTTTTGCCATATGAAAACCTCCTATAACATTTCACTTATGTGTTGATTATAGTAGAATAAAGAGAAATGTCCAACAGCATAAAGCATGAATTTGTGTGTGTTGGAAAAAATGAGAAAAACATCAGCCCTATATACAGGGCGAAGCAGGAAGGACGATAACATGAGACCAGGGCAGCAGCTCACGTTGAGTATAGATCACCAAACCGATTTCGGCTATTTTTTAACCGACGGCGAGGATACGGTTCTTTTACATAACAGTGAAATCACAGAGGACATTGAAGACAAAGACGAGGTGGAGGTGTTTATTTACGTCGACCCTCAGGAAAGGCTCGCGGCGACGATGAAAAAGCCGCTTATCAGCTTTTATGACTACGGATGGGTGGAAGTGACGGATAAAGTGGAGGATATGGGCGTATTCGTCGACGTCGGCCTCTCAAAAGACGCGCTCGTTGCGACAGAGCACCTTCCTCCGTATGAATCCGTCTGGCCGCAAAAAGGCGACAGGCTGTATTGCATGCTGAAGGTGACAAACCGCGGACGCATGTTTGCCAAACCGGCGCCGGAGGACATCATCAGCGAATTATTTACGGATGCAGGCGAAGAGATGATGAATAAAGAACTGACGGGCACGGTGTACAGGCTGATCGCTTCCGGCTCGTTCATTATTACAGATGAAGGCATCCGCGGATTTATTCATCCTACTGAAAGAAAGGAAGAACCGAGACTCGGCAGCCGCGTGACGGGACGTGTCATTCAGGTGAAGGAAGACGGTTCAGTCAATATGTCGCTTCTGCCGAGAAAGCAGGACGCGCTTTCCGTTGACGCGGAAGAGATTCTGACGTATTTAAGATCGAGAAACGGTGCAATGCCTTACGGAGACAAAAGCCATCCAGACGATATCCGCGAGCGGTTCAATTTAAGCAAAGCCGCCTTTAAGCGGGCGCTCGGCCACCTGATGAAAACCGGCAGGGTTTATCAGGAGAACGGCTGGACGTACGAAAAACAATAGATTTTCTGCAAAAACATCGGTTAATACGACCGGTGTTTTTTATTTCCTCTAAAACCACAATATTCATGATTTTCTTTGTTTTCATGTTTGTTTTCAAAAAAATAAATATTTTATTGAAATAAAATATTCTGACATGCAGACCGATATAT
>NZ_LSAZ01000003.1 GCF_001584325.1 Bacillus nakamurai
AACGGGGGTCAGTCCCTAACCGGCCGGGTTTTTTCTAACGGAATGAATCGTAAATCACAAATAGATTAAGCGCAATAACCAATAAGGCAATGACCCAGGCGAGAGATGTAACCCATTTCCGATTCGTCAGGACACCCATAAGCCGCTTGTTGCTTGTGAACATTATAAGCGGAACTAATGCGAAGGCGATCCCGAATGAAAGGACAACCTGGCTCCATACAAGCGCCGCTGTGGCGTTCACGCCTGAGATGATGATAATCATCGGAGGTATGATCGTAATGAAGCGCCGTAAGTAAAGCGGGATGCGGTAACGGATAAATCCTTGCATAATGATATCGCCTGACAGCGTGCCGACCGAAGAACTGGAAAGCCCGGCGGCCAAAAGCCCGATCCCGAAAAGAACAGCCGAAGCCGGCCCGATAAAATGGCCGAATTGGTGATACGCCACGTCTAAATCTTCTACAAACAGCCCTTTTTTGAAGAAAAGCGCAGCCGCGACAATCAGCATGCTTGCGTTAATCGCACCGGCGATCACCATCGCGATGAGAATATCAACTGTCTCGAATTTGAATATCTTTTTCCGTTCAGTATCTGTTTTTCCGACTACACGGCGCTGCGTAAGCGCAGAGTGTAAGTAAATGGCGTGCGGCATAACGGTCGCGCCGAGAATGCCCGTCGCCAGAAGCACACTGTCCATTCCGTCAATCTTCGGAATAAAAAGCCCTTCAATAACCGAAGCGGCATCAGGCTTTGCGAAGAAGGTTTGCAGGGCAAACGCGATGACAACGACAAACAGCAACCCGGCAATGCCTGCCTCCAGCGCACGATAGCCCCGCCGCTGCAGCTCTAATATTGCGAATGATCCGATCGCTGCAATGATCGCCGATTCAATCATCGGCAGACCGAATAACAAATTAAGACCGAGAGCCGCTCCGATAAATTCAGCGAGGTCAGTCGCCATAATCACCAATTCACCTTGTATCCACAAACCGACTGACACCCATTTCGGATATCGGTCTCTTGCGATTTCAGGCAGGTTTTTCCCTGTAGCGATGCCAAGCTTCGCTGAAAGAACTTGAATTAAAAAAGCCATCAAGTTTGAGAAAAGGATGACCCACAACAGCATATATCCATATTTTGAACCAGCTGAGATATTCGTAGCGAAGTTTCCAGGATCAATATAGGCAATGGCTGCGATAAACGCGGGGCCTAAAAAAGGCAGAAGCCTCTTGAACCCCTTGCTCTTGCCGTCAAGTGCATCTTGCACGGCTTTTGATTGCAGTGATTGTGCTGAGATGTCTTTGCTCATAATGTCTCACCTAAATTCTAATAGATTTTTAGCTTAATAATAAAAAGTTTCCTGAGTGCAAATTATTTTATCTACATCATAAATCTGCTATTATGAGATGTCAAGTTCTTTATGTTTTATAAAACAGTACATTTATGCCCTGTTTTATCTATGATATGTATCCCCCCGTGATAAAGGTCTAAAAATAAAAAAGACACCGTTTCAGGAAAGAAACGATGCCCTCTTGACGAATTTTCCTTTTACGCTTCCTTGTGCATCCCGCGGAAAATAAAGCTGAGGATCAGAACAAAGATGGCTGCCCCGATAATTGCCGGAATGATCGCAAATCCTGCAAGGCTCGGCCCCCAAGTCCCGAGCAGCCCGTGACCGATCCAAGCTCCGATCAGTCCGGCAATCATAGAACCGATCATACCGCCCGGCATCCGGTTTCCGACAATCGCGCTTCCGATTAATCCAATTACAATGGCTACTACTAACGAAACTAAAAAGCTAAGCATGATGTCTATCTTTTGCCGTTTTATTTTAAACTAAGGATTGCACACTGCACAGCCGTTTTCTTCACGCTTATTCTTCCCGACCTCCGATTTCATCGTATTTGATCACTTGATGGGATACACCGGTGCCCATGAAAATATCAAAGATGAAAAGAGTCCGCCTGCTTATAAATCTTCAAAACATTCCAGCCGCCGAGACTGATTTGAAAAAAACACAGGTCATCTCTCTATTTAACCCAGTAAATAGCACAATAATTAATCTTTCCTTTGGAAGATAAAACCCTCTTGTACCGTTCAAATGGCCTCTGCTGAAGCCCCCGCTGTTTTTTTTAGAAACGATGAAGTCCGGCGATTCCAGTTCGAAAAACGAACCTATTTTATTCATTTTTTATATCATTTAGGAAAATAAGAAGAAAATTAAAAGTTCATGTCGAATATGAAGTTGGAACATTAGACTTATTTTAATTTTCTGAACAACGGAAGTATAATAACCTTAGGAAAGCTTTCCAGTTCCATTATAAAAAGGGGGAATTTGTCTTGGTACGCCGTTTATCGATCTTTTCTTTAGTCATGATTTTTGCCGTTTCGTTATTCGCATTTGGCGGCTCTGCATCAGCCGCAGCTTTTAAACCTTCTAAAGCTGAACCGCAAGTTTCAATTTTAGCCAGCAGCGGGGGCACAGTAGGTATTTACGGTGCTAATATGCGCTCATGCTCTAAGGTTAGCTGTTCAACTATTACAACATTCTCAAGCGGTAAAACAATTACAGGTACATGGGTTACAGGAGAATATGTTCAAGGCCACTACACCAATTCTAATAAATGGCTGAAAGTAACTTATGCAGGAGCGACAGGTTACGTTTCAGTCACAACTCTATCTTATTATTATGGTTTATAATAGAAAAACCTCGTTCTGCTAGAACGAGGTTTTTCTTTTCTTTTTCATCAGCGATTCGTACATGATCTCCACAAGAAACCCTACATGTTAACCAGAATAATGCTCCGCTCTGTCCGTGTGTTCCGCATCAGCTGCCTCGCTTCGTTTCATCGTCATGCTTCATCATCTGTTCAATTTCTTCTTTAGAAGCGTTTTCTTTCCACTTTTTCGCCTGGCTTGTCGCAATAGGGATGGCCCGTCCTTCCTCATAACCTTCATCCGTCATCGCATTGGCGATTTCAATTGCTTTCTTCTTCACAGGCTCCTCAAGATTTTTAAATGATTGAGGATAATCCTTCATGGACCAAGGCATGTTTATCACTCCTTTTATTAAAGATCTTTCCCGACTGAAGAAAAAAGAAACCGGAGGATAACTTGATATAGAAGCTGAGAAAATGAACCAATGGATATTTTCAGGGTAAAAAGTTTGCATCGGTGTAAAAAGAAAGCATGCTAAAGGTATACTATGAAGAAAGAAATCAGAAGGGATGTGCAGGACGGGTGACAGAACAACAGGAAGACCTGCAAACACAATTAAAAGAAATCCGGAAATGGGAAAAGGAGCAGCAGAGGGTCTGGTTCTGGAAAAAACTCAGCCGCCTGCCATTTCAGCTTTTGGACAAGCTGACGCCGCAGTTCATTCAGAAGAAAATCGGCGTCATTCTGGATGAGACGGGAAGCTTTATTCAAACAGGCGGGCAGTATTTAACTTCTGAGAAGCAAATCTTGAAAAAGTTTAAGAAGAGGCTCCCGCAGCAGGCCTTTGAGACGCTGCAAGACATACAAGAAGCCCCGCTTGCCGTCATGGATGACATCGCCGCTGCCATGGGGCGCGCAAGAATCAATGCCGCAACCGTGCAGGGCGCCGCAACGGGGGTAGGCGGCGTGTTTACGCTGGCGGCAGATATTCCCGCTATGCTCGGTTTGTCCTTAAAGACGCTGCAAGACATCGCGATCGCCTACGGATTCGACCCGAAAGATAAAAAAGAACGCGTATTTATCGTCAAATTGCTCCAGCTCGCATCAAGTGACGTGATCGGAAAAAAGGCGATCTTACAAGATTTGAAACATTATGATCAAAACGAACAAGCATATCAGCGCGTGGCCTCACAAATTCAAGGCTGGCGCGAAGTCGTATACAGCTACCGCGATACTTTTGCAACGAAAAAACTACTTCAAATGGTTCCGGTAGCAGGGATTATCTTTGGCGCATCCGCCAACCGCTCAGCATTAGAGAGCATTACAGAAACAGGCATCATGCTTTATAAAAAGCGCCGTATCCTGGCGCGCATGGAGGCCGCTGAATCATAAAACAGCCGAAAACACACATTCAATGTGTTTTCTTTGTTTAGGAGATCTGAAATCGGGAAACCAACAACCAACACCAATTAAAGGAGGAATTCAAAAATGGCACAAGAAAACAAAATGAACAGAGAAGAAGCAGGTAAAAAAGGCGGACAAGCGACAAGCAAAAATCATGACAAAGAATTCTATCAAGAAATTGGCGAAAAAGGCGGAGAAGCCACAAGCAAAAATCATGACAAAGAATTCTATCAGGAAATCGGCCAAAAAGGCGGAAACAGCCGAAGCAGCGATTAATCCAAACATACAGGCAGACATCATGAAACCAAAAAACGATCCGGATCACATCCGGATCGTTTTTTTTGTGATCTTGCAGAGGAATACTTAGCTTATTAATCGAATTTCTGCGTTACAATAAAAACAAAAAGGAGATATCGATATGCCGGACGTTCAGAACCTGCTTTCCATGGCAAATGAAATAACAGAAAAGCATGCCGATTTTTCAGTGTCAGAAGTCAATGATCATTGTGTGCGCCTCGCCGTGTTTACGGGAGAAAATGATTGGCACCTTCAACCCGAATCCGATGAGGAGCTTCATATTGATTTTGAAAACAAAGAAACGCAATAGTACAAGCAAACGACAGCTTGCTTGTACCGAAAGGAACCGTTAATTGGTGTATCGAGCACAGCCATGCTGAAACGGTCATCAGGAAGGGTGCGGAATGCTGATTAAAAAGGTAATATGCCATGTAGCAGCATTTCAAGCCGAAGAATTTTCAAAAGCCCAGTCCGAATGGAGAGAATTGTCTAAAGTAAAAGGATTTATAAAGCAAGCGGGCGGATGGCGTACGGATGAAGACGGCCATCTCACCGCCGTGATCGTGGGAGTTTGGGAAAATCGCCAATACTATGAAGAGTTTATGGCACACAGCCACGATCAAATCTTTGCAAATACAAAGCAAAACGATACCTTTCAATCAATAAACGTCGAGCTGTGTGAAGCAGACGATGTGCACGAGATTTTCCGTCAGCTTGACCTTCGATTTGAACCGGAATGGACAGTGCTGAACACATAAAAAAAGCCCTGCAGCAGGGCTTTTTCTTACTCCCGTCACGGAAGCGTATTATGGATATAAGGCGGAACCGGCCCTAATTCAGCCTTTTCGCCGTATGCTTTCGGCTCTTTCACATATTCAAATGCTTCACCATCCGGTGCTTTTTCCTTCAGCCAATTTTGCTCAGCGCTTTCTTCGCCTTCTGAGAAATTGATAAGCTGATGGGAGAATGACTGCTTTTCAAGTGCCTTCGGAAATGTGCCGGGAACGATCCGGCCTTCCTGCGCCTCAAGTTCTTTAATGGCCGCAAGCCATTGGTTCTGGTGCATCGTATCGCGGGCCAGCAAAAAGTTGAGCATATCTTTAACGCCTTTGTCATCCGTCATTTCATACAGACGTGCGACTTGGAGTCTGCCTTGTGATTCCGCGTTCAGATTGGCCCGGAAATCCGCCAGCAGGTTTCCGCTTGCGACGATGTAGCCGGCGCTCCATGGAACGCCCGTGCTGTTTTCCGGCATCGCTCCGAGGCCTGAGACAATCGCGTGATGAGGGTTCATGCCGCCTAAGATCGAGCCGATGACCGGATCATCAGCCGCTTGTTCCTGTTCTTCCAAGGGCGCGTTTTCAAGCAGCCTTGCAATCATTGTGGCGATCATTTCCACATGGCCGATTTCTTCTGTAGCGGTGTCCATCAGCAGGTCCTTATATTTTTATTCCGCGTGTATTTCCATCCTTGAAATAAATACTGCATGGCAACGGAGATTTCCCCGTATTGCCCGCCTAAAATCTCTTGTATCTTTTTTGCGAATAATGGATCAGGACGGTCCGGTTTAGCAGGATGCTGAAGCCTTTTCGTATGTGTGAACATATCTCCATCTCCTTTTCGTTTTGTCACTTTTTACTTCCCCGGCAAAGAAACAATCGAAACGAAAGACAGCGTATTTGAATCAGTTAGGGCTGGCGCCGCAAGGATAACAGCTCCTGAATGAGCCCGCGGCCGATAACAGGCTCATATTGCCCGTAAATCGGGTCAAGGCGTTTCATCCACTTTAATTTCTCCGCTTTCGTCAATACATGAATGCTGATGGCAGAATTCTTTTTGATTTCCTCAAGCTGCTCTTTGTTCATCTGCTCGGCGGAGGACTCATTCCATTCGGTCGTTTCCTTCATCGCTTCCGTTAAAATGCTCCTCGTTTTTTCAGTTTGCGAATTCCAAAAACGCTCGTCCGTCATCACCGAATAACCGAGATACCCGTGATTACTGATTGTCAAATAATCTTGAACATTATAAAATTTTTTAGAATAGATATTTGAAATCGTATTTTCCTCTCCGTCAACGAGACGGCTCTCCAGCAGCTGAAACGTCGAATTGAAGGAGTCCTGACGGGGATACGCCCCGAGCAGGCGGTACTGGTCTTCGATCACGCTGCTCGGCATGATCCTTAATGCCTGTCCTTTCAGATCATCCGGAGATAAAATCGGCCCTTTATTCGATGTGAGCTGTTTAAATCCGTTCGTCCAATAGGCCAGCCCTTTGAAATGCTGTCTTTCTAAAGACGCAAACAGGCGTGCGCCGATTTTGCCGTTTAATCCTTTTTGAACGGCGTCATAGCTTGTAAACGCGTAAGGCAGATCCAAAACGCCCCATTCAGGAGAAAGCGTGCCGAGCTTAGAAGTGGAGGGGGCGATGAATTGCACGTCTCCGTTTTGGAGGGCGTTCATTTCTTCATTATCTGAATAGAGGCTTCCGTTTGGAAACACCTCGATCTTAATGCTGCCGCCGGACTTTTTGTAAACCAAGTCCGCAAACTTATTAGCGGCCCGCCCTTTAGGGGTGTTTTCAGCAACGACATGGCTGAATTTGAAAACAATTTGATCTTTCAGGCCTTCCTGTTCGTCATCATAGTACGTCTCCTCCGAGGTGAAACGATCATGGAAGCCGATAAATAAAGCGGTTGCAATACCGAGTACCATCAATCCGAGACAAGTCAGCATACTTTTCATCGAAATCCCTCCGCTATTTTCTATAACAAGCATAATCGGGCGGGCTGTTTTCGTAAAGAGACGGAAAGGAAGAGGCCAATGACGAAAAAAAAGCTTACCATCCGCTGGAAAATCACCATTCTTTCTTATATCGTCGTTATCTTTACATTTTTGATCGTAGGCATTGTGCTGATCGGCAATATTCAGCATACGGAGGAGCGTGAGCTGAAGAAAAGGCTGATGAATACAGCGCGGACGGTGTCAGAGATGACGGATGTAAAGCGGGCTTTGGAGCAAAAGAAGCAACGGGCTGACGTGCGCCATGCGGTCGAAGAAATCCGGATTATAAATGAAGCGGACTACATCGTCGTGATGGATATGGATCATATCCGCTACTCACATCCCGTCAGCACGATGATCGGTAAGCCTTCAAGGGGAGAGGATGAAGAGGCTGCGTTTGCCGAGCACATTTACTTTTCAGAAGCGAAGGGCGAAATCGGCACCGCCGTCCGCGCCTTTTATCCGGTGAAAGACCGGGAGCTGAATCAGATCGGTGTCGTCCTTGCGGGCAAAACGCTGCCGGGCTTCGGCGATATTTTACTCCACTTAAAGCATGAGATTCTGTTCATTGTTCTCCTGGCGCTCGGTTTCGGCCTGGCCGGCTCCTTTTTATTGGCCCGCCACATCAAAAAACAGATGTTTTGGCTGGAGCCTCACGAGATTGTGAGAATGTATGAGGAACGAACCGCCACATTCCATTCAATGAACGAGGGCGTCATAGCCATTGATAATCAGCATATCATTACCATTTTTAATGAAAAAGCGAAGCAAATATTTAATGTGAAGCAAGACACGGCAGGAAAGCTGATTTGGGATGTTCTGAACGATTCCCGCCTTCCGGAAATCGTAGAGCGCAACAAAGCCGTCTACAATGAAGAAATTCAAGTCAGCGGAAAAGTGATTATGAGCAGCAGGATTCCGATCGTCATGAAAAAAAAGGTCATCGGAGCCGTTGCCATTTTTCAGGACAGAACGGAAGCGGCCAAAATGGCTGAGGAACTGACCGGTGTGAAAAACTTTGTCGATGCGCTCAGAGTCCAAAACCACGAGCATATGAACAAGCTTCACACCATCGCGGGGCTGATCCAGCTCGGAAAATCAGAAAAGGCCCTCCAGCTTGCATTCAAAGCCTCCTCAGAACAGGAAAGCGTCACTGGATTTCTTCATCAGGCGATTCAAAATGACGCCGCGGCGGGGCTGCTGTTAAGCAAAATCAGAAGAGGAAAAGAACTCGGCATTTCTGTCCGTATTGATGAAAACAGCAGCCTTACCGCCTTCCCGGAGCATGTCGACCAGCATGACATTGTCGTGCTGCTCGGAAATTTAATTGAAAATGCTTTCGGCGCGTTTGAAACGACAGACACGGAGGATAAACGAATTGACATCAGTATCGAGCAAAATGATGAAGTGCTTGCTATATTAATAGAAGATAACGGAAGCGGCATTTCCGATCAGCACATCCCGCGCCTGTATGAAAAAGGATTTACCGTAAATAAAACAGGCGGCACGGGTTACGGCTTATATCTTGTCAAACAAATAGTCGATAAAGGAATGGGTGTCATTGAAGTTGACTCACAGCAGGGACAGGGATCGGCATTTTCCATCTTATTTCCAATGAAGGGGGCAGAAACAGCATATGGACATCAAGGTGCTGCTTATTGAAGACGATCCGATGGTGCAGGAGGTGAATAAAGAATTTATCACAAGCGTGGCGGGCTTCAGAGTCGTGGCGACGGCAGGAAACGGGGAGGAAGGAATCAGGCTGATAAAAGAATGGCGGCCTGAACTGGTGATATTGGATGTGTACATGCCGAAAAAGGACGGAATCAAAACCTTGCAGGAAATCAGAAAACAAAAGCTCAAGGTCGATGCCATTATTGTCTCGGCGGCAAAAGACAAAGAGACGATTCAGCTGATGCTGCAAAACGGCGCCGCCGACTATATTTTAAAGCCGTTTAAGCTGGAACGGATGAGGCAGGCGCTCGAAAACTATAAGCAATACAAACGAAAGATTGAAGAGCATGACACCATGTCCCAAGACCAGCTCGACGCTTTGCTCAAATTGCCGCAAAATCCATCAAGGGATCTGCCGAAAGGGCTGAATCATTTTACCATGAACGAAATATTGACCTATATGAAGCAGCAGACGGCGCCTCTCTCGGCCGAAGAAGCCGCAAAAGCGCTCGGAATTGCCAGGGTGACGGCAAGGCGCTATCTTGACTTTTTGGAGAAAGACGGCCAGATTAAACTCGACATTCAATACGGAGGAGTCGGCCGCCCGGTAAATCGTTACATGTTCGTCCGCTGAATAAGACCAAAAAGACCAAAATGTCCGTTATGATCATAAGCTTCCCCTCACAGCGTGAAAACGCTACCATTTCACTATAGACAAAACGAGAGGCAAGGGGGAAAAGGGATGAAGGTCTTTAAAAATTTAACCGTTCAAGTTATCACAGCGGTTATCATCGGCGTCATTGTCGGGCTGGTTTGGCCTGATGCGGGGAAACAAATGAAACCGCTCGGCGATACATTTATCAATGCGGTGAAGATGATTATCGCGCCGATCATTTTCCTGACAATCGTACTCGGCATCGCAAAGATGGGCGACATGAAAAAAGTCGGCAAAGTCGGGGGAAAAGCATTTATTTACTTTGAGGTTGTAACCACAATCGCCCTTATTATCGGGCTGCTTGTCGTGAATATAATGAAGCCTGGAGAAGGGCTTGACTACAGCAAGCTTGAAAAGGGAGATGTCTCGCAGTACACGCAAAACGGGGGACAGGGCATTGACTGGATCGAATTTATCACTCATATCGTACCGTCCAACATGGTTGACGCCTTTGCAAAAGGCGACATTCTTCAGGTCTTATTCTTTTCCGTTTTATTTGGGGTCGGCCTGGCGGCATTGGGTGAAAGAGGCAAAAGCATCATTGATTTCTTCGATAAACTGTCACACGTATTTTTCAAAATCATCGGCTACATCATGCGCGCGGCGCCAATCGGCGCATTCGGGGCAATGGCCTATACGATCGGACATTTCGGCTTGGATTCAATTAAGCCGCTGGCAAGTCTGATGCTGTCGGTTTACATCACAATGTTCCTGTTTGTGTTTGTTGCCTTAAACATCATCTGCAAAATATTCGGTTTCAGTTTGTGGAACTATCTTCGTTTTATCAAAGATGAATTGCTCATCGTTCTCGGTACAAGCTCATCTGAGTCTGTTCTGCCGCGGATGATGGATAAAATGGAGCGATACGGCTGTTCTAAATCAGTTGTCGGGCTGGTCATTCCGACGGGCTATTCCTTTAATCTGGACGGCACCTCGATTTACCTGTCGATGGCGACTGTTTTTCTCGCTCAGGTATTCGGCGTTGACCTCACCATCGGCCAGCAGGTTACCATCATTTTGGTACTGATGCTGACATCTAAAGGCGCAGCCGGTGTGACGGGGAGCGGTTTTATCGTGCTCGCCTCCACTCTGTCAGCGCTTCAGGTCATTCCGTTAGAGGGACTTGCGCTTCTCCTCGGCGTTGACCGCTTTATGAGTGAAGGAAGAGCGATCGTCAACCTGATCGGAAACGGAATCGCCACCATTATTGTCGCCAAAAGCGAAAATGAATTTGATGAAGTGAAAAGCACACAAGCCGTAAAAGAAATGAAGACGGCGGTATAAAGGGGGAGAACGGCATGCATCCGGCATGCCGTTCTTTTTTTCTGCCGTCATGAGTAAAAATAATAAAATTGTTTCAATTTATTAAGAGATGGACAAAGACCTTAGCGTCATTTTGTTATATAATTTACAATTAGAGAGTGAAAGATGAAATCTAAGGGCTTTTGTCCTAGCAGGAGTGTATAAATGGCGGCTATTTTTAAATTTTTTCAGCATCCGGGTGTCAGACGTTTTTGTGTTTTTCTTGTTTTGGCTGGGGTGTTAGTTGTATTCCGAAATATGATTAACCTGATTTTGCTTACGTTTATTTTTACTTTTCTGATGGATCGGCTGGAAACGGTCGTCCGGCACTTTTTGAACCGTTTTTTCCGGGTCAGCCAGAGGGTGGTCATTACCTTTTTATATATTGCGCTGGCTGTCGGGGCGACTGTCGGGGGCTTTGTGTTTTACCCGGTTGTTGCCAAGCAGATTGAACAGCTTATTAAACAAATCAAACATATCGCTTATCATCCCGATATCATCCCGTTTTATGACGAGATATCGAGCGTATTCGGCGATATCAATATCGGTTCTTATGTAAAAGAAGGATTTAATGTACTGTATACATACTTGGCCGATATCAGCACATTCGGTTTGCAGGTCGTGATGTCACTGATTCTCAGCATGTTTTTCCTGTTTGAGAAAAAGCGGCTCACCGAATTTATGAAAAAATTTCAAAACAGCAAGCTGTCTGTTTTTTATTATGAAATTGCTTATTTCGGAAGCAAGTTTGCAAGAACATTCGGCAAAGTGCTGGAGGCTCAATTTATTATCGCGCTGGTGAACTGCATCCTCACCTTTATCGCTTTGGCGATTCTGCATTTCCCGCAGCTGTTCGGCCTGTCCATCATGGTCTTTTTCCTCGGGTTAATACCCGTTGCCGGTGTGGTGATTTCTCTCATTCCGCTCAGCATTATCGCTTATACGACGGGCGGAGTCGCGTATGTCATCTACATCGTGCTTGTCATTTTCGTCATTCATGCGATTGAAACCTATTTCCTCAATCCGAAATTGATGTCAGCAAAAACGGAACTGCCGATCTTTTTTACCTTTACCGTCTTGATTTTCTCTGAACATTTCTTCGGCATCTGGGGATTAATCATCGGAATCCCGATCTTTGTGTTCCTGCTGGATATTCTTGATGTCGTCAATAATGAAGAGCAGGAAAAAAAAGGCCCGAAGCCGGATGAGACGTAAATCCGCCCTCGGCCCTTCACGAATAAATGACAAATGTTATAATGCAGACAGTGCCTATGTACGGGCACTGTTTATTTTTTGTGAAAAAGGAGGAAGGCTGTATGACTGAGCCGATTTTACATATCGAAGGCCTGGACAAAACGATAGGCAAAAAGCAAATTTTAAAAAGCATCAGCATGGATGTCAGGCAGGGCGAAATCATCGGTTTGTTAGGTCCGAACGGGTCGGGGAAAACCACGCTCATCAGAATCATCGTCGGCCTGTTAAAGAAAAACAGCGGCACGATTACGATTAACGGCTTCCAGCATGATACCGAATTTGAAAAAGCGCTTGAATCTGTCGGCGCCATTGTAGAAAATCCTGAATTTTACCCGTATTTAACAGGATGGGAAAATCTGAAGCACTTTGCCAACATGCACAAGCAAATCACGGAAGACAGGCTTGAGGAAGTAATCGAGCGGGTCGGGCTGACAAATGCCGTTCACGACAAGGTAAAAACGTATTCCCTTGGTATGCGCCAGCGCCTCGGCATCGCCCAAGCGATTCTTCACCGCCCGAAGCTGCTGATCTTAGATGAACCGACAAACGGGCTCGATCCCGGCGGAATGAAGGACTTTCGCGAGCATTTAAAGGAACTCGCCGAGCAGGAAGGGACATCCATTCTCTTTGCGACGCATTTATTGCGTGAAGTGGAGGATCTTTGCGACCGCGTGATCATCATTCAAAAAGGGGAAATCCAAACAGAGGTTACGCTGCGCGGGGCTTATGAGAAAGAAGAAAAAGCCGTCATCGAAATTCAGCCGGCTGAAGAAGCGTTTGCTTGGCTGTCTGAACAGCAATACGAACCGGAGAAAAACGGCGATTCAATCACCGTCAGCGTATCGAAGAAGAACATTCCGGAACTGAACCGCTCACTGGTTGGACAAGATTTTCTCGTGTATTCCATTACTCCTTATTCAGAATCACTCGAAGACGAATTCATGAAAGTGACGACGGCGTTTCAAGAGGAGGGAGAGACGAATGTTTAAATTGGTTTGGAACGAGCATATGAAGCTCTTTAATCGAAAGGTCGCGTTAGTTTCGCTCATTCTTTTGGCCGCGCTGCAGTTCCTCATGGCGCTTTCTATTAAACGGCTCGTCATCAGTGCCGGAACGGACGAAAATTTCATCGGCTACATGGCGTATGCACCCGGATTGAATATTCTGCTTGAGGCATTAACGATTGTCATCGCGGCAACGATTATTTCCTCGGAATTTGATAAAAAGACGATTAAATTTCTGCTCATTCGCCCTGTGAAAAGGGAGCGGATTTTTGTATCCAAACTCATTACCGTGTTTCTGGTCAGCTTGTACCTGTATTTGGCGTACTACATTTTTTCCATGCTGTTCGGAATCGCCTTTTTCGGCATGTCCGTTACGTCTGAATCAGGAACGCTTCTTGTAAACACGCTGAAGGTGATCGGCACGAATTGGGTGGAAGCTTTTGCGATGGGATGCTTCGGATTATTATGCTCTTCATTATTCCGAAACAGCGCTACGTCCGTCATTCTTTCATTTATCGTGCTGTATGGGGCGAAATCACTCGTCACCATTATGTCTGTCTTCCAAAACAAGTGGGGAAGCTTCCTTCTGTTTGCGAATACCGACCTGACGCAATACATGAGCGGTGCAAAACCGATGTTTACGGGAATGACACCGTTATTTTCCGTCGGCATCATTATCATCCATATCGTATTCTTTTTAGCGGTCGCATGGTGGAGCTTTTGCAAACGGGATGTCCGGGTATAAAGTAAAGGAATGACATTTTTGTGAAAAAGATCACGAAAAATAAATAATTACAGCTATTTTGATTTATAATAAAGGTAATGACGGAGGTGCTCTCACTTGAGAAATTTTATTACCGCATTACCGATTGTACTATTGCTTGGTTTTTCCTTTGTGTCATTTATGTTCCGTTTCGACCATCTTGTCTATTTCAGGCTTGCGCTGGGGCTGTTTTCCACAGTCGGTCTGTTTCTTTTATATAAAATGAAGACGGGATTCCGATATTTCATCATTTACCTGTATGCAAGCTGGATTGTGCTTGCCGCAGTTACCGCGTTTGAAGAGCCGATATTCTCAAGCTTTTTCTTCGGCGGTCTTGTGATGACAATGGGCTATCTCACCTATATGCTGATCTATCTCGGGTTAAAGCAGGACCGGGACCCGGAAGCAGTCTGAACGCGCTATTCAATAGGATAGCGTGTTTTTTTATGGGCGTTCACAGTTGCGAAAACAAGCCCGAATCTCTATAATACTTATTAAATTTATCGGAATTATATTGAGGGGGAATTCCAGTGTCATCGCTATGGATACAGAACGAACGGCAGAGGGAATGGATGGAAAAAATCGGCCTGCTTGCAGATGAATTTCAAGAAACGGCGGCGCATGATGATGAACAGGGACGTTTTCCCGCAGAGAAAATTCAAGCATTGCGGGATGCCGGTTATACGGCGTTAACCGTTCCCGCCTCTCACGGCGGCGCCGGCATGTCCGTTTATGACATGGTGCTGCTTCAAGAACGGCTGGCGCAGGGAGACGCGGCTGTCGCTCTCGGAATTGGCTGGCACCTATCCGTCATGGGCGAGCTCGGGGAAGGAAACAGCTGGAATCAAGACGTCTTCACATTCATTACAGATGAAGTGAAAAAAGGAGCTGTCTTAAACAGAGCAGCGACAGAAGCGCAGACCGGAAGCCCGACAAGAGGGGGAAGACCCGGCACGGCCGCTGTCAAACAAGACGGCAAGTGGGTCTTAAACGGCAGAAAAACCTTTACGACGCTTTCGCTGACACTGGATTACATGTTGGTAACGGCATGGATTGAAGAAAAGCAAACGACGGGTGTTTTCCTGATTCACAAGGACCAAGCAGGGGTTTCTATCGAGGAAACATGGGATATGATTGCGATGAAGGCGACCGGAAGCCACGATCTCCTTTTACAGCATGTCACTGTCAGTGACGACCGGCTTGTTGAGTTTCTGAATGGGCCGAGGGGGTCAAAAGTGAATGGCTGGCTTCTTCACATTCCGGCGGCTTATTTAGGAATCGCCCAAGCGGCAAGGGACTATGCCGTTCGTTTTGCGTCCGAGTATTCACCAAACAGCCTGAACGGCCCGATCAAAGAAGTGCCTGCCGTACGCCAGCGTGTCGGTGAAATGGAGCTTGAATTGTTAAAAGCAAGGCAGGTTCTCTTCACGGCGGCGCAAATGTACGACGATCCGCAGCGCCGTCAATACGTCAAAAGCGAACTCGGTGCAGCAAAATACATCGTGACAAACGCAGCCCTTTCTATTGTGGATAAAGCCATGAGGATCACCGGCGCGAAAAGCTTGGAGCGGAACAATCCTCTTCAGCGGTATTACCGGGACGCCCGGGCTGGCCTTCACAACCCGCCGATGGACGATGCGGTTATCGGCAAATTAGCGGCAGAAGCATTTGATTCGTAAAAGAGCCTGACAAGGGCTCTTTTTATGTATGGCTGTTATGCTGAAGAAGCTTCTGATGCTTACGGTCAATTCTGTCGTATATCACATTCATCAGCTTTTGATTATTCATAATCGCTGCCTTGTTTTCTTTCACGAGCTGTTCAAACGTTTTTATTTTACGTTTCGGCATGACCCGCACCTTCCTTACATATTTGATATTCGCTTTCTAACTCTCCTAATGATAATTCATATAAATGCCTGTCCGATTTTTTGTATATTCCATTGCTGATCAGCAAATGAATGAGCTGTTTTTTTCGTCCTTCAACTGATGTTCTGAGTTGAGGAGCCATCATTATTACCCTCCTATTAATTGATATTGATAATCATTATCAATTAATGAAAGTATACAATGCCCCTATTCATCTGTAAAGGTAAAATATCACCATTCTTTCGACAAAAGTTTCCCGGGCAATAATATTGTCGAAAACACTGCATGTCGCGGCAGATCAAAACTGCTATTTTTCTGCTTTATCATCCATACTATGAAGTAGAATGGAGGCGTCTGACATGAATGATCAAACGGCAAACTTAAAACGCGGGGAAAAGGGCGCGATTCTCAATATCGCTGCGTATCTTATACTTGCCGCCATTAAATTGGCAATTGGCCTTTTATATCATTCCGAAGCGCTCAGAGCGGACGGGTTAAATAATGCCACGGATATTGTTGCATCCTTGGCTGTGCTGATCGGGCTGCGGATATCCCAGCGCCCCGCTGACAGCGATCACGCGTACGGACATTATCGGGCTGAAACAATTTCTTCATTGATTGCGTCTTTTATTATGATGGCAGTCGGTATCGAAGTGCTGATCGGAGGGGCAAAGGCGGTTGTGAGCGGAAAAATGGCGGAGCCGAGCTTAATTGCGGCGTGGACGGCTCTTGGGAGCGCAGCCGTCATGTATGGGATGTATGTCTATAATAAACGGCTTGCCGGAAGCATAAAGAGTTCGGCGCTGCTTGCGGCGGCGAAAGACAGCAGATCTGACGCCTATGTCAGCATCGGGGCGTTTATAGGCGTCATAACGGCCCGGCTTCATCTGCCGTGGGTTGATCCGGTTATCGCCTTTCTGATCGGAATCATTATCTGTAAGACGGCATGGGACATTTTTAAAGACGCTTCCCATTCCTTAACGGACGGATTTAATTTGAAAGATTTGGAACCGTACAAACATACAGTCAGAGAAATTCAAGACGTGAGCCGTTTAAAAGATGTGAAAGCAAGATATTTGGGGAGCACTGTCCATGTTGAAATGGTCATTACCGTAGACCCGAAGCTGTCTGTGAAGGAAGGGCATGAAGTAGCCGATAAAGTGGAAAACGCAATTAAACATGAACATGATGTCACTCATGTCCATGTTCATGTTGAGCCTGAAGTCATAAACAAAGATAATGAAACGAATTAAATATGCTGTGACAAAAACTCTTTCACTTCTTCAGGTGATTTGGCGTTTGCGCTGTGAAGATGAGCTTTCTTTTCGCCGTTTTTAAAAATCAGAAGGCTCGGTATGCCCATAACCTGGTATTTGTCGGCAAGCTCAGGAAGCTCGTCCTTGTTCAGTTCATACCATTCATTTTGATTATATTCTTCCAGAATATCGCCGATGAACATATTCATACGCGTACAGTCAGGGCACCAGTCAGCGTAAAATTTAACAATGATTTCCTTGTCGGATTGAATAAGTTCATTAAATTGTTCTGTTGTACTGATTATTTTCATAAGACACATCTCCTTTTCCATGCCATTTTAATATAAAATAAAAAGAAATTACATACAAATGCTTTCACATTCAGAATGCCCAAAAATAAATAGATCATTTTCTGATGAAAATGATAAGATAGTAAAGATGAATTGTTGTGGGGGGAATATCCATTGAAAACAAGTCTAGGATTGGTGTACGGCGGAAAGTCAGCCGAACACAATGTATCGCTGCAGACAGCTTTAGCTGTAACGAAAGCGCTCAATACTGATAAGTTTGATATACATCCGATTTATATTACCGAAAAAGGAGAATGGCAAAGAGGGCCGCTTCTGACTGAACCGGTCTCAAATGTGAAAATGCTTCAGCTGGAGCAAAACGGCACGGCCTTTGCCCTGTCATCACTAAACCGGGAAATGTTTCCGGAAGCTGCATCAGACGAAAATGCACCGATTGATGTCGTATTTCCGCTTCTGCACGGGCCAAACGGGGAAGACGGCACGATCCAAGGGCTGTTGGAGCTGTTAAACGTTCCTTATGTCGGCAACGGTGTGCTGGCGTCTTCAGCCGGTATGGATAAAGTCGTCATGAAGCATTTGTTTGCCCAAGCCGGTCTTCCTCAGGCGAAATACGCCGCTTTCTTGAAAAAAGACTGGAAACAAACGCCTGGCGTCTGCTTGGAGCAGGTTGAGGAAGAATTGGGATACCCGTGCTTTGTAAAACCTGCGAACCTCGGATCAAGCGTCGGGATCAGCAAATGCCGCAGCCGCGAAGAGCTTGAAAAAGCATTCGAGCTGGCCTTCGAATATGACCGTAAAATCGTCGTAGAAGAAGGAATCACAGGCAGAGAAATCGAGATCGGCGTGCTTGGAAATGATGAACCGAAATGTTCCGCTGTCGGTGAAATAGCGCCGAAAACCGATTTTTACGACTACAAAGCAAAATATGAAGACGGCGACACGGATTTAATCATTCCGGCGCAGGTGACAGATGAAGAATACGCGGCGATCAGCGATATGGCCATCAAGGCGTTTAAAGCGATCGACGGCTCAGGCCTTGTCCGGGCTGATTTCTTCCTGACAAATGACGGCGAAGTGTTAATTAACGAAGTGAACACAATGCCCGGCTTCACGCCATTCAGCATGTTCCCGCTTCTGTGGAAAGAGGCCGGCGTAGAATATGGCGAACTGATCGAACAGCTGGTAGAGCTGGCAAAAGAGCGCCATGCTGAGAAACAACTGATTAAACATACATTTTAATGAAAACGGACACTGCCTTTAGACAGGGCAGTGTCTTTTCCCGTAGCAGAAAAATTTTTCAGAAAGCGAGGTGCTTCCTTTGATAAAGCGAACCGTAAAACGAATCGCCGAAATGGTCAAAGGCACACTGACGAACCCTGTATTTGAACAATCAATGATTGAAGGAGCAGCAACCGATACAAGAACGCTGGAAAAAAACCAGCTGTTCATTCCCCTCAAAGGCGAACATTTTAACGGCCATTCTTTCGTGCCTCAGGCATTTGAAAAAGGGGTCTCCGCAGTTCTGTGGAATCGGTCCGAGCCCAATCCGCCGAAGGAAAAGGCGGTCATTCTTGTAGAAGACACGCTTGAGGCGCTTCAGCTGCTGGCAAAAGCGTATTTGCAGGAGCTGGGCACACGGGTCATCGGTGTGACCGGAAGCAATGGCAAAACAACGACAAAAGATATGCTTCACGCCGTTTTGCAAACTCAGTACCGCGTTCATAAAACAGCCGGAAACTTTAACAACCATATCGGACTTCCTCTGACCGTCCTTGCCATGCCGGAGGACACAGAAATCGCCGTTTTAGAAATGGGAATGAGCGCAAAAGGCGAAATTGATTTTCTCAGCCGTCTTGCCAATCCGGAAGCGGCCGTCATCACAAATATCGGCGAATCTCATATGCAGGATTTAGGCTCAAGAGAAGGAATTGCGGAAGCAAAGCTTGAAATTATAAACGGCCTCCAAAAAGACGGCGTTCTCTTTTATTACGGGGATGAGCCGCTGCTCAGCGGGAAGTCTTACCACTGCCGGACAACGACATACGGCGCCGGTCCGGACAACGATCTCCGCGTAAAAGAGGTCAGACAGACAGAAGACGGCACCCATTTCAGTATGGACGGCATTGACCGCTCCTTCTTTATCCCCGTCCTCGGCAAGCATAATGTCATGAATGCCATGGCCGCATACGCAGCCGGGATCTATTTCGGCATCACGCCTGATAATGCCGCAAAAGGACTGAACCGGCTGAAAGTGACCGGGATGAGATTGGAGCTGGTCAAAACGAAAAACGGAATTTCTATCGTTAACGATGCGTATAATGCAAGCCCGACGTCAATGAAAGCAGCCATTGAATTGATCGAAACGATGAATGGCTACCGAAAAAAAATGCTCGTGCTCGGCGACATGCTTGAACTAGGAGATGAAGAAGAGGCATTTCACACAGATTGCGGAGCCGCCATCCGCCCGGCTGACATCGATTATGTGTTTACTTACGGTGCACTCGGCACATTCATCGCTGAAGGCGCGCGCCGAAACTTTGAAGAAGGCCGCGTCAGCCATTATAATGATAAGAAAGAACTGCTTCAAGCCATTAAAGAAAAGGCCGATACAGGCGATTTGCTTCTGTTTAAAGCATCAAGAGGTATGAAGCTTGAAGAAATCGTTAAAGATTTATTAGAGAAGAATTGAAGAAAAATCGAGCTGCGCTTCATAAAAATAATCAAAATGAAGAAACTACTTTTGAAGAAGAGAAATAAATCTGTCCGGGCTGAAGAAACACTGCCGTCTGAAAAGACCCCGCCCGGCGCGGGCTGAACCGGCCGGCTTCATCTGTAAAAGAGATTGGGCGGGCTGATTGAAGCCGCCTCCCTGTCTCGCCTTATTGAAAAACACATACTGTAATGGTAAGATTAAACGTAAAGTAATTCGGGCTTTGTATACGTATGGATCCTGTCCTTTGTATGAAGGGCAGTTTTTAGTGGTAAATCACGACATTACTGAAACAGCAATTAGAAGGAGTTTGAATAATTTGACTATAACGTTTCAAGATTTCCAATTAAGTTCCGATCTCATGAAAGCAATCAATCGTATGGGATTCGAAGAAGCAACACCGATTCAGGCAGAAACGATTCCGCTCGGACTTTTAAATAAAGACGTCATTGGACAAGCGCAAACAGGTACAGGTAAAACAGCTGCGTTTGGTATACCCCTTGTTGAAAAAATGAACCCCGAGTCTCCTAATATTCAAGCAATCGTAATCGCGCCAACCCGTGAATTAGCCATTCAAGTTTCTGAAGAGTTATATAAAATCGGACAAGATAAGCGTGCGAAAGTGCTTCCTATTTACGGCGGCCAGGATATTGGACGGCAGATCCGTGCATTAAAGAAAAACCCGCACATCATTGTCGGAACGCCGGGACGTCTTCTTGACCACATCAACCGCCGCACGATCCGTTTAAACAACGTGAACACTGTTGTTATGGATGAAGCGGATGAAATGCTCAACATGGGATTCATTGATGATATTGAATCCATTCTTTCAAACGTGCCGAGCGAGCACCAAACGCTTTTATTCTCAGCGACAATGCCTGCTCCGATCAAACGCATTGCAGAGCGCTTTATGACTGAGCCTGAGCACGTAAAAGTAAAAGCGAAAGAAATGACGGTTTCCAACATTCAGCAGTTCTATTTGGAAGTGCAAGAGCGCAAAAAATTCGATACGCTCACACGTCTTCTTGACATCCAGTCTCCTGAGCTTGCGATTGTTTTCGGCCGCACAAAACGCCGCGTTGACGAATTGACGGAAGCCTTGAACCTTCGCGGATATGCAGCTGAAGGAATTCACGGCGACTTAACGCAGGCGAAGCGTATGGTAGCGCTCCGCAAGTTTAAAGAAGGTGCAATTGAAGTGCTTGTAGCGACTGACGTTGCGGCTCGCGGACTTGATATTTCAGGCGTTACACACGTGTACAACTTTGACGTGCCTCAAGATCCTGAAAGCTATGTTCACCGTATCGGAAGAACAGGCCGTGCAGGAAAAACAGGTATGGCGATGACATTTATCACACCGCGTGAGAAAAACATGCTGCGTGCGATTGAACAAACGACAAAACGCAAAATGGACCGCATGAAAGAGCCTACACTTGATGAAGCGCTCGAAGGACAGCAGCAGGTTACCGTTGATCGTCTTCGCACGGCAATCAGCGAAAACAACCTGAACTTCTACATGACTGCCGCTGCGGAGCTTTTGGAAGATCATGATGCAGTGACAGTTGTAGCAGCTGCCATTAAAATGGCGACAAAAGAGCCGGACAGCACTCCTGTGCGCCTCACTGATGAAGCGCCGATGGTCAGCAAACGCTACAAAAACCAACGCTCTTCAAAACGAAGAGACGGCCAAGGCGGCGGCTACCGCGGCGGAAAAGGGAAAAGCAACAACCGCTCTTCCTATGATAAAAAACGCTCAAACGACCGCCGTTCTTCCGGTGACAGACGCCAGAAAAAGTCATACTAGGAAACAAAAGCGAACCCGTTAAAGGGTTCGCTTTTTATCTATATGCCGGAAAGTGAATCTTTTTTGCAACAAGACCGTATTTGTATGTATGATAAGAAACGGGAGGTAGGTATTTTGAGAGCACAGCCAAAAAATCAAATCAGTCCGAACGGCTTAAAGGTATGGCGCCTTCAAGAAGTCATCTTATCAGCCGTTTGTCTTCTTGCCGTCATTGCAGAAGCCGTCTTAAGCTATTACTTCCATTGGCCGTACTGGATCAGCGGAATTCTCGGCATCATTTGGGTCATCGGTTCGGAGATCACCATTTATGCGATACCGAAGATCAGGCACAGGATCTGGCGGTATGAAGTACATGAAAATGAAATTGATATCCAATCCGGCATTTTTATTGTCAAACGGGTCATTGTGCCGATGGTCAGGGTGCAGCACGTAGACACCTCACAAGGACCACTCCTCAGAAAATACCGCCTGGCCTCGGTCAAAATTTCGACAGCGGCAACCGTTCACTCGATTCCGGCGCTTGAGATGGAGGAAGCAGACAGGCTGAGGGATTCCATTTCGCGTCTGGCGAGGGTGACGGAAGATGATGTCTGAACCGAAACGTCTGCATCCGGCGGCCGTAATTTTGAACTTATTTCATATTATTATCCAAACCATTAAAAATATTATTCTTCCTTTCTTTTTCGTATACATCGTCAATTCAAACCACTTTATCCGCTTCTACGGCGGCATAGCACTTCTCGTATTGCTGATATGGCTTATCGCGGCAAGTGTTATCGAGTGGAGAAAATTCACGTACCGCATTGAAGATGGCGAATTCAGAATAGAAGAGGGATTGTTTTTCACACAAAAAAGATATATCTCCATTGACAGAATCCAATCGATGAATACGAGCGCCGGCATTATTCAGCAGCTCTTTAAGCTGGTCAAGCTGCAAATTGAAACAGCCGGTGAAGGGAAAAACGCAGAAGCTGTGTTGTCTGCCATTTCTCTGGAAGAGGCAGAACGAATCAGAGAAGCCGTTTTCCAGCAAAAAGAAAAGCGCAAAGCTGAACAAGAGGAGCACCAAGAGGATGCGGCGGAGCAGGAGCCGACTCGTGAAGAAGCCGTGCAGTCCGTATACCGTATGTCTTTAGGAGAACTTCTCACGGCAGCCTCAACGTCCGGCGGAATCGGTGTCATTATTTCAGCGGTCTTTGCCCTGATTACGCAAATTGATGAAGTATTTCCGATGGACTGGCTTTATGACAGATTTTCTTTTTTGAAACATGCCAGTATAGGAATCTACGCCGTTATCATTTTTATCGGCCTGTTTATCGCGTGGCTGTTAAGTATCGCGGGCATGATGATCAAGCATGCCAACTTTCAGGTTGAAAAAAAAGAGCATGAATTGGTCATTTCAAGAGGAATTATTGAGAAGCATCAAGTGACGATTCCGCTCCGTAAAATCCAAGCGATTAAAATAAAAGAAAATATCGTCAGGCAGCTTTTCGGATATGCGACGGTTACCATTGTCAGCGCGGGCAAATCCGGCAATGAGAAAGAGGGTCTGCAGACGATTCTGTTTCCCCTCATCCGCAAATCAAAGCTGGCCGGAATGCTTGGCGAATTTACGAATGACTACGTGCTTGAAGAAAAGCGGCATCATCTGCCGAGAAGGTCGCTGCGGCGTTATTTGTTCCGCTCCGTTATTTTTTCAGTTTTTGTTATGATCCCGCTTTGTATCCTTTTTAAACCGTGGGGGTATTTATCGCTGTTCCTGCTTCCGGCAGAGCTTGTTTTCGGTTATGCCGCTTTTAAGGATGCGTCATGGTTTTTAAACGGGGAAAAACTTCAGCTCACCACAAGGCTGATCGGAAAGACGACAACGATTATGCTGAGAAGAAGAATGCAGATGTACGAAGTAAGCCAATCCTTTCTGCAAAAAAGAAAACGGCTCGCTTCCGTTGCCACAGCTGTGAAATCAGCGAGCCACATGGAGCATGTCATGCTGAGGGATGTCACCGAGGAAGACGCAGAACGTATCAGAAGCTGGTATTCATATGAAAAAGCGGACGGTTAAAACCGCCGCTTTTTTTGATGCACGCATAGAAAAGAAAGCAAAAAACCGCCGGCCAAGCCGAACAAATGCGCCATAATGTTAATATTGGAATTGATAAATGTCGACAGAACCGCAATGATGAGCAGGGTGACAATCATTTTAGACTGATCCTGGTCGATCAGCTCCTTACGGAAAACAGTCAGAAAGAGATACACGCCGAACAGGCCGAAGATCGCACCGGAGGCGCCGACATGTATATAATCCAGCGGTTCGATTAGGTAAGTCCCGATATTCCCGATGATGCCGGACCCGATATACACAATAAGAAAACGGACTTTTCCGAGCATCTGCTCCAGCGGAGGCGCAAATAAGAAGATAGACATTGAGTTAAACAGAAGGTGGGTAAAATTGGCATGTAAAAAAATCGGTGTGACAAGCCGCCACCATTCTCCGCCGGCAACGCCGAAATTATAGCCTGTCACTGCGTCTCCCCACATCATGACGGAATGAACGGGCATTTTAAAAAACAGCCATAACAGCGCCTGCAAGGCTAAAATACAGCTGACAGCCGGATAACGTCTGATAAAGGTCTGGAAATTTTCCGTTCGTATAAACATCATTTGCCCCTTTGCATCTATTTTGATACTTATATAGTACCACGTTTATGAGACAAACCATTTTTTAGTACGGACTTTTTAGGAGGAATTCACATGATTTTCGGAATTGGAATAGACATCGTCGAGCTCAGCAGAATTGAAACAATGCTCAGCCGGCAGGCGAGATTCCCGCAACGAATACTGACAGAGGCGGAGTACGACCGGTTTAAGACGCTGTCAGATAAAAGGAAAATTGAATTTCTCGCGGGCCGTTTTGCGGCAAAAGAAGCCTTTTCTAAAGCTTACGGCACGGGCATCGGCAGCCAGCTCAGCTTTCAGGATATTGAAACGGCAAAAGGCCCTTCAGGAAAGCCGGTGCTTGCCTGCGCCAAACTGGACGGCGCAGCAGCTCATGTATCCATTACGCATACAAAAGAATATGCGGCTGCTCAGGTCGTGATTGAAAGGTTGTCAAGCTAGTCTGCATATTAGCCGAACCCCTCTCATATATTTGATAGTGCATTAAGGGAGACAAGTTGTTTGAGGCTTTTATGGTACGCGTCCGTCCGTCTTTTCCCGAGGCCGTCTTGAGGGCGTACCGTTAAAGTCAAACAAGCGATTTCTTCCCTTTACATCAATTGAGAAGAAGGGGTTGAAAAAGGTGAGAAAAAGCTTTGTTTTGCTTTTAACGGGACTGCTTGCCGTCCTTATTCTTTCGGCCTGCGGCCAAAAATCACAGGAAGATATCGTGAACGGTTTAGATAAGAAGGCGAAAGAATACACTTCGTACAAAGCAAAAGCCAAAATGACCATTCAAACAGGAAGTGATCCGCAAGTATACAATGTGGAAATCTGGCATAAAAAACCTTCCTTATACCGGGTCTATTTAGAAAATCCGAAAAAAGACCAAAACCAAGTTATCTTACGGAATGCCAACGGAGTATTTGTTCTCACGCCGTCCTTAAATAAGAGTTTCAGATTTCAAAGCGACTGGCCGAACAACAGCAGCCAAGTATATTTGTTTGAATCACTCGTGAAAGACGTGATCAATGACAAAGACGCCGTTTATTCCGCCAAAGACAAAAAGTATACATTCGAAACAAAAACAAACTATCAGCATAACAAAATGCTGCCGACACAAGTTATCACATTCAACAAAAAAGATATGAGCCCGTCGCTGGTGAAGGTGATGGACACAGACCGCAAAGTCATGGTGAAAGTCGAATTCAAAAGCTTTGAATTTAACAAACCGTTTGAAAAAGAATCATTTGATGAGAAGAAAAACATGACGCTTTCTCAAATGGACGTCGCCACAAGCGCCAAGCCGTCTGATTCATTTGCGGTAAAAACGCCGCTTCAAGTACCGGCGGGCGTCAAAAAGCTTGAAGAAAAAGATATTACGACAGCGGACGGGAAACGTGTCGTTATGACATACGGAGGCGAAAAATCGTTCACGCTCATTCAGGAAAAAGCCCAGGTCGCAAAAGCCGCCTCTACCGTGACGCTGAACGGCGAACCGGTTAATCTCGGCTTCACGGTTGCCGCTTTATCGGATACATCCTTAACCTGGACATACGACGGAGTCGATTATCTCTTGTCATCGCAAGACCTTTCCAAAGATGAAATGGTCGCTGCCGCCAAAAGCATGCAGGGCCAGTCATCAAAATAACGAAAAAAGAGACCGAATGCTTGTCGGTCTCTTTTTTGAATACATTTCACTTTGCCGGGCAATTTTAGTATGATAATAACGAAATGGAATGAAAATAACGCTAGGAAGTGTATCGAGTGAACACAGCATCCTTTTACAGAGATACGTGGGCGGAAATCGATCTGTCTGCGATTAAAGAAAATGTCAGCCATATGAAAAAACACATCGGCGAAAACACCCATCTCATGGCGGTTGTAAAGGCAAACGCATACGGCCACGGAGATGCAGAAGTCGGAAAAGCCGCTCTTGAAGCCGGCGCCTCATGCCTTGCCGTTGCCATTTTAGATGAGGCGATTTCATTGAGAAAACGCGGTATCACAGCACCGATTCTCGTCCTTGGCGCGGTGCCGCCCGAGTATGTCCAAGCTGCTGCCGAATATGACGTGACCTTGACGGGCTACTCCGTTGAATGGCTGCAGGAAGCGGCCCGCCACCTCGGCGGTGAAACAGTCTCTTTTCACCTGAAAGTCGATTCGGGCATGAACAGGCTGGGGGTAAAGACAGAAGAAGAGGTGCAGAGCGTTTTAAAAATCCTCGGCCAAAATCCGGGTTTAGTATGTAAAGGCGTTTTCACCCACTTTGCCACCGCGGATGAAAAGGACAGAAGCTATTTTCTCTGTCAGTTTGACCGTTTTAAAAAACTGATTGCCCCCCTTCCTTTAAAGGAACTGATGGTGCACTGCGCAAACAGCGCCGCAGGCCTCCGTCTGAAAAAAGGCTTTTTTAATGCGGTCCGTTTCGGTATCAGCATGTATGGGCTTCGTCCGTCAGCGGAGATCACAGACGAAATTCCGTTTCGATTAAAGCCGGCGTTTACGTTCCATTCCACCCTGTCGCATGTGAAAAAAATCCACAAGGGGGAAAGCGTCAGCTACGGCGCCGCGTATACGGCCCATAAAGACCAATGGATCGGAACCGTTCCCGTCGGTTACGCAGACGGCTGGCTCCGCAAGCTTAAGGGCACGGCTGTTCTCATCAACGGCAAACGGATGAATATCGCCGGCAGAATCTGCATGGACCAATTTATGGTGGAATTAGACCAATGCTATCCGCCGGGCACAAAAGTAACTTTAATCGGCAGTCAAAAGGAAGAAACCATTACTATGGATGAAATCGCCGGACGCCTTGAAACGATTAACTACGAAATTCCTTGTACGATTAGTTCCCGTGTTCCCCGTATGTTTTTGGAAAATGGGAGTATAATGGAAGTAAGAAATCCTTTGCTGCAAGAAAATACAAGCAAATAGCCATTATCCAGAAAAAGAGAATTTATAAAACCGCTATGCTTGGCGTTTGAATAATGGTATCATTATGTCTGGATGGATTAATGGTCGTATCCGTAAGTTTGGTGGAGGTGTATGTTTTTTGTCTGAATCCAGCGCAAGAACCGAAATGAAAATCAGCTTGCCTGAAAACTTAGTAGCTGAATTGGATGGTGTAGCGATGCGGGAGAAACGAAGCAGAAACGAACTGATATCACAAGCAGTGAGAGCGTATGTCAGCGAACGGACAACACGCCATAACCGTGATTTGATGAGACGCGGGTATATGGAAATGGCGAAAATCAACTTGAATATTTCTTCTGAGGCTCACTATGCTGAGTGCGAAGCAGAAACGACCGTTGAGCGCTTAGTCAGCGGAGGCTAATCATTTTGATTGTTAAGCGCGGCGATGTTTATTTTGCTGATTTATCTCCTGTTGTTGGCTCAGAACAAGGCGGCGTACGCCCGGTTTTAGTGATCCAAAATGATATCGGAAATCGCTTTAGCCCGACTGCTATTGTTGCAGCCATAACAGCCCAAATACAGAAAGCGAAATTACCAACCCACGTCGAAATTGATGCAAAACGCTACGGTTTTGAAAGAGATTCCGTTATTTTGCTGGAGCAAATTCGGACGATTGACAAGCAAAGGTTAACGGATAAAATAACTCATCTGGATGATGAAATGATGGATAAGGTTGATGAAGCCCTGCAAATCAGTTTGGCACTCATTGATTTTTAGTAATATCTTCCCGGTTGCTCATATAGAGCAACTTTTTTTGTTTTCGAAAAACATTAGCGCTATAATGAATAGATAATCAAACAAAATTGTTGTTTTCTGTCGGGAGGTCAGTGAAACCCATGTCGAATCAGAAAGTGTACCAGTTCATTATCGATCAGCATGATGAGCTGCTTCATACTTGGACAAGCAAATTAAAAGAAGTAGGCAATCAAGAAGACTATCAGCTCAACAATCAAATATATGAAAATATCTGCAAGGATTATATAGACATTCTTTTACTGTCATCGAAGGATGATGAAGCAGCGGAAGAACAGATCAGCCAGCTTGCTCTGCGTGCGGTGCAGCTCGGACTGTCGCTGAAACTTCTGTCAGCCACCCTGTCAGAGTTTTGGAAGCTGCTTTACGAAGCAATGGTTGACCATGATACGGCAGATCAGGACAGAGCAGCGCTAATTTTGCAGATTGACAGCTTTTTCAATCCGATCAATACAGAAATCTTAAATCAATATTCCATCTCTTGGGAAAAGACGGTATCTCTTCAAAAAATCGCGCTTCAGGAGCTTTCGGCTCCGCTCATCCCCGTGTTTGAGCATGTGACCGTTATGCCGCTTGTCGGAACGATTGACACGGAGCGTGCGAAACAGATTATGGAAAATCTTTTGAACGGCGTCGTCAAACACCGTGCGCAGGTCGTGCTGATCGACATTACGGGCGTGCCTGTTGTCGATACGATGGTCGCACACCACATCATTCAGGCATCTGAAGCGGTACGGCTTGTCGGAGCAAAATGCCTGCTTGTCGGAATCCGTCCGGAAATCGCGCAAACGATCGTTAATCTGGGAATTGATTTGTCGCAGGTTATTACGAAGAATACCCTTCAAAAAGGAATTCAAACAGCGCTGGAGATGACAAATCGAAAAATCGTTTCATTGGGGGAATAACATTGTGAGACATCCAAAAATCCCGATCCTGAAACTGTATAACTGCCTATTAGTATCCATTCAATGGGAACTAGACGATCAAACTGCTTTGCATTTTCAAGAAGACCTGTTAAACAAAATTTATGAAACCGGCGCAAACGGGGTCGTGATCGATCTTACATCCGTTGACATGATTGACTCATTTATCGCAAAAGTTCTCGGAGACGTCATTACCATGTCAAAACTGATGGGTGCCAAAGTCGTATTAACGGGGATTCAGCCTGCTGTAGCGGTAACGCTGATTGAACTGGGAATCTCACTTGAAGAAATCGAAACAGCGCTCGACTTGGAGCAAGGGCTTGAGACATTGAAGCGGGAATTGGGGGAATAGCGATGAACGACCAATCCTGTGTAAAAATCATGACAGAATGGGATATCGTAGCCGCCAGACAGCTTGGCCGCAACGTTGCGAAGGAATTAGGATTCGGCACGGTGGATCAGGCCAGAATCACGACGGCTATCTCAGAATTGGCCAGAAACATTTATTTATATGCCGGCAAAGGCCAGGTGAGCATCGAACAAGTAAACGACAGAGGAAAAAAAGGCCTTAAAATCATAGCGGAAGACAAAGGACCCGGAATCCCCGACATCCGTAAAGTGATGGAAGACGGCTTTTCAACGTCAGGCGGACTGGGAGCGGGGCTTCCGGGTGTAAAAAGACTGATGGATGAATTCAGCCTGCAATCTGTTGCAGAGGAAGGAACAGAGATTCAAGCCGTAAAATGGCTTCGGTAGGAGGTAAAAACGTGGATTTCAGGGAGGTTATAGAGCAGCGGTATCACCAGCTGCTTAGCCGATATATAGCCGAATTAACAGAAACATCTTTATATCAAGCCCAAAAATTCAGCCGAAAAACGATTGAACATCAAGTTCCTCCGGAGGAAATTATAAGCATCCACCGAAAAGTAGTGAAGGAGCTGTACCCGGATTTGCCGGAAGATGTTTTTCATTCGCTGGATTTTTTAATAGAAGTCATGATTGGCTACGGGATGGCCTATCAGGAACATCAAAGCCTGAGAGATATCCAGCAGGAGCTGCGCTCAGAGATTGAAATCGCCGCAAACGTCCAGCAAACGCTGCTCGGCACAAAAATTCCCGATGAAGAAGAGCTGGATATCGGCGCAATCAGCGTCCCCGCTAAACAAATGAGCGGAGATTATTATCACTTCGTCAAAGACAAGGAATCTATTAATATTGCGATAGCCGATGTGATCGGGAAAGGAATCCCCGCCGCTTTGTGCATGTCGATGATTAAGTATGCCATGGACTCTTTGCCTGAGATCGGCATTCACCCCTCCCAAGTGCTGAAAAATCTTAACCGCGTTGTAGAACAAAATGTGGACGCAAGCATGTTTATCACCATGTTTTATGCAAACTACAATACGAAAAGCCACCAATTTACATATGCTTCAGCCGGGCATGAGCCGGGCTTCTATTATTCTGAAAAAGAAAACAAGTTTTATGATTTAGAGGCGAAGGGATTGGTGCTGGGGATATCTCAGGATTTTGATTACGACCAATATGAACAGCACATGGACAAGGGAGACATGATTGTTCTCTTTTCTGACGGCGTCACCGAATGCCGGACAGAAAACGGTTTCCTAGAACGCCGAGACATTCAGAACATGCTGGAAAAGCATATGGAATGCTCCGCGCAGGATATGGTCAAAAATATTTACAACAGCCTGCTGCAGCTTCAGGATTTTCAGCTGCATGATGATTTTACGTTAATTGTTTTAAAAAGAAAGGTTTAGAGAAACAGCATCTCGGGTAATTAACCATTAGCATTAGTGAAGGATAACTTTCAGAGGTGATACGATGAATTTAAAAGTAGATATGAAGCAGAATCTTTCAGATATACAGGTCAATATCGCTGGAGAAATTGATGTATACTCAGCTCCGGTCGTTCGTGAAAAACTGATGCCCCTGGCAACCGAGGGGAAAGACATGAGAATCTGCTTAAAAGATGTGAACTATATGGACAGTACGGGTTTAGGCGTTTTTGTAGGTGTGTTTAAAACGGTCAGCAAGGAAGGCGGCTCCATGAAGCTTGAAAATCTTTCTGACCGACTCGTTCGGCTGTTTGAGATCACGGGGCTTAAGGACATCATTGATATTTCGGCAAAGTCAGAAGGTGGCGTGCAATGAAGACATCAGTTGATTATATAGAAATGAAGATTCCGGCCGAACCGGAATATGTAGGAATCGTACGGCTTACACTTTCAGGTGTCGCAAGCAGAATGGGCTATACCTATGATGAAATTGAAGATTTGAAAATTGCTGTCAGTGAAGCCTGTACAAACGCTGTTCAGCATGCTTACAAAGATGAAAACAAGGGTGAAGTATCCGTGCGATTCGGTGTGTTTGAGGATCGGCTCGAGGTAATTGTCGCGGATCAGGGAGACAGTTTTGATTTCGATCAGAAGCATCAGGATCTCGGACCGTACACACCTTCGCACACAGTCGATCAATTATCAGAAGGAGGGCTCGGTCTATATCTAATGGAAACGCTCATGGATGAAGTCAAAGTGCAAAGCAACTCTGGCGTCACCGTGGCGATGACAAAGTATTTACATGGGGAGCGAGTTGATCATGGCACAACCATCAAAAACTACGAAACTAACTAAAGATGAAGTTGATCGGCTCATATGCGAGTTCCAAATAAACGATAATAAAGAAGCACAGGAAAAACTCGTCGAAGTGTATACCAATCTTGTCGAAATGCTGGCTAAGAAATATTCAAAAGGCAAAAGCTTTCACGAAGACCTTCGCCAAGTCGGGATGATCGGGCTGCTCGGCGCCATTAAAAGATACGATCCTGAAGTCGGAAAATCATTTGAAGCCTTTGCAATCCCGACTATTATCGGAGAAATCAAACGCTTCCTCAGGGATAAAACGTGGAGCGTCCACGTTCCGAGACGGATCAAGGAGCTTGGCCCGCGTATTAAAATGGCGGTGGATCGGCTGACAACAGATACGCAGCGATCACCAAAAGTCGAAGAAATCGCAGCCTACCTCGACGTGTCCGAAGAGGAAGTGCTGGAAACAATGGAGATGGGGAAAAGCTATCAGGCCCTGTCTGTCGATCACAGCATAGAGGCGGACTCGGACGGAAGCACCGTCACCATTCTCGACATTGTCGGTTCCCAAGAAGAAGGATACGAACGCGTCAACCAGCAAATGATGATCAAAAGCGTGCTTCATGTGCTGTCTGAACGTGAAAAACAAATTATTGATTTAACATTTGTGCAAAATAAAAGCCAAAAAGAAACAGGGGACATTCTCGGAATATCTCAAATGCACGTCTCGCGATTACAGAGAAAAGCGGTGAAAAAACTGAGAGAGGCCTTGATTGGAGATCCCTCCATGGAGCTAATGTAATGATTCAGGTTGAAGAAAACGAACATGTTCAAACCCTTGTATACCAACTAAATAAAGAAGGCAAGTCGGTATGCGGCGACAGCTTTTTTATGAAGGCGAATGAAGAGGAATTAGTATGTGCGGTAGCGGACGGTCTCGGGAGCGGATCACTTGCCAACGAGTCCTCATCAGCCATTAAAGACATCGTTGAAACCTATGCAGACGAGGACGTGGAAAGCATCATCGAACGGTGCAACCAAGCGATGAGAAACAAAAGAGGAGCGACTGCTTCCATCTTAAAAATCAATTTCATCAAAAGGCAGCTCGCGTACTGTTCAATCGGGAACGTCCGTTTCTTTCTGCAATCCCCATCTGGCGACAGCTTTCATCCTCTGCCGATCTCAGGTTACCTGTCAGGCAAACCGCAGAGATACAAAACTCATACGTCATCATACGAAAAAGGAGCGAAATTTATCATTCACACTGATGGGTTAGATGTTCCGAACATCCGCTCCTATTTAAAACAAGGGCAATCAATAGATGAAATATCAAATTCGCTTCACATGTACACAACGTCAAGAAAAGATGATTTAACCTATATTCTCGGGCAGCTTTTATCGTAAGGCTGCTTTTTTTATGTTCAGCCGTTTTTTGATACACTAGAGGAAGAATGAAGAGATGGAGGCTTTGGTGATATGGAAACGTTAGCCCTTTTGAAAAAACAAATTGCTGCAGAAACAGCTTTATCACAAAAAAACGTCGAAAGTGTAATCCGCCTGCTTGAAGACGGCAACACCGTCCCGTTTATCGCACGATATCGAAAAGAACAGACAGGTTCAATGGACGAGGTGCAGATTCAGACGATCTCTGAGCGCTGGCAATACATTCAAAACCTGAGCCAGCGGAAAGAAGAAGTGATCAGATTGATCGCCGAGCAGGACAAGCTGACAGACGAGCTGAAGCAAAAAATCGAACAGGCCGTTAAGCTTCAGGAAGTCGAGGATTTGTACCGCCCCTTCAAACAAAAACGGAAAACAAAAGCGACCGTCGCCAAAAGCAAAGGGCTTGAACCGCTTGCCGAATATATTCTTTCCCTGCCAAAAGATAACCGCCTTCACGAGACGGCTGATCAATATATAAGTGCAGAAAAAGAGGTGGCTTCAAGAGAAGAAGCCATCGAAGGCGCGAAGCACATTATAGCCGAACAAATTTCGGACGATCCTCATTTCAGAAAATGGATACGCCAAGAAACCTTTAAAAAAGGAATCCTCACATCTGCGGCAGGAAAATCAGCCGGGGAAGACGAGAAGAACGTATACGAGATGTATTATGAATATGAAGAGCCGATTCAAAAAGTCGTGCCTCACAGAGTGCTTGCGATGAACCGGGGTGAAAAAGAAGGCATCTTAAAGATTGGGATCGAACCGCCCGCCGATCAAATCAAGGCCTATTTAGAAAAGCAAATCATCAAACACCGCGATACACCAGTCAGGGAAACGCTGAAAGAAGCCATTGACGACGCGTACAAACGCCTGATTCAGCCGGCCATTGAGCGTGACATCCGCAAAGAGCTGTCAGAAAAAGCGGACGCACAGGCGATCCATATTTTTGCTGAAAACCTGCGCAAGCTCCTGCTGCAGCCGCCGATGAAGGGAAAGGTTGTGCTCGGCATCGATCCGGCTTTCCGCACAGGCTGCAAATTAGCCGTCGTCGACGAAACGGGAAAGGTGCTGAAAATCGACGTCATCTACCCGCACGCTCCCGTGAAAAAGACAGCGGAAGCGCGGGAAAAAGTGAAAAACATTTTGGAGAAGTACGAAGTCGAGGTCGTGGCGATCGGAAACGGTACGGCATCCAGAGAGACGGAACAATTTACGGTTGATTTATTAAAGGAAACGGAGCGGGACATTTATTATGTGATCGTCAATGAGGCCGGCGCAAGTGTCTATTCTGCGTCAGAGCTGGCGCGGGAAGAATTCCCTGATTTTCAGGTTGAAGAGCGCAGCGCCGTCTCAATCGCGCGGAGATTGCAGGACCCGCTGGCCGAACTCGTCAAAATTGATCCGAAATCAGTCGGTGTCGGCCAATATCAGCATGACGTCAGCCAAAAGCAATTAAACGAATCACTCCGTTTTGTCGTTGAAACCGTCGTCAACCAAGTCGGCGTAAACGTCAATACCGCATCAGCCGCGCTGCTTCAATATGTAGCTGGATTATCTAAGACCGTTGCCGGAAACATCGTCAAAAAACGGGAGGAGCTCGGAAAATTTACAAATCGCAAAGAGCTGAAAGACATCCCGCGCCTCGGCGCGAAAACGTATGAGCAATGTATCGGCTTTTTAAGGGTGCCTGACGGAAAAGAACCGCTCGACCGTACCGGCATTCACCCGGAAAGCTATAAAGAAACAAAGGACTTGCTCAAAAAACTCAAGCTCACAACTGACCAAATCGGAAGCGCGGACGTAAAAGAGAAGATCAGCAAGCTGCCGCTGTCTGAAACGGCACAAGAGCTGGGAATAGGGGAAATCACGCTGGCAGATATTTGCGGGCAGCTGACAAGGCCTGAGCGCGATCCGCGCGATGAAGTGCCGAAGCCTTTACTGAAAAAAGACGTCCTTCAGCTTGAGGATTTAAAGGAAGGAATGGAATTGCAAGGCACCGTCCGCAACGTTGTAGACTTCGGCGCATTCGTCGATATCGGCGTTAAACAAGACGGGCTTGTGCATATATCGAAACTGAGCAATCAATTCGTCAAACACCCTCTCGACGTCGTATCGGTCGGAGACATCGTCACCGTATGGGTGGAAGGGGCAGACGTGCAAAAAGGCAGAGTGTCACTGTCTATGGTAAAATAAAAGCACTGCTTACGAGCAGTGTTTTTTTCTATAAAAATACCAGCATTGGTTCAAAAGCTTAATTTGATAATTATCTTTTTCTAAAAACGCTTTTTGCATTTGTTTCATCAGCCAATTCGGCATGGCTCATTCCTCCTCAGCTTTTAGTAAGAGGGCAGTTTTAACACATTGTATGCGAACGGTGAATTGTCCCGTTCAAAGTTTTTAAAGCGAGGTGCACAATGGATAACGAACAACTTCAAAAGCTGACAGAGGACATCTCTGCCGTTTATTTCGAAAAACCATTTCGCCACCGGGCCTTGTTTAATGACCGGCTGAAAACGACGGGAGGCAGATACCTGCTGTCTTCCCATAACATTGAATTGAATCGGAAATACTTGCTTGAACACGGCCAAAGAGAGTTGGAAGGCATCATCAAACACGAACTCTGCCATTATCATCTTCATCTTGAAGGAAAAGGGTACAAGCACAGGGACAAAGACTTCAGAGAACTGCTTCAGAAAGTCGGGGCGCCGAGATTCTGCACGCCGCTCCAAACAAAAAAAGCACAAAAGAAAACATATATGTATAGATGCACGGCCTGCGGCCAACAGTATATAAAGAAGCGGGCAATGAATCCGGAAAGATATGCCTGCGGAAAGTGCAGAGGAAAAATCAAAAGAATTTTGTAAAAAGGCTTGACTCAATTCTCTGATCTGTGTTAAATTATAAAAGTCGTTGAGAGACAACGATGCTTTCTTAAAAAATAAATGTTGCTTCTTGACACTATATGTCGCATCATTTATAATAAAGAAAGTCTGATTATTCCACAGTAGCTCAGTGGTAGAGCTATCGGCTGTTAACCGATCGGTCGCAGGTTCGAATCCTGCCTGTGGAGCCATATGGAGAAGTACTCAAGTGGCTGAAGAGGCGCCCCTGCTAAGGGTGTAGGTCGTGTAAGCGGCGCGAGGGTTCAAATCCCTCCTTCTCCGCCAGATAAGTTCTCAACCAGACGGGCCCGTTGGTCAAGCGGTTAAGACACCGCCCTTTCACGGCGGTAACACGGGTTCGAATCCCGTACGGGTCACCATTTACCTTCGTTGGGCTATAGCCAAGCGGTAAGGCAACGGACTTTGACTCCGTCATGCGTTGGTTCGAATCCAGCTAGCCCAGCCATTTTATTTTTAAAGAATCACTTTTATAGAGCGAGCCATTAGCTCAGTTGGTAGAGCATCTGACTTTTAATCAGAGGGTCGAAGGTTCGAGTCCTTCATGGCTCACCATTTGTTTACGCGGGTGTGGCGGAATTGGCAGACGCGCTAGACTTAGGATCTAGTGTCTTACGACGTGGGGGTTCGAGTCCCTTCACCCGCACTTTATTTTTAAAGTGTTTATCACTAGCTTACATGCCTAGTGGAAAAACAATTTCATAGTCACGCGGTCGTGGCGGAATGGCAGACGCGCTAGGTTGAGGGCCTAGTGGGTGAATAACCCGTGGAGGTTCAAGTCCTCTCGGCCGCATCAATGATACCAAGGGTTTTGAGTACCTTGGTATTTTTTGTGTCTTTCGAAAAAAGATGTTTTGTGACCAAAAGTGTCCACTAACTTAAAGTGAGTTATCTAATTTATCTGCCATTTCTTTTTGTTTGGATATAAATGTCCGTATACGTTAATCGTTGTTCTCACTGAAGCATGTCCTAAGCGTCCCTTTATTGTAATGTAATCTAATTGGTTTTAAATCGGTGTCTCTGAGAATGTTCGGAGACATTGAAAATTTTGCAATCAGAGTAGCGGATTATTTTTATGGTAAAGGGGATTTAACGCGTTCCAATGAATATTATCGACTGAGTATTGAAGCGAGACGAAAAATAAAAAAAGGGGAGATTATTAATGAAGATCAGCCGGACTTTGTTTACAGTGATTTTATTGGGTAGCATAGTAGGAGTGATTTTAACAAATGATGGCCCTGTTATCAAAGCTCCTTTTCATGTTGCTGATGACAGAGTAGGTGCTTAGAAGTGAAGTGAGAAAATCAAACATGATCGTAAGAGAAAAAACATACCAAAGAATTGGTATGTTTTTTATTTATAAAAATTCTTCATTTGTTAATAAGTTGTTTTTTTTCTTATTATAAATAATAAACTTTCGAATAACAAATAAATCAAAGGTGCTATTAAAACAAAGAGAGAGTGAGAGATAGCATATGGTAACAGCAAGTAAATTAATAGTTTTAATATTATTAAAGAGTATTTCTTGAATCTCCATATCTCACCTAATTTATCTGTGATGAAAGATAAGATAAGGCCAATCGTTAAATATCCAAATAATATGTAAAAGTAAATAGCGAGATAATACTGATAAGATATTATAGGGATACTTTCCGGTGTAGTTCTTAATGCCAAATAATAAACAAACAAAAATAAGACTGAAGAAATCAAAGTTAAAATGAGATGTTTATATAAGAACTTTTTCATTTTTTCACCTGCCTATTATATGATTTAAACATTTTTGGGATACTATTTCAATAGTATATAACTCTTGATTATTTTCATGAAATATAATATCCTTATAATTACATATATTAAATAATTTTACTAAGGAGTGATTCTGTGTATATTAAGAAGGTTATTTCCTTTCTTATACCATTGTACTTTTTATTAGGGCTTAGTGTAGTTCATGCTGAAGAGAAATATGGAGTAAAAGGAACTGATTATCGGGTAACAAGTGACACTGTTAAGTTAACATGGAGTGGCGCGTCTAAAGAATATGAAATATTTAAAGACGGTAAATTAATTTATAATGGATCAGAAAAACAGTTTGTAGATAAAAAACTGAAAAGTGGTACTCAATATCATTATATCATTGCTGCTAAAGATAAAAGTCTTAAACATAGTACTGCAGATGTTAAAGTGATTACAAAAAATCCCAGTGCATTTTCAAGTTTGTCTATTTCAAGTGAAAATAATAATAAACTTCATCCAATATCCCTTAATGCTATAGCTTATAATGATCGCGTTGAATTAAGATGGGACAGCTCATTACCTGATGATGATCACATAATCGAGTTATATAGAGATGGAAAACTTGTAAGTGAATTTAAAGATGACCATACATATATTGATAGTGATGTTAAATCAAACAAAACTTACAGTTATAACTTAGTCGGCAAACAAAAATTGTCTGATGATAAAATAAAAGAAATCAAACAGACTTATAAAAAGGCCGGAGAAAAAATAACCAAGGAAATGGAAGAAGATTTATTTTATAATAAATTTCAACTGGGTCGTTCTGCAACAACATTGTCTGGTAATATGAGTCTAAAAAATGTTAAAGAGTTTTCTGCACTAGCAGCAACAAAAAAGTATGCTTTTAAATACATGACTTTTATTCCTGATAAAACTGCAACACCTCCGGCTCCAGGAGTAACTTATAAATTCAAAGGTGATAATAGGGGATTTGATTTTACTTCCAACAAATATAGAACACGTACGATTCTAACAACCACTTTTGGTTCGGGAACATCACATAGTTTATCTAAGAGTGTAGGGCAAACTCATAGGCTTAACAAAGATGGAACTGTTGACAAAGCAACGGCTTCTTCAAAAGATATTACTTCGAAAGTGATAGAAAAAAACAACAAGGATTATATTTCAGTTAAAGTTAATCACCATGTAGGTATTCCATTTAAAATTTATGGATTAGTATCTCCACCAGCTATCGACTATGATTATGTTGCATCAGTTCATAAAAATGGAAGTTTTCAAATAACAGGTAATCATGATAAGGCTCCTTCTCATGAGATGTACGCCTATATACCAAATACAGCTGCAGAAGCTTTAATCATTATTCAAGATAAAAATAAAGGATTTAAATATCTCTTCCCTACATACTCTCAAACAAAGATTTATTTCAATTGGATAAACTAATATAAACAAATTTTAAGAGTAGGCTATGCCTACTCTACCCTAAAAAGAGTATCCTTCTTCAAAAGTTATTCGTAAGGGACATGTCCTGTATTTGTTTTAAGGGCTTTTATAATGATTTATATCAGTAATTGGTATTCTATTTGACTCCTTGAAAAAAAATTCAGAAAAGAATAATGACTGCTTTTCAAGCATGTGCTAAATTTTCAGTGAGGTCATAACAAGCAAGCTTTTCTTCTTGTAGAATAAGCAGCCATGTAAACCAGTGTCACTTCTGTTTAATTATCTAAACAGATACAAATCGGGACACCATTTTTTAACCATAATTCATGAAAATAAATAGAAAATATAGAAAATGACAGTTAAGAGTATAATGAAAATAAGCTTTCATAACCAATGATACGGATTCACAATGTTGAGGGACTCGAACAGAAGATACAGAACTATTATCTTCTTTTATTTTTGCTAAGGTTTTTTTATCTCTCTAGACGTATCCATGACATGACATCAATGACATGTTCGCTAAGCTACCCGTACCCAATAGATAAGAGAACAGGCTTATTCTCTCTTTTCGCCTTTTCAAATGCTTCATCGCACCACGGATACCAATCCACGGGATTATAAGCATGTTGGAGTAAGTACGGTGACTTCTCAGTGATTAAACTATTGGGTACTTTTTTATTTGGCATGGGATCACCTTCCTTCTTTTTAGATTTTGACTTGATTCACCAAGCAAACTTTGTGAATTCCTGTTGTCCTTGGCATGATAAAAGGTTCATGTGCTCCATTTTATACTCTACTACAAATAAGGGGAGCTGAAAGAATGAGGCGATTTGTTTTAATGTCCAATTTTGCAAGTTTGGTAATTCGTTGGAAATGACGTGGTCGGGTAAAAGTAATTCAGTTGCAAAGGCATTGGCTTGTATTTCCAACTATGTATCAATTCTTTATCCACTTTACGCTCAGCCCTAACATTTATGCGGTGGATAATTTGTATAAGCAGCTCAATCAGACCGTCTGTAATTTCTGCTCTTCGAAGCCAAAAGAAGGAAGATAAAAGTGTGTAGCGAATCTGGGGTGGATGCCTGCGCAGTTCACGAATATCCTTGGTTGCCGTACGCTTTCTGTATTTCTTTAAAATCTTTGGTGATATATCGCTAAATATATCATAAGGTAATTGCAAATCTTTTATGGTTTGAAGTTTATGTAGTTCTTTGAAGACTGTTTCTAATCCAATGCGTCCTTGGCTCCAGTTACTCTATTCCGCAATCGGGCCAGTTATGGAATAACACCTTTAAAGAAAATTGGATATCTATGTTAAAGTTTAAAAGAGATTGTGAAGTTTTGTACTTAAGCAAACAGCGCAGATTAGCAATAAGGAAATCAAATTTATATAGTTTTTTGTCCATAAATGTTCCATTGTAATGTAATCCTTCTTTCTATCGGTTCAATAAGTTGAGAATGAAAAGCTCGCATCAATTGGGTTCTTACTACCCAGTAGCGAGATATGCGAATAAAAAAGCAGTACCACTGGTGTAAAAGTGTTGGTACTGCCATATGAAAAGTGTTTTGCTAATTAGAACGTATTTGCTACTTTAACAGCCTTTTCAAGCCCTGTGGCAATAATTTCTTCTGCTTTATCTGGGAATTGATTGTGACCTTCAATCACTATTTTCTCTATATCTTTTACACCGAAGAAGCTCATCATACTTGCTACATATTTAACAGCCATTTCTACTTCAGCTTTTGGTCCTTCAGAATATACACCGCCACTTGCGTTTAATATTGCAATTTTCTTATTTCCAATAAGACCCACTGAACCTTCTGGTGTATATTTAAATGTTTTACCTGCTCGGTTTAAATAATCAATATATGTGTGTAGTACAGCTGGAATTGTTAAGTTCCATAATGGGAATCCAAACACAACTTTATCAGCTGCAAGGAATTGATCTAAATATTTATCAGCAACAGCAACTGCTTTTGCTTCTTCTGCTGTTAAATCAAGTCCTCTACTAGCCTTAAATGTACCGTTAATCATATCTACTCCTACATATGGCAATTCTTCCTTATATAAATCAAGTTCTACCACTGTATCATTTGGATGTGATTCTTTATAGCTTGTTAAAAAAGCCTCATATAATTTCACACTCACTGCTTGGTTTGCGGGGCGATTGTTTGCTTTTACAAATAAAACTGTTGTCATTCTCTTTTCCTCCTGTTACTCACTCTTATGTTGTTATATATTTATTCACTAAAAAGGGAATCCTATTGTCTTTACAATACCTTTTTAAAACTATATTCCATGTCTCCACCTAGAGCTTCAGCAGTATCACCAGTTTCTCTGAAGTCATGTGTATGAATCTTCTCAAACGGACCAAAGTTTACTTGCTTATAAAATTCATAACAAGGGAATCCGTCATGTGCACCTTGAATATCGACAGTACCATCTTTTTTGACATGTACAGTTAATAGATAATCAACGGGAGGTGCATATATATTTAATGGGTTGCTAGCACTAGCACTCATTTGAAATTTGACGTCATCTGACCTCCATACAACATCAGTGCACAAAATACCTTCCGTACTAGCTTTTCCTGTTCTTTTAATAACGGAACCATCAGGAGTTGTGATTCTTTCTGTTGTTATGCCAGTATTCGCATATGTGAAGATTTCTTTTTTATAAAAATCTACAACTACTTCTTGTTCAATTCTGGAACGCATAGCGTTTACAGCATATGGTGTAAATTCACGTGAGTCACCTTCGAATTGAATCACGTTTCCTGTTTGAGTATCCTTCTTAGGTTCAGTCCAAGATATTGGAATAAATACACTTGCTCTAACTTTAACGATATTAGTCATGAGACACACCTCTATGATCTTTAATTTTACTTTGGATAATAATATTGACCTATTGAGCAAAACAGATCGCAATTTCTTTCGTATAAATAATTGCTTTTCCTTTAATATTTGCTGCTTGTAAACTTCTATTTAGTATTTATATCTAGATTGTCGCTTTAAAACTGTATTCCATTTCCCCAGCTAGCGCTGCTGGAGTGTCACCAGTTTTTCTGAAATCATGTGTATATATTAATTCAAAAGGATCAAAATCTGTTTGTTTATAAAATTCATAGCAAGGGAACCCATCATGGGAACCATCAATATGTGTAACCCCATTTTTGTTAACGTTTATAGTTAATACATAGTCAGCTGCAGGTGCTGCGGTATTTAATGGATTACTAGCACTTGCTCTCATTTCAAAAGAAACTTCATCAGAGCTCCACACAACATTAGTACATTCAATGTTTTCTGTACCTGCTTTTCCTTTTTTATAATCAATAGACCCATCTGGATTTGTAATTTTTACAGTTACGATACAAGCATTTTCGTATGAGAAAATTTCTTTTTTATAAAAGTCAATAATCACTTCTTGCTCTAATCTTGACCGCATGGTGTTTACAGCGTATGGTGTAAATTCACGTGCATCACCAGTGTATTCGAATATCTTTTCTGTTGCAGGATCTTTAATAGGTTCCAACCATGCATACGGTGCAAATACACTTCCTCTAATTTTAACGATGTTAGCCATGAAAAACCTCCATAATTTGTTAGTTTATTTCGGTAAATCTTATTCCTTTTATAATTGGAATATAGTCAATTTGATTGACTATATTTCGTATAGTACAATAAGATTCAAATGTAGTCAACTTAATTGACTTTGTTTATGGAGGTTTTATGTATGAATCATCAAGTATTTAGTGAATTAGATCTTACATCACTTTTGTCATTATCTTTTAGTGCATCGATTAATGAACTCCATGACAAATTAAGTGAATTGGGATTTGGAGATATTAGGCCTGTACATGGTTTTATGTTCAAATGTATCACTCCTAATGGAGCAACAGGTATAGAACTAGCCGAATATTTAGGAATTACAAAGCAAGCTGTGAGTAAAATGGTAGATTATCTTGAGAAAAGTGGTTATGTAATGCGCAAAACTCATCCCACTGATAAGAGAGGGAAAATTATTGTTTTGACCGAACAAGGTTGGTTAGTAGTACAAGCGAAAGAGAAAATACTAACTGAGATTGAGCAACGTTGGATTGAAAACATAGGTGCTGAACGAATGCAAATGCTAAAAGAAGATTTATCAAAATTAGTTTTTGAAGAAAATGAGGGTAAACTATCATCGAGGTTAAGACCTGTCTGGTAATTATAAAGGTGGGAACTTTTAATCGTGTTTAAATTCGTACTAACAGTACAGCAATCCTGTAATTATAATTAGCAGCAAGGTTTGTGAAGAATTGTACGGGAGCGTTAGTTCAAGAAAAACAAGCTAAATTGCATTGGTGGTTCTATTTTCGTTGTTCCATTAAAGGGCGCGATTCTTGAATACAGAGGACTCTAGGAGTATCAGAAGGGTTTGCATAAAAGAGAATGCAGTCCGTTTCAATATTGTCTTCAACTATTAAGAAATTTTGTCCGATAATATTATTTCTGCCGCAAATAGATTTGCCTGATGTTCAAGTTTATCTTTCAAGACACTTGAACATTTCTTTTTTAACTCGTCTATGAATTTAATTCCATTTTTTAGTGCTTTCTTAATTAATAAAGCAGTTTCTTCATCAAATTCACCGTTATTCATAAAAAGGAGTGTATCTTCATCCTTTAATTCCAGGATGGCTTCATTAATTGTTTTGTTAAGCAGATTATTGTCATTAGATTCTTTGTTTTGGTTCACTTGTTCTTTTCCTAATAAGTAATCTGTTGTTACATCGTAGACGTCACTGATTTTTTTCAAAGTAGACGTATCGGGGTCTCTGTAAATCTCTTTCATAATTAGATAATGTGTTTTTGGATATTCCGATTTTATTAGCAGCTTGTTGTTGATTCCAACCTAAGTTTTCTCTACATATTTTTAATCTTTGACCTAATGTCATATTGTTTTCACTCCACGAAAAGTTGATTATGAAAAGAATAATACCACTATGAGTTGATTTTTTCATTTTAGTTAACGAAAAGTTGATATATAATATTGACATCAACGTTACGTTGTTTTAAAAGGCTCAAAAAAAGTAGCTCTTTTAGCCACCTATCCAACGGTTCAATCTGGATTATTTCAAGAAACCTTAATGAGAGAAGGTTATGATTTTTTACACCATCCTCATACATTGACTCCTTTCACCTTGAATTTTTTTATAGTGGTGAATTTTTGTCCTTTGCGTGCCTTAAAAAATCCCCTCAAGTATGTAACAGCCACTTCTGAAAAGTGGTTTTTTACACTGTCTACTTAGAGGGGATAATATCAAGATAGCCGATTTTTATGTGTGTCGCTTCTTTCTCTGATAAAGAAAGGAGATTATAGTTGTTAAGATGAATATGCAGATAAACAATCCGATCATGATCCAGAAAAAATTTGGTTTAACTTTAAATGAAAAAGACGATTCGTTGTTCATCATAAATGACAAGCTATTAAACATTATGTCAGAGCTCGTTTTATTTGAAAAAAGATGATAAAGCAAAAGTGCCGCTGATAACATAGGAAATGCCAAGAAACTTGAGAAACTGGCAAATATTAATCCTTGCTTTAAATTATTTACATTCATAATGATTTACCTCCAATTCCTCTGAACATCAACTGTTTTATAATCGATTTGCCGTCACCCAAAAACGGGAGCAAATAAATCATATGTAGAGTATAAGTGGAAAAGAACAGCAAGATGCCTACAGAAAACATATTTTCATGTAGAAAAAAGATTGTAAATAGTACACCGACTACTCCTAATATCCCTGGAACGAGCGGGCCTAAAAGGGTAATCAGCACCATTTTTTTATTGTACGGAGAAATGACTGGTCTTAAAAATTTGACGGACATTATATCAGCCGCTAAATACCCTTTTGGTCCGTGTTTTCCTACAAATTTTCGGTGAACCAATCCATGTATAACTTCATGTAGAGTAGTTCCTGTGATCAACCCAAAATAAATAACAGAAAAGTAAATCGCTATATTGATAATCGAAGCATTTGGGATAGCAATGAATGACACAACAGAAAGCATTAGAAAAAGTAGCCAAAATAAAATAATTTTCCTCGAAATAACATGAAAAAAGTTAATGTATAAAGACAAAAATGAATCCGACTGGTTTGAAAACCTTTCTCTATAATGAATGTGATATTGGGATAAAAATCGATAGAGAAATGCTGAAAAAGACGGATGTTCCCCATATTTCCAATTGATCAAATAGCGGCGGTTTAGTCCAGTCAATAATTCATTTAAATCTTTTAATAATACCGATTCGCTAATATTAAAGATTTCGGAAATGCCCGATACTATATCTTGCTCATCTTTTTTTCCGTCAATTTCTTTCAGCATATGAAAGGCTGTCAAATTTATAGGGAACTTTGTATCAAGGTCATGATCCATAATATGCTTTTTATTAAGCGTAACATTCTCCGGAAAGTAGGGGATTTTTTTGACTGCAAAAAAATATTTAAGCATATTAATAATCATAATAGTACCTCCATTTAAATCCCACGTACAATAGTAAGAATAACAGTATTTCCAGTAAAGAAATAAAAAGAAGCAAGCCTTGCTTCGTTATTTCACTAACAACATAATTTCCTATAAAAAACAACGGAATTAAAATGAGAAACAGCATTCCAAATGAAAAAATTCCCATATAAGGATTGTTTCGATCAAGTGGAAATATGATTCCCGCTAAATAGAACACTGCAATCGAATTAAGAAGGACGACAAGTGTCTTTAAAAAAACAAGTAAGCTTTCGGGAAAAGTCGAGGTTAGTAAAGAGAACAGACAAAGTTGCAAAATCCCTAACGTACATAAACCAAAATATTTCGACCATAAAACGGTTGTCATTTTCAAATGAAGGGCTCTATACACTGGCATCATCCGTTGGTCGTTTCCAAAAGAATTAAATGCAACCATTCCTGTAACACCGCCTAACACAAGGTAACTCTCGCCTGAAAAACTGATTTGAAACCTATATTTTAAAAAGCATAAGACCAAAAGCAAGAAAATAAAGTTTAAAATATTTTCTTCATTTCTGGCTTGTGATTTTATTTCTTTCACCATTAGGGACAATGGTTTTGAATATGGCATTTTGATAAACGAAAACAGTTTAGATGCCTTTTTTTCGGTGAGTATTGGTACAAAGTTCAGAGACAGAAAAGATGCCACTACTGTACCAATAAGGACAAGTATGACAATTAAATAACTGACGTCTGGTTTCTGGCCATTTAGAAAAAGAAATAATGGTGCTGTAAAATAAGTCATATTGTAATCAAAAGTTAAATAGGCATGTTGAATTTTTGTTATATTAAAAAAGGTGATACCGTAAAATGTTGCTAAAACAACAACTGCAAAGATTGAAAAAAATTTTTGTAACGGGAAACCAAATTTCAAAATTATAAAATAGACCAGGTTATAAACAAGGTTTAAAAGGGAAAAGAAAAAAATGATTTGTACAAAAAGTATTACAAAAAAACTGAACACAAACCTGATGCCTACGCCACTTGCAATAAAATTCGGAATAAGCAAAATGAAAATTATAAATAAGACAAGGGATGCAACTGCTCCTGCAAATGGAATATAATAGCCAAGGCTTCTCTGGAAAACGGTAAGAGGGAGCCAGCTTAACTGCATTGAAAAGCTGTGATGTTCCGGTGTCCGTACCTTAAATAAAATAAAGAATACAAATGTAAAAATTGATGTATTCATAAACATTGCTACTACGAACAATCCTAATGAATGAACATCGCCATTTAAAAATAAACTTAGAAATATACCTGTAAAACTGTACCCTATAATTGCCCCCATGCTAATGGCCAAAAGTAAACACAAAATGGCTAACCCTTTTTTTGTACCTGTATTTAACAATTTGTGTATTTCCTTCTGCCACATTTTTAGCATTATCTTAGAAATTTCGAATGATTTGATCAAAATGTGCACCCCTATCACTCAGCATGGAAGCTTTTAAAAACACTTCTTCTAATGAATTGCTATTATATTTGAGCTTCAATTCTTCAACCTTTCCTTCATCTGTTTTGATTCCTTTAGAAAGAATTGCGATTTTATCGCACAATTCTTCAGCAGAAAGCATATCGTGAGTTGAAAGCAGAATCGTCCCTTGAGTTGCTTTATAGCGTTTCATCAATTTTTTTGTATTAATGACTGCTTCAATATCAAGGCCCCGAAAAGGTTCATCCATGATAATGAATTCGCTTTCTAGCATAAAAGCCGAAATCAGCTGTGTCTTTTTTTTCATCCCGTGAGAGTATGTTTCAATTGGCTCATTTAATGCCTCTTCCATATTAAAGAGTTCGATTAATTGTTTCCTTTTTTGTTTTGATGTACAATTATACATTGAAGAAACAAAATCAAAATACTCTGTAGCTGAAAGGGCTTCTGGCAATAGTAGGTCATCAGGAACATAAGCTAGCTTTTGTTTAAACTCAGCCGTTTTGTTCGACAGATTATCCAAAAGAATAGTTCCTTCACTAGGGGCGATGATTCCCAGAATTGAATTAATGATAGAAGTCTTCCCGGAACCGTTCGGGCCAACAATTGAGACAATTTGATTTTTTTCAATTTCTATATCAAACCCACTAACGGCAGTCACATTATTTTTATATTTTTTAGATAGTTGATGAATTGTAAACATAATTGCCTCCAGGGTAATAATAGCTTAATAGGAAGGCTTAACCGCCCTCCACGGGCGGTTAACCCTTCTCTTCATTTAAAAAGAAACAAATGTATTGCTAATTCTTACATTCAATGCCGATATCTATACCATCGTTCCATTTGACGTGCCCTGAGAATGCACCATGTCCGTGAGCTATACACCAAACAGCGGATCCAAGAACAACTGTAGCTCCTAATGCCAATAGTACAGCACTAAATACTAAGAACCAAGCTTGATCTTCGATCATCGGATTGACAGAATAATCAACTTGTGGAGATGCATATGTCATTTTTCCTCCTCCTTTCTATTCAGTAATCAAATTGTACCACACCTAATTTTTTACTGAAATCTATGAATTCTCCTATTTGTTAACATTTCATTTGAACTATAATCTAATAATGAAAATCAAAAATAGGAAATTAGACCTATTTAGAAGAAGGTCTTTTTTACATCCTGTTTCGGTTAATATTTTATGTTATTTAGGATTTTATATTATGAAATCCAAAATTCCTAGATCGAAAGGTATTGATTATAATGTAAAAGTGAATTAACATTATGTTAATCTTAACTAACAATATGCCAAATATACTATACAAATGGAGAGTTGTAGGTGGTCGGATGAATAACAGGGTAAGAGAGCTCAGAGCAAGATTTGGATATTCATAAGAAAATCTTGCAAAAGCAATTGGAGTAACAAGACAAACAGTTGCAGCAATTGAAAAGGGAGATTACATACCGTCGCTCCTATTAGCACTGAAAATTTGTGCGGAGTTTCAACTGAAAATGGAAAGTGTTTTTTGGTTAGAGGAGGATAATCTATGAATATGAAATTGAGAACCCTATTGCACATCCTACTTTTTGGGCTAGCTTGCTGGACTTTTACCAAGCTTTTTGAAACATCTGAACAAATTGTCAGGAGCCTTAAAGAAAATACATCAGAACTGCAAATTGAATTTAATATTATTCCAATTCTTCTGTTTGTGTTTGTTTTGGTGATTTATACTTTTCTTGAAAAAAAGAGAGGCTCTGGTAAGCAAAGCCTTCTTCTCATGCCGGATGAATTTAAAGAACAAGATGAACGGGAGCAGATGATTACTGCTAAAGCATGTAGAACTTCTTATATTGTATTGTATTTTGCTATGCCATGTGCTGCCCTCTTATTTATCTTTTATCCGTTTATTCAAGTTTCAATCCCATATTTTCCGATCGTAATCATCTTCGTACTTATTATAGTACAACATCTGGCCTATATGTTTTCATTTAGAAAGAACAGATAGAGCCAAATAAACCGACGTGAAAAATCTATATACATTACTAATAGGCTTTTGTAAGTGATGATAAGGGGACTAGGGAATAACTTGCCATCAGGGTAAACAGGGCGGGAATTGGAACACGGGGTATACTATGTTTAATAATGATGTATTTATCTTTGTTAATATAAGTTCAGCCGGAAGAACGGGGCATGATTACGATAATAAATTTATCGGAGATGACCTTCAATGGTTTGGTAAGAATAGTCATTCATTACAAAATGCTTCTATTCAGTCTATGTTAAAACCCAAAGGGAATATTTATATTTTTACACGTGAAGATAGTAATAATCCCCTCTTTACTTACCAAGGAAATGCCAGGGTAAAAGAATTTCATGACACTAAGCCAGTCAAAATTATTTGGGAATTTAATGATGAAAAAGAAATCCGACATAATCAAATGGCTGAAGAAATTGATAACCCAACAAGGTATATAGAAGGAGCCACAAAAAAGGTCTCAGTCAATGTCTATGAGAGAAATCCCATGGCGAGGAAAAAGTGTTTAGAGCATTATGGTTTTAGTTGTGTCATTTGTGGGTTTGATTTTGAAAAGGTATTCGGAGAATTGGGTATAGGCTTTATTCACGTACATCATATAATTGAGTTAATCAGATAGGCAAGGAGTACGAAATTGACCCGATCAACGATTTACGTCCAGTTTGTCCAAATTGTCATGCTATGTTGCATAAGAAAAAACCAGCTTTCACGGTTGAGGAGTTAGTAGAAATTATTAACGATAATAGATAAAAGCCAACCATTGTTAAATCGGATTGCTACTCCATTTTTACTCCTGAAAAATTAACAACTTAAATGCATATCATTTGAACATAATGAGAGTTGGTGAAGTAGGAAGTAAGGGAGTTTTTGCTCACCAATTATTAACCATAATTCATACAAACTTATAGAAATGATGTAATGTGGAGTTAGAAAGTGTAATGAAAATAAGCTTTCATAACCAATGATACGGATTTACAATGTTGAGGGCCTAGTGGGTGAATAACCCGTGGAGGTTCAAGTTCACTCGGCCGCATCAATGATACCAAGGGTTTTGAGTACCTTGGTATTTTTTGTGTCTTTCGAAAAAAGATGTTAAAGTCTCCACTAACTTAAAGTAAGTTATCTAATTTATCTGCCATTTCTTTTTGTTTGGATATAAATGTCCGTATACGTTAATCGTTGTTCTCGCTGAAGCATGTCCTAAGCGTTCCTTTATTGTAATGTAATCTCCCCCTTGGTTTATTAAAAGGGAGGCGTGTGAATGTCGAAAATCATGTAGTCTGATTGGTTCTATTTCAGTATCTTTGCAGAAATATATTATTTTTCGGCTGAAAATATCCTTTGATGATGGTTTATCTTTATATTGAGATACATAAGTTTTTGCTGAATGTGGAATCTTTAATGAGTTGAATAACTCTTTTTGATGCTTTTTCCAATGTTCAAGCAAGCCAAATTATTTTTGGTTAATACTTATGCGCCGGATACTATTCCTCGTTTTTAGTTCATTAACAATAAATTCACCCTTTATATATGTAGCTGGTTTTCGAGGCTTTGATTATGCCTTCCCGTCCCGATCTGATCAAAAGCATTCTATTAGTGTACAAAGCAAATTACGTTCTTTGGAAAGCTATTCAAAGCCGATCGATGATTCAAATGAGTTGTTTTTAAACATTGTAGAGGTGTCAACTACCGCAAACTCTGTAACCAGCCAGCAAGTGCTGATAGTCCAAACGAAGATGAAGAAAGAAAAGAACAAATGGTTAGTTGACAATGTTCAGGTAAAAGGAAATGGATAAAAGGTGCTTTGACCAAAGGATTTGATGGGGGTAAATATATTCAGATTGCATTTTATCTGCCAAAAAACTTTTCCCGTGAACTCACATCATTCACTAAAATTAGGGAATAAGTATCAAGATATGTCGATGACAGGTGAAAACGAGCGGCTTAAGAATACACCCCCGGAGTATGGAGAGGTAAAGTGGAAAGAAACTATTAAGAAGTAGACCAAGTTTTCCTACTCCCTTATTTAACTTTCCACATTTATGATGAAATTGATGGGGCACATAAAAACGTATTTGCCAATAAAGGTAAATAAAATTTAAAACCAATTGAAATCTCATGGCTATTACTTAATTAAGGCGATAGAAGAATGAATACAGGAATTCTTTTTAATTACATCGTATACGTACTGACTAATTTGTAACAATAATTATAGGTGATGTAAACTTTATGTGCTAATCATTCGAAAATCGAGAAAAAGTAGGGGAGAAAATGCAGTTTTTAATCAATTTGATGGAACAACATGGATATGTGGTTTTATTTTTTTCTCTTATGTTAGAACTCATTGCTCTTCCTTTGCCGGGAGAATTTATTATGGGTTATGCAGGCCATTTAATATTTCAAGGAAGGTTAGACTGGATTATAAGTATAATCGCTGCGGGTGTGGGAGGCAGTGTTGGAATGACCATCTCTTATTGGATTGGTTATAAATTAGGCCCTACATTTTTTCATAAGTACGGTCACCGGATTCATATGGGGCCAGATAGATTAGATAAAATTTCATTTTGGTTTGAAAAGTTTGGGAATAAACTTTTATTAATTTCATGTTTTATTCCTGGTGTACGCCATATAACTGGCTATTTTTCAGGGGTTACTCAAATTTCTTTTCGATTATATGCAGTTTATGCGTTCATTGGTGCTTTTTTGTGGACAGGGATTTTTATTTCTTTAGGAAATATATTAGGTCCGCAATGGCATCAATTCGACAATACAATTAAGAGATATTTTTTGATCGGAAGTATTATTGTAGCCATCATTTTTGCGATATTCTACGTCTACAGAAATTATAAAAAGCAAATTAAAGAATTTATTTTAGCTTTTTTGGGCAGGGGGGTACAAAGATTTCGTTCTCTTCGACGGCTTAGAATACTAATTGTAGGGATAGTAGTTCTATTTTTAGGGTTTGTCGTAATTATGGGAGGGTTAACTCAAGATTACTTAAATAATGAGTTTAAGCCATTTGATACACTGGTTTTAACATTGATTCCTTTGCTTTTTAATGAGCAGTGGGCACCATGGATGAATACGTTCAGTTTACTTGCATCTCCAAGGGTACTACTTCCACTTATCATTTTAACTTTCTTATGGATTATGTTTAGGGGAAAAGATCGAGTCATAGAAGTATCTTTCTTACTTATCGTTTCTGTTGGTGGGGAAGCTTTTGAGGAAGGAATTCGACGAATATTTTACCAATTGCACCCAGTCCATGCTGAATTAACTAAAAATATTCTGTATCCTTTTCCTAGTGAACAGACATTAACGGCCTTTATTCTTTATGGTTTTTCTGCCTTCCTATTGGTTCGACACTTAAAGATGGCATGGTTACAGACATTCACTTTTATTATTGTTTCTTTGATTCTAGTTTTAGTTGGACTAAGTCGGATATACTTTAAGATACAATATCCGAGCGATGTAGTGTCGGGATATATCTTTGGCGGTGTTTGGCTAAGCTTAAACATTTTAGTAATGGAACTTTTTCGTTTTTCAAAATTACTAAAGAAAAAAACTCGGTTGATAAATTTTTAAATAAACCACAAAAGACCAAAATTACAAATAAATTCATCGTAAGGAAGAATAAACGATAAGAATAAAGCAATAAAGCTTATCATTTGTCCATAATAAAACACAAATCATCACACCTCTTTAAGTTCAAATTCGTTCGGTGCCGGCTTTACCAGCCGGTATTATTATTTTGCTGAAACTAAAACTTACTTTAGGAACGGGCTTTTGTAAACCAAATGAATCACAAGCTGAAGGAAAGAATGAAATTTAAAAGGTGTAAAACATTTTTGAGATCGCTACAACCACAAATTCTGTAACAACTGATCAAGTGTTAATCGTTCAAACGACAATAAAAAAAGAGAACAAATGGTTAGTTGACAATGTTCAGGTAAAAGGAAATAGATAACAGTTGGAAAATGATAAATTGTTTGATTATACCAAATGTTGAAAAAGGGGTAATGTTTATTTTGAAAAAGCTTTTTATTTTCCTTGGTATTTCCGCCATGTTTCGATGACTGCTTGCGGCGGAAATAAATATGATGAAGCGATTAATGGTGTGATAAAACAGGAGAAGAAACTAGGAAAGAAACGAATATAGATTCGGATGAGTACAAGAGAGAGAATTCTGTAATTCGTGTATATAATAGCGGAAAGTATATTCAGCTTGCGTTTTATATGCCAGATGATAATTATAGAAAGCTCACTGCATTTTCATATTATGAAAAGCTTGGCGATTCTTATGAAGAAATGATGTATATGCCGGTCGATGGGGAACAGGATCGCTTAGGGTTGTATAAGAAAACGCCAGATTATAAAATCGTACCTTTTTGTGTTTAAACTTTGTCAATATAACTTCAATCTGCCATAATACAATTAATGTAAATGTTCGTACAATTATGTATTGGAGGAATTTTCTTGCATCAAATACTTTTAGATGAAAATAAAATCCCATACGATCTAGTAACCAAAAAATTAAATGCTTGGTATACCCTGATAAAAAATGATCAGGTTGAACAGGCTGAGCAAATAAGAAAAGAAGTAGAATAAGAATTAATAGATATGGAAGAAAATCAAGATGCTTTGTTGTATTATCAATTGTTAGAATTTAGACATGAGATAATGTTAAGTTATATGGAATCGAAGAAAATTGATGATCTAAATAGTGCATATGAAACAATAAAGGAAATAGAAGAGCAGGGGCAATTGACAGGAATGCTGGAATACTATTATTTGGCAAGACGAAAAATAAAGAACGGAGAGATTATAAATGAAGATCAGCCGAATTCTATTGACAGTAATGGTGTTAAGTAGCATCTTAACATTTACTCACTTTATAGTTGAAGACAGCGCTTCAAATGGTGGTTTCAAAATTGCCGCAGATCGAGTTGGTGCCCATAAAGAGGAAGGGGATATAGCCCCCTTCTTTTTTTGTGTGTATTAGAAATGGTTAAATTCTTTAGAGTACCGATGAAATACACCGATATAACTGTTTCTCTTTATTAAGAAGTTATGTGTTTTAGGCTAAATACCGTTTCCTTTAAATGAAATTCCTTAATGTGGCACATTCCCATAAAAAAAAGCATATGATTATATCATGAAAATTTAAAATTGTGGGGATCAAAAAATGTACTATATACCTTTTTCGCATCAATGTTATTATTATGTGAATGTACCGATGTATAACGATGGAAGATCTGTTTATTGGACTATCCCAAATGACGCGGAGCATGCAAACAGATTTAATTATTTACACTCTTCATACGAACATAGAAACCTTCTCTTGAAAGATTATGGACCCAAACCATTTGTTGTAAATATCAATAAAGCAACAAAACAAAACAATACGTTCCGTACTGCTTTATGGACAGGAAAACATTTGCAAGTTACTTTGATGAGTCTTGGTATTGGAGAAGATATTGGTTTGGAAATTCATCCTAACGTCGATCAATTCTTACGGATTGAGCAAGGCCGAGGGATAATTAAAATGGGCAAGAGTAAAGATAATTTAAATTTCCAAAGAAATGTCTATGATGATTATGCCATTTTTGTACCTGCTGGCACTTGGCACAATCTGATTAATACAGGTAATATGCCGTTAAAACTATACTCAATTTATGCTCCTCCTAATCATCCATTTGGTACGGTTCATGTGACCAAAGCAGATGCAGCGGCTGCGGAAGATGAGCATAGGTATTCTGCAGAAGTTTGAGCACTCTGGAATCCCGCATAGTTTGAAACACGGAGAACTAGGATCTTAGGCAAATGAAAATCAATGTAGGCAGCAGAGGATTGAATTCTTTACAAGAGTGGTGCTGTGCAGCGTATGCCGCAAAGTTCTAAGCAAATGTGCTGTCCTGTGTTAATTGTAAAGTAATTGATTGAACAAAGTCGATTTAAAATATAATCGGCTTGTTTCTTTATTGAAGTTATTTTTAGCAGACTTGGCACCGATGAAAAGTGATTGTATTTACAGTCATTAGAAATTGAAATCGATCTATCAACTCAAAGGAATAAACTTTCACACTTGACTTTATACCCTTTGGGGTATATTATTGTTTCGGATATTCGTCATTATAATGATGTACCCAATTTTTCAGATGATCTTAGTTTAAACATTCCATTTGTGTATCTAAAACGTTTTATTTAGAGATTCAACGTGATAAAATACACATCATACATGATAGGTGAACTAAATCTAGGAGTGCGTTTTCAGCGCAAAGGTATTCATGTGAACAGTTATGAATTGGAAACATGTAAATGTAGAAATAAATTAAAGAAAGGATTTCATCGATATGGAATATGATCAAAAAATTAAAAATCGCTTACGCCGGATAGAGGGGCAAATTAAAGGTGTATTGACTATGATGGAGCAAGGAAAAGACTGTAGAGAAGTTGTGACTCAATTGGCAGCATCACGCAATGCAATCGATAGAGCATTAGGTGTTATTGTTGGCACAAATCTTGAACATTGTGTCCGTGAAAGCTTGGAACAGGGAGAAGACACAGCCAACTTAGTAAAAGAAGCAGTCGACTTATTGGTAAAAAGTCGATAAAAAATTTATCAACCTAAATCTTTAAGGTTGACGAATTTTTTTATATATTATAGTATACCCATACCGGTATATGTATGATGATTGGTATTTAATTTTTTTGACTTCGATATACCCCCGTGGGTAATTTGGTTATTAGGAGGAGAAACATGACAGGACAAACAAAACGCACAACAATTGTTTTATTTAGTGGGGATTATGATAAAGCAATGGCAGCTTATATAATTGCAAATGGTGCAGCTGCCTACGATCATGAAGTGACTATCTTCCACACTTTCTGGGGATTAAATGCTTTGCGTAAAGAAGAGCTGGTTCCAGTGAAAAAAGGACTTCTTGAAAAAATGTTTGGAAAGATGATGCCTCGTGGTGCTGATAAGATGGGTTTATCTAAAATGAACTTTGCAGGTATGGGCCCTAAAATGATTAAAAATGTAATAAAAAAGCATAATGCACTTACATTGCCTCAGTTAATTGAGATGGCTCAAGATCAGGGTGTAAAGCTCGTAGCTTGTACGATGACAATGGATCTTCTTGGTTTACAGGAAAAAGAACTATTAGATGATATCGACTATGCTGGTGTAGCTGCTTATTTAGCAGATGCTGAAGAAGGCAATGTCAACTTATTTATCTAATATATCCATTGCAAATTGAATAAATGAAGGGAGGTTATTCAACAATTTGGATAGTGGCGTAATGATCAATACCTTACTCATTTTATTTATACTTTGGATTGTATTTCGAAGTTTTTTACCAATGCAAGGTGTTAAACAAATAACAACTGCTGATTTAAAGTCAGAGCTGAAAAATAAAGACAAACAGTTTATAGATGTACGAACACCTTATGAGTTTCGTTCAAGGCGTATTAAAGGGTTCAAAAATATTCCCTTGTCAAACTTGCCTCATCAAACTAATCAGCTTTCGAAAGACAAAGAAGTTTTTGTTATCTGTCAAAGTGGAATGAGAAGTTTAAAGGCAAGTAAAGTATTGAATAAAGGTGGCATGAATACATGGCATTAACACCTAGGGAGTAGCTTTTTGTATATTTATATACCCCCACCCCTATTTGGAAAAGGAGGAAAAAATGGTGAAAGCAAATATTGTATTAAACGCTAAAGGCCTGGCATGTCCAATGCCTATTGTAAAAACAAAGAAGAAAATGAAGGATTTAAAAGCTGGTGAGGTATTAGAAATTCAAGCAACAGATAAAGGTTCAACAGCGGATCTGCAAGCATGGGCAAAAAGCACAGGCCATGAATATCTAGGTACTGAAGCAGAGGGAGAAATACTTCATCATTTTCTTCGTAAAGGAGAAGAAAATTTCTCAGATAGCGTACCTGCAATTCTTGAGATTTCATTAGAAGCTTTCAAACAGAAAGTAGAAAGCGACGAGCCTCTTAACATTTTAGATGTCCGAGAGGTAGAGGAGTATGAAGAAGCTCATATTCCGGGTGTGGTCCACATCCCTCTTGGTGAAGTAGAAAAGCGCTCTAATGAGTTAAACAAAGATGATGAAATTTATATTATTTGCCATTCGGGAAGAAGAAGTGAAATGGCAGCCCAAACCATGAAAAAACAAGGTTTTAAAAGGTTAATTAATGTTGTCCCTGGTATGCGTGATTGGACAGGCAAAATAGAATAAATAAGGAAAGGATGATGAACAAATGAGTACAAGAGTAGCAATTATTGCGGCAAATGGTGGACTATTTGATGCCTATAAAGTTTTTAATATTGCAACTGCCGCAGCAGCAAGTGATCAAGAAGTATCTATCTTTTTTACATTCGAGGGATTAAATCTGATCCATAAGCAAGCACATCAACATTTAGAAATGCCGAAAGGAAAAGAACACTTTGCGGAAGGATTTAAGAAAGCAAATGTGCCCTCTATTCCTGAGTTAATTGAAATGGCACAAGAAATGGGCGTTAAATTTATTGGGTGTCAAATGACGATGGACGTTATGGGTTTAACAAAAGATGATTTTGTAGAAGGAATTGAAGTAGGCGGGGCTGTTACCTTTTTAGATTTTGCTAAAGATGCTGATGTATCCTTAACATTTTAGTCCTGCTTAAAAAGATTTTGATATAGGAGGCATTTAAACATGACCGTACAGGCACTTACCGCAAAAGAAGTGACACAAAAAATCTTTAACAAAGAACCTTTATTTATTCTGGATGTACGTAATGAAAATGATTTTAGCGATTGGAAGATTGAAGGGCATTATTTTGGCCATTTAAATGTTCCTTATTTCGATCTTTTAGATGGCGTAGAAGATATCTTGGGGGAAATTCCGTCTGATAAAGAGGTTCTAGTCGTATGCGCAAAAGAAGGTTCATCCGTAATGGTATCCGAGATGCTTTCAGAAGCAGGTCTTTCTGTATCCTATCTTAAAGGTGGGATGAAAGCATGGAGTGAACATTTAGAGCCGGTAAAAGTCGGGGATTTAAAAGATGGTGGTGAGATGTATCAGTTTGTTCGAATCGGGAAAGGTTGCCTATCATACATGATATTATCCAATGGGGAAGCAGCAATAATAGATGCTACACGTATGGCGGATGTCTTTATAGATTTTTCTAAGAAGAAGGGTGCAACGATTACTCACGTATTTGATACACATCTTCACGCAGACCATATTTCAGGCGGCAGAGTAATTGCCGAAAAAACAAACGCAACCTACTGGTTACCGCCGAAAGATGCTGAAGAAGTGGTATTCGATTATCAGCCGTTGGAAGAAGGAAATGATATTATCATTGGAAATACAACGATTAGAATTCAACCGCTTTATTCTCCTGGACATACCATTGGCTCTACTTCTTTCATTATCGATGATCAGTATCTCCTTTCAGGTGATATCTTATTTATCGACTCAATCGGCAGACCGGATTTAGCCGGTATGGCAGAAGATTGGGTAGGAGATTTACGAGAAACCCTTTATGACCGTTACAAAGCACTATCAAAGGATTTAATTGTATTACCGGCACACTTCATGATCATTGATGAGTTAAATGAGGATGGAAGTGTTGGTAAAAAACTAAATACATTATTTTCTGAGAATCATGGTTTGAACATTGAAGATGAAACAGAATTTAGACACCTAGTGACAGATAATTTACCGCCGCAACCCAATGCATATCAAGAGATTCGCGAAACAAATATGGGGAAAATCAACCTAGATGACGAAAAACAGCGTGAAATGGAGATTGGGCCAAACCGTTGTGCAATTCGGTAACACAAGATGATATTACCAAACAGAGGAGAGATGAAAATGAAGTCAGATAAAGTATTAGACGCAAAAGGACTAGCATGCCCAATGCCAATCATCAGAACAAAGAAAGCTATGAATGAACTAGAATCAGGTCAAATATTAGAAGTGCATGCAACAGATAAGGGAGCTAAAAATGATCTGGCTGCTTGGTCTCAATCAGGCGGGCATGACCTTTTAGAGCAAATTGAAGAAGGTGATGTACTGAAATTCTGGATTAAAAAAGGCTAATTAATGTGAAAGGGTATCGAATAAAAAGATACCCTTTTCCTTTGAAAAGGAGGAAACCCAAATGGATATTGCCTTTATTATAACTCTTTTCATCATAGGATTTATTGGTTCCTTTATTTCCGGAATGATTGGTATTGGTGGATCTGTTATTAATTACCCAATGTTATTGTACGTTCCTTCATTACTGGGAGTGATGTCTTTAACTGCCCATGAAGTTTCAGGGATAGGAGCTATTCAAGTTTTCTTTGCGACACTTGGCGGTGTTTGGGCTTATCGTAAGAGTGGTTTTTTAAATAAAGCATTAATCATTTACATGGGAAGCAGTATCCTTATAGGGAGTATATTGGGGAGTTACTTTTCTTATCTCATATCTGAAAAAGGAATTAACTTTATATACGGAATTCTGGCCATTATAGCTGTTATTTTAATGTTTATACCTAAAAAAGGACAAGAACATAGGGAAGGCGAAGAAGTGATATTTAATAAATGGTTAGCTTCGTCCTTAGCCTTTATCATTGGTGGAGTATCAGGTATTTTAGGAGCCGGCGGAGCCTTTATCCTAGTTCCCATTATGTTATCGATTTTAAATATTCCTGTAAGAATCACCGTCGCTTCATCTCTTGCGATTACATTTCTTTCATCTATTGGGGCAACAGTTGGAAAAGTAATCACAGGTCAAGTGCTTTTTGTACCAGCTCTGGTTCTTATTATCGCTAGTTTAATTGCTTCTCCTATTGGCGCAAAAGTTGGACAAAAGGTAAATACAAAATTCCTGCAATGGATATTAGCTCTATTAATATCAGCTACAGCTATTAAAATCTGGTTAGGATTCCTTTAAAATAATTTAGACATGGTTAAACAGAAAGACCGACAGGTTCCATCAACCGTTGGTTTTCTTTTTTATATTATGATACTTGATTTCTTTCAATAAACGTTTCAAGTGCTGGATGAAATTCTTTTTGATAATGATGATTAGGGCAAGCTTTGATTATAGTACCACGAAAAGCATTTGATTTAGTGGTGTCCAATGTTTTTTTTGCATTTAGGACAGCGTTCAGAAAATAAAAAGTTCCATAACTTCATTATTGATCACCTCTTTTTAAAACCTATTGGTTTAATAGGGATTATAGGTGATTAAAATTTGTGTGTCAATAAAAATTAGTTAGTTGGTTTTTAGATAAACAGTGCCCATTTTGTGCCCAAAATGAATATAAAATGGTGTAAATGAGTGTAATGAATAGCTTCAAATGCTTGAATGACGGGCTTTTGTATGAGGGCCTAGTGGGTGAATAACCCGTGGAGGTTCAAGTCCTCTCGGCCGCATCAATGATACCAAGGGTTGTAGACCCTTGGTATTTTTTTATGTCCTCTTTTCTGTTTGAAGCTTACTCCTTTTTACTCACTCGTTAAAATAATTCACCCAACTTATCAGCGTCTCTTTTCGAACTTTTAAAAAGGGGGGAATCCTTTTTTAAAATACCAAGATAATAATGAGAAAACTTAAAAGAGCCCGCAGGTCCCCTGAAAACATTAGTAAAATAATTCACTTAATAAAATCTGCGTCTTCTTCCATCGAATTCAAACCGTCTTCTTCTTTCGAATGCAAAAGGGAAAAATTCTCTTCTTCTAAAGCCGTCACGAAAAAATCGGTCTCTTCCACGGAATCCAAAAAAAGGCATTTGGTTTTCCTCCTTTCAAGGTTATAAGTTATTAGACGCGATTTGCTCCACAGGCGTTCAAAAACCTACAATGATTAGTAGAACAAATATTACAATGACTAAGGCAAACCTGAGTCCTTATCCATCATTCATATCATCATTTGTGAAAAGTTAATTAGATCTTGTTAACACTCTATTCATCATAACTCTTCAGATCACCGCACCAATAATAAATAGAATGAACAAGACAACGATTAATGCAAAGCTACTGCGACCACCATACTCATCGAATCCGTAGAGTCACCTCCTGTTTGGAGTAATTAATCACAGAATATTTTATGTGTAGATAAACAAAATAGATTGGGCGAACTCTTTAGTTATTATAAAATTCCACGTTATAGCAATATGGCTGAACGTGACACCAGTCACATGTGCATAGCTACACAATTATTACGAGGATTATTTATAAGCCCCAAACAGTGCCCATTTTGTGTCCAAAATAAATCAAAAATAATGAAAAAGAGTGTAAATGAAGAGTTATATGCTGTAAACATAGGGTTTTATAACAGATAATAAGCTTTCACTTTATTGAGGGCCTAGTGGGTGAATAACCCGTGGAGGTTCAAGTCTCTCGGCCGCATCAAGGATACCAAGGGTTGCAGACCCTTGGTATTTTTTTATGTGCTCAGATAACCGGAACAAAGAAATGTTAAATGGCAAACCAAAATGAAATCGAGGTATTTATGCAGTAGTTGAAATAACGGGAAAACCTATCTAATCAACTAATAGAGATAATAATTATTATGAAGAAATTGACCATTTCAACTACCAAGAACCAGTTAGATACAAAATTGTCTAATTGTGATGAATTTGATATTCTGTTAGATAAAGGTTACCATACCATAATTGGTGAAAAAGGAGGAAGTTGATTTCACTATCTAAAGCACTTGTGGTATATGGATTTAAAAATGTAAAAAAGGTATGTGTAATCTCAATGAAGAATGCCCTACATTATATTTAAGCTGAAAATCCACTATTTTTCGGTATTTAATGTGGTTATTTACTAATCTGTATATGTTATGTCTTAACGCACAAATTGGCGATAAATATTACTTATAACTATGATTTTCCTGCATATTCTTTCACTGATTAACATAAAATGGGTACAAAAATTGAAAAAAGGAAGGATACCCGTTTTTAGATACATTTATAAAAAAGGAGTCATAAACTTGTTGAAAAGATTCTTTCTGGTTTTACTTACACTGATTATGTCTATAGTTGTTATACTAGCGGCTGCTAAAGATTCCCCTGGAGATAATGTCATTTCATTTGATGAGCCTCGTATCTTAATGATATCAATTGGGATAGTTGTATTTTTATTCATCCCTCCATTAGCCATGTGCTTTTTTGGTAACTCAGTTGTAAGAATAATATCTGGAGTATACCAATGTTTTATAGTTTTAACTTTTCTGGGGCTAATTCCAATTGGATTTCTTATTCCCAATGGATTTTTGACAATTCTTGTTTCTATTGCAGGAACTTTAGTCAGTATAACTAGTGTTGTAGTAACCTTATTAATTGATAGGAATAAAGAAGTTAAATAATAACTTTTATTGAACTACCCCTGTCCAGTTGACAGAGAATTGATAAAACAAGGTTAGAAGGTTTTATCCCTATTTCGAGGAAAGAGGCCTTCCATTGATCAGTGACACCAACATGATCGCTGACAAAATGCTTTGCTGTTGTTTGTTCCTTTGCCAGAGTACTCACTGTCATCCAGATCAGCAACAGCCTTAAATTCTCGGCCGCATCAAGGATACCAAGGGTTCTTTAGAACCCTGGTATTTTTTCATTGGCACATATTGAAAAAGAAATAACCTTAAGGTTCCGTTTTAGAGGATTGGCAGGCAGCGTAATAATAAGGAATACACAGCAAAAAGAAGCACTTTTCTGGTTGAATACCGTTTAATTAACGTTGAGAATTTTTCTTCCAAAATAGGGGGGATATTTTCTTGATCGAGGGAATTTCAAATGATTATACCGTATGAGTCATTGTATCCCCAAAACCTCATGTAAAAGAAAATTTAGCTTCCGTTATCCACTCTCGTTAATCCCTTTACTTAATATGGTGTAACTTAAAGTTCATGCTCCGTTCATATTTTATTTCTATACTTTTAGACAGCGGTATTAATGGCTTTAACTAAGAGATACGGAAGAGACCGTTACTAACATTCGTAACTGGTCTCTTTTTTTGAAAAAATGGCGCTCCTTAATTTACCATTCATACATTTCAAAGCTTTGTTTTACTCATTGTCCTTTGGAGTATATGATGAAGTTATTATCGAAAACAAGTGCCGCGAAAGCTTTTCAGTTATAACTTTTTATTATATAAATAATTAGTGGAAAATTTCTCGCAAGATAGGAGTCTTCAAATGATTAATATTCTCATTGCGGATGATGATAAACATATCCTCGAATTACTCAGACATTACCTTCAAGTCGAAGGCTATGGCGTTTTTGGAGCTTTCGACGGTGAAGAAGCTTCTTCTATTCTTACAAAAAAGCAAGTTCATTTAGCTGTGGTCGACGTAATGATGCCTAATAAGGATGGACTTCAACTATGTGAAGAAATAAGAAAATATTACGATGTTCCTGTTATTCTGCTGACTGCAAAAGACCAGCTTATAGATAAGGAAAAAGGGTTTTCTGCCGGGACGGATGATTATTTGACTAAACCTTTTGAGCCGAAAGAATTAATGTTTCGCATAAAAGCATTATTGCGCCGATATCAAATGGTGAGTTCCGAAGTAATCCGTCTGAATGAGACTGTAATAGACCGGAAAAGTTATGAAGTGCATTGTAACAATAAATTGTTGATGCTGCCGATGAAAGAATTTGAACTATTGTCCCAGCTTGCAAGCTACCCAGACAGAATTTTTACACGGGAAGAATTAATTCAGTTGATTTGGGGAGCGGACTTTGATGGGGATGATCGAACAGTAGATGTTCATATTAAACGGCTGCGCAGCCGTTTTTCCATTACTGATGATTTTAATATTAGAACAATCCGTGGTATTGGCTACAAATTGGAGGTGGCAAAGAAGTGAGGACTCTCTATTTAAAAATCGTTATCACCACCATCATTGTAATAATTTCAAGTAGTGTAGTTGCTTTTTTAATATCAAATGCATATTATCAATACAATCTTAAATCTTACAATGACAAAAAATTAACCCGTATGACTGAAAATGTTAAGACATTTTATGAAAGTAACCAAAATGTTAACCTAAATTCTTATTTGAGGAATATCGGTGATTTAGGTTATCAGATCTATTTAGTTGATGATCAAGGACATGGCTCTTTTTTTGGCGGACCATTTAGAAAAAGAGATTTAGATTCTAAAGTGATTCAATCCGTTTTAGATGGCAATGTTTATCATGGTGTTTCGCAATTTTCTTCAAAAGCCTTTATTACAGGATTTTTTGATAACGTACTTGTCAATACCATTGGCGTTCCAATAAAAGATCACGGACATCATTACGCACTTTTTCTTCGGCCCAATACGGAGCTTCAATTTGGGGAATTACGGGTCTTTTTTGCGTTAATTCTTCTTCTCAGCATATTTATAACCATTCTTTTCGTTTTGGTCAGCACTCGTTACATTGTTAAACCGATTATTAAATTAACTGAAGCTACAAAACAAATAGCCAAAGGAAAATATAATATCCAATTAAATTTAAAACGTCGTGATGAAATCGGTAAATTGGCTAATCATTTTTCGCAAATGGCAAAAAGTTTAGAGCAGCTGGAAGCTATGCGCCAAGAATTTGTTTCAAATGTTTCACACGAAATTCAATCACCGCTTGCTTCCATAAAAGGTTTTTCACAAACATTGCAATCTGAGAGTTTATCTGAAGACCAACGCCAACATTATTTGTCCATTATCAAAGATGAAAGTCAGCGCGTTTCACAATTAAGTAAGCAATTACTAACCCTTGCTTCCTTAGACAAAGAGGAAGAAATATTAAATAAAAGCACCTTTGATGTTGGTGCTCAAATTAAACAAGTGTTATTTATGGTCGAATGGAGTTGGCGTAAGAAAGACCTAGCCATTGATATGGAGCTTCCTTCTGTTTTCATTTATGCAGATGAGCAATTACTCCATCAAGTTTGGACTAATCTTCTCACTAATAGTATTAAATTTACTGAAAATGGAGGTTCAATCTCCATAAAGCTTAAGAAAAAAGATAATGAATGTCATATCGAGATCAAGGATACAGGTATAGGTATTTCAAAAAATGATCTGCCTTATATATTTAATCGGTTTTATAAAGCAGATAAGGCAAGAATTCGCAGAGAAGCCAGCAGTGGTTTGGGACTTGCTATTGTTAAAAAAATTATTGAACTGCATAATGGGCGAATTCAGGTAGAAAGCCAATTAGGCAATGGAACAACTTTTTATATCCATTTACCTAAAATGTAATGTAATTTCCCGTTCACATTCCGTTCATATTCCCAATCTATATTTCAATTAAGGCAAAAATAAAAGCCGTTAAGTGTTAAATTTATAGAATGGGGGAATAAATGGTGTTTCTCGCTTTAAGAGAACTTAAACATGCTAAGTTGCGATATTTTCTAGTTGGGTTAATTATGGTGCTTATAGCTTGGCTTGTCCTTTTTGTTTCGGGACTTGCAAAAGGATTATCTTCTGATAATGCTTCTTCAATTCAGAAAATGAATGTAGACTACCTTGTAATTCAGAAAGAAGCAGATAATCGGTTGAACCGTTCAATATTGTCTCTGAATAAACTGAAGGACGTTCAAAAAAATACCAACAAACAATCGACTGCACCTTTAGGAATCCAGATGACCACAATTACTAAAAAAGGGTCTTCTAACAAGATTGATGCAACATTTTTCGCCTTGAATATGAAAGGATTTTTAGCTCCTGACGTTGTTGAAGGCCGTCCGATTGATAATACGGCAACAAATGAGGCTGTTGCAGATCGTTCGTTAAAAGAGGATGGATTAAAATTGGGGGATAATGTAAAAGATCAATTCTCTGGTGAAACATTCAAAATTACAGGTTTTACAAAAGGAGAATCCTTCAGCCATGCCCCTGTTATTCATATCAATTTTAAAGAGTGGGAACACATTCATAAACTGTCTTCGGATAAACAAATGGTTTTTAATACGATTGCTTTGAAAACAAGCCAAGAAAAAGCAGAGCAGATTGAAAAGAGTATAAAAGGGGTTAATGTAATTGATAAAAGCCAGGCTCTTAAAGGTATTCCTGGTTACTCGGAGGAGCAAGGTTCGCTTATCATGATGATTGTTTTTCTCTTTATAATTGCAGCTTTTGTGTTAGCTGTATTCTTTTATGTGATTACCATACAGAAAATAAATCAATTTGGTGTATTAAAGGCCATCGGGGCTTCGACTGGTTATTTAGCTCGCAATATTGTTTTTCAAGTATTATTGTTAACGTTTATAAGTCTCCTGATCAGTATTGCACTAACATATGGTATAGCATTTATTTTACCAAACAGCATGCCATTTGATCTTACACCGCAATTGGTTCTAGGATCTTCAGGTCTGTTCCTAGTTGTTTCAGTGATTGGATCATTACTATCTCTATACAGAGTTGCAAAAATTGATGCTATTGAAGCTATTGGGAGTGCTGCATAATGACTAATAAACTGATTCTTAATAATGTTGATAAAGTATTCGGCGATGGCGATTCATCTGTAAAAGTTCTTAATAAAGTGTCCTTAGAAGTGAAAGCCGGAGAATTTGTTGCTGTTGTTGGGCCATCTGGATCTGGTAAAAGTACGTTCCTCTCGATTGCGGGGGCATTGCTCTCTCCAACAAACGGTCGTATTATTATCGATGGAAAAGATATTAGTAAGTTATCTGAAAAAAAGATGAATCGTATCAGATTAGAAAAAATCGGGTTCGTATTTCAATCATCTAATTTAATACCTTATTTAACTGTTCATGACCAATTACTTCTCATTCCAAAATTAGCCAGAAATTTTAATAAAAAAGCAAAACAAAGAGCCGTTGATCTTCTTGAACGACTTGACTTGGGACATCGTAGTAATAGTTATCCGCAAAGTTTATCAGGAGGAGAACGTCAACGTGTTGCGATCGCCCGAGCCTGGATGAATGACCCAGAGATTATTCTTGCGGATGAACCAACAGCGAGTCTTGATTCAGAACGTGGTCGTTCAGTTGTAAAAATGTTAGCTGATGAAGTGAAATTGAGAGAAAAGTCGGCTATAATGGTTACCCATGATAAACGAATGTTGGATTTATGCGACCGTACTGTGTTTATCGAAGATGGCAAGCTTTCAGAACTAACATAAGACTATAGTAAAGATAACCAAATCTTTTTATCTTAAAAGGGTTTGGTTTTATTTTTAGGCCCCTTGGTATTATTTGTTTTTCATATTATGATTTGAACTGTCCGTTTACCTAAAGGAAAGTCAGCTATCTTCGCCGGTATCCCTTTTTTAGCCAAAAAGAATCCCCTTCAAGTGACAGTCTAAACACCACGAGCAACGTGGGCTTTTTAAACTGTCCGCTTAAAGGGGAAAATACTAAGTTTCGATGGAGTAAAAGCCACTGCAATGTTCTGCATGAATATTAAAGTTTTCTGAATTTCTTTAATGCCCGTGTGTTTAGTAGGTATAAAAGAAGTGCATACACGATTAACCCGAAAAGGTAAGGCCAGATTTGAAGGAAACCATCACCGTAAACCATGACACCCTTAATGGCAGCTACTCCATAATAAACCGGCATAATGTAACACAGGTTGCCAAGATGATATGGAATCAGGTCTAATGGAATCAATCCCGAAAAGAACACTTGCGGAATAAGGGTAAACGGTATCATCTGTACGACTTGCAGCTCTGAACTGGCAAATACAGAAATCATAGCACCAAATGAAACGGCTGTAACGGCTAATAAAACCATTGCGGCCAAAATCCAGCCCATATTTCCAACTGAACTTAATTTCAGCACATAAAAGGAATAGAGAACAATGAGAATGGCTTGAATAATCGCAAACACACCGTATCCTATCGTATAACCAAGAATGACCTCTCCACGTTTAATCGGTGTCATCAATAACCTTTCCAATGTGCCGCCGCTGCGTTCTCTTACAAGTGCCATCCCGGAAATGATAAACACGAGAAAGAATGAGAATAGACCAAGGAACACATATCCGAGGGAATCGAATGTTGACTCATCTTGCGTGCCATAAACATAGGACATTTTCATTTTGGCTGTAGGATTTAAAGAAGCCATCGCCTTTTGGATCTCAGATACAGCCTTTGAACCTTTAGACGAAGGCTCATACATTGTAATATTCATACCCGAGCTTTTTGAAATGGTAAAAATCGCATCCACATCTTGATGGTCCTTCAAATATTGTTTCGCATGCTGTGCGTCATTGCTTGAGATGTCTGCAATATCCAAATTTTGTGCTTTCAAAGCTGTTACAAGAGGTGCCGGGATTGTATTTTTATTCATTCCAACAGTCGGCACATAATTTGAATCACCGAGCAAGAAATAAACCAAGGTCAAAACCAATAACGGTGCCACTAAAATCATCATGACGCTTCGTTTGTCATTTATCGTTTGGCGGATGACGCGATTGGCTAAAGTCATCATCGTACAGCACCGCCTTCTAATTCTTTTGAAGCAATGAAGAATAGTTCTTCGACCCGGCCGCTTTCAGTTTTGTTAAGCAAATTTTTCACGGTATCATATTGAATCAAGGAACCGTTATAAATGAGTGCCGCTTTATCGCACTCCGTCACTTCATCCATAACATGTGTGGAAACAATAATTGTCGTCCCGGATTTTTTAATCGCCTGAAATTGCTCCCAAATTGTCCGACGTAACACAGGATCGATCCCTACTGTCGGTTCATCTAAGAATAATACTTCGGGATGATGTAAAATGGCAGCCGCAAGCGAAAGGCGCTTTTTCATCCCGCCTGAAAAGTTCTTCACCAATTTCTTTCGATGCTCTTTTAAATCAACTAAAGCAAGCACTTCATCAATACGTTTTCCGATTTACTTTTTTCTAAATGATAAAGTCCTGCAAAAAAACGCAAATTGGCTTCTGCAGATAGATCGTCATACAAAGCATCGTTTTGCGGCATAAATCCTATTTTTTTTAACATATTTAAATTGGGCATTTTCACGTCAGCAAAATGAATGGTTCCATTATCCGCAGCAATTGCTCCAATCATCAAACGAATCAACGTGGTTTTCCCCGAACCTGAAGGCCCAAGCAAACAACATATTTCACCAGACGGAATCGTGAACGTAATATCTTTAATGACTTGCTTCTTTTCAAAACTTTTACTGACATTTGAGACTTGAACATCCATGTTTATTTTCCCTCCGCTACATGATTATAATCATCACAAGTTTATTAGAACCCGTTTCCTTAGTGGGAAAACGGTTTTATTAGCTGTTCTTTATCAGGCTTGTGTTTTTTGTTACTTCCCGTTAAGCCTCTAATCTTTGGTTCTGTGTTTTCTCTTTTACTGAATGCAGTTTAAGAGCAGAACCAAGTATGATTATCATGCTTACAACTCCGATCCAAACAAGGACGGATACAGGGGTATTCCAGTTCAATCCTTTACCAAAGAAGAATAATTCCCGTAAACCTTCTACCATAAACCGCATCGGCAGCCATGGATAAACCCAATCGCGATAAAATGAAGACATCATTTCAGGTGCCATTGCAAGTAATGGAGCCCCGAAGAATAATAATAAGGCAAAAACAGCTATTCCTCTGATACCCAGCAAGGAAAGTACAGCTGATATCATTAGAAAGAAGCTAAATGAAGTAATGGTTAAAAATAAGGCTGTATCCATAAAATCCGGAATATTCAGTCCTACCATTCCCTCTGCTATCCAAGTAAAGCCAAATCCAATTACCAGTGCGACGATAGCACCCATGAAAATTTGTCCGATCTTTGTCAAAAGGTTTTCTTTTCGAGTGATGGTCTGGATTTTGCTGACGGCAATAAAGATGATTGCTGTACTCGCCAAAACTGCCATCCATAATGGTTGGAACAAGGAAATAGGGGCGTTGCCGTTTGCACTATTAGCACCAATTTCATTAACATTAGTGACTTTTTTAGTTATAGGAGCTGTCAGACTTGCAGCTTGTTTTGCTGTTAAAGTGGCTCCTTGCTTTTCAAACCCATCCAGCAGCTGGGTGCGAACGGTATGATTCAAGCTGTCAACTAATCCATTCAATATTTGCCCTGCTATGGTTGATGCCGGGGTATTCATTCCCTGATTGATAAATATTTGTAGTTCAGGCGAAACAGGTGTTGGGGTTCGTAAAGAGGCCTGCTTCGCACTAAAATCTTTCGGAATGACCAATGCTGCATAATATTTTTGATTATCTAATCCTTTTTGTACTTCATCTGCTGTTTTTACTTTAACCCATTTCACAGCAGGGTCTTTATCTGCTGTGGTTTTTGACTTTTTTTGTATCATTTCAACAATTGTATGCCCCATATTCATCTTTGGCTGATTAGGAATTTGCACTCCTTGGTCTTCGTTAATAATCGCAATGGGCAAATTTTTCGGTTGCGATTGTACGGATGGAAAAAGTGTTAGTGAAAAAATAAAAATGACTGCCAATGCAATTAGGGGAGATAACACCGCCAGTTTGTTTTTAAAAAGTTTCACTTCATTTCCTCCTTATGTTTAGTAGCAATATTCAACAACGTGTTGTTTTAATTGCGCTTTAAATTATAATTATAAATAACGGTCTTATCAATAATCAGAAACAATGAATGTGTCGTATATCCGACATAATTTCTGAATGTGTTGAAAAAAATTGGGAGGAAAATGGAATGCGGGATATAAACATGGATTTACGGGTCATTCGTACAAAAGAATCTATCCGGGATGCATTGATAGAATTGATAGAAGAAAAAGGTTTTGAGGCAATTACCGTGAAAGACATAACAACCAGGGCAAAAATCAATCGGGGAACCTTTTATACCCACTATCAGGATAAGTATGATTTAATGACCAAATGTGAGGAAGAAATTATGCAAGATATGGCTGACATGATCATAAAGAACGTTCCTAACATTATCGCAGACCTAGGAGCAGATCCTCCTGCTGCCACACCCTTTACCATTCTTGTTTCACTTTTTGAATATTTGGATCGAAATAGAGGGTTTATGAAAGCTGTTTTGGGTCCAAAGGGAGATTTATCGTTCCAAACAAAATTGAAAAAATTCGTATGGAAAACACTATTTGAAAGTAACAAAAATCCGCTTGTGAAGCAGGAAAATTTCCTAGTCCCAGCTGAATACTTAGTTTCCTATATTGCTTCGGCACACATAGGAGTTATTCAGCAATGGCTGAATAGTGATAGAGAGGAATCTCCAGAAGAGATGTCTCGTATTTTATCCACAATCACTATAAATGGCCCTTTCTTTGCGGCTGGCTTGAAAAAGTAAATGGAGAAAAGGGACGGTACTCAGCTAGGAGGTGCTGTCCCGTTTTTACATCCTTTCTTTTATAGGGAGGAGTGGTAAAACAGTGTCCATTTTTGCCCAAAATCATTATAAAATGATGCAGATGAGTGTAAGGTGAACTTTAGTGATTCACTAGATGGGGATGGACAACATATGCTTTTTTGCCCCAGCTGGCTGAATTTGCAAAAGAGGGTTATACTGTCGCAAGCGTCCAATATAGGGGAAGTAAAGAAGCGGTTTTCCCTGCACAGCTGCATGACGTAAAAACAGCAGTTAGATTTTTGAAAGCCAATGCCCCGGCATACAATATTGACCCAGAAAAAATCGGGGTATGGGGAGATTCTTCCGGCGGTCATTTGGCTCTCATGCTTGGGCTGACTGAAGGTCTTAAAGAATACGAACCAAGCGGGGAACATCTGCATGAAACCAGCCGCGTACATGCAATTGTAGACTGGTTCGGCCCAACTGATTTACTTGCAATGAGCCAATATCCATCTGTTATAGACCATGATGCTCCTGACTCACCCGAATCAATGCTTATTGGAGGAGCCATTCAGGAGAATAAGGAAAAAGCATTGAAAGCTAGTCCACTTCAATACGTTCACCGCGAAGCGCCCCCGATTCTTATTATGCATGGTGATCAAGATGGTATAGTTCCATAGGAACAAAGCGCTGCATTTTTCAAAGCACTTAAAACAGCAGGTCATAATGCTGAAATGTACAAAGTAAAAGGTGTAGGGCATATCAGTTTCACCCAAAAACATATTCTTAACATCGTCAAAACACTTTTCAACTCCCGCTTAAAAATCTAAAGTCAGATAGCTTGATTTAGAGCCGATTCAGCTGCGAAAAGGTTAAGATATCCAATTAAATGATACCAAAGGTTCTAAGCCCCTTGGTGTTTTTTATTTTCTTTGTCAAGAAGCGAAATCCGGCGTAAACAACAGGGTTCCTGCAGCCGGGTAATCATTTGATATGTCTTCGGGTATGCATTTTTCATACACATCAGCAAGGTATTTATATTTTTCCTGACTCATGTCTCTTTTCTCAATGTTTTTACAATCCGTCCCTGGAATAGGCCAAAGTCTATCAACATATGCTGAATGATACTTGTGATCAGTTTAGAAAGGGGAAATCAGCTTTGACAACATATCGGATCATGTCCTTTGACGGAGGCGGTACCTTAGGTGCTTTAAGTTTACAACTTATAAACAGATTGTCTCGACAAATACCAGAATTAATGAGACAAACCGATGTTTTCTCGGGGAGTTCAATTGGTTCATTTATTGCCCTTGCGTTAGCAAGCGGAAGATCGCCGAAGGAGACCCTCCAGTATTTTAAGGATAAAATCCTGCCGGCATACAGCATTTCCCGGCCAGGAGGACCTGTATTTAATCAACAATTGCCATATTCCGGTTTTATCGAAGCGGTACAATCATTTTTTCCATCAGGTCTTCGTCTTAAAAACTTTAGAAAACGAATTGTTGTCCCTGCATTTCATTTATACTCATCGGAGCTGAATCGCTGGACTCCTGTGTTATTCCACAATTATCCCGGCTCTCCCTATTTAAATGAGAAAGCGAGTGATGTCATACTGCGCAGCAGTGGTGCTCCCGCGACGCAGCGGGCCTATCAAAACTACGTGGATGGGTACGTAGTGGCAACTAACCCTAGTACAGCCAGTATCGCGTTTGCTGTGGGTAAAGCCAACCAGCCGCTGGATCAAATCGCGGTATTATCCATTGGAACGGGTGAAACCCCGACTCAGTTAAGAAGAGATACGAAGGGATGGGGAATGGTGAGTTCAGATAACATACGCCCCGAAAATCTGAAGGACCTTCCCCCGAATTGGGGAGTCCTTTTCGACCGATCGCCTAATGAACCGTTACTGCCATTTCTTTCGATTGTCGCTGGCGGAAATGGTTACTATGAATCCATGGTCAGTTCTCAACTTCTAGGAGATCGTTTTTTTCGTTTAGATCCACGGATCCCTAACTTCTCGAAAACGGACCCTTCTGTGGTTCCCGCTGTCATAGCAATTGCTGACAAAACCGATTTACAACCTGCAATTCAATTTATAGAGAAAAACTGGAGCTGATAAAATGATCCATAAATATTGGTTATGTTTCATTTGCAATATTTCAACAAACGGTTTTTCTGTATTTAAAAAAGAAGAGGGCAGGAGTAGATATTCCTTTCCTCTTCTTCATTTGCCAGCTTAAAAGAGGGGGTCAAATATTCCCTCTATTTTTATTAAGCGGTGTTTGCAGATTGTACGGGAGCTTTCTAAATCGAATGATGAGTTCTGCGATCACAAGGTTAAGAACAATGGCTCCATAAACACCAATCGTGTAACTAATATCATGGACCAATCCGAATCCCTTCGTGCAGGCTGAAGTAATCAAATGAATAAACAGATTCGTAAAGCAGAATAAATAACTTCTGATGATCCATTCTTGATGCTTGCTGTATTGCTTTCGTCTGGCTTTGGCTATTGCAATAACCGTCATCGCAGGCCAAATGATATTCACGATATTAAAGGCTATGCTTACGATTCTCCCTCCGGTTGAGTAGGGAGCCATATATCCTGATGTAAGTGTCACGATAAGTACTGAAATGAAATAGAAATATCCATTCAATTTGTGTACCTTGGGTATACCTGTCAGCATTCTTTTTGAGAAATTAACAGCACCGGTTAGCATAGCCAAACACGCAAACATGACATGCACATACATGATATTTAACCAAAGCGGCAGGTCAAACGATTCACGCAGCACCGTTTTATGACTTAGAAAAGACGTTGATTTTGGATCTTTTATCAAGTTCATATATAGAGTGTAAAAAATATATACTAAGATAAAAATGAGGATGGCTGCGTACAAGTACTTCGTTTTAGAAGCAAGAAACTTACTCTGTTTCAGGTTACTTTCCTCCTTGCGTGCTGTCCCATGTGTCATTGCTGCAAATGCAATCACGGTTTGAACAGATAACATTCGAGACCGAACCACATCCGGTCTCTTTTTTAATTATACATTAGATTGTCATCGTTTATTGTTTAATCAACATCCATTATAATCAGATAGAAAAAAGATTTTATGATTTCCGTAAAAATTAATGTTGAAAATTAACGAATCTTTATTTAGGAGGAAAGGATGGATAATAAAGATAAAGCCTTAATTTTAGTAGATATTCAAAAAGCATTCGATGATAAAAAATGGGGAGAGCGAAATAACCTTAACGCTGAGGAAAACACGTCTAAGATCCTTCAATTGTGGAGGAAGAAAGGATTTACGGTCATCATAATAAAGCACAAGTCAGATAACCCCGTTCGGTATTCCATTCGGACAATGAGGGGAATGCTATAAAAGATATAGTAAAGCCTATTGATGGAGAAGTAATGATAACAAAGTAAGTGAATAGCAGCTTTATTGGTACTAATCTGGAAGACTATTTAAAAGAGAATAAAATCGAAACCGTTATAATAACAGGCTTGACTACACCTCATTGTGTATCAACAACTGCAAGAATGAGTGCGAATTTAGGTTTCAACACATATCTGGTTTCAGATGCTACGGCAGCTTTTGGGATGAAGGACCAAAACGGTCAGTTTTATGACGCAGAAACGATACACAATAATCTTTAGCAACATTACACGAGGAATTTGCAACTATCCTTACAACAGAGCAGCTAATGAATGATTTTCATTAAAAACTGAACCAAGTTCGTTTATTAAGTCTGTACAAGAATTACAATTGACTCAGTTTCAGAAAATGAGAATAGAAGGCTTTTTTGTATAAACTCATTCTTAATGGAGGGGTTAAATGAATATTGAGCTGCAAGAAATAGATATTTTACATTCTGATTCCGGTCCTTATGGAATAGCTGTCTCACAAGAAGGAAAGGTATGGTTTACTCAACATAAAGCAAACAAAATCAGCTGTCTTACTCAAGATGGAACAATCAAAGAATATATTGTCCCGACTCCTGATGCAAGAGGATGTGCTTGATCATATCTTCAATAGGTGATATTTGGTTTACTGAAAATGAATCTAATAAAATTGGAAAGCTTACAACAGCGGGTATCTTTACAGAGTACTCTTTACCGCACCCGAATTCAGCACCATATGGAATTGCTGAAGGTCTAAACGGTGATATTTGGTTTACAGAAATGAACGGAAACCGGATAGGGAGACTGACAGCAGAAGGAGAGATTCATGAATATGAACTGCCGAATAAAGCATCATATCCTTCGTTTATTACGCTGGGCTCCGATAACGCACTTTGGTTCACTGAAAACCAAAACAATACCATCGGTAAGATAACTGAATCGGGAGAAATAACGGAATATCCGATTCCAACTCCGGGAGCAGGACCAGTGGGTCTTACAAGAGGAAATGATGATTCACTGTGGTTTGTAGAAATAATGGGGAACAAAATAGGCAAGATTACAATTTCAGGCGAAATAACTGAATATGATATTCCTACACCAAATGCACGACCTCATGCTATTACTGCGGGAGCAGAAACCGATTTATGGTTCACCGAATGGGGAGCAAATAAAATAGGAAGATTGACAAGAGAGCAATCTTTTGAAGAATATCCGATTAAAACATCAAATGGTGAACCTCACGGAATTGGATGCGACAAAGATGGCAACGTATGGTTCGCATTAGAATGTAATAAAATCGGAAAATTAAGCTTGCTGAAATGAGAGAGGAATTTATTTATTGCAGTAAAAATTCAAAGGGGCCCAGCCATGAATCTTCAGCTTTAATAGGTACGATCATTTCGTGGCTTCATAACGACGTACCGTACACTCCGTCATTTTTAGCCGAGCAGTTTTCTTTACTTCATCACAGGAAGCATATGGGGAAAGTTGAATTTTAAAAAACTAAGATTGTTATTACGAGCTGATCATTAATACTATCGATAGGATGGCACAAAATATACGAGGGTAATAGTTGATATGACTTGATTAAAATTTCATATCCATTCAAATGGAATTACTATGTGGGCGGCCTGGCGGGTGAATAACTCGTGGAGATTCAAGTCCTCTGCCGCATCCAATGATACCAAGGATCAGAGACCTTTGGTATTTTTTTATGCGTTCATTTCTTGAGCTTTTTTTATGACATTAGCTCATGACAGCACATCTGAATGGTTTGTCCGGAACAATCATTTTACACGCGGCTGTCATGGGCTGTCTTTGTTTAGGTGTTGTACTTTGACAATTCACAGCTAATCAGAAATAGCTGTACGGTTATTTTTAGATTTCAAGCACTTTCATAATTTGCGTTACTGCGAGATCAATTTTTGAATGACTTACCCGATCTTTAGCTTGTGTTGAAATCCCATACATAAATGCTTCATACATGGCACACAGCGCTGCTGCATCTGCTGAGTCAGAAATGTTTCCTTCTTCTTGTCCCCGTCGAATACACGCCTCCAATCTACTTCGGATTAAAGAACGTTCATAAGAAAGTAAATCTCTTACGTGATTATTTTTATCTGAACAGACACTTGCTGATAAGACCAGCAAACATCCGGAAGGGTGATCAGAATCTGTCTGCATTTTTGCAGATTGCCTTAATGCTTTCTCAATCGCTTCTTTTGCAGTTATCGAGGTATCGGTCAAACAATCCGTTACTTGTCCATATGACCTTTTGTAGCGATCGATGACTTCCTTAAAAAGCGCCTCTTTGGAGCCGAATGCGGCGTAAAAGCTTGCTGATGAAATACCCATTACTTCTTTCAGCTGAGCGAGGGACGTCGATTCAAATCCTTGTTCCCAGTACAGCACCATGGCTTTAGAAATCGCTTCTTCCTTGTCAAATGCACGCGGACGGCCAGTACGGGCCATAAGGCCACCTCCCTTGAATTATTAATTATATACTAATCGATCCAAAAATAATTGACAAGATTTTACGTATGGCATAACATATGGAATGATCGATCCAAAATTAATTGAAGGGAGAGCAGAAGTCAGCGTACTTAAACAAAATGAAGGAGTTGTAAAGATGTCTATGTCAGCCAGTACTCAAGAACAAGCAGCAAAAAAAATTCCTTGGCTTGAATTATTAGCCCTTTCAATGGCCGGCTTTATTTGTATTATGACCGAGACTGTTCCTGCGGGTCTGCTTCCGCAAATTGGTGATGGACTGCATGTATCAACCGCATTTGCCGGGCAGCTGGTTACGTTGTATGCGCTTGGTTCGTTAGCTGCGGCTATTCCCGTCACGTTTGCAACACAGAGCTGGAGGCGCAAACCTTTGCTCCTATTCGCGATCGTTTTGTTTTTCGTTTTTAACAGCGTCACGGCTTTTTCTTCTGTGTATACGGTCACTTTAATTGCCCGCTTCTTCGCAGGGGTTGGTGCGGGAATTGTCTGGAGTATGTTAACGGGTTATGCAAGACGGATGGTTTCTCAAGAGCTTAAAGGCCGGGCCACAGCCATCGCTATGGCCGGCACCCCGATTGCGCTTAGTCTGGGCGTGCCTATCGGAACTTTTTTAGGGGGACTGATGGGGTGGCGTGCTGTTTTTATGATCATGTCTTTGCTGTCTCTCGTTCTAATCATATGGATTGTCCTTAAGGTTCCCGATTTCTCCGGAAATTCAAAAACTCTGCGTGTGAATGTATTTAACGTATTAACGATTCCCGGGGTCCGGCCTATTCTAACGGTGGTCATTCTTTGGATGGTTTCTCATAATATTTTGTATACCTATATTGCCGCATTTCTTACCCCGGCAGGCCTAAGCTCACAAACGGGCACAGCGTTATTAGTGTTTGGGGTCTTGTCTCTCATTGGAATTTGGGTTACCGGATTATTCATTGATAAGCGGCTTCGTCTGCTTGTTCTGCTGAGCCTGCTCGGTTTCTCCATCACAGCATTGCTATTTCAATTTTCGGGATACAATTCAATTGTTATCTTTGTCGGTATTGCACTCTGGGGGGTGACCTTTGGAGGGGCAGCTACCTTATTACAAACAGCGTTAGCTCAAGCCGTTGGGGAAGCTAACGTTGACGCCGCTATGTCTATGAATACAACCGTCTGGAATATGGCTATTGCCGGCGGCGGGATTTTTGGGGGAATTCTTCTTGACCATGCTGGCAGCCAATCCTTTCCTATGACAATGTTTTTATTAATCCTTGCCGCTTTAATTATTTCATTTCTCAATAAGAAACATGCATTTCCATCATCTGAAACATTGTGAACAAGGGGCTGTCTCAAATGCCGCTTATCGGTTTTCACTGAAGAAACATACCAAATAATGTTGGTATGTTTTTTTTATCTTATTATTTTCTCTTCCATCGCTGTTTGCAAATAGATAGCAGCTCAGTTACAACGCTCAATAAACAGAGAAAAAAGTTTCTTCATATCATCATGTTTCTTTGTAAGCATTTCCGGATGCCATTGTACACCGACGACAAATAAATCACCTTGTCGTTCTATTCCCTCGATGACACCGTCTTTTGCATAAGCTGTTGCTTTAAATGACGGAGCGACATCTTTTATGATTTGATGATGGAACGAATTAACCATTGCTGAATCTCCAAACAAAGAGTGAAGGTGAGAACCTGCTTCAAAAGAGACGTGATGGGTTTTTAAAGACGGCTCTTTCTCCTGGTCATGCTTAATATATGAAAAAGAAGCATAAGTCAAATCCTGATATAAACTGCCGCCGAATGTGACATTTAATATTTGCACTCCGCGGCAAATAGCTAAGATTGGCTTATTTAAGGCAATAGCGGTTTTTATCAATAGCTGTTCGTACGCATCCCGATCCGGAAACGTTTCGCCTAATGCCTGTAAAGGTTCTTCCCCATATAATTGCGGAATCACATCTTGGCCGCCGGACAAGATCACACCATCAAGCCGTGAAATCTGCTGCTCCAGCAGGTCCGGCTGCTTAATAACCGGTAATATAAACGGCACACCGCCGGCTTCTGCCACAGACTGGACATAGTCATTATTTACATAAGCCCGATCATAACCCGGAAAAGGACCGGATTGATCAATCTTGATACTTCCTGTTATTCCAATGAATTGGGGCATCCTTCGTGCACCTGAGCCTTTCTTTGGTGTGTATTTTTTTCATACTATTTGAAATTCATGCAGTTCTCATGAATATAGATTTTACATATGTCTTTCAAATTATTCTTGATTCATCCTGCCGCATCACTCCTGCATGAAACTGCTTCGCAGACTTAGGGTCCAGCACAATACGATCTCCATCATCCCCTTTAAAAAGTCCTCAATCCTATTTGGAATCTGGGAGACGAAAAGCGTATGGATAGAACTCAAGATGAAATCGGATAAACGTTTCCGCGGGCCATCATACGTTTGAAAATAGTGAATGCCGCTGTCACTTAATTCTGAACGGAAAGACATAAATTTCACTCCTGCTCATTTCAATCAAAATCTAATATTTGGAAATGGAGTTGCCATTATAACAAAATTACAAAAGAACAGATTATGAACATCCGTAATTGTATACGTTTGTATACAATTGAATGCAAGATGATGCGTGAAGGGAGCTTTATGATGAGAAATAAGGAATTTAAAAAAGAGGGACATCATCGCGGTGAGCGTTCCAAAGGAAAAGGCAGTTCACAACAGCATGGACCAAAAACCTTTCGCCGCGGAAGGGCAATTGCTTTTTTAGAGATGCTGCATCTTAAGCGATCAACCATTAAGCAGCAGTTAGATCAGCCGGAGTTTCAAACGATTCATCAAATGCTGGTCGGTGAATTAAAAGCCATTGATATGGTCATCAACGAATTTAGTCAAGTATTCGAAATACATGAAAGTGAAGCAATCGAAATATCCGATCAGAAAAATGAAGAAACGGGAACATCTTTAGAAAATGGTGAGAAAGGAATGAGCTGAATGAAACAAATGAACAGTTATATTGATTCTGTGTTTTTGAATCATGATCCTCTTTTGGAGGAAGTCATTTTATCAATAAAAGAAAACGACATGCCTTCCATATCGGTTTCTCCTTCCGCCGGTAAACTTCTCACTATGCTTGTTTCCATTTCCGGCGCCAAAAATGTTCTGGAAATTGGGGCTCTTGGAGGCTATAGCGGAATTTGTCTTGCAAGGGGATTTGGCAAAGAAGGAAACTTAACTTCTCTTGAATTAAAGGAAGAGTACGCAAAGTGTGCACAAAGCAATCTAACCAAAGCCGGCTTTGGCGATCAAGTAACATATATGACCGGAGCAGCTTTGCAAAGCCTTGAAAAGCTGGCAGACGAAGATAAGCGGTTTGATTTTTTCTTTATCGATGCTGACAAAGATAATTATGAAAATTATTTGCGGTATTGCATCAGGCTTGCAGAGCCGGGTGCTTTAATTGTGGCGGATAATGTGCTTGCAGGCGGGAGTGTAGCGGATCAGGATGCTGAACCTAGACGTTATACTGAAATCATGAAGAAATTCAATGCAACGGCAGCTGATCATCCCCAATTGGAATCCCTGCTTATTCCAATCTGTGACGGGATGACCGTTTCAAAAGTAAAGAAACCATGAAACAAAAGGTAGAGGGGTCTCAGTGCCGCTCTTATTTTTTTATTTCCGCCTCGTAATCGTCAAAGCTGACCCAAATTATAGGCTTTGTAAGGTGAATCTGTTATATAGGATAGAGAATCAACCAAGGAAAGGCCATATAAATGTTTGCGAGAAATTGAGGAGACGTTGCCCAAACTGTTTTTGGGCAGATTTTTTTATCTTTAAATGGAAAGGTCATTTTCAGCCGTCAGAAAAATACCAGCCTTTGATCAGCAGTCTAAACTTCGCATATGGCGCAAAGCCACACAGCACAGCCCGAACCAATTGCTGCAATCTGCAGTTAAATCATCACGCATTTTGCCGTCCATGACTGAACAATATTCATTGGCCCTTTATGCCTTGTAGAACCTGTACATAAGTGCTACACTCATCGGAAATGGCGAAACTCATCCATAAGAATCAGTTTATTCTTTAGGGGGTATGAAAAAGGGATTCACATCTTTTTTGCAGCTAGGCTCGTATCTGCTTATGTTTGATGAAAAATGAGGGCTTCAGCGCAAAAAGGTTTGATACAGATCATGACAGGGAAGTGACGATATGATTGAATTTAACGATGTATCAAAACAGTACAAAGATGGCACGTATGCTGTAAAATCATTCAATGCCGTGATAAATAAAGGCGAATTCTTTGTCATTATCGGGCCCAGCGGCAGCGGTAAAACGACAACGCTGAAAATGATAAATCGCTTAATTGAATTATCCGGCGGTACGATATCTATAAATGGTCAGAAAATAAGTGAATATGATATTCATGAGCTGCGCTGGAATATAGGATATGTTCTTCAGCAAATCGCTCTGTTTCCAAATATGAATATTGAAGAAAACATAGCTGTCGTGCCCGAATTGAAAAAATGGAATCGGGAAACAATCAAACAGCGTGTCAATGAGCTTTTAGAAATGGTTGGTTTAGATCCTGAAATATACCGTGAGAGAAAACCTCATGAGCTTTCAGGAGGACAGCAGCAGAGAATCGGCGTCGTACGCGCCTTAGCCGCAGATCCTGAAATGATCTTAATGGATGAACCGTTCAGTGCTCTTGATCCGATGACAAAGGTGAAATTACAGGATGATATGCTGGATTTACAGCGAAGAATACAAAAAACGATTGTCTTTGTCACCCATGATATACAGGAAGCATTAAAGCTTGGAGACCGGATATGCATCATGAATAACGGTGAAATTGTTCAAATCGGCACTCCTGATGACATTCTGTATCACCCTGCTAATGATTTTGTAAGAGACTTTGTCGGAGTGCAAGAAGGTATTACAAATGAAAAAATGAATCTTGAAGACATCGTACAGCAAACAGAGGTTGCGCCATCGAATCCTTTTGAAACAGTTTCTGTAACAACTTCTTTACAGGAGATTCTGGATAAATTAACCCACCATGATCAAGTATTTGCTGAGCGTAATGGTGAGATGATAGGTGTCATCAACAGACAGGCGTTTATACAGTATCTGGCTGAACATGTTCAAAAGAGAGGTCACATGAATGAATAATTTTTTACATGAAGTATCAGACAGGAAAGGACAGCTGATAAACGCGCTGCTGGAGCACATTCAAATTTCTCTGATCGCTCTCTTTTTTGCAGTTCTCATATCTATCCCCCTCGGTATTTATCTGACGAGAAAACAAAAGCTGGCAGAAGTCATCATAGGTATAACGGCCGTATTGCAAACCATTCCATCTCTGGCTCTGCTCGGTCTCCTCATTCCTATAGCCGGAATAGGGAAAATACCTGCAGTTATCGCACTTATTGTTTATGCGCTGCTGCCTATTTTAAGAAATACATATACAGGGATTAAGGAGATTGATCCTTCCTTAATCGAAGCTGCAAGGGCTATGGGAATGAACAGCAGAAAGAGGTTAGTAAAGGTAGAGCTTCCTTTGGCGATGCCGGTTATAATGGCGGGAATACGAACTGCCATGGTTTTAATTGTGGGTACTGCAACATTAGCAGCGCTTATTGGAGCCGGAGGTTTAGGTGATTTAATTCTTCTTGGAATTGATAGAAATAACACTGAACTCATCCTTATTGGAGCTATACCGGCTGCCATTCTGGCTATATTGTTTGATTTTCTGCTTCGGAAGCTTGAAAACATTTCTTTTAAGAAATCACTGGCTGGTATTGGAATACTGGCAGCCGCAGTCTTAATCGTTCTGACCATATCAGCCTCTTTTGGACAGGGGAACAAAAATATTGTTATCGCGGGAAAACTGGGTTCTGAACCTGAAATTTTAATTAATATGTATAAGCTTCTTATTGAGCAAGAGACCGATTTACACGTGCAATTAAAACCTGGCTTCGGCAAGACTTCATTTGTATTCAATGCATTAAAATCAGGGGACATTGACATTTACCCGGAATTTACCGGCACGGCCATTTCTGAGTTTTTAAAGGAAACACCCGTCAGCACAGATGAAAAACAGGTGTATGAACAAGCGAAAAAAGGAATGCTTAAAACATTTGATATGGAACTGCTTAAGCCGATGAAGTATAACAATACTTATGCATTAGCGGTACCGAGGCAATTAGCTGATGCATACAATCTTAAAACAATATCAGACTTAAAAAGTCATCAGAAAAACTTGAAGGCCGGTTTTACTTTAGAATTTGCCGATCGGGAAGACGGATATCGCGGCATTCAGAAAACGTATGGAATGACATTTTCAAATCTGGTGACGATGGAGCCGAAGCTTCGTTACAATGCAATCAAAACAGGTGATATTCATGTAGTAGATGCTTACTCAACGGACAGTGAATTAGAACAATATAAATTGTCTGTACTGAAAGATGACAAGCATGTATTTCCGCCATACCAAGGTGCTCCGTTGGTAAGAAAAGACACATTGAAAAAATACCCTCAGTTAGAGGGCGCATTAAATAAACTTGACGGAAAAATAACGGATCAACAGATGCGGGAAATGAATTATGACGTGAACGTAAAAGGGAAAAGTGCAGAAGAAACCGCTGAAAAATTTTTAAAAGAAGAAGGGCTTCTGAAATAGGGTTAATAGCACCCCTAGTGAAAGGCCCCGCGGGTGAATCACCCGCGGAGGCCGGTTTCTCTCGGGCCGCCTCAATGATGCCAAGGGTTTGCGGGCCTTTGGTATTTTTTGTTTGCTGTTTTGATCAGAAAACATTCAAAACGGTCCGCTTCACAACTGCTTTAGTTCTTTTATTTGTTCTGTCAGCTCTTTAAATTTCTTGTCGAGTTCTGTGTACGCTTTATCATTCGGGGTCATGAAACTAAGCTTTCCCAGCACTTCCTGTCTTTCTGTTTCCAGCTTTAAACGCAATTCATCCTGATGATCTCTTTTTGAAGAGGTTTCTTTCCATTGCTTTTGAACGCTGCTGTTCGAAATGACGAGCTGATTGTCCGTCGTTTTTTCGAGAAAATATCGGTCGTGCGAAACGATGAGCAGCGTTCCGTTGTACTGTGCCAACGTGTCTTCGAGCTGCTCGCGTGAAGGCAGGTCAAGGTGGTTTGTCGGTTCATCTAATATAAGCACATCTTTTTCCTCAAGGATATATGCCATCAGCTTGCACTTTACACGCTCGCCCATGCTCATCTTTCCGATGGGTTCTGTCCACTGGGATGCCGTGAATCCCAGATGCTTCATGATCGTTTGAACTTTTCCTCTCGCCTCGAATGTTTCTTTATAAAATAGCTGCTCCGGCGTCTGTTCGAGCGGTAAGTCGAATACTTCCTGCGTTAAATAGCCGATGTTGGCAGAGGGTGACATCCAGATATCGCCCTCTGCTGTTTCCTGACCGAGGATGACTTTCAATAATGTCGTCTTACCGCTGCCATTCGGACCTGTGATGGAAATCTTCTCACCGTGCTGGATGGTGAAATTGACATTTTTAAATAGCGTTCGTCCGCCAAACGATTTTGTTAGATTTTTCACTTCTAAAAACCGTTTTCCCGCCTTATGATTCGCCTCAATGGAAAAACGCACATTATATTCCGCCTCAACCGGTTCAGCTTTTGCTTTTTCAAGCTCTTTTTCAAGGCGTTTCTGTTTTGACTTGATTTGGGCATCCGTACGTTTTGCTTTTACGCGATGGTATTCTTTAAAGCCTTCCTGTTTCGTCGATTGTGCGTGGGCTTTTTGCGACCAGGCAGTGAGCTCACCCATTTGGGCTTCGATCCGTTTGATCATGTTCTGCTGATTTTCATATTCCCGCTGCTGAGTCAGCCTTTTCTGTTTGCGAACCTCCATATAACCGGAGTAATTGCCTTTATGTTCAATCAGCTTTTTTCCTTCAATCGACCATATTTTCGTCGTCACGGCATCTAAAAAAGCGCGGTCATGCGAAACGAAAATAATGGTGCCTTTATAATTCTGCATTTGGTTTTTCAGGATGTCTAAACTTTGTTTATCAAGATGGTTTGTCGGCTCATCTAATAACAAAAGGTCAGCAGCTGTTGAGAAACCTTTTGCAAGCCGTGCTTTCAGCTTTTCTCCGCCGCTTAATTGTGTAAAGTCATGAGCCGGCACATTCCATTTTTCTAATAGTTTCACTTCTGAAGGCTGCATATCGCCGGAAGAGTGCGACTCCGTTTCTTGTTCCACCATAAAAACGTTCAAGTCTTGCTGCATCCATTGAATATGTCCTTTTGTCGGAACTGCATCCTGGCTGATCAATTGCAGCAATGTAGATTTACCGGCACCGTTTTTGCCGATGACACCGATGATGTCCCCTTGCTGAACACTGGCATTGATATCTTCAAACATGCAAAAGTCTGCTTCATAACTGATGCCCGTTAGTTTTAATAATTCTTTCATAAGATCATTCCCTCGCTTTAAGGGAGAATTAAAAAAATCCTCCCAATTGATTTGGAAGGATTAGCCGTACCTGTACATCATCAAATAAGCTATTTTTCAATAGCTATGTCATTTATAGAAAATGGGCAGACTAATCCTATTTTTTCTGATTTGAAATATCCGATTTCAAACGTTAAAAATAAGATTAGTTAATCATCGTCCACCCATCATCCCTTCTCATATTAATAAAATCAGTGTAGCACACACATAGCTGTAAAAGCAAAAGGCATAAGCCTTTTTATTCCAAATCGGGCGTTTTCCACTCTTCTTCTAAAACGGCATAATAATATTCATCCCACCAATCATGATCATGGGGGATGCATTTTTTGAAAAAGCCCTCCCGTCTCATTCCGATCTTCTCCATCACCCGATGGGAAGCAATGTTTTCCGGCTGGCATGTCGCAATGATCCGGTGTAATTTCATCTTAGTAAAACCGAATGCGAGCACGGCGCGTGCAGCCTCTGAAGCATATCCTTTTCCCTGATATTCCGGGTGAAACACCCAGCCGATTTCATATGTATGGTCACCAAAATATTTGAAAAAAGGAATGTGGCCAATAACCGTTTTTTCATCCTTCAATATAACAGGAAACTTCTCGGCATGTTCACCGCTGTTTTCAGCAACGAATTTCTTGGCATCTTCTTGGGTAAAGACACCCTCTGGTATGTACTTCATGACATTCCGATTTGACGTGTACGCATAGACATCTTGCCAATCTTCCGGTTCAAATGTCCGGATCACGAGCCTGTCGGTTTTGATATTCATGTTCTGTTCTCCCATCAAAAAAGTTTTCATCTATCATTTACTTCGATTGAAAAGGAGTAAAAACCTTTAAGCGGGGCGGGGCCGAATATAAAAAAGCTTGCAGAAACACTCTGCAAGCTGTTATTTTTCATTCGCAGCCGACGGCAGCTTCGTAAAGCCGAACTTTCCTCCGACTGCTTCTTTTACCTCATGAATGACGATAAATGATTTAGGATCTATCTTTTGGATATGATTTTTGATTTTTAACAGTTCATTCTTTTTAATGACAACATAGATAATGCGCTTGTCTTTACTGTCATAATATCCGTAGCCATAAAAAATGGTGGCGGCGTTTCCGTATTCACTGGTGATAGCCTTGGCAATTTCCTCGTATTTATCGGACATGATGGTCAGGGCTTTTTTATTGTGGAAGCCCTCAATAACGATATCAACGATTTTTGCGCACAGATAAACGAATATAAACGTATACAGCGTGTTATTGATGCCAATGGCGAAAACCGAAGCGAATATAATGACACAGTCCATATAAAACATGCTTTTTGAGATGTTATAGCCTTTCGTATAATTTAATAAATACGCTAAAAGAGTGGTCCCGCCGGTAGAACCGTCAGCAATGAAAATCAAAGCCAGTCCCGTCCCCATTAATAAAGCCCCAAACACAATACCGAGCACCATGTCGTGAACGCCAAACGGAATGAAGCTTACGAGGCTGAGAAAAACAGAAGTCATGCCTGTGCCGAGTATCGTGTATAAAATTGTTTTTTTCGCTAAAAATTTATAAGCCAATCCGATAAAAACAAGATTAACGACCAGAGTGGTGATGCTTGCAGGAATATGAAATAAATAATATAAAACGAGAGCGATCCCCACGGTGCTGCCGTCCCCTAATTGATTTGGGATTACAAAACATTCAACAGATGCAGCAATAAGAAAGGCTCCGATCATAATCAGCAGGATATCTTTACAAATTGTCTTCATGTGCAAACCTCCTCTGCAGTCAGAATGTATATAGCAAAATAAAAACGCCTCAAAAATTATCTAGTGAAAACTAAATAATTTCTAAGACGAACGCATGTTAAAGCTTGTCAGTTTACTCTGTAAAGAATGTTCAATATCGAAGATTATATAGACACCTGCACTTCTTGTCAATGCTGAAAAAATCGTTTTTCTGCTTAAGTGAAATGCAGATGTGATGCAATATTTTTTTATTTTAATAAAATAATTTAAGTTTTTTAAGCGGATTCTTTGTGTGTCAATGAAAAGGTGTGTTATATGATGACCAAGGGCCGTTACGGCCCTTGGCTTTTTAATGTGAAACTGCAATGACCCGATTTTACTCCGAAAACAAGTTCCTCGTCTGCCATTTATATTTTTGCTGGTAAACCAGCTTGAAAACATTAAAATAATAAAGAAAAAATTATGATACAATATACAAATGTTTTGCTGCTTTATGAGATTGTAAAGGAAAGGTGGGAACGATATGCTGCACAATCCGACTGGTAAAGAGCGGCTGGCGCTGGCTTTTCTTCTCGGCATGCTGGCTATACTGGGGCCGCTTAATATAGATATGTACTTGCCGAGTTTCCCTGAGATTGCCGAGGATTTAAGCGCCCGCGCTTCGCTTGTCCAGCTCAGTTTAACAGCCTGTCTGATCGGACTTACGATCGGCCAGATTATTGTCGGGCCTGTCAGTGACGCGCAGGGGAGAAGAAAGCCATTATTAATATGTATTTTTGCATTTGCCCTGTTTTCACTGTTTTGTGCTCTTGCTCCGAACATTACGACATTAGTCATTGCGCGTTTTCTTCAGGGGTTCACTGCGTCGGCAGGGCTTGTCCTGTCCCGTGCCATCGTCAGGGATGTATTTACGGGGAGAGAGCTTTCCAAATTCTTCTCGCTGTTAATGGTCATCACTGCCGTTGCGCCGATGGTGGCGCCGATGACGGGCGGCGCCATTTTACTGCTGCCGTTTGCATCATGGCATACGATTTTTCTCTTTTTAACCTTCATCGGATTTTTGCTTGTTCTGATCATTGCGCTCAAGCTGAAGGAAACATTGCCGCCGGAAAAGCGGATTCCAAGCTCAATCGGGAATTCCGTACGCACAATGGGCGGCTTGCTGAAGGACCGGTCATTTATCGGCTATGCGCTGACGGTCGGCTTTATTCACGGGGGCAGCTTTGCTTATGTATCCGGAACGCCTTTTGTATATCAGGATATTTACGGCGTCTCGCCTCAGGTGTTTAGTATTTTATTCGGCATAAACGGTTTGGCCATTATTACCGGCAGCTTCATTATAGGACGTTTCGGAGGGATCATTCACGAGAAAAGCCTGCTTCGGATCGGGGTCATCACAGCTATGCTTGCAACGGCCGTCCTGCTTGTCATGACGATGATTCACGGCCCGCTGGCAGCGCTGGTGATTTCAATTTTTATTTACATGATTACGATTGGTATGACGCTGACAAGCACGTTTACGCTGGCAATGGAAAAGCAGGGGCACCGCGCGGGAAGCGCGAGCGCCTTGTTGGGCATGCTGCCGCTGCTTCTCGGTTCCATCGTTTCGCCGCTTGTCGGCATGAATGAATCGACAGCGGTCCCGATGGGGGCTATCATGTTTTCGACGGCCGTTCTCGGTTCTATCGCCTTTTTTACATTAACAAAACAAACGGAAAAAGCGAAAAAGGAGTGAAATCATTTCACTCCTTTTTCATATGCAGTTATTCATATTTCTTTAATAATATGGCTGAATTATGCCCTCCAAAGCCGAATGAGTTGGAGAGGCCGATCGTTAATGCTTTATTCCGCGGGCCGTCCGTTACATAATCCAAATCACATACTGAGTCAGGATTCTCCACATTAATCGTCGGAGGGATGACCCCGTGTCTCAGACTTTCAGCCAGAGCAATGGCTTCAACCCCGCCGGCTGCACCCAGCATGTGGCCGAGCATTGATTTATTAGCTGTGACCGGGATGTCATAGGCAAGCTCTCCGAATAATTTTTTGATCGCCAGTGTTTCAGAAAGATCTCCGGCTTTTGTGCTTGTTGCATGGGCGCTGATGACATCAACTTCATCCGCTGACACATTTGCTTTCTTCAAAGCGTTTCTCATTGCTGCATATGCACCCGTTCCTTCCGGATGGGACGCCACCATATGATAAGCGTCCGAGCTTGCTCCGTAGCCGAGTACCTCACACAAAATAGGAGCATTCCTGCCGATTGCGCTCTCCAGTGATTCTAGTACTAAGATGCCGGCGCCCTCACTCATGACAAAGCCATCACGATCCGCATCAAACGGGCGGCTTGCTGAAGCGGGATCTTCATTTCTCGCTGATAACGCTTGGGCATTGCCGAAGCTTGCTAATGATAAATTCGTGATTGCCGCTTCCGCACCGCCGGCAAACATAATATCTGCGTCGTCGTTTCGAATCACGTTGAATGCTTCTCCGATAGATGTGTTTCCGATAGAGCATGCAGTGACGGGAGAGAGTGAAGGGCCGAGCGCGCCTAATCTGATGCTGATCTGGGCGGCGGCCGCATTCGAGATCATCATGGGCACCAGGCTGGGGCTGACTTTTCGGGGACCCCGTTCATTTAATACATGAACATTATCAATCAGTGTGGTGATTCCTCCGATTCCGGAGCCGACATAGACTCCGAGGCGTTCACGGTCAATCTTATCGAGCTGAATGTGTGAGCTTTCCAAAGCCTGTTCGGCCGCTGCTAAGGCAAACTGACTGAAACGGTCCAGCCGTCTAGCTTCTTTTTTACCCCATCTTTCTTCTGCGTCAAAATCACGGACAACTCCTGCTATTTTTGTTTTGGAGCTGGTCACGTCAAACGAATCTATTAAAGATATTCCGGATTTCCCTTGTATAAGATGATTCCAAAGTGTATTTACATCATTCCCCAGAGGTGAAATAACGCCCATTCCGGTTATGACAACTCTTTTCATGGTCATTCCTCCTTCAGTATGTTTCTATTTTAACCTGTCAGTATCCTATTACAAGTTGTTGTTTATCATAGTATAATCAATACTATGGTAAGAAAGGAGAGGTAACATGATACCTGAAGCGAGGCTTCAAGCCCTTTCAGAGTTTTTGAAAACGCAGCGGTCTAAAATTTCTCCTCAGATGGCCGGATTGCCGATGGGCACCCGGAGAAGAACACCTGGGCTTCGGAGAGAAGAAGTCGCCCAGTTAGCCGGAGTGAGCACGACATGGTATACGTGGCTGGAGCAGGGAAGAGACATTAAAGTGTCTGCAGCAGTGTTAGATGCGGTCTCAGATGCGTTACAGTTAAATAAAGATGAAAGAAATTATTTATACGCGCTTGCTTTAGATGAAGGCGTAAAACAGACTTTCTCCGCTGAAGAAGAAACCATTATCAGCCCGTCACTTTCGAAAATGGTGCAGGAACTCCGTTATTGTCCGACCATCATTTCGGACAGACGATGTCACATTGTGGGGTGGAATCAGGCAGCGGCCCATGTATTTTTAGATTTTGAACAAATCCCGCCTGAAAAACGGAATCTTATTGAGCTGCTGTTTTCCAGAAAAGAACTGCGAAGTTTAGCCGTGAACTGGGAGCACTTTGTGAAAGGATTCATTGCCATTTTCAGAACCTATTACGGTCAATATGTAGCGGACAAATGGTATTCTCAGTTTATTGAAAAAATGGAGCAAAACTATTCGGAATTTCATACATTGTGGAATGAGAGCGAGGTCAGCTCAGCCCCGGAAGTCTTAATTGAGTTTCGCCACGCAAAAGCCGGAAAAATGGTATTTAACCTGACTTCATTACAGGTGCAGGGCAACAGCGATTTACGATGCAGTGTTTATACGCCGGTAGAAAATACCGAAACAGAATCAAAGCTTAAACGGCTGATTGAAAACAAATAAAAATACGAGGGGCGCCGGCCCCCCCGTATTTAAAATAAAAGCATCAGCCCGGCGATGGCCGGAGTCAGAAAGATGGCTGACTTCAATATGAATTTCGGCACCAGGTTGGTGAATTTTGCACCGACATATGCGCCGCACATCGTCCCGATCAAAACTTTTACCAGCAACAGATAATCTACAAATCCTTCAGAAATATAACCAAGCCCTCCGCCGATTGCGAGAGGAATAATGACAAGCATGGTGGTCCCGACCGATTGGCGGATGGATAAATTCAAAAGAATCATCAAACCGATTTGAATGAAAGGAGCAGAACCGATACCGAACGTTCCCGACAGGATACCTGCGATGATTCCCAGTATTACGGCTTTCACCCACATGTGCAGATTGCTTTGCCGCTCGGAATTCACGGCTTTTTCTTTTAATACAAATAACCGGACTAAAATGAGCAAAGCTGATAAAAACAGCATTCCCGCAGTCATGTAATGCAGTAAATCGGCGGGAATAAGGGAAGTCAGTTTCGCCCCGAAAAATGAACCGAACGCCGCGAAGAAGCCGACGATGATGCCGATTTTCATCTGAATATTGCCTTCCCGATAGTGGCTGAATGCTCCCGATAAACTCGTAAATGCCATGCCGGCAAGGGAAGTCCCCAAAGCCGTATGAATCGGAATATGAAAAAGCATTGTTAAGAGGGCAATAACAAAACCTGCTCCCCCGGCTCCGATAAAACCGAGGATAATCCCAAGAAGAAACATAACGAGTATAATAAGCACAATTTTCTCCTCCATTTAGCTGTCTGAAAGATCTGTTCCATAAGAAAACACCGATTATAGGATTCGACCGTCGACCGTCGTTCAATATGTTTATGGTATCTCAAATTTGAGGTATTGACAAGAACAGTTTATCCCTTTCATAGAGAAACAGTCGGCCTACAGCTCTTTTACCATCACCTTTTCCCCGTTGCAATCCAGTTCTCCATTGTATTCAAAACCGAATTTTTGATAAAGGCGCAAAGCATGCTGATTATCCTCAAAAAGGCTTAAATAAATCCGTTTGCTCTTATATGACTCAGCAAGGTGCCGGATGAGGGCTTTGAGCATGATGCTGCCCAGCCCTTGTCCTTGATACCGTTCATCGATGAAATAACGGTCAAGCCACACTCTGCCATATTCATTCTCTTCATCATACTCAGGAAACCAGCCGTACATGGCAAAACCGACCAAATCTCCATCACGATAAAGGCCGGCTGGATGATAGTATCGGCATTCCTTTGCCTCCTTTAAACATTGCTCAGTTGTCTCTATATATGATGTTTGGCTCTCGCTCACATGCAGAGCCAGTATATCGGCACGATTCTCTTCCGTGACCGCTTTTATCTCAATATTCATACCGGATTCTCCTCTTTCGCTTTTTCTGTGACGGGTGAAAAACCCTTCCATTTGTAACGCCCGAACATAATAAACAGAGCCGTCAAGCCTTCAGATAACGGAAAGGCCAGCCAGATGGACATGCTTCCGAATAACATGGGCAGCGTAAAGAGCAAGGGGATAAACAGAATAAGGCTTCTGGCTAAAATAATGATAGATGAAAGCTTGATTTTTTTTATCGCCTGATAATACTCAGCATAAACCATATTCATCCCCAAAAATACATAGCCGATGAAGTAAAGGGCCATCCCTTTTCGCGTGTAGTCTGAGACGTCACGGGGCATATCGCCGAAGAAACGAATCAGAGCATCACCGAAAAAGAGGCTCATGATCCAAAAAAACACGCCGAATACAAGACCTGTCCCAATCCCTAAACGCAAAAACCGCCGTAAGCGGCCGTTCATATGCAATCCATAGTGGAAGCTGACGATCGGCTGAAGCGCAGAACCGATTGCAATGAATATGACAAGAATCACGGTATGCAGATTGTTAATGATGGCAAATGCCGTAATGCCGGAAGCGCCTGCAAAATGCAAAAATGATAAATTACAGCAGAGTGTCATAATCGCGGTCGAGCCTTCGATGATAAAGCTCGGCAGGCCTGTTTTCAGAATGCCGTACATCGTTTTCCGATCCGGTTTGAACCGGATGATCCGTAAGACGCTGTTTTTCCGCAAAAAATGTGTCAGCAGGACGAGTAAACCGATGATTGTGGCAAAAGCAGTGGCGTAGGCCGCCCCCTTGATGCCCATATCCATTTTAAAAATGAAAATATAGTTTAATATCATATTAAAAACGGATGTGATCACAAGCCCGGCCATCGCTAAATTGGGATTGCCGTCATTGCGGATAAATATGCTCAGTATATTTTCAATGACATAAAACAGCGCGAATCCCAAGAGGATCGTCAAATAATCCGCAGCAAGCGGTAAAATTCCGCCTGATGCGCCAAGCGCCTTTGCAATCCATTCAGCATGGAAAAAAGAAACCGAAGCAAGCGTGCCGATAATTACAAGAGCCAGCACAAGAGAGTGTGTGAAGATATGCCGGGCTTTTTGCGTTTTTCCTTCTCCAAGGGCGATAGAATAAAGAGCTGCTCCGCCAATGCCGATTCCGAGTGAAATGGAAAATATCACGGAATAGGCGGGAACGCTGATGTTAACAGCCGCTAAAGCCTCAGGGCCCACCCCGTGGCTGACAAACAGCCCATCCGCTAAAATATTGACCGCCATGAGAAACATCCCGATACAAGAGGGAATTAAATAAGAAAGAAATAATCGGAATGGCTGAGTATTTGTCATCTTAACAGATGCTGTATTCATGTTTTCACCTATCCTTTTCATGTAAGGTTATTTGTGAATCAACCTTCTCTCAGATACAATGAACATCATAAAGTATATGGTTGCCGTATAGTCAAGGAGGTATTATGAGCGAAGACATCAGAAAATATTTCACAACGGGTGAATTTGCGAAACTGTGCCATGTGAAAAAACAGACATTGTTTCACTATGATGAGATCGGCCTGCTGTCTCCTGAAATAAAAAAAGACAATGGGTACAGATATTATTCCTATAATCAATTTGAACTTTTTCAAGTGATCGGCTTGTTTAAGGAGGTCGGTGTCCCGTTAAAGAACATAAAACCGCTCTTAAAAGGCAAAACCCCGGGTGAAATCGTATCGCTTTTAAAAGAGAAGTCTTTAGAAATCGAGAACAAAATCAAGAAGCTCGAGCACTTGCAAACGATGATTCAGACAAAAGTGAAGCTGACGGAACAAGCCTTGGAAACAGATTTTTCCTCTGTCTCTTTTCAGCATTTAGATGAAGAAAAAGTCATGATCGGCCGCCCTGTATTAAACTTGCCGGAACGAAAATACATTGCTGCCATTTCGGAGCTTATCCGCTATGTACAATTACATGAATTGGACGAGGGATACCCGGTCGGCGGAATAATTGCGCGGGAGCAGATTCTCAAAAAAGAATTCTACAATTACACCCATTTTTATATGAAAATCAGAGAAGGAATAGAGAATATAAACTACCATGTAAGGCCAAAAGGGCTGTATGCCGTCGGATATCAGAAAGGAGACGAAGCAGAAGCGGCCTACGCCAGAATGATTCAATTCATTGAAGAAAATGGATTGCAAATGGGTGACTATGCATATGAGGAATATATGCTGGATGAAGTGGTGGTGGATGGAATTGAAAATCAAATCACAAGAATCCAGCTTCAGGTCAAAAGCAGGCAGGATTGACGGGGGCGGTAATTTACGGCAGGTAACAAACCATGTATGATAAAAAATCAGCTTGAAATTGAGGTGAGACAAAATGTTTTTAGCACCCTTATTTGAACATGATTGATTAAACGGGTTCCTGACCGTTACTTACCGCTTGTCATTACAACGTATTCCATTTAGTTGCAACTGTCATCCTGACCCCGTTTGTCACGGGACCGATGCAGGAAATCCGCATATCTCAGCTCGCCCGCCCTGAAATTTGGGGAGGACTTTTATATTTGGGGGTTATCTCAACCGCCTGCGCATTTATTCTCTGGTGAATCGGGGATTACAATTGTTAAATGCAGCAAGCGGAGGTGTGTTTTTCTTCTTTCAGCCGTTAGCGGGAACCTTGCTCGGCTGGCTTCTGCTGGAAGAAAAGGTCGGCGGAACATTCTGGATCGGAGCATTCCTTATTCTCGCCGGGGTACTGCTGGTGATGAAAGAAAAAAACTGAATTGTATTGAAATAAGCCATTCATTGATGAATGGCTTTTTCTGATTCACATTTTGATAGAGGAATTGCTCAAGGTATACAGAAGGAATAAGTTAGAAAACTATTTCCTAAGGATTGTTTCCATTCTCACGGATTCGGCTTTTCCGTTTTCTATCAAGACAAACCCGTGAGTGAGTGTACTTCTATCTTTACAGGAGGTAAGCGCGCGGAAATGGATATCGCGACTCAAGCGGGTTTCAGGGGGGAGGGGGTTGGCCCAAATGACCGCTAAGACATTTATCAATCATTGTCTCACATGTGAGGCCCCAGGTGGGATTGTGATGTCAACAACATGGCCCCAGTCTCATTGGCGGAAAAACTGGGATTTAATGAACCGGCAGCATATTCTGTATTCGTGAAAATATAAAGATCGGCGGGTGATGTAAATGGAGCCTAAATGGCTTGAATGGGCGAAGCAGCTTCAATCCATGGCGCAAGCGGGACTGGCCTATTCAAAGGATATTTATGATATAGAAAGATTTGAAGAAATAAGAAAGATAAGCATTGATATCATGGCACATCATACCGAAATCGATAAAACGATAATCAAAGATGTATTTGCCGGTGATACGGGCTATGCCACTCCGAAGGTTGATATAAGAGCCGCGATTTTTAAAGATCAAACCATATTAATGGTCAAAGAAAAAAGCGACGGCAGGTGGGCATTGCCGGGCGGATGGGCCGATATCGGATTATCTCCGGGCGAGGTTGCTGCCAAGGAAGTAAAAGAAGAATCAGGGCTTGATGTGAAGCCGGTCAGATTGTTAGCTGTGATGGATAAGAAATGCCATGCCCATCCGCCGTCTGCCGCCCACGTTTATAAAATGTTTATCCAATGCGAGATCATCGGCGGACGGCTTCAGCAGGGAACTGAGACAAGTGCGGCCGCCTTTTTTGCGGAAACGGAACTGCCGCCATTATCGGCGCCCCGAAATACGAAAGATCAGATTGAAAGGATGTTTACATATCTCAAACATCCTCAAGAACCCGTTTATTTTGATTAGTGTGAAGAAAGATATCAAGGGGGCCGGTTCAAAACCATTTCATTTGTGAATGATCCGGCCTGTGATGAGAAAACGGAATGATGAGAGAAGAATAAATCAATCAGGCCGGATTTAAGAGTCTGCCTGTTTCGGTGCGGTGCGCCCCTTAAAAAACCGTTTTTGAAAAATCTAAAATCCTGCGGGCAGTCTCTTCCGGTTTTTCCTCGGGGACATAATGGCCGCAGCCTTTTACCTCATATCCGCTGACCTCACGAATCGATTCTCTCCATGTGTCAAACACAGGAAGGCCGGCTAAGTTCCCTTTCTCTCCCCACAGCAAAAGTGTTGGGACATCAAGTTTTTTCTGCAATTTCTTTTCCGAACGATATCTCGGCAAATCAATTTGATAAGTCGCTCTGTAGTCATTGAGTGCCGCTTGGACAGCGCCGGGCTGCTTCCAGGCGGCTAAGTACTGATCCCAGGCGCCGTCTGATGTCAGCAGATCAAAAAGCCCGTCGCCTCTGCTTAATAAAAATCTCAAATATTCCTCTTCTTTCCCTTGAATTAATTCTTCCGGCAGATGAGGAACGACCTGAAACGTCCAGTGCCAGTATTTTTGTGCCGCTTCAGCTGCCGTTAGAGAATCATAGACATATTCAGTCGGCATAATGTCAATGAGCACAAGGCCGGCCGCCAGTTCTGGGGAATCTAAACAGAGCCGTCTCGCCACCCTTGCGCCTCTGTCATGCCCGGCAATTAATGCTTTTTGAATATGCAGTCGGCGCATCAGGCCTTGTATATCGCTTGCCATCGTTTTGTTATCATAGCCGTTTATGCCGCTTGGCTTTTCAGAATCGCCGTAGCCCCTCAGATCAACGGCGATGACTCTATGAGAAGCGGCAAGCGCCGGAATTACATAACGCCACGTCACCCAGCTCTGCGGAAAGCCATGCAGGAGAATGACAGGGGGAGCATCCTCTTCTCCCGCAAAGACGTAATGAAGGCGGATGCCATTTACCTCAATTGAATCATGGGCCACATGTTTCTCAAAATGCTCACGAAAAGAATCCATTTTCTCTCTCCTCATAAAATTATTTTTTTATTTGAGAAATAATAGCGGAAGTGACGTCCTCTGTTGAATGATGTCCTCCGACATCAGGGGTTAAGAAACCATTGTTTGTGACTGTTTCAATCGATTGTAAAAGATGGCTGCCCAGTTCTTCTTCCCCGAAAGAGTCGAGCATCAATTTCGCAGTCCATATTTGGCCTATCGGGTTAGCGATGCCTTTACCGACAATATCCGGAGCCGACCCGTGAACAGGCTCAAACATTGACGGGTATTTACCGTTGACATTTATGTTCGCTGCCGGAGCGATACCGACACTCCCCATAATCGCTGCTCCGATATCAGTTAACACATCTCCGAACAAATTCGATGCCACAATGACATCAAAGCGTTCCGGGTGAGTGACAAAAAAGGCGGCTAACGCATCAATATGCTGTGAATCGGTCTGAATATCGGAGTAATCTCGGCTGACTTCTTTAAAAATGTCATCCCAGAAAGGCATAGAGTGAAATATTCCGTTCGATTTGGTCGCGCTAGTGACATGTTTTCTTCGATTTGATGCCAAATCAAATGCATACCGCATCGCTCTTTCCGTTCCTTTTCGTGAAAAGATTGCGTTTTGAATGGCAATTTCGTCTTCGCCCTGAAACATTCTGCCGCCGACAGAGCTGTACTCGCCTTCACTGTTTTCACGAACGACTAATAGATCAAAATCCTTCGGGTTTACGAGGGGTGATGTGATTCCCGGCAGCAATTTTGCCGGACGCACATTAATCACCTGCTCAAATTCCCGGCGGATCTTAATGAGCAATCCCCATAGCGAAATATGGTCAGGGACGAGTTTTTGATTTCCCACCGCTCCTAAAAACAATGCATCAAAATGTTTTAATGTTTCTAATCCATTTTCAGGCATCATTGTTCCATGTTCTAAATAATACTCGCAGCTCCAAGGGAAAGAAGTGAAATCGAATTCAATGCCTCCATGTATTGCGGCGATGGCGTTCAATACACGCTCCGCTTGCGGCACAACTTCTTTGCCGACACCGTCTCCGGGGATGCTGGCAATGCTGTATTTTTTCATGATCAACTCACCTCTGGAATCATTTGTTTCCGGTTTACTGTAGTCCGTCGACCGTCGTTTGGTACAAATCCATCTTACTTCACATCCGATATGTTGACAAGCTCCGGAATGTTGCTTCCGCAGATAAACTGTTATATGATTTTGATAATAAAAAGGCCCAATTTGTTGAAGAGGTATGAAACATGGATAATTTTAAATTAGATAAGCCAACTCCGTATTATCTGCAATTTTATTCCCAATTGAAAAAAATGATTTTCAACGGGACGTTCAAACCGGGAGAGCGGCTGAATGAAACACAGCTGGCGAAAGATTTCGGAGTGAGCCGGTCACCGATCAGAGAAGCCATGCGGCTGCTTGAGAAGGACGGCTTGCTGACGGCAGACGATAGAAACGGCTTTGTGATATATTCTTTGTCCGTTAAAGATGTTGAGGAGATTTATAAAATCAGGATGTCGCTTGAATCCCTGGCGGTTGAACTCGTCATCGATGAAGCGGCAGACAGCGAACTCCAATTGATTGAAAAACAGCTTCAGGACACAGAAGAAGCAATCAATACCGGCGTAAAAGAGGCTGAGATCATCGCCTTAAACGAAACATTTCATCATCTGCTTGTAGATTTCAGCCACAACAGCCATCTGGCCAAGCTGCTTGAGCATGTCAATGTGCTGATTCATTTTTGCAGAGTCCTTAATTTTAAAGGGGATAACCGTGCGGCCGTTATTTTGAATGAGCACCGGAAAGTCTTCGAAGAAATGAAAAAAGGCAATAAAACAAAAGCCGTGCAATATATGACCGACCATCTGCAGCATGATTTGGAGCATCTAAAAGGCGTGCTGAAAGAGAAAGAAGCAGATAGATGATGACAAAAGACAAGGAGCGAAGAAGCCTTGTCTTTTTGTGACGCAAAAAAAGCAGTGTGTCACTGAATCGCCATAAAGTACAGGCGCCCAGGCCTTCTTGCAAAGGATGTTCCTTGCATGAACTTTTCCGCTTATTTTATGATGGCTGTGGAAGCAGCGTAAAAAGGGCAAAGGAGCTTGAGAAATGGCAAAACATATTTTAATGATAAATTTTCCGGCAGAAGGCCATGTGAATCCTACGTTAGGTGTGACAAAGGCTTTTGCCGAACAAGGCGATCACGTTCATTATATTTCCACAGAAAAATTTAAAAGCAGACTGGAAGGCGTAGGCGCGACCGTCCATCTTCACCGTGATCTGCTCAGAACGGCGCATATTGAACCGGGCACCCCAGCAGGCATTCTTTCTTTTTTAAAGATCCATATGAAAACATCACTGGACATTTTAGGCATCGTACAGCGATTATCAAAAGACATTCAATTCGACGCCGTGTATTATGATAAATTCGGTGCGGGAGAGCTGGTCAGAGATTATCTCAAAATTCCCGGAATTTCTTCTTCGGCATCGTTCTTATTTAGCGAAGACCGCCTGAAAATATTGCCTCTTCACCCGGAATCCGGCGTGCCGTTCAAATTGGACCGGGAATGTGAAGAGCTGTTGGCGGAGATGAAAGAAAAATACGGGGCAGCGCCTGACAATATGGTTCAATTTATGAATAATACAGGCGAGTTAAACATCGTCTATACAAGCCGATACTTCCAGCCTGAGAGCGAGAGGTTCGGTGAAGACTATTATTTTATCGGTCCCAGCTTTCCGAAGAGAAAAGGAAACATCGACTTCCCGATCGAAGCATTAAAAGATGAGAAAGTGATTTATATATCAATGGGGACGGTGTTAGGGAATACGGAAGAGTTTTTCAGCCTGTGTATAGACGCTTTTGCTGATTTCGAAGGCAAGGTCGTCATTGCGGCCGGAGAAAAAGCCGATCTGTCCAAAATAAAACAAGCGCCAGCGAACTTTATCATCGCTCCGTATGTCCCGCAGCTCGAGGTATTAGAACAAGCGGATGTGTTCATTACTCACGGGGGAATGAACAGTGTAAATGAAGGCATTCATTTTAATGTGCCGTTAGTGGTGATCCCGCACGATAAAGATCAGCCGATGGTCGCGCACCGGCTGACCGAGCTGCAGGCAGGCTATACAGTCCCGAAAGATAAAGTAAGCGCAAAGGCGTTAAAACAAGCGGCGGAAGAAGTACTGCACAATGAGAAATACAAAAATGGAATTCAAGCGATCAATGAAAGCTTTGAAGATTGCTTAGCTATGAAGGACGTCATGGCGCGGATTGGTGAGTTTATAGAGAAAAAAACTAAATAATCTCCGCCCAAATCAGCCTGTTTCCGCGGTTAAAGGGGAAACAGGCTTTTAAAAAGGATTTTCTGGCGGTAAGCTCCGCATCACAAGAGCCAGAATAGACTCCGATCTGCCGGCTGCCATCGGCGGTAAACACTGACTGACGCCTGAGACGCAGTGTGCCAGTTTTTTCGGCGGATAAAGAGCACCAAAGGCCGATACAAGAGCCTGAGACGGCATTTCATCTTTTGTTCATATTTTATTAAAAGTTTATCCACTCCTGTCCTTTACAGTGATAAGTAACAATGACGCGCTTGAAAGGGGATAAGATGATGAATATTAATATGATGAACAGAGAACAGTTTGAGAGCGGTTTAGAGGAGGTCGGCTGCCGGCATCAAGCGGAAGATATCATCGAAAAAATGAAAGACCGTGACGGAATACGCAACTTCGTCCGAACGCTTCCTTATTGAAATCCAAACCAAGATGAATCAATACAAAGCGGTTGTCTATGCGATGGAAATGGCCGGTGCACAGGAAGGCGAGAAGCATGTTGAGTTTGAGGCTTGCACCTTACTGTGTGAATAAAAGGACCCTTTAGCAGGGTCCTTTTATATAATGTAAACAACGTGTGAAAATGTGTCTGGGCTTCCCGCCGCTTTACATCTATCGTGATCGTACGGCCTTGAAGCTCGGTTTCGGGCAGCCGGGATAAAAAAGACAAAGACCTTCACGAACCGCCCGAATAATCCTCCATAGGTATTTCTTCTTGCAAGATAAGAATGTCCTTCTTGTCCTGGCTGATATGATCTTTTTTGCCTTTGCAATAATGCTGTACGGCCATCCTCTTCTTTTATAATCTCCTCTTCCCATTGCCCTGTCATTTCGGAAATTCTAAACGGCAGTGATGAATCAATAGAGCGGCTAAGGAAAAGAAATAATAGTGAGAAAGTGAACATAAGCGGGTAGCGATATTCTTTTTTCATTTGAACTCTCCAGTTACAGCTATTTTTATATCGGACCTTAAAATGAATTATTAAAGGTAAAATATTGAAACTTATCATAACAGCCTTCCGTATAACAAAAGAGACTAAGGGCAGAAACAGTGTCTTGCAGAGGGGGATGAGTGTGAACAATAAGAAAAAACAAGCTTTTGAAGACCTTTTTAGCGCTTTAGGAGAGAAACATGAAATAAACGGGGCGGTGTTGGCAGCGGAAAACGGCCGAATCTTATATCAGGGTTCGTTCGGCGATGCAGAGCTGAAAACAAACAGGCCGCTAAATGACCAATCGATTTTTGAATTGGCATCAGTATCGAAGCCATTCACGGCTCTGGGGATGATCATTTTAGAGCAGCAAGGGAAGTTAAGGTATGATGATATGATAGAGCGCTGGCTTCCCGATTTTCCGTATCCGGGTATTACCATTCGCCATTTGCTGCAGCATACATCAGGTTTGCCGGATTATATAGAGTTGTTCCTTGAACATTGGGACCGGGACAACATTGCCGTTAATCAGGATGTTATAAATATGCTCTAAAACATAGGCCGGCTGCTTATTTCCCGCCGAATGAAGGCTGGCTTTACAGCAATACGGGATATGTTGTTTTAGCGGTTATCATTGAAAAAGCATCGGGTATGAGTTTTGCTGAATTTATGAAACATGCCGTATTTCTTCCCCTTGGTATGAGCGGTACGCGGGTTTATAACAGAAGATTGAACAACGAAAACATTCCGAACTATGCGTATGGCTATGTGTACGATGTGCATTCCGGTGAATATATACTGCCTGATGAACTCGAGGAAACCAATTATGTCGTCTATCTTGATGGGATTCAAGGTGACGGAACCGTCAACTCCAGCATAAGAGATTTATATTTGTTTGATCAAGCTCTGTATACGGAAGAAATCATCAGCAAAGACTCAAAAGATCAAGCCTTTTCACCCGGCTATTGGAATGAAGAGGAGGACTTCGGATATGGGTTTGGCTGGGTGATTCAAAACAGCCCCGACAAAGGGAAGATCATGAGCCACAGCGGAGGCTGGCCGGGCTATTCCACTCTGATGCTCCGGTATACGGATCAAAATAAAACACTGATTTACCTCAGTAATATGGAACAAGAAGATCAATTTGAACAAGCGGTGATTGCCGCGGCAGAAAATATCTTATTTGATCAGCCGTATGTGATACCGAAACGTCCGGCGGATCAGAAAAAAGCAGACATCAATCCGGCGATTTACAGCAGGTATATCGGCACTTACTTATTTCAGGATGATACACATGCATCTGTGACGGTAACAGAAGACCGGCTTATATGAAAATAGACGGACAAACGCCCTTCGAATTATTCCCGCTTACAGAAACGCGTTATTTCGTCCGGGCGCTGCCGGTTGAAATTGAATTTGCGGCGGATAAAGAACAAACCGCAGCACATTTTGTCTTGTTTCAGGACGGCAGGGAAGAAACAGCGGTGCGCTTAAACTAAATGTATGCAAACTAAAATCGCCGTCTTCAACAGACGGCGATTTTTAATAAAAGGTCAGGACCCTTTCACTACGTGAAATTTTCTTTTCGGCTTTGCCATAAAAATAGAAGAGAAAATCATAGCCCCAAGCATCGTTATGTATTCCATATAAAGTGAAACGTCTGCCAATACAATCCCCGTAACCATCAAAATAACGCCCAATACCACCGTAAAAACCTTCGTTTTCAAGATGAGATCCCCCCATTTGCTAATAATTGAATTATACAGCATTTCCATTAATGTGTACATTTTGTGAACAAATTCACCTGTTCAATGACGCAATTTTATATTTCCAAGGATCATATAGAGGTTTTTCGGGACTCCATAGAGTATAGAAGCTTTAGGGTTGTCTTCATTGGTGATAAAAACAAAGAAAAATTTGGTTTTACGAAAGAGTCATAAGGGTAAAGTAAAAAAATCATAAGGTAAAGGAGCTTGAAAATGAAAGCGAAATCATTCTTATTCGGCATTTTTCTGCTTATTCCCGTCTTGGCGCTTGCAGGGTGCAACAGCCAATCGTCGGGCAGCAGCCAAAAAGGACAAGACAAAGATATGCACTCTCATGAAGACATGAACCACTCAGGCACATCCGAAGTGCCGAAGGGATTAAAGGAAGCCGAAAATCCGACTTATAAAGCAGGCAGCGAGGTCATGATTCTGGCTTCTCATATGAAAGGCATGAAAAATGCACAAGGAACTGTAACCGGAGCTTATGATACGACTGTCTACAGCGTGTCATATACACCGACAACGGGAGGAAAACGTGTTGAAAACCACAAGTGGGTCATTCAGGAGGAATTGAAGGGCGCCGGCGATAAAACGTTAAAACCGGGTGATAAAGCCACATTGGAGGCTTCCCATATGAAAGGCATGAAGGGAGCGGAAGCCGTCATTGACTCAGCCAAAAAGACAACCGTTTACATGGTCGACTATACACCGACAACTGGCGGGAAAAAAGTAACCAATCATAAATGGGTGACAGAAGACGAGCTTACATCCGCAAAATAAAGAAACCGCAAAAGAGCCAAAGGACTGCCTTTGGTTTTTTTGCGGTCTTTTCTTCATGCAGATTTATTTTTCAAAGCGGGCCTTGTTAAAGAAAATACGGCTAACCCGACAGCGATGATGACAATCAAACCTCCGCACCATGCCGTTGATACGACGGAGCCTGTTTGTCCGATCACACCGCCCCCAATGGCTGACCCGAGCGCAATGCCGATCTGTAAAGCAGAAGTGTTAAAGCTCTGCTGAATATCGGAAGATTCAGGGGCAATACGGATTAAATAGCTTTGCTGCGCAGGCGCGAGGCTCCAGCTGAGCAATCCCCAAATGACCATCGCAGGCAAGAAAATAACCAGAGACACCGTCGTTAACGGAAGAATGAACAGAATAACGGCAAATGATACGGTCACAAGCAAAATGCTTTTAAACGATCCTAAACGGTCAGAGAGCCAGCCTCCAAACGGTCCTCCGCATACCGCTGATATCCCGAAGAGGAAGTAACATACACTGACCCATACAGAATTCAAATGAAGCGTCGCTTCTAAAAAGGGCGCAAAGTAGGCATAAAGCGTGTAGTGCCCGGCCAATGTAAACAAGGTGACAAGATGTGCGCTCGCAATTTTGGCGCTGCCGATCGTCTTGATTTGCTCACGAAACGGAATCATCTTTTCTGCCGGTATTTTCTCAAAAAAGATGCTGATAATGAGCATGGAGAGAAGAGATAATAATCCGATCCCTAAAAATAACACACGCCAGCCGAAGGAATTGCTGATGATAATTCCGAGCGGTACCCCTAAAGCGATTGCGGAGCTGAAGCCCATGAAAATAATGCCGATCGCCCGTGCTCTGTATTCAGGGGCGACGATTTTAGGCGCAATGGTTAAAGACAGAACCACAATCAGCCCAGTGCTCATGGAAGCGAGCACCCGCGACACCATAAGCATGGTGAAATTCGGGCTGAAGTAAGCGACAAGATTACTTAAAAAGAAGATAAACAGTGCAATTAAATAAAGCCGCTTTCGTTCAGCCTTTGCCGTCGCTGCTAGGAGCAGCGGACCGGAGATGGCATAGCCAAGAGCAAACACGCTGATCAGCTGTCCCGCGCTCACAATGGATATGTGCAAATCGGAAGCGATTTGTGGGAGGATGCCGCCCACAATTAATTCAACCAATCCGACTGAAATTGTAGATGCTGCAAGCAGAAAAACTTTGAAATTCATATACAGTTACTCCTTTTTTATTTTTTAGAAAATAAAAAATCCTGATTACAAAAAATGTACGGGACAAATTTTTGTAATCAGGATTTTACGGTTCCTGGTAGACACCCTCAAACCATATCATTGAGGTTATACAATAATTCAGTATTCATTTTCTTCGTTTCTGCAAAAAATTCTACCATAATAGTGAGACAGATTCCATAGCAAAATGGAGGAAATCCTTTCAAATTCAATCACAGTCACATGTAACGGTCATTGATGAAGCGGTGAAAAAAATTTATGATAGCCGTCTATAGAGATCAACATTATACAGCCGGAGGAAACCGATGAATAAGTACGAAAGAATCGCCAATGAAATGAGAACGAGGATTAAAAGCAATATATATGCCATAGATCAGCCGATCCCTGATGAACTGACGCTTGCAGAAGAATTCGGATGCAGCCGGATGACGATGAAACGCGCTCTGGATACGCTTGCGGCCGAGAGCCTGCTTTTCAGAAAAAGAGGGCATGGCACTTTTATCATTCAATCAGCCATGCAGGACGAGCATGTGCATGTGGTCAGCAATGAAATTCTCGGCTTGAGCAATCTGTTAAAAGGCAAAGACGTAAAAAGCAGGATGATCCGGTTTGAAGTGCAATTTCCGTCACAAGAGGTTGCCGCGCATTTAGCAATTGATGAAAAAACCCCCGTTTATTACGTAGTGAGGCTGAGAATTGTAGAAGGTGAGCCGTATGTTTTGGAAAAAACGTACATGCCGGCAAGTCTGATCCCCGGCATTAATGACGAGGTGCTGAACCATTCCATTTATGATCATATTACGAACGGTCTTCATCTGAAAATCGCCGGAACGCACAGAAAAATCAGGGCGTGTAAATCAGATCAGATGGACCAGCAATATCTCGGCTGCCAATCGGATGACCCGATCCTCGAAGTAGAGCATGTCGGCTTCTTAGATAACGGCACGCCCTTCGAATATTCCTTTTCCCGCCACCGCCATGATAAGTTTGTCGTGACATCAGTGAATATAAAGCGTTAATAGCTGCCGAAGAGTGAGTGAAATAAGCTCGCTCTTTTTTGCGTAGAATCATCCGCTCACCGATTTACACTACTCTTTTTCTATGTTATATTATCCAATGATATAATCATCCTACAAATTTTAGAGGTGTTTTTATGGATATATCAAAAACAAGCAGACTGTCACTCGTAGAACAGGTTGTGTCCCAAATTGAATCACTAATTCAGTCGGATAAATGGCCGGTCGGGACGCGCATTCCGCCTGAGCTTGACTTAATGAAGCAGTTTGATGTCAGCCGAAATACGCTTAGGGAGGCCATTCGGGCGCTCGTTCACGCCGGCCTGCTTCAGACAAAGCAGGGGAGCGGTACATATGTCAGTTCATCAAGTGTCCTTGGAGCGGCATTTTACCGTCATATTAAAAAATCAAATTTGCTTGAAACGTTAGAGGTCAGATATGCGCTCGAACGTGAAGCCGCGCGATTGGCGGCGCTGAGACGCAATGATGAAGATCTCAAACTGCTCACCGCATGCCTTGATGAATGTGAAGCGGCCATAAAAACCGACGACCGAAAAGCGTATGCAAAGGCGGATATTAAACTGCATAAAGCCGTCGTGCAGGCGGCCCATAACAATATGCTGTCAGATCTGTATGAGCATATGACAGATGCGCTCTGCATGTCAGTTCATGATCTTTTGGAAATTACCCCTGATATCCGGGTCCACAGTCAGCTTGTTGCTGCAATTATCGGACAAAAAGCGGATCAGGCCATGGAGGCCGTCAATCAATACATCACAGGATTTAAAGATACAATACACATGGAGGATTAATATGAATGCTGAACAAGTCGAACATCAAGAGATAAAAGCAAATCAACGTAAGAAAATGATATTGCTGATCATCGGAGTCATTTTTATAGGAGCGAACCTCAGAGCGCCTCTTACATCAGTCGGACCGCTGGTTGCGTCCATTAGGGACAGTTTAGGCATGTCTAATGCGGCTGCCGGAACCATTACGACCGTGCCGCTGCTTGCCTTTGCATGCCTGTCGCCTTTTGTTCCTTTATTGTCCCGGCGGTTCGGAACGGAACTTGTCTTGCTGTCATCATTAATTGTACTGACGGCCGGTATCCTTCTGCGGTCATTAGCCGGGATCGGCACTCTGTTTTTCGGAACGGTTTTATTGGGATTAGCGATCGCCGTATGCAATGTGCTGCTGCCAAGTCTGATTAAACACAGATTTTCCGGGAATTTAGGCGTCATGACCGGCATTTACTCTGTTTCTATGAATCTATGCGGTGCCATTGCGTCAGGTATCAGTGTTCCGATTGCCTCATTAGCAGGCTTTGGCTGGAAGGGCGCGCTCGGCTGCTGGGGAATTCTTTCTTTGATTGCGCTTATCATTTGGATTCCGCAAATGAGAGGCCGGGAAATACCTGCCGGCGCGTTGGGTGCGGAAGGCCGGGGGAAAAACAGTCTTTTGCGGTCACCGTTAGCTTGGAAAGTGACCTTGTTTATGGGGCTGCAATCCCTTATTTTTTACACAGTGATTGCGTGGCTTCCGGAGATTCTTCAGCAGAAAGGGCTCAGCTCAAGCACAGCCGGCTGGATGCTGTCATTAATGCAGTTCTCGGTTCTTCCGATTACCTTTATTGTGCCGATCATCGCGGCTAAGATGAAAAATCAGCGCGTACTTGCCGGACTGACGGCTTTATGTTTCCTCATCGGAATAGCCGGAGTCCTCATCGGAAGTGCGGCTCTCACTCCATTATGGGTCATCATGATCGGAATAGCCGGAGGGTGTGCATTCAGTTTGGCGATGATGTTCTTCAGCCTGCGGACACAGCATGTTCATGAAGCCGCCGCGCTTTCCGGAATGGCTCAGTCATTCGGATACCTGCTTGCCGCGTTCGGCCCCCTCGTGTTCGGGCTGCTGCATGACGTCACGCACGGCTGGACGATTCCGTTATTCATGCTGATTGCAGTATCCGTCCTCATTCTCATTTTCGGTCTGGGAGCGGGTAAAGCCGAACAGATTACAACAAACTAAACACGCGAAAAAACCAAGGACTCCGCAGCGTCCTTGGTTTTTTATTTTCAATATTTATCAAAAAAATTTCTCATGTCGTCAGCTTTAAGCCGATGACGCCTATGAGAATAAGGCCGAGCGACACTAGTTGTGACAGATTAAACCGTTCCTTAAACCAAAAAATGCCGACGGCTGTCACACCGATGCTCCCCATACCGGTCCAAGCCGCATACGCGACACCTGTCGGCAGGACTTGCATCGCTTTAGAAAGACAAAAGAATGAAAGCATAAAACCAGAAACCATGACAATCAGCGGCCACTTTTTCTTCATGCCGTCAATATGCTTCATGGCAACGGCCGCCACAACTTCTTCTGCTCCGGCAATAAATAACAACAGCCAAGCCATTAGTGTTCACCCCTTGTTTTATTTTCTTTCGTAAATAATTTCATTCCTAAAATTCCGGACAGAAGCAGGGTCAAAAAGAAGATTTGCCCGATGGAAAAGGATTCGCCTAAAAAGATGCCCGTTACGTAAGTGCCGACAGTGCCTATACCGACAAAAACAGTATACGCCGCAGCCATCGGAATTTTTTTGTAAGAGCGAATCAGCAGCAGAAAACTGACGGCTATCAACAGAAAGATGATAATCCAATCAAAAAGCGAATCCGCATATTTAAGGGCAGATGCCCAAACTACTTCTAACAGTCCGGCTATCAATACAAACAGCCAATACATGATTTATACACCTCAATTATGAATGAATGTCAGTCATTATTATGGCGGGCAAAAATGATCGGTGCACACCAATCATTTTTGCAAGCTTCTTTTGAGAAAACTGAAGATCTCTTCTTTATATACATCGAGACCGGCGTCCTGTTCACAGCCGATATAAAAGCGTTCCGCCGTATTTTCGACAACGTTGATAATCGTTCTGGCCGTCCATCTCACATTAATACCGCTGATCACTTCATTATTTTCAATCGCCGTACTAATGATGCCCTCAAGCCAAGAATAATACGGCTGATAAATGGCTTCCCATTTTTCCATCGAATGGTCGATGGCGAGGCCTGAATAACATAAGACGATGATATCTTTATGAAGATGGGTGATGTGAAATGTCTCATCAACCAAAATGTCCAAAACAGTCCAAAAATCCTCAGTCCCGTCTATTTTTCCTTTAATTTTATCCAGCGTCATATGAAGCAGATTTTCTGCAATGGCTGAAATCAATGCGTTTTTAGAAGAAAAATATAAGTAAAAAGTGCCCTGGGCTGTTCCGGCTCTTTTCACGATTTCTGAAATGGACGCTTTGTCTAAACCCTTTTCAGAAATCACTTCAATTGCCGCTTGCAGGATTTTTTCATATTTTCCCGAGGTTTGTTTTGCCATAGAGAGGCGGCCCTCCTTTTATGAATGACTGTCATTCATTTTATCGTATTTTCTCTTTTTTGTCACCCATAAAACAAAAAAATACCGGAAAGAAGCAGATCTTCTTTCCGGCATCCTTCATTTATCATTGTCGATCATAGCCTTAGGCAGACCCGTATATTTCGCCCAGTAATAAATACAAAGCGAACCGATCGCGATCAAAATAAGGTCGAGCGGATTACTGATCATACCCAATCCGTGGCCGAAGGACCCGATATAAGAAAAAATCAGCATCATAACGTAAAAACCGACAATCCACCAAGCCGACTTCAGCTGCTGCTGTAAGCTGACGTCTTCCTTAGGAGCGTACTTGCTGAAGCAAAGGTAGACCAAAAACATGACAATTTGAGAACCGAGCAGCCAAGAAACGGTGCTCCAACCGGACCAATACACAATATAAGATGTAAATATAAATGACAGCGGCCCGATGATGCTCATGCCTTTCAAATAAAACGGCCGATCAATATTCTTCGCATTTACCCGCAGTGCGGCTGAAGAAATCGGCGCAATGGCATAGGAAAGGATTAACGCAACGGAGCACACGTTAACGAGCGCATTCCATGAAGGGAAGGGCAGCGTCCAAAAAACAGCCAGCCCGAACGAGAGCCACAGAGAGGCCCGCGGAGTTCCCGTTTCTTTATTGACCTTGGAAAAAATACTGAATAACGTTCCGTTTCTCGCCCAGGCATAAACGAGGCGTGATGTCGTATTCATAAAGATATTCCCGTTTCCGCCCGGAGATAAAATCGCATCTAAAATGACCAACGTCGCCAGCCATCCTAAACCGAGGATAACCGCAATATCTTTGAACGGAAGAGAAAATTCCCTGCCGATCGCCGGCCAGCCATGCTTTAGCGTTTCTGCCGGAATGGCACCGATAAAGGTGATCTGCAGAACCGTGTAAATAATGGTGGAAACGATAATACAAACAATTAATGCGATCGGGATGTTGCGCTTCGGGTTCTGTACTTCACTTGCGACAGCCACAATGGGGTGAAGACCGAGGTAAGCAAACATGACGCCGCCTGTAGAAATCGCGGCCTGAATGCCGGTAAAACCAAAAGGAGCAAATCCGTGAACGGTCATATTGCCAGGGTGAAAATGAAAAATCAATACAACAATAACAGTAATCGGAACGACATATTTAAAAATAGAAATAATGAAGTTTGCTTTGGCAAAGGTTTTGACACTCCAATAATTCAGGAGAAAGAACAGGCAGAGCAAAGCAAATTGTAAGATCCAGCCCGCAATTGTCGGCGAATCGGATCCTTTTACCGTTAAACCGGGAAACCAATATGCCACGTATTGGCGGACTGCCGTCACTTCAATGGAAATGAGGCTTGTGTAAGCCACAATGGTAATGAATGATATTAAATACCCGACGAGATGTCCGTGTGAATAGACGGGGTACCGGATAATCCCTCCGGTTCGCGGCAGCGCGGCCCCCAGCTCCGCATACACCAAGCCGATTAACAAAATAATCCCGCCGCCGATCAGCCAGGAAAATGCGCCTGAAGGCCCTGCTTTGGATGCAACATTACTGACGGCAAACAGCCAGGCTGAGCCAAATATAGCTCCCATGCCGATTAAGATGAGATCAAAAAGTGAAATGGATTTCTGAAAGTTTCCTTGCTTAGACATTCGATGCCTCCTTAAAAAGACATTGTTTCTTTTTACATAATTCCCAATATCATTTGAACATACCCAGCCGGCATGCTGGAAAATTAGGTAAACATTCTCCGTCAAGCGGATCGGAGATAAAGGTATGTATAGAAATGTGTTTCAAACGATGGAGAAACTTGAACACGGCCGCAGGTCAAGATCTCCACGCTTATATTCCCCCTTTTTGTCACAATCAAACATCATTCCGTTTCCAACTCAATAAAAAAGAGCCCAAGCTTATCACTTGGGCGCCTCTTTACGCGTTCATATCTTTCAGTCCGGGACTGTGCTCATTCGGCAGTTCAGGCAGCTCGGGAACAGGGAATTCCTAAGGCGGCTCTGACACGCTTAACTCTCCGCCGTTTCGGCTTGGCGTTGTTCCTTGCAGAATTTCTCCGATCCGGGTGGAGTCCAATCTGAAATTAAATTGTGTATTATGATACCCCAACTCAACAAATTTGCGGCATTCCGGGTATTTCTCAATATCATAATTCGGAATGGGGAATAATTTGCCCCATTTAACGCCCAGCGTTTCAAGCGCTTTTGAGAACGCATTTTGATGGGCATTGTCACGAACAATCAGGAAACCGAGTGTTTCTCTGAACGTCTGGTTAGAACTCATTTCATAGATTCTTGTTTTTTGCAGCACCCCGGTTGATTCGAGCACTACATTGTCCAGTAGGTCTGCGATTAAATTTCCGTGGTTGTATACCCATGAGCCGTTCCAAGGATTTCCGCCGGCGTCAACGGGCAAAGAGCTTTGCGCTCCGATAATATAATGGTGCGGATTAGCGTGTTTCACCGCTTCATCAATCGGCGCCTGATCTGATGCCTGATTTCCGGCTCCCTCTGCGCCGCTCTCATCAAGCAAGGCGTTAATCGTATGCTGGACAAGCTCGACATGAGCGATTTCTTCTAAAAATACACCGCGGAGCAAGTCGCGGAATTGTTTTTCTTTTCCTCTGAAATTAGAGCTTTGGAAAAAGTATTGCATCATCGTGTGCATTTCACCGTAATGGCCCGCCTAAAATTTCCTGCAGCACTTTGGCGGCTGCCGGGTCCGGCTTGTCCGGCTTAATAATGTTAATCAGCCCTTCTTTGTAATAGTACATAAACAGCGCTCCTCATCATGTATATTCGATTTCTGCTGTCAGTGTCTAAACAAATTCGGTTTTTATGTATAGTTCTAATAAAAAGGGGCGGAAGCAAAGTACATTCCGCCCATGTCTAGAATTAAGCCTCTACCGCTGCCCGAAGCTTTTCATTGACAAGCCCTTTCCATCCGTTATTCATCGTACTGTGAATGTCGGAGCTTTTCTGATTCACTTTATTAATGACTTCGTCTGCCTTTTTCCAGCCGCCGTGAATAAGAGTAAATTCCGTATCTCCGTTCTCCATTTCTTTTAAAACAAATGAAACGATCCAACCTTCCGTATCCCATGAAAAAGAAAGGCGGTAAGGGGGATCAATATCCAATAGCTTGCATGGAGATGGGCCGAATGGAGATTCAAGCTGAAATTCGCTCCCTTCTTCAGGCGTAAAATCATTCGGCATAAACCAGAGGGCCAGTCCGTCCGCAGTTGAGACGGTATCCCAGACGACTTGCATCGGCGCCTTTAAAACGACGGTGTGGGTAATATCAGGTAATTCTGTATTGCTGTTTTGCTTGTCAGACATATTAAATCACTCTTTCACTTTATTTTCTTTTTGATCATACTACAACAGGGCGTGACATTTGAAATGAAACCAAACTTATTCTATGCTTTTTGAAAGCAGTTCAAACAATTTTCATGTTAAGGAGACGCAATGATGACAAATCAATTTAACGCATTGGTAGTGGATCAACAAGAAGAACAATTCTCAGTAAGCGTTCAAAAGCTGACTGCTGATGATCTGCCCAAGGGCGAAGTACTGATCAAGGTTTGCTACTCAGGAGTAAATTATAAAGACAGCCTCGCTGCCATCCCAGACGGCAATATCGTAACGTCTTACCCTTTTGTGCCGGGCATTGATTTAGCAGGAATCGTCATATCCTCAGAAGATTCTCGCTTTAAAAAAGGGGACAAGGTAATTGCGACAAGCTACGGAATCGGTGTTTCCCATTTCGGCGGCTACAGCGAGTTCGCCCGTATTCCTGCTGACTGGATTGTGCCGCTTCCGGAAGGCCTTACGCTCAAAGAAGCCATGATTATCGGAACCGCCGGTTTTACGGCTGCTTTGTCTGTACAGCGGCTTGAAGAAAATCATGTAACACCTGAAAAAGGCAAGGTGCTTGTCACAGGGGCGACAGGAGGAGTCGGAAGCTTTGCTGTTTCTATCCTCGCTTCCGGAGGCTATGAGGTCGAGGCGAGTACAGGGAAAGAAGACGAAAGCGATTATTTAAAACACCTGGGCGCGAAAACGGTGATTCACCGGGACGAAGTCTGCAACGGCACATTAAAAGCATTGCAAAAACAAAAATGGGCTGCTGCCGTTGACCCGGTCGGGGGTGAACCGCTCGCAGCGCTCCTCAGCCAAATCCGGTACGGCGGTTCAGTGGCAGTAAGCGGACTGACAGCCGGAACAAAACTCCCGGCTACAGTATTTCCGTTCATATTACGGGGAGTAAACCTGCTCGGTATCGATTCTGTCTTCTGTCCAATGGAAACAAGACAGAAAACATGGCGGCGGTTGGCTGAAGATTTCAAGCCAACCGATCTAGAGGCCTTCATTCAAAATGAAATAACACTTGAACAGCTTCCTGATATTCTGCCGACTCTGCTCAAAGGCGAAGCGAGAGGAAGAACCATTGTCAAGCTGAACGAATAATAAAAAGTCCCCAATCTGTAGGGTCTGACCCCCGTTTTTGAGA
>NZ_LSAZ01000004.1 GCF_001584325.1 Bacillus nakamurai
AAAAAAAAAAAAGCACTTCCACCCGAAGATGAAGTGCTTTTCTGTTTCAGTGATTAGCTGTTTTGTTGTTTGTTTTGTTCAGCTGATTGGTTTTGCTTTTTAACCTGCTGTACATCAGTTTCACTGCCGAATTCAGTGCCGAATTGACCCTGACCGGAAGCTGATTGTTGGTTTTGTTTTTTCACTTGCTGAGCGTCTGTTTTGCTGTAGTTTGAGTTTGCCATTGTTATCACCTCCACGCCCATTAGAATGTGCAGGAGGCAATCCGGCTATTCATCTTTTTAAAAAAAATTACACGAGCAGGGAACGGCCGCCGTCAATAATGATCGTCTGCCCGCGGATCATGTCCGCTTTTGAAGAAACTAAAAATTCAACCGTATCGATCATATCTTTAATTTCGACCATTCTGCCGGCAGGTGTATTTTGGCGGGCATCTTCTAACAGTTCGTCTCTGTTCGGGAAATGCTTTAGCGCGTCTGTATCAATCGCTCCGCCGGAAACGGCATTCACAATGATATTTCTCGGAGAAAGCTCGACCGCCAGATAGCGGGTTAATGATTCTAATGCCGCTTTCGAGACACCGACCGTTGTATAGTTTTCAAGATAGCGGATGCTGCCTAACGAGCTGATGCTGACAATGTGGCCACCGCCGGTTTTTTCCATCAGCTTTGCCGCTTCTTGCGCGCAGAAAAGCAATGCTTTTGCGTTAATATTCATCGTCCAGTCCCAATGCGTTTCTTCAAGTTCCATAACGGGTCTCAGCACGCCTGAAGCCGCGTTATTTACGAATACGTCGAGTCTGCCGAAGGCTTCGTCGATCTGGCGGAACATGTCCTTAATCTTTGCCGGCTGTCCGACGTTTGCTTTAACCACAAGTGTTTTTACGCCGAGCTTTTCAATTTCTTCGGCTGTTTCTAATGCCGCTTTTTTGCTGCGGGCATAATTGATAACGATGTTGTATCCTTTTTCCGCCAGTCTGATGGCAGCGGCTTTGCCGACTCCGCGGCTGCTTCCCGTGATAAGTGCGCATTTATTTTGTTCCATTTTTTCCTCAGCTCCTTGCTGCGTATAGTTCTTTGCATTCAACAAACAATAAAAGCATATTAACTGTTGAAAGGGGTCTTCTTTTATGTATGTCGGACGTGATATGGGCGAATTGGCCATGATGTCAAAAAAAGATTGGAAAGACTCAGAGCTTGCCTATTTCCATCATGCTTTCCAGCAAATTATGCCGTATCTAAACGAGGAAGGCCAGTCCAAATACCGGGAACTGGTACAGGAAATCGAAGCGCGCGGCGGGCTGAAACGGAATGAAGCAGATTACGGCCACGGCACGCGCGTCACCTATGATTGAACGCTGTCCGCCATTTTCCAGATCTTTTGATGGGAAACAGGGAATGCGTATTCCTCGAGTTCTTCTTTTATGACTTGTTTCAGTTTTGTTGTATCCGACACTTGTTTTACTTTACCGAAAAACACAGAAATATTCCATACAAGATGAGTGAAAACATGTTCAACGATGCCTTCCAGTTCGCCGATTTCCGCTTTTACGCCCATGTCTTTTTCTAAAAATGATGCAAGCTGCTCCCGTTCGGTTTTTATTCCTTTTTGGGTCTCGGTGTTCGGGAATTCCCATAGGTTGGCGAGCAGTCCTTTTGACGGCCGTTTATGAATATAGATCTTACCTTGTTCATCTGTCAGAACAACGGCTGCCATCGTTTTGATTCCCGGTTTTTTCTTTTTGCTTTTGACGGGCAGCTCCCGCTCTGTTCCTTCCGCAAACGCCGAGCAATGGTGCTGCACGGGACACAAAAGGCAAGACGGCGATTTCGGCGTGCAAATGATGGCTCCAAGCTCCATCAGGCCCTGATTAAATTCAGATGGTTTTTCATGTGAAATAAATGCCTTCACGGCCTGTTCAAAAATCGTTCTTGTTTTAGGTTTGGCAATATCGTCCCATATGGAAAGGATTCTTGACATGACACGCATCACATTGCCGTCTACGGCGGGGATCGGCTTGTTGTATGCAATGCTGAGCACGGCTCCTTTTGTATAAGGGCCGACTCCTTTCAGCCCGCCAAATTCTTTTTCCTCCGCGGGAACGACTCCCCCGTATTGCTCGTTGACTTCTTTTACAGCGGTTTGCAGATTTCTGACACGGGAATAATAGCCTAGTCCTTCCCACGCTTTGAGCACTTTTTCTTCATCGGCTTCGGCGAGAGCCCGAACCGTCGGAAATTGCTCAACAAACCGCTGAAAATAAGGAATGACGGTTTCTACGCGCGTTTGCTGCAGCATAACCTCTGACACCCACACCCGATACGGATCTTGGTTTTCTCTCCACGGCAGAATTCGCTGTTCCCTTTCGAACCATGTAATTAAGTCCTCACGAAATTTGTCTATGTCTTTTTGTTTCATTTTTTCTTCAAGTGCGTTCATATCTTCTCCTCAGATGGTCGCGTCCCGCTTTTCTTAAAACTGTTTTTTGGTGTACACTAAGGGCACATCACGATAATATGTTACATTAAATAAAGATAAAGAAAAAGCGGAAACATATGAGAACGGCTGATACACGCCATGATTGGGCAAACAGAAAATGGGGAATATCTTATAATGCGAAATATGCAGGCTCACTGATTTTTTCACCTGCAAGGAGGTCACCAATGGATACTGGCACTCACGTTGTCATGGGCATCGCGCTTGGCGGACTCGCCACTCTTGACCCAGCCGTAGGCATGCATACCCCCATGTCTCAGGCAGTCATGATCGCAGCGCTTGCGGGCTCTCAGGCACCTGATATTGATACTGTGTTAAAGCTGAAAAATAATGCCGTTTATATACGAAATCACAGAGGCTTCACGCACTCTATTCCCGCTGTATTGATTTGGTCGCTTTTGATCCCGGGCATTTTGTTCTTATTTTACCCGGAGGCAAACTTTTTGCATTTGTGGCTGTGGACGCTCCTGGCTGTCGTATTGCATGTGTTTGTCGATATTTTTAATGCTTACGGAACGCAGGCCATCCGCCCTTTTTCGAAAAAATGGGTGGCGCTCGGTTTAATAAATACCTTTGATCCGTTTATTTTCATCAGCCATTTGGCCGCGATTGCCGTATGGTATATAGGCGGACATCCGGGCATTACGTTTTTGATGCTGTATATCATTCTTGCCGGATATTATGTCATCAGGCTTTTGATGCAGCTGCGGATTAAACGAAGGCTTCGTGAAATGATTGAAGAAGATATTGAAACCATCATTATTTCGCCGACGATGAAGTTCAGGCAGTGGCGGATTGCCGTGACGACGGCGCATGCCTTTTATGTCGGCAGAAGCCTTGACGGCCACGTGGTGATATTGGATACATTCAACCGGGTGCCCGTTCCGGAAACAGATGTGATGAAAGCCGCGAAACAGGATGAAAACATTGCAGCCTTTCTTTCATTTTCTCCTGTGTACAGGTGGGAGATTGATACCTTTAAAGATCATTATGAGGTGCGTTTTATCGATTTGCGCTATCGCAGCAAAGGCCACTATCCTTTTGTCGCTATCGTGCATCTCAGCCATGATTTAGAACTTCTCTCCTCTTACACCGGCTGGATCTTCAGCGAGGAAAAGCTCCAGAAAAAATTAAAGCTCGGCTCTGTTTAAGAGCCGGGCTTTTTTTGTCTTCTCGCATATATGACTGCAAGAACAAGACTGATGACGGAAACGGCTGAAGACGGTTTGAAATAAGGCGGATAATAGGTTAATTCAATGTCGTTTTTCCCTTTTTGCGCCTTAAATCCGATAAAGGCGTAATCTACTTTTTCAATTTGCTCTTTTTTGCCGTTAATCGTCAGCTCCCAGCCTTTTTCATAAGGAATGGGAAGCATAATATACGGTGCATCGGCGGTATTTTGATACGCGATATGCAGGGTATTTCCGCGCCAGCTGATGTCAGCCTGTTTTTCTTTTTCAGCTTTTTTGTAAGCTCTTTTGAGCGTCTGGTAATTTTCTTCGTACAGCGCCAGACTGTCAAGCTGATACGTTCCTTTCGGCAGACGGATGTTTATTGTTTTTGTTTTCGGCACTCTGATGGTGAGGTCGTTGACACCAGTTTTGTAAATGGATTTATTTGATTTTCTCGTTGTTGTGTAGCCGTTCACCTTTAATGTGAAGCCTTGGTCTTTCGCCTTGTTTTCCAAATAAAAGCTGACATAGTAATCTCCGGCAGTCTTTGATGGCGAATGCGGAGTGATGTTCAGACCGCCGCCGTCCCTGTTTACCGTCAGTATGCCGTCATGATAATCCGCACCCTCGGCTGTTACGTTTGAATCGCGAATCAAATTCTGCGCCTCCGGGGCTTGTTTCATTTTGTCTCCTCCGGATTCGGTTATGATTCCGTCAAGCATCGCCCGTTCTCGTACAAGCGCAGGCGCTTTCTCCAGATTGCGCTCCTTATACACATGATCGGCTGTTCGGACAAACGGAAGCACATATTGATTTTGATAGACCGCGTAGCGGGAAGATTCCATGATTTTTGTAAAGCCGTACGGGACATTGGCTTCGTTTGTTTTTTCCGTCATATAATATTTCCCGTAAAGCAGGCTGTATAAATTCGCCCGGTTCCCTAATGTCGCATAGCGGCTGACGCTTTCTCTGCCCATGTCGATTTGAAGGTCATTCCAATAAAAAGACAGCAGATTGCGGTTTAAAATGCTGGAGTATACGCTGAATCCGTTGAATCCGTATATGATCGGCGTGTTATTGAAAACGCCGTTCATCCAATCCACACGTGCGTAAGGATCCGGGTCTTTTTTTTGCAGGCGCTGAATAAGCCCGGATTGCTCACTGCCTTTATAGTCATCACCTGTCAGAAATGCGTTTGACACCGTATACAGCTTTCCGCCTTCTGACAAAGCGTACTTTTCATATGTATTTGCCGTAAGCACAGCCGTCAGGATAACGATGGCGTAAACGGCCGGCATCCCCCGTTTCACCGCAGTCGCTGCGGCCAAAAGAGCCGCAATGGTCAGCGCCAGAAGCAGAATAATAGATAAATTGGCCGGCTCGGTAATATCCAGGCTGTGCCGCCTCACATTGTTCCAATAAAGCAGAACGGCAAGCACGGCCGAAACCAGTATATCCTTCAATCTTACTTCAGAAAGCTTGGAAAGCCCGGCCGCAGCCGCACCAGCAACCGTAAAGCATAGGACGTATTCAAACCTGTTTTGCGGAGCTGAAAATCCATTAAAGGCGCTTGCTGCGAACGGACTGAAATGAAACAGAATATAAACCAGGCTGATCCCCGCAAACAAGCGGAACAAACGATACTTGTATAAAGGGAATGTAAATAAGAAAAGCAAAAAAATTGCCGGCAGTATGATAATCCGGCTTGAGAATAAAATATTATCGGAAAAATCGAGCCAATCAATATACTGTGTATACTTAGGACGCAGATTATTCAGATAACCGTACACGACAGGAATAAAGGACACCGCGCTTATTCCGAAGCCCAGCAAGCCGGATAAAATAAACATTCTGCATTGGGCAAGTTTGCCCGCCTCCGTTTCCTCAAGGCGGATCATCCATCTGAATAAAATGTAAATGCCGATAAAAATCAGGTTAATATACGCAAAGTAAAAATTGTTGATCAAGGTCAGCGCGCAGGCAAATATAAACCACGCGGGCGTTTGCTCCCTGATAATTTTTTCTGTTCCGTAAACGAGCATCGGAAGCCACAGCATGCTGTCGGTGAAAAAGTCCCAATAGACTTCGTGCCGGAAGAAGATAATCGAAACGCCGTACAAAACGGCGCCGATAAATGCAGGCACCTGCTGTTTGACGAGATATCGAAAGACACAGGCCGCTGTGAAGATGATAAAACTGAGCTTGGCAATGCTGATAAAGACGGATGCCTGGGCCCAAAACAGTGCGTCGGCCTGACCGGTCAAATGAATAAGCTGTAAAATGCAGACAACGGCAGAGATACAAAGAAAAAGAAAAGAAGTAGAAAAATAATAGCCGAGCTGGCTGTACACTCCCCCGCCCAGTCCGAATGAATAGCTGTAAAACAGCTGGCCATGCATGTATTGTTCAAACAGCAGTTTTTTGAACACGGCCATTTGGGCAATTCCGTCTCCCGAGCCCGTCATATAGCGCCCGGCCGTCCACTCTTTTAAAAAGAAAACATGGGCAAGCACCGCAATGAGCACACTGGCCGCAAACATGATGATATTCGCTTTTTTCATAAAACATCTCCAGCCTTGGCACAGAGCGGAGCTGCGTCAATGGTTCCACTTGCGCTTTTTTGTATAATTCGTTTCATTTTGATCTCCGTATGTGATATTCGCTTCTTTAATTAAATAGTGCGGGCGTTTTTTTGTTTCATAATAAATCCGGCCGATATATTCCCCGATAATGCCGAGGCTCAAAAGCTGGATGCCTCCCAAAAACAGCACGGCGGAAATAATCGTAAAATAGCCCGGTACAGACACCCCATTTGTAAGAATGTGAATAAAGGTGGCCACAATGTAAACAATCGACAATAGTAAAATCAGAATGCCGGTGAAAAAACAGATTCTCAGCGGTTTGTTATTAAAGGAAACGACGCCGTCCATTCCGTAGTTGAACAGATTGCTGAACGACCATTTTGAGGTGCCGTTTTGCCTCTCGACATTTTCATAAAAAACGATTTTCTGATCAAATCCGATCCAGCAAAACAGCCCTTTTGAAAAACGGTTCCCTTCACTCAGCTTCAGGAGGGCGTCTACGGCCTGCCTGCTCAACAGGCGGAAATCTCCTACACCGTCACGCAAATCAACCTCAACCGCTTTGTTAATAAATTTATAATAAAGTGAGGAAAGCACAGAACGCACAGGGCTGTCCCCTTTTCGATTGCGCTGGGCAATGACTTGGTCATACCCTTCTTCATAGCCTTGAATGAAGTCTTTGAGCAGATACGTCGGATGCTGCAGGTCCGCATCCATCACGATAACCGCTTCGCCCTGCACGTGCTCGAAGCCTGCCAAAATAGCAGCTTCTTTCCCGAAGTTACGGGAGAAGGATATGTATTTGACCCGATGGTTTCTTGCGGCCAGTTCTTTTATTTGCTGAAGTGTGTCATCCGCGCTTCCGTCGTTGATGTAGAAAATTTCATAGTCATAGTGAATCGTTTGAAACTCTTTCTTTAACGATTCATGAATGAGTTTGACATTGTTTCCTTCATTGTAAGACGGAATAATAATTGAGATTAACCCTTGTTTCATGAAGGCACCTTCTTTGTATTATTCTTTTTTAATATGGCCCTAAAGGAATTGTCCGCAAAACTTCAGTTAGGCTATTCCTTTTTTTAAAGTCGTTTAAACCTTTTTTTTGTTACAGTGAATGATAAATTTTTCACTTCATGGTTATATATTTTTATTTTGTCATGTTTTCCTGCAGATATGAGAAAAAAAAGAAAAAGTCTGTACGGCATACAGACTTTATCGTTGCAGATATTCGTGAATCAGATGGTTGACGATGTCTGGTTTTTCGTGGTTTACCCAATGAGAGGCATCGTCGATAAAAATTAATTCGCCGTTTGGAATCTGTCTTTTTGTTTCTTTGGCGAGTTTTTTGCTTAATGCGCGGTCATTCATGCCCCAGATTAACCGGTACGGGATAGGCATTGCAATCGGCACGGCTGAACCTAAGCCGCCGATTCTGATCGCTCTGTACCAGTTAAGCATGGCCGTGAGCGCGCCTTTTCTGCCCCAGGCTTCTTTGTATTTCTGAACATCCTCACAAGAAAAGAGCGACGGGCGTTCAGATAAGCCGATAGCGTGATCCAATACGCGGTAATTGTCTTCTGATAATCTGCGCTCGGGCTTTTCAGGGAGCTGAAAAAAAGCAATGTAGGAGCTTTTTTTCCATTGCGGCGGATAGAAAGGAGTGACCTTCCGCATAACCGCCGGATGCGGAATATTGACTGCAATCAGTTTTTCAACGTATTGCGGCCGTGTGGACGCCAAATGCCAAGCGACGGCTCCTCCCCAATCATGTCCGATCACAATGGCTTTTTCTAAAGAAAAATGCGTGATCAGTCCGATGATGTCATCTCTTAACGCATCAATCACATAATGTCCGATTCCGACCGGTTTGTCACTGAGATTGTAGCCGCGCTGATCGGGCACAACCACATGATATCCGGCGTCCGCAAGCGGTTTGATTTGGTTCTTCCAGCCGTACCAAAATTCCGGAAACCCGTGCAAAAGCACAGCCAAAGGGCCGTCTTTCGGGCCGGCTGAAGCAACGTGCAGCGTAATGCCGTTCGTTTCTATAAATTGAAAGGTGATGTCATTCATTCCGCTCTCCTCCCCTGTTTTTCAGTCTTCTTTCTGTCATTGAAATGGTCAGTGCACAGGCTGCGGCCAAATAAGTGACCTGAAGGATCAGGCTGAAGGGCTGATTGAATGGAATGAATCTTTCACTGGCAATCCCCGCAGCCGCCGCAAACAGACCGAATATAATCATCAGGCTCGCGCTGAAGCGATTCCCTTCTTTCCATTGGCTTCCGCTCGACATGGAGCGCCTCGTCCGATAGCCGTACAAGCTGTTTATCGACCTCGGGGGAAAGCATTTGACCAAGACGCCCGCGGCCGCCATCAGCATGCCTCAGATAAAACCGATCATATGTCCATCTCCTTTTTCATTCTTACGTAAGGAAAGGGAAATTGTTTCAGAAAAAAAGCAGGCAATGCGCCTGCCTACTTACTTAATCGGCTTACATCCGCAGTTTTCACGTAGCCTGCTTTTCCGCCGTATGTCACGTACGCCCAATTACGGTCAAATCCGCCGTCCTCACTGAATCCCCAGCCGAGCAGCGTCACCGTTTCACCGGCTTTAATGGAATCGGTTTTTCCGCTTTCCAAGGTCGGTGAATAAAAAGCGGTTTGTTTCGCCGTTACTGCCTTCACCGGCTGTTTCATCAGAAAATGAGTTGAGATATAGGCTTCCTGCCCTTTATATTCAATCTTGGCCCAGTCTGCGCCTTTAAATTGCTTAATCTTTACGGCATCCTCTGAGCGGAGCGTTCCTAAAATCCGCCCTTGTGTATTTGGTTCTGTGCGGACGTTGAGTTCTCCTGCTTTGATGATATATGTACCTGCCGTGCTGTCTATTTTTGTTTGCTGATTCGCTGCTGCATTTGCTGCCGGATCAAAAAAGACGGTGCCTGCCGCTAAAAATAAGCATAGTCCGGCGGCTGGAATAAATGCGGTTAACCCTTTTTTCATGTTCATTTCGGTTCCTCCCCGCTATTTAACAAGTTATTAAACGTTTCCACATTCAGCGAGTCATCAAACATGATTTTCCCATATCTTTTGTAAAACATGAAAAAAACCCGCCGGATGTATCCGGCGGACCGACATTTTATATTAATGCAGGAGCCCCCTGCTTTGGTCCAAATAATGAGAAACGTCTTCCCGCATGCTTTGGAACATGTGAAGCTTGCTGCCGTATGATTCGATCCATTCCTTGACGACTCGTTCTGTCATTTGCTCTCCTTGATAAGGGCGTCCCGCTTTTGCATAAGTCGCTTCGAAATCTCCCCATAAAAGCTCAACCCAAGTCCGTGCTTGTAAATAGCTGAGCATTTCATTTTTCTCAAGCAGCAAATTCGTCAGTTTATCGATATATGTATTCATGTCTCTGTCTCCTTTCCTTGGGAAAACCTGCTGCTTTTACACAGCTTGTCATAGGCATATACTAACTTTACGTCTTCAGTTCAGAAGGCGCAACCTTTTGATATTGGCCGAGGGGGAAAACAAATGGTCCGGAACAAAGCAAAAGGATTTCCTAATCAAAACAATAATAAGTTTGAAGGCGAACCGCGGGCAAAGGATGACTTCGCTTCGAAACGTGCGGACGGATCGACGAATACGCACCCGCAAGAGCGGATGAGGGCGTCCGGCAGACGATAAGAAAAACAGTGATGAGACTGGGATTGTGTCCCGGTCTCTTTTTGTGATAAAAAACACTCTTCAAGTCATGATGCCGCTAAAATACAAACAAGGCTGAAAAAGCTTGCCGGACAGACATCACCGGCAAGCTTTTTTTACCCTTTATGAACTTGGTATTCGTATACGTCTTTTTTCTCTGACTGATGGGCGAAGGTTGAGAGCACAAGGCCGAGCGCCGTCATCAGCGCGCCGCCGGCAAACAGCCATGAGTAAGATCCTGTTCCGCTCAGAATCAATCCCCCGATCCACGCGCCAAGCGCGTTGGCAAGGTTAAACGCGGAAACGCTCACCGCCGCGGCAATGGTTGTGCCGCTTTCAGATGATGAAATCACCTTCGTCTGTAAAAGCGGCGGCGTGCCGAATGCGCATGCGCCGAATAAAAATGTCGCTGATACGGCTGCGGCAGGAAAGACAGCAACGTACGGGAAGATCGCCAATACGCCGATTAAGCCGATCATGACGCCGATCATCGTGCGCGTCAGCAACTGGAGCGGCACTTTTCCCGCGAAGAAATTACCTGCCACACCACCCAGGCCGTAAGCAAAGAGAGCGCCCGTGATGCCGACTGTGCCGAATCCGGCTGAGTTTCTGAGAATCGGTTCGATGAACGTGTAAGCAATAAACACGCCTGAATAACCCAGAATGGTGATGGCAAAGGAATAGATCACTTGCTTATGCTTAAAAACACTCCATTCATTCATCAACATCGGAATCACTTTCGGTTTTCGATTCGGAACGGTCATCATCAGGCCGATAAATCCGATAATGCCCAAGACGGTAATAATGGAAAAGACAGCTCTCCAGTTAAGCGCATCGCCTAAGTAGGAGCCGAACGGAACGCCCAGCATCAGTGCCACTGTTAAACCGCCGTTCATAGAAGCCGCTGCCGCCGCGCGTTTTTCAGGCGGCACCATCTCGCTTGCAAATACCATGGCAATCGCAAAAAATGCCCCGTGGATTGAAGCGGATAAAACTCTGGAAATCGCCAAAACAGCAAAGTTAGGCGCGAAAACGCTCATTAGATTCGCGAGGACGAAGATGCCCATCAATCCGAGGAGCACCGGTTTTCTCGGCAGTTTGACTGCAAAAATCGTTACGATCTGTCAGGCAGACGCTTGCCGCATAGGCTGTTACAAGCATGCCCGCAGAAGATACATGTATATGAAAGTCATCGGCAATCGACGTCAGAATACCCATGACAGCATATTCCGTATACCCGATGGAAAAGGTACAAATCATTAACACAAAGATGATTAATTTAACAGATGGCTGCTTCACTTTGATATTCAACGCAAATCGCCTCCTTTTTGATAAAAAACAACGAATTCCATCTTAAAAGATATGTAAGGCGAATTCAATTATTTTTTACTAAAACCTGAAACGAATGTGCTGAATAGAAAAAGAGGCCGAGCGGCCCCTTATGTTATCTTTTTTCTTGTAAAACGGAAATCGGCAGCGCCTCTTCCTGATCCGGTGACGAAGTTCTGCAGCCCCAAGCAAAAACACCGTTTACATATTCGATATGGAATGTATCGTTCGATCCGTCTATTTGATACACCGTGCCGGGAATGAAATCTTCCGGGTTCAGCATGTAGGCTTTTGCCATCGTGATTTTCCGTTCAAGCACCGCCAGCTCGTTTACAATGCCCATCTGTTCTGCTTTTCTTGCTTGTTCAGTCAGTCCTGCGATTTCTGTCTGTAATTCATGAGGCGTCATTTGGCTGTATCGTTTTTCCATGTAGGCTTACTCCTCTTCCTGCAAAAATTGGTCAATGTTATCAAGCGAAAATCCTTTTCTGAATAAGTATTGCTTTACCTTCATTCCGCTTTCATATGAACCGTCATAGCGATATTTACGAATCGCCTTTTCGGCATGCGCCTTCAAGGCTTCCATTTCAGCTTCGTCATCATTTTCGTATTCGGTCTGCTCCAAAGCCGCATTGATGACGTCGAAGGAGAAGCCTTTTCGCTGCAGCTGCATTTGCGCCCGCTGCTTTATCTCTTTCGTTGACAGCTTTTTATCTTTTTTTAGAACTTTCCCGATATGTTTAAGCGCTTCTTGAATCTGTTCATCGACTGTGAATGCGCTGAGCGTCTCCTTAATGGTATCGTCGTCTATCCCCTTCGTTTTCAGCTCACGGAACAGAACGTCAGGCCCTTTGCCGTTTGTTTTTTTGTGGGTGCTCGCATAAGCCTCGGCGAACTCTTTGTCATTTAAATAGCTGTAATCGTACAGCTTGCGGATGACTTCGGCAATCACCGTGTCCGGTGTTTCTTTTTTCTTCAAATGGTCTCTCACTTCTTTTTCTGAGCGCATCCTGTACGATAAAAATTCAACTGCGCGGTTAAAGGCTTTTTTCACATCATCGCCGTGCTGGATTTCAAGGATGTCAAGCTCGTCCACTTCTTTTCCTTTTTTCAGATCAAAGCGGACGAGCACATCCGCGTCAACGCTGAATGCGTATTTCTCATCGAGAAAGATGTTAAAGCGTTCGGTATTTTTCTTTTGCGTCGATATTTTCGTAATAAACGGCATCCCGGTCTCCTTTCCCGCCCGCGGTGTTCAGGCGTTTTTCTTTTTATGAAATGAGGTAAAGTGTATCTATACATGTGTAAGGAGAGATGGATATGAATATCGCGATGACAGGCGGCACCGGTTTTCTCGGACGGCCTCTGACAGATGTGTTTACCCGCAAGGGACATCATGTCTTTATTTTATCAAGAAAACAGAAAGAAACCGAACAAAAAAATGTGACATATATTCAATGGCTGGCTGAGAATGCGGCGCCTGAGCGCGAGCTTTCCCCTATTGATATATGGGTGAACCTTGCCGGAAAATCCATCTTTGACCGCTGGACGGACAGCACGAAAGAACAAATCATCTCAAGCCGCGTTGAAGCGACAAGGGAAGTCAGACGGCTCATTCAGCACCAGCCGGAAAAACCGCATACGCTGATTCAGGCGAGCGCGGCCGGCATCTACGGCACAAGCAGGGACAAAACGTTCACTGAGCAATCTCCCGCGTCTAATGAAGACTTTCTCAGCCATACTGCTCATATGTGGGAGCGGGAAGGCCAAAAATAGAGGCGCTCGGCATCAGGACGGTGTATGCCAGATTCGGTGTGATGCTCGGCGAAAAAGGGGCTTTACCGCTGATGGTTCTTCCTTATAAGTTATTTGCGGGAGGTACGATCGGCTCTGGACGCCAATGGCTGTCATGGATTCATGTGGAAGATGCGGCTGAACTCATCTCCTATGCGGCGGAGCATGACGAGATCTGCGGACCGATGAATGTCACGTCACCCAATCCCGTTGAAATGAAACAGTTCGGGCAAACGATCGCAAGCGTCCTGCACCGCCCTCACTGGATTCCCGTTCCTGAATTCTTTTTGACTAAGGCATTGGGTGACATGAGCCTGCTGATCGTAAAAGGACAGCGTGCACTTCCCAAACAGGCGATGACGGCCGGTTTTCGATTTATGTATGCAGAGCTTGATTTCGTTTTAAAAGAGCTATTACTGCATAAAAACGGTAATAAAAGCCAATCCTAATGGTATTCTGTTTGAAGGAGGTCTTCTTTTATGGAAAAGAAGCGCGAAAAACATCAGCAGGGAGCCAACTTGAAAAAAATGCAGGAAGTTCTTTATTCCGGTGAATTCAAAAAGGCGGAAAGAGCAGCCAAGCGGAAGTAAGCCGTATAAACATCCCGGTATGACAAATACTATGTTTGTTTGATATCACTTTTTAGGGGGCATTTGATATGGGCAGAAATCATACTCACAAAAACCGTGATAAAAACAAACAAAAGCTTCCTCAAGTTCCTGACGCTCTGAAACGCGAGACTGACGGCACATATGAGGAATATTCAAGCGAGCTTGCTGATTCCGCCGACCGCGAAGCACAGGCGCGGATGAAAGCCGCTGACAACAGAGCCAAAAGCAAAACACGCTAATGACAAAATCCCCGCCTTTTTATGAGACGGGGATTTTTTTAAAGCTCTGTGAACAGGCGGCCTGCCGGTGTCCGTTCTTTCGCCTTAGGCTGTTCGTCGGGATAGCCCGTTTGGATGATGGCGGCAAAGCGTTCATTGTCCGCAAGGCCGAAGTCTTGATGCACTTGTTTGTCATAAAGGATTCTGCCGCTTTTCCATACCATTCCGATGCCGTTTTCATAAGCGAGCAGCTGAAGGTTCTGAATCATGCCGCTTACTGCCGCAAAATCATCGTTTCTTGTAAATTCGTTTTCATCTTCTTTTAAAACGACCAGCAAAAATCCCGGAACGGCGCCGAGCGTTTTTCTCATGTTCTGTTCTTTTTCCTCGTTAAAATCATCCTTAATCTTTCGGAAAAATGAGACGTAGCTGTTTGCAAGCTTCTCTTTTCCCGCTTCACTTGCCACATAGATAAAACGCCACGGTTCTGTCAGTCTGTGGTTTGGGGCGTAGACTGCGGTTTCCAGCAAATCTAATATGACATCAGCAGATACGGTTTCCGGTTTAAATGACCGAATGGATCTTCTGTTTCTGATGGTGTTTTTAAGACTTGAGTTTTGGTGTAATTGTTCGGTTTTCGGCATGCCGATTCACCTTCCTATTCAATTGAAAATGATTATCATTTATAATATAACGGAAAGCACGGCTTTTTGTAAACCGTTATGGCAGCTGAAGATGGATTGATTCGGCATAAACCGCAGTTCCCGTCATTTTTATTTTGGCCTCTCCGTTTTCCTCACTAATATTAATTTCCACTTTTCCCTCTTTGCCGATTTCTTGGCCTTGTTCGACCGTCAGCGTGGCAGCATCCGAACCTCCGTATTTTCTCATATATGCCCCCATGACGCCGGATCTGTTCCCGTAACCGGGTCTTCCGCCGTACCCGAAAACGGGGAAGAAAAGTGACGCCCGTGCAGATCACTCTCCGGATGAACCGTTTCAATTGAGAACGGATGAACGCTTGCTTTCGGAAGGTCGTGCAGAATATCCGGAAATTGTTTGTTGTCCGCCACCATACCTTGTGAGGCTTCAAGTGTTTTTAACGGAACGATCAGTGTCCAAATACCCGTTGAGCCATATACAATCGGAAGCTGATCATGAAAGTCCGCAGCCGTGATGCGGAGCGAGGCCGCCAGTTTTTCTTTGTCCCCCGTAAATGGCAGAAATTGAGGAGAAGCCTGTTCGAGCGTGATATACATCCGCCCGACACGTTCAGAAGCTTCCACGGGAAGAATGCCCGCTTTCGTTTCGATGGTGTATGTTTGGTCGGACTGAAGCCTTCCCTTTTCAATTAATGCATAGAGAGAAGCAACGGTAGCATGGCCGCATAAATTCATTTCGCGGCCGGGCGTAAAGTAGCGGATTTTCACATCGGCTGCCGTGCTTTTGCAGAGAAACGATGTTTCATTGTATCCGGCCATATTGGCGATCCGCTGCATCTCCTCATCTGAATAACCGTCCCCGTCAAGACAATTCCCGCCGGATTTCCCATTTTAGGCACATCAGTAAATGCTTCATATTGTAATACGGTTGCCTGCTTCATACATCAGCCATCCTTTCTCCTTATCGCCGCTTTATCCAGTATAACAGAATATAATTAGAATTTTCAGTTAATCAAAAGACAAAAAAAGACGCCTTTTTACCGGCGTCTTTTTACTTTATTTTTTCCGATGAGACGGGTGACGAGGATCATTGTGACGGACAGCGATCTGTTTTTACGGTATGCCAAGTATTTTCCGCGCCACTCCGGTTTATATTTTTCTTTAAACGCCCTCAGTCCGCTGAAGCTGTACATGTACCGGACATTGTTAAATATAACGGCTGCGATTCTTTCCGACCAGAAGGACGTATTGGCCGTTCCTACGTTTGACAAAGGCGCCATACCCATATTGAAGGTGGTATAGCCTTTTTCCTGCGCCCAAAGGAACAGACGGATAAAGAGCGCGTCCATAATGCCGTTAGGGGCGTTTTTCCGATATCGCATAAGGTCGACTGATATCTCGCCTTCCTGATACATCGGCATGAGATTCGCAAACGCGATGATCTCCCCTTCAGCGTCTTTCATATAAGCAATCGGCGCCTGTTCCAAATAGTCCCGGTCAAAGAAGCCGAGAGAAAAGCCCTTCTCTTTTTTCGGTCCGAGCCATTCATCTGAAATGTCTTTCAGCTTGGCGATAAACTCGGATGAAAACGGGGGATCGTCCACATGGAACGTATAGCCTTCACGGTCATATTTGTTGTTAATCGCCCTCAGCCCCGCCTTTTTCTTTCCTGACAGAGTGAAGGCATCCATATTGACAAGGGCCTCTTCTCCAAGCTTGAAGAAGTTATAGCCGAAATCGTGGTACAATCCCATGTCTTCCCGTTCGATCTGATAAAACATGACAGTCAGGCCTTGCTTATGCGCTTCGTTCAAAAATTCTTCAATGACGAGCGGAAAGGATTCTTTTTGTCCTGACGGATCGCCGAGCACCACAAGCCTTCTGGAAATTTGCCCGAACAGTAAAAGCGCTTTGCCGTCGCTTGAGAAATAAAACCGCTTGTCTCCTAAGAATCCGAGATGGCTGAGCGCATTTCCGCCTTCCTCCGCCAGAAATGACTTCAGCCGCTCAGGATCTGCTTCTTCACCGATCGGCTTCGACCTTTTATGATAAACCATCGTAAAAATGAAGAAAAACAGCGGCACAACGACAATGGCCGTAATGGTCGCATATGTAATGTGCGAATTGTTATGGACGAAGTAATCGTGGCGCAGCAGCCTGTTCATTCTATCCCAGATAAAACTCGCGATGATGTTGTAGTTAAACAGCGCGACGATAAACAGAGCGGCCGCAAATACCATCTGGCCGAGCGTATAGGATGCCTGCTCTCTGATAAACTGCCGTTTCATCAGCATAAGCAAGACGATGACGACCGGCAAAATAAAGATGGCGCTGATATTCATTCCTTTTAAAAAGCTGAAAACAAATCCGCTGACAAGCGCAGTAACCGCCATTGAATAAGAGCGCTTCGTCCGTTTGTATAATTCAATCGGCAGGATCAAAAGGATCAATGCCGCGCTTAAGGACAGGCCGTTAAATGCAAGCAGCGCCGGGTGCGGAATGTGGGGAATGACTGTCTCCCTGTCGATCGGCAATGCAACAGAAGCAAGCACTACAAGTCCTGATACGAATACGATCAGCGATAACGAGCCGTAAAGCACTCTGATTAAAATGGCGCGCTGAAGCACTAAGAGCACGTTTGTCGTTTCAACGGCCGGAGCCATGCGCGGATTCGTTTCCAGCCGCTTCAGCGTATTTTCCGTCAAGTCACCGGCCGCGAAGAACAGCCCGAATACAAACGGAATAAACGAATACACGATACGGTAAATCACGATGGATGTCACCACCGCCTCCTGCGGGTAGCCCATGTTTTGCATGCCGAGCAGAAACAGCAAATCAAACGAGCCCAATCCCCCCGGCACAAGGCTGATGATTCCGCCGATGGCCGCGATAGCAAATACGCCGAACACATGGCGGACATCAGCCTGTATACCCATTACAAGCAGCGAGTAATACATCACGACAGCTGCCGCAAACCATTCGGCAAACGAAGCGCCGATGTAAGAAAAGACCGGATGCCTCGGCTTTGCTTCAGCATCTTCTCCCGCCGCTTTTTTATTGTTGATTATTGCGGCGATCAAGGCGGCCGGCACAATAAGCGCCACCCCGGCTACGACGATCCACATCCACGGCTTTTCCCCGGTAATTTCTTCAACCGGCAGCACTCTTGCGAGGGTCAGTATGCTGAAGACGGACAGGCCGAGGAGCGCTGATGACGTGAGCCAGGCGATGCCTGTGACCAAACCTTTAACATCCTTCGTATGCTCCTTGTAAAGCATCGTCCGCAGTCCGACACCCGCCAGACCGCCGAACCCAAGCACGTTGTTAAAGGAATTGGCGATAAAGGATACCCTGAACACTTTCCAGTTCGGTATGTCGAGGCGCAGCGTGCGTTTCAGCACAAAATCATAAAAGGACATCGCACTGACCGCAAGCAAGCCGAGCACAACGAGAATAAACAGGTCATACCGCTCGATGCCGTTAATAATGTAAAGCGTGCGCTTAAAGGAAAGGTCCGTCAATTCCTTCTTTGATTGATAAATGACTAAAAGCAAAACGGCAATAGGAAATAACACTTTTAATATCGATAAGGCATTTTTTTTAGTCAGCAATGTTCTCTCCAATCATATAAAAGCTATTTTTATTATAATTCCCCCAATAATCTCCAACATATTATACACTACCACCTCCTATACAAACAAAACTCGTCTGTAACTTTCTTTCTCAAAGTCGGGCTGTTCGGGTTCGGCTCATTGCTTGTCGCACTCAGCCAGAGCTTTCCGATGTTTTTAGCGTCAAGGCTGATTCAAGCCCTTGGCGGGGGCGGGATTTTCATTATCGGCAGCTCACATATTCTCGCGGTGCTGCCGAAGGAAAAACAGGGAAAAGCGCTCGGGCTGTTAGGAGCGATGACCCTAATATCGGCAGTTTTTTGCTTGATTGAAGCGGGTCGTAGCATTGGCTGTTTTTGATTAATTTGCCGATTGCCGCTGGATTGGTTGTGTTCGGCGGATTGTTTATTGCTGAAACGAAAGAGCCTGAAACAAAAAGGCTTGATTTTATCGGCGCGATGATGCTGTCTCTCGCCATTTTGTCCTGCATGATCGGCATTACGAATCTTAACGGAGCTACTCTTTTGGAAAGCTTGGGGAATGTAAAGGTATTCGGATTTATCGCGGCCGGCGTGCTTCTCTTTTTTTCTTTGCTGCGGTATGAAAAGCGGGTCGAAAGCCGGGGAGGTGATCCGATTCTCGCTTACTCGCTTCTTCAGAACAAAGTATTTCAGTGGACGCTTGTGATCGGATTTTTGTCGGGAGGACTGCTTGCTGCGGTCATTTTTATTCCGTCATATGCAGAGCAATATCTGCACGTTTCTGCGGAAAAAGCCGGTTATTGGATGACGCCGCTTGCCTTGGCATCAGGCATCGGCGCATGGCTGGGCGGAGCGCTGACCGATAAAAAAGGCCCGGTTTTCTCAGCCGTTTTATCAGGCTTGATCGCAGGCGCCGGCTTCAGTTTATTTCCATTGTGGGTAACAGAGAAATGGGAGTTTGTTATCGCAAGTGTCATTGCGGGGATCGGGTTCGGCTTTTTGCTCGGGGCGCCGCTGAACGTGCTTGTATCTGAGGCTGCCGGTGCGACTAAAGGAACGGCGCTGGGTACGCTGTCACTGGTCAGGCAGGTCGGCCTGACGCTCGCTCCGACCCTCTATGCCGGCTTCATTACAGCCGGCTTTGATCGGATCGGAGATGACATCAGAAACCGCTTAGACAAAAACGGCATTCCGGCAGATCAAGCACACATGCCAGATATCGGAGGCGGGCTTTCATCCGTACAGGAACAGGTCAGCCGACTCCCCTTCCCCGCCGTCAAAAAAGCGGCGGCCGATGCCGTTGAAGCAAGCGTCGCAAGCGGCTATCATCATCTCTATGCCGCAGCCGCCGTTATTTCGTTATGCACGATTGTGCCGGCCTGTATTCTGGCGTTTTTTCGCAAACCGGCATCATCTAAGACAAATGCCAGCCCATCCGCCGGGAAAGTTCCGTAATATGAGCGATGTGATGCTCAGAATGCCAGACATATAAACCGAGCGCATTCTCGAGTGTTGTCGTCTCTTTCGTTGCAGGATGGAAAAATGTACGTTTAAATTGGGCATCAGTCATGGAGCGCAGCAGATCGGCCCATCTTTTGTGCAAAATCGTTAACAGCTCGATGGAAGCTCCGCAATCTGCCGTTTTGGAATCATGGAGGTCAGCCCAGCATTTTTCATCATACGGGCGGATCGCCGGCTCTTCCTCGGTTAAGCTCAATTTAAAACGGATATAACCGTTCATGTGGCTGTCAGCCATATGATGAACCACTTGGCGGACAGTCCACCCCCCATCACGATACGGCGTATCAAGCTGGCTGTCTGACATTGCGATGACCGCATGTTCAAGCTTCGCCGGCGCATGCTCCAAAGTATTGATCCACTCCTGTCTCTGTTCGGCTGAAATGAATTCGGCCGGCTTGTATTCTCCTATCGGAAACTTCAGATTCTCTGTTTTCATATTGTTTCCTCCCTCTATAAGCGTTGATAGACGATTAAGAAAGTAAGATGGTAATGTCGCAGCCTTCCGCTTTTGCGTCACGAAAAACCTGCAGCACCGCTTCGGCCCCGTCCCCTGTATGCCGTTTGCTTTGTTCGAATTGCCTCCACTCCAACACGAGCGGGTACTCAACCCATCCGGTCAGACAATCCCATAAGGCGTCAAGGTTCTCACCGTAGTATTCGGGAAGGCGGAGTTCTTGTTTTAATGCCTGGTGAAGGTCGCTCATATCTCTGATCTGTTCCCCATTAATGACTGCTTTGTTCATGGCTGTCTCCTTTCTCTTTTTCTCACTCTATCAGTTTAGCATCTTCTTCTGAGAGAGTGGCGGATGTTGTATACGCACTCTCCAATCCGTATAAGCGAGAACGGCGGGTCTTTCAGCCTGTGTGACCTCGATGCGCCTCCGTGTTTTTACGGATCTGTTTCGGCTGATAAATTTTCCCGACAAACAGATACCCGTATGTAAACTTATTCAATATCCATGACACTAAAATGGGGCCTCCCGTGCAGATCGCAAAAAGCAGGAGGATGGCCGCCGGTAAGGAAAGGGACTGTAGATAGCCCTCCAGCAGATAGCCTAAGATTAAAAAGTAAGTGTGAAGCAGATAGATGGAAAAAGAATAGCTGCTGATGAACATCACAACCGCAGGCACCCTTTTCAGCTTTGAAAAGAGATGAAAGCAGAGAAAGATGATACTGACCGCGTAAATCATAATGTCCGGACGTTTTGAGGAAATCGTTCCTTCGCTGTTAACATATGAAACTGCAACGATTAATACAGCCGATATGACGGCACTTAAATATACGGCATAGCGGTATTGATTGATCAGCGCCAAAAAGCGTTTATATTCCTTGCCGCAGTAAAAGGCCAGGCAAAAGTAGAAAAGCCAGCCCGGAAAGGGCACCCAAAAGAACGGAAATATTGAATCCAACCCGGCTGATGACGGCGGCTGAATGAATGAAAAATAGGTCAAATACACGGCATTGATGACAAAAGAAGCGGACAGCACCAATACGGGAGACGTTTTTTTCAGCCAGCCGTGCAGCAGCATGTGGAGAATATAAAACTGAAAAATCACGAGGATGAAGTAACCGATAAAGTTGCCTAAAAACACATTTTCTAAGAATTTTCTGACAAACGAAATAAAACCGCTTTCTTCCTCCATTATACTTTTCATCAAAATCGCATCAAGCGCGGCGATAAACAGAAACGGCACAAAAATGACCTTCCCCCTTTTCTTTAAAAACCCTGCGGGAACGCCTTCCGGATAAGAGCGTGCAAGCAGAAATTCCGAGATAAAGATAAACGCGGGCGTGCTGAACATCAAAAGCGTCCGAAACGAATCTACAGTGTGAGCGATTTCTGAGACGGCTTCCTCTTGAATCATCAGCACCATCGTGACGACATGAAGCAGGACGACACTTAAACAAGACAGACAGCGAATGACGAAGATTTCTTTTATTTGCATAGTGCGGCCCCTTTTTCACAAGCACGGCGGACTTTGGCGTATGTTTGGCGCAGCCACTTCTCCCGAATTTCGGGTGAGCTGTCCTTTACAATTGAGAACAGATTGCGCTCAACTTTTTGAATGCCGCAAAATTGCAAAATGCCTTTTTTTAACGTAATCCAGTCCGCGTTTTTCCGGAACCATTTTAAGTACCAGTTCGGAGAGTCCGCCGTATAAAAGACCTGGGCTGTCTCTGCGGTGAGCAATCCTTTTACGCGGCCGCTTTCAAATGTGTAGGCTTCCCCGGCGACAAGCACCCTGTCAAAAAAGCCCTTTAAAATCGCCGGCACGCCTCCCCACCACAGCGGGTAAATGAGAATGAGATGATCCGCCTCTTTCATCAGCTTCCGGTATTTCTTTGTTTCAGCGTCCCGGCTCATGTCAGACCGCCTTTTCTCTCCGCCGTACCGCAGGACGGGATCAAATTGATCGGCATATAAATCAATAACCGTATACTTTTGGGCGCTGTCCTTTAATGCCATTTTGACATATTTCAGAATAGCAGCATTGAAACTGTTCTGATCCGGATTTGCGTAAACAATCACCGTGTTCATATGGCCCTCCCAGTATTTTTATATTTTTACAATGATTATATCATTATGTCATATAAAAGAGGTAAGCACATGGTCTTGAAGATCCCCTGTATCTTAACCTGCTGCTCACCGCTGTCTCCTGAAAGCCGACGGAATGTAATGGTCTTCTGCGTTTCAGAACTTCCTATGGTATACTAACTGTCAAATGAGTTGGCTTGGAGGACATCATGAGAATTTTAAAATACGCGATTTTAGGGCTTTTGCGAAAAGGCGAATTGAGCGGATATGATATAACGAGCTATTTTAAAGAAGAGCTGGGCCAGTTTTGGAGCGCGAAGCACAGCCAGATTTACCCCGAATTAAAAAAGCTGACGGACGAAGGATTTATTACGTTTCGGACGGCGATTCAAGGGACGAAGCTGGAGAAAAAAATGTACACGCTGACCGAAAGCGGAAAGCGTGAACTTGCTGCCTGGCTGACGAAAAAGGAGCCGATTCCGGAAACGGTCAAGGATGAATTTATGCTGAAGGCCTATTTTATTTCGGCTTTAACGAAAGAGGAAGCGGATGATTTATTCACGGACCAGCTGCAAAAGCGAAAGCTGAAACTGTCTGATCTGGAAAACAGTTATGATGAGCTGATGGCATCCTCTGAGAGGGCCAAATCGTTTTCCTCACCGGATTTCGGCCATTATCTCGTGCTGACGAAAGCGCTTGAACGTGAACGGAATTATATATCCTGGCTTGAGCACATTTTGGCTCTCATCAAAGAAGCATAAACAACGCGGGCGGCTCTTCAGCAATGAGCCGCTTTTTTTACGACATGAAAAATACGGTGATCAACGAATCAGCCATCATGATCATAAACAATAAACTGAAATAGACGATCGAATAGATAAACATCCCCTTCGCCCATTGAATATCATCGGCTGATGTAAAGCCGCGGATACCCTTATACACCCAAATGGCCCCGAGTATCAAAGCAGATACCGCGTAAAACGGACTGACGTGCACATAAAAAGGCACAAGCAGCGTAACGGCAGCCAAAATCAGAATATAGCGCATCATTTTTATTTTTGTCATGCGGTTGCCTTTTATCACCGGCAAAAGCGGGATGCCCGCGGCCCTGTATTCTTCCTTTCGCCTGATTCCGATCGCCCAAAAATGCGGCGGCTGCCACAAAAACATGATGGCATACAAGATCACCGCCGGCATGTCGATATACCCCGTCAGCGCGCAATACCCAATCAATGGCGGGGCTGCACCGGGAAAGCTGCCGATGAATGTGCTCCATACAGAATGTCTCTTAAACCAAAGCGTATAGACGACTGCATATAATAAAAAAGCGCTCAGCCCGAGGATGGCGGTCAATATGTTGAGTGAGGCGAGCATGCCCAGTCCGGCAGCACCCAGACAGGTTCCGAATGTGATAATCGCCGCCGGCGGAATTTTTCCGGTAACGGATGCGCGATTGCGGGTTCGCGCCATTTTGGCATCCATGTTTCGGTCAAAGCAGTTGTTAAAGACGGTGCTTGACGCCATGACAAACGCCGTCCCGATCATCGCAATGAGCATGGTGACGAGAATGTTACCATCGCCTGTTGTGCCAGAGCTTACGTACGCGATCCAAAACCCGACTAATGCGGCGAGTGAATTTGATATGATAATTCCCGGTTTGGCAAGAAGGATAAAGTCCTTGACGGTCACCCGGGCCGGTTCGTTGTTGTGCTGTTCTGTCCGAACTGCATTTGAATTCATATTTTGGGTTCTCCCTTTTTTCGCCCATCATAGCAGGAAGAATCAGAGATGACAATTCTTTTTGTTTATTTTTCACATTATTGTAAATATTAAAATATAAGAAGCCGAATTCCCGGGAATTCGGCTTCTTTCTTTTCTATTTAAAATCAACCCAGACCGCTCCCTGATCTGCGGAACTGACACAATTCTCAATCCAGGGGATGCCGTTGATTCCCGCCTCTATATCAGGATAAATCAGCTGCTCCAGCGCGTCAGTGTCACCGCGGTTTTTCACATCTATCGCGATCGCGAACTTCAAATAAATATTTGACCACGCCTCTGACAACCCTTCTGTGTAAAGAGCCCCCATCCGCTCTTCGGCAAGGCACAGTTCATCTAAATACGGCATGCCTCTGATGAGCTTTTGTGCCGGTTTTCCCTGCACTTCGTACATCAATTCATCCGGCCGGAGAATCGTCTTGCGGCGCCCGTACCGGTCTGACAGCCTGCCGCCGGCCATGGCGCCGAATGCGGCCCCCAATAAAAGCGAGCTTGCGACAAGACCTTCTGTATACGGGTTAAGATTCAGCTGTTCTTTACTCGACATATAAGGCAAAGCGCCATTGATAACGCCTGTGTCATATCCGAAAAGAAGCCCGCCGAAGGTCGACACAAGTGTCATCATTCTCAGAACCTTTTGATCAGCAATCGCCTGCTTCTTTTTTTCCATGTGAAACTCACCCTTGTTCATAGAATTTTCCTTTCTCCTTGCGGCCGGATTTTGCAAACGCTTTCTTGATTGCTTATGAGAATTATAATGGAAGCCGCGCTCTCTCGTCTTTATATTATGGAGACATGTTTTTGCCCTTTCGAGACATGTTAGAGGCCCGGCTGCTCTTTTTGATAGACTGTGACATTCGTCTTTTTATATAGAGAGCGAAACTGTCCGGGAGAGCTGCCCATCTGCGCCTTGAACACTCTCGTAAAATAGTGGATGGTCAAACCGACCTCTTCGGCAATCTGTTTAATGGACAAGTCCGTTGATTTAAGCAGGGAAGCCGCTTGTTTCACCCTTTCATGCCGGACAAAGTCGGAATAACTGACGCCCGTTTCCGATACAAACAGCCTGGACAGATGGCGGCCCGAGATATGAAAGTGGCTTGAGACGCCGGCCAGCAGAAACGGCTGCGATAAATTGTCTTTAATATGAAGTTTGACTTGCGTAAGCAGAGCAGAAGATGTTTCGATTGATTCCTGATGAGAAATGAGAGGCGGCAGGGGAGCTGCGGTTTGCAGCAATGTCAAAATAAGCGAGCAGGCCATACTTGTCAGAATTTCTTTTCCAAATGCCTGACCGGGGCGGGCCGCTTGCAGCATTAATGTTTTCCAAAGCAATACGGCCGGCTCATCCTCTTTGACGGGGATGACGGCTTCGGCTGTCTGTTTGACTTCTTCGATCACCCTGATCCACTCCTCACTTGAGGCAGGGCCGATTAATTCAAAGGCGACATAAAGAAGGCTTAAGCCCGTTTCGCTTTTGATTTGGTGGATAACGCCGGGACGGGTGACAAATATCGTATTTTCTTGGAGAGGATACGTTTTTTCTCCTTCTTCATATTGGCCTTTTCCGCTGACGACAAAGGTGATTTCAAAGAAGGAGTGCTTATGGATAAGATTATTATAATGCTTCGGCATAGCTCCCCAATAATGAATATGAAAAGCCGCCCCATTTTCTTTTGCATGGTGTACATATTGGTTTAACGCGATTTTACCTGAAATAAGCTGGTTCCAATTCAATGATACTCCTCCTTAGGCCAAGCATTTTTATCTCAGATTATCCTCTTTCCCGGTCCTTTTCAAGAAAATTTCAGAAAAATAAAACACCTTGCGCATGTAAGCAGCAAGGTGTTTTATTTTATAGTGTAAACGCGATATGCGCCCCGGAAACCGGATCTTTGACGAATATGCCTTCTTGTTTTTCTTCAATCGGATAGCCGGCATCTGTCAGCGCTTTTGTCACCCTTGACAGCTCTTCCGGATGCGGCAGCACGATGGTGTAATAGTCCAGTCCGCTGGCGTTCGCCGGTTTCGGCGGCGCGTTTTTTCCGGCCCAAATATTCAGGCCGATATGATGATGATAGCCTCCTGCCGAGATAAACAAGGCGGACATGCCTGCGTAATTGCCGACAATGTCAAAGCCGAGTACATCGGTGTAAAAGGCTTTTGCTTCCTGTAAATCAGTGACATGCAGATGAATATGGCCGATGACGGTTCCTTCCGGCAGCCGGCTTTCCCGCTCAGCTCCGGCCTCTTCGAGCAGTCCTTCGACATCGACGGGCGCTGTCGTCATGACATAGTTGCCCTCAGAATCGCGCCGCCACGTGCTGCGGGGACGGTCGGCGTAAATTTCAATGCCGTTTCCGTCCGGGTCAGACAGATAAAGGGCCTCACTCACGGCATGATCACCCTGACCGAGCGCAATGCCGTTTTCGATCAGCCGGGCCAGCACAATGCCGAGTTCTTTCCTGTCAGGAAGAAGAATCGCAAAATGGTAAAGGCCGGTGACTGTTCGTTCAGGCAGGACGACGGCACTCGGGTTTTCTTCAAGCACCAGCAGCACTTGTTTTCCGTCAGCCGATAATTCTGCGGTATGATCCCTTTGTGAGACGACCTGAAAGCCGATCACATGTTGGTAAAAGGCGAGCGAGCGCTCTAGGCTTTTGATCGTCAGTTTGACATAACCGATTGTTGTATCTTTATGAATGCCGGTCATTTGAATGCCTTCTTTCTTATGCTGAGAAATTTTCTCCCTTTTTTGTTTTGAAAAGGAGCTGGTCGAGTGCAAGCAGACGGCTTCCTGAAAGAGCTAAGTGAACAGACGCTACTAATAAAATGAAGTCAAATTCTGATCCGCCCATAAATGGAGCCGAAAGCTTCGCCGTAAAGATAGCGCCGATTAACGTAATGGCAAACAGCGCGCCGATAACGCGTGTCGCCAAACCGAAAAAGATCAGAACGCCGCCGGCTAATTCAATTGTTGCGATCACATAAACCAAAAAGGCGGGAAGTCCGATGCTTTGGAAAAATTGCATGGTCCCTTCTAATCCTTGAAATTTTGATAAGCCGTGAACAAAAAAGATAATACCTGTAACAACCCTTAAAAGTAATGTACCTGCTTCGAATGATTTATTCATAAAATCCTCCTTGAAAATTATTATCACTTACTTTATGTAAGCTAGTATATATACATAACTTGTTTACGTCAAGTAATTTCGTTACATTTATCTAAAAATAACTTAAAAGTACTATAGATCAGCGCAAAAAAAGGCCTCCGCACTTTGCCGGAGGCCTTTTTCCCTATTTATGATTCATGGAACTGGCTTTCGTATAACTCATTGTAAAATCCTTTTTGCTTCAGAAGTTCTGCATGGCTCCCTTTTTCAGCCATTTCTCCGTCCTTTAACACAAGAATCTGATCGGCTCTTTGGATCGTGTTCAGCCTGTGGGCGATGATGACGCTTGTTCTGCCCTCCATTAAACGGCCGAGCGCTTCTTGTATTTTCACTTCTGTCACTGTATCGATGTTGCTTGTCGCTTCATCCAATATCAAGAGAACCGGGTCTGCCAAAACAGCTCTCGCAATGGAAATGAGCTGCTTCTGTCCTTGGCTGATGCCGGCCCCGTTTTGGGTAAGAACCGTATCATAACCTTTCGGCAGCCGTTCAATGAAGCTGTGGGCATTGGCTGCTTTTGCGGCTTCCTCTACCTCTTGGTCAGAAGCGTCCAGGCGTCCGTAGCGGATATTCTCCCTGATGGTGCCCTGGAACAGAAACGAATCTTGAAGAACAAACCCCATGTTTTTTCGCAGGCTTGATCTTGTCAACTTTTTAATATCTGTTCCGTCAATAAGCACTTTTCCTTCGTTCGGCTCATAAAAGCGGGCGATCAGGCTCGTGACTGTTGTTTTCCCCGCTCCGGTCGGGCCGACAAACGCGATGGACTGTCCTTTTGGAACTTTGAAGGAAAGGTGCTTTAAGATCGGGCTGCCCTCCTCATAACCGAAGGAGACATCGCGAAATTCAATTTCTCCCGTTGTCATCGGCTGATACAGCGCATACTCCTCATCTTGGCGCTCTTCTTTTTCATCCAGCACGTCAAAAACGCGTTCAGCCCCCGCAATGGCAGATAACATCGTATTGAACTGATTGGCAAGATCATTTAAAGGGCGTGTGAACTGCCGCGAGTATTCGGCAAATACTACGATTGAACCGATTGAGATCCACCCTTTCAGCGCAAACAGCCCGCCAATCGCGGCAATAATCGTAAAGCTTAAGTTATTTAACGAGTTCATCACTTTTGGAATAAATCCTGAAATTGTCTGCGCCCAAAATCCTGATGATTTTAAAGCGGCGTTTTTTTCTAAAAATTCCTCGGTGATGCGGTCTTCCCGCGAGTATGCCTTGATGACCTTGGCCCCTGAGATCGACTCCTCGATAAAACCGTTCAGCTCGCCGAGGTTTTTCTGCTGCTGCTTAAACAGCATGCCCGTCCGGTTGGTGATCCATTTGATGCTGATGAACATGATCGGAATAACCAGAAGTGTAATGAGCGTCAAAAGCGGGCTCATGTACAGCATGACAGCAATTGTTCCGACGAATGTAATCACGCTCGATAACACCTGGATAACGGACGTATTTAATGTTGAGCTGACATTTTCAATATCATTTGTGACCCGGCTCATTAAGTCGCCAAGGCGCTGCTTGTCAAAAAACGGAATGGGCAGCTCATGCAGATGGGTAAACAGCTCGCTCCGCATTTTAAATACCGTGCTTTGAGAAATATTGATCATCCAATAGTTCTGAAACCATAAAGACAGTGACTGGACGATATAAATCCCAAGAAGGATAAAAAGAACGGGCAATAATCCGTTTGTTGTGCGACCGACGATAAAATGGTCAATCGCCCTCCCGATCACAAACGGTCCGAGAAGACCGAAGATGGCGCTGATGACCACCATCACCATAACGAGTGTCAAAAGCCCTTTTTTCTCGGCTAAATAGGACCAGATTCTTCGCAGCGTCCCTTTTGTATCCTTTACTTTTGCCCGTTTTTTGGCGCCTTCCTTCGAGGTGAGCGGTATTTTCGGATATCGGAAAGGTTTACGAATGTCTTTTTGCACCGTCCGCTCCCTCCTTTCCAAACTGTGATTCGTAAATTTGCCGGTACAGCTGAGACTGTGCCATCAGCTCTTGATGCGTGCCTTTGGCAAGCAGCTCCCCGTCTTCAAGCAATAATATGGCGTCCGCCTTCATTGCTGTCGTTATTTTTTGCGTGATAATGAGTGTCGTACATTCATAGGTTCTGATCGCTCCCAAAAGCATGGCTTCCGTTTGCAGATCAAGCGCACTTGTGCTGTCGTCCAAAAGCAGGATGGACGGCTTGCGGATAAAAGCCCGCGCAATGGAAATCCGCTGCTTTTGCCCGCCTGACAAATTGACGCCCCGCTGACCCAGCACCGTGTCGTATCCATTTGAAAGCTTCATAATCGTTTCATGAATTTGCGCGTCCTTGGCGGCTTGAATTACTTCATCTAGTGAAGCATCCTCTCGTCCCCAGGCAATATTTTCCCGAATCGTCCCGGAAAACAGAAGCACTTCCTGCGGGACGTAGCCGATCTCGCTGCGCAGCCCGTGAGCGGAAAATCCGCCGATCGGTTTACCGTCAATGAAAATAGCGCCGGAGTCTGCTTTGTACAGCCGCGGAATCAGCTGAAAGAGCGTTGATTTTCCTGAACCTGTCGCCCCCATGATGGCAATGGTTTCCTTCGGTTTTGCGGAGAAGGACACGTCATGAAGCGCATCTTTTTCCATTTCAGGGTAACGGAAGGACACTTGCTGAAATTCAATGCCGCCTTTCAGCGGTTCAGCCAGGATGCTCCCTTTCCCCTCATCGCCCTCTGTTTCCAGCACCTCGCCGATTCTTTCGCCCGAAGCCTTTGCCCGGGAAAAAACCATAATAAGAAACGGAAATACTGATAATGCGCCGGTAATCCGCGTCGCGTAGTTAATCACGGAGACGACATCGCCGACCTGCGCCCCGCCCTGATCGATGCTGCGGGCGCCGAACCATAGAATAAACAAAATACACATGTTCATTAACAGCATTAAAATCGGCATCGCCGCTTCAACGAGACGAAAAGCGGAAACCGTTTTTTGCATCAGCATCGTATTGGATTTCAAAAAACGTTTCACTTCATGGCTTGCCCGAAGGAGCGCTTTGATCAGCTTAATCGCGGTCAAATTCTCCTGCATAATCGTATTCACTTGATCGAGCCGTTTTTGCACGGAACGAAACAGCGCGCCGCCTTTTTTCAGCACCCAAAGCAAAAACAAAATCAAGATCGGAACCGTGATCAAGAGGAAAAACCCGAGCTTCACATTAACGGTCAGTGAAAGGATAATACCTCCGACAATCATTAAAGGCGCCCGGAGCATAAACCGAAGGCTCATAAAGATCATATTTTGGACCTGTGTCACATCATTTGTCAGCCTTGTGATAAAGGATGTGGATGAAAATTGCGCAAACGTCGAATAAGAGAAGGATTGAATTTTTTGAAAAATCCCTTTTCTCGTATCATACGCATAGCTCTGGCTGATGTGGGCGGAATAAAAGGAGTTTAAAATCCCTGACACAAATGAAATAACGGTCAGCCCGATCATCACGCCGCCCCACAGCCAGACAGTGCCCAAATCTTGTTTTAAAATTCCTTCGTCGATGATTTTCCCGATGAGCAGGGGCTGCATCAGCTCTACCGCAAGCTCGATGAGCATGAGCAAAAGAGCAATTCCGGCTAAAAGAGAATACGGTTTTACATATGATAAAGCCTTTGACATGTGTGAGCCTCCAAATCCTTTGTTCAATACTATTATTTTATGCCTTTAGGGCGAATGAATAAAGGATTTTGGTCTTTCATTTTGTGATATCCGCCATACGGAAAAAATGCCAAACGAAAAACCTTCCCCGGACAGGAAGGTTTTTTCTGTTATCCGTTCAATTGATCCTCAATGCGCGCCCTCATTTGCGGCACGCCTAACCCGATAATGACCTGAAGCGCCCTGCCTTTTCTGACGACGCCGTGGGCGCCCAGCTCCCTGAAGGCGCTGTCGTCTTTGACCTTTGAATCGTCCGCTACGCTGACACGGAGGCGGGTGGCGCAATTGGTGACCTCCGTAATATTGTCTTTTCCGCCCAGCGCTTCAATATACAAAGCCGCCGTATCCCGTTCTGTTTCATCCGCCGCGGCTGTTTCTTTTGCGGCCTGCTTTCGTTCTTTGTACTCTTTTTTAGAATACAGCTTTGTTTCCTGCCCTTCTTCTTTTTCCCTTCCCGGCGTAGCGATATTAAATTTGAGAATGAGGAATCGGAAAACGAAAAAGTAGATGGCGGTAAAGGATAATCCGATTAAAATCTGATACACATACGTCAAGCCGTGGCTGCTTGCAAGCGGTATCCAGTTTAGCGTCACCGCTTCGATCAAGCCCCCGCCCATATTTCCGACGACACCGGCCATATACATGGCGGTTGCCATGGAAGCGGCAAGCAATGCATGCACTGCGAATAAAAAAGGCGAAATAAACAGGAATGTAAATTCAATCGGCTCCGTAATGCCGGCAATAATCGATGTCAGCGTGACCGGTATTAACAGGCCGGCGACAATTTTTTTCTTCTCCTTTGAAGCCGTGGCATAAAAGGCGAGCGCGATGCCCGGGATGCCAAAAATCTTTGAGTTGCCGTGAAGCGCGAAACCGCCTTGCGGGAATAACTCTTTCAGCGGTTTGGCAGATTGAGAGTATTCGCCGAGATGCTGCGCCCAATAGGTGACAATGCCGCCTTCAGCCACAGCCGGCCCGTAAACAAACGGGGCGTAAATAAAATGATGCAGCCCGGTCGGAATTAAGATCCTCTCTAAGAACGTGTAGAACCATACGCCAAGCGCCCCTGACGCAACGAGAAAGCTTTGCAGCGAGGCGATGCCGGACTGAACCATCGGCCATACGTAAGCAACCGCGAGTGAAATCGGTATCATAATGAAAAAAGAGATGATGACAATGTACGAGGACCCTTGGAAAATACCGAGGAAATCCGGCAGTTTCTTATCAAAAAAGCGATTGTGTAAGTAGACGACAATGGAAGAAATAAAAATCGCTCCGATAATGTTCGTATCAAGCGTTTTAATACCGGCAATCATCGTCAGGCCGCTCGTTCCGCCGACCTCCTGATTCATATCGACATGAAAAGCCCCGCCCCATACCGTCAGAATCGCGTTGATAAAGTAGTTGAATGTCAAATAAACTGTAAGCGCTTCCAAGCAAGCCCGCGCCTGTGCTTTTTTCGCTAAAGCCACAGGTATGCCGATCGCAAACAGAAGCGGCATTTGATTAAAGACGGTCCAGCCGCCTTGTTCAATGACGTACCAGCATTGATACCAAAGCCCGTCAGGATCAGCCAGCGGCCCCATCAGTGTTTTATTTTTAAAGAGCGTACTCAGACCGACAATAATGCCGGAGAATGCAAATAACAAAACAGGCACAAACATCGCGCTGCCGAAGCGCTGAACTTTTTGCATCATATCGCAACCTCCCGTTATTCATCAAAATTTTCAAGCTCTTTGTAATCAACATATGCGCGGAACAGCGCTTCACCCACAAGAAAAAAAGGAACAAACGCTACAATTTCCGTTTTATCGCTTAACATCACCGGCTTGCTTGTCGCATAAAGATTATGCGGTGTCGTTTGGGCCAGTACGTTGTTTTTCAGGTTGGTGATTGAAATAAACGGAACCCCCTTTGCGGACAGGGCCCTTGCCTGCGGTATCAGTTCAGGCGTTTCGCCGGATAAGGAAATAATAATGAATAAGTCATCCACATTAAAATCATCACGCATGAGTTCAAATTCTGTTTTATCCTGTATTAAAATCAGATACTTCCGCCGGGATACAAACATCCTTTGCAGCTCCCGGGCACACACCCTCTGCGCCGTGCCCGATCCGTAAACGAAAATCCGCTTTGCTTCGTCTATCAGCCGGCACATTTCTGTCATATCTTTTGACTTCACATATTTCAGATTGGCTTCAATATCGTCCAGCAGCTTTTCAAAGCTCATACTCTCACCCTCTTCAGGCTGATCCTCCCACTTCAGAAATACACGAAATTCACTGTAGCCGCTGAAGCCGAGTTTTTGGGCAAGCCGCAATATAGAAGAGCGCGAAACATTGCAGGCTTTCGCCATATCATTGATGCCAAGGCGGTAGCACGTATGCTTATGATTCAATATATATTTTAAAATATAAAAATCGTTATCATTTAGTTTACCGTAATGCTGATTGATCAGTTCTTCCAGCCGCATCCCAAAATCCCCCCGTTTTCTTTCTATTATATAGAATAACAGATGAAGAAAACGGGGGAAGATTGTCATTAGGAAATATGAGACGGGCTCACATCAAGCTCAGGCCAGTATTCCTTATTGGCCTCCAATAAATCTTCAAGAATCAGCCTTGCCACACGGGCATTCGGCACTGTTTTTGACAGGATCAGCGCCTGCCACAGCTTTTGAAATGACCGTTCTTCCCAAGCTTCAACCGTCAGTTTTTCAACAGAAACCTGCTGCTCCATCAGCCCTTTTTGGAACTGCGGAATGTTTCCGACCGTCAGCGGCTCCGGCCCGTTTGAGCCTACGAGACAAGGCACTTCAACCATGGCGGACGGGTCAAAGTTTGCAATCGCGCCGTTATTTTCAACGATTAACAGCATTCTCTCCCCGGTGTTGTATGCGATCGCCCGGGCGAGATCGACAATATAGGAAGCGTGATCGTCAATTTTAATTTCACTGTTTTCTGACGACTGCTCACGTGTAATCATGGCACATTGGCTGAAGATAAAGGCTTCGCGCCCTTCCATGACTTCGTTTGCCCGCGTATGGTCCGGGTTTGATTTTTTCACCATATCGTCCGGGAACAAATAATATTGCAAGTACGTGTTTGGAAGCGTATCCGGGTCGGCTGCCTGCACATCACGCGCTTTTCCGAATGTGTCATTCCAGCTCGCTTCCGTCAGTTCAGTTTCCGTCTTCGGAATGTAGCCGTATTCGCGGACGTGCTCTTTCAGCTTCGGCATTAAGTCATTGCCTTGTTGATCAGTGATTGATGTCCACCAGCCGAAGTGGTTCAAGCCGTAATAACGGACGTTCATTTCTTTTCTTGAGGACAATCCGAGGATTTGCGCCATCCGGTCTTCAATTCCGACAGGCATGTCGCAGATGTTCAATATTTTTGAATCCGGTCTGAGGCGCCGTGTGGCCTCGGCCACAATTGCCGCAGGGTTGGAGTAATTCAGCATCCATGCATCAGGAGAGTAGGTTTCCATATAATCGAGAATCTCCAAAACGCCGCCGATTGAACGCATGCCGTATGCAATTCCTCCCGGTCCGCATGTCTCTTGCCCGACCACTCCGTACTTCAGCGGAATCTGTTCATCAAGCGCGCGCATTGCATATTTTCCGACTCGGATGTGCGCCATGACAAAGTCCACATCTGTAAAGGCCGTTTCAGGATCAGTTGTCGCCAAAAATTCAATGTCCGGCGCTTTTTCTTTAATAAAGACCTCGCAGGCACCCGCAATCCGTTCCTGTCTTTCTTTATCATTGTCATAAAGTTTCAGCTTTCTGATCGGAAACTCCTTCAGATGATTCAAAAGCATTAATACAATTCCCGGTGTAAATGTACTGCCGCCGCCTGCAATGACGATTGAGAAAGATTTATTTGTCATATGAAGACCTCCCTTGATAACGTTTACATTTTATTTATATCATGGGACGAACCTCCCTGTACCGTAATTTGGAGAGTTAGGTCATTTGATCAATTTTAGTTATTTTTCTCAAAGAGCGGGAAATTTCTCAGGGAGCTCAAGTCAAAAAGGCTGCAATGCTCTGCAGCCTTTTTTTCAACTGGATGAGCTGAAATCAAGCAAGATTTTTCCCTTCGCCAGCTCATTGCAGCGTAATGCCTCTTTATATCGTTCAAAGCGGAATACGGCGGCCGGAGCATTCATAGTTAAATCCCCCTTGGCAAACAGATCAATCACCTCTGAAAAGCGGCGGCGGTATGCTTCGGCGGTGTGATGTTCATTCCAAAGCCGTAAAGCAAACAGCTTGGGAGACAAGTGATACGTTTCGTGCAGTTTTTTCCAATCTGCCGGAATTCCTGAAAGCAGTCCATAGCTGACTAGCATGCCGTTTGGTTTTAACCCGCCTGCCAATATTTCGCTGTCTGCACCGCCTACAGCATCAATCGCATAATCAGCCCCCTTGCCGCTGCATGCATCAGCGATCATTTCTGTCACATGCCCTTTGGAGGCATCAATAACCTTCCATGCCCCAAACGCCTGAAGCTGTTTTGCGCTGCCTTCATTTCGGGCGATGGCGATTAGCCGAAATCCGAGCACCCTCGAAAGCTGGGCAAAGATCAAGGCGATTGAAGTGCCTCCGCCGTTCATCAGCAGCAGATCATTCGGTTGTATGTCCAGTGTTTCTTTACAAATCAGCCATGCCGTCAGCGGATTGATATACAGCCGGCATGCATCATGATCGCTGATCACAGGCGGCACCTCGATGGCATACTTAGCTTTTACGGTTACATATTGCTGCCAAGTGCCTTCACCTCTCACCGGCACAACCCGCTTGCCGATCATGTCTTGTGATACATCTGCGCCTGTATCGATAACAATGCCGACTCCTTCATAACCGGCCGTCGCAGGGAGTTTGATACGGTGTGAATATGCCCCGCTGATCGGAATCAAATCAGAAGGATTAATCGGGCTTACAAGCATTTTAACGAGCACTTCATCAGCTTGAAGCGGCGCCTTGTCTTTTTGGCAAAGCTGTAATTGTTCTAATGGGTCTCCAAAGGCTTTATATAGTAAAGCAGCATTCTCCAACATTATCCCTTCCTTTGTGGCGTTTTTTTAAGAATGCTCTTTTTTTAAAAGTAAGTCAATGTTTACAAAGTGCTCTCGAAATTCTTATGATAAAAGGAAATGAAAAAAGCGGGAGTGCTGTCATGCTGTTTACTATTGTTTTGTTTATCGCTGCCGGGCTTGCCGAGATCGGCGGCGGGTATTTGATTTGGCTGTGGCTGAGGGAAATGAAGCCCGTCGGATACGGGATTGCGGGAGCGCTCATTCTGATTGCCTACGGCGTGATCCCGACATTTCAATCATTTCCTTCGTTCGGCCGTGTGTATGCCGCATACGGAGGAGTATTTATTGTGCTTGCCGTTCTGTGGGGATGGCTCGTCGACAGGAAAACGCCTGATCTGTACGACTGTGCCGGAGCGCTGATTTGTCTTCTCGGCGTCGGCATCATGCTGTTTGCGCCGAGAGGATAAAAGGCCCGCTGTGATCAGCAGGCCTTTTTTAAAAATGTTCTTGTAAATCCGAAAGAAGCACTTCTTGCTCAAACTGAGGATTGCCGATAGGGAAAATGCGTGCTGTTTCCTTGTCTTCGTTGACATGCTGAATATAAATAGGAACTCCTTCATATGTCACATACGCCATTGCAGCGGATTCGGCAATGTCTTTTGCGCGTTGTGTATTCATGTCTCAAACCTCCTTTACGCCACACACATAAAGTGTCCGGCAGGCAAAGGAAGTATGCTGTTTTTCTTAACATTGCCCGGCAGACAGCTTGAATCTTTTCAGCCGTTTGTAAAATGTGCTGCGCGGGATGCCCGCCATCTTTGCGGCCAGCGTGACATTTCCCTTGGCGGATTCGAGGGCGTTTATGATGATGTTTTTCTGTATATGCTCCCGAATGGCTGACGTCGGGGCTTTGCCCGAATCAGAGGACTGCTGTGCAGGCGCAAGCCCCGATGCTTCGAGCAGTGATGAGAGGGGGCGGCTTGATAACCGGCCGTCCGGGAACATGACGGAAAGACGTTCAAATACATTAAACAATTCCCGGATATTGCCCGGCCATTCCCGGCTCTTTAATATGTCTAAAAATTCCTGCGGAAGCTCGCCCGCCCAGTTGCTGTTTTTCTTGAATTGGTAAAAGAGACCGGGAATGTCATCTGTGCGTTCCCTTAACGGCGGGAGGTGAATCGGGCAGACGTGCAGCCGATAGAATAAATCTTCTCTCAGTTTTTTGTTCTTCACAAGCTGTGTCAGGTCAGCGTGGGTGGCGGTGATGATTCTGATGTCAACGGGAATCTCTTTTGTCCCGCCGACCGGGGTGACTTTCCGTTCCTGCAGCACCCTTAATAGGGCAACCTGCATGGCATGCGTGATTTCTCCGATTTCATCGAGAAAAAGCGTGCCTTTATCGGCTTTCAGCAATGCCCCTTTATGGCCTTTCCGTTTCGCTCCCGTGAACGCGCCTTCCGTGTAGCCGAACAGTTCGCTTTCAATCAATTTTTCAGGTATGGCTCCGCAATTAACGGCAACAAACGGGCCGTTTTTTCGGGAACTGTTGTCATGGATCGCCCTGGCGGCTACCTCCTTCCCCGTCCCGGTTTCTCCGGTCAGACAAACCGTCGCGTCTGTTTGAGCCACAAGCTCCAGCTGCCTCAGCATGCTGCGGGATGAACGGCTTTTCCCCGCCGCTCCTTTGAAAACAAAAGCGGGCTTTTTTTCATTCTTGGATAGGTAAAAGCATGTGCAGCCGTTCTCTTCTTGCACCGCTTGTTTGATGTGAAAGCCCTGTTCCTCAAGCTCAGACAGCTGCTCTCCGATGAAGTTTTGAACCGGCCGGCTTGCCCCGATGATTCGGCTGTGTTCATTACAAAGGACAATCGGATCGTGTGACTGGGCGAGTCCGGCAAATTGATTGATCATCTCAAGCTCCTTCATCTTGGTCTTGAGGGCGAGTTCCCGTTCCGCCGAATAAGCGATGGAGGCGGCAATTCCCAGCATAAAAGGCTGGGCGCAGGCGGCGGGGCAGGAAATGTCAATGACGCCGGCAAGCCTCCCGTCTTCATAACGAATCGGCGCGGCGGAACAGCTCCATTGGTGGGAAGCGAGCGAATAATGTTCAGAGCCGTGAATAACGACCGGCTCCTTTGTATAAAGGGCCGTGCCGATTGCGTTCGTGCCGACTGCGGTTTCGGTCCAGCGGGCGCCTTTTAAGAAATTAATGCGTTTCGCTTCATTGATTGTGCGGAGATGGCCGTCGACTGAATGGACAACGCCGTCGGCATCAATCAACAGAACCATCATTTCCATTTCCTGCATCGCCTGTTTTATCTTTTCTGCATAAGGCATGGAGGCCGCTAAGAATAACGCGTGCTTTTCGGCCTGCCTTTCAAGATTTTCTGCCGGCAGCACGTTCGGGCCCTTTTCAAGATAAGGATTAACGTCCGCTTGTTTGCAGCGGTGCCACGAGGCGGCGACCCGTTTTTGAATGCGGGCCTCGTCAAGCACGCCCTCTCTCACAAATCGCTTCCAGGTTTGCAAATCATTCCGGATGACATTCATTTTATTCGCTCCCCCCTGTTCAATCATATCTTTTCATTTATTGTAGGGGAAAAATAAAGCGCTTTCAATAAAAATAAACCTTCTGAATCTCAGAAGGTTTATTCGCTAAACTGAATGAACCGCAAGACCGGTTACGTTTAAGAGCGCTTCTTGAAGGGTTTCCGAAAGGGTCGGATGTGCGGCGATAAAATGTTCTGACATATCAGCCGTCATTTCGCCGTTCATCAGCATGGCTGCCTGCCCGATCAATTCAGTGACGTCAGGCCCGATCATTGACACGCCGACAATTTCTCCGAATTCCGGTTCGGCAATGATTTTCATTTTGCCGCCATGCTGATTTTTAATTAAGGCCTTTCCGTTAGCGGAAAACGAACATTCTCCAATATGCACGTCTCCGTATCGCTCTCTGGCCTGTTTTTCTGTCAGCCCGATGGCGGCCATTTCCGGCGAAGTGTAAATACAGCGGGGCACCGCCCGCATATTCACTGCGGTATCTCGGCCGGAAGCATGTGAAGCGGCAGCCATTCCTTCATGTATAGCGGCGTGGGCGAGCTGAAATCCGCCTGCCGCATCGCCGCAAGCGTAAATATGCGGAAGATTTGTCTGCATGTGCTCATTTACTTCAATTCCGCCCAGGGAAAAACGGATGCCGGCCTGCTCCAGATGCAGCCCTTGCAGGCGCGGTTTTCTGCCGACCGCAATCAGAATGTGATCGGCACGGGCCTCGATTTCCTTCCCGTCTTTCGTCCATACCGCGGTTTTACTTGCCTGATCAACCCGCTGCAATGCGGCTCCCGTCTGGATATCAACTCCGCTTTCTCTTAATGTTTCTTCAAAAGCTGCGGCGATCTCCCCGTCTTCTGCCGGAAGCAGCTGATCAGCCATTTCAATGACGGTCACTTTGGTTTTGAGTCTGCTGAATAAAGAAGCAAACTCACAGCCGATCACGCCCCCGCCGACGATGAGAAGCGAGGAAGGGATTTGTTTAAGAGAGAGGGCGCCTTGGCTGTCAATCACCCAGCCGCCATCAAAAGGGGCACACGGCAATGACATCGGTTCAGACCCTGAAGCGATCAGGATTTTGTCGGCTTCCAAGATCTCTTTTGCCCCTCCGCCGTCTTCTATCAGTAATGTTTTGTCTGAGAGAAAGGAAGCCGTTCCGCTGATGACTTTGATTTGATTTGCCTTCATTAAATATTGAATACCCTGAACGAGCTGATTGACGATTTGCCGCTTGCGTGCCTGCATACGGGCCCAATTGACGGTGATGTTCTGCGGCAGTTCAATGCCGAATGTATTCGCGTGTTTGATTTTATCAAGGATATTTGCGCTTTCCAGCAGCGACTTGGTCGGGATACAGCCCTCATTGAGACACGTGCCCCCAAGCGGGCCTTTGTCTATGAGAACGACTTGCATGCCTTTCCTTGCAGCTGTCACGGCAGCTGCATACCCGGCCGGGCCGCCGCCGATAATGGCTAGTGTCAATGTCTTCACCTCTCTCTATAAAATCAATCCAGCCGGTTTTTCAAGAAGCTCTTTCACCGTTTTCAAAAAAGCCGCCGCCGGGGCGCCGTCACACGCTCTATGATCGAAAGTGAGGCTCAGCGGCAGAATGGTGCTTTTCACAAGCTCTTCCCCGCGGTACACCGGCGCTTCATAACTCGCACCCACTCCGAGAATGCCCGTTTCCGGCGGGTTTAAAATCGGGGTAAAGTGTTCGATGCCGTAAGCGCCGAGATTCGTGATAGAGAAAGTAGAGCCTTGCAGATCATCGCCAGAAGCATTGCCTTCCCGCGCCCGGCGTGCGTTTTTCGAGATATGGTCTGCAAGGTCAAGGAAAGAAAGCTTTTCCGCATCGCGGATGACCGGCACGACGAGTCCGTTTTCAAGAGACACTGCCATTCCGAGATGAACATGGGGATAGGTGATGATCCGCTCCTCTTGATAGGAACTGTTCAGCTCAGGGTGCTGCCGTAACGCAAGCACTGCGGCCCGGGATACGAAATGCGTGACAGTCAGCTTGACGCCGGTGCGCTTTTTCGCTGTTTCGGCAAGCTGATGCTTCAATTTGATCAGCTCTGTCATATCTGCTTTCATCGTCATTGTCAGCTGAGCGCTGTTTTGCAGGCTTTTGTGCATCCGCTCTGCGATCACCTTTCTCATCGCGGTGACCGGTTTTCCCTCAGGCAGTGCTGTGTGCGGTTTTGATTCCGTTTTTATTGCCTTTATCACGTCTTCTTTGACGATCCTGCCTCCGGGCCCCGTCCCTTTCAGCGTGTCGAGCTGTAATCCGGCCTTCTCCGCCATTTTTCGGGCAACGGGTGATGCTTTGACTCGGTTTGTGTGTGTTTGTTTAACGGCGAAACCGTGACTTTTTTCAGGTGCCGTTTTCGGTTCTTCATGGCTTTTGGATTGGACTTCTTCCTTCTCCTGCACCTCTTCCCCGTTTTCCCCGATATAACAGATGGCGGTTCCCGGCGGAACTCCTTCCCCCTCTTTTACTTTGATATGAAGAAGCGTGCCGCTTTCCGGCGCCTCAATCTCCATCTCGATTTTTTCAGAATTGATGCTGGCGATGCTTTCTCCTTTCTCGACCGGATCGCCGACTTTTTTATTCCAGACTGATACTTCCCCTTGCTTCATCGCCATTCCCAATTTCGGCATCACTACTTTTACAGCCATACTATATCCCTCCTTTAATTCATTGCCGGCTCGCCAAGCAATTCAAGCGTGACGCTGACAATTTGTTCTGATGTCGGCAAATACCGATCTTCAAGCACTGGCGAAAACGGTACTGGTGTATGCGGCGCTGTAATTCGTTTAATCGGCGCATCAAGCAAATCAAAGCCCTTGTCGGCGACAATCGCAGCAATATCCGTAGCGATGCTGCAGCGCGGATTGGCTTCGTCAATGATGATCAGCCGGTTTGTTTTTTCTAACGATGTGAAAATCGCTTCCTCATCCAAAGGAGACAGACTTCGGGGATCAAGCACCTCTGCCTCGATGCCTTTCTCAGAAAGCTGTGCAGCCGCTTCAAGCGCGGTATTGACCTGTTTGCCGATTGCAAACAGCGTGATGTCGCCGCCTTCACGTTTGATATCCGCTTTTCCGAGCGGGATTGTATAATATCCTTCCGGCACCTCGCCTTTCATGCTGTAGGATGTTTTGTCTTCAAAAAAGAACACCGGATCATTGTCTTCTATTGCCGCCAGCAGCAGGCCTTTGGCGTCATACGGATTGGACGGAACAACCGTCTTCAGACCCGGGATGCTGGTGAAAAGGCCATACAGCGCCTGTGAATGCTGGGCAGCTGCCCGGAACCCTGCTCCGTATGTGGTGCGGACGGTAATCGGCACTTGCGCTTTTCCGCCGAACATATAGCGGAATTTCGCCCCTTGGTTGATCACCTGGTCAAAGCACGTGCCGATAAAATCATTAAACATCAACTCCGCAATCGGTCTCAGCCCGGTTGATGCCGCAGCCATAGCCGCACCCATGTAGCCCGCCTCAGAAATCGGTGTGTCCAGCACTCGGCTGCGTCCGAATTCCTGTATGAGCCCCTTTGTGACTCCCAGCACACCGCCCCATGCTTCATCATCCTGTAAATGATCGACAGCCGCTCCCCCGGCGACATCCTCACCGATTAAAAGCACATTTTCGTCTCTTCTCATCGCAAGCTTCATTGCTTCATTGATTGCGTCTGACATGCTTATGACTCTCGCCATCTCACATTCCCCCTTTTTCATATGACACGTAGACGTCTGTCAACAGCTCTGACTCTTTCGGATATGGACTGTCTTCACTGAACGAGACGGCTTTTTCAATCGATTCGCTGACACGCTGTTCAATGTCTGACAGTTTATTGGCATCTGTTTCTTTTAAAAGATAGTTTTTAAAGCCTTGAATCGCATCCTTTTCTTCCAGATGCTCAGTCCTTTCATCCTTTGTTTTATAAGTTTGGGCATCTCCTTCGAAATGTCCGTAGTTTCTGTAAGTCATACATTCAATCAAAGACGGGCCTCCGCCGTTTCTTGCTCTTTCTATCGCTTCCTCGGCTGCCTGGTAAACTGCTAAAATATCTTTTCCGTCCACCGTGACCCCCGGCATGTTATAGGAAGCCGCCCGATCGGCGATTGAATCACAGGCTGACGCGTACTCAAATGTTGTGGCTTCGCCGTAGCCGTTGTTTTCGGCAACAAATACGACAGGAAGGTTCCATACTGCCGCTAAGTTCAGCCCTTCATGGAAGGTGCCTTGGTTATTTGCTCCGTCCCCAAAAAAGCAAACGCTTACATTTTTAGTCTGTTTATATTTAGCGGTGAGCGCTGAGCCGCATGCGAGCGTAAATCCGCCCCCGACGATTCCATTTGCCCCTAACATACCTTTATTGAGATCGGCAATGTGCATAGAACCGCCCTTTCCTTTACACAGTCCGGTCGCTTTCCCGAATATCTCCGCCATCATGCCATCCAGATCACAGCCTTTGGCGATACAATGGCCATGTCCCCTGTGCGTGCTTGTAATACTGTCGCCATCATGTAAATGAGCGCACACCCCTACAGCTACCGCTTCCTCACCGGCATACAAATGGACGAATCCGGGAAGCACTCCCTGTGCGAACAGTTCATGAACTTTGTCTTCAAAGCCCCTGATTTCCAGCATCTTTTGGTACATCCACAGCGCTTTTTCCTCAGTTAATGACAAGCCTTCTCGTTTTAACAATTCCATTTTTGTGCGCCTCCTTCTATTTAGGGTTCACATTAATAAATGCAAGAAGTGTGCCAGCCTTTTGAGCCCGTAAAATCAATGTTTTTGTTTTTACACTGTGAGACAGTTTGAGACAGGTGTCTCATTTTGTCTCGATCTGATCCATTTGTCTCGTTTTAAGGCACACAAAAAAGACCGGACATCACCCGGTCTTTGACAATGATCGACGTATTTATTTCCTCGGAAATCTTTTAACTGTTTAATTCTTCTGCCCCTTTTGTCTTAATGTCGGAAGGAAATCAATTGAATATTTGACATAACCGAAACTGCCGCCCCCGCCCTTCTGCATGCAGTCTATCGTGCCGTTTGCGTATGTATATCCCTTTTCTTCATGTTCACACTCTGTCCTTGATATGCTGTGCTACAGTTCTTGCTTTTCTTCAACTGCCCGGTTCAGCGCTTGAAGCATGTAGCCAATGCCTTTGTACGAGGACAGAGGCCAGCTGAGATGCTGATGTTCTCCGATGACGGAGTTTAGGACGCTTCGGTATTTTTTCCCGCCAAGCATGACAAGCTCTTTTGTATTAGAAAAGCCCTTTTCATAAAATTGGCGGCGCAGCTCCTCCGCTGTCATGATCTCCGGATGGCCTGTTCCAAAAGTAACATCGTAATTTTCGGGAACGGTATCATCAGGACGAAGGAATCCATGTTTCGCCGACAAAATCACCCACTCATTGAAAAACGCTTTCGCATACCGCTCGCACGCCTGATGAAACGGGCTGAGATAAGCGTCTTCCGCCCTTATCGGCCCTGTATCTGGATGGATGTCCCATATTTTTTTCTTGCCGCAGGGGATGATGCATAGTCGTTTCATTTTTCTCTCCCCTTATTAGTTTCTCATATCAATGTACCATTATCTGCTTATTTCTGCATGACTAAACAAGGGGCTGGTCACTTCTCGGCAGACAGAAACCCTTGACGAACGGGACATAGATCTGTGCTTTCTGTAATCAGGATGTCATTTTCACCTTTTTTGCTTCACGATTAGAGAAGGATTCGAGAAAAGGCAGGCTGGTAGGCTGAACACAAAAAGACCCGGAATTCGTACTGAAATCCGGGCCGGATGAGGAATTGTTTATGTCACTGCTGCTCCAACCCATCAAGATACTTTCTCTCAAAGTCATCGAGCAATGCACGCACTTCATCTGTTGACTTTGTGTTCATGCATTGATTTCTTAATTCACTTGCTCCTCGAAATCCGCGGAGATAAATCTTGAAAAAGCGAGGAAGAGGTTTGTATGGACGGGCTTCTAACTTTGAATATTTATCGTGAAGATCCAGATGCAGCCTTAAAAGATCAAGCAATTCCTTACTGCTATGCTCTCTCGGCTCCTTTTCAAAGGCGAATGGATTTGTAAAAATACCTCGTCCAATCATAATTCCATCAACGCTGTATTGTTCAGCAAGTTTTAAGCCGGTTTCCCGGTCAGGGATGTCCCCATTGATCGTCAAAAGGGTATCTGGCGCTATCTCGTCACGAAGTTTCTTGATTTCCGGAATCAGTTCCCAGTGCGCATCTACTTTGCTCATTTCCGCTCTGGTACGCAGATGAATGGAAAGATTGGCAATATCCTGCTTCAATACGTGTGTCAGCCAGCCGCGCCATTCGTCTACATCCGTGTAGCCAAGTCTGGTCTTCACACTAACAGGCAATCCTCCTGCTTTCGCTGCTTGTATTAATTCGGCTGCAACTTCAGGACGGCAAATCAGGCCGCTTCCCTTTCCGTTCCCCGCCACATTAGGTACAGGACAGCCCATATTGATATCCAGACCCTTAAACCCTAATTCCGCCATCCCAATGCTCATTTGACGAAAGTTTTCAGGCTTATCTCCCCATATGTGGGCAACCATCGGCTGTTCATCCTCCGTGAAAGTCAAACGGCCGCGCACACTATCCTTTCCATCCGGGTGACAATAGCTTTCTGAGTTTGTAAACTCAGTAAAAAACACATCAGGCCTGCCTGCTTCACTCACGACATGGCGAAAAACAACATCCGTCACATCTTCCATTGGTGCCAGCACAAAAAATGGCCGTGGCAATTCACGCCAGAAATTATCTATCATAATAAATTCATATCCTTTCATGATGGGACACAGCCAAACCTTTTTCCAAAAATTTAAAAACTGACCATACTTTCCTTTTACACTTATAGCACGCGAAAGCATTTCTTATCAAACGATAGTAAATTTTGAACATTTCACTTTTTACACGTTAAAAAGTGAAAAAGCAAACTGAAATAGAATAGATCTGATAGAACACCTTAATTGAGTTAACGTACTAGAGTGTCGCTATAATTATCCCCATAGATTATTCTCATATGTTCTCTATAAATCTTTTCAAATACTTCTCATTCTTCTTTAGTAAAAATATTAAATCGTGAGTCATTAAAGTTTACTGATTTATTTAGCATCTTTTCACTAATTACTATTAGTTCCTTGCTACTACATAATCCCCATATAGTTCATTTCTGATCAACTCAGTCAACTCCTTAACCTTATAATAGGTTCGAGAGAGAAAAAAGTGTGATGATTATCTACACCTATTTTTTTTATTTATATTGTGGTTTATTAACCTTCATCTTTCTTAGAAGCCTTACTTTTGAACTTTTTGGATAAAAAGTATTCCAACCTAAATAGAATATCATATGAGTTCTCCCTATTACCAATGCAAAATAATTGTCCTGTTATCGAAGAAAAAATATTTAACGCTACACCATATCCGTATCTCAATATCATTTGCGGAAAATTTCAAGAGATAATTTGATTAAGCAAATTGAGTTGGGGGTGGTATATCTGAGTACTCAAGAGAATGTAAAAAGAAAAAAGCCTTAACTTACCGCTTGCTACCACTTGAGAATCACATGGAGTAAAGAGGATGAGAAGAGAAAATAAACTCTTACTTAAAAGAATTCAAGAACTTCAATATGGACCAGTTGGGATTTGCTCATGGTTAAGAAATAACCAACGCAACAAGTGGCAACCTAATAAAGATTGCTTTTATCCAATACAGTATATGTACTAAGGGTCGATTGCCTTTCAAACCCCATATGTTAATCAATGTTAATATCTTTATAACTTTTTAGTTTTAAAGTTATTACTTATAAATAGAATATCCGCATAAAAAAGATAAATAACTACATTTATAAGACGCCACAGAAATCCCTATATATGTTGTTGCTGACCACTATAATTATATTTCTATCAAGGGAATGTTTTTCCAGTCTTATACTAAAACCAGTAATTTATTTATATATTTGTATAAGGTTATGATTCGGTAATCCTGATTCAGAACCAATAAAAATAGACTGCTGACTAAGTGTCGCAGTCTTCACTCATAAGATTAATAAGAAAGTGTTCATTTTCTTTCATAATTAAATAAGGCATCAGAAGTTATTGCTTTAATTTCGAATATCCTTTGTTACACCTGCAATTATTTGTATAATAGTGAAAACTCCCAAGAAAACAGTAACAATATTAAACCATGGATTATCATAGAATGAAAGATATTTTTGAAAGAAATCTAGTTCAACTATGTTTGCTGGGAATCCATTCATTTCTCTATACTTAGGACCCCATCCCGTTAATGCTACAAAATTAAAATAAAGCTGTGAAACTAAAAATGCCAAAAACGTGTGAAACCAACTTCTTTTATAAAACGGTCGTTTTTTGTATTCATTATCCATTTAATTATCCATTTCCTTTTCTGCAATACTTTTTAGCCAAGTGTTAATCTAAAATCATTATATTATGAAGCATGATTGTCGCAATAATTACTTATTAAGGATATAACCATTGTAGGTATTACTGTAATAGTTGTTATCGTTGGTCCCACTTGCGGTTCCACCTCGGCACTTTTATTTAATTGTTGTAATGCTAATACGTTATTCATTATTATTCCTCCATTCTTCATGTTTTATAAATTTAGCATTTTTGAATTTAGTTCTACATATAAATTAAGAACTAAGTCACTTCATTCATTTTCCATTGACAATAAATAAGAAGTATGGGATAGTAAGAAGAATTTATATGAAAACTAAATTTATTCCTTTTTTTAGAAACAGGAAAAGGATTGGGGTCCTTTTCCTGTTTAGGCTTTCATATAATGTATAACAACCAAGCATACTTTTTAGTGTGTTTGGTCTTTTATCCACAGTTGTTGCTAATAGTAGATGTGCCAACTACCGTTGTGATTAGTGTAAGTAAGCCGCCTTTGCCTTTTGCAGCTTCTACGTCAGTTCCTTCATTCAGTTGTTGAAGTTCCAATACATCTCTCATTCGGTTTCACCTCCTTTTTATCATTTATTATAACTTTGCTAATAGTAGATGTACCAATGAGTGTTGTTAGAAGTGCCCATCCATTGTTCCTACTTCAGCACTTGAAGTACGCAGAAAATCTTTTTTTTGTTACGTTTTGTCTTTTATCCACAGTTGTTGCTAATAGTAGATGTGCCAACTACTGTTGTGATTAGTGTAAGTAAGCCGCCTTTGCCTTTTGCAGCTTCTACGTCAGTTCCTTCATTCAGTTGTTGAAGTTCCAATACATCTCTCATTCGGTTTCACCTCCTTTTTATCATTTATTACAACTATTGCTAATAGTAGATGTGCCGATGAGTGTTGTTAGAAGTGTCCACCCAGCTGTTTCTACTTCAGAACCTTTACTCAATTGTTGCAACTCTAGTACTTCATTCATTTGTTCATCCACTCCTCTTAATTATCCTTAACAGTTGTTGCTAATAGTAGATGAGCCAACTATCGTTGTGATTAGTGTAAGTAAGCCACCTTTGCCTTTTGCAGCTTCTACGTCAGTTCCTTCATTCAGTTGTTGAAGTTCCAATACATCTTTCATTTGGTTTCACCTCCTTTCAAGTACTCTTTCTTAGATTATGCTTCATCTCTCATTAGCAATGATTGCTAACGGTAGATAATGTAACTGAAATAGTTGTTAGAGTAACAGTCCATGCCGCAGGCTCTACTTCAGATTTTTCATCAAATTGTTGAAGTTCTAGAACCTCTTTCATTTTCTTTTCTCACCTCCTTCATAAGTTCTGTATATTAACTGCTTTAATTCCAATCTTCAATGATTATCATCGAACTATAAGTGTTAGAGTTTTAATTGTTTAATAACAATTCTTTTTTAGTCTTTTTTAAGAAACTATCAATTTTTATTATTGGCAACCAATATAACGGATTTGAGAACTGGATAGAGTTTATGCCCAATATTATGCCAGCACTTCCGGAGTAGTAATCATCTGCTAAACGAAAACTGAAGTTTCCAGGGAATAATACTTGATCATCTTTGCGGATAAGAAACAATTCTAGTTTTCTCAATGCCAGCTCAATATGCTGACTGATTTCATTATTTTCCTTAGTCATTGGCGGGATTAACAAGAAACTACCGATCCCATCAAACAATCCACCACTATATGCAATCCTTACTTTATTTAAATTGATTATTTGCTCTAATTCTTCTCTAAATAAATTATTATTCGTTACATAATTTAAATACCAAATAGCAACCCCTACTCCGATTGATCCCCCTGATAAATAGGGTAATAATCGAGGGTTTCGATCATCGTATGTTTGCAAAGTATTCGTCTCTTCATCTACCTTACAATGTTTTAAATCCCACTCAATATATTCTTTTGACTTTAAATAATATTTTTCTTTCTTAGTAACTGAATATAATGCCGCATAGAATAAAGATATTCCTGACCAACCATCAATCAAACCTATAGGTACTGCTGCAAAATCAGTCGCTGATAATTTATCATCTTCAATAATCCTATTTTCTATCTGATCAGCAATTTTTTCAGAATTAACCAAAAAGTCATCATTATTTTCTTCCAAGTATAAGCTAATTAATGAAAGACCTATTCCCGACAATCCTGACCTTAATGAAATATCTTTCATATCTTCATATGACAGATTATTGAATAAGTCCATAGCTTGCTCTATGTATCCCAATTCATACAATGTTGTTGCGATACCAGCTCGTCCTGTAAATAACCCAATATCATCATCAAGTACATTCAATTTTTTAAGTAAAACATTTTCAATCCAATCCCGAACTCGCTTGTTGACGTTTCCAGATCTGTACAATGCCAATGCAGCTCCAGTTCCTCCAGTTAGAACATTTAACTTTCCAGATGGCATTACAAATTGCCGTACATCGCCATGAATTAGCGAGCTGTTGGGCAAAATATTACTCTCTATGCTGTTTCTCAATCCTTTTATAACTTTTGACATGTCCATTTCTTTTTGTATTTTATTGTCGTAATTATTCTTGAATATCTTTTCTTTGGTGTCAGATAAGTATCTGTCACATAGATTTTCTGTATTTACAACATATTGATAGACATCTTTGCCAAATTCATTCTCTATCCACATATCATGTTTCATTTTAATGCTTTCTTCTATATCAGTAACTGGACCTATTGGCAGAATACAAAATCTTAAAACTTTCTTTAGTGCATACCAATCACGCTCCTTATGATTCTTATTTTTCTTATTTGTGTAGCCAATTGTTTGCAACGCTCCATTTTCTTCAGAGAGAGCACTAGCAGCCTCAAAATCAATAATCTTAACATTTGATTCGGGAGTAATCATTATATTTTGGGGTTGTAAATCTCCCATACCAACATCTTTACTATGCACTAGTTTAATTGTTTTTATCAAGCTATTAATTATTTTTTTTACCTTACTAATGTATTCATTTTTATCATTCTCAACGTTGAACGGATAATTGATTGCACACCATGATTGAAGAGTTACACCTTCTACAAATTCTTCGACTAAAAATACATGCTTCCATGCTTTAAAGTAATCAAGCACATTAACAACACCTTCAACTTCTGTAAGTTTATTTAATGCTTCGTATTCTATATTCAATCTATCAATCGCATCATTAAATTGACCATCTAACCCTACTTTAGGTCTCCCTTCTTTGATTACTACTTTTTTTCCATCTGATTTCCTTATTCCAGTATATATACCGCCGCCATTATTAAACCTAAGGACTCCTTGGAACTCATAATCATTAAAATTACTTACATCTTGAGTATCTAATAAGTTATTCTTGGTATCTAAATACTGATCAAAATCACTTACGAATTCAGGTATTTTATAATACGGCTGCCTATTATCTGGGATTAGATTTCCCTTTTCGTCTTTAATGCAAAGTTCTCCTCTTTCATTGTAAATATTCTTAAATGCACCGTATCGGTAATATATATTGCTATCCTTCCATGATTTATCATTTAGTATGTATGGTCCATTCTCGTAATGTTTTAATTCTTCATAAAGTTCATTCAATAACCCGAAGAACATGTTATTAGAGGAAGGATAGATAGCAATAAATTTTCCAGATGAAGTTCGATTACCATGCTTTGAATTCATATTAAATAAAGATTGTTTATCTTTAATATGCTTAAATGGTATCTGATGTTTAAATATAATTTGACTCACAACTTCTAATATATCCTGAGCATTATTCATTGTCGCACTTACGTGTATTTTCCAGCCTTGTTCTTTGAGGGTATGATTTGGATTATTATAAAACTTCCACGGTGATTTATATTCTGTACTAACAGTATAGTAATTTGGCATATTATGTACTTCGTATGGATCAGTCTCTACATTTGGGCTTTTATCTATATAGTATTTTGAATCTTCACTCATGTGTTGGAAATAAACTAATTTTTTGTCCATTTTGTTCTCGCCTCTCTTAAGCGCTCTTAATTGGTTAATACTAATGGATCGGTACTATCTTCTTTAAACTGCTGCTCACAGAATTGATGATACAATTTATGACTACGCTTTAACTCCCAATGATTCCCTTGACCTGTCACCTCACCGTTTTCCATAAAAATGATATTGTCAGCATTTATAATGGTGGATAACCTATGTGCTATTATAATAGCGGTTCTATCCTTCATGAGCTTCTTCATTGCTTCGTTCACAATTCGTTCAGAATGACTGTCAAGACTTGCAGTTGCTTCATCCAAAAAGATTATATTTGGATCCTTCAGAAACATTCTCGCAATAGCAATTCTTTGTCGTTGTCCTCCTGATAAGTTCAGACCTTTTTCTCCAATATTAGTTTCTAAACTGTTAGGCAATTCACTTATAAATTGCCATGCATATGCTTTCTTACATGCTTCTACTATTCTTTTTTCATTTGGGGGATTTTCTAAACCAAAGATGAGATTGTCTCTAATAGTACCGCTTATTAAATCATGATTCTGTGCTACATATCCTATTTGGCTACGCCATGATTTTAATGAAAATAACTCAATATTCTCTTCACCAAAATAAATATTTCCGCTATTAGGCTTGTAGTATCTTTCCAGAATAGAGATGATTGTGGTTTTACCACTACCACTTGGACCTACTAAGGCATTAACACTTCCCCCTTTTATTATTAAATTAATATTATTCAAGGAAAATGCTTTATCCTCTTTACCATAGCAAAATGATAAATTATCAATCACTAAATCTTTATAGGTTTCCGCTAATTCTTTTCCTTTATGCTGATCTTCTCCTTGCTCGTATATCAATTGAGAAATTCTTTCTGTTGCACCTATCGTCTTTTGTATTTGAGTAAAGAATAACCCAAAGTTATTAAGTGGACCTATGATATAGAACAAAAGTGTCAGAAATGCTATAAAGGTTCCTGGCGATAAACTTCCATTGGCTAATTTAACCCCTCCGAATCCAATTATGCTAATAATGATAAGCATCATCATTAAATTAATGATAGGGTTTAAAATAACCATCCATTTTGTTTGCTTTAGGCCTATATTTCTTAAAGCTTCAATATCCTCTTTCCCTCTTTCTACTTGTAACTTTTCTGCAGTTGAAGATTTAATCAGTCTTATTGCGGATATTGTTTCAACAGCTCTTACATTTAATTCTCCTGTTAAGCTTTGTGTCATTTTAGATAATTTAGATAAAATTCTTCCTAAAGGTATAAAAATCAATAAATAAACTGGAATTGCTACGATAATCACTAGTGTCAATTGCCAATCATAGTAAAACAACCAAAATCCACAAAAAAGCACTATTAATATAGCATTGATAAATTGCGATAAAGAGTTACTTACTAAGTTGTAAATCACCGTAGTATCATTAACAAATCTACTTGCTATATCCGCAGAACGATTCTTATCGTAAAATTCTATAGGTAGTATAACTATCTTTTCCCATAATAAATTTCTGAGATTTGCAACAACGGTATATCCTACTACACTTAACATATAACTACCAACTGCCCCAATTACTCCGCTACTTAAAAATATTCCCAGCAGTCCTAAAAGGTCCCACAAATTGATCTTTTCAAGAATATTATAATAGTCTATTAGACTTTTTAAATAATGAGGCACTAAGGTAGAAGCTATTGCGCTTAATCCACTTAAAAATATTGCCAATATAAATAATCTTATATTCGGTCTGGTTTTTCTCAGTAAGAAGAAAAACTCTTTCGATTTAAAATTGGGGTTGGTCATCATTTTCACCTCTTCCGTTTAATTCCAATGTTTCAACTTTTTATATCGAATGACTCTTGAAATGACATACGCCATATCTTTCCTAATTTTCCTATAAACAATATTTCACACTTAATAACTGTAAGTCAATATATAATTTTACAAATTATAAAAAAACAGGTCTTTAGTTTCGCATTATTCTACTCATGTATATTATGAAATGTATATTTACTCTTAGTGATTTTCGCCCGCAAAACCATAGGCGTAGTATAAAAGAATAAAAAGAAATTTAAATTAATCATACTAAAGGGAAATTTTTCGGGATAATTACTGCTAATTAGAAAAATATGCATTGACTGATTTACTTATATTTTATAAACTTGAATTGAATATACTTATATTTCATTTTTTGGAAGGGAGGTAAATTATATACAATATTAATATTTAATGAAATGTATAAAGAGAAAGGAGTATAAAAAAATGAAGAATTTAAGAAGAATTTCGATGGTTTTCATATTTGTAATTGTATCCAGTTTACAGCCTATTAGCTCTCATGCTGGAGAATCAAATTATGATGAATCTATCATAATTAACCTCGATTCAAAAATAAGTGAATCGACAATAAACAAGGTTCAGGAAAAGTATTCAAATATAGAAACAAATTATATTAAAGAACTAGATTTATTGGTAATAGATAATATAAAACCAAGCCAATTTTCAGCAATCAAAGATATTGCTAAAGAAAAATTAGACGCAAAAGCAATTATTGAGGATAAAGAGATTTCTCTTCCTGATAAAAGTAAACAGATTCCTGCTAAAGTGGCACTTTCATCACAATTCACGGAAGATAATGACACTCTTTATGACAGTTGGTTATGGAATATCAAGCAAGTTACAAATGATTATCGAAGTTATCATATAAATAAAGGATCTCATAATACAAAAGTAGGGATAATCGATTCAGGCATAGATTTCAATCATCCAGACCTCAAAAATAATATTGTAGATACTGGAGAGTCTTTTGTTCCAGTTGAAGATAATACACAAGACTTTTATGGGCATGGAACTTCTGTGGCTGGGATAATTGCTGCTAATGGGGATGTAAAAGGAGTTGGACCAAATCTTGGTTTAGTGCCGTATAAAGTATTTGATAAAAACGGTAAATCTAAAACAAGTTGGGTTATAAGCGCAATTGTTAAAGCTACGGAAGATGATATGGACGTAATTAATTTAAGTTTATCTACTTTCTTATCAAAAAAAGATAAAGAAGATAGAGAGACTATAAAACTTTTTGAAAAAGCTTTTAAATTCGCTAGAAAACACAATACTTTAATTGTTGCAGCAGCTGGAAACCATGGATATGATATCTCAAATTCAAAAAAACTTGCACAACAATTAGGTAAACCAAAGGACAATATCCTACATCTTCCTGGTGGAGATAAGGATGTAATTACTGTATCTGCCACCACAGCGCAAAATACAAAAGCTTCTTACTCAAATTATGGAAAAAACATCTCAATTGCAGCTCCAGGTGGTGATCTTGACCCAAGTTTTCTGGATACAAATAAGGTTGATCTATATAGCTTGGTATGGACTACTTCCCCTGTAAATATCCCGCAAACTCCGCTAAGTAAGTCACTAGGCTTTCAAAAGGGATATGAACCTACTTTAGGGACAAGTGTAGCAGCTCCAATAGTAACTGCTACAGTTGCCCTATTAAAGACAGAATACTACGAAAAATACGGAGAGGAGATGCCAAGTCGTAAGGTTGAAGAAAACTTATATCAGAACACAGACCACGTTGAAAACTTAGATAAGAATGAAGTAGGTAGCGGTATCGTAAATGCTTACGAATCATTGCTTAATATTGAGAGATAGAAGATATTAAGCAGTTATCGAACTTTCACTAAAAATACTTTGATTAATAAAAAAAGATTACTAGACGATAATGATGATGAAGCTAGAGATGAAATAAACCGTATTTACGAGATATTGAGAATAACTAAACAAGTTGATTTCACAAGCAACTTACTATTACTAAGTTGCTTGTGTCATATTTTATTTCAGCCTGAGTATTCAATTCTTTAGCTACAAGCTTGTTGATTTCTTTATCCGCACTAAACCCAGCATGTAACAGCCCCTTATAAACAGACCAATCTTTCCCTTGCTTTAATCTATCTTCAATAGCCCACTTAACCTTACTTAGCCTAAATCCCTCTATACTTTCCTCTACTTTTTTTATGTAATTTTGTGTACGGACTAATTTTTCATTACGGAACCATGAACCAACTCCTAAAGTTCTCCTAAAATTTGCAGGGCTCACTCTAGTTGGTTTTCCTTCTCTTTGTAAAATAATTCTTACTGCTTCTTTAGCAGCCTCAAACACTCTTTATCTCTCTCTTCCCAATCAACAGTGCTTTTCTCTTTTTATTCGGCTTGATTCTCGGTGTTACTTTGTAATACCATTCCCAATCATACTTACAAATCCACGTATGCAGCCCTTTGCTGTCCTACCCAATCCAACAATTGTCTCACCAAAATAGGGACAGCGATACTTGTAGCAAGTAATGTAAACTAAAACAAACCACTCCAATAAATCCAATTATCAGACCTCTTTTTATATTGCTTTCCATTCAAATTCCCCCTTAACAAATCATTTCATAATCATAGTAAACAATTAGCTAATTAAGCATAATGTAACGATGCCAACTATTATTAATACATGAAAAAATGCATCTGTCATAGGACAGATGCAAAGGAGAATATATGGCGTTCTTAGAATGGGTTAAACAACAAATAGAGAATGGCAGTTTAAAGCAGGAGAAAAATTACCTTCTATCAGGGTAATTGCTGAACAATTCCAATGCACAAAAAATACAGTTGCAAAGGCATTACTAGAACTAGAGCATCAGCATGTTGTCTATGCTAAGCCAAAAAGTGGTTATTACGTTGTTGACTATTATCAAACCCCTAGTCCAAATAAAGATCATATTGATTTTTTATCTGCTGGTCCGGATAAACGCATTAGCCTTATGGAGACTTTCAACATTGTATGAATCAAGCGATAGATCATTATAAGGAGCAATTATTCACATATAGTGAGCAACAGGGGCTTTATTCTTTAAGAAAGGAGTTTACAAAATATTTACGGGAGTTACAAGTATTCACGAGACTTGAACGACTTGTTATTACTTCTGGCTCACAACAAGCTCTTCATATTTTGTCTGTAATGCCGTTTCCAAACGGAAAAAAGAATGTGTTATTAGAGCAGCCTACTACTTTGGCATGATAGATACTTTACAGTTGAATAATGTTACAACTTTAGGAATTGATCTAAAAAATGAGGGTTTCCACACGTTTTTTCAACTCTTTTCGTCAGTTAAAATAAAGATCTCCGAGAAAAGAAGGAAGATAAAATTGAGAAAAGACAGTCAGGGCAAAGGCTGCCCATGAAAAAGACCCGGAAATCGGCAATGTTCATTCTGCCGAAATCCAGATCTAATTAAAAATTGTTTATTTTAGTTAGACGATTTCAAAACAAGCTTCGCCACAGCTTCCACATGTGCCGTCTGCGGAAACATATCCACAGGCTGAATATATTCGACGCGATAGTCCTTCGACAGCGCCTGCAAGTCTTTCGCCAGTGTGGAAGGATTGCAGGATACGTAGACGAAGCGTTTCGGTTTTACTTTTTTGATGGTATCTAAAAATGTTCTGTCGCAGCCCGTTCTCGGCGGGTCGACGATGACCACGTCAGGACGGAAGCCTTCTTTTGTCCATTTCGGGAGCCAGTGTTCGGCGGTTCCGGTGACGTAGGTTGCGTTTTTGATGCCGTGTTTTTTGGCGTTTTTCTTGGCGTCGTCGATTGATTCTTTGATGACGTCCATGCCGCGGATTTCTTTCGCTCCGCTTGAGACCCACATGCCGATCGTACCGACGCCGCAGTAAGCGTCAACGACTTTTTCTTTTCCTGTGAGGCGCGCGGCTTTTTTAACTTCGTCATACAGCTTGACCGTCTGTTCAGGGTTGAGCTGGAAGAAAGCCCGTGCGCTCAGTTCGAATGACACGTCGCCGAGCACCTCTTGAATGGCGTGGCTTCCGGCAAGCGCTTTTGTTTTGTCCCCGAAAATGACGGATGTGCGCGCGCCGTTGATGTTTTGAATAATCGATTTCACTTCGGGCAGACGGTTCTGAATGGCTTTGACGATCTCGTCTTTATTCGGCAGTGTCTCTTTCGCCGTGACAAGCACGACCTGCACTTCGCCTGTTTCAAAACCGACTCTCGTCACGATGGTGCGGACATCCCCTTTTTTGGTCCGTTCGTTATAAACAGATACGTTGTGTTTTTCCAATATGCGGCGGACGATACCAGTTGTTTTGTTCGTCGCCGGATGCTGGACAATGCATTCCTTAATCGGGACGATTTTATGTGAATCGAGCCCGTATAATCCGGCAATGATGCTGCCGCTTTGGGAACGGCCGACTTGAAATTGGCTTTTGTTCCGGTAATTCCACGGATTGTCCATGCCGATCGTTTCTTTAATGTCCATCTTACTGACGTCAAATCTGGTATGGCGTTCCAAAGACTGAATGACGATATCGCGTTTTTCCCGAAGCTGCTGGGCGTAGGCAAGATGCTGAAGCTGGCAGCCGCCGCATTGGTCATACACCGGACACGGCGGTGTGACGCGGTGCTCAGATGGTTTGCGGATTTTTTTGATGCGTCCTTCTGAAAACTTCGGCTGGACGTTTGTCGCTTCGACAACCACCTCTTCGCCTGGCAGCGCGCCGGGCACGAAGACGACTTTTTTCTTGAAATAGCCGACGCCCTCTCCGTTAATGCCGAGGCGTTTGATCGTCAGCGGAAATGTCTGTCCGGCTTTCAGCTCGACGGGCGTCTTTTTATGTTGTTGGTTCACGTTATTTCTCTCCGTTTCTATATGAAGCTTTCCGTATTTGGAAAGTGATCGGCTAAAACATCACATCTTTCTAGTATAACACGCAGCCGGCACTTCCATCATATTTTTCAGGGAGAAGATGATTCAATACTCCTCCACAAATACAAGGACGCATAGCTTAAATACGGCTCCCATTCCCTGCTCACGTCAAGCATCATTTCTTTTGACGGCTTTTCAGCGAGGCCGAAGCGGCGTTTGACCGCTTTTTGCAGGCCGATGTCTGCTAAAGGAAACAGATTAGGACGGCCAAGGCCGAACATGAGCACGTTTTGCACGGTCCACGGCCCGATGCCTCTGATTGTGATCAGTTTTTTCATGATGTCTTCATCCGATAAAAAGGGAAGTTTTGATAAATTGAGTGTTCCGTCTGCGATCAGCCGTGAGGTGTCAATGACATATTCCGCTTTTCTCATGCTGAACTGGAGCTCCCGCAAGTCCTGATAATCAAGCGCCGCTACGGTTTCCGGCTGCGGGTAGCACCAGACGCCGTCCTTTTGTTCGCCAAAGGCATGGACGAACCGTTCCGTTAAGGTGAAGGCGAAAGACAGGTTAAGCTGCTGGTGTATGATGCATTTCATGAGGCAGTTGTACACACTGTACTCAAGCACGAGTGGCGTCCCCGCATGCTCTTCAAAAAGCGCTGACAGATTGGTTTTGGAGAAATGGTCGTGAACGGCTTGAAGCGATTTTCCCCATTGAAAAATCTCCCTTATCCGCTCCATCATCTCCAGCCGGTTTGTTTCGCCGCTGACCTGAAAGACGGGTTCTGCCGCGGTTCCTTCGGCTCGTACGGTTACGATGCATAATTCCCCGGCACCGCTTCTGACCGGCACCTTTACTGATCTCTCCGTGAGATCCACGGCGTTCAGAGGATCGAGTGACAGCCTTTTCAGCACACGGTCAAAATGATACGGCGGCGTAACGGAGACGGTTTCTTTCCACATCGAACGAATCACCCCTTTTTGTCCCAGTATATCATGAAGCGGCGAAGAGGCCATTCGTATACTTTTCTTCATAACGCCGCATGCTATAATGGCAGGCGGAGGGTTGTTTATGATACACATTACCGCAATTACAACACACAATCAGATATTAGAAAATATCCCCTTATCACGCATAGAACAACCGGACATCGCATGGTACTGGATTGATTTTTTCGGTGCGGAGGTGTACGAAACCGCGTTGTTACGAGATTATTTTCATTTCCATCCTCTCGCGATTGAAGATTGTTTTCAGCATATGCAGAGGCCGAAAATCGACCACTATGACGGCTACCGTTTTTACGTGCTCCACGCCCTGAACCCGGATACGCTGGAAACGGAAGAGGTGGATATCTTTCAATCGGATCGTTACGTCGTCAGTTTTCATTTACATGAATCGCTCGGCATCTCAAAGGTCAGAGAGCGGCTTCTTGCTTCTCCGGAGATTGTCAAAAAAGGGCCCGGACACATTACATATATGATTATGGATCAGCTTGTCGATGAATATTTTCCAGTGCTGTACAAAATTGAAGACCGGCTGAATGAAATTGAGGACAGCCGGACTCATAAGTCATACGGCACATTAATGAATGAAGTGTTTGATTTGCGGACTGATCTCTTGCACCTCAGACGGACCATCATCCCGATGCGCGATTTAATGTACCGGATTTTGAGTCTCGACCATGTGAAAGAAAGCCGCGAAACAAAGGCATATTTCAGCGATATTTATGATCATCTTTTAAAACTGGCGGAGCTGATTGAATCAAACCGTGATATGACGTCTGATTTGCGGGACAGCTATGGGACGCTGAACTCAAACCGGATGAACGCCATTATGATGACGCTGACTATCGTCTCCACCATTTTTATCCCGCTGACATTTATTGCAGGTGTATACGGCATGAACTTTGACAACATGCCGGAGCTTCATTGGAAATACGGATATTTTATCGTGCTGGGCGTTATGGCCGCCCTTGTGGCTGCCATGCTGTTTTGGTTTGCCCGAAAAGGATGGTTTAAAATTTTCAAGTAAGAACGGCTGAGGCTGTTCTTTTTTTTGATGACACATGATAATATGGTAAAAAACGGAAGGGGTAATCATCATTACATTCTTTTCTCAAAAAACCGTTTCACTCTTTCTCCTTCTTGTCAGTCTCTTTTCCTCCGTCACATTGTACAACGGTTATACGATAGCTGATTACATCTTTCAGTCTCTCGGTTTTTCCGCCTGGTCAAAGACAGGGACACATATCTCCGTCATTCCCGGCATCGTGCTCTACTTCGGGGCATTGATATGGTGTTCCATTCTGTTCAGGCGGACTCTTCCCACCGCTGCTTTTTCTCTTTTTCTCCTCAGTATGGGGGCTGCTTCCTGTATCAGGCCTGTCAGCGAAGAAATCGCCTTTTTCTTAAAACCGAAAACGCCAGAAACAGAGGCTGTCGAATATCTGAAGCACCGGAGCGAATGCAGTCATATCATCGAGCGAAAAAGGGCCCGCATGAACTGCACCCTTTCTATCAATCATTATGGAAAAGAGGAACAAACCATTTCTGTTACCCCGGATTTATCAAAAGACATAAAGGGCGTAACATTCAAATCAAAAACGTTTACTGTTCAGCCCCGTTCAAAAACAATCATCAAGACACGGTTTACGGGTATTTACGAAGGCGCAGCCGCATCGGACGCCGGATGGACTTCAAAGCCTGAGGTAAAAGTTACGCCAGCACATCGGTACACCGCAGAATAAATATTTTGCATGTATAATGATGGTAAATCATTCTAATTGGAGGGACAATCAAATGAAGATCGCTATCGTCGGACTCGGCAATATGGGACGCCCCATCGCAGAAAATGTGATGAAAGCCGGGTACAGCCTGACTGTGTATAACCGGACGAAAGAAAAAGCGGCAGAGCTGTTGGAAAAAGGGGCCGATTATGCGGAAACACCCAGAAAGGCAGCTGAACATGCGGACATTGTGCTTTCAATGCTGGCGGATGACGATGCCTTGACAGACGTTACCTTCGGGGCTGACGGCATTATCGCCGGATTATCTGAAAACGGCATTCATATTTCGATGAGCACCATCAGCGCGGCGCTGTCAGAACAGCTTTCTGCGGCACATTCCAGCAGAGGCCAAGCCTTTATTGCCGCTCCTGTGCTCGGCCGTCCCGACGCCGCGGCAAACGCCGATCTCCGCATCATCATAGCCGGGCCGGAAGAAGCGAAAAAAAAGGCGGAACCTCTGCTCAAAAGCTTGGGACAGCAAGTATTTGATGCCGGGGAAGAGGCAAAAACAGCAAATGCCGCCAAAATCAGCACCAACTTTCTACTCGTCTCTATGCTTGAGGCATTATCTGAATCATTCCTTTTGGCGGAACAATACGGCTTGGAACAAAAGCAATTTTTAGAGATCGCCAACTCGCTGTTCCGCTCCCCCGTGTATAAAAATTACGGAACAATCATGGCCGAACAGACATTTGAGCCGGCGGGCTTTAAGATGAAGCTGGGGCTGAAGGATACAAATTTGGCGCTTGCTGCGGCTGAAAAAGTGTCTCTTCCCCTTCCTCTTGCGGAATTGGCAAAATCCCATTTCGAACATGGGATAGAAAACGGGCTCGGCGAATTGGACTGGGCCGCTTTAATTAAATGCGTGAAATGACAAAACACCTCTCCGTTAAAATGGAGAGGTGTTTTATTACAGCCGCGGCAGCTTCATTTCTTTTTCAAACATGAGGTCATCAATGCTTTTAAACGTGTATCCTTCTTTCTTTAAATCAGTAATCGCATCATCAAGCGCCTCTGAATTGTCCTTTGAGACGGTGTGAAGGAGGTAGATTGCGCCGGGGTGCGCCTGCTTCATCATATGATCGTAGGCGTATTTCTTCCCTTTTTGCTGGTCGACCTTCCAATCGACAAACGCGACGGACCAAAATACGGTTTGGTATCCGAGCCTTTTTGTTTCTTTCAGCACATATTCGCTGAATACGCCGCGCGGCGGGCGCAGATATAGGTTGTCCCGCTTTCTGGTGATGTTATAAACCGCCTCGCTCACTGAGTCGAGTTCGTCTTGAATCTGATCCCCCGTTTTTGTCGTCAAATCAGGGTGATGAAAAGAATGATTGCCGATAATATGGCCTTCGTTAGACATCCGTTTAATCAGACCGGGCTGCTCTTTCACAAAATGGCCCGTGACAAAAAAGGTTCCCGTGACGTGATGCTTTTTCAAGACATCAAGCACTTTCGGGGTATACCCATTTTCGTATCCATTATCAAATGTTAAATAAATGGTCTTTTCTTTCGTGTTGCCCAAATAAAAGGCATCATATTTTTTGACCAGATTGTCCAGCTGTTTGCCGGCATCCGGCGGCTGATGATTAACGCTGCGTTTAAATCCCCAACTAATCGGTTCATTCGGCACGGCATCCGCGCTTTTGATTCCGCCTGCAAGTAAAACGGCCATGCAGCATACTGAACAAAACCATTTCATGACCAGCACTCCTTCTGCATTTTTCCTTATTTTGCAGAAGCCCTTCCCCTTTTATACAGCCGCATTATGGAAAGAAAAAACCCCGGCGTCTGCCGAGGTTTATTCCCAATCCTTTTTAAAGCGTTCGTATTTCGCTTCCAGGTCATCAAGCATCCCGATGAGCCGGTCTATATCTTCAACATCAGTCGATTCAGGGTCTAACGAATCAATGACATTCATGAACATATCGAGTCTGTTCTTTAAATAATCAAGCTGCTGATCTTTGCTGTTTACTGCATTCCCCATGCTTTCACTCCATTCATTTTTTATAATGGTAGCGCATTTTTTGCCGTTTTTCAATCGCTTCGCTACTTGCGATCTTGATGGATCAGGTCTAAAATTAACAGTTGGCAGGCGTTAGTATGCCCATTTATAAAGGAGTTAGATAGTCATGACACAAAACACGAAACTGCGTCCGATTACGCCGGAGTACGATCCTTGGGAAGCGTACATGGATGTGGACCAGTATGGAGATATGAAACTCACGAACGTCGAATTTACGACGACGACCTTATGCAATATGAGATGCGAGCATTGCGCCGTCGGCTACACGCTGCAGCCTAAAGATCCGAATGCGCTGCCAATTGACCTGTTATTAAAGCGGCTTGAAGAAATTCCTCTTTTACGCTCCATCAGCATTACAGGCGGCGAGCCTATGCTTTCGTTAAAATCGGTAAAAGAATATGTTGTCCCGCTTTTAAAATACGCGCACGAACGCGGTGTGCGCACTCAAATAAACTCAAATCTGACGCTTGATATCGAGCGCTACGAATGGATTATCCCTTATTTGGACGTCCTTCACATTTCTCACAACTGGGGTACGGTGGAGGATTTTGCCGAGATCGGATTTGCGATGATGGATAAAAAACCGACCTTCGGGCAGCGCGCGCGCTATTTTGACAAAATGATTGAAAACAGCCGCACGCTTGTCGAAGCCGGTGTCATGGTATCAGCGGAAACGATGCTGAACAAACGAACACTGCCTCATATCGGGCATATTCACCGTCAAATTACGGAAGAGATGAAATGCCAGCGCCATGAAGTCCACCCGATGTATCCGAGTGATTTTGCCAGCGCTCTTGAATCACTCAGCCTGAAAGAAATGAGACAGGCCATTCATCATTTGCTGGACATTCGCGATGAAAAGACATGGATGCTGTTCGGCACGCTGCCGTTTTACGCCTGCAGTCCGGATGACGAGGACCAGAAGCTCCTCAGACGCCTGCGCGAAGCTGAAAACGTAACGGTCAGAAACGACCCGGACGGCCGTTCACGCCTGAATGTCAATATTTTCGACGGAAATATCATCGTGACGGATTTCGGCGATACACCGCCGCTCGGCAACATTCAGACAGACAGCCTTCCTGAAGCTTACGACAAGTGGAGAGAAACAAAGCTGAGCAAAGAGCTGAACTGCCACTGCGCTAATGTCCGGTGCCTCGGCCCGAACGTTCTCGTCAAAAACAGCTATTATCAGGATACAGATTTTTCATTACGGCAAGCCAGGAGATAAAAGAATATGGAAACAACGGTTATGGGCATTTTGAAAAGCAAAGTGGTGGAAGTGATTATCGTCGCTTTGCTGCTGTATGCCGGCGTATTTATCATCAACCGCTTTGTGCAGCTGTTTTTTAAACGCACTGATTTCTTAGAGGAGCGGAAAGGGAAAACCATTGAGAGCCTCGTCCGTTCCATCACACAGTATACGGCGACGATAGGGTTTATCTTTTACGTCATTTCTTTATTTGTTCATGATTTCGGCAGAATTTTAGCCGGGGCCGGCGTTGCCGGTATCGTGATCGGTTTTGGGGCCCAGTCCTTAATTAAAGACATTCTGGCGGGCGTATTTTTAATTTATGAACGCCAGCTTCATAAAGGCGATTATGTCACGATCAACAATCTATTCAACGGCACAGTCGAATAAATCGGCCTCCGCTCGCTGCAAATCCGTGAATGGAGCGGCAAGCTGCTCACGATTTCAAACGGTGAGGTCAGGCAGCTTCAAAACTATAACATCGAATTCATGCGGATTACCGAATCGGTGGTCATCAGCTTCAAGGAGGACCCCGAGCGGGTATACGCCGTTTTAGAAAAAGCCTGCGACATGCTCAACGATGAACTGCGTGATTCGCTCAAGCGGGATGAATTTCTGAACGCGGCGGAACCGTTTCAAGTACACGGGATTATGAGCTTAAATAAGGTGACGAGAGGCATTGAATTTACCGTAAAAGGCATGGTGGACGACAAAGATTATTTTACAGCGAGCCTGACGGTCAGACGGGTCCTCGCCCGTGAGCTGTACAAAAACAACGTGCAATTGCTTGAAGAAACGTATCGCATGGAAAAAAGCTGATTCCGAAGCAGGAATCAGCTTTTTTATTTACCTTGGCTGCGCGGTAATCTGAAAACCGAAAGTCAGATGGTCCTGCACCGGAATCCACGCGCCTATGCCTTGTGAGGTTACATTTTTCACGACAAGTTTCCGTTTGCTGCCTTTCAGCACCAAATAAACTTCACCGTACGTCACTTTCCCTTTTTCGTTAACCGCAGGAGCATACGTATGTAAATAGCCGAGCCGTTGCGGTGAGATTTTATAGATTTGGTCGCGTTTTGTGCCAGCGCCGATGACCGTTTCAAATGCGAGCGGCATGTTCGTTTTTTTCATTGCCTTTTGCATCATCATGCTTTTGACATCTTCCGCGTTCGGCACCTTCGCTGTCAGGCCGCCTTTGATTTTATATTGCTGCTCTTGCGTGTATGTGATTTCCGCTGCTTGCTGTCCGCCCCGGTTATCAACTCTGTTCGTATTGATTTTTTTGTATTGCCAGTTGGCGACGGTTTCATTTGATTGATATCCGAGCGCCCATTTCCCGAGAAATATTGTCGCGCGATAACCGACGGCAAGCGGTGAACCGGATATCGTGGATTCGTTCAGCATCTTAATCAGATGCGGATTCTCGATGTTGATTTCTGATGTATCTAACAATTCCTTAGCCAGTTTACTCGGCTGAAGCATCGGCTGGTCCTGGGAAGCATTCGGATAGGTGTTTTCCTTTGAAATGCTTGCGACAGAGTTCGGAACCTTAAACGGTTTTTTCGCGTCAGCAGATGGTACACCGAAAAAACTAAAGGATAACAGCAGAATAAGTGTGGCATGAATTAGCTTTTTCATCATATCACTCTTTCTATAGCATTTTCCTTTAGTCTTTTCCTCCCTTAATGTTGTTATCCGCACTTTTTACAGGTTAAAGCAGAAAAAATCCGATTGCCATAATGACATAAGCAGCAAGGAGCGTGGCGCCTTCAAACCAGTTTGAATCGCCGTCGTTTGAAATCATGGTCATTAATAGGACTGATGATATCATTGCGACAAGCTCAGGCAGCGTAAAGACGAGCGGCATGCTCACGGGGAAGAACACAGAACAAATCACAAGAACCGGCGCCACAAACATCGCGATCTGCAGCGTTGAGCCGACTGCAATTTCTACGGCGATATCCATTTTATCTTTGTAGGCCATAATAATGGCCGATGCGTGCTCTGCGGCATTCCCGACGATTGCCACGATAATGACCCCGATAAACAGCTCGCTCCAGCCGAACTGTTCGGCAACCGCATGGAACGTGTGGACAAGATTTTCAGAAATATAGGCGACAATGACGGTGGCCGCAAATAAGACGGCTGTCGCCCTTTTCCCCGACCATTCAGGCTTTTCTTCTTCCTTGGCTGCGGGCTGGTTCGGCTGGTACACGCCGCGGTGCGTGACAAGCTTGAAGTAAAGGGCCGCAACGTACAGGAGAATCATAATGATACTGATGCCGACACTTAAATTAAGCTTGCTTTTTTCTCCCATGTCCATCGAAAACACTTCAGGAATGACAAAAGCCACAATAATCGCAAAAATTAACAGGCCGGAATTGTGCCGGGCGTCATGAATATTGAATTCCTGCCGCTTATATTTCAGTCCGCCGATGAAAAATGACAGCCCGGCGACGAGAAGAAGGTTGCCGAGCACCGAACCGGTCAGTGAAGCGAGGACAATGCCCGTCAGCCCTTCCTTTAGGGCAAACAGCGAAATAATCAGCTCTACCGCATTGCCGAACGTGGCATTCAGCAGACCGCCGATCCGCGGGCCCGCTATAATGGCCAGCGATTCAGTCGCCCGCCCCATATAACTTGCAAGCGCGATAATCGTTACACAATAAATGATAAACAAAATAGCTGAAGGCCAATGCATCAGGCTGCCGATAACCGAAAGCGGCACACCTGCTGCGGCTGTAAAGAAAAAAATCCGATTCATGTTTTCATGGGCTCCTTTTCCGAATGATTATTTTTATATCCTTCTCAAAAACATCCTCGATTACACTTCCCGGGAAAAGCTCAATTGGCATTTTCAGGTTGCCGCCCGGCGTAAATCGGTGTACGATCAAGAAAGATACTAGTGAAGGAGAAATACGCATGTCTCGACTGCATTTCTTTATTTTGATCCTGCTTGTTTCGATCTCCGGGTTTTCCCAAGGAATGCTTTTGCCGGTCATCTCCGTCATTTTTGAAACGAATGGAGAATCTGCCGCCATGAACGGATTCCACGCCACCGCCCTATACATCGGAGTCCTTTTGGCGTCGCCGTTCATGGAGGCCCCGCTTAGAAAGCTTGGGTTCAAACCGCTGATTGTAACAGGCGGATTTCTTGTCATCATAAGCTTATTCAGTTTCATTTGGCTTCAATCCATATGGATATGGTTTTTACTGCGCCTTCTCGTCGGAATCGGGGATCATATGCTTCACTTTTCGACGCAGACGTGGGTGACCTCAAGATCAACGGCGCAAAACAGAGGCAGAAATATTTCGCTGTACGGGCTGTCATTCGGCCTTGGATTTGCATTCGGACCGTTTATGGTGCCTCTCGTGAAAGCAAGTCCGTCGCTGCCGTTTATCGTTTCAGGCTGTATCAGCCTCGCTGCCTGGCTGTTTGTGTTTTTCTTACGTAATGAGTTCCCCGCGGCCAGCCCTGATGAAACATCAGGTGACAACAGCGCAAGACGTTTTTACCGGGCCGTGCTTTTGGGCTGGGTGGCTTTTCTGCCGGCATTCGGCTATGGTTTTTTAGAAACGGCGCTGAATGGGAGCTTTCCCGTATACGCCTTGCGCTTGGGCATTTCCATTGATGCTGTGGCGCTGATATTGCCCGCGTTTGCGCTCGGAAGCATTTTGTTCCAATTTCCGCTCGGTATCTTAAGTGATAAATTCGGGAGAAGACACGTCCTGCTTGTCATATTGATCGTTGGCGCCTTATGCTTTTTCACTGCCGGATTGTTTCCGTCTCCGCATGTTATCGGCGGCTGCTTTTTCATGGCCGGGATGGCGGTCGGCTCCATGTTTTCCCTCGGCATCAGCTATATGAGCGATCTTCTTCCGTCCCACTTGCTTCCGGCGGGCAATTTGCTCTGCGGCATTTCTTTCAGTCTCGGAAGCATGATCGGCCCTGTGGCCGGGGGCTGGTACATGCAGCGGTTTGAAAGCGCCAATTTGTTTTACTTTATTACGGTGATCCTGCTCGGTATTTGGCTTGCGCTCATTTTCGGAAAAACGAAGCAGACGCCGGCGGATAACCGTTATTCCTCCTCCGCTTCATAAAAAAATCCGCCTGATATGTTCAGGCGGATTTTTTCTAGTGGTATCCGTTTTGTCCGTTAGCGCTTCCGCTTGTTTTATTCTTTGAACCGTTTTTTGAATTTTGTTTATTGTGGCTTCCGCCTTTTTTAGTATGCTTGGTCATGAACGATCCCCTCCGTTTTTTAGATTTGAATGTTTTCGTTCCCTTATAGTTTGCGCTCACGATAGGGATTTTCATCAGGAAACTTTTTACGTTTATGTAAAAGCGCGTTGATTTCTCCGCCTAAAATCAGTAAGGTTCCGGTTAAATAAAACCAGATCATAAGAACAATAATTCCCCCAATGCTCCCGTATGTCGCGCTGTAGTTCGCAAAGGTGCCTACGTAAAATGAAAACAGCATGCTGACGATAATCCAGCCGGCAGCGGCAAAAACAGCGCCGGGAAGCACAAAACGGAAAGACAGCCTTTTATTCGGGGCGAAAATGTAAAGCGCCGTAAACACAATTAAAAGAATGAGCGGGCTGATCACCCAGCGGACAACAGACCAAACATTTAAAAACAGATCGGGGGCGCCGATAAAATCAGCGGCCAACAGACCGATTTCCCTGCCGAATACAGGCAGCAAAAGCGCGATTAAAATCGTGATCACCATCGCAATGGTTAAAAAAATTGAGGTTAGGCGAATGATAATAAATGAGCGGTTTTCTTCGACTTCATATGCATGATTAAACGCCCTTACGATGGCGTTCATTCCGTTAGAGGCCGACCAAAGCACGGCGATAATCCCGAATGATAAAAGCCCGCCGCTTCGGTTGTTTAATGTTTGCTCCGCAATGGATTTCACCATTGACATTGCGCTGTCAGGCGCATATTGATCAACTGCGCCGAGCACGTCTTCTTTTGATATGGGGAGATAAGCGGTGAGCGTCAGCATAAAAATCATTAACGGAAACAAAGACAGAAGAAAAAAATACGCCAGCTCCGCAGATTTACTTTGTCCTTCGTGCAGAGTAAACCTTGCGAACAGCTCCTTTATAAAGCTCATGACATCCCACCTCAATTCATCGTCTTTTTGGAAAAATGCTCCTTCGTTTCTTTCAACAGCTCAATGACTTTCGGTGTCGTTTTCTTCAGCTCGGTAATCTGCCTGTTTAAAAAATCCAGATCATTCGACAGTGTATTAGCGATTCTTTTTGCTTCAGCGAGTTTTGCCGCCGCGTCCTCTCTTAATAAGGCCGAGTCACTTCGGTAAAGCTTCACCCGCTCTTTGCACATCTGCATACTGCGGGAGCATGCTTCTCTTGTCGGCTTATGTAAAAGGGATAATGCTCCGCCTGCGGCAGCGCCGATCAGCATCGCTTTAGCCAACATACGTTTTTGTTTCATTTTTTTTATCCCCCTTATAAATGATGATCTTTTTTAATGGATTCAAGCAAATGCCGGCAGCCTGATTCAATCAAAGCGTACACTTCGCTGAAATTCCCGGTGTAATACGGATCAGGAACATCCGCAAGGTCGGCATCCTTTACATAATCAAGTAGCCGGCCGATCTTGGCCGCTTTTTTATAACCGGCCATGCTGCGCAAGTGCCCGATATTTTCCGCATCCATCGCAATGACGTAATCGAAATCGGTCAGATCAGACTCACGCACCTGCCTTGCTGTGATGCCGCTTGTGCTGATCCCTTTTTGCTTGAGAATATCCTGTGTTCCTTCATGCGGCGGATTTCCCGTATGCCAAGCGTCGATTCCTGCTGAATCCGTTTTAATCTCCCCTTCAAGCCCGTTTTTCTTCACCATATCAGAAAATACCGCCTCTGCCATAGGTGACCGGCAAATGTTTCCTAAACAGACAAACAGCACATGTATCATATCGATAACCTCCCTATTCTTTCCCCATATTTTGAGGATCAGAAACCTTACCATCATCTTAGCAACTTTTTCACCCTTTCGGAAATAAACTTTTATTCCAAATGAATTCTGTTAGAATAAAGGATACGAATACGGTCATGAAAGGATGCATGAATTTGCCGAGCCAACAAACAGAAACATTAAACCAAATGATTGAAGACATTTCGCAAAAACTTAACATGCTCAATGTCGGCGTCATCAAAGCCGAAGACTTCAGCGATGAAAAAATCGAGGATCTGACATACCTTCATCAAATGGTGATGAAAAAAGAGTCATTCAGCCCGAGTGAAATGCAGGCCATTGCTCAAGATCTCGCCTCTCTTCGGAAATAGTTTTCATGCGGACTTGCCGAAAAAGCGGCGGGTCTTTTTTTATGCCTCCTGCTTAAAAAAGTAAAAAAATAATGTTCATGAATTTGACATAAAAAAAAGAAGGAGTATGATAGCTCTGAAAGTTGGTAGAACGATATACCTGCCTATTTATTTGTGTTCACAGCAGGAATTGTGTTCGTCCGCATATTCTGTTTTATCAATCCAATTTACAAAAGAAAGGCAGTGGTTCAATAAAGGGGATTGTTTCTCATATCAGTTAAAATAATGATTTAATTCTTAATTAACTACATTAGGGGATGTCATCACCAATATGGCAGCGGGGCTTTACATCAACTATTTCCTGTTGGGCATGATCAATATCATCATCGCTTCTAATATGGAGTCATTATCAAAACAGCTCCATACCTCAGCAGCCGGCGTCAGCTACTTGGTATCTGCCATCGGAATCGGAAAGCTGATTTCGCTCCTGTTCGCATGAAAACTCTCGGATACATTCGGAAGACGGCCGTTTATCGTGGCGGGCGCGTTTATTTATCTTATTTTCCTTATCGGTATTCCGCTTTCCACAAACTATACGGCTGCCTTTATCTTTGCCATTTGCGCGGGGATCGCCAACTCTTTCTTAGATTCAGGAACATATCCGGCTCTCATTGAAGGGTTTCCGAAAAACGCCAGATCGGCGACTGTGTTAATTAAGGCATTTGTATCCATCGGCGCAGCCGTACTTCCGTTCTTTATCGCGTTTGTTGCGGACAGGCATTTATTTTACGGATGGACGTTTTTCGTTCCGCGCATTATTTTCTTCTTAAACAGATTTTTCCTGTTAAAGGTTCCGTTTCCGAATCATAAACAAAAAGAAGATGGCGAAGCTGCCGAAGCTGTCCCGTCAGAAAATCAATTTAAGACACAGCCGTCTATTTGGCGCGAAGGTCTTGCCATTATCATTTTAGGTTTTACATCCACCGCGCTGTTTATGCTTGTTCAAGTATGGCTTCCAAAGTTCGGGCAATCTGTTTTAGGCATGCCTGAAGTACAAGCAGTAACATTATTAAGTTATTACAGCATCGGCTCACTTGTTTCTGTTATTTTGCTGGCGGTGTTATTAAACAGGGTCATTAAACCGATTACGGTGATGGTGTTGTATCCGGCGATTGCAGCCGTTGCACTGCCTGCTCTCATTTCTATTCATCAGCCGGCCGTATCCATCATCATCTCATTTGTCATCGGCCTTTCGACTGCGGGCATTCTGCAATTGGCGATGACGGTCATGGCCATTTTATTCCCTAAAAATAAAGGAACCATCACATCTTTTGTTAATATAGCATCAAGCTTATCTTTTATTGTCATTCCGCTTGTAACAGGAGCGATTTCAAAAGCGGCGGGTCTGACGCCTGTATTCCTGCTTGATATCGGGATTGCCATCGTCAGCGTCCTTCTCGCTTTGTTTATCGGCATCCGCTTTAAACAAGTGATGAAAGCCTGACTATTTTTTAAGGGAGAGGATTTATCATGAATTCCATTACAATCAAAAACACGGTCATCGGGGAAGGGCTTCCGAAAATCATTGTGCCTTTAATGGCAGCCGGCGAGAAAGAACTTCTTCAAGAAATCGAAGACGTTAATTCACTTCATCCTGACATAATTGAATGGCGGGTTGATGTGTACGAGCATGTTGATAGCTTAGATGCCGTTAAGAACATGATTCAGAAAGTACGAAAAGCGGCCGGTGACACACCTTTGCTCTTCACTTTCAGAAGCCATAAAGAAGGCGGAAATAAAGTCATTGAAGACAGTTTTTACGTTGAACTGGTGAAAACAGCGATTGAAACGAAGCAGATTGACCTCGTTGACGTGGAATTGTTCACGGGTGAAGCCGAAGTAAAATCGATTGTGGCAGCAGCGGAAGCGAACGGTGTATACGTCGTCATGTCGAATCATGATTTTCATAAAACACCGGAAAAAGAAGAAATCATCTCCCGCCTGCGCAAAATGCAGGAATACGGCGCGCACATTCCTAAAATTGCAGTGATGCCGCAATCAACGGAGGATGTCTTCGTATTATTGGATGCCACACATACGATGAAAAAGGCATACGCAGACCGGCCGATTATCACAATGTCTATGGCCGGAACAGGCCTGATCAGCCGCCTTGCCGGGGAAGTCTTCGGCTCCGCGTGCACGTTCGGCGCAGGCAAAGAAGCATCTGCGCCCGGGCAGATTCCTGTTGATGAACTGCGCAGTGTATTAACTATATTAAATAAAAACATGTAATTCAGGACCTGAAAAACAGATGAATTGACTAACGGAGGAATACATCATGAAGAAAGACTTAGGACGCATTAACGGAAAAACACAACTCATCGGATTGTTTGCCACACCGATCGGACACTCATTATCTCCGACGATGCATAACCTGGCATTTAAAAAATTAGGGCTGAACTACGCTTACCTCGCTTTTGAAGTCGGGAATGAACAGCTTCAAGATGTGGTAACGGGCATGCGTGCATTAAACGTAAGAGGCTTTAACGTATCAATGCCGAACAAAATGAACATCCTTCCTTACCTTGATGAACTCGCCGATTCAGCGAAATTCACCGGGGCGGTTAATACCGTCGTCAATGAAAACGGCACATTGATCGGCCATTCCACAGACGGAATGGGATACGTCCGCAACTTAAAAGAACACGGCATTGACATTACAGGCAAAAAAATGACGCTTGTCGGTTCCGGCGGCGCGGCTACTCCGATTGCGATCCAATCCGCATTGGAAGGCCTCGGCGAAATTTCAATCTTCGCCGCAATGACGCGTTTTTCGAAAGAGCGAAAGAAAATGTCCGCATGATTAATGAGGATATGAAAGGTTCTCATTGTAAAGCGAATATCTTCCCGCTCGAAGATAAAGAAGCGCTGCGTGCCGAAATCGCATCAAGCGACATTTTCGCCAACGGTACGGGCGTCGGCATGAAGCCGCTGGAAGGCTTGAGCGTCATTGAAGATACTTCGATGCTCTGCCCGGATCTGATTGTGACAGACGTTGTGTACAACCCCGTGAAGTCTAAATTGCTCGAACAAGCTGAAGAAGCCGGCTGCCAAACCATTAACGGCCTCGGCATGATGCTTTGGCAGGGCGCCATGGCGTTTGAATATTGGACAGGCCGGGAAATGCCGGTCCAATACATTAAAGAGCAGATGTTTGAATAAGAAATTATCCAAAGCGCTGAGAGACACATCGTCTCCCGGCGTTTTTTCATTCACCCTCTCCCCTTTCTTCTCAGGCAAGAAAACGATTATAATGATTGTAAGAATCCATACCAAGTGAGGAATGCGACGTATGAAACAACAAAAAAAACGGGTGACACTTCAGCAAGTGGCCGAGCATGCAGGCGTGTCAACATCCACCGCCTCTCTGATCGTCCGGAATAATCCGCGAATTTCAGAAGCGACCCGCGAAAGAGTGCTGCAATCCATGCGGGAGCTGGGTTATGTATATGATCGGGTCGCCGCGAATTTAAGATCACAGACGTCGACGACTGTAGGACTGATCATTACTGACATTTCCAATACGTTTTTCTCAGAGTTTCTGATCGGTGTGCAAAATACGCTGGAAGACGTCGGGTTAACGGTGCTTTTAGGAACGACATTCGATTCTGTCGCCAAGCAGGACCAGCTTATTTCAACCATGCTGGAACACCGGGTCGGCGGATTGATTTTGTGCCCTGTTTCAGGAGCAGCCGAGGAAACGCTGGCACGCCTTGAGCAGCTTGATATTCCGGTTGTGCTCGCCGTCAGGGAAATTGCCGATGCCGACTGTGACTTTGTCGGAGCTGATTATGAGGAAGGAACCTATAAAGCCGTTCATCATTTAATAGAAAAAGGCCATAAGGACATTGCGTTTCTCGGGGGAGTGAAAAACTCTTCCACATGGACGAAACGGATGAAAGGTTTTGAAAAAGCGCTCCATGAGGCGAATCTTGAGGTAAGGAATGAATTTGTGATCGACAGCGCTCCGACCCGCGAGGAAGGATATGAAGCCGTGATGAAGCTGCTCCGTCAGCCGGCTCGTCCCTCCGCGATTTTCTGCTTCAGTGATTTGGTTGCTTTCGGCGTGATGCAAGGGGTAAGACAGGCCGGGCTCATACCGGGAGAAGATATTGACATTGTCGGATTTGATGACGTGCCGGAAGCTGAGATTTCCTATCCCCCTCTCACAACCGTTTCTTCATTTCCGCGGCAGTCAGGCAAGGAAGCCGCTCAATTGCTGCATCATAAACTTACCCATTCCCAGCACAAAAAACAGCGCATCATCCTGTCGCCTGAGCTGGTCGTCAGAGAATCTTCATAAAAAAAGCGGAACGCCTAAAGGGCGTCCAGATTAAAGAGAAAGTGGGGGTTTTGAAGACGTATGGCAAAGAAACCCTCATTCTTTTAATTTCTTTCGTTCCGAGACACAATATATTGTGTGCCTGCCTATGGGATCAGACCAGTATATTGTGTGATTAAATTTCAAAAAGGCTGTCGAGATTTTCTCGACAGCCTGAACGCCTAAAGGGCGTCCCGCTTTTATGTTAAGCAAGTAATTTTAAAGATTCGCGATTAAATGCCGGAATGTCATCTGGCGTACGGCTTGTGACCAGCTGATTTTGGCAGACAACGACTTCTTCATCCACCACGTTCGCGCCGGCGTTTTCCATATCAATCCGAATGGACGTGAACCCCGTCGCTTTGCGCCCGTCCAATGTTTTCGCGTTGATTAAAAGCTGAGGGCCGTGGCAAATGGCGAATACCGGTTTTTTATCGTCCATAAACGTTTTAGCAAATTGAACGAAGCGGTCATCCGCACGAAGCATATCCGGTGAGAATCCGCCTGGGATCAGCAGTGCATCGAAGTCTTTCGGATTGACATCATCGATGGACGCGTCCACTTTCACTTCCGCTTCCCCTTGCTTGCCTTTTACTGTTTTTCCTTTTTCCTGTTCAATGACTGTCAATTCATGTCCTGCATCTTTAAAAGCTTTTGCAGGCTCAGTATACTCGACATCCTCAAAATAGTCTGTTAACACAACTGCAATTTTTTTACCCATAGTTATACTACCTCCTGGTTGATGAAGTCTACATAAAACAATGTACCCCGGCCACACTAAAGTAAAACATACAAGGCACGGCCCTCATCATCCGGTTTTGCATAGGTCATTTTCCTCATTTTTCTTCTTTTTACAAGAATCATCATGAAATCTATATAAACTTTCACGAAATATTCTTACAATGGAACTGCATACAAAATTTGTTGAAAGGTGGAGAACAGGTGAGAATACAGAACAGACGATGCAGCGTCAATATGACACTCCGTATTCTGCTGCCCCTAGTTATGATACTTAGTCTAATCCTCCCAACATCACCCATTAAAGCAGAAGATAACAAATCCTCCCGCGTGAATCTCAGTATTTTAGCGACAACTGACGTTCATGCCAATATGATGGATTACGATTACTACAGCGACAAAGCAACAACTGAATTCGGGCTTGCCAGAACGGCGCAGCTGATTTCCAAACACAGGCAGGAAAACCCGAACACACTGCTTGTCGATAACGGAGATTTGATCCAGGGGAACCCTCTTGGAGAATACGCCGTAAAATATGAGAAAAATGATATTATCTCAGGCGCGAAGACCCATCCGATTATTGAAGTGATGAACCAATTGCACTATGATGCAGGAACACTCGGCAATCATGAATTTAATTACGGGCTCGACTTTTTAGACGGCACAATCAAAGGCGCTGATTATCCGATCGTCAACGCAAATATTAAAACAATGAGCGGCGAAAAACGCTTTACGCCGTATGTCATTCAAGACAAAACCGTGACGGATGAAAACGGAGAAAAGCAGCAGGTAAAAGTCGGCTATATCGGCTTTGTCCCTCCTCAGATCATGACGTGGGATAAAAAAAATCTCGAGGGCCGCATTCAGGTGCAGGACATTGTCGAATCCGCCAAAGAAACCATTCCGAAAATGAAGGCTGAAGGCGCCGATGTCATCATCGCCCTTGCGCACAGCGGAATTGAAAAAAAGGCGCAATCTGCCGGAGCGGAAAATGCCGTTTTTGACCTGGCAGCAAAAGTAAACGGAATCGATGCGATTGTATCCGGCCACCAGCACGGGCTTTTCCCTGATGCGGAATACAAAGGCATTGATAAATTCAACGTGGATAAAGGAACAATTAACGGAATTCCTGTTGTGATGTCGAGCAGCTGGGGCAAATATTTAGGCGTCATCGACCTCAAGCTCGAAAAAACAGACGGCGCATGGCATGTGTCTGATTCAAAAGGCAGTATCGAGCCAATCGCCGGCAGCGTGTCAGCGGAAAACGAAACCGTCGTCACCGTGAAGAACACGCATGAAAACACACTGAAGTACATTAGAGAACCCGTCGGCCAAACAAAAACCGATATTAACAGCTTTTTCGCCCAAGTTAAAGACGATCCGTCCATTCAAATCGTGACAGACGCGCAAAAATGGTATGCCGAAAACAAGATGAAGGATACGGAATATAAAAATCTGCCCATCCTTTCGGCAGGCGCTCCGTTTAAGGCCGGCGGCCGAAACGGTTCAAGCTACTACACCAATATTGCAGCCGGCGATCTTGCCATTAAAAATATCGGTGATTTATACCTGTATGACAATACGGTTCAAATCGTAAAACTGAACGGAAGCGAAGTCAAAGACTGGCTTGAAATGTCCGCGGGGCAATTTAATCAGATTGACGCCGCAAAAGGCGGCAGCCAAGCGCTTCTGAATGACAGTTACCGCTCTTATAATTTTGATGTCATTGACGGCGTCACCTATCAGGTCGATGTCACCAAGCCGGCCAAGTACAACGAAAACGGAACGGTAATTCATCCTGATTCAAGCAGGATTGTCAATCTTTCTTACCAAGGATAACCCGTCAGCGCGAATCAGGAATTTCTTATCGTCACAAACAATTACCGCGCTTCAGGGGGCGGCGGCTTCCCTCACTTGAGCAATGATAAAATCGTTTACTCATCAGCTGATGAAAACAGACAAGTATTAATGGATTATATTATCCAGCAGAAAACGATTAATCCGAAGGCCGATAATAATTGGTCCATCCTGCCGGTCAAAGGGACAAACCTTACATTTGAATCCTCTCTGTCAGCGAAACCTTTTGCCGATCGGGCAGACGACGTCGCCTATATCGGCGAATCAAAAAACGCAGGCTACGGACAGTACAAACTGCAATTCAAAGATGAGAACCCCGGCACAGACCCGCCGAAAGATGATACGTGGAAACTCACAGTCATGCATACAAATGACACGCACGCCCACCTGGATAACGCAGCAAGGCGGATGACGAAAATCAAGGAGATCAGAAGCGAAACGGACCGCAGCATTTTGCTGGATGCGGGAGATGTATTCTCCGGCGATCTCTATTTTACAAAATGGCAAGGGCTGGCCGATTTGAAAATGATGAACAAAATGGGATATGACGCGATGACCTTCGGGAACCATGAGTTCGATAAAGGCCCGACTGCTCTCGCCAGCTTCCTCAGCGGCAACGGCAGCGCCGTTGATCCGGCAGGCAAATACAATTTTCAAGCGCCGGATTTCCCGATCGTCAGCGCAAACGTTGATGTCTCCAAAGAGGCAAAGCTGAGTCCTTTTATCAAACAGCCGGACACTTTTACAGCGGAGAAAAAGAAAAAAGCAGGCATCCATCCGTACATTCTGCTTGATGTCAACGGCGAAAAAGTCGCTGTATTCGGCTTAACGACAGAAGACGCGTCAACCACCTCAAGTCCCGGAAAAAGCATTGTGTTTAATGACGCCTTCGAATCAGCGCAAAAAACGGTAAAAGACATTCAAGACAAAGAACATGTGAATAAAATTATCGCCTTAACCCATATCGGCCATCAGCGCGATCTCGATCTGGCCAAAAAAGTAAAGGGCATTGACTTAATCGTCGGCGGACATACGCATACCTTGGTTGACAAAATGGAGGTTGTTAAAAACGAAGAGCCGACCATTGTGGCCCAAGCGAAGGAATATGGCGAATATTTAGGGCGGGTTGATGTCGCGTTCGATCAAAACGGCGTCGTACAGCCCGCACAATCCGCGCTGCATGCTCTTCCGATTGACGAACAGACAAAAGAAGATCCGGACATGAAAAAAGAGCTCGATACTTTTAAAAACGAGCTCGTGTCGGTCAAAAATGAAAAAGTCGGTTATACAAAAATAGCGCTTGACGGCCAGCGCAAGCATGTCCGCTCAAAAGAAACAAACCTCGGCAACTTCATTGCTGACGGCATGCTGCAAAAAGCGAAGGAAGCCGCGGGCGCTCAATTCGCCATCACAAACGGAGGCGGAATCCGCGCAGGGATTGACAAAGGAGACATCACACTCGGAGAGGTTTTGAATGTGATGCCGTTCGGCAATACGCTTTACGTTTCGGATTTAACCGGAAAACAAATTAAAAAAGCGCTGGAACAAGGGGTAAGCGGTATTGAAGCTGAAGGCGGCGCCTTCCCTCAAGTTTCCGGACTGACCTATACGTTCACACTGAATCATAAGCCGGGTAACCGTGTTCTTAACGTTGCAGCCTTGCAGGATGACGGCAGCACACAGCCTATTTCCGATGACAAGACCTACAGGGTCGCCACCAATAACTTTGTCGGCGCCGGCGGAGACGGCTATTCCGTTTTTAACGAGGCTTCCCATAAGGAAGATCTGGGCTTTGTCGACTATGAAATTTTCACGGAGCAGCTTGAAAAATTAGGGAAACAGGTCGAACCGAAAGTAGACGGCCGCATCCAGGAAGTCTATCTTCCGACGAAACAAAAAGACGGAACGTGGGCGCTTGAAAATGATGCCGCGTTTTCCGTCTATGCGAAAAACGCCAACACACCGATTGTCTATTATGATAAAACTGACGGCGCCAAAAAAACGATTGACCTGAAAGTGACCAAAAAGCAGATCGGCCTGTTAAAGGATAGGGAATCCGATCCTTCTCTCACAATCTTTCATGACAAGTTCAGCATGAAAATGCCGATGGCCAATGTGAGCGCGGCCGACACACGGTTCGGCGTGACGCCAAAAGGAAAAATGAAAGCTTCTCTGTCAAATGTGTACGATTTTAATATGAAACAAAACAACAAAGAAGTGAAAACATTTAAAGCGCCGGTCAAGCTCACCCTGCGCATTGACAATATGAAAAAAGCAAACCATCCGAGCATTTATCATGTAGACCGGAAAAAGAAAATCTATACGAAAACAGACAATGGCTCGGTCTCACATGATATCGCCACGGGCTATACCAATCACTTCAGCGAATATACGGTATTAAATGCGAATGCAAAGAGCGCACCGCCGACAAGCGGAGATAATGGTTTCGGAAAGCAGCCTTCTTCCGGCGCCAAACCCGGCGGACATTTGCCGGGCGGCTTATTGCCTGACACCGCTACAACCATGTATTCCATCCTATTTGCCGGATTTATCATCAGCGCCCTCGGTACAGCACTTTATCTGTATCAGAGAAGAAAAGGAAAAAAGGCAAGCCAGGCATAAAAAAAGAGCGGCTCTGCAAGCTGAGCTCTCCTAATGTAATATTAGGAGAGCTTTAATATTGTGCAGACATCAAAATCTGTTTTGCAAATAAATTCGAGCGATTTATTTTGAAGCCATATCTTCTGCGTTTGTAAATCCGCCCTCCTCTCATATTTTCCACTTATTGTTAATAGTACCCCACGAAGACATTATAGAGATAAAACAATTCAGTTCTTTTGGATCAGATTCGACAACAGTATAGCTGAATGATAAAATATGAGGCATTCCGCGATACAGACAAATTGGTAAAGATAAAGCCAATTACATCTGTACATGTATAATATCAAGTTTATTCTATACTCACGGCGGTCTCATCGGAGGGTACTGCCCCTATATGGAGGGTTGTTTTTGATTAAAAGAGGAATATTAAACAAATTAACTTACAAACAAATTTTGTTTTATATCATAATAGCGCTTTGCTTTGTCACCTCTGTTGTTTTCGTCAATCAAAATGATTCATTTTACGAACGTCCAATCGCCAAAGTCACCAAAACGAAGCTGGTAGATCAAACTGAAATGCAGGATATGCATAAAAATAAAGATAGGCTTTTCACACAGCATATAATAGCTCGGATTACAAATGGCGAGAAAAAAGGTCAGCTCATCCATTTGACTAATCAGTATTCATCATCTGGAGCTAATGATCAAGAATATCATGTCGGAAATGAATTGTTTGTTTCAATTGATAAGAATACAAAAGAAAATAAAGATTTAACTGGAAGCATAATAGACAAAAAACGTGATAAACAGCTTTTGGCAGTCGTCTGGATTTTTATTTTCACTTTACTTATCGTTGGAAAAAAACAAGGTTTATTTTCTATTATCAGCTTGGGGTTTAATGCCGTTTTGCTATCATATGCATTAGATTTATACCGGCATAATCCAAGCATAGGTTTAACCTTCATATGTTGTATAAGCATTATTATATTTACTGCCATATCTTTGTTACTTGTTAATGGTTTTAACGAAAAAACATATGCAGCTATAGCTGCGACCCTGTTAGGAACGTTTATTTCACTATTCATTGCTTATGCAGTTATGGTATTAACTTCAGGTAAAGGTCTTCGATTTGAAGAGATGCAATATCTGACTCGTCCTTATCAAACTGTGTTTATGGCGGGAGTATGTATTGGTTCGTTAGGAGCAGTAATGGATGTGGCCATTACAATGTCTTCATCTATCTTTGGGTTATATGAAAAAAATAACGCTATATCAATAAAAGCACTTAAGAGTTCAGGGATGGAAATTGGAAAAGATATTATGGGCGCCATGACAAACATTCTATTTTTCGCCTATATAAGCGGCGCCATCCCAATGATGGTATTGTATTTCAAGAATGATTCGCCAATCGGCTTCACCCTATCTATGAACATTTCATTGGAATTAGCCAGGGCGTTAGCCGGAGGTATCGGAATTGTGTTAACCATTCCGTTGGGTCTGTATACTTCTATTTTCTTTGTTAAACGAAAGAAGGCAAGATCATGAATGTATTAGTATCTCTTGCAGCCATTTTATTTGTATTGATGATTTTAATCGGAGGAAAAAAAGGAGCGAGGTCTTTTATTGCTTTATTTTTAAACTTTGCTGTGCTTTTCCTCACCATTATTCTAATGACAGACCCGCATATAGATCCGATTATCTTAACATTGATTTCATCGACTGTAATTAGCTGTGTTACCCTTTTTTATATTAATGAAGTGAACATCAAAACCATTACAGCATTTATTTCTACATTGATCACAATTATTATTTTACTCTTTTTTATTCTCGCCGTAACAAAAAAGACGATGATTCAAGGATTTGGTGAAGAGGAATTAGGGGATCTTGGCATATTCACTCTTTTTGTCGGGGTTAATTTTGTTAAAATTACTGCCGCGATGATTATTATGAGCACAATAGGATCAATTACTGATGTGGCGATTTCTATTACATCTCCCATGCGCGAAATATTAATTCATAAACCATTCATAAGCAGGAAAGATTTATTCAAGTTTGGATTAAGTATCGGAAGAGATATTTTAGGAACAAATACAAATACATTATTCTTCGCTTTTTTTGGAAACTATTTAGCACTGCTTTTATGGTTTAAAGACTTATCGTATTCTTTTGGAAAATTAGTGAACTCAAAAGTGTTTAGTGCTGAAATGGTCACTATACTTTGTGCCGGAATCGGGATAGGTCTGATCATTCCCATTACATCTTGGATTAGCGCCTATTTTTTAGAAAAAACAACTAAGAACAATAAGACAATTAAATAGCTGCCGGGATGTTCTCGGCAGCCTTCAGCCGCTCATATCGAGCGGCTTTTTTCTTTTACACCCACTTCACCACATCTTCAACGGCAGATCTTGTTTTCGGACGCGGTTCTCTGACCCGGTAACCGAATGCAGCCATGACGGAGATGTCGAAGCTTCCGTTTTCCAAGAGGCCTTCTTCGTCAAGGATACGGTGAATTTCTTTGTAGTTGAAGCCTTCAACGGGGCATGAGTCGATGCCGATTTGCGCAGCGGCAGTCATCATATTGCCGAGTGCGATATACGTTTGTTTTGATGCCCAGTCAAAAATGGCTCTGTCGGATTCAAGCAGATTGAAATCATTTTTCTGGAATTCTTCAGTTTTGCTTAAATAGCCTTCATACATGTCATCCGGCATTTTTTTGACTTGTCTCAAATGGTTTTTGACATAGTCGGAGTCAAAGCGAATATCCTTAGCCGTCCGGGCAAGCAGCAGCACAAAGTGGCTGGCGGTCGGAAGCTGCTTTTGCGCGCCCCATGTAAATTCACGAAGTTTTTCACGAAGCTCGGGATTCTGGACGACGACAAATTTCCAAGGCTCCAGTCCGAGTGAACTCGGAGACAATCTTCCCGTTTCTAAAATGAATTCAAAATCGCTTTCTGAAATTTTTTTCTCCGGGTCAAATTCCTTTGTGGCGTGTCTGAATTGATACGCGTCAAGGATTTGCTGTTTTTTTTCTGACATATGGTATCTCTCCTTTAGCTGATGTTATGTTCTATTGTAGCCATTATTTTTGAAAGTACCAGTACGCACATTTTTGTTGGATAGTATCCATTTTGATACTTAATAAAAAAACGGGCTGCCGGAGCAGACCGTTTTTATTTTTCTCTTCTCGCAAAATCGACAAACCGAAACTTATCAAGCCTGTGCCGGCTTTCTGTATATTGAAAGAGGCTAGTGTCTTCCAAAAACACCCGGTTTTTCACAACCGCCATGTGGCTGTATCCGCCAAGGTCCAAATACTCGCGGTCTTCCTCCGCTGCCGGCTCGACGACAATTTCCTTTTGCGCATAGCTGATGGAAAGGCCGAGCTCTCCTTCAAGGTACTCGTAAATCGACTCTTCACAAATGGCCTTCGTCAAGAGCGGCACATGCTTTTTGACAAAGTAATCCTTGTCCAAGATGATATGTTCCCCGTCAATGCGCCTCGATCTGACGACTTCCCATACCTCTTCATTCGTCTCCTGCTGAAGCTCTTTCGCGACGGACGCCGGAGGCAAAATCAGCCCGAGACGGTGAACCGTTGTTTTCGTTTCTTTTCCGAGCGTCTCCGCCAGCTCCTTAAAGCTGATGAGGCCCGAAACGGGAAACTGCATTTTTTCTCTGTTTAAAATGACAGAGCCTTTTCCTTTGATTTTCTGGATGTAGCCGTTTTGCGCCAGCATATTGAGCGCTTTGCGGACGGTTTCTCTTGATGTGCCGTATTGATTGCACAATTCATTTTCAGACGGAAGAATGTCTTCAGCCTTCCGCTGTTCGCTTTCGATTTGCTGCACAATATCTTTATAGATTGTGATATATTTATTCACTTTCATTTATGACCACCCAGATTAGTGTATCACGGTTTGGTGAGATGATAAACGATCGACTCATACGGGCGGAGCGTCAATTGTTTCTGGCTGCCTTCTCTCGGTTCATCATTTGTCAAAAGCACGGTATACCGCCACCCATCCAAATCGTCAAACGGAAGCGTAAATTCCGCTTCTTTTCCATAGAAGTTGTTGACCACCAGCAGCTTTTCATTATTTCCGTGTCTGACATACGCCAGGATAGCTGGATCGTCTTCAGCCAGCAGTTCAAACGTTCCGTCGGTTACGATGTCATAATCCTTTCTGAGCCTGATGAGCTTTTGATAATGGTAGAAAATCGAATCCGGATCTTTCAAAGCCGATTCAGCATTGATTTCCCGGTAATCATCCGCCGCAGGTATCCACGGCGTTCCCGTCGTGAAACCGCCGTGAGGCTCACTGTTCCATTGAACGGGCGTTCTCGAATTGTCTCTTGATTTTTGTTTTAAAATGGCGATGATGTCTTCCTCCTGCTTTCCCTCTTCCTTCATCTGCTTGTAGATGTTCAGTGATTCGACGTCACGGTATGAGCTGATGTCATCGAACTTCGGATTGCCCATGCCGAATTCCTCGCCTTGATAAATGTAAGGTGTGCCCTGCATCATATGAATGGCCGTCGCGAGCATTTTGGCGGATTTTTTCCGGTACACGCCGTCGTCGCCGTATCTGGAAACGACCCGGGGCTGATCGTGGTTGCACCAGAATAATGCATTCCAGCCCCCGCCCTTATGCATCTCCGTCTGCCAAAACGTCAAAATCTGTTTCAGCTTCAGAAAGTCAAACGGAGCGAGCGCCCATTTTTCGCCGTTCGGATAATCCACTTTTAAATGATGAAAGTTAAAGGTCATATCAAGCTCTTCATTTGCCGGATTTGTATACCGGACACAGTGTTCAGCCGTTGTCGAGGACATTTCGCCGACTGTCATGCTGTCATATTTGGAAAACACCGCTTGATTCATCTCATGCAGATATTCATGTACACGCGGGCCGTCGGTATAGTAGGGACGACCGTCTCGGCCGTTCTTTGCGTCAGGAAACGATTGATCCTTGGAAATAAGATTGATGACATCAAGCCGGAAGCCATCGATCCCCTTTTGAAACCAAAAATGCATCATCTCATAAATCTGCTTTCTCATCTCTTCATTTTCCCAGTTCAAATCAGCCTGAGATACGTCAAAAAGATGCAGATAATGCTGTCCCGATGCCGGATCGAGCTTCCATGCGGAGCCGCCGAATTTTGATTCCCAATTGTTCGGCGCATCACCGCCATCCTTCGCATCTTTCCAAATATAAAAATCCCGATACGGGCTGTCAGTTGAAGATATGGCTTCTTTAAACCATTGATGCTCAACAGATGTGTGATTCACAACGAGGTCCATTACGACCTTTATTCCCCTTTGATGCGCCTCATCCAGCAGGCGTTCAAAGTCCTCCATTGTTCCGTATTCCTTATAGATGCTGTAATAATCGCGGATGTCATAGCCGTTATCATGCTGAGGAGAATCGTAAATCGGCGTAAGCCAAATGACATCAATCAGAAGTTTTTTTAAATAATCAAGCTTTTCTATAATGCCGTTCAGGTCGCCGATACCGTTTCCGGTCGTATCATTAAAGCTCTTCGGATAAATTTGGTACACTGCCGCCTTTTTCCACCATGGTGTTTTTACTGTTTTCATTATCATCACCGCCTGTAAAGTTTGAGTTGAAAGGGAAAAGGGACAGCCTGAAAAGAAGGCGTCCCGAGATTCCTCTATTTTTTTTGCTTCAGCCGCGCATACCCGTACGTTCCCGCAAACGGGAGAATCAGCACGATCAGCATTCCGATCGCAAATGGCCCCCAGTACTGGCTCATAATGGAGAAAATGCCCGGCACCCCGCCGACACCGACTGAGCTTGCCAGAACCCCTTTTACGGAAATAAACATCCCGGCGATCCCTGAGCTGATCATGGCGATCACAAACGGAAATTTGTAGCGCAGATTTACGCCGAAAATCGCCGGCTCCGTAATGCCCAAATAAGCGGAAATTCCGGCCGTCAGCGAAAGGCCTCTTTGTTTTTTATCTTTGAGAATCAGCATCATTGCAAGCGCGGCCGAGCCTTGCGCAATATTAGAGAGGGCAAGCATCGGCCATAAAAACGTACCGCCGAGCTTTGAACCGATTAATTGCAGATCAACCGCAAGAAACGTGTGATGCATGCCTGTGATCACAAGCGCGGAATAAAAGCCCCCGTACAATAGGCCGCCAAGAGCTGCGAATTTTCCGAAAACCGCAATCAGTCCTGATGTCAATGCGTTTCCGATCGCAAATGTAATCGGACCGATCAAGACAAAGGAAAGAAAACCGATCACCAGAAGCGTCACCGGCGCGACGACTAACAGCTGAATGCCTTCAGGCGTCCGCTTTGTCAAAAAGAGCTCCAGCTTGGCAAGTAAATACGACGCAAGCAATATCGGAAGCACCTGTCCTTGGTAACCGACCTTCTGAACTTCTAAGCCGAATAGATTCCAAACCGGAATATCGCCGCTTTGCTCGGCGGCCCCGTATCCCCACGCGTTCAGCAAATCAGGATGCACAAGCATAACCCCGAGCACGATGCCCAAGAGCGGACTTCCTCCGAACCGCTTCACCGCCGACCAGCCGATTAATGCCGGCAGGAAGGTAAAAGCCGTTCCCGCAATCAGGTTAATCATGTTGGCGAGATCCGCCCACTGCGGATAAACTTGAACGATGGATTTCGAGCTGAAGAAAATGCCTTCCGCCGTTAATATGTTGTTAAGCCCCATTAAAAGCCCCGCCGTCACAATGGCTGGCAAAATCGGGATAAAAATATCCGCAAGCGTTTTCACCGCACGCTGCAAAGGGTTCATTTTATGCTCGGAGGCCTTCTTCACCTCCTCTTTCGACGCTTCGCCGATCCCCGTTTCCTTTACCAATTCTGCATACACTTTATTCACGGTTCCTTGCCCGATCACGACTTGAAACTGCCCGTTCACAGCAAACGAGCCCTTTACAACGTCTATCTCATCAAGCACTTTTTGATCCACTTTGCTTTCATCTATTAACGCAAACCGCAAACGCGTAACACAATGAGTTGCCGCCGCAATATTGCCGATTCCGCCGACGGCATCGACAATCTGCCGTGCAGATCGGTTAAGCTCACTCATGCCAACCCCTCCGTAACCGTTTTCATTTTGTTTTCTAAACTTGTATATACATGTTTATGACTCTATTGTAATGCTGTATATACATGTCGTCAATCTATTTTTATAGCGCTTTCATCACAAATATACTGCAAAAGGCCTTAGGCCATTAAAAAAAGCCCCTCTGGCGCCGGGACCTTAATCGCTATTTTATATGGAATGCCTGTCCGCACGATGATTCACAACGGCAGCGCAAGAAGCATACAGAACTGTACAACTAAGATAAAGAGGTGCGAAGAGATACCATCCACTGTTATCAACCTGTACTATTTGAAGATTAACAGTATTTCAGGCAACGGATCTATCACGATCGGGGACGCGGCATACAACAGTCCCACCACAAATAATAAATCACAAGGGCTTAACTCTTCATTCGGCGATACGTCACCTATAGAATCAATAGGAGAACTTCTTAAATGATCCGGATGTAAACGACCAGACGGCTATCGGAACCGCAGATACCGCAAATATCACTCCGGTGCCGCCCATTATAGATTAAAGGAGTTTTTCATATGCCTTACCAAATTAACGTCGCCAATATAAAGGTAAACGGCGCAACGCAAAACGGAAACGTTGATATCGGCCAGACGGTGCAAAACAGCCACACCGCAAACAGTAAGTTTGTCGGCGCGAACTTTTCCTTAGGAGATTTTTCGCCCCCGGCCGGATGTTTAAATTCGGGCCATCTTGATCCTGATGTCAGCGACCAAGACCAGATTGCGAACCCATCGATGCCGATTGCAAATCAAATTTAGGGGAGTCTGCCGTTATGGATCTCGAAAAAATGAGGAAGTGGCTTGAGATTACGAATGAACATAAGCCAAGCGACTTTTGGACCAATGTCCTGAAACAAAAATCTTCCGAGGATTTTTTCGCCTCACAACAAGACACCCTGATTTACGATGTCTATCAGGATGAACAATACAACTTTCTTATTATTGAGATGCCCGGCGTATATGAAGAAGAATTGACAATGAGGCTGATATCAAAAACACAGCTGAACATTAAAGGAACGGTCACGCCTCTTTTTCCCGCAAAAATGGAGCTGAGGCGAAAAAGGCAATACGGGGAATTTGATGAAACGATTCAGCTCCCTGAACCGGCTGAGCCGCAGCTCTTGCAGGCGCAATGTGTAAACGGTTTATTGCACATTTCTTATCCGAGGCTCGTGAAGCACATTCCTTGTTATAAGAAAATGTGAAAAAGAGCGGTTACGGACGTCCGAACCGCTTGTATACTTTCTCCTTATAATGAGAGGATGCGGGTTTTGAGAACATCTCTTTTTTCTCAATCAGCTGATCGAGTCTGACTTGTTTTTCCGTCCGTTTCTTCTCGAGATGCTCAAGTTCTGTTTCATTACGGCACTTCGCAATTAAATGGTCTAACGTCATCAGCTCTTTTTTCAGCGCCCCCTCGTCCTCTGCCATTCCGGCATTTTTTAAAAGGCGGTAGCCCATTCTGAGCGATTCCGGAAGATGTGCGGCATCGTCTTTCGGCAGGGGCTGTCCCATTCCTTTTATGCTCTGAAATTCTCCGTCTTTTATGGCACGCTTGATTTTATCTTCAGCAACGATATGGGCAATATCCATATCTGTTCACCTCTTTTTTTCGATGATGAGATATTATAACATAACCAATTTATCCCTTTTCTTCAATTTCAAAGACAGCATTCTTCAGACAAACCGCTTATGCGACAGCGTTTTTCGCCACTTTTCCGATGCGCCTTTTCCACCTTTTCTATTTGCTGGTTTCATGGTATATTGATTACGTTCGTTTTTTCTATCGTTCCGTTTAAACCGTGATCGGAAAAAAGGAGTGTAACAATGAAAACATTTATAAAAGAAAGAGGACTTGCCTTCTTCTTGATAGCGGTCGTGTTATTATGGGTGAAGACATATGCTGCTTATATTTTAAACTTTAACTTAGGCATAGACAACACGATCCAGAAAATATTGCTTTTTGTGAATCCGTTAAGCTCCAGCTTGTTCTTTCTTGGATTTGGGCTTCTGTTCAAGAAAAAATTACAGCAGACAGCCATTATTGCGATTCATTTTTTAATGTCTTTTTTGCTTTACGCAAATATCGTGTACTATAGATTCTTTAATGATTTTATAACCATTCCGGTTCTCATGCAGGCGAAAACAAACGGCGGCCAGCTGGGAGGCAGTGCTTTCTCGTTAATGAGATGGACTGACGTCTTCTACTTCCTTGATACCGTCATTTTGATTATTTTAGCCATTAAGATGAAAAAACCGGCTGAGAAAACGACTAAAAAATCATTCAGAATCGTCTTGGCTTCCGCGGTGCTTGTGTTCTTAATCAACCTGGCCGTTGCGGAATCCGACCGTCCTGAGCTTCTGACGCGCTCATTTGACCGAAACTATTTGGTAAAGTATTTGGGTACGTACAACTTTACGATTTACGACGCCGTACAGAATGTGAAATCAAACAGCCAGCGCGCGCTTGCCGATTCAAGCGATGTGACGGATGTGGAAAACTATATGAAGGCCAACTATGACGTGCCGAACAACGTATATTTCGGCAAAGCCGAAGGGAAAAACGTCATTTACGTCTCCTTAGAGTCTCTGCAATCCTTTATCATCGATTACAAAATTGACGGCAAAGAAGTCACGCCGTTTTTAAACAAATTGGCGCATGATAACAACACATTCTACTTTGATAACTTTTTCCACCAAACGGGACAAGGTAAAACATCCGATGCGGAATTTATGATGGAAAACTCTCTGTACCCGCTTGCGCAAGGCTCAGTATTCGTAAACAAAGCACAAAACACGCTTCAGTCGGTTCCCGCAATACTGAAGGGCAAAAATTACACGTCTGCCGCTTTCCACGGAAATACGCAGACATTCTGGAACCGTAATGAAATGTACAAAGCGGAAGGCATCGATAAGTTTTTTGACTCTGCTTATTATGACATGAGCGAAGAGAACACGAAAAACTACGGCATGAAAGACAAACCGTATTTCAAAGAATCCATGCCGCTTCTCAAAAGCCTGCCGCAGCCGTTCTATACGAAGTTCATTACGCTGTCCAACCATTTCCCATTCGGAATGGATAAAGAAGACACGGACTTCCCGGCAGGAGACTTTGGCGATTCTGTCGTCAACAACTACTTCCAGTCCGCCAACTATCTGGATGAGTCAATCGAGCAATTCTTTAACGACCTGAAAAAAGACGGCCTGTACGATAAATCCATTATCGTCATGTACGGAGACCACTACGGCATCTCTGAAAACCATAATAAAGCGATGGCGAAAGTACTCGGCAAAGATGAAATTACCGATTATGACAATGCCCAGCTTCAGCGGGTTCCGCTCTTTATTCACGCTCCGGGCGTCAAAGGCGGACAGATTCATAAGTATTCCGGTGATGTCGATGTCGCACCGACCGTCCTGCATTTGCTCGGTGTGGATACGAAGGATTATCTCATGTCAGGCTCTGACATCTTATCGAAAGAGCATCGGGAGGTTATTCCGTTCCGTAACGGCGACTTCATTTCGCCAAACTATACGAAAGTATCCGGCAAGTATTATGATACAAAAACCGGCCGACTCTTGAAGGATTCAGAAGTTGACAAAAAAGAAGACTCTCTCGTCAAGACTGAGCTCGAAATGTCTGACAAAATCATCAACGGCGATCTTCTTCGTTTCTATCAGCCTAAAGGATTCAAGAAGGTAGACCCGACACAATATGATTATACGAAACGTGATGATTCTTCATCAGATGATCAAAATCAATAAACAAAAGCCAGATCAATAAATGATCTGGCTTTTTTATGTTATAAGCTCCCTGCTCCGGCCATAGAGCGCTGTTGAAGGCTGTCGGAAAGAAGGGAATACGCAACTATTTTCTTCTTTTGCTGTTTGACGACATCCACGCGGTCTTCGTAGCTGTACACAAACAGCGTAACGTCTTTTTTGCCTTTTTTCGTCTCAATGACAAGCGGAGCGGCTCCGTTTTTCGGATGTAAGTAAAGCTCTTCATCACCCGGGTATATATAATGCCGCTCTAAAAAAACAGCTTCGTTCAAATCATGAATAACCTTGCTTTTGTCTTCGCCTTCTAAGCGTTTTCCGCCGCAGGATACGGTGGCAGACGCTTCAGTGAGCTTCGAATGAATTTCAAATTTACGGAGAATCCACTCCACAGCGCCGGTCGGAAGGCACGTCAGCACTATCTTAATAAGACTAATGACAATAATAGAAACTACTGCAATCCATGTCACCTTTCATCATCTCCATTATGTTTCTACATGAATCGTAACATAGGACGGTCAGTTGTTTTTTGTACATTTTGTGAAACTTAATATGGCTTCCAAAGAAAAAAGCCGGATCAAATGGATGATCCGGCTTGTGTATTACAGCTGATCGGCACGCCGCACAGCCTCTCTCAGTTCCTCCGCGGCAAATTCAACGTTCGGCCCGATAATGACCTGTGCCGTTTTATTTCCGGTTTTGATAACCCCTTTTGCCCCGGCTTTTTTAAGAACACCTTCATCAATGAGGGACGTATCCCGCACTGTCAGTCTGAGACGTGTCGCACAGTGGTCAATGGTCTCGAGGTTTTGTCTTCCGCCGAGCCCCTTGAGCATTACATTCTCCTGAACAGCACCGGCCGTATCCTCGCCGAGCACCTCTTCTTCATCTTCATCATCTTCCCGCCCCGGCGTTTTAAGATTTAACGTTTTGATCAGCACGTAGAAAACGACAAAATATAATACCGCATAACAAAGTCCGACGACGAGCAATAGCAGCGGTTTTTCCGCGATGCCGTAGCTGAGCAGATAATCAATCGCCCCCGCTGAAAATGAAAAACCGGACCGTATACCGAGAACATTTACGATAAATAACGAAAAACCGGTTAATAAAGCATGCACCCCGTATAAGAGCGGAGATAAAAACATAAACGCGAATTCAATCGGTTCTGTAATTCCGGTGATAAACGCGGTCAGCGCGAGACCGATCATCATTCCCGCCGTCGCCTTGCGTTTACTTGGCTTAGCCGCCGCAATCATCGCAAGACATGCAGCCGGAAGCCCAAACATCATAATCGGGAAGAATCCCGTCATATATGTGCCGGCTGTCGGATCTTTGGCAAAAAAGCGGGCCAAGTCCCCCGTCTTTCCGTGAAACTCGCCAAACTGAAACCAAAAAATATTGTTGAGCACATGATGAAGCCCGAATGGAATTAAAAGTCTGTTAAAAAATCCGAAAATTCCCGCTCCGATTCCGCCAAGCCCGATCATCCATTCTCCAAATGACGTAATGACCGACTGAACCGGCGGCCAGACAAACCCTAAAAGCCCCGCCAAAATGATGGTGATAACGGCCGTTACAATCGGAACGAGCCTGCGTCCGCTGAAAAACCCGAGATATTCAGGCAGCTTCGTATCTTTAAAACGGTTATACGTGTACCCCGCGATCAATCCCGCGATAATTCCCCCAAAAACGGCCATGTTATTCGTATTGTTAATTGATTTAACAGCCGCATCCAGCATAGTATAGGAAATTGCTCCTGATAAAGCAGCAGCCCCGTTGCTGTCCTTGGAAATGCCGATGGCGATACCGATCGCGAAAATTAAAGGCAAATGATCAAATACCGCTGTCCCCGCCGCGTAAATAAACGGAATATTTAATAAGTCCTCCCTGCCAATGGCCAAAATGATGCCCACTGCGGGCAGAACAGCAATCGGAAGCATAAAAGATTTCCCAAGTTTTTGCAAAAAATGAAGCATAACTCCCATCCCCCTTCTTTTTTCTCAAATATACCATATAAGATAACTAGTTATCTATACCAATTTTCCTTATCTTTTTGTGACAAGTCTTGTTGGTTTTCTATTTATAAAGCAGTTGTGGTAAGCTTGAATCAGATGATTAAAAATAGAAAGCGGGAATGACAATGATTGTAACAAACGATCAAGAATTAGAAGGCCTAAAAAAAATCGGCAGAATCGTGGCGCTGGCACGCGAAGAAATGAAGAAAAAAGCGGAGCCCGGCATGAGCACAAAAGACCTTGACCTGATTGGAAAGGCGGTGCTTGACGAGCACGGTGCCGCTTCCGCTCCGGAGAAGGAGTACGACTTTCCCGGCGTCACGTGCATCAGCGTAAATGATGAGGTGGCGCACGGCATTCCGAGCGCCTCCAAAATATTAAAAGCGGGAGATCTCGTTAATATTGATATTTCAGCGGAGTTCGCCGGTTTTTACTCTGATACGGGTATTTCGTTTGTGCTTGGCGAAGGTGACGAACTCCTGCAAAAGCTCTGCAATTGCGCAGCTTCTGCGTTTGAAAAAGGGCTTGAACAGGCGAAAGCCGGCAAGCGGCAAAACCAAATCGGCAGAGCCGTCTATCATGAAGCGCGCTCTAACGGCTTTACGGTCATCAAAACGCTGACGGGCCACGGCATCGGCAGAAGCCTGCATGAAGCGCCGAACCACATTATGAATTACTATGATCCGTTTGATAACGCGCTGTTCAAAAACGGCACAGTCATCGCGCTTGAGCCGTTTATCTCAACAAAGGCCGAAACGATTGTGGAAGCGGGAGACGGCTGGACCTATAAAACGCCGGATAAAAGCCTTGTCGCCCAAGTGGAGCATACAATCGTGATTACAAAAGACAAACCGATCATTTTAACAGCGCTATAATGTTTGATCTCCCTCCGAAACAGGTATACAACAACTAACCCGAAGGAGGGAGACGCATGAAAAAAGACAAAGAAAAAATCCAAATTGAAAACGAGATACACGCCATGCACGGCGTGACGAAACAGCAGATATTAGAGGATTTCGAGGAGTTCAAGGCATACTTGCACCAGAAAATTTCTGTCGGCAAAAAATTAGGCTTAGATGACAGTAAAATCACAAAAAGCGCCGCCATCCTCGGGGACTATCTCGCAAAGCACGAGGAGCCCCATAATGCGGAAGAAAAGCTATTACAGGAGCTGTGGCGGATTGCGGATGAAAACGAAAAACAGCATTTAGCGCAGCTTTTAGTCAAACTTGCCGGGCACTGATGACAGTGTCCGGCTTTTTATGCTCCTTGACAAGAGATGTGCTACACTGGATATATGTCTGCGAAAGGAGCCATTTCTCAACATGTGGTTTATTATCTTCGGATTGATTTTCTTTATCGAAAGCATCATTCTGACCGTTTACGGGGTTAAAAAAAAGAAGGGGCTGCTGATTTATTTCGGCGTCGTTTTCGGCATTATGACTCTCGGTACGGTGCTGTTAAAATTAACCGGCCATTAAGCATGAAAAGACAGCCCTTCACATATATATGTAAGAAAGCTTACCATCTCTGAATCGAAAGTCTCAGTTTTTGCTTCATCCGTTTTCAGCGTCTTTTTATAGATGTTACAATGCCAAAAGTTTGGCAAAAACTGAAGAAACTCTCCTGTACGGGAGAGCGGGGAAAGGAGTTTTCTGACATGCATTATGGCAGTAAAGGCTGGTATGTAGCAGAATTAAAGAAAAAAGGGATTACCCACTATGAAGGAAGAAAGCTTCAAAGCTTTAAAACCTATTTTCTTGCCACTCTGCTCGAAACGAAAAAACAATCATAACGTGTGTAAGCCGTGCTTTTAACAGCACGGCTTTTTTCATTTATACTTCGAGCAGCCTGTCCCTTTTTTTCAGAAAAGATGCCCTCCAGCTTTCTGACAGTGCCTCTTCCCTTAATATCTCTTCGATCGCAGACAGATTATGTTTACCACGATAGTTCACTTCGTTCGCATACCAAACGGAAATGCCTTCTTTCCCCCTGGACAACCGTTTCAGCTCAGGACGGGGATCGACGCGCCCTTCTTCAAGCACTCTGAAATAAAAGCCGGTAAAGCCCGTTTTCTGGACTTGGAGCACCATGTCCTTTATTTCATATTTCAGCGCGAGCTTGACACAAGGCTGGCGCGGCTGGCTCACTTGGACAACCGCTTCGCCCAGCTGAAACACATCACCGATCCACACGTCTTGCTCTGGCAGCCCTTTTACCGTTACATTCTCGCCAAATGCGGCAGCCGGGAGTTTTCTCCCCAAGGCGTTTTCCCAATAGGGGTAATGCTCGGCCGGATACACACAAACCGCTTTATCAGGACCGCCGTGATGCTTCAGATCAGCTTGTCCGTCCCCTTCAAAATGCGTTTTCAACAGCATCACGGGCGAGGCCGCTGGACGCTTGACGATGCCGGATTCGACTTGTTTGCCGGCGAATTCATGAAGCTCGGGTTTTCCGAGATTGATAGATAATACAGAGTAAGAAACAGGCCGCATCTCATTCACATCCTTTGCGAAAATAAAAAGCTTTCTTTATCATAGTAAGAAAAAGGTGGTTTTTCCATGCTTCAATATCGTATGATTGCAGACGGCCGGGTTCAGGGCGTAGGTTTTCGATATTTCGTACAGATGGAAGCTGACAAACAAAAGTTAGCCGGCTGGGTCAAAAACCTCGATGACGGACGTGTCGAAATATTGGCTGAAGGTCCTGAAGAATCGTTAAAAACCTTTGTCAAGGCAGTCAGAAAAGGGAGCCCCTTCTCTAACGTCACAAACGTAACGGTCACAGAATCACGCAGCCTCGAAGGATACCGCACCTTTACCATCAGTTACTGATAAGGTTTATCCTGATAAAAATAATTCGGTTTCACAATCGTATTGTCATATGATTTGTGGAAGATGTGGGTGGAGGCCGGCGAGATCGGCGGAATCAGCCAGGTCCAGTCTCCCGTCAGTTTTCTGCCCGCGTCTTCCTCCTGTTCTTCAAAACGCTTAAATTGATTTGCCGCCGTATGATGATCCACGATACTGACTCCGTGCTTCTTATATGAATACAGCACCGCCTTGTTCAGCTCCACAAGAGCCTGATCCTTCCACAGATCGGTATTCAAGTCTGATGAAATCCCTATAACTGAAGCGATTTTTTTCAGCATATCGTATCGTTTTTCATCGGCGAGATTCCGCGCGCCGATTTCGGTTCCCATGTACCAGCCGTTAAAAGGCGCAGCGTTGTAAACCAATCCGCCGATTTCCAGCTTCATATCAGCGATGATCGGCACGCCGTACCACTTTAAATTCAGATCAGCGATGGCTTCGATTTCCGGATGTGTGATCGGCACTTCTTTCACGAGTGACTGAGGCAGCTCATACCAAACAGGCTGCTCGTCCCCTTTCATCCGGAAAATCAGCGGCAAAATGTCAAAATCAGTCCGTTTTCCGCGCCAGCCGAGCTTTTCACAAACAGCAGTCAGCACGGCCGAAGCAGGGTCGCCGATTCTCCCCTCTTCCGTCTCGTACCCCGCATAGCGGATCAGCTGATGATTCCAAATTTCAACCTGTTTTTCGCCATGGCGTTCAGGGGGAAAAATAGTAATCGTCGGTTTTATTTTCCCGCCGTTTGTGGCGGTTTCAATGTGTTCGAATAAGGCGTCACGCACCTCTTCTTTCGTCTTCACGCCGCGTTTGTCAATAACATTCAGCGATTGCCAAAACAAACGTCCGATACAGCGGTTGCTGTTCCGCCATGCCATTTTTGCCCCGTGTGCAAGTTCTTCCGGCGTATGAACATAACTTCCCGTCCGTACTATTTCATCTTTAACCGCGTGAAGGCGCGTATTAATCTGCGATTCTATTCCCAGCTCCTGATAGCAAACGTCTATAAACGCCTTTGCCTCATTCCAGAGTAATTCCGTATGTTTCAAAAAAACTCTCTCCTTCAATTGACATCTGCTTTTCATTGTACCGTTTTTAGGAGTGAACACAATGGTTTTTTTGTATCATACTGGAAAGATATTAGAAAAACACCTGTGATAAACGCAGGTGGTTTTACAAAACAGATGCAAGATTTTTTGCTAATGTAAGCAATTCCTCACGGTAGTTTTTTCCCGTCATCGGTATGCCGTGCCCTGTAAGGAGCGCTTCCGGCTTGAGCTCCGCCAGCTTCTGAATAGAAGCTGCCGCCGTCTTCGTATCTATGGTGAAGTAGGCTGGAGGCCCGTAGTGACAACGTCTGCAAGCGATTCCTGTTCGACTGTGATCACGGCATCGCCGGCAAGCAGGACACGGTCCTTCTCTCGAAATAACGAAATATGGCCGGGGGTATACACCCATTTCCACTCTTTCAGAAACGGGACAGATCCGTCTGGGGACAGCGTTTGAACATTTGGATCTGAATCGCATGGCGCGGAAAAAGCGGCGACAGCTTTGCGACAAGTCCCTTTTTAGCGTCCGGCTTGGCAGGCGGATAATCCGCTTTCCCCGTGACATAAGGCCGCTCCTTCTCATGAATGTACACCGGCACATCCCAAAGCTTCAGCAGCTCTTCCATAGCCCCGACATGGTCAAAATGGCCGTGTGTCAGAATGATGGCTTTCAGCTGATAATCGCTGCCGAACAGCCGTTTTGCTTCTTTTGTTATCATATCCGCAGATTGCGGCATTCCCGCGTCAACCAAGATCACTTCATTGGGAGCAGCGGGGTTTTGAATAAAATAGACATTCGCAATTTGCACGGTCAGCCCGTGAACACCTTCTGCGGCTTGAAAACCGGCGCCGCTTCTGGCCGAAAAGAGCGGCATAAACGGATCACTCATCATGGCACCTCCTATGATGCCTTTAGTGTGTGACGAACCGCTTGTTTTATGTTAAAAAATCGTGATCGAACCGATGATAAGCGCACACGCCGTCATCACAATTACGGCGAGAACCGCCCATTTCATCGCAAATTTCTGATGCTCGTCAATGGATACCCCGACAAGCCCGCATAATAAATGCGTAGACGGCACGAGCGGACTGAGCATATGAATCGGCTGGCCGATAATAGAAGCCCTCGCAATCTCCACCTTGTCTACACCGTATGCCACGGCTGTTTCTGACAAAATGGGAAGCACGCCGTAAAAATACGCGTCATTCGGCATCAGAAAGGTGAAGATGCCGCTCGTTAAGGCCACAATCGCCGGAATAAATCCGCCCATTTGCTCCGGAATGAGCGATACGAGTGAAATGGCCATTTCATCAACCATCTTTGTTCCCGTTAAAATTCCGGTAAACACACCTGCCGCAAAAATCATGGAACCGATCGCCAGCACATTGCTGGAATGGGCTGATATGCGTTCCCTTTGATCAGTAAGCTTCGGATAATTCACAATCAGCGCGACACAAAATGCAATCAAAAAGAGCACCGTCAAATTTACTTTTCCGGAAACTAAAAACCCGACTAAAGAAAGCGTTAACAATAAATTGAACCACCATAATTTCGGCCGCTTCCATTCACCCTCCACTGCCGCTGCGGTTTCATTTGTATGCGACGGCTTCTTCAGTTCAATGACCCCAAGGCGTTTCCGTTCAGCCCTTCCAAGCACATAAGCAACCGCGATCATGCATATTATGCCGCTGGCAATGACCGGAAGCATCGGCCCTGTCAGCTCAGCCGGGTCCACCCCAAGCGCACTCGCCGCGCGCGGCGTCGCTCCGCCCCATGGAATCGTATTCATGATCCCCATGCCGACGCCGGCGATTCCCGCTAAAATGATCGGACGGATTCCGAGCATTAAGTATAGAGGCAGCATTGCGCTTGTGGTGATCATATACGTCGTTGAGCCGTCGCCGTCGAGCGCGACAAGCATTGTCAGCACGGCGGTCCCGACAACAATTTTTAACGGATCGCCTTTAACAAGCTTTAAAATACGGGCAACCATCGGATCAAATAAACCGGTATCAATCATAATGCCGAAATAAAGAATTGCAAACATAATCATGACTGCAATCGGCGCAACCTGTTCAATACCTGAGATCATCATCTCGCCGACACGATGAAATGAAAATCCGGCGATTAATGCAAAGATGATCGGTGTCAATACAAGCGCCGTTAAAACCGAGAGCCGTTTTGTCATGATCAGGACCATAAAGACAACCATCATAAGAAAGCCTAAGATTGCTAACACAGTATATCCCCCTTATTATGAATACGCTTACATTCCAAAGGCCCGATTCCCCTTTATCCTGCCTTTTTGTCATCTTATGAAATTTAGATATTGAAGTAAATATTTTGGGTTTTAAAGATTTTTAATTTTTTATAACCTTTTTGTTCTTTTTGTTCATTCCCAAATGAAAAAAGCATTCCGCTTGCAATGCGAATGCTCATTTTTCACTGCTCATCATTTCTTTATAAAACTCCGTTTGCTCCTCTAAAAAATGTTTTGCTTCGCTGCTGTTTTTATAAAAGCTTTCCCAATCCTCCCTTTTCATCCTTTGCTTCCACTCTGCCGATGAGGCAACCTTTTTAAAAGCCTGATCCCAATAGGCTATTTCACCTTCTGTCATCCCTTTCGGCCCCATGATGCCTCGCCAGTGTGCGAAGACAAACGGCACCCCCTGTTCTTTCCATGTCGGAATATCGCTAAAGCCGGAGAGCCTTTTGTCAGATGTGACGGCAGCTAACGTGATATCGCCTTTTTTAGAGGAGTCTCTTGCTTCTGAGATCGTCATTGAAGCGGCATCTATGTCGTGCCTGATGAGCGCTTTAATGACATCTTTACTGCTTCCGTATTGAAAAAAGCGGATATCAAACGCAGAAATGCCAGCCATTTCTGCGGCTCTGGCAAAGGAAAGCTGATCATCATTTCCAAGCCCCGGCGCAAAGCCGATTCTTACGGCGCCGGGATGTTTCTTAATTTCATCCAGCAGCTGTTTTCCGCTTTTGAACTTTGAATCTTTCGGAAGCGCGACAGTCTGCCATTCCTTTGCAATAATTGCTAATGGTGTAAAATCGGCGGCCTTCAGCCGGCTCTGTCCCAGAATTTCATTGCTCAAAAGCAGGCTTGAGTTCATACTGACAATATTGGTTTTTCGTTCGTTTACATACTTCCAGCCGATGTCGCCGCCCCCGCCCGGCTTGTAGACGATCCTTACCGGCCGGCCTAACATATCTTCGTGCTCGATTACCGATTGCACGGCTTTTGCCGTTGCGTCCCATCCCCCTTGGGGATCAGCCGGAACGACAATCTCAATCGGCCCGTCGGCTAAATGGATGCTTGCGGTTTTTCGTCCGTCAAAAGAGACCAGCGCCATTATCATGATGAGAAGCAATCCCAACCGCTTCATTTCTCCCATCCCTTACTCATTTGCTAAATAATACTTCCGTTCCGGCCTGCCGATAATGCCGTACTCCAATTCCGCGAGCGCTTCTTCTTGGGAAACGAGGAACTCGGCGTAACGCCGCGCCGTTGTCCGGGACGCCCCCATTTTTTCGCCCAGCTCTTCGGCCGTCATCCCTTTTTGAGCCGTGCGGAGCGCTTCTTTTATTTTCTGAAGTGTGATCGAATTAATCCCTGTGGGCAGATCATGGAGCTGCTTTTGTTCTTTTGCGTCACTCCCGAAATACAGATCAACAACGGACTGGCTCAGCTCCGTTTGCGAGAGAAGCCATTTTCTTTTCTCACGATATTGCAGGAGCACTTGTGTAAATTTATGTGCCGAGACCGGTTTAATCAAATAATGAGAAATGCCAGATCTGAGTGCTTCTTGCAGCAGCCGGGTTTCGGTCGCCGCGGTTACCACGATAATATCAACGGCAGGAAACCGGCGGCGGATCAGCGGAAGCAAAGCGGTGCCCAGCTCGTCAGGCATATAAATGTCCAAAAGCAGCAGATCCGGCTGCTGTTTCTCAAGTAACGACATAGTGTCTTTGGCGTTTACGGCTTTTCCGATAACACTGAATCCATCGAGATGTTCGATAAATTTTTCATGGATTTGCGCTATTCGAAAGTCGTCCTCCGCAATCGCGATGTTAATCACATGGATTCCCCCTTGTGCCTTTCTTTCGGTATAAACACTGTAAATACTGCACCGCCGCTTTTTTGATTCGAAATTTCAATCCATCCTTGCAATTCATTAACGGCTTCCTTCAGGTTGGCTAAACCGTAACCCCTCTTCGTCCCCTTTGAAGAGTACCCTTTTTGAAAAATGGTTTGTATTTTATCCTGCGGCACGCCGTCACCTGAGTCGGATACTTCTATGACGATATCCCTGCCGATATCGGTAATGAAAAAGGAGACCTTTCTCACCTTTTTATCAGCGACGGCTTCGAATGCGTTATCGATTACATTTCCGATGATGGTAATGAGCTGGGAAGAGCCTACATGCTTTGGCAGCGATTCCAAAAAGCTGTTTTCATCAATGGACAGCTGAACTTTTTTCTCAGAGGCCTTTCCCATTTTTCCTAATAATATGGCTTGGACCCGCTGTGAATGAATGTTTTGAAACAGGATTTCATGCTGCTCATTTTGAATGGCGTACTCTTCCTTGATCAGCTCAATGGCTTCTTCGTATTCCCCAAGCTCCAGCAGACCAAGTATGGCATAAAGCTTATTCGAAAATTCATGCGTTTGCGCACGCAGATCCTCTGAGTATTTTTTCATCTCAGTCAGCTTGCCGATCAGTTTCTTCAGCTCTGTTTTTTCACGGAAGCTTATGACCGCCCCATAATCTTGTCCGGCCTGTCTCATTTCTTTGATGTTCAATATCAATACTTTATCACCGACACGCACCTCCTGATTCGGAGCCGCTTCTCCCCCGGCCAAAACCGGCAACAGCTTTGCGTCAGGCATGATCTCTTCTATATGACGGCCGATCAGCGGCATGGGAAGATCCAGCATGCCGGCGGCCGATAAATTCATCATCGTTACCGCCCCGTCTTTGTTTACGGCGATAATGCCTTCTTTTATGGCAAGAAGCATCGCATTACGCTCTCTGTACAGCGATGCAATTTCATGCGGTTCAAGGCCGAGTGTATCTTTGCGGATACTTTTTGCGAGCGCAGCCGCTCCCCCGATTCCGATGAGGAGCACCAAACATGCAAAATAGCTTAAGTTCCAAAGATGCTCCTTGATTCCTTTTTCAATTTCATCTTGTAAAAATTCGACCGTTACCGTTCCGACGACTTCGTTATGATCCTGTTCTTCCAAAATAACCGGCGCGCTTCCCCTCACAGCCTTCATCCCGTCTGATACGGGTGATCCGCCGAACATGACGGTTTTATTTTGCAGCTTTTCATTCCCGTCAGGAATGCTGCTGCGGGCCGAATGAAATGTAATGTTTCCCTTTTGATCAGTGATATAGACGGCATGCGCGCCTGCCTGCTCTTTCATTTGTTCTATTACGTCTAATTTTTGAAAAGCATTTTTATCCGCAAGCTGAAAGGCCTCTTTTACAGGCGGCATGTATGAAATGGTTTTGGCCGTTTGTACCGCCAGCTGTTCAGCCTGTTTTTGGCCCTCGTTTAATTGCTGAAAGGCAAAAATGACAGTAAGAGTACCGATAACAAGTATTAATAAAGCCGCGATTAAACCGGCGATTTTCATTTGCAGAGAGACATAAAACCGCTTCTCTTCTATCACAGCACCAGCCGTCCTTTCTTCCTAAAATGATACCATTTTTTAAACGTTTTTTCTCATTTTTAAGAATCTTCGTGATCTTTTTCTCTTGTGATTTTTCAAAAGAGTGTTGAAAGGTATATTTTTACTTTAGGAATAAAACTGATTATTTCAACTGGAATCACCTAGGCTGATATCAATATGTACCCATCAAAAAAGACTGAACAAAGTCAGTCTTAAGAAGAATTTCTATGAAGATGGACATCCTCACTCAAGTAATCGTAACCCCGGCACTTGCGTATCCTGCTACTGTGTTAATAAGAGAAAGACCTGTCGCAGTTGCTGAAAACACCATTAACAACCGGGTTTGCGGTGTTACCGATATATTTAATCCTGTCGTGATTCCGTTGCTGATGGTGCCTATAGATAATATACCGGTGAGAGGAGGAGATAAGGTGACGGCCGCTCCGGGAATGGGTGTGAACGTATTGTTCGGAACAGTGGAACTATATAATTGTGCCGTTATTGTGACCGTCGAACCGACTAGTGATAAAGCTGCGGTGGTACTGAAATATCCGGCGATTGAGGTAATCGTTCCGCTCCTCGGAGCTGAAAACGCAAAGTTAAGAAGCGTCCCTCCGGCTCCGGTAAGGTCGATTGCACCTCCCCCTCCGACAGAAACCCCTGTTACGGAGTTTCCGAAACCGACAAGACTGACAGTCCCGATTAATCCGCCGGCAATGGTTGTCAAGGCGGTAGGAAGGCCCGATGCATACGGGATGATTGCCCCTGATCCGGTGGCTCCCGTGGCTCCGGTTGTTCCGGTTACACCAGTGGATCCCGTGGCTCCTCTTGCATGATAATGATGTGGATGACAGCACGGACACCATCTTTCATGACTGCAAGAGTTTCCGCAACAGCATCCTTCACAGCAATGTGCTCGATTACGGTAACTGCACCTTTGATTTCTTCTTTCATTTTGAGAATGATAGCAACAATCATTACAATGCCGGCAGTCGCAATCCCAAGAATCGTGTCTGTTATACCAACTGTCTCCTTTTCTTATTAACCACCTCTTCTTGCATAATTTTTTCACAAAGAAAAATGGTGTGGCAAAATCCCTATTCCAATGTTTGAATTTTTAACTGGTCTTAAGGTTGCATGCTGCACAGCATTTAAAGAAAAAAAGACCTAACCATGCATAAGTCAGGCCTTTCACCTTCAAAATATCAGTCTGCTATTTTCATAAGCTTGTCGGAAAATGAATGCTGTTAAAATCGATATTGAGAGCTGTTGCTGTTGTTTCTCTTCCCCGGAGGTCCTTATACACAATTAGGAGAGCAAAGTGCAGGATACTTTTCTGCAGAGACAGGGGTTTTATCACTTTCTATGTGAGAATAGCTATCAGAATTTTTTTCATTATATCTATGCGAATGCTCTTTGTACCTGCTCTTCACATGACGACTCATATATTTATAATGAGAGCTTTGCCCATTGAACGGATTGTTTCGTTTCGTACTCATAAAATCACCTCATACCTTATGGTACTCAGGCGGTTTATACATTGTGAATGCATCAATCTCTTCGTTCAAAAAAAAAAAGGCAGACCGCGTCTGCCTTTTTCTTCTTACCACAAACCTAATACTTTCCACCATAAACCGCCGATCACAAGCCATGTGATGATATGGACGATCGACAGAATAAATCCGATGGACCACCATTTGCTTTGCGATACATAGCCCGCTCCGAAAAAGACCGGAGCCGCTCCTGAGCCGTAATGCGTCGTTGAACCGAAAAGGTTGCTGAAAAACGCCAGGCTGAGCGCTGCCAAAAGCGGCGGAGCGCCTGCCGCCACGATCACAGCTAAAAATGCTGCATACATGGCACTGATATGTGCGGTTGCACTCGCAAAGAAGTAGTGGGTGTAATAATACACAATGATTAAAATCATAAATGCCACAATCCATGAGAAACCGGAAACGGAAGATTTCATCATATTGCTGAACCAGGACACCATGCCGAGCTCATTCAGGAAATTCGCCAGCATCACAAGCGCCGCAAACCAAGTCAGCGTATCCCATGCGCCTTGTTCTTTTTTGATGTCCTCCCAAGTTAATACCTGAGACAAAAGCAATACGGATAAACCGATTAAAGCCGTTGTCGTCGCGTCGATATTAAAGTTTCCTCCGAAAATCCAAAGCACCAAAACCAATAAAAAGACGATGACCATGGACAGCTCGGATTTTTTAAAAGGGCCCATTTCTTTCAGTTTCTCTGTTGCGATTTTGGCCGCATCCGGTGTTTCTTTAATTTCCGGCGGATACAGCTTGTAAATCACAAGCGGCGTAATAATTAAGCTCACCAATCCCGGTACAATTGCCGCAATAGCCCAGCTTGTCCATGTGATGTCCACCCCTGCGACATCGTGGGCCAGCTTTGCGATCAGCGGGTTTGCCGCCATTGCCGTTAAAAACATGGCAGACGTGATCAAGTTCCCTTGAAAACCGGTTTTTAATAAGAAAGCTCCGATTTTCCGTTCTGTTCCGTTTGCCGGTGTTGATCCGAATGTTTCGGATAATGATCTGATAATAGGAAAAATAATGCCGCCCGCCCGTGCCGTGTTGCTCGGAATGGCAGGTGATAAAATTAAATCACTGAAAAGCAGTGAGTAAGAAAGCCCGAGTGTTTTCTTCCCGAACTTTTGTACGAATACGTAAGAAATTCTGGCGCCCAGTCCGGTTTTAATAAATCCCCGGGAAATAAAAAAGGCGATGACAATCAGCCAGATTGTTTTGTTTCCAAAGCCGCTTAACGTATTTTCGATTGATAACGTTCCCGTTAACGCGGTAACTGCCAATGCAAAAACAGCAATTGCGCCCATTGGCAAGGGCTTGGAGATAAAGCCGATAATTGTTGCGACAAAAATAGCGAACAAATGCCATGCTTTAGGTTCAAGTCCGGACGGCGCGGGAATAAACCAAATGATTAATCCCACAGCAACAGTAATAAGTAAAGGAATTAATTTCACTGCCTGCTGTTTTTTTGCGTCTTTTTCTGAAGCCATTACAGGTCTCCTCCTATTTTGTTAACTTCCATCCCCTATCCCATTTTACTACTTAACTAAGTTAATAAACGTTTTTGTTAATTAAAAAACAAAAAGGAATATTTTCCTTTGTGTTTCTTGTTTCTTATTTTAGTTTACCCGCACCCGCTTGAGATATAACATCTGATTTCACATTTGCAGCTGAACCGATTGAGCCGTGCAGTGACGGTGCCCAACCGACAAACTGGCTTAATCCGTTGGCGGCTGACGCGTTAATCGCTGCGCCGTTCAAAAGGGTGCCGTCTTCATGAAGCGCTTTTCCGCCGCTGAAGACGCTGATTGTTTTATTGGCAGATAGTCCCGGAACTTCAAAAGCGTTATTCTGGGCGTGAATTTTTGACGAATGGCCTACGCCCCATGCATAGCTGAAGGGATATGCAGCGCTTTTGCTGCCTTCGTAAAAATTATTATAAATATGAACCTGACCGAATCGGACCCGCGGTGCGCGCTGGACGATGTTCTGGTAATAGTTATGGTGAATGGTCACCTTTAATTTTCCGTCATCTGACGTCTTGCTGTCACTATTTCCGATGACGGAGCCTTTATCATGGTCATTATATTTATTATAGGACAGTGTAATATAGTTCGCCCCGTTGGATATATCCGTCTGGCCGTCATGGTGCTGATATTTTCGTCCGTAATAGTGGGGAAAACCGCTGTCGGGATTCGATCCGTCATTAAATGTACAATGGTCTATCCAGATGTGCGTGGCACCGTTAATGGTGATATTGTCATATTCCGAATTCCAGTTGCCGCTGTCGCCGTCAGTCGGGTCCCATTGCGGAAAATAATCATAAGCGTCTTGAAATTCAATGTTGCGGATGATGACATTATCGACTCCGCTTTTTATATTAAAATTCCCGCCTGTCACCTTGGCATTTGAGCCTGAACCGATGATGGTCGTATTTGAAGGAATGTCAATCACGACTCTTGCCTTCTGGTTTTTTTTGTGATCGCTTTCTGGCATCTTCCTGAGTGCCTGACGGCGCTTTTTTCCCCCATTTGTCCGGATCGTACGCTTTCAGGTAGGCATTGAAATCATAAGCCGCATCTTTATATTCGTTAAAACCAAGCGCTTTGTTATGATCATCCGTATTCAGATTGATTGTACCTTGTATGTAAATAATTTTCGGCGTGCTGTTGGCGCTTCCCCCTAATGCAGAAACAAGCTGTTGTCTGTTTGTTACAGTATACACATTGGATGAAGAGGCTTTCGCACCGCCGGTTGTTCCGCCGGCATAAGCTCCCCAGCCGTCATTTGATCCTAACGTCTGCCGGTCCGGATCAGCGGCATGGACACCCGCAGGAATCATACATAAACAAACCGCCAGCATAAAAAGCATTTTTTTCATGAATTGTGTTCCCCCCAAGCTTCCTTGTAAAAGCTTATTCCAATTTATTGCAATCGAATTGTACCAAATAACATTGAAATCATCACCGAAAACTTACTGAAATTGAATTTCGATTTTATTGCGGTTACCGCAATAAAATCCCCACAAATTGAGACTTTTTCTCTTCTGAAACCGATTTCATGAATGTTATTGCAGCATATTTCCAACCGCAAACCTTGCCAAATGTAAATTTCGTTTTTTGCGGAAACCGCAAAAAAATCCCAAGGGATAGAAAAACCCCTTGGGATTGGATCAGCTTACGCCCATGATTTTACTTTTTCATTATCCGTTACGAAGAGAAGCACTTTTCCTTCATCTAGGCGCTTTTCAAATTGAGACGCTTCCTCTTCTGAAAAGCCGATTTCGTGCATTTTATTGCGAAGCTCGTCGCCTTTTTTATTAAACATGTTGCCGACCGCGTGTTTAATGCCTGTTTCTTTAGCGCCGATGGTGTTGACGTCAGTGTTGTCAGCCAGGCGTTCCGTTCTGTCATCATCGTGAGAAAGCACATATACATCCTCTTTTGCGACACCCAATTGCTGCAGCTCTTTCACATCCTGCATCAGCTTTTGATCATTTGTATATTCTCTTACTACCGGTTTCATTGTAAGTCCTCCCTTATGTTTTGTATATTAGGTGTTTACCCGCTCCGTCATTAATCAAACAGGAGAAAGAGAGTTCCGTTAAAAAACGGGCAGATTGTCAGTGGATATTTGTCTTCAGGACATGTTACAGTTGAGGAAGCAATTTTTATCAGAAAAATAAAATTTCTCACGCGCTAATCAAGCAGGAGGTGGTTCCCTATCCAATATTTTTCACCGGAACAGCAATTCAACGCTTGGGTTGTGAGTGATTTAGTGAAACAGGTATTCCGCCGGCAGACCCTCTGTCCTGATGGCGTACAGGAGCTTGCAGACTTTGCTGAGGAAACCTTTCATATTAATATTGACTTTGTTTTCTCGATTATTATGAATATTGGTGATATCGAATTCGTTCTTCCGAATGAAATCCAAGGAAAACTGTCAGCCTATCTGGCCGCGCTCCGTCCTTTTATCACCCTTGATATGCTCGATTCTTCAAAGGCAAACGCCTACGCGTATTTAGAACATGAGAAATACACCGATGTCTATCAATTATTTCTATAAATTTTTCGGTTAAAACCATTGCCTGATGATAGATCATGACCATGACAGCTTTGCATACGAATCATTAGGAAGCTCTCTGAAGCTTCTTTTTTATGTAATAAAAAACCAGCTGTTATGGCAGGGATGGATGATTCTCTTTAAGTAATGAGTAAACATTCGTGTCATGGCTCATACCGTTCTGATTCATATATCCCCTTAAGACACCTTCCATTTGAAACCCCATCTTAGTTAATAATTTGTGAGAGGGAGCATTATCAAGGAATACAACAGCGCCTATTCGACATAATTTCATAACTTCAAACCCATAAGAAAGAACGTTCGACACCGCTTCAAAAGCATATCCGTTCCTCCAATACTCCGGGTGGATCTCATAGCCTGCTTGAGCCCTTCTATGCTTAGGCACCCAAGCATGAAAACCAACTGTACCTATTATTCCTTCAGCATCTTTTCTTCCAATCCCCCACCGTATTCCTCTTTTTTCGTTAAACTGATGTTTAAACAGTTCGGCCAATTTTTCAGCTTGCTCAATTGATTCAAAAAGTTCTTGTCCATAATAGCGTGTTACATCTGAATTTGAAAAACATGCGAAAATCTGTTCCGCATCATCTTTTTCTATTTCTCTTAATATCAGTCTTTCAGTTTCTAATGATGGAAACATGTAACCTTCACCTTTTACACATATTAACAAATTATCACCCTTCTTTTCATGTCTCCAGACGGTTTATTTTTTGTATTCCGAAAACGATCCATGTTACATTTGGGGTAAATACACGTTTTGACAGGAGGATGCAGTATGCCAGAAACCCAACAGCAAATTCAATTGGCAAGACGGCCTGAAGGCGTTCCCGTTCATGACGATTTCCGTTTTGAAACCATTTCCGTCCCTGAACCGAAAGACGGCGAAGTGCTTGTAAAAACGCTTTATGTCTCTGTTGATCCGTATATGCGCGGTCGTATGCAGGATACAAAATCATATGTCGAACCGTTTGCCTTAAATGAGGCTTTAACAGGCGGCGTCATTGCAGAGGTCATCTCAGACGGCGCCAAGCTGAAAAAAGGCGATGTTGTCATAGGAACTCTTGCTTGGCAGGAGTATTCAGCAGTCAGTGAGTCCGCCCTCCGCAAAGTTGACACCGGCATCGCGCCGGCTCAAGCGTATCTCGGTATTTTAGGGCTGACCGGATTAACCGCTTACTTCGGCCTTTTGGACATCGGCCGTCCGAAAAAGGGAGAAACCGTTGTCGTTTCAGGCGTTGCCGGAGCCGTCGGATCAGCTGTCGGGCAGATCGCCAAAATAAAAGGCGCGAAGGTCGTCGGCATTGCCGGCTCTGATGAAAAAATTTCATATTTAAAAAATGAGCTGCAGTTTGATGAAGCCATCAATTATAAAACCGCGGAGGATATTCAAAAAGCGCTGGCTCACGCTTGTCCTGACGGGGTCGATGTATATTTTGACAATGTCGGCGGGCCGATTTCAGATGCGGTCATGAACCTTTTGAACGACTTTGCCCGCATCCCGGTTTGCGGAGCCATTTCTTCCTACAATGCCAAAAGCGAAGCTGATTAAATCAAAAGCGCTCATGCAAGGATTTATCGCAAGTGATTACTCAGACCGCTTTTCTGAAGGCGCAAAGCAATTAGCTGAATGGCTGAAGGACGGAAAGCTGCATGATGAAGAAACGGTGACAGAAGGCTTCAGCAATATTCCCGACGCGTTCCTCGGCTTATTTAAAGGAGAAAATAAAGGCAAGCAGCTTATCAAAGTATAATAAAAAACGGAGGGCAGTGCGCCCCCCGTTTTTTATTTCTCCGATAGCTTTCCGCCTGAATAGACAGCCTCGTTCAGCTCAATTCCGAGTGATTTGGCCATTTTTTTCAGTTTGGATTCTTCCATCGGCGTAACAAGGCTGAGTACGGTTCCTTTTTTGCCCGCTCGTCCCGTCCGGCCCGATCTGTGAATATACCCGTCTTCATTCGGAATGTCCGCGTGAATGACATACGGGAGATCGTCAATGTCAAGGCCGCGCGCTGCGATGTCTGTCGCCAAAAGCAACGGAAATTCACCCTGTTCAAACGCTGATAAAATGCTGGCCCGCTCCATTTTTTTCGCTTCTCCATGCAAAATGCCGAGATCGACGTGGTGATAGGTTAGCTTTTCCGCATACACGCTTAAATTCCCGATATCTCTGACAAACACGAGCGCCTGCATGCCGTTAAGCCGTGACAGCTTTTGCAGAAGCTTGACCTTATCCCGCTGATCGCAAACGATATACTGATGCTTGACCTGCCCTTTTTCTGCCGTATTCCGTTCAACCTTCAGCACGGCCGGTTCATGGGCGATATCTTTGAGCACCTCTTCTGTGTCTTGTTTTAACGTGGCTGAGAAGCATAAAAGCTGGCGATCCTTCAGCGTTGTTTTAATGATGTTTTTCATCGTCTCCCTATGCTCTGGCGTGACGAGCTGGTCGGCTTCATCAAGGACGATCGTCTTGACCTCATGCATTTTCAGCTTTTTCGCCCGGATTAATTCAAACACCCTGCCCGGTGTCCCCACAATGATGTGAGGTTTATTTTTGAGCTTTTCCACCTGCTTCTTCACGTTTGCCCCGCCGATTAAAGACAAAGCCCGCAGCTCTGAACCTTTTTTCCAATCTTGAATCACTTGAAAAATCTGCATGACAAGCTCGCGTGAAGGCGCTAAAATAACGGCTTGCGGATGCTTTTGCTCCGGATTGATCCGTTCCAAAACCGGAAGTGTATACGCCAAAGTTTTTCCCGTTCCCGTCGGGGACTCGGCGATGACGTCCTTTTCCTCCATGATCACCTGTGCCGCTTTTTCCTGAATGGCGGTCGGCTCCTGAAAACCTGATGCTTCCCAGTTTTCGGTGATGAATGATTGTGTATGTTGTAAAAATGGCCAAGTTTGCGTCATGTCGTTCTCCTCAATTCTTAAAATCTACTCCATAGTATCTCAAATGCGCGCTGCAAACGCAATTTTCTTTTTCCTTCCAAGCCTTTTAACAAACGGCTTCCTCCTTTATAATCATAAATGAGAAATACACGTGACATCAGCGTGTTCGATAACGATAGAGGTGTAAAAATGAGTATTTTATCTGTTAAGGATTTAAGCCACGGTTTCGGTGACCGCGCGCTTTTCAACAATGTATCGTTCCGTCTTTTAAAAAGGGAACACGTCGGCTTAATCGGCGCAAACGGCGAAGGAAAATCAACGTTTATGAATATTATTACCGGAAAACTTGAGCCTGATGAGGGAAAAGTCGAATGGTCAAAAAACGTCCGCGTCGGCTATCTTGACCAGCATACTGTGCTTGAAAAGGGCAAAACGATCCGCGACGTTCTGAAAGACGCGTTCCATTACTTGTTTGCCATGGAAGCGGAAATGAATGAGATTTACAACAAAATGGGCGAAGCAGACCCCGATGAGCTTGAGCAATTGCTTGAAGAAGTCGGTGTCATTCAGGATGCCCTGACGAATAACGACTTTTATGTCATCGACAGTAAAGTGGAGGAAATCGCCCGGGGCCTGGGTTTACACGAAGTCGGGCTTGACCGTGACGTCACCGATTTAAGCGGAGGCCAGCGCACGAAGGTGCTTCTCGCCAAGCTTCTTTTGGAAAAACCGGAAATTCTGCTGTTGGATGAACCGACCAACTACCTTGATGAACAGCACATTGAATGGCTGAAACGCTATTTGCAGGAATACGAAAACGCGTTTATCTTAATTTCTCACGACATTCCGTTTTTAAACAGCGTCATCAATCTGATTTATCATGTTGAAAATCAGGAGCTGACCCGTTATGTCGGGGATTATCATCAGTTCATGGAAGTATATGAAGTGAAAAAACAGCAACTTGAAGCCGCCTACAAAAAACAGCAGCAGGAAGTGGCTGAGCTGAAGGATTTCGTCGCCCGCAACAAAGCGCGCGTCAGCACGAGAAACATGGCGATGTCCCGCCAGAAGAAGCTTGATAAGATGGATATGATTGAGCTGGCGGCGGAAAAACCGAAGCCCGAATTCCATTTCAAGCCTGCGAGAACTTCAGGCAAGCTCATTTTTGAAACGAAGGAATTAGTCATCGGCTACGATGCCCCGCTTTCCCGGCCGCTGAACCTCAGAATGGAGCGCGGCCAGAAAATCGCCCTGTACGGCGCAAACGGCATCGGGAAAACGACGCTGTTAAAGAGCCTGCTCGGGGAAATCCAGCCGCTTGGAGGCACGGTCGAACGAGGCGAGCATCAATACACGGGTTATTTCGAGCAGGAAGTGAAAGAGACAAACAACAATACGTGCATCGAAGAGGTATGGAGTGAATTTCCTTCCTTTACCCAATATGAAATCCGCGCCGCTCTTGCAAAATGCGGATTGACGACAAAACACATTGAAAGCCGCGTCTCTGTCCTCAGCGGCGGAGAAAAAGCAAAGGTCAGACTATGCAAGCTGATCAATTCAGAAACAAACCTGCTTGTGCTTGACGAACCGACAAACCACTTGGATGTCGATGCGAAAGAAGAGCTGAAACGCGCACTGAAAGAATATAAAGGCTCCATTCTGCTCATCTCCCACGAACCGGACTTCTACATGGACATCGCGACGGAAACGTGGAACTGTGAATCTTGGACGACGAAAGTGCTATAAACACATGAAAACCCGCCCTGCTTAAAGGGCGGGTTTTTTACTGCGGCTTATTCCGTTTATAAAAAAGAAACCCCCGCTCTGCGGAAGTTCCTTTTTTTCTTAATGTCCGGCTTTTATTCCGGCAAGGTGCTTGCGTCCCGTAAGCAGGACAAGCATACCGGCCAGCACGACAACGCCTCCGACGAGGTACGGTGTGTGGGCTGTAAAGTGTTCTGACAGCATTCCTGCAATCCACGGCGCAATCGCTCCGCCGATGAAGCGGACAGAGCTGTAGGCTGAAGATGCGATGGAGCGCTCGACAGGGGCTGAACCCATGACGGCCGTAGTCATAATCGTATTGACCATACCGAGCACCGCGCCGGCGACGACAATGCAGGTAATGATAAGCACCATGTGCTCCGTCCAGATGCCCATTATCATTAAAATCGCAGCAAAAGCGATAAATAAGACGACGAGCGAGCGGACGGTGCCGAGTGCTTTATGCAAGGCCGGCGCTGTAAATACAGACGTGATGGCAAGCAATAATCCCCAGCCGAAAAAGACATAACCGAGTCCGTGTTCATCCAAATCAAGCACAAATGGTGAATACGCAAGTAAAATAAAGAATCCGAAGTTGTATAAAAACGCGGATACCGCCATGGTCAGCAGGCCTTTATATTTCAGCGCCTTCATTGCGTCAAACACACCGACGCGCTTAGCCGGCTTAGGGATTTTCGGCAGCATCAAAGAAATCGCGCATAAGGCGATAAACATTAAGACGGAAACGCCGAAAAACGGAGCGCGCCATGACATGCTGCCCAATTCGCCGCCTAACAGAGGTCCTACAGAAATACCGAGTCCAAGCGCCGCCTCATACAAAATAATGGCGTTCGCGCTTCCTCCGACAGATACGCCGACGATGACGGCAAGCGCGGTTGAAATAAAGAGGGCGTTCCCCAGTCCCCAGCCGCCGCGATAGCCGACAAGCTGAGCAATCGAGCCTGAGCTTCCGCCAAGCCCCGCAAACACAATGATAAAAATAAGTCCGAGAAGCAGCGTCCATTTCGCACCGATCCGGCTTGAAATCGCGCCGGAAAAAAACATCATAAATCCGGTGACGAGCAAATAACTTGTAAATAACAGAGATACTTCACTAGGTGAAGCATGCAGCTGTGCGGCGATTGCCGGAAGAATCGGATCGACCAGGCCGATTCCCATAAACGAAATTACACAGGCAAAAGCGACAGCCCAGACTGCTTTCGGCTGGCTCAGCAAACCTGTTTTCTGATTGACTTCTGGTGATTTATCCATTTTATCAGACCTCCAATTTGATCCATTAAAAGAAACGCTATACACATAGCGTTTGCAGCAGCATCATTCGATTGATTGAATCGCACGATCAGCTTTGTCTTTCATCCCGTGAAGGCGCTCTTTAAAACTTTGGAATGTGCTGATTTTCTCATCAATCATATCGAGCTGGTGATTCAAAGCGTGCTGAATCTCTTCCAGCTTTTCTTTCCGTTCCTTCGGATCCAGTGACAACAAGTACCCCTCTTTGTTTAATTCCAGCTGACGGCTCATCTCCATAAACTGCTGAAGCTCCTGAAGTGAAAAACCGAGCACCTCTTTTGTGCTGGTGACTTTTTCAAGCTCCTCCATGTCATCTTCAGAGTAAAGCCGCACGCCGCCTTCTGTCCGTTTAGGAGCAGGAATTAAACCAATCTCCTCGTAAAAACGAATGGTTCGTTTTGTCAATCCGCTTCTTTTGGCAACTTGATCAATCTTCATCCATTCCAAGGTGAATCCCCCTCTTGTCGTATCTGTTATCATTATACACCATTTGAACCTTAACGTAAACGTAAACTTTTGGAATAAAAAAATGCCGGTATGTCCCTGGCTTAGGTCATACCGGCTCCTTTTAATTCTCGAGCTCTTCAATCATCAGTGACAATTCGGTCCAGCGTTCCATTGCCGCTTCAAGTTCTTCAGACGTTTTAGCCTGCTCCGCCATCAGTTCTTGAATCTTTCCGAAATCGCTTCCCGCTTCGGCGATTTCCGCTTCCAGACGCTCATGCTTTTCTTCAAGTCCGGCAATCTTGTCTTCGATGCCGTCCCATTCAATCTGATCCTTGTAAGAAAGCTTTTTACGCTTTTTCTTCGTTTCTTCCTCAGTTTTTTTCTCTTCAGCGGGCTGTTTTTCCGCCGTTTTCTTCGTTTTCATTTCTTCCATAAATTCGCTGTACGAACCTTGGAAACGGGAAATGATGCCTTGTCCTTCAAACACGATCAGGCGGTCGACGACGCGGTCAAGGAAGTAGCGGTCATGGGATACTGTAATGACGACGCCCGGGAACTGGCCGATATAATCTTCAAGCACGCTTAATGTCTCTGTGTCCAGATCATTGGTCGGCTCATCTAAAAACAGCACATTCGGCTCCTGCATCAAAACGTTCAGCAAGTACAGACGCCGTTTTTCCCCGCCTGACAGCTTTCTGATATACGTCTGCTGCATCGGTCGCGGGAACAGAAATCGTTCGAGCATTTGTTCCGCGGTGATGATATCGCCTTCGGCCGTTTTGACGATTTCTGCGGTTTCTTTTATATACTCAATGACTTTCATGTCACCGTTCATTTCACTATGGTCTTGGGTGTAGTAGCCGATTCTTACCGTCTGCCCGATGATGATGCGGCCGATGTCAGGCTCAATCCGCCCGGCGAGGCTGTTTAAGAGCGTTGTTTTTCCGATGCCGTTCGGCCCGATGATGCCGATTCGTTCTCCCGGTATGACAAGCTCGTTAAATTGGCTGATGAGCGCTTGTCCGTTATAGGTTATCGTCACGTTCTCGGCTTCAATCACCTGTTTGCCGAGACGGTGGGAGCCTATTGCAAAGTCGAGTGAACCGGATACGGCGGGCCCTTTTTGCTCCTTAAGCGCCTCCGCTCTGTCCACTCTCGCTTTTTGTTTCGTCGAGCGCGCCTTTGCGCCTCGTCTGAGCCAAGCCAGTTCGCGGCGCAGCAGGTTTTGGCGCTTTGTTTCCTTTTGTTCGGCCAGCGCTTCCCGCTCGGCGCGTTTTTCCAAAAATACTTCATAGTTTCCTTTATACGTATAAAGGCTTCCTCTCTCAAGCTCATAAATTCTGTTCGTTACCCGGTTTAAAAAATATCTGTCGTGCGTCACGAGCATGACGGCGCCGGGATATTGCGATAAATACCCTTCCAGCCATTCAATCGTTTCATTGTCCAAATGGTTTGTCGGTTCGTCCAAAATGAGCAGATCAGCAGGCTGAATGACATTTTTGGCAATAGCAGCCCGCTTTTTCTGGCCTCCGGACAGCTCGCTGACATTCTTCATCAAGTCTGTGACGCCAAGCTTGGTTAAGACCGTTTTGGCTAACGTATTTGCCTCCCACGCGTTGTTTGCATCCATCTTGCCTTGCGCATCAAGCAGATTTTTCTGGCGTTTTTCATTTTCCGGCTCTTCATTCAGCGCCTGAAGCGCTTTTTCATATTCTCTCAGCGTTCTCATGACCGCAGAATCGCCTGAGTAAATGTGCTCGAGCACGGTTTGTCCGGCCGGAAGCTCCGGGTCCTGATGCAAAAATTCAATATGCACGCTGCCCGATGCCGTAATGGTGCCTTCTTCGGTTGATTCAAGGCCGGCAATGGTTTTCAGAAGCGTTGACTTGCCCGTTCCGTTCGGGCCGATTAAACCGATTCTTTCATTTTCTTCAATATGAAAGGAGATATGGTCGAATAATGTCTTATCTCCGTATGTTTTATAAAGGTTTTCCGCTTTTATGATGCTCATGGTTCCTATCAATCCTCACGTAAGTTCATGTGTTCATTTTAAATCAGGCGCTGGAATAAAACTAGTAAAAGGACAGACAAATTTCTTGAAGAAGATCATTTTGTCCGAAGAATGTTTGCGTGTCTCCTTCTATACACTGGAGGGGAAGAGGTGATGACATGATCAGCATCAGTTTGTGCGTAATTGTGAAAAACGAAGAAGAAGTGCTGGCAGGCTGCCTTGATTCTGTCAAAGATATTGCAGACGAAATCGTGATTGTCGATACTGGATCGCTTGATCAGACAAAGGAGATCGCATCCCGATATACGGATAAGATTTACGACTTTGAGTGGATCGACCATTTTGCGGCAGCCCGCAATTTTGCTTTTTCAAAGGCAGAAATGGAATATATCCTCTGGCTGGACGCTGACGACATCTTCTTAGAAGAAGACCGCAGAAAGCTGATTGAGCTGAAAGCGTCACTTTCTAAAGACGTTGATGCGGTGTCGATGTATTACCATGTCGGCTTTGATGCACGGGGAGAGGTCAATTTTAAGTATCGCCGGAACCGATTGGTCAAGCGGGACATCGGTTTTCGCTGGATCGGAGCGGTACATGAGTATCTTGAGGTATACGGGAACATCATGGAAACCGATATCGCCGTCACACACCGGAAATCTGACAAAAAGCACTCGCCGCCCTCAGACCGCAATTTAAACATTTATGAAAAAATGGCGGAAAACAGCGAAACGATGACGCCGCGCGATTTATTTTATTTTGCGAATGAATTAAAAGACCACGGCCAATATCAGCGCGCTATTACGTATTACCACCATTTCCTCTCAACAAAGCAGTGCTGGATTGAAGATGAAATCAGAACGTGCCAATACTTATCCGATTGCTACAAGGCGGTCGGGCATGAAGAAGCGGCCCTTACGTCTCTATTAAAAGCGTTTCTGATTGATTGCCCTCGGCCGGAGTTTTGCTGCAGGCTCGGCGACTACTTTACGGAGAAACAGCAATATCCGCAAGGCGCATTTTGGTATGAGCTCGCTCTTTCAGCCAAAAGCAACGATACAAGCTTCACTCAGGTCGAGTTCTCCACCTGGTATCCTCATTTACAGCTATGCGTCTGCCATTGGCAGCTCGGCGACAGAGAAAAAGCGAAGTATCATAATGACAAAGCGGCTTCCTACAATCCGTCGCATCCGAGTGTGCTTTATAACCAAGGCGTGCTGGGCGGATAATAAAAGGAGCTGTCCCCGCATTCGGAGACAGCTCCTTTCTCCATTATGTATTCGTATGTGTACCCTTCGGCATGATGGATGAAACGCATATAGTAAGGATTGAATATCCCTACTATCTTTTTATCTTAAATTTCAACGAGAAGCATCCCCTGATACGATAAGAACGTACATATAAAGCCAATTGAAGATGAAACAACAGACGAAGAACATAAAACATTCTATATTGAATGCTTTTTATCTTTATCATCATTTGGTGATGCACCAGAGCGTGTCAATAAGCGGTCTAATACTTTTCCAGTAAACGGCATAAAGCAATTAAGAATTAGCTCCCCTAAACAAACGGTTAATAAAGTTCCAACCCCTATTGGTCCATTAAAAATCATTGCCATTATCAAGAATACGAGGTAAATGAATGTTCTCGAAAAAAATATATTTGTTCTAGTTAACTCTTGGATGATTAATGTTAATCGGTCAACTGGAATCGGCGCAAAATTTGTGTGTAAATATGTTGCCGTTCCTAATCCGATAACAACTAAACCGGCTCCAAAACAAACAGCTTTGCTGCACCACAGTTCAGGTGTTATGAAATTGTGCAATAGAAAAAGCCACATATCAATACCAATCCCCGTTATAAATGCTGTTAACATCCCCAAAACTTCTGGTCTTTGCCTTTTTAAAAATGAATTACAACAGATCAATATGAAAGCTATTATGATTTCCCAACTTCCCACAGTAAGTCCCGCATTTTGGGACAGTCCTACCACAACTGCATCAAAAGGTGAAGTTCCAAGTTCTGATTGGATCGTGAAAGAAATACCAAGGGTTAATATTAAAATTCCTAAAACATAAAAAACATATTTCACTTTACTCACCTCTTTATATTTTTATTGCAAATACAACAAAATTAGGTTATATTCAATATATTCCATTTTTGTTGCATTTGCAATAAAAACTATATGCTTAGGAGGTCATTATGAAGGAAATTCTTCGTGAAATTGGGATGATTGCCAGGGCTTTAGATTCTATAAGCAATATAGAATTTAAAGAATATGATCTCACAAAAGGGCAGTATTTGTACCTTGTCCGAATATGTGAAAACCCGGGAATCATTCAGGAAAAGTTAGCTGAGATGGTAAAAGTTGATCGAACAACAGCAGCTCGTGCCATAAAAAAACTTGAAATTAACGGATTTATTGAAAAGAAAGAAGATAAACATAACAAAAAAATTAAAAAACTCTTTCCAACAGAGAAAGGGAAACATGTTTATCCTTTTATAAAAAAAGAAAATGATCATTCGAATCGTGTCGCATTAGCGGGGTTTTCCGAAAAAGAAGCGGAAACCATTTTTCATCTTCTCCAAAGAATGAGAAAAAATATAGAAATTGACTGGGAATATGTAAAAAAGGGAAACAAGAGAGATTATTAATTTTATAAAAGGAGTTATATATGAACATGAGTATAAAAATAAAAAAGTGCAGCCGCGAAGATTTAAAAATACTCCAAGAAATAAGTATTCAAACATTCAACGACACATTTAAAGATCAGAATTCACCCGGCAATATGAAAGCCTATTTGGAAAGCGCATTTAACTCTGAACAGCTGGAAAAGGAATTATCCAATATGTCTTCGCAATTCTTTTTTGTTTATTTTCATAATGAAGTCGCTGGATATTTAAAGGTTAATACCAATGATGCTCAGTCTGAAGAAATGGGTGATGAATCACTTGAAATCGAGAGGATTTATATAAAGAACAAATTTCAAAAACATGGGCTTGGTAAATGTCTGTTTAATAAAGCTATGGAAATTGCGCTGGAACGTAATAAAAAGAAAATCTGGCTAGGCGTATGGGAAAAAAACGAAAATGCTATTGCTTTTTATAAGAAGATGGGATTTGTACAATCTGGAACCCATTCTTTTTATATGGGGGATGAAGAACAAATTGACTTTATCATGACCAAAACACTCATATAACCTTTTTTGAAAGGCGGATGATGATGTATATTCCAAAATACTTTAAGGTCACAAATGTTGATGAAATTTGGGATCTTGTTCAAGAGAACTCTTTTGGCACGATCGTCACAACAGAACAAAGGAAACCAATTGCCACTCATTTGCCTTTAGGGTTAAATAAAAAAGGTGCTGATTTCTATATTTCCGGGCATATGGCTTATGGAAATCCCCAGTGGAGAACATTTGAAACCTGTGAAGATGTGCTTGTTATGTTTCAAGGGCCGCACGCTTACATTTCTTCCTCTTGGTATGGGCATGAAGAAGTTCCGACATGGAATTACCAAGCCATCCATGTATATGGTAAAGCAAGCATTTTAGAGAAAGATGAATTAATAGAAGAATTAACAATAATGATGGAGAAATATGAAAAGCATCGAGAAAATCCCGTTTTATGGGACAAACTATCTCCTCAGCTCTTACAAAGCCAACTGAAAGGTATTGTTGGGTTTAAGATGAAGGCGGAAGAAATTCAGGCTGCATATAAATTAAGTCAGAACCGAAATGAAACGGATTATATGAACATCATTGATAAATTACAAAATGAAGGAAACCCAAATTCGAAACAAATGGCAGAACTGATGGAAAAGAGATTAAAAAAATAAATATAAGCCTACTTTTATTAAACCCTCAGATATAGAATTAATCAACGGAACGGAGCTGCCCTATCGGCAGTTTCTCTTCAGATTGTGGAACGCACTTAAATGAATTTCAAAAAAAGCCTATATCACTGATTACTTAGTAATCGGCGATACAGGCTTTATCTATCGATATTTTTAACAAGAAGCTCCCCGATTTTTTATGATTCTCCCAGTACGTTTTCGGCCATTTTTGCCAAATGCTGGGCACTTCCCGAAATTTCCTGCATTGTCGCTGAAATTTGTTCAACCGCCGCCGCTTGGCCTTCTGTGTTCTGGTTGATGGATTCAATGGAATCCTCAAGCCCTTTAAGCAGGCTGTGTATTTTTTTCGTAATTTGGTCAATCTGACCGACATTGTCCTTTGAATGAGTGGCAAGCTTGCGGATTTCGTCCGCTACGACGGAAAAGCCCTTCCCTGACTCCCCGGCTCTGGCCGCTTCAATGGCCGCGTTTAAGCCCAGCAGATTGCTTTGATCTGATATGCCTTTGACGGTAACGGAAATGTCGGCGATCTCTCCGGCGCTCTCACTGACCTGTTTCGCTTGAGTAGAAATGCCTGACATCTGTGCTGAAAAACCGTTGATGGATTCAGAAATATCTGCGACGGCAGAAGCCGTCTGCTCAACGACGGCAGACAGGCTTTCAGCCACATCATGCAGCTTTGCCGACTTTTCAAGGCTTGTACCGAGACCGACACCCCCGATGACTCTCCCGTTTTCATCATGAAGCGGAATCGCTCGGGCAATGAGCGGAAATCCGAACAGCTCTTTTGGAACCATGCTTGTTTTTTTCTGATTCGTGCGGATGGCGTCTGTAATGATGTCCCCTTTTTGCAGCGGGTCACCCGGCTTTACATTCAGGGAAAATGTCTTAGCCGGAATATTCACGATTAATTTTTCTGTATCATAAATGCCGATCGTGATATCATCCTGGATCAGGCTGTTTAAATAAGGCGCCACTTTGATAAAAGCGCCGAGCAGCCCATGTGTGTCTTGCTCCGTCTGTATACTCATCTCTTTCACTCCTTTTTAATATGGAAACTGCCGTTTTTCGTGCTGAACCGAAATCCATTTCAATGTTGTAAATTCCTCAAGGCTCCACTCGCCGTTCAGCCTGCCGAGGCCTGATTGTTTTTCACCGCCGAACGCCACATTCGGTTCATCATTAATGGTTGTATCATTGACATGAATCATGCCTGTTTCGATCCGTTTCGCAAATTCAACGCCTCGCTCAATATTTGCCGTATGCACCGCTCCGCTTAAACCGAACGGCGTAGCATTTGCGATGTCTGCCGCTTCGTCTTCTGTATCAAACGGCATAATGCAAACGACCGGACCGAATAATTCTTCCTTCGCGATGCTCATGTCCGGTTTCACATCTTTTAAGATTACAGGCTCAGCGACCGTTCCGGTAAATTCGCCGAGAAGAACGGGAACGGCTCCCTCTTCAATGGCTCTTTCTACAGACCGTTTTAAGCCCTCCGTCTGTCTCGTGTTGATTAAAGGCCCGATAACCGTATCAGGGTCCATCGGATCTCCGACCTTCAGAGAAGATACTTTCGCTTCATAAAGCTCTGTAAATTTGTCATACAAAGATGTATGAACCAGCACACGGTTTGCTGACATGCAAATTTGTCCCTGATGCGTAAACCGGCTGAACACCGCCGCATTGACCGCATATTCAATATCCGCATCCTCAAGTACGATCAGCGCGCTGTTTCCGCCAAGCTCCAAGAGCGGTTTTTTAAAGTGCTTGACCGCAAGCTGCCCGATATAGCTGCCCACACCCGTTGAGCCTGTAAATGAGATGATGCGAGGCACCGGATGCTCGACAAAACTGTCGCCGATCTCCGCGATATCTGTAACGATGACGTTCAGCAGTCCGTCCGGGACGCCGGCCGCTTCAAAAATTTTCGCAATGAGCGTGCCGCCGCAGATCGGTGTTTCCTCATGAGGCTTTAAAACGACACCGTTACCCGCTCCGAGCGCCGGCGCGACGGATTTCATCGAGAGGAAAAACGGGAAATTAAACGGGCTGATCACCCCGACGACGCCGGCCGGAATTCGGTACAGCCTGTTTTCTTTGCCGTCAATCGTCGACGGCAGAATTTTCCCTTCCATCCGAACAGGAAAGGAAGCCGCTTCTTTTATCATATTTTTGACAAGTCCGATTTCAAACTCAGCCTTCAGCCTTGTTCCGCCAAGCTCCTCCATGATCAAGTAAATGATGGCTTCTTCATGCTCTTCGATGAAAGATACGGCCTTTTCCAAGATGGAGCGCTTTTTGAAGGGATTCACTTTGTCCCATTCTTTTTTCGCAAGAGCCGCAGCGCGATACGCTGCATCTACATCATCAGGCGTCGCTTTTCGGAATGAAGTTATCACTTTTTGAGTATAAGGATTTCTGTTTTCCAATACGTTCCGGCTGCTGCCTTCCCCCCATTTGCCGCCGATAAACTGCTTATTTAGTTCTTCATATTGAAACATATAAACATCTCCCTTCAATCGAAACTTGAAAAAATTGTTGATGAGTCATTTTTTGTATCGGTTTTAACGTGAGAAAATTGAACTATTTCAGAATAAAAATACGAATCCTGACATGCACTGACGCTTTTTCGCTTCTTCCTTTTAAAGTGGAAAATTCTTTAATTGACTGTACAAAATTTCGACAATATAATACAAACGTCAATGTATATAATGATTAGAATATTATGAATTTTCCAGGTGGAACAATATGTCTTCACTTTTTCGAAAAAAGCCGCTGGCAGATCTAAAGGCCCAGAGCAAACAGACCAGCCTGTCCCGCTCGTTAAGCGCTTTTGACTTAGTCTTACTCGGAATCGGCTGTGTCGTCGGCACGGGGATCTTTGTGATTACGGGAACCGTTGCCGCCACAGGCGCCGGCCCCGCTCTTATTCTGTCGTTTGTTCTCGCGGGGATTGCCTGCGCGCTTGCAGCTTTTTGTTACGCGGAATTTTCTTCATCCATACCGATCTCGGGCAGCGTGTATACGTATTCGTATGTGACGCTTGGAGAATTTCTCGCGTTTTTGATCGGCTGGGACTTAATGCTTGAATATGTTATTGCGCTCGCCGCCGGCATGGTCATCTATATGATCTATTCGAAAAAACACAGTTTATTAAAAAGAGGCTCTTGATAATTCCTTCACCTTATGAATAATATGGTGTATGCTTCGCTTACATAGATGAAGGAGGAGAATCACTTTGGCAATTGCCGCCCCACTGAAAGAAAAGCCTGTTCAACGTCCCGAAACGACTGTGTATTCCATCTTATTCATCATCGGGATCTGCCATTTGCTTAATGATTCGCTGCAAGCGGTGATTCCTGCGATGTTTCCTATTTTGGAACGGTCGATGAGCCTTACATTCACGCAGCTCGGGATTATCGCCTTTACATTAAATATGGTGTCTTCCGTCATGCAGCCCGTCATTGGCTGGTACACGGATAAACGCCCGATGCCCTATGCTTTGCCGCTCGGCCTCACCTCAAGCATGCTCGGCGTATTAGGCCTCGCGTTTGCCCCGTCTTTTCTGACGATTTTATGCTGTGTTTTCTTTATCGGCTTGGGCTCCGCGGTCTTTCACCCTGAAGGCTCACGCGTCGCTTATATGGCCGCCGGCGCCAAACGGGGTTTAGCCCAATCGATTTATCAAGTCGGCGGAAATACCGGCCAGGCGATGGCGCCGTTAATTACCGCGCTGATTCTCGTCCCGCTCGGTCAATTCGGCTCTGTCTGGTTTACGCTTGTTGCTGCAATCGCTGTGCTGTTTTTGATTTATATCGCCAAATGGTACAGAGAACGGCTTCTTCACCTGCGCGCTTCGAGTAAAAAAACGCCTGCCGCCGCTCGGCAAACGGTGATTACAAGACCGATTATCGCTGCACTTATTTTGATCATTTTCTTAATTTTCGCGCGCTCTTGGTATATCAGCGCCATCGGCAATTTTTATACGTTTTACGCGATGAACGCTTATCATGTAAGCATCCAGCAGGCGCAAAGCTACATTTTCGTCTTTTTATTTTTCGGTGCTGTGGGAACATTTCTCGGCGGCCCGCTTGCAGATCGCTTCGGAAAGCGGAACGTGATCATCTGCTCATTGATGTCATCGGCGCCGCTAGCGATTTTTCTCCCGTTCGCGGGCCCTGTTATCGCCTATGTGGTGCTGGCTCTGATCGGTGTCGTCCTGATGTCCAGTTTTTCTGTGACGGTTGTATATGCGCAGGAGCTTGTTCCGGGTAAAATCGGTACGATGTCAGGACTGACGGTCGGGCTCGCCTTCGGAATGGGCGCGATCGGCGCTGTCGCTCTCGGCGCCCTCATTGACACGGCCGGATTGACGCCGACAATGACCGCCGTCGCCTTTTTGCCCCTTTTAGGGCTTCTCGCTTTTATGCTTCCGAGTGACAAGACGTTAAAAGAATGGCATTCATAAAAGAATCCCCCTGTCCTTTTGGCAGGGGGGATTTATGTTTCAAACGTATAAAAATGAGTGTCAGGCACAGCATACTTCGGAATAAAACCATCCCTGAAATCAGGAAACGCCTGCTGGATTTCATCTATCCATTTTTTCAGATTGGCGATATACGGTATATAAATGATGTCAACAGCTGCCTGGTCATCAATGTGATAGTACCAGCATAGGTTAAATTCGTTCTCCGTAACGAGTGTAAAGCCGGAAAAATGATAAAAAATCAGCGGAGTGTCATCTACATAAACAGCCCCGTCACGCAGGCTGACCTCATATTGTTCAATATTCCACAGCGCCGTATTGGCGCCGATTGAATTCACGACATGGACGTGTTCAAACTGTGCCGGCCACTTTTCAACATATCTTTGATCACCGTATGTCTTTTTTTCTTCATTCATCTCCACTGTACAATAGGCGATGCAATCCTGCCTCCACTGCCACACCGCCCTGTACGCTTCTTCTGTATTCTGCGCGCCGACAAAACCGGTGTTGTACTGACCCGTCCGCTTGTAATAAGGCATAAACCGTTCAGAATTGCGGTGGTCTGTCAGAAACAGCGACGCATCCGGCTTTTCCATAAACAAGCTTTCCAAGTCAGAAAAGAAAAAGAGATCGGTATCCATATGGGCAAAATATTCAGCTTCGTCATACTCGGTCATAACATGGAACAAAAACGCCGGTTTGAGCGTCCAGCAATATTCATGAAACGTCCGGCTGCTTTTTGCCTCAAGCAGCTCCGGATCCTCCATTTCATGGAGCTGCACAAACGTCACATGCTCCCACGGCACCTGCTGAAGCAGCTCATATGCTTTCAGATCGACGCACAGCACATACAGATGAAAATCGCGGCAATGCTCATGGAGAGAATGAATCATCGGCATCAATTTAAAGATATGTGTCCTCGAAACAATGGTTAAAAAATGATATTTACTCACCATACCACATCCAATTTATTTAAGATCCACATGCAGTAAATCAGCAATCAGCGCTTTGAGCGCCCTTGCAAAATGCGTGACGCCCAATTTTTTTTCCGCTTTCGAAAGAAGCTTTTGCGCCTGCTGCAAGTCGAAGCTTTTTTTCGTGACACGCGGGGCCTTCGTCCGCCAGTCAGGGTCAAGGTTGCGGTCTTTGACCACATGCAGCAGCTCGAGAAACAGGTGCAGCAGGCTTTCATATTTCTCATATTCAAGCAGCTCTTCAATGTCTGCCATGATGCTGTTCGTTAAGTCCGCGTCAAACGGGCCGTTAAACGCGAGGTGCACGCCAAGCGAGTGAATGTTGTTGTATTTGTCGCACATGTAGGCGATATTCGTCCGAATGTCATCAACAGACGCACAATTGCTCGGATGCTCCTGATGGACGCTCATGATATCGCGCCGCAGTTGAAAGGACAGCCCAGCCTGGTGCAGCCTGATGCCAAGGTCATAATCCTCAAAGCCGTACCTGACGATGCCTTCATCAAACAGGCCGAGGTCTGCCACATGCTTTCTTTTGACAGACGAATTATTCGTGATGAAAAAACGCCACGGCAGATGATAGCCCTTCAAATCATCTCCGTATTTTTCTAAAATGCTTTTGAGCACTTTAATAAAATCGGTATCTAAATCAAAGCACTTTTCGCTAAAGCTGCCGTCTTTAATCTCGCTTTCATCAAGAAGAGACTCTTTATCGCCGGGCAGCTCCTCATACAGCTCAGCGAGTTTTTCTTTATGCTCTTTTTCAAAGCGGTCATAATAAAAGCTGTAAATCCGTTTCCAGAACATACCGCACACGACAAGGCCGTCTTGATTTTCGTGCGCCTTGATATGCTTTGCCACCAAATCCTTTTCGGCCAGCATGTCACTGTCATGGAAGATTAAAATGTCGCCTCTGGCATTGCGGACCGCCTGATTGCGCCCGTATGCGATGCCTCTGTTTTCTTTAATTCTGACAAAGCTCAGCGGAAAATTCGCGCTGAACGATTCAAGCATGGATAAGGTACCGTCTTCTGAGCCGTTGTCAGCCACAATGACTTCAAACGGCTCTGTACACTCCTGTTCATTTAGAGACAAAAGACTGTTATAAAGCCTCTCCCTTGAATTATATGCGGGTACAATGACGCTTGCCTTCACTATTCGTTCACTTCCTGTATAAGATCATTTATTTGTTATCATCCTCAGATGCAAACCCGTTGAAATCAGGACGAACGGCGCTGACCGTCTCAATCACATGCGGCAGAATGTCCTGATAGAGCTGATGGACAAAAGGCAGATCTGTTCTGGTCGTCTCATGAATCAGCCGGATGTCATCGGTGCTGACGATCCGATAGCCGCTGAAATGATAAAAAATCAGCGGATGTCCGTCTTCCAGCACAAGACGCCCGTCCTTCCATGAAAATGTGTGTTTTCCGTAATTCCAATGGCCGATATTCACACCGGGCGTCGTGATGTCACATACATTCGGAAACAGATCAGACATATAATCCAAGTAGCCTTGATCCCCGAATTTCCCTTCTCCCGGAGCGTTTTTGCATTCCTCAAGGCAGCGCTGTTTCCACCACTTGAGACAATCGGTCCCGGCTTGATCGGTTTTGAAGCTGAGAAAACCGGAATTATACCGGCCTAAAAGACGCTGGAGCATGTCAATTTCCTGTTTTTCAAACGATGGGATGACGATATCGCCGCGTGACAGGAGCACCGAACAATCCGGCTGATTTTCAAAAATCGGTCTCGGATCGGCGAAGAAAAACAAATCGGCGTCAATATACGTGACACGCTCTAGGCCGGGATGTCTGTCCAGTACGGCTTCGAGAAATACCGGCTTCACCGTCCAGCAGTATTCGCTTTGATCTCTCGTTTTTTTCAGTTCAAGGAGCTCCTCGTTTTCCAGCGCAGCTATCGGAACCAAGGTGACATTCTCCAGCTGCATCGCTTTAAGCACTTGATAGGTGTCATCGTCCATACATAACGTAAAAACGGAGGCATCCGCCTGAACCTCTTTCAATGAGCCGAATAAAGCGATGGCCTGATACAGCCTTCCTTTTGATAAAACAGTGCAATATGCGCTTGTCACGTCTTTTTCTCACCTCTGTGTCAGTTACTTTTGAAAAAATGCTTTATACCAATCGATCGTTTTTTCAAGCCCTTCATCAATGGTGTGCGCAGGCGTCCAGTTCAAAAGCTTCCTCGCTTTTTCCGCTGATAAATATTGAAGCTTGATTTCGTGGCTTCCTTGGTTGAGCACCTTCGGCTTCAGATCACTGCCCATGGCCTTTAGGATTTTTTCCACCAGCTCCAGCACCGTCAGCTGAATTTCATTGCTGAAGTTGAACGCTTCTCCCGCCAGATCAAGCTCCTCCATTTTTTCAGCGAGCAGGAGGTATGCCTGCACCGCATCCTCGATGTAAAAATAATCACGGATAAACGTGCCGTCGCTGCGAATTTCAGGTGCTTCACCGTTCAGCACGAGCCGGATCGTCTGCGGGATAATCCGGTTAAAGTTCAAATCACCGCCGCCGTACAGATTGCCGCAGCGCGTGATGCAGACCGGAAGGCCGTACGTATTAAAATATGTGTGGCTTAACAGATCGGCACAGCTTTTTGATACGTCATACGGATGCTTTCCTTGAAGCGGCATGTTTTCATCGTACGGCAGATTCGGCTGATCGCCGTACGCCTTATCGCTGGAAGCAACGATGACCCGCTTGATGAGCGGATGCTTGCGGCACGCTTCGAGGATGTTCCATGTGCCGAGTATGTTGGCTTCAAAGGTGGAGATCGGATTCCGGTTCGCGACACCGACGATTGCCTGGGCTGCAAGGTGAAAAACGGTGTCAATCTCGTACTCCCCAAGCGCCCGTTCAATCACATCCAAATCTTCAAGAGCGCCGTGCACGATGTTCATTTGCTTCACTTGCTCTCCCTGATAAAGATTCGACTTCGGCACCGCGTCACGGACAAGCCCGGTGACATTGGCTCCTTGGTCAATCAGTTCCTTTACCAGATAGCTTCCTAACAGACCTGTACACCCCGTCACAAATACATTTTTATTTTTCCAGAAACTCAAAGTTGATCACCATACCTTCCATACATGTTGTCCTTGATCCCACACTTTGTTGACTTCCAACAGATTTTTATACGTATCGATCGCCGTCCAGAACCCGTAATGCCTGTATACCGCCAGTTCCCCGTCCTTCGCCAGCTTCTTCAGCGGTTCTTCTTCAAACATGACATCCCGGTCCAGAGGCAAATAATCGAATACTTTCGGGCTCAGTACGAAGAATCCGCCATTGATGATGCCGTCGCTTGAGGTTTTTTCAGAAAAGCTCATCGCCATCCCGTCTTCGACTGTCATCGTTCCGAATTGTGAGTTTTTTTCAATTCCGGTGACTGTGACGGCAGCCCCTTTTGATTGATGATAGCTGATTAAATGAAACACGTTGATGTTCGCCAGTCCGTCTCCATATGTCATCAGAAAGGTTTCATCGCCGATGACTTCCTTCGCCTGCAACAGCCGCCCCGCCGTCTGTGTATGTTCACCCGTATCTAAAAAGGTGATTTTCCACGGCTCAGACTTTCCCAATATCCGTACTTCGCCGGTAGAGCTGTCAAGCGTCATACTGTGGTTTTTCCAATCATAGTTTAAGAAGTATTCCTTGATGAGCTCTCCTTTGAAGCCAAGAAGCAGGATAAATTCGTTTACGCCATAGTATTGATAGAGTTTCATGATATGCCATAGAATCGGTTTTCCGCCTATCAAGGCGAGCGGTTTAGGACGTTCGTTGGTGATTTCGCTCATTCTCGTTCCTTTTCCGCCGCAGAGAATGACTGCTTTCATCTCTACCCCTCTTCTCTATGAATATTGAAATCGAAACCGCTCATGCCAGAGAAACCCACCCGATAATTTGTCCGATTCTCTATCACCGGTTTCAAAATCTACTGTAAGATATGAGAAATTGGCACCCTTTGTGATCAAAAGCTGCCTCTTTTTTCAGAATGATCAAGATACACAAAAAAAGAGCCTTACGGGAATATGTCCCATAAGGCTCTGTCTGCTTATTTATTGTCTTTATTGAGCTTTTCTTTGCCGTAATGATATTTGGACGGATCAACCGGCGTAAAGTCACTCATTTTGTGGAATCTGAGCAAGTCTTTGTACATGACGCTGTCTGACAGTTTCAACTGCTCTGTAACTCTTGCTTTCAGGTTCTTCGTTTCTTGGTTGCCTTTTAATTCTTTCCCTGTCTTCGTATCGTAAACGACGTTAGAGATAGATGTGTATTTCGGTGTAACGTAGTCCCCGTTTCGGAATGTGACCGTATCATCATGATCTTTCGAGAAGAGGTCCGTACCGAAATTAATATATTTCTTAGAGTCAATGCCTTCAAGATGAAGGACGGTAGGCATAACGTCCATTTCACCGCCGTACGTATGGTTCACTCCGCCTTTTTTGCCCGGAATGTGAATCATAAACGGCACGCGCTGGTTTTGAGCGTTTTGATAAGGCGTAATCTCTTTGCCGAGAATTTGTTTCATCGCGCGGTTATGGTTTTCAGAGATTCCATAGTGGTCTCCGTAAATCATAATCACTGAGTTATCATATAAACCCGATGCTTTTAATTCTTTAAAGAATTCTTCAAGCGCTTCGTCAAGATAACGGGCGGTTTGGAAATAGTCATCAACCGTCGCGTCTCCTGTCGTCGCTTTTGCGATCGTTGCGTCTTTTTGATCAAGCGTAAACGGATAATGGTTCGTCAGCGTAATTAAGTGCGCATAGAACGGCTGTTTCAGCGATTGAAGCTTAGGAATAGATTCTTTAAAGAATGGTTTATCCTTAAGTCCCATATTCACAAGGTTGTCTTCAGACATATCGTATGTGCTGGCGTCAAAGAATTTATCGTAGCCGATATGTTTGTAAATCTGGTCACGGTTCCAGAAGGATTTGTAATCACCGTGCATGACCGCGCTTGTATACCCTTCACTTTGGTCCAGGATGGCAGGCAGTGATTGATACGTATTTTCTCCTTTTGTCACGAAGGCTGACCCTTCAGGCAGACCGAACAGACTGTTATCCATCATCAGCTCGGCATCAGATGTTTTCCCTTGGCCTGTTTGGTGGAAAAAGTTATCAAAGTACGTCATGTCATCTCCGCCGCGGGCGAGTTTATTCAAAAACGGCGTGACTTCTTTCCCGTTCAGCTTGTAGTTGATCAGGAACGACTGGAAGCTTTCTAAGTGAATCTTAATAATATTTTTGCCTTTGGCCTTACCGAAATACTCGGCGTTCGGTTTCGCGTAATGCGACGATGTGTAGTTCTCAACGCTCGTCAGGTCATCACTGCTGGCATATGCCCGCTGCGTTTCCGTCTGCGCCGTCTGCACGCCGTCATAAATCGTGTAATTATACAGGCCTAAATACTTCACAATGTAGTTCCGGTCAAATGTTCTTGTTAACAGTTCCGGACGGTCTTCTTCGGCAATCGATAAGTTAATGAAGAACAAAATAATTCCCGTAACGATGATTAATGATGCATACCGTTTTTTCAGTTTAAATTCTTTCAGTTCACGTCTCCACACCAAGAGTGCGATTAAGATAATGACGTCAACAAAGTATAAAATATCATGGCCGGACATAATGCTGAAAATGCCGTCTCCCATATTTCCGACATTGCCTGATTGCTTCAGGTTCGGGAATGTCAAGAAATCGTCGAAGAAACGATAGAATAGAATGTTTGCATACAAAATAAACGTCATGATGAAATCAATGACCACCATGATAATCGCTGATTTGCGGCCTTTCGCAAACAATGCCAGTCCTAAAAAGAAAATGGCGCTTGAGAACGGGTTAATCACAAGCAGAAACTGCTGTGTCGGACCCTTTACCCCAAGGTTGAATTCAGCATGATAGGCTAAATACGTTTTGGCCCAAAACAAAATAATAGCCAGTACAAAAAAACTAAGTCTGTAAGAAAATAATTTCTTCATGGCAACCTCTACTTTCCTAAACACTTTAAATCTGTATTCTTACTTTTTGCTTCAATTCCTGCTTTCCGTGCAAAATGAAAGCATCACACAGCCCCATAAACACACCATTTAAAAAAAACGATATATTTATCATTCGTGTCATGCCCTTTGAACATCTATCCCGCCAGCCATTAGACGCAGGATATCCGCTCTTCGTTTCACATTTTTTTCTCTCATAAAAAGGATACCTGAGTCAGACCCCGTCTGGAAAAAGAATAGATACCGAATATAAGAATAACACAAACTGCTAAAAAACGAAAAATGAATATAGCAGACGGCCGCCTATTGGCAGGCTGAAGTTATTGTATGCACGGGGATGTAAAAATATGAATACTTTTCTGATTGATGCAAAAAAGACTGGATGTTCCAGTCCTCATTTGAATGCTTTTTAAATTCCAGCCCAAACATCTTTCGCATAGATGCCTTTTGTTTGGAGGTCTCGGAGCCACTCTTTCGCAGCCTGCTCTTCTGTCCCATGAACTGTCTGATACGCTTTTTGCAGCGTCGCCTCTACATCAGGCGCCATTTTGCTGCCGTCGCCGCATACGTAAAGGTGCCCTCCCCGGTCAAGGATTGAAATTAATTCCTCGGCATTCTCCGCCATTAAGTGCTGTACATACGTTTTGGGAATGCCCTCTTTGCGGGAGAAAGCCGTATGGAGCGTTACAATTCCTTCTTTTTCATATGCCTCAAGCTCGTCCCGGTAAATAAAATCGTTATCGTTTCTGCATCCGAAATACAAATGAGCCTCACCCAGCGTCTTTCCTTCCCGCTTCAATGCCGCGCGTGCCTGCAAGAAACCGCGGAATGGGGCGACACCGGTCCCCGGGCCGACCATAATGATCGGTGTTGCAGGATCTTCCGGAAGCTGGAAGCGGGTTTCCGGCGTACGGACAAACATGATAATATCATCCCCCGCCTTACGGTCCGCCAAGTAATTCGAAGCGACTCCGCGATATTCTCCCAGGCCGCTCCAGGCAGGGCCGCGAACGACGCCGACTGTAATTGAAGCTTGTTCTGGATTTTCCCTGGGGGAGCTTGAGATCGAGTAATACCGCGGTTTCAGCGGGCGAAGCAGCTCCAGGAAACGTTCAAACGGAAGCTCACACGCTTCATATTTTTCAAGAAGATCGAGCATTGAAATGCGTGATTTCAATATTTGTTCCTGATAAACGCCCTCCTCCAGAAGATCTTCCAATTCACGTTTATGCGGAGGACAAACCGTATAGGCAGCCAATTCCCGGATTTGAGCCCTTGTCGCCGCTTCCTGAATCTCGATGCTATAGCTTAAAAGATCGTGTAAACTGACCGGCCGATCCAGCGGAAGATGGGCTGCACTCTGCCCGCTTGCCGTCAGGAGCACTTGGTCATTCCCATTTAAGCCGAATCTTCGGAGAATCCTGCTGATTTGTTCCCGGCTGTTAACAGGCAGCACCCCAAGGTGATCCCCCTCTTGATAAGCAGCCTCTTTCGGCAAAGTGATTTCAATATGCCGGGTGCTTCGCCCGCTATTGGCCGCCTGAAGCTCACGGTTTTCCGCCACAGCTGCATAAACCGCTTCGTACGACCGGGCTAAAGGAGAGCCGCCCAGCCCGCTGACAAACTGAAGGCTCAGTGTACTTCGTTCCTTTTCAGCATTTTCATTAAGCTTGAGTCCGAACGTTTTTATCGCGTCTTCCCACATGCTCCGTTTCCACTCGTCAAGCTGGCCTTCAAAATCACCGCTTACATCACCCTCGCCGCGGGGGGAAAACCGCTCTGCTCCTTTTTGGGCAAGCTTTTCATCAATCAATCTCGGCACATCTTGGTATGTGGCGGCCCAATTATGATCTCCGCAGCCAAACACAGCATATTGAACACCCGCCAATTCACCTGGCTGGATTTCTTCCAGCCATTGAACGAATTGTCCCGCATTGGTTGGGGGCTTTCCGTTATAAGAGGATGTGATGATCAACAGCGCTCCTTCTTTCGGCAGTTGCTCAATCCGATCGTTAAGCGGAGCTGTTTCAGTCCGGACGCCGTGCATACTGGCAGTATCGGCAAGTTCCCTCGCGACGCCTTCTGCGGTTCCTGTATCAGAGCCGTAAAGAATCAGCAAAGGACGATTATTGAGCCCGATAATCGATGCGGCTTTCTTTTCTTTTTTCTCCCGCTGGACATCCGGCGTTTCTTTTTCAGCAGACAGGACGGCCGGATGGACGGCTTCCCTGTTTCGAGGCTGCACTCGAATGTTAAAATCACCCGGCTTGAGTGTTAATGTTTGTTTGATATCCAATTCATAATCTGTATGATCAATGAATGTAAATTGCTGAAGAATCATGCCCAGCACGAGCGTTGCCTCATGAAGGGCGAATTGCATGCCGATACATGCCCGCTGGCCGTTTCCGAACGGTTTGTAGGCGTGATGCGGCACTTGATCCAGATGTTCAAACCGGTCCGGATAAAACTCTTCTGCATTGTCTCCCCATGCGTCTTTGTCACGGTGAAGCTGAGGGATTAAAACGGATATTCTGTCTTTTGTCGAGATCGGATATTTCCCCCCGATCACCGTGTCTTCCTTTGGATAAAGGCTGAACGCCGGAGCCGTCGGCCATAAGCGCAATGCCTCATTCAAAATCATTCGGATATATGCAAGCTCCAATACTTGTTTATAGGAAGGAACAGGGTCTGTTAATACCCGATCTACCTCTTCATAGGCTTTTTTCAAGGTATCGGGGTTTTTTATTAAAAAGTAGATTGCAAAGGAAAGCAGGCCGCTCGTTGTTTCATGACCTGCGATTAAAAACGTGATGATTTGATACCGGATATTCTCATCATCAAGTTTCTCCCCTGTTTCCGGGTCCTCCACATTCAGCATACGGGCAAGCAGGTCTTTTTCATCCTGATGGCCGTTAGACTTACGCTCCGCAATAATGCTGTCGACCAATGAAAACATGTTTTGAATATCATGATGAAATTGGCGCTTCGTCCTGATCATGAGCTTATCTTGAAAATCAAGGCGCTGCATTTGATGCATCGCTTCATCAAGCGCGCGCACCATACTGTTGATAAACGGGTGAGGCGTCTCTCTGTAATAACTGTTAAATCGATAATTAAATCCGCACAAACCGATCGTGTCTAATGTCAGCCGGGTCATATCCGCTGGCACATCCACAACCTCATCAGGGTTAAGCCGGGCCCATTTTTGAATCAGCTGAACCGCAATATCAGTCATCATGGAATGATACTCTTTCATCGCACGCTGACTAAAGGTGGGCATAAGAATATTGTGCGCTTTTCTCCAGTTAGGCTCATGCGTCCAGCTTGTAAATAATCCGTCTCCTGCAAAAGCACGGACTTTTTCCAAAGCGCCTTCTATACTTTTATCAAAGCGGGATTCATCACAGACCTCGGCCACTAATTCATGGCCGGAAACAACGATGATGGTGCCGGCCGGCGTATGCAGCTGAAAAATGGGACCCTGCTCTTCCGCCAGTTTGATAAGTGACAGAGTCGGCCTGTCTTTATCAAGTAAAGGAAGATTTCCGAGCGGCCCGAACGTTTTCGGCTGCGGAATCGGACTTGTTTCCTTCATCAAAAACACCCTTTCTGAAGTTTTATGCCTTCCTTTACACTACAGTGCCCTTTAAAGCCTGCGATTATCCGCCCCTGTGGATGATTCCGCCAATTGACGGATGATCGCGGTTTTTTCTATACTTGAGAGGTTGTCAAATACGCTAACAAGGTGAGTTCACATATGGATTTTGAAATCAAGTTTTTATCTTTTTATGTCATTCAAGTCGAAGGAAAAGACGAACAGGCAAACAAGCAGTTCAAACATTTTCAGACACTTGATACGGAAGAATTTGAAGAAAGCGAGCTGAAGGATTTTCTCGACGGCGAATTGAAAAAAATCGTTAAACGAAAAGCCGACCGGCATCCTCAATCCGAGCAGGTTCCGACAAAAATCGGCCATTTTCTCGTGGAGCCCGGCCATGAGCTTGATTCAAATCCGAATTATAACCTCTTCAACCGCGCCCGGCTTGCGGATACAAAGGAAGCATTTATTGAGGTAAGCGAGCAGTTCGTCCGCACCTACCTTGACACGAGCGCGGTGCGCGGCGGCGTTTTCATCGTGGCATCAGCCGTGCCTCGCAAATACTTTGAGGACAAATTTGTCTTTATGATGAAATGTGATTTTGAGCCGAAAGTCGCCCGCATCTCAGACACAGCATCTCTTATCAAAAAGGTCGAGATGGCCATCACGACGAAAAACATGAAAAGCATCCAATACCCTTACATGCCGGAAGAAGGAATGGTCGAGGAGCACGAGCTGAAAATTCACCAATCCTCCCACGCCCGTTATTTTGAGGACTTTCTCAAATTTGTCGAATACGGCGAATCTATGCCGGAAATTATGAAAAACCAAGTCATGAACATGGTGCAGGAGCACGTGTACGAAACATTTGAAGAAAACAGCGAAGAGCTCCAGCAGTTTGAGCACGACATTGAAATTTGGGAAGCGAGCGAAAAGCGGGAAATTCAGGAACGCCTCGACACCCATCAAGTCATTGAAGCCTCTGCGCAAATCATCGAGCACTCACCGGAAGCAGAGCTGAAAATGAAAGTCGGAGAAACGGAGATTAAAGGATTGCTTGCCGATTTCGGCGATTCGATACATCTCGCAAAAGTAAACGGGCGTTACGTCGCGCTGATTGAAGCAGAAACGATTTCGTTTGAAAAGGGCAGTTCACCGGTGGAGTTTCACAAGCCGGAGGGGCTGCATGAAGTGATTGAGCGGATACGGAATAAAACCGAACAAGAATGACAAAAGTCCAGACACCATGTTCTGGACTTTGTTTTTTCCTCATAAGGATCTTTCAGCAAACCTCAGCACTCACCGATGATCTCCTGCACACCCAGCTCTCCCCTTATCTCGCGGCGGATGATTTCAGATAATAGATCCTGCCCCTTTAAAACCCGCTCCGCCCGTCTGTCAGCAAAATCACCGGTGTCACGGAGAGTTTCACTCATGCAGAAAAATCAGCCTTCACAAAAATACTGGAAGGGCTGCTTGACAAGCTGAAGCTGTTTTCTGACGGCAGACAGTAAAAGGCCCCCCTTAACCAAGGGCGCCTTTTAAGATTAATCATCACTATTCAAAATCCCGAAAAACCGAAGCAGGTTAATAAATAGGTTGATAAAGTCGATGTAGAGTGTCAATGCCATCAAGGGAATCATATCCGCCGTGATGTTCCGGTGTTTGATCTGGTTCAAATCGTACAAGATGTACAATGAAAATACAATCGTTCCGATCACGGAATACGCCATCATGGCGGCGGAATTCAGCGGGCTGAAGATATTAAAGATTCCCACCGCAATAAGTGCGATGACCGCGACAAGCAAAAAGGACCATAAAAACGACAAATCCTTTTTCGTCTTAGCGCCGATCGTGCCGAGCACCGCAAAAATCACAAATGAGGAACCGAACGCTTCCAATACGACATAGGCACCTGCTGCGGAGGCGTAATGGCTGATAATCGGAAACAGCGTCATTCCGGAAATGAAAGCGAATGTAAAGACAAACGCATATCCGACGGCTTTCTTTCTGCGCAGCCAAAACGCGGCGATGATCATAACCACTTCCGCAACAGACAGCGGCAGCATCAAAGCCGGCGGGACGAATTGGCCGATATAGAGGCCGATTGTCGCAATAAGCAGCGTAAATACAAAAACCGTTATAATGCGCTGCATAATAGATTGTTTACTCTCATAAGCAGTAGCTTGCATGTCAAATGTCCTCCCAAAAAATGATCGTTATAGGTCTATTATAAATAAAATGGGAGAAATTTGTATGATTTTAAGAAGATTTTAAGGATGTTCAGGCCTGCTGTTTTGCTGCGCACTCCTGCACGTTCATAAAATCATGCAGCTTTTTCGCCAGTCCGCCGTGTCCGAACCTGATCTTCTTCTCCGAGCCGGGCGTTTTCACAAAATCGAGAAACGCCAGCACATAAATCCGCCTTATGGCAACGGGAATGATGCCCGCGTCATAAAACCAGCCGTCAATCGTATTCAGCACCCCTTTATTGATTCCGTACTGCTTCATGCACCAATGCAGAAAGCGTACTTCAGGCAGGTGCAGATATTTGCTTTGAGGGAAAGAATTGTCTGCTCGTAAATGTTTCAATATGGGCCGCCTCCCGTCACTGGTTTCTTCCGTTTACGATTTCTGTTTTGCCTCCTTGCTTTGCAAAGAAAAACGATATTTTTCCACTTTATCAATTTGTGTAACTTGGGAATTATGAACCGTAATCTGAACTGTTCCAAAATCAATGGTTTCCAGCGCACTGATAATTTTTTCAATCACATGCGGATCAACGTTTGCTTTGGATATCATCATGCTCCCCCTTTGCTGATCATCATTAGGATTTTTAATTCATACTATTCTCATAAGAATAATGATATTACTTTCCAACCGAGAAATCAACATCGTTCCAACAATTTTCTGAATGTTTTTGTCATACAAAAAAGGCATATCATCCATAACGAGGGATGATATGCCCTTCATTCCTATTATATTTCCTCAATGATGCATCTGACGCCCATACTGGCCAGCGCCTGCTCCAGCGTTCCATAGGTTTGGTATTCGGAAAAATCCAGCCCCAATTGGATGGATGTCTGCGCCACATCGGGACGTATACCGGAAAAGACGGTTTTGATGCCTAGCAGAAATAATGTTTGAGACAGCGTATACAATTGCTGCGCCACCATTGTATCCACAATCGGCACACCGGACAGGTCAATCACAAGGCTTGTAATTCGTTTCGAGACGCAGTTTTCCGGAACCGTATCCAAAATGACGCGCGCCCGTCTCGTGTCAATCGTGCCGATGAGCGGCAAAATACCGACGTTATCGGCGATTGAAATGACCGGGCATCCCAATTCTAAAATCAGCTCCTGCTGAGATGACAGTCTCGATATCATTAAATTTTGGTACTGCTCGGTAAAATCGGTGATTAATTGATCAAATGAGCTGTTCACGAGATGATTCCATCGGCGGGCGTCTTCGTTTGTAATAATGTCCCAATGGTCATCCATAAAACGGGTGACCGCATCCCAAAAAACGGTTCGTGAATTGCCGATCGCTTCTACAACCTCGTGAACATGCGCATCCTGCTCCACCCTGCTTTTCGCTACCGTTGCGGCTCATTTTTCCTTATTGTTTTGAAATATGGCCGGATCATCTAAAAAAGCACTCGCAATGGTTGTATTCGTAAAGGTATGCTGTTCGATTAACAGCTCCTTCATTTCCGGGCGTAATTGATCGGCAGAGTAAAACCGCCCTCTCAGTTGCCGTCTCAGCTTGAGCCAGCTTTCAGTCAGCTCAGCCGAATGTTTGATAATATAATGATGAAGTAATTGGTCTTTGTTCAAATGACGTCTCCTCTTTCACGCGTTTGTCCTATTTTTAAATTATAAATAGGAATTGCCAATCGTACTAGAGGCAATGGAGGCGAGTCAACACATTGAGGGCAATCGATTGCTTTTTTCGTTTGCAGGATACACTATAAAGAGAAATGAAACAGGAGGTCAATATGATGATTAAAAAAATCGCTACAGTCGCCGTTTACACTGATGATCAGCAAAAAGCAAAGAAGTTCTGGACAGAAAAAGCAGGGTTTGAGGCCGTCACTGAGCAGCCGATGGGCCCGAATGCATTCTGGCTTGAGGTGGCGCCAAAGGGTGCCGATACTCATTTGGTCATCTATCCGAAAGCGATGATGAAAGGGTCAGAACATATGAAAGCTTCTATCGTATTTGAGTGCGAGGATGTCTTTGCCGCATACGAACAAATGAAAAAGAACGGCGTCACGTTTTTAGATGAACCGAAACAAATGGAGTGGGGCGCCTTTGTTCAATTTAAAGATGAAGACGACAATGTCTTCCTGCTGAAGGCGTAACACCCGGTCGGCATGTTCATTGACTTTGAGAATCATTTTCATTTACAATATATGAAGCAAGAAAAAGATTGGAGAGATTTCATATGTTCGTGCAATTAAGAAAAATGACCGTAAAAGAAGGACATGCCGATAAAGTCATAGAACGATTCAGCTCTGAAGGTGTCATTGAAAAGCAGGAAGGCTTAATAGACGTAACGGTGCTTGAGAAAAAAGTCCGCCGCGGCGATGAAGAAGTTGTCGTGATGATCCGCTGGGAATCCGAAGACCATTGGAAGCAATGGGAAAAAAGCGCGGACCACATAGCAGCCCATAAAGCAAACCAAGGCAAGCCCAAGCCTGATTACATGCTGGGGACAGATGTCGGCATGTACCATGTGAGGGCCGTAAAACAAGGCGTGCACGGGAAATAAAAAAGAGCTTTTGCCGCAGGCAAAGCTCTTTTACTTTTTCTCCTCGTAAGGGAGAACATAAATTGGTTTATCAGCCTTCCATTCCGCAAATAATACATTCTCTGCCCGGCTGATGTTTCGCTTTTTCAGCTCTTCTTCCAGCTGCCGCTCTTCCAACCCGGCTTCTTTAAGATTTTCATACAGAACCTCGCCGTCAATGATGAGCGTGACTGGTAACGTCACCTGCTTCGGCTTGATCTGCAAATCTCCGTTTGTCGGCGTATCGTGGATAAATTTCGGCAGCACGCTGACTAAGCCGTTTGTTTCTAAAATTGCGTATTCCACTTCTTGAATGGAAAAACAATTGGCCTGTCTGAGAAGGCTTTGTAATTGATTGATGTCCAGTTTATTCTTTTTCAGCACATCATATTTGAGCTTTCCTTTGCGGATGACAATATTCGGCTCGCCCTCTAAAAGCTTTCTCGAGCCTTTTACTTTTTGAGTAATCAGTTCAATGAGAAAAATCAAAACGCCCCATAAAAGAGAAGCGAAAATAATTTCCCATATTCTGACCCCTTTGTCATACACCGCATTACCGACCAATTCGCCGAGAATTAACGCGGATATGAAATCGAACGGCGTAATTTGTGAGAATTGTGTCTTTCCTAACAATTTTAAAATCACAAATAAAATGCCCAAACCGCATACTAATTCCCAAGCAACTGTGATTAAATGTCCCATAATTAGCACCTACTTCTTAAAAGTCATTACCATTATGGACATTCGCCTGTTTTCTATACAGCGGCTCAATACACAAAAAACGCAGCCTATGCCGCGTTTACCGTTTGCGGCCTGATCTGACGATTCGAAAGCACACCTCTGCGACATAACCGGCAACAGCACCGAACCCAGCAAAAATTGCAAGCAGCCCGAGGCCCATGCCTTCCCAGCCGCCGACTCCGAAAATACTGTATACTACCATTCCGAAAGCAAGAAGAGCCAAAATGGCCAACAGCCATTCCGGCCACATCTTTTTCGGCCATTTTCTGCGGAGGAAAGCGGAAATCCCGCCTGCTATACAAAACGCGAACAAACCGATCAAATAAAAATAGCCCCTGCTTCCGCACCCCAATCATGTAAAAAACGCAGCCCTTTATTTTGCTATTTCTTTTTCAAACAAATGATAGTCCGCGGTGCTGCCTTTTGATTCATACCCCATCTGGCTGTAGAACGATTGAAGCGCCTTATTTTCAGACACGCAGTCAAGGCGGATTTTCGTTTTTCCCGGGCAATAAACGCCCGTTTCAGCCCAAGATAGAATGGTCCGGCCCAGATCGCAGCCGGCAAACCGCCTGTCAATCGCGAGCCGATGCAAATACACAGACTCCCCATGGCCGTCTTCGCCCCACAGCTGTCTGCCCCACTCGCTCGCTTCGGGAAGCAGCATGACAACACCGGCCAGTTCTCCGTCCCGTTTGAATAAAAAAACATGCCCATCGGCGACCGAGCCGCGCATATTATGCGTATCTTCACCGTGTAAAAGGCCGCTCCACTGATCAGACCCTTTTCCGCGAAGCCATTTCGCCGCCGATACGAGCAGTTCCATGACCGCTTGAGCATCATCCGGCTGTGCAAGAGATGCTTGGAAGATCCCGGCTTTATCGTTTGTAATCGTAAAAGGTGTCATAATGGCCTCCTGTATTGTCAGAATATTTAACACCTTTATTATAAAACAAACCCTGGCCAGAAAAAAACAGCCTTCATCATAGAGGGCCGTTTTAAAAAATCTTCTTCTTGCCGCGTTCTTCCTTCAAAATCTCAACCGCTTCCCTGAAGCGCATAGAGTGGACGATTTCCCGCTCGCGCAAGAAACGAAGGGAATCATTTAAATCGGGATCATCTGAAATGTCAATAATCCACTGATATGTCGCTCTTGCCTTCTCTTCTGCCGCGATATCTTCATATAAATCAGCGATCGGGTCCCCCTTCGCCTGTATGTAGGTTGCAGTAAACGGAGCACCGGCCGCATTTTGATAAAATAGCGCGCTGTCGTGATTGACATAATAATCACCAAGCCCCGCGTCACGCATCTGCTGGGGCGTCGCGTCTTTTGTCAGCTTATAAATCATCGTCGCAATCATCTCTAAGTGCGCAAATTCCTCCGTGCCGATATCAGTTAGCAGACCGATGACCTTATCAGGTATCGTATAGCGCTGGTTTAAATACCGGAGCGCCGCGGCCAATTCGCCGTCCGCCCCGCCGTATTGCTCAATGAGATATTTGGCAAGTATCGGATTGCACGTGCTGACTTTGACAGGATATTGCAGTTTTTTTTCATATATCCACATTCACTGATCCCTCCTTATACTTGCCATGGCCAAGGACCGCGGCTCCAATCCCACTGCGCCCCAGCTTGGCTGACGCCGTATTGCAGAAGCGGGCCGTATTCCGGCTCAAACCGTTTTCTGAGCTGCTTCGAGTACCGGGAATATTCATGAAACTGCTGAAGCGCGAGGCGGTCATGAGGATGCGTATCAAGATAAAGCGTCAGTTCCACCAAGACAAAATCCGCCGCTTGTATTTGCTCCAGCAGCCGATAATATTCATCATCAATCTTTTTCGCCATATTCGATTCCCCCCCGATAAGGATTATCATAGAAATCATACAGATCCTTCCAAAGGGTTCCTTTCTTTAACGCCTCCATCGGAGAAAATTGCTCTAAATGATACGGCTGAAACCTCATATATAGCTGCGGCGGCGTACTGTAATACTTTCTGCCGATCGGCGGGCACGGATCAAACCTGCTGTGGAAGGGCTTATAGGATTTGATCGGTGTAAACGGCTCATTTTCTTTCATGACGATCCTCCTTTCAGAAACACATGACCTTAATAGGTATGAACATGGAAAGGCATTTATGCCTTTGCGGTTCAGGATCATTTCGCCCAAAAAGAGCTCAGCATGCACAAAGGCACGATCTGAGCAGCAAAAAAGTCCGCTCATAAGAACGGACTTCAATGTGACTGATTTGGAATTTCAAGTAACAATTTTATCAATTAAAACTCTGATGGAAACGATCATAGTTTTTCAACGAATCATCCGTAATTTGTTTATCATACTCAGGATATTTAAACCCTAATGCAGAAGCCGCTGACTTTGAATATGTTCTAAAGAGATCATAACAATCAAATAATGCCTTCCACACGCTTTCATAAGTATTGCCGACATAAGTATTCAGCAGGGTTTCCCAGTCTTTTGCTTTCATGTATTTTTGAATATACTTGTAATTCTTTCCTACACTTAAGGACTTATTTTCTATTCCAATATTCCAAGCAATCATACGCAATACATTAGGTCTTAATATGCCGTTCATGTGATCCAGCGCATACAGTATTTCGTTACGCATTAATCCTTTAATAACATAGGTTGAAACCATCCAAAATTCATTACAGCAATCATCAAACTCCCTGGAAGTTGGTTTCTTGATATGATATTGTTCATCAGCCGCAATAATTTTGCGGCGGATTCGGTCATCCTTGTCTAATAATACTTCCGCCAAACCATCACTCTCTTCAAAGTAATGCTCTGCCTGATTTACGGGGATTAACGTTAAATCAATTTTATGTTCATCTTTAAAAAGCATTAAATAGGAAAACCAGCCTCCTAGCTCTGGAGGGAAAAGTTCCATATCTTCAGGTTTTTGCATCATCATTCTTTCGCCAAATTGATCCAGCCAACCATCGTCAGACGTGAAAGAGTCCATATCGGTCACAAAATAAGAAACATCGTAGTCTTGAAATCGGTCTCTCGGTACATGTTTATTGGTTCTGGAACCCTCCAAAGTGACAAGGCGGATTCGCTCGTCCTTTTTTGCAACATCAAGAATGATTTTCATCATTTCGCTCTCACTTCTCACACATAATACCTCCTGACATTTTAAAATATTGATTTTTCCCCAAATAACCTAAAAGAAATTTTATGAAATTCATTTTACTGGACGCAGTGCAGAAAAACCTTATGTACTTGTTGATTGATGATTTTCTCTGCGACTTGATCCAACAGTATAAATCCAGCTTTAAGAACATGAGAAAGACACTCTTGCTGATAAAGAGTGTCTTTCTCTTATAATAAAATTAGGCATACTGGCCTGCCCGATGATGGAACGGGTAATGATGGTATCCGCCATAGCCCCCGCCATAACCGCCATAGCCCCCGCCATAACCG
>NZ_LSAZ01000005.1 GCF_001584325.1 Bacillus nakamurai
TTTCAAAGAACTTTGTCCGTCACTCTTGAAGCGACCACTTAATCATAACATTTATAGTTCACTAGGTCAATACTTTTTTTAAAAAGTATTTTTTTAGTGTGCTGTCTTTATTAAAAGACAACAAAAAGAATTATAACAGCATCCATGCCTTGTGTCAAAGTTTTTTTCAACTTCCTTATATGTAAAAAGTGCAGCCTGTAACAGCTGCACTTTTTTATTACACTTCTTCTGTTTCTTCTGATTCTTCCGGTGTTTCTTCATTCTTTTCAACAAGCGCTACAGTCGCCACGTGTTCTTCATCGGACATGCGGATAAGGCGGACACCTTGCGTTACACGTCCGGTGACCGAAATATCATTTATATCCATTCTGATCAGCACTCCGCTTGCGGTGATAATCATTAAGTCCTCTTCGCCTCTTGTAGCTTTAACCGTTACTAACGGGCCGTTGCTTTCAGTAATTTTGCATGTTTTAAGGCCCTTTCCGCCGCGGCTTTGGACTCTGTAGTCAGCAGCCGGCGTACGTTTGCCGTAGCCGTTTTCTGTCACGATGAGGACATCAGAGTCTTCTTCAAGGATCTCCATCCCAACAACTACGTCATCATCAGTCAGGGTAATGCCTTTTACGCCTGCAGCAGTCCGTCCCATTTGTCTTACATCTTCTTCATGGAATCGGATCAGCAAACCGTTCTTAGTACCGATAATGATTTGCTTTGAGCCGTCAGTCAGACGGACAGCCATCAATTCATCATCTTCACGGAGGCCGAGAGCAATCAGGCCGTTATTGCGTATATTGGCGAACTGAGACAGCGCCGTACGTTTCGATACGCCGTGTTTTGTCGTAAAGAACAGGTAAAGATCCTCATCAAACGTGCTGACCGGAATGATGGCATTAATCCATTCGCCTTTTTCAACCTCTAACAGATTGATAATCGGGATGCCTTTTGCCGTCCGTCCGAATTCAGGGACCTCATAGCCTTTTGAACGATATACTTTCCCTTTATTAGAGAAGAAAAGGATCGTGTCATGAGTTGAAGTGGAAATTAAGTGCTCCACAAAGTCGTCTTCGTTCGTGCCCATTCCCTGTACGCCTTTTCCGCCGCGTTTTTGGCTGCGGTATGTTGACGCTGGAAGGCGTTTAATATAGCCGTTATGAGTGAGCGTGATGACGACGTTTTCTCTTTCTATGAGATCCTCGTCTTCAATCGTTTCAAGACCGGACGTAACAATTTCCGTGCGTCTCTCATCATTGAAGCGTTCTTTAATTTCAGTGAGCTCTTCGCGGATGATTTCGAGCACTTTTTCTTCATTGGCCAAAATGTCCTTAAGCTCGGCAATTAATGAAACGAGCGATTGATATTCTTCCTCAATCTTTTCACGCTCCAGACCAGTTAATCGCTGCAGACGCATATCCAAGATGGCTTGCGCCTGTTTTTCAGTCAGTGAAAACTGTTCGATTAAACCGGTTCTTGCAATCTCAGCCGTCTGAGAATTACGGATAAGAGAAATCACTGCGTCTAAATGATCGAGAGCGACTCTTAAACCTTCTAATATGTGGGCTCTCGCTTCCGCTTTACGAAGTTCGTAAGCCGTTCTGCGCCGTATGACAACTTTCTGGTGATCAAGGTAATGCTCTAGGCATTGTTTCAGGCTTAATACTTTCGGCTGCCCGTCAACAAGCGCCAGCAGATTGATCCCGAAAGATGTTTGCAGCGACGTTTGCTTATACAGGTTATTTAAGATAACATGCGCATTCGCATCACGACGGATTTCGATGACGATTCTCATTCCGTTACGGTCGGATTCGTCACGAAGATCTGTGATTCCTTCGATTTTTTTATCTCGGACAAGATCTGCGATTTTTTCGATTAATCTTGCTTTGTTCACCTGATAAGGAATTTCCGTGACGATGATTCTTTCTTTGCCTGAAGAGGTCTGTTCAATTTCAGCCTTGGCCCGAATGGTGATAGATCCCCGTCCTGATTCATATGCCTTGCGGATTCCGCTCCGGCCCAATATCTGACCGGCTGTCGGGAAATCAGGCCCAGGGATGAATTCCATCAGCTCCTGGTTTGTAATGTCAGGGTTTTCGCTTACGGCAAGCACCCCGTCAATGACTTCGCCCAGCTGGTGAGGCGGAATGTTTGTCGCCATTCCGACCGCGATGCCGGCAGCCCCGTTTACGAGCAGATTCGGAAATCTCGAAGGCATGACGACAGGCTCTCTTTCTGCACCGTCATAGTTGTCTTGATAATCAATCGTGTCTTTCGTAATGTCCCGGAGGATTTCCATTGCGATTTTTGACATTCTCGCTTCTGTATAACGCATCGCAGCCGCTGAATCGCCGTCTACCGAACCGAAGTTGCCGTGTCCGTCGACAAGCATGTAGCGATAGTTAAAATCCTGCGCCATTCTGACCATTGACTCGTAAACCGCTGAGTCTCCGTGCGGGTGGTATTTACCGATAACTTCACCGACGATACGGGCGGATTTTTTATACGGCTTGTCACTGGTCATGCCTAAATCATTCATCGCGTATAAAATCCGTCTGTGGACCGGCTTCAGACCGTCACGCACATCCGGAAGCGCCCGGGAGACGATAACGCTCATTGCATAGTCCAGAAAGGATGTCCGCATTTCCTGACTGATATTGACTTCACGTACTTGTGGTGTGTTTTGTTCACTCATTAAAAAAACCTCCCTGAAGTATCACATGAAATAATGTGGGAGTAGATTGTCCATTATGATCTTCAATACGATTTCACTATTCTCCATTATATCAATAAACTTGTGTTTATACACATTAATTTACTAGAATGTACGGGTTTTGCGGGTTTTGCGGGTTTTCTCAGTCTGATCGGAGCCACTTTGAGAAAAAAGCCTTATTTCTTAACGAAAATAAGGCTTTCATAGTTAAATATCTAGGTTTTTCACGTATCTCGCATTTGCTTCTATGAAGTTTCTGCGCGGTTCTACTTTGTCGCCCATCAGCATTTCGAACGTTTCGTCGGCATCCATCGCATCTTCAAGATTGACTTGTAAAAGCGTTCTTGTCGACGGATCCATTGTCGTTTCCCAAAGCTGAGTGGCGTTCATTTCTCCAAGTCCTTTATAACGCTGCAAGCCGGGCTTAGGTGATTGAGGAAGCTCCTTCAAGAGTTCATCAAGCTGCTTATCGTTATAAGCGTATTCCACCCGTTTACCCTGCTGCACTTTGTAAAGCGGCGGCTGAGCAATGTAGACATAGCCGTTTTCAATAATCTCACGCATGTATCTGTAAAAGAACGTCAATAAAAGCGTTCTGATGTGCGCGCCGTCTACATCGGCATCGGTCATGATGACAACTTTATGATAACGCGCTTTTTCGAGATTAAAGTCTTCTCCAATCCCTGTTCCGAGCGCCGTAATCATTGACCTGACCTCATTATTGGAGAGGATCTTATCAAGTCTGGCCTTTTCAACGTTCAGGATCTTACCCCGAAGCGGCAAAATGGCTTGGAAGTGACGGTCACGTCCCTGTTTCGCTGATCCTCCCGCAGAGTCACCCTCTACGATATACAGCTCTGAGATACTCGGATCTTTTGAGGAACAGTCTGCGAGCTTACCCGGCAGATTAGAAATCTCAAGGGCGCTTTTCCGGCGCGTTAATTCGCGGGCTTTTTTCGCAGCCATCCGCGCTCTCGCAGCCATTAAACCTTTTTCAACGATTTTGCGGGCTGAGTCCGGATTTTCAAGAAGGAACGTTTCCAGCGCTGAAGAAAACAGCGTATCAGTGATCGTTCTCGCTTCCGAGTTGCCGAGCTTCGTTTTCGTTTGTCCTTCGAACTGCGGATCAGGGTGCTTGATTGAAATAATGGCGGTTAACCCTTCTCTCACATCATCCCCGCTTAAATTCGGATCGCTTTCTTTGAAAATCCCTTTTCTTCTTGCATAATCGTTAATCACCCGGGTTAAACCGGTTTTAAAGCCGGCTTCGTGTGTTCCGCCTTCGTATGTGTTGATATTGTTTGTGAAAGAATAAATGTTGCTTGTATAGCTGTCGTTGTATTGTAATGCGACTTCAACCGTAATTCCGTCTTTTTCGCCTTCAATGTAGATCGGCTCTTCATGAATGACTTCTTTTGAACGGTTCAAGTATTCAACGTAGCTCTTAATTCCGCCTTCGTAATGGTACTCGTTTTTACGCTCTTGTCCTTCACGTTTATCTTCAATCGTGATGTTTACGCCTTTTGTCAGAAAGGCTAATTCGCGAACACGGTTAGAAAGCAGATCATAATCATATTCTGTTGTTTCTTTAAAGATTTCCGGATCGGGAACGAAGTGCGTAATCGTTCCGGTCTTATCTGTATCGCCGATGACTTCAAGATCAGCCACCGGTACGCCGCGTTCATACGCTTGATAATGAATTTTTCCGTCGCGGTGAACCGTAACGTCCAAAGTGGTCGATAGGGCGTTTACGACAGAGGCCCCTACACCGTGAAGACCGCCGGATACTTTATATCCGCTTCCGTCGAATTTTCCGCCGGCGTGGAGAACGGTCATAATGACTTCAACCGCAGGACGGCCCATTTTCTCCTGAATACCGACCGGAATTCCGCGCCCGTTATCCTTTACGGTAATGCTGTTATCTTTTTCAATCTCGATGTTAATATCTGTACAATAACCGGCCAGGGCTTCGTCAATACTGTTATCGACAATTTCCCATACCAAATGGTGAAGGCCTTTGCTGTTTGTTGATCCGATGTACATCCCCGGTCTCTTTCGAACAGCTTCCAATCCTTCTAATACCTGTATCTGATTTTCATCATAACTATTTTGCTGCTGTTCCATAGCCATGCACATTCACCTACACTTTTCTTAAACGATATATTCATTTTAAAGATCCGCTAAGAATCTATTTCTAACATAAATTGCGCACGTTTCTTTAATGTGCCGGAAGATAAGGGAGAGTAATATATATTCTCAGTCGTGACTACGATAGACTTTGGCGTGCCGTTTACGGACGGCACCACTTTTTGTTTCTGTCTGCTCAGAAATTCTTCAACAATCGGCGATACATTTACCTTGCAGTCAAAAATCCCGACAATATCGCGTGTTGAAACGACAAAGTCGTCACCTAAATGAATATACAATCGCTCACCTCATTTCTTCACTTCACTAACGCACCGTTTTCCACACGGAACATTCCTGCTTGATGTAAGGTTTCGTGGTCAATGCCATCCACACTCGTCGTGGTGACAAATGTTTGCACACGGCCTTGGATTGTATGAAGCAAATGGGACTGGCGGTAATCATCCAGTTCGCTTAGTACATCATCCAAAAGTAAAATGGGATATTCTCCGATTTCTTCATGAATCAAATCGATTTCGGCAAGCTTGAGAGATAAAGCCGTCGTCCTCTGCTGTCCCTGCGAACCATAAGTCTGCACATCGCGTCCGTTAACATAAAAAAGGACATCATCCCGATGCGGTCCGAACAGCGTGACACCTCGTTCTATTTCTTTTTCTTTTAATTTTGAAAAAGACTCCTGGTAGCTATTACCTATTTTCGACAAATCTTTGGGATCTGATACCTCAAGCGCCGTGTGGTACTTCAGTGTCAGCTCTTCAAGCCCTCGTGAAATGCCGGAATGGATCGGCTGCGCCCATTTTTCAAGCTGCGCCGTGAATTGCAGGCGTTTGACGACAACCTTTGCGGCAGCCTCAATCAGCTGGTCAGTCAGAACATCAAGCATGGTTCTGTCAGTCTGTTTCCTGCTTTGAAGCTGCTTTAAAAAATGATTCCGCTGCGATAGGATTTTTTGATAAAGGGACAAATCATACAGATATACGGCAGATACCTGCCCGATCTCCATATCAAGAAATCTCCGCCTCACCTGGGGGCTGCCCTTCACAAGGTTTAAGTCCTCAGGGGCAAACATAATGGTGTTCAGCGCTCCGACATACTGACTGAGTTTTTGCTGCTCTATATGATTGACCTTGCCCTTTTTACCTTTTTTGGAAATGACAAGCTGCATTGGGATGTCCCCGTTTCGCTTCATCACTCTTCCTTCTATTTTAGCATAGTCTTCGTCCCACCGTATAAGTTCTTTGTCATTTGAGGTGCGATGCGATTTTGCCATCGACAAAACATAGATTGCCTCCATCAGATTTGTCTTTCCTTGGGCATTCTCTCCGATGATCACATTCACCTTGTTTTCAAATTGAAGCTCAGCGTGCTCATAATTACGGTAGGATGTTAATTCTAAATTTTGGATATACAACCCTGTCACCCGCTTTAATTGACGACTTGAAATGAACCAAATCCTTCAATCGCGACCACGTCTCCAACATAAAGCTTTCTGCCGCGGCGATTGTCCGGTTCATTGTTGACAGTCACCTCATGCTCGCTCAGAAACCACTTCGCCATACCGCCGGACTGAATCACATCCGCTAATTTTAAAAACTGGCCAAGCGTAATCATTTCTGTATCAATCGAAATCGGATTTGCCATAATATCGACCTCTTTCAAATATCACTAATATCTAATTGTACTAAAAAATCCTGAAATAAGGAAAGGGAAAACTTGAGGGAGCGTCTGATGAATAGAAAAGCTGCCGAACCCAGTCGGCAGCAGATTCTTTTGATTAATACGTTCTGACCGGAAGGATGAGCTGAACGATGGTTTCATCATTCGGCGTACGGATAAGAAACGGTCTCATCGCTCCCGTGAAGCTGATACGAATGTCCGCTCCTTCAAGTACTTTCAATGCGTCCATCATATATTTTGGACTAAATGAAATATTTAATTCCTCACCATCAATCTGATCGGCAAGCACCGCTTCGACCACTTTCCCGATTTCAGGAGAGTTTGATGAAATCTCAAGCGATTCCGCCGGTTTAGCAGAAAGCTTAACGACGTTGTTACGGCCTTCTCTTGCCAATAAAGAGGCGCGGTCTATCGCCTGCAAAAATTCCTTTGTGTTCACGACGATTTCAGTTTTGCTTTCCTGCGGAATCAGGCTGGTCGTGTCAGGGTAGTTTCCGTCAAGCAATCGCGAGAAGAACAATACGTTTTTCGCTTTAAACAGAACTTGCGTTTCTGTAATGACGATATCGACGAGTTCTTGATTATCATCGAGAATTTTGCTCAGTTCAGTTAAGCTTTTTCCCGGAATCACGACGTTATATGAGCTGTCTTCAGAAATATCAAGCTTTGCTTTTCTTAAAGCGAGACGGTGGCTGTCCGTCGCAGTGCATAATAATTCACCGTTTTCCACTTTCCAGTTTACACCTGTCAAGATAGGGCGTGTTTCTGAGGCGGACACAGCGAACACGGTTTGACGAATTAAGTTTTTCAAAAGATCCGTCGGAATTTGAATGGCATGATGCTCTTCAATCTGCGGAAGATGAGGATATTCATCTGCATCAAGGCCGTTTAGGTTAAATTCGGCTTTTCCGGAGCGGATAATCGTTAAATATTGATTTTGGACTTCAATTTCTACAGTTGCCATCGGCAGCTTTTTAACGATTTCGCTGAAGAAGCGCGCTTGCAGCACAATGCTTCCCGGCTGATCAATCGTGACGATTTCTTTATCATCATCTTCTTTTGGAATGAATGACTCGATTGAAATATCAGAGTCGCTTCCTGTAAAAGAAACTCCTTCATCCGAAGCTACGATTTTGATACCGGTCAGAATGGGGATTGTTGTTCTGGATGAAACGGCTTTTAGAACGTCTTGGACACTTTCAACTAAACGATCTTTTTGAATCGTGAATTTCATTTTTATCCTCCTAACGGATAATTAATATAAATATATTTTAAAAATAGCAGTAGTAATAGTAGGGCCTGTGGATTTGTGGATAAGTTGTGAAAAAGACAGGAAACACAGCCTATCCACATGTGGACAGACTGTGCATGGCTATAGAAAAGTTATTCACACTTTCCCGGGTTCATCCGAGGGCTCTATTATTTAAGCAGTTCTTTTATTTCTTTCACATGCTGCTGAAGCTGTTCGTCATCAATCAGCAGTTTTGAAATCTTTTCATGAGCGTGAATGACGGTTGTATGGTCTCTTCCGCCGAATTCTTCACCGATTTTAGGCAAAGAGGAGTCCGTCATTTCTCTGGAAAGATACATGGCGATTTGTCTTGGGAACGCGACGGATTTCGTCCGTTTTTTCGCTTTAAAATCCTCAAGCTTAATGTTGAATTGCTGGCCTACGATCCGCTGAATTTCTTTTATGGTAATGACCTTCGGCTTGGAAGACGGAATGATATCTTTTAACGCTTCTGCAGCCAGATCGGCATTAATGTCTTTATTAATCAAGGATGAATAGGCGACAACCCGTATTAATGCCCCTTCCAGTTCCCTGATGTTGCTGTCGATCTGATTCGCGATGTAAAGCATAACCTCGTTTGGAATATCAAGGCCTTCCGCTTTCGCTTTTTTCCTCAGAATGGCGATCCTTGTTTCCAGATCAGGCGGCGTGATATCTGTAATCAGCCCCCATTCAAAACGCGAGCGCAGCCGGTCTTCAAGAGTCGGAATCTCTTTTGGCGGCCTGTCGCTTGAGATAACGATTTGTTTGCTTTCTTCATGAAGCGTGTTGAAGGTATGGAAAAACTCTTCCTGTGTTTGTTCTTTTCCGGCTAAAAATTGAATATCATCTATCAAAAGTACATCAACGTTGCGATAGCGGTTGCGGAAATCAACGGCTTTATTGTCGCGGATCGAGTTGATGAATTCATTTGTGAATTTTTCGGAAGACAGGTACACCACTTTGGCTGAAGGATTATGATCTATGACATAATGGCCGATTGCGTGCATTAAGTGGGTTTTTCCTAAGCCGACTCCCCCGTATATAAATAAGGGGTTGTACGCTTTAGCGGGTGCTTCCGCTACAGCCAGTGACGCCGCATGGGCGAATCGGTTTCCCGATCCGATGACAAACGTGTCGAATGTATATTTCGGGTTGAGCATGCTTTGGGGAAAATCAGACGGTTCCTCTTTTGCCGCCTTTTTTACTTGAGGTTTCGGCATAAAGTCTTCCGCATCCTGATTTTGAGGGATGACAAACTTAATACTCAATTCTTCCCCGGTTAATTCATATATAGTATCTGCAATGAGATGTAAGTATCTGGACTCCAGCCAGTCTCTGGCAAATTCATTAGGAGCGGTGATCGTTAAGGTATCCCCGTGCAGTGAATGGGCTTTTGTTGATTTCATCCAAGTTTCGAAGCTCGGTTTGCTTAACTTCTTCTCTATTTGAGCTAAAGCTTGATTCCAAAGATCCAATATATTCTCCATTATCCGGCACAGCCCTCCTTTTCTTTAAAATCAGCGTCTTTTTTCTGTTATAGAACACAAAAAAGAGCGTATGGCTCTGACCATTCGTACACACGTAATGTTGAAAACATATAGTATAGTAGAAAAATAGCTTTTCGACAAATTCCACAACTTGTGGACAACATTCTACACAAGCTGTGTGAAAACAATCCACAACTTATCCACACTTTGTGGATAAAGAGAATAGGCCGGATCAGTAATTAAGAGTTAAAACACAAATATAATATCAAATTAAGCGAGGACTTGCAATGGTTCTCATGATCTTATCCACAAACCTGACAACTTGTTGAAAAATCGTTGTCCACAGGAGTGGGCAATGTGAAAATGTTGTCGATAACGATTGTGGATATTAAAAAATGACTGAAAAGATATCCACATTCCGCTTTTTTTACGGAAAGGGCGGCTTTTTTTGCGTTAAAAAAAGGAATATGAAAAATAAGGTTTCTAAACTGGTGAAGGTATGTTATCCTATTATGGTTGTAAGAAATAAAAGCACTGTGAAGTTGACAATGAATAGGCAACACAAATATAATAAGTAAGACTGTCTTTAACAGCTATTCCTCGAGGGAGGTGTCATAAATGAAAAGAACATTCCAACCGAATAACCGTAAACGCAGTAAAGTTCATGGCTTCAGAAGCCGTATGAGTTCAAAAAACGGTCGTCTAGTATTAGCACGCCGTCGCCGCAAAGGCAGAAAAGTATTATCAGCTTAGGCCACTGAATAATGTCAGTGGTCTTTTTTCACATTAAGAGAAAAGATATGTCATGCGTCGCCCGGTATTGGAGAAATTTCTTCAGTATTCCGGCGGCCCGTTTTTTTTAGATAGAAATAAAAGTTTCTGCGAGTAAATATCGGAGTGAATCAGAGTGAAGAAGCGAAATCGGTTAAAGAAAAATGAAGATTTTCAAAAAGTGTTTAAACGCGGGACGTCTATGGCAAACCGCCAGTTCGTGCTGTATACGCTTGATCAGCCGCAGCAGAAAGAGCTTCGGGTAGGACTTTCTGTCAGTAAAAAAATCGGCAATGCCGTGATGCGCAATCGGGTAAAGCGTTTAATCAGGCAGGCGATTCAGGAGGAAAGAGAGCTGCTGAAGCCGAAAGATTTTATTATTATTGCAAGAAAACCCGCAAGCGAACTCAGTTTTGAGGAAACGAAAAAAAGCCTGCAGCACTTATTTAGAAAAACCTCTTTATATAAGAAATCTTCGTCGAAATAGCTCATGTTTTGTTTTCTTCACGATTTTAAAAGCGCTTCCTTTTGATTGGCGAAAAATGACCGCCATTTTAAAACTGAAAGATGCTAAAATACATACAAGTGTTTATAAAGATTGGTATAGGAGGAAACGTTCTTGAAAAGGAGAATATGGTTACTACTGAGTATGGTCGGTATGCTCGTGCTGCTGGCTGGCTGCTCGAGTGTGAAAGAACCGATTACGGCAAACAGCCCGCATTTCTGGGACAAGTATATTGTGTACCCATTGTCGGAAGTCATTACGTATGTAGCGAAACTGACGGGAGACAACTACGGATTATCGATTATTATTGTCACTATTTTAATCCGCCTATTGATTTTGCCGCTGATGATCAAGCAGCTCCGAAGCTCTAAAGCGATGCAGGCGCTTCAGCCTGAGATGCAGAAGCTTAGGGAAAAATACAGCTCAAAAGATCAAAAAACGCAGCAAAAGCTTCAGCAGGAAACGATGGCCCTGTTTTCAAAGCACGGGGTTAACCCGCTGGCAGGCTGTTTTCCGATTCTGATCCAAATGCCGATTTTAATCGGGTTTTACCACGCTATTATGCGGACGCAAGCCATTTCACAGCACAGCTTTTTGTGGTTTGATTTAGGAGAGAAAGATCCTTATTATATTCTTCCTATCGTTGCCGGTGTGGCCACATTCGTTCAGCAGAAGCTGATGATGGCCGGAAATCCTGCCCAAAACCCTCAAATGGCGATGATGGTTTGGATTATGCCGATTATGATTATCGTATTTGCGATTAACTTCCCTAGTGCACTTTCTCTTTATTGGGTAGTCGGCAACCTGTTTATGATTGCTCAGACATTCCTTATTAAAGGGCCGGATATTAAAAAAGAGCCGGAAACGCAGAAAGCGGGAGGAAAGAAAAAGTGAGGAAGGTGACTGCTGCAGGACGACATGTCGAAGAAGCAGTGCAATCAGGCCTTCAAGAACTTCAATTAACAAGAGATCAAGTAGAAATAACAGTGGTGCAAGAAGGATATAACGGGTTTTTGGGTATTTTTGGCAAAAAGAAGGCGGTCGTAGAGCTGGTTGAGAAAAAATTCCCCGTCCAGGAAGCAAAAGCGTATCTGGAAGGAATTATCAAAACCATTGCCGGGCCGTCTGATGTTGCCGTTGCAGAAAGTAAAAAAACGGTTCACTTTTACATTAATGGCGAAAATGCGGCATTGCTGATAGGGAAAAGAGGCCAGACTTTAAATGCCCTTGAAACGCTGACGCAGCTTGTGTTAAACCGCGGCTCCGGTCAATATCGCCAAGCCGTGGTTGATGCAGAGAATTATCGCCAAAAAAGAAAAGAAATTTTGGATCAGCTGGCTAACCGACTGGCCAATCAGGTGTTAAAAACGAAAAAAGACGTTCATTTAGAACCGATGCCGTCAGGTGAAAGAAAAATCATCCATGACGCCCTTTCGAAACATCCAAAAATCAAAACTTTTTCTACCGGTGAAGGCCGGTATCGCCATCTCGTTATTTCCCATAAAGATAGCAAAAAACCGAAGTCCGGATAAAATCGGAACTTCGGTTTTTTTATTCGAAAAAATGGCTGTTTTCCTATATAGAATCACACTTTTGGCGTTTAAGTTTTTACTTTTTCGGTGTATGCTGTTGATAAAAAAGATTTTAGGAAATAAAATTAATTGTTATTCACATGTGGATAAGTTAAAGTAATAAGGGACGAATTTCTGCTTCTGTGGATAACGCATCTTCCACTTCAAACCAAACTATGTTATCTTTTAATTTTGGCATAAATAAATTTTTTTTATATAGATGGAAACAGAGATAAAGAGAGGTGAACAGCATGGATACAATTGCAGCGATTTCTACTCCGATGGGGGAAGGCGCGATTGCGATCGTTCGGCTGAGCGGGCCTGAAGCCGTACAAATCGCCGACAGAATGTACAAGGGACCGAAAGGGAAAACGCTCAGTTCAGCGGAATCCCATACCATTCATTACGGCCATATTGCAGACAGCCGGACAGGACGGATCATTGAGGAAGTGATGGTGTCTGTTTTAAGAGCGCCGAGAACATTCACGAGGGAAGACGTGATTGAAATCAATTGTCACGGAGGAATTGTGACCGTGAATCAAGTGCTCCAGCTTGCTTTAAGAGAAGGGGCGAGATTGGCCGAACCCGGTGAGTTTACGAAGCGCGCATTTTTAAACGGGCGGATTGACCTTTCGCAGGCGGAAGCTGTGATGGATTTAATCAGAGCGAAAACGGACCGTGCCATGAATGTCGCCATGAATCAAATGGAAGGGCGCCTTTCAGCGCTTGTCCGCCGTCTGCGTGACGAATTGTTAGAAACCCTCGCCCATGTTGAGGTAAATATAGATTATCCGGAATATGATGACGTGGAAGAAATGACGCATCAGCTATTAGTAGAGAAGGCAAGCGGCGTGAAGAAAGAAATCGATGCGCTGCTGCGGACATCTGAGCAGGGGAAAATTTTGCGTGAAGGGCTGTCTACCGTTATTATCGGCCGTCCGAATGTGGGGAAATCCTCTTTGCTTAACAGCCTTGTCCATGAAACGAAAGCGATTGTGACCGATATTCCGGGAACGACGCGTGATGTGATCGAGGAATACGTCAATGTCCGGGGCGTGCCGCTCCGGCTGGTTGATACGGCCGGTATTCGTGAGACAGAGGACATTGTGGAAAGAATCGGCGTTGAGCGTTCACGCCAGGTTCTGAAGGAAGCGGATTTAATTTTGCTCGTGCTTAATTACAGCGAAGAGCTTTCTGAAGAAGATGTCAAGTTGTTCGAAGCGGTTGAGGGAATGGACGTCATTGTCATTATGAATAAGACGGATCTTGAGGCTAAGATTGACGCTGAGCGCGTCACGGAGCTTGCAAACGGCCGTCCCGTCGTCACGACCTCATTGCTGAAAGAAGAAGGCATTAATGACTTAGAGGAAGCGATTCAGTCGTTATTTTATACAGGAGCGATCGAAAGCGGAGATCTTACCTATGTCAGCAACACCCGTCATATTTCAATTCTGCATCAGGCGAAACAAGCTATTGAAGATGCGCTTAACGGAATTGAACAGGATGTACCGATCGATATGGTGCAGATTGACTTGACACGATGCTGGGAACTGTTGGGCGAAATCATCGGTGATGCCGTCCACGAAAGCTTAATCGATCAGCTCTTTTCACAGTTTTGTTTAGGAAAATAAAAGGGAGGAAAAAACCATGGGGTATGAAGCAGGCCAATACGACGTGATTGTCATTGGCGCCGGGCATGCAGGTGTTGAGGCTGCCCTCGCATCAGCGCGCCAAGGAGCCAAAACGCTTGTTTTGACGATTAATCTTGATATGGTTGCGTTTATGCCATGTAATCCGTCTGTCGGCGGCCCCGCGAAAGGGATTGTCGTCCGCGAAATTGACGCGCTCGGCGGAGAAATGGCTAGAAATATAGATAAAACTCATATTCAAATGAGAATGCTGAATACAGGAAAAGGACCGGCTGTGCGTGCGCTGCGTGCGCAGGCGGATAAATTCCAATACCAGCATGAGATGAAACGTACGCTTGAAAAAACACCGAATGTAACGCTGCTGCAGGGAATTGCGGAGCGCTTAATTATTGAAGACGGAGAGTGCCGGGGCGTCATTACGCAAACCGGTGCTGAATACAAGGCGAAAACGGTAGTTCTGACAACCGGAACCTACCTGAGAGGAAGAATCATTTTAGGTGATTTATCTTACTCAAGCGGCCCGAATAACCAGCAGCCGTCTATTAAACTTTCTGAGCATTTGGAGGAGCTTGGTTTCGATCTTGTTCGTTTTAAAACGGGAACGCCTCCGCGTGTCTCAAGCGATTCGATTGATTACAGCAAAACGGAAATTCAGCCGGGGGATTCAGTTCCGCGCGCTTTCTCCTATGAAACGGTTGAATACATTACGGATCAGCTTCCTTGCTGGCTGACTTATACAAGTCCTGAGACTCATGAGATCATCGACAGCAACCTGCACCGTTCGCCAATGTATTCCGGTATGATTAAAGGGACGGGTCCGAGATATTGTCCTTCCATTGAAGATAAAGTCGTCCGATTTAATGATAAACCGCGCCATCAGATTTTCCTTGAGCCGGAAGGCAGAAATACGCAGGAAGTATATGTTCAAGGGCTATCTACAAGTCTCCCTGAGGATGTACAGCAGCGGATGCTTGCGACCATTCCGGGATTGGAAAATGTGCAAATGATGAGAGCCGGTTATGCGATTGAGTATGACGCGATTGTTCCGACACAGCTTTGGCCTACACTGGAGACGAAAAAAATCCCTAATCTGTTTACAGCCGGCCAAATCAACGGTACATCAGGTTACGAGGAAGCCGCTGGACAAGGAATTATGGCAGGAATTAACGCCGGCCGTAAAGCGCTTGGAAAAGAAGAAGTCATTCTCAGCCGTTCCGATGCTTATATCGGAGTATTAATTGATGATTTGGTTACAAAAGGCACCAATGAACCATACCGTCTATTGACTTCACGGGCGGAATACAGACTGCTGCTTCGCCATGACAACGCGGATCTCCGTCTGACGGAAATCGGCCATGAGATCGGCTTAATTTCTGACGAGCGCTTTGAAGCGTTTAAAAAGAAAAAAGCGGCGATTGAGGCTGAGAAAAAACGCCTCTGGTCAGTTATTATCAAGCCGACTGCTGAAAACCAGGAGTATATTCGATCTCTTGGCGGAAGCGAATTAAAAGACGGGGTGCGCGGCACTGATTTGATGAAACGTCCTGAAATGAACTATGAAACGGTAACAAAACTTGCGCCGGCTGATTCCCCGGTTCCGCAAGATGTGGCGGAGCAAGTGGAAATCCAAGTGAAATATGAAGGGTATATTGAAAAATCCCTTCAGCAAGTTGAAAAGCTAAAGAAAATGGAAAACAAAAAAATTCCTGATCGGATTGATTATGACGCGATTAAAGGAATTGCCACAGAGGCCCGTCAAAAGCTGAAAGAAGTGCGACCTTTATCAGTTGCTCAGGCTTCACGTATTTCCGGTGTCAATCCGGCAGACATCTCAATCCTGCTTGTGTACTTAGAGCAGGGCCGTATTGCCAAGGTAGCTGAATAGAAAGGATGACGGTATGAATATAGAGGAATTTACATCCGGTTTAGCGGAGAAAGGGATTTCCCTTTCTGACCGCCAGCTGGAGCAGTTCGAGTTGTATTATGAGATGCTCGTGGAATGGAACGAAAAAATGAATCTGACTTCCATCACTGAGAAAAAGGAAGTATATCTTAAGCATTTTTATGATTCGATTACGGCGGCATTTTATATTGATTTTGAAAACATTACAAGCCTTTGTGATGTGGGCGCGGGCGCCGGTTTCCCCAGTCTGCCCATCAAAATCTGCTTCCCGCATCTGCATGTTACCATCGTCGATTCACTAAATAAGCGGATTACCTTTTTGGAAAACTTGTCTGACGCTTTACAATTGGAGCATACGACGTTTGTCCATGACAGGGCGGAGACATTCGGACAACGGAAGGAAGTTCGGGAAAGCTTTGATCTCGTAACAGCCCGCGCAGTTGCGCGTCTTTCGGTGCTGAGTGAGCTTTGTCTTCCATTGGTCAAGAAAAACGGCGTATTTGCCGCGTTAAAAGCGGCAGCCGCTGATGAAGAGCTGAAAGCGGGGCAAAAGGCGATTAAAGTTTTGGGCGGAGAGCTTGAAGATATCTACTCCTTCACACTTCCCGTTGAAGAAAGTGAGCGGAACATCATCATCATCCGCAAAACAAAAAGCACTCCGAAAAAATATCCGAGAAAACCGGGAACTCCTAATAAATCGCCAATTGAAGGGTAATTTAGACAGCCTGATGTGACAATTCCATCATATTTTCTTCAAAATTGATGAAGATACAGCAGGAAAAACCATGAGAAAATAGAATTATAAAAATGGCAGTTTTTAAAGGTGGTGTAGGTACATGAAGCATTCATTCTCTCGTTTCTTCGGGCTTGGTGAGAAGGAAGAGGAACCGGAGATAGCTGAGCATGATACAAACAAAGAAGAGATACTCGAAATACCGGTACATGCTATCGTTCCCAACCGTTTTCAGCCACGCACCATTTTCTCAGATGAAAAAATCAAAGAGTTAGCAATGACCATTCATACACACGGCATTATTCAGCCGATTGTTGTCAGACATACAGAGGATGAAGGACAATATGAGCTCATTGCGGGTGAAAGGCGCTGGAGAGCGGTACAGACGCTCGAATGGGAGAAGATTCCCGCTATTATAAAGGATTTCTCTGATACTGAAACAGCATCTGTCGCTTTGATTGAAAACCTGCAAAGGGAAGAATTGTCTTCTATTGAGGAAGCGCATGCATATGCAAGGCTGTTAGAGCTCCACGATTTGACGCAGGAAGCCTTGGCGCAGCGTTTAGGAAAAGGCCAGTCAACGATTGCGAACAAACTCCGCTTGTTAAAGCTGCCTGAACCCGTCCAGGAAGCGATTATGGAGAAAAAAATTACGGAACGCCATGCGAGAGCCATGATTCCGCTCAAGCAGCCCGATCTCCAAATCACATTGCTCGCGGAAATCATCGAGAAAAGCTTAAACGTAAAGCAGACGGAAGACCGTGTGGTTAAAATGCTTGAACAGGATAAGCGGAAACCGAAACCGAGACGCAAGGCGTTCAGCAGGGATACAAGAATCGCGATGAATACGATCCGCCAGTCACTGTCAATGGTTGAAGACAGCGGCGTCAGGCTGAATACTGAGGAAGAAGAATTCGAAGAGTACATTCAATTGACGATTCGGATACCTAAATAAAAACTCTCCTGATAGCAGGGGAGTTTTTATTTTATAAGGAAAAAACTTTAGTTATATTAGTATAATAATAAGTTTCGTTTCTATACATTAATTTGGTAAGTGTAAAATTTTTCTTTCTGCAACGTAACATGTCTTTTTACAGTCAAAAAAGTACCGTTATGAGAGAACTTATAAGAGAAAGCGTTTTTTTACTTTACATTTTTTTCTCTTACCGATAAACAAATTATGAAAAAAATAAAACGCTTTACTCTTTTTTTGATAATATAGAGTCAAGACAGTACATGTTCATGTGAAGGTAGGTGACATCGTGGGAAAAATCATAGCAATTACGAACCAAAAAGGCGGAGTCGGAAAAACGACGACTTCTGTTAATCTTGGGGCTTGTTTGGCTTACATAGGTAAAAGGGTTCTTCTTGTTGATATCGATCCGCAGGGCAATGCAACGAGCGGATTAGGGATTGAAAAAGCCGATGTGGATCATTGTGTGTACGATATTCTAGTAGATGACGCAGATGTAACAAATATTATTAAACCGACTTCAGTAGAGAACTTAGATGTCATTCCGGCCACGATACAGCTTGCAGGAGCGGAAATAGAATTGGTTCCGACGATCTCAAGGGAGGTCCGGTTAAAAAGAGCATTAGAATCAGTTAAACAAAATTATGATTACATGATTATCGATTGTCCGCCGTCTCTCGGGTTATTAACGATCAACGCGCTTACTGCCTCAGATTCAGTCGTTATCCCGGTTCAATGCGAATATTACGCTCTTGAAGGATTAAGTCAATTATTAAATACAGTGCGGCTCGTGCAAAAGCATTTAAATACCGACTTAATGATTGAAGGAGTGCTTCTGACGATGCTTGATGCGAGAACGAATCTCGGCATTCAGGTCATAGAAGAGGTGAAGAAATATTTTAGAGATAAGGTGTACCAGACCATTATCCCTCGTAATGTCCGTTTAAGTGAGGCGCCGAGTCACGGCAAGCCGATTATATTATACGATCCGCGTTCGAGAGGTGCGGAAGTATATTTAGATTTAGCAAAGGAAGTGGCAGCGAATGGCTAAAGGTGGGCTCGGAAAAGGGATTAATGCGTTGTTTAATCAAGTTGATTTGTCTGAAGAGACGGTTGAGGAAATTAAAATCAGCGATTTACGGCCTAATCCTTATCAGCCAAGAAAGCATTTTGACGAGGAGTCATTAGCTGAATTAAAGGAATCTGTTTTACAGCATGGCATTCTCCAGCCTATCATAGTAAGAAAATCGTTAAAGGGTTATGATATTGTCGCCGGTGAACGCCGTTATCGTGCCGCTAAGCTTGCCGGTAAAGATACTGTGCCAGCTATTGTGCGTGAGTTATCTGAATCACTGATGCGGGAAATCGCCTTATTGGAAAACCTTCAGCGTGAAGATCTATCACCGCTTGAAGAAGCCTTGGCGTATGATTCGCTGCTGAAGCATTTAGATCTTACACAAGAACAATTAGCTAAACGGCTTGGGAAAAGCAGACCTCATATTGCAAACCATCTAAGATTGCTGACGCTTCCTGAGAGCATCCAGCAGCTGATTGCCGAAGGCACGTTATCTATGGGGCACGGCAGAACGTTACTCGGTTTGAAAAACAAAAGTAAGCTCGAACCGCTAGTTAAGAAAGTGGTTGACGAACAGCTAAACGTACGCCAGTTGGAGCAGCTGATTCAGCAATTAAACAGCAATGTTTCACGTGAAACAAAGAAAAAAGAACCTGTTCAGGATGTTGTCTTAAAAGAGCGAGAATCGTATTTGCAAAACTACTTCGGGACAACTGTAAATATTAAGAGACAAAAGAAAAAGGGGAAAATTGAGATTGAATTTTTCTCTAACGAAGATCTTGAACGCATTCTTGAGCTTTTGTCTGAAAGAGAATCTTAAAAAACCATCTTTTTTGTGAAAGATGGTTTTTTATATGCGCCTCGAAAGCTTATGGAACGGATTAAGCCGCTCCTGTCTTCCTTCTGCCTTATCTGTTAATTGTAAGCCCTCAGCTAAAACATTTGCCATGCTCATGACGAGGTGAAGCCTCGTATTTTGCAGGACGAAATACTCCATAAACCCGCTTACATTGACAATGCCATTAATGTGAATGTCCCCGATCTCAGGCAGGTCTTTCTGTACGCCCGCTCCGGGTTTAAGCGGCCCATCGCCGATCTGAAATGACCCTACACTTTTAACGCGGCCTAAACACGCATCGACCGCAATAACAAACGGGTTTCTATGTATGCGTTGAATTTCCTTGAGTTTGTCTTTCATATTTACTGCGTGAACCGGATCTGACAGAGTTCCGTACACATGCAATCTGCCTAACTCCATCTTCTCTAATTTTGATCCTACGAGCGGACCTAATGAATCTCCGGTAGATCGATCTGTGCCGATACACACGGTTACTAACGGTCTGCCGGCTGCTTTACGTAAGGATGAAGCGAGGATTGCTTGTATTTGGTTTGCGGCAGCAGAATCCGTATGTGAAACATATTGCTTTGCCCGTTCTTGAGAAAAAAGCCCGCCTTTTCGATTCATAGGGTTCACTTCCTTGTCATGTCATACGAATATTACATTGTTGTTTTTGGTTATGTATGGTTGTTTACAGTATATCCAGCGGCATCTTTTTTTATGCTTTATGGGAGTGATTAGCTGTGCGGTAAGTTTTAAAAGAAGGAAAGGAATAGAGGAAAAAAATGAACCTAGAGCGGTACTCCAAGTGCATGTGTGAGTAAAACCATATCGACATATCGGTGATTTTATATTTTTAATGCCGTTGTGGTCTATCATGTAAAAGAAGTCTGATTATTCAATATTTAATATCATATCATATTTATCTCGTTTGTATGAATGATTGCTGAAGTCCCTCAATATAGTAGCAGTATGCGGGAACAAGCAGAATTTTTACCTATGAGGTGATAAGGTTGTGGAGAGCCGGGATGAGATGGATGCTGCTCATATTAAGCAGCCTGATTGGGGCCGGATATGCAAGCGGACAGGAAATATGGCAGTTTTTCGGCGTAGAAAGCGGACTGGCTATTGTATTGTTTACGGTCATGTTCAGCATTTCGGCTTATATCGTGTTGAAGATCAGCTATCGGGTTCAATCTGCGCATTTTTTACCGGTGCTTGAGCATCTTATGGGGCCGCTGCTTGCCAAAGTCTATGATGTTCTTATTATGTTTTATTTATTTTCGACAACAACGGTGATGATTGCGGGAGGCGGAGTGACCTTGCAGATGTACAAGCTTCCGTTTTGGATTGGCATTTTGCTTTTTTGCGGGGTTACCGTCTGTTTATTCTTTTGGGATATCAAAGGAATATTATCGTTAAATAGTATTTTAATACCGATTCTTGTGGCGGGCCTGCTTTATGCATTGATTTTTTTTCAGACAACCCATCACTATACGTGGACCATTGATTTGGCCCGGCAATACAATTGGCCGGCTAGTATTACATTTACCTCTTTAAATATTCTTTCGGTTGTAGCGATCCTCTCTTCTGTCGGTAAGGATATGAAGGGACTTGGGGAAGCGAAAATCGCCAGTGTGGCGAGCGGGTTGATCTTTGGCGTCATTTCATTTGTTTATAATGAGACACTTGTACAGCTTTCGGGCAGTCTTTCACAATATGAGATTCCCCTGTTCGCCGTACTTGAGGGTGCTCCCTATCCGTTATTTCTCTTTATGGCTGCCGTGCTGTTTTTGGCGATATATACAACAACTGTGTCAGGGTTATTCGGATTGTCGAGCCGTATGCTTGCTTTTGTAAAACTGCCGAGGTGGGCGCTCGTATTTCTCCTTTTGGCCGCGATGGTGCCTTTTACGACAATTGGTTTTTCAGATTTGATCGCTTTTTTATATCCTATTTACGGGCTTTTGAATCTTTATTTGCTGGTGTGTTTGCTGCTTTATCCGATATTAGGTAAATGGAAAAAAATATAAGTGTCATTTTGAGTGCGGTCATTGCTCTTATCCTCTCTTTTTTTGTACAATAAATAAAGCAGTCTATGAAGAGAGGTGAAGGGTCTTGGCGGATAAAGACTTTGGCCTGAATGATATTGTTGAAATGAAGAAACCGCACCCGTGCGGTGAGAACAGATGGAAAATCATTCGGATGGGAATGGATATTCGGATTAAATGCATGGGATGTTCCCACAGCGTTATGATTCCGAGAAGAGATTTTGAAAGAAAGCTGAAGAAAGTACTCGTCAAGCATGAGGAGCCTACATCATAGAGGCTTGCGCTCATGCTTTTTCATATAGAAGAGAGGGAGAGACCTGATGAGCAAAGTGCATCAGTCAGCGTGTCCGCTGAATTGCTGGGACAGCTGCGGTTTTTTGGTGACAGTTGAGGACGGCAAGGTAACGAAAGTAGACGGCGATCCGAATCATCCAATTACAGAAGGGAAAATTTGCGGCCGGGGCAGAATGCTGGAGACGAAAATCAATGCGCCGGAACGGCTTCGTTTCCCCTTGAAAAAGCAGAATGGTGAGTTTGTCCGCATTTCCTGGGAGCAGGCATTGGATGACATTGCGGAAAAAATGGCGGTGATCAAGGAGACTGCGGGCACAACGGCGGTGCTTCATAGCCATGATTATGCCAATAACGGTCTGTTAAAGGCTCTTGACCAGCGTTTTTTCAATGGCTACGGCGGTGTAACGGAGATTACAGGGAGCATTTGCTGGGGTTCCGGCATAGAAGCGCAGCGATGGGATTTCGGGCGCTCGTACGGCCATGGCCCGCTTGATATTTATCATAGTAAGCATGTGATAGTATGGGGCAGAAACGTTTCCCGTACGAATATGCATCTCTATCATCACTTGCAGCAGGTGAAGAAAAAGGGCGCTACACTGACGGTCATTGACCCCATTTTTAACCCGACTGCGAAGCTTGCGGATCGGTATATCTCCGTTAAACCGGGAATGGATGGCTGGCTCGCCGCGGGTGTATTAAAAATATTATGGCAAACCGGCAGAACGGATACGGATTTTATTCAGCAGCATTCCGTCGGTTTTGAAGAAATAGAAAAGCTGTTACAAACGATTTCGTTAGATGAAATTACTGAGAAAACAGAAACGGCCATAGAAGAGCTTAAATACCTTGCTGATTTATATGCTGATGGTCCTGCTTCTACATTTATGGGTCTTGGAATGCAGCGATATAAAAATGGCGGCGGGACGATACGCTGGATTGACGCTTTGGCTGCTGCGAGCGGGAATGTCGGGATCAAAGGCGGCGGAGCAAATTTTGGAAATGTCCAAGTCGGTGAAAGTTTTGCCAAGCCGGAGATCACACGTCCTGAGCTGAGAAAAAGCACGAGAACATTTTCGATGATGACGCAGGCCGAAGAGGCGCTGAATGCAGCCGATCCTCCCATTGAGATGATCATTGTCACTTGCGGCAATCCGCTCACGCAAGTCCCCAATACGGGAAAAGTAAAGGAAGCGTTTGAGAAGACGCCGGTCACAGTGGCTATCGATTCTATCATGACCGATACGGCGAAGCTCTGTGATTATGTGCTGCCGACGGCTGCCGTTTTTGAAGAAGAGGATATTTACTGCTCAAGCATGTATCATCATTATGTACAATACGGTAAAAAGCTTGTGGAACCGCAGGGAGAAGCAAAATCTGACCGTTGGATTTGGACCGAGCTTGCAAAGCGTCTCGGATTCGGTGAGCTGTTTGACTATAGTGCGGAAGAGTTTTTACAAATGGGGCTTTCTTCTTTGGAGCATAAGGGAATCACCCTTGAAAAATTGAAGGAGAAGGGCCATTTGCCGCTTCCGGTTAAGCAGGTTCCGTGGGATGATTATCAATTTTTGACGCCGAGCGGAAAATTTGAGTTTGTGTCTTCTCTTGCAGAGGAGAAAGGTTACAGCGGCCTGCCTCAATTGGAGGTTCCTGAGGAGTCTGTTTATCATGACGGAGAGCTTGCTGAGAAATACCCGTACACGTTATTGTCCATTCATCCGCAGCGTTCTAATCATTCGCAGCATGTCCCGTTTATTGAAAAGCTACAGCAGGTTCAGGTGGATCTTTCACCAGATATTGCGGAGGAGCTTTCTCTCCAAGACGGAGATACGGCAGAAGTGTTCAATGACCGGGGGCGTCTGCGCGGAAAAGTAAAGGTAATGAAGCAGGCTCATCCGAAGACGGTGAACATAGATGAAGGCATGTGGTCGGCATTCGGCGGCTCCGTCAACATGCTTACAAATGATACAAATTCCGATAATGGAATGGGAAGTACGCTTTTTGACTGTCTGGTAGCGGTTAAAAAAGGATAATCTAAGGAAAGAGAAAGCCGGAAATGCTTTTTTCCCAGCTTGTCTTTTCACATGAACCTCCTTATAATTGCTCTAGGTTTACATTACGTTTATACGATGATGGTTTGATATAGAGGAGATGAAAGAATGGCTTTAACTGCTGGAATTGTCGGTTTGCCGAATGTCGGAAAATCGACGTTGTTTAATGCAATTACCCAGGCTGGTGCCGAATCAGCCAACTACCCGTTCTGTACGATTGATCCGAACGTCGGAATCGTGGAAGTGCCTGACGAACGTCTGCAAAAGCTGACTGAACTGGTCAAACCGAAAAAAACGGTTCCGACTGCGTTTGAGTTTACAGATATCGCCGGGATTGTAAAAGGCGCGTCAAAAGGTGAAGGACTCGGAAATAAATTTCTTTCTCATATTCGTCAGGTTGATGCGATCTGCCACGTTGTGCGTGCATTCGCTGACGACAATATTACACACGTTTCAGGAAAAGTTGATCCGATTGATGATATTGAAACGATTAACCTTGAGCTGATCCTTGCTGACATGGAGACGGTCGAAAAACGCATTGTCCGCGTGAGCAAGCTTGCAAAGCAAAAAGACAAAGAAGCGGTTATCGAGTTTGATATTTTGTCTAAATTAAAAGAGGCGTTTGAGCAAGAAAAGCCGGCCCGTTCCGTTGAATTTACGGAAGAACAGCAAAAGCTTGTGAAGCAGCTTCATTTGCTGACGTCAAAACCGGTGCTGTATGTGGCGAATGTGAGCGAAGATGAAGTGGCTGATCCGTCAGGAAATGAATACGTCGCGAAAATCCGTGAGTATGCTGCGGGTGAAAACGCCGAAGTCATCGTCGTCTGCGCGAAAATTGAATCTGAAATTGCTGAGCTTGAAGGGGAAGAAAAGCAAATGTTTCTTGAAGAGCTCGGAATTGAAGAATCAGGCCTTGATCAGCTGATTAAGGCGTCCTATTCTCTTCTCGGCCTTGCGACATACTTCACGGCAGGCGAACAGGAAGTCCGTGCATGGACGTTCAAAAAAGGCATGAAAGCCCCTGAATGTGCGGGAATTATTCACACTGACTTTGAACGCGGCTTTATCCGCGCTGAAACTGTCGCTTATGAAGATCTTCTCGCGGGCGGCGGCATGTCAGGCGCTAAAGAAGCCGGAAAAGTGCGCCTTGAAGGCAAGGAATATGTTGTAAAAGACGGAGATGTCATTCATTTCCGATTTAATGTATAGGACACAGTTGTAAAGGGACAAGAGCTTTGGTATAATATAAACTTGTGAGTAATAGAATTATTGCTCCTTGCCCATTTAGGGCCGCTTAGTCCAAAAGGAGGTGCAAACAGATGAGAAAGTACGAAGTTATGTACATTATCCGTCCGAACATTGACGATGAGTCAAAGAAGGCAGTTATCGAGCGTTTCAGCAACGTTTTGACTTCTAACGGAGCGGAGATCACTGGAACAAAAGATTGGGGTAAACGTCGTTTAGCTTACGAAATCAACGATTTCCGCGACGGTTTCTACCAAATCGTAAACGTTCAGTCTGATGCTGCAGCGGTTGCTGAATTCGACCGTTTGGCTAAGATCAGTGACGATATCATTCGCCACATCGTTGTTAAAGAAGAAGAATAAGCAATTTGAAATATATAATGTTAAAAGGTGGTCTTTCTTATGCTTAACCGAGTTGTATTAGTCGGAAGACTGACAAAAGACCCAGAGCTTCGTTATACGCCAAACGGTGCGGCTGTTGCCACGTTTACTCTTGCTGTGAATCGTACATTCACGAATCAGTCCGGAGAACGTGAAGCCGATTTCATTAATTGTGTCACTTGGAGAAGACAAGCCGAAAACGTTGCAAACTTCCTTAAAAAAGGAAGCCTTGCAGGCGTAGACGGCCGACTGCAGACAAGAAACTATGAAAACCAGCAGGGACAACGTGTCTTCGTGACCGAAGTCCAAGCTGAAAGTGTTCAATTTCTTGAGCCTAAAAACGGCGGCGGTTCTGGTTCAGGTGGATACAACGAAGGAAACAGCGGCGGAGGCCAGTACTTTGGCGGAGGCCAAAATGATAATCCGTTCGGCGGAAATCAGAATAACCAGAGACGAAATCAAGGGAACAGCTTTAATGATGATCCATTTGCCAACGACGGCAAGCCGATTGACATCTCGGACGATGATCTTCCGTTCTAATAGATTATCGCTATATTCATAACAGGAAAGGTGGGAAATGACAATGGCAGGAGGACGCAGAGGCGGTCGTGCGAAACGCCGTAAGGTTTGTTACTTCACTTCTAACGGCATTACGCACATCGATTACAAAGATGTAGATCTTCTTAGAAAGTTTGTTTCTGAGCGTGGTAAAATCTTACCTCGCCGTGTAACTGGAACAAACGCAAAATACCAACGTAAATTGACTATCGCGATCAAACGCGCACGTCAAATGGCTTTACTTCCATACGTAACTGGCGAGTAAGCCGATAGATAAAAGAGCAAGGGCCCTTGGGTTCCTGCTCTTTTTTTGATTGATAAAGCTGCATCTCCCCGATCCCTTGTCTCCGGGAATTGCGCCTTTCAATTGTCCCCTCTTATCCGTTTCTTTCCTTCCAATTGCTTCGAAATAGTGGTGTAATGAGTGTTTCACATGAAACATTGATAAAAATCCAAAATACCTCGCTGCGGTTTCCATAAAGATAATCTTTGTTGTCTTGCTCTCCCATTCAAAAATGCGTACATACGTACTGTATTTGTTTATACTGAAGGAGGAGGTGATTCAGATGGAATCAGAAAGACTTGTCCTGACGGAGGAAAAGTGGGACGCGATCGTTCACAATGATTCTTCCTATGATGGAACGTTTTATTATGCGGTGAAAACGACGGGGATTTTCTGTCGGCCTTCTTGTAAATCCAGAGTTCCGAATAAAGAAAATGTGGTGGTATTTCAAACAGCGGATGAGGCACTCGCGGAACACTTTCGTCCGTGCAAAAGATGTCGGCCGAACGGACTCCGTTTGCCTGATGAAGAGTGGGTCACGCAAATCACTGAGTATATCGACAGCCATTATCATGAATCACTTACTTTGGAGACGTTAGCTGATATGTGTCACGGAAGCCCGTACCATTTACAGCGGACATTTAAAAAAGTCAGGGGCATGACTCCGGCTGAATATATACAGAAAATAAGAATAACAGCGGCAGAGCACCTTTTGAAGCTGACTGATAAGACAGTCTTGGAGATCGGGTTGGCTGTCGGCATTCCGAACACTGCCCATTTTGCGACTCTTTTTAAGAAGAAAACGGGAAGCTCGCCAACGGAGTACAGAAAATCACAAACAAAGGAAAAGGAGGTTCAATCATGAATAAAGAAATGGTTGTATATTGGACGTTATTCACATGGAATGATTGGAGTTTATATATGGCTGCCACCTCCAAGGGCCTTTGCTTTATCGGCTCGAATCATGGGGATCTGAATGAATTAAAGCAGTGGACCGACAAAACAATGCCGCATGGCAGATTGGTGCGTGATGATGAAAAACTGGAGCCTTACACAGCTGAACTGCGCGATTATATCAAAAACGGCAGATCAACATTTTCACTGCCGCTTGATCTTCGCGGGACGGAGTTTCAGCTTGCTGTATGGAGGGCGCTTCAGGACATACCGTACGGGGAGACATTCTCCTACTCTGACGTAGCGGAAAAGATTCATAGACCGCAAGCTGTCAGAGCCGTGGGTGCCGCAATCGGTGCGAATCCTGTGTTAATTACAGTTCCATGCCACCGTGTCATCGGGAAAAATGGGAAACTAACCGGGTTCAGAGGCGGCTTAGAAATGAAAAAGCAATTGCTGGCATTAGAAGGCAGGCAGGTTTAACGGTGAAGCACTTATTATATAAACAGCCGAAAACATTGTTAAACAAGGGTTCAGGATTTTAATCAGGATACAGCCACACGCTAAATCCCTATACAGGCTGTACATTTGGCTGTTCTTACTGTTATGTGAGGCGCATGCCTGTTTCGTCGTTCCGAAAAGAAGAATGGGGAACATGGGCCGACATTAAGCAGGGGGCTGCGGAACTTCTGGAGAAAGAACTCACAAGGACGAAGAAAAAAGGAAGAGTCACGATTTTTATGTCCTCCAGTACTGATCCATACCAGCCGATTGAACATCGAGAGAGGATTACGCGATCACTATTAGAGGTCATGTCGGTCAATCAGCCGGATTTCTTATTGGTGCAAACCAGAAGTCCGCTTGTTCAGAGGGATATTGATCTGTTAGGCAGGTTAAAGGATAGAGTCAGAGTCAGCATAACCGTTGAAACGGACAGAGAGGACATACGAAGGGGTTTTGCTCCAGAGGCGCCTTCAATTCAAGGAAGGCTTCATACGCTGAAAATTCTTTCTGAAGCGGGGATTCCGGTTCAAGCGGCGGTTGCGCCCATTTTGCCAAGCACAGAAGCATTTCCGCAAAAACTCGCGCCGTACGTCTCCCGTGTTTGCATTGATGATTATTTTATGGGAGACGGAAGCGGCGGCAAGCGGACAAGGCAGCTGGGAATTGAATCGATCTATGAGGAATTGGATATGCGGGATTGGTACTCTCCCTGTGCTTACCGTAAAGTATATAACAGAATGGCAGACGTTTTTTCACAGGATCGGCTGTATGTGAGCCGTGACGGATTTTTGCCGTGAACATCGGGAGGGGAAAAATGAAACTGATTTCTTGGAATGTCAACGGCTTGCGGGCCGTGATGAAAAAAATGGATATGAATGCATATGTACAGGAGGAAGCAGCAGATATTCTGTGTCTGCAAGAAACAAAAGTACAGGACGGACAGGTATCATTGCAGCCTGAGGGATATCATGCATACTGGAATTATGCAGAGAAAAAAGGGTACTCGGGCACCGCTGTTTTTTCAAAACAAGAACCGCTTTGTGTATCGTACGGATTGGGAAAAGAAGAGCATGATCAAGAGGGCAGAGTGATTACGCTTGAGTTTGATAATATGTACGTTGTCAACTGCTACACGCCAAATGCTAAACGAGGATTGGAACGTATTGATTATCGGCTTCAATGGGAAGCGGATTTTAAGGCTTATTTGCAGGAGCTTGATCGGAAAAAGCCTGTCATTTTATGCGGTGATTTGAACGTGGCGCACCGGGAGATTGACTTGAAGAATCCGAAAGCCAACCGGAAGAACGCCGGTTTCTCCGATCAGGAGCGGGAAGCCTTTACCGCATTGCTAGAAGGCGGATTTACCGATTCATTCCGCTATTTGTATCCCGATCTGGAAGGGGCGTATTCCTGGTGGTCTTACCGGCTGAATGCACGGGATAACAATATCGGCTGGCGCCTTGACTATTTTATCGTTTCGGACAGGCTGAAGGAACGGATCAGAGAAGCGAATATTTGTAACGGGGTTATGGGTTCTGACCATTGCCCTGTTGAAATTACAATTGATTTATGATGAGATAGCAGTAAGAGTTTTTACACTCTTGCTGCTTTTTTTATCATCGAAAATGGAGGAGCACATGGCAAATATAAAAGAGATTGCGAAATTGGCGAATGTGTCGGTAGCCACCGTGTCACGCGTGTTAAATCATCATCCGTATGTGTCTGAAGAGAAAAGGCGGCTTGTGCATCAAGTGATGAAGGAATTGGATTATACGCCCAATCGCACTGCCATTGATCTCATTCGCGGAAAGACCAATACGCTCGGCGTGATTCTGCCTTACAGCGACCATCCTTGCTTTGATAAAATTGTAAACGGTATCACCAAAGAAGCTTTTGCTCATGACTATGTGACAACCCTTCTCCCCACCAATTACGACCCCGATATTGAAATAAAATATTTCGAGCTGTTGAAAATGAAAAAAATTGACGGACTGATTGTTACATCCCGCGCAAATGAATGGGAAACAGTGGTTCCGTATCTTGAATACGGGCCCGTTGTCGCCTGTGAATATACGCGGCATCAGGATATCCCATGCGCTTATAATGACAGGCAATCAGCATTCAGAGAAAGTTTTCAGTATTTAAAAAGCCGCGGGCATCAGAACGTCGCTTTTACCTGTGTTCGGGAACCGGCAAAAAGCCCAAGCACGGCGGATAAAGTAAACGCATATGAGGCTGTTTTCGGTCCTCTTGATGATGACCGTATTCTGGTCGGCTGTCATAATATGGACGACGGAGAGCGTGCCGGCGCGCATTTTTACAGCTTCAACCAGGCCCCGACGGCCATATATGCCCACAGTGATGACGTTGCCGCCGGCTTATATCAATTTGCACAAAGACAAAAATGGGATGTGGAGATCATCGGTGAGGGGAATCTAAGCGTCAGCCGGGCTTTGAACATCCCTTCCTTGGAGCTTCATTTAGAACGGGTCGGCAAAGAGGCTTTTTCTTTGTTTTTACACAGGAATATGGCCAAAAAACAAATTATGCATCAATTTCACAGGGAAAAACACTTGAGCTGAAATGGGTTTCATGCGTTATAACTAGATTGATAAGGAAAGGGAGGATGAAGATGCGAATTGAGCATGCGGCCATATGGGTCAAGGATTTAGAGCGGATGAAAGAGTTCTATGAGAAATACTTTCAAGGAAAAGCGAATGACCTTTATCATAATGAGAAAAAAGATTTTAAATCATATTTTATTTCGTTTGACTCCGGATGCAGGCTGGAAATTATGAAAAAAGGTGACGTGAATGAGACCCCTTCGCAGGACATGACGGGGTGGGCGCATCTCGCATTTTCAACTGGCAGCAAGGAGCGGGTAAACGAACTGACGGAAACCTTTAAAAAAGACGGTTTTAAGGTTATGAGCGGCCCGCGAGTGACGGGTGACGGTTATTATGAGAGTGTGATAGAGGATTGGGAAGGCAATTTGATAGAAATTACAGTGTAACAGTGCGGAGAGAGCCCGCACTGTTTTTCTTATCAGATTTGCTGTGCGTTTGTTTTCGGACCGAAGAGGATTAACAGAACGGAACATAAAAGCCAGCAGCCGCCTATGAAAACAAAGACGCTGATATAGCCAAGCTTTACAGCAATAAAACCGACCAGCAAGGAGCCGAATATATTTGAAAAACGGCCGAGTCCGTACGCCAATCCGCTGCCTGACGAGCGGTATTCGGTAGGATACGGTTCGGATGTGTATGCGTATAAGTTTGATGTGAAAATCCGTTCCGTGATGTTGACGATAAATCCGAAGACAATAATCATGACGGGAATAAACGTCATTCCGTATAAAAGACCCGCGATCGCGGTCAGAAAGGCGCTTGCTGCTAAAATCCATTTTCGCTGAAATCTTTCGGATATCATTGATCCGAGCAATGCGCCAAGCGGAGCGCCGACAGAGTGAAGCACATTGTACCAGAGCGTTTTTTCCATGGTAATGCCATTGCTTTTTAATAAACTGGGCACCCATGAAGCAAAGCCGTAAAAGCCAAAGGTTTCAAGAATCCAGACTGCGGACAGGATAATGGTGATTTTTAAGTTTCTTCCTTGAAACAGGCCTAAGTAGCCCGCATGCTTGACGGTGTGCGGAGCTGCTGCTTCCTTTGGTGCGGGAAGCGGGCCTTTTTCTTGCTCCACACGTGCTTCAATCCGGTTCATAATGGCGTCCGCTGTATCGTAAGAGCCGCGGTTCTCGTGCCAGCGCGGTGATTCCTCAAGCCGGCGGATAAAGAAGAAATAAATAAGGCCGACGGCTCCCCATACAAAGACAAGCCGCCATCCCCATGAGCCTAATGGGATTACAAAAGCGGACACGACATTTGTGACGGGAACGCCTATTAACCCGATCATTGCACAAAAGGAGATGTATTTCCCGCGCACAGAGGAAGGGAAAAATTCCGCCAGATAGCTGTTTGTCACAATCATCGCTGCTGCGACGCCGAGTCCGGTCAGAAAACGGAACATCATTAAGGAAGGGATATCCCAGGCTAATGCATTTAAAAAGGATGAGATTGAAAAGATAAGGACAAAACAGTTGAGAGCTTTTTTTCGGCCTATTCGATCGGACAATCTTCCGCCGAGTGAGGCGCCCAGAAACATGCCTAAAAATGATGCAGCCGTGATATCGGCAATGGTGGACAGCTTCACGCCCCAATGCTCAATCAGCGCCGGAGCGACATTGCTGAGCGTAAAAAGATCGGCAAGGTCGAAGAAATAAATGATGCCGAGAGCGGTTAACACTTGGTAGTGCACACGCGAAATGGGGAGACGGTCTAATCGGTTCGCGACGTTTGAGAATGGCTGATTTTTCATAAAAAACCCCCTGATTTGGCTGTTGTAATCAGAAAATACTGTAAATTTAATCCTGCAAATACATTATAATGGTCTTTCAGTCTCGAAAAAAGAGTTTAAATAACCAGAGCCAGAGGAAACGGAATAGCGCTTTTTTCTTAAAAACTTATAAAATTTTCCTATATAGGATACTGTTTATATAGTAAAATACACAAAGAAAGGAAGCTGATACATAAAAATGAATACATTTATACGGCCTTTAGAAGGCAAAAATAGTGTTTGGAGATATCTTCTTTCTTTATTATTAATTGTCGGTTTATTCTTTTTTGGAAGTATAGTGACGGTCTTTTTTATGTTTTTCTCTACCATTGTAAATCCGTCACTGACAATGGATTGGGATGAGGCAGTGCTAAGTGATCCGCTGGTTGCTTTTTATTTGCAGCATATCGTGTATTTTATCGTGATTCCAGGCATGTGGCTGGCCGTTCGTTTTATTTTGAAACGCCGTTTCCTCTCTTTAATCACGCCGAATCAGGCATTGAATTGGAAGAAAATTATCTTTGGATTCAGCACCTATTTTATTTTAATGATCATAGCGGAGCTGATTGATTTTACGATAAATAGTGAGAGTTTCGCATTGCAGGAATTCCATACGCCTCGCTTTTTATGGCTGTTAGGGGCAGCTCTCTTTTTGGTTCCGTTTCAGACATCTGCGGAAGAATTTCTGTTTCGGGGCTTTTTGCTTCAGTTTGCCGGTAAACTGACGAATCATACATTCGTTCTGACGGTTATCGTAGGAGGGGTATTCGGCGCTCTGCATTTTGCAAATCCGGAAATGGATAAAGGGGCTTTCTGGATGGCGGTTGGCTATCTAGCAATCGGGATGATATGGACCTTCATCAGTATTAAAACGGGAAGTATGGAGCTGTCGCTTGGCGGGCATGCAGCGAATAATATGTTTTTAGCCATATTTCTCACCGAGGATCACAGCGTGTACAGCGGGATTCCTTCTCTCTTTTTATATAGCGGTACTCATGAGGTGTATGATGGTTTATCCACGCTGGCCGTGAACGTTATATTTGCTTGCATTGCGTTATATTTTCATAAGAAGGAAAAAAAGCAGCAAGGAATTTAATCCCTGCTGCTTATGTGTAATGTCTTCATGGCTTCATCAATGTCTGTCGTCGGCTGGCGGCACGCGAAGTTCTCACAAATGTAAACCGTCGTTTTGCCATCGATGATTTGATATTCCGCTGCCAAATCGGCAATGCCCTTGAGATCTTCCGGTTTCTCTGCGGCGAGAACCGTGTATGCAGGTGTGAAATGCTGCTGAAGAGCCTCTATGAAACGCTTCCTGTCCGGGTCATTTTTGCTGCCGAAAATAACGATTTCTTTATGAGTCATCGTATGTGCCAGCACGCTTTGCATAAAGAAAGCGTTACTGCTTGGATAGGCTTCAATTTCTCGTTTGAATACAGAAAACATGGTTTCCGCTTTTTCGATCAGCGATAACTCACCCGTCAGGCGGCCGAGACGCAGAAGCTGTACGGCAGCCATACTGTTTCCTGAAGGCACGGCGCCGTCATAGACTTCTTTTTCTCTGACAAGGAGGGTTTCGGCATCATCGCCTGTGAAGTAAAACCCGCCGTGCTGGTTATCCCAAAATAAATGAAGCATGCCCTTACATAATTCTTTTGCTTTTTGTAAATAAGAGGTGTCAAAACCGCACTCATACAGCTCGATATAAGCCCAAGTGAGAAAGGCATAGTCATCGATAAACCCTTTGTTTTTCACTTCTCCGTCACGATAACGGACCATGACGCGCCCGTTCGGCATGAGATGCTGTTCAAGAAAACGGACGGCTGTTTCGGCCATGCCGAGATAGTCTGGCTCGTGAAATACCTTTGCGGCTTTCGCAAGTCCGGCAATCATGAGCGCGTTCCATGAAGTCAGCACTTTGTCATCCACGTGCGGATAGGGTCTGTTTTCGCGGGCATTGAGCAGCTTCTGCCTTGCGTCTTCAAGCCGTTTGCTAAGTTCATGTTTTGACAGGCCCGTCTCTTTCAGAATGTCTTCCAGCCGTGTGAAAATGAGGTTAGGAATATTTTCCCCTTCGAAATTGCCTTTTTCCGTGATGTTATATACGTTGCAATAAAGCGAGCCGAGTTCGTCCCCCAAAAGGTCTAATACTTCATTCCTCGACCATATGTAATATTTCCCCTCTTTGCCCTCCGTATCGGCATCTAAAGCCGAGAAAAAGCTGCCGTCTTCATGCATCATTTCCCGTTGAATAAATGTAATGATCTGCTTGGCAACCTGTCTGTAACGCTCATTTCGCGTGACTTGATAGGCCTCTGTATAAGCTGTCAGAAGCAGGGCGTTGTCATACAGCATTTTCTCGAAATGGGGCACGAGCCATTCATTATCGGTCGAGTAACGCGCAAAGCCAAAGCCGATATGGTCGAAAATGCCGCCATTTGCCATGCTGTCGAGTGTTTTTGTCACGCTGGCCAATGCCTGCTCTTTGTCTGTATAGCTGTAATAGCGGAGCAGAAACATGAGCATATGAGGCATCGGAAACTTCGGCGCCTGGCCGAATCCGCCATACACCGTATCAAATCCGCCGGCGAGCTGGCGGAAAGTGTCATGAACGGCCTGTTCGCCGAGCATGCCCTCGTTTTGATGGGCTTTCACCTCAAGATGAGCGGCCGCATTTTCTGCTATATCCTCTACATGCTGCCGATCATTCGCAAACGTCTCGGACAGATGTTCAAGCACATCAATAAACCCCGGACGGTTAAATTTGCTCGTCTTCGGAAAATACGTCCCCGCGTAAAACGGCTTCTGATCAGGCGTAACAAACACATTCAGCGGCCACCCGCCCTGCCCCGTCATCAGCTGGCAGATTCTCATATACACCGAATCCACATCCGGCCGCTCCTCGCGATCAACCTTAATGGCTATGAATTTATCATTTAAGATGCCGGCGATTTCTTCATCCTCAAAGGATTCGTGCGCCATGACGTGACACCAGTGGCATGTCGAATAGCCGATGCTGATAAGAACCGGCTTGTTTTCGCGTTTTGCTTTTTCAAAGGCTTCTTCTCCCCATGGGAACCAATTCACGGGGTTGTAGGCATGTTGGAGTAAGTACGGTGACTTCTCAGTGATTAATCTATTGGGTACTTTTTTATTTGGCATGGGATCACCTTCTTTCTTTACACAACAATTTTAATTTGTGTTGCTTACAATTTTCAATTTCAGCTCTCCAAACTTCTGCGATATCAGGTAAAATCTTATCAATATTGCTACAAAGATCGTTAAGGAATTCAAAGGCTTTTGTGTATATTTTTATTCTGTCATATCTTTTGCTGTTATTGCGTTCAATATTCTTTAAAATTTTTGCTGCTTGTTTTGTGAGTTTGTTATTTTGGCTAAGATGATCTAAAAGAATGTGGTCTTTGATAAGTCCTCTTGATAGGTTAAAACAATTGCAGTAGTCTAATATTTTATATATCGAAATAAAAAAAAGATCAGTATTAATTTTTCTAGGCAATAATATACTCAGGTCTTCAGCATATTTTAAATAATCTTGTAAAAATCTATAACAAAATTCAATTCGTTCTCCTAATCTAACACCATCAATCTCCCTGATTCTTTCCATTTGAAATAAAACCTTAACATCATAGAAATGGGAAATAAGATCATGGTTTGCATACCTCAAATTAAGACTAAATAAATTTAAAATTTCATCAAAAATTCTATCGGGATTAAAATAAGTATCTTTAGCCTTTTCTTCGAATTCTTCCTCACTGCAATTCTCTTCATTCATTAAGATTACTTTTAATGCCTCTGCAGTAATGTAATCATTTATAAGAAACATGATTGGAGAATAAAGGTTTTGAAAACATTCTTTATTATGTTTTTGTTTCTCTCTTTTTTGTGTAAGTTGATGTGCAATTATTTGCCCAGATGTAGCTGCTAAAAGAGGTATTGAGACTGAGATTACAGTAGACCAATCTATTTGCAATTCTTACACTCTTTTCATGTTTATTCGTGATTATGTAATGCGGTGCGATTCATAAAGAACAATTGCAAAACTTTTCACGGTTGGGTTTTAAATGTCTTGTTTAAGGATCTTAATATATTATTAGTTTAGCAGACGTAGCACCAAGTACAACTCGTAAAAAAAATGAGGTGAAAGTGTTTCGATAAATCTCCATCACAAATGCACAATTAGTTTCGTGACACATAATATAAATTATAAAAAGCTACTTTAACCTTAGGTAATGAATTGGGCTGGTTCAGATTGACGAACTTTATTATTAAAAAGCTAAAAGAAATCCATAATATTAATAAAAAATTAGAAATTGTTCAGAAATGTTCCTGTATAAATCCTTTTTTTCTAATTACTCGAGAGGGTGAACATTTTTTTGCATCTGACTTATCAAATGGTCATTCTTTTAAGACATGTTATTTTACAGTTATTTCGGTGAATGAACCGCGAAATTGTGTTGTTTTGGAATTACTTGTTCCTTGTTGTTTGAATTCAATATGTACTAATAGAGCTTTATATCGTTCGAATTCACGTATTTTAATTGATATTTCGTGCTTCTGTGGGATGGGTATACTTAAAATTCCTGTTTATGATTATTTGGTTTTAAAAACAAATATAAAAGATAAATTTAGAATTTGTTTTTCGACAACTGAAAAAAAATCAAGCATCTTATGGAACAATGAATCTAATTTTGCTAATACTGCTACAGTTACTCTCCATCATAAAGATAATAAGAATTCTACTATTAAAATTAATCTCCAGACTAAAGAGTACTTATACTCATTAAGTGTAAAAAAGGGAGAAAGCTGTGCCATTACGGTTAAAGATCTCGAATGTCTTAGTGTCGATTCATCAAAAAAAATATTACATGGTCTAATAGAGGTTCAGTTGAATCACATTAAAAAGGCTAATAGATGTTTTTAATTTAGGTTGATTATCCAATCGAATTTGTTACTTAAAACATATCTTTATAAAGATAAAATGAAATGAGGAGGATAATAATGGCGAATTTAGGTGGTTGTAGTAATGAGCAAACAGGCTTTGTAAACGATGCTGTATGTTTCACGATTGATTTAGGGGATACAGGAGGTGTAGCTACACCAATTTGGGAAGATGGTACTTCTTATGTTATAAATGGAACAATAATGGTAGAAAACAATGGGATTGTAGGGGTAGGACCTACAGCATCGCTTACAGTTAACGGAACTGCGGTAGCTGGATTTACAGTAGCACCAGGGGAAAGTAGATCAATCACCTTAAATGATATCAACTCAATAGGTATTGTAGGAGCCGGAGGTACGGGTACTGCAAATGTAACCGTTTCTTTCTCACTTAATTATCAATATTAATGAGTTTACATCTTTGAAATCACAAACTTTTGCTGAAAGTAGTGACAGAAATGTGCGCTCAACTTAACGCATGTGGAGGCAGAGGGGGAGCCACCGGAGCAACAGGAGCCACCGGAGTAACAGGAGCAACTGGAATAACAGGAGCCACCGGAGTAACAGGGTCAACTGGAATAACGGGAGTAACAGGGTCAACCGGAATAACAGGGTCAACCGGAGTAACAGGGTCAACCGGAGTAACGGGGGCAACCGGAGTAACGGGAGCAACTGGAATAACAGGAGCAACTGGAATAACAGGAGCTACCGGAATAACAGGAGCAACTGGAATAACGGGAGTAACAGGGTCAACCGGAATAACAGGGTCAACCGGAGTAACAGGGTCAACCGGAGTAACGGGGGCAACCGGAGTAACGGGAGCCACTGGAATAACAGGAGCAACTGGAATAACAGGAGCTACCGGAATAACAGGAGCAACTGGAATAACGGGAGTAACAGGGTCAACCGGAATAACAGGGTCAACCGGAGTAACAGGGTCAACCGGAGCCACCGGAGTAACAGGAGCCACTGGAGTAACAGGAGCCACCGGAGTAACCGGAATAACGGGAGCAACAGGCGAAAGTATAACTGGGAATTCTATGTATGCATCTAATACAGTTGGCAGTACAATTGTAGTTTTGCTGGGTGGTTCAACGGTTCCTTTACCGAACAATCAAAGCTTAGATGGATTTGCAGTAAATGGAGGTAATAATATGTTTACTGTACCAGTGGCTGGACGTTATTATCTCTCATATCAAATCAATACCACTCTTTCATTGCTTGCTGGTTCTAGATTAATGCTTAATGGTGACCCAATACCGGGTTCAATCATTTCTCCGGCGATATCGACTTCGAGTTACAATGATGATGTGTTTGCGACTTTGAATGCGGGGGACAGAATATCTCTTCAATTATTCGGAGTAGCAGCTACAGTTATACTTTTAGGCGGGGGATCAACAGGAGCAGCTTTATCTATTATTCGTTTAAACTAAAAACAATCAAAGGAATTCAACTGAGTTCCTTTTTTTATTTGTCCTTTAGTTACATCATAGTTCAGATTATATATGCAAGTTTTTTGGTTATTCTAACAGACGTGGCACCAGTGGTAACCTTGATGTAATGAAGAAAATATTTAAAAAAAGAAAACCCCTATCTGGTTACACAAGTTTTTAGGGGTTTTAATAATTAATCAAAAAAAATTGATTTATTTCGTTGCATTTATTGAAAAATCCTGAGTATGATAAATACATCAAAAAAAATTGATTAAAGAAGGCGATATGATGAATGAGACGAAAACAGAATTACTTCAGAGATATGAACAAAAATTTAAAGCTCTTTCTGATCAGAAACGATTAGAGATCATGTATGAACTTTGTCAAAGGGGAAAAACCTGTGTTTGCGATCTGACTGAAATCTTTGAGATGACACAATCTAAACTTTCTTATCATCTTAAAATTTTATTAGATGCCAACTTAATTACCAAAGAAACAAAGGGAACATGGAGCTATTATGATTTAAATGACAATGAGGTAAATAATTTATTATCTGAAGAACTTTGTTGTGTATTTAGAAAAAAAGGTGAAGGAGATTGTTGTTAAACTTTTAAGCATTAAATCAAATTTCTTTGATTAATATATAAGAGGAGGAATTATTATGAAATTTGTTCATGTAGGGATTAATGTTGTCAGTTTGGAGAAATCGATTGATTTTTATCAAAAGGTCTTTGGAGTAAAGCCTGTAAAAGTAAAAACGGACTATGCAAAATTTTTATTAGAAACTCCTGGATTAAACTTCACTTTAAATGCTTGTGATGACGTAAAGGGAAATCAAGTGAATCACTTTGGATTCCAAGTAGATGGTTTGGATGAAGTCTTGAGCCACAAGGAAAGGCTTGAAAAAGAGGGGTTTTTTGCGCGTGAAGAAATGGATACGACTTGTTGTTATGCAGTCCAAGATAAATTTTGGATTACTGATCCTGACGGGAATGAATGGGAATTTTTCTTTACCAAATCAGATAGTGATTTTCAAAAACAAAATTCCTCCTCTTGTTGTGTAACACCAAGTGAAAATACAACGAACTCAAGCTGTTAATATGAAAGGTGAGGATTAAGTGATGAAACGTTTATCTTTGTTAGATCGCTATTTAACCCTCTGGATTTTTCTTGCGATGGCATTAGGGATAGGATTAGGTTTTATATTTCCGGGTTTTGTTGGTGGATTAAACAAGTTACAAGTCGGAACTACATCCGTTCCTTTAGCTATTGGTTTAATACTAATGATGTATCCTCCTTTAGCAAAAGTTCGTTATGAAGAAATTGGGCGGGTATTTAAAGATATTAAAGTGTTAATTTTGTCATTAGTACAAAACTGGATCATCGGGCCGGTTCTGATGTTTGTTTTGGCTATCATCTTTTTGCCAGATAAACCGGAGTATATGATTGGACTTATTATGATTGGATTAGCTCGCTGTATTGCGATGGTTATTGTTTGGAATGACTTATCAAAAGGTGATACGGAATATGCGGCAGGATTAGTTGCTTTTAATTCAATTTTCCAAATGCTTTTCTTTTCAATTTATGCTTATGTATTTGTGACGGTTATTCCACAATGGTTAGGAATTGAAGGAGCTATCGTTAACATAACGATGTCGGAAGTCGCAAAATCTGTATTCATTTACCTTGGAGTTCCTTTTATTGCAGGAATGCTGACACGTTATATTTTTGTAAAAGTGAAGGGAAAAGAATGGTATGAAAAAGTGTTCATTCCTAAAATTAGCCCGATTACGTTAATTGCTTTGCTATTTACAATTATCGTCATGTTTTCTTTGAAAGGTGATGTAATCGTCAGCTTGCCGTTAGATGTTATTCGAGTTGCGATTCCATTATTGATTTACTTTGTTTTGATGTTCTTTGTTTCCTTCTTTTTAGGAAAGAAAATTGGAGCAAACTACGCTGTCACTACTACATTAGCTTTTACAGCAGGAAGCAACAACTTTGAATTAGCGATTGCTGTAGCTGTTGGTGTATTTGGAATTCATTCAGGTGCAGCATTTGCCGCCGTAATTGGTCCGCTTGTAGAAGTACCTGTTATGATTGCACTTGTTAATGTTGCTTTGTGGTTTCAACGAAAATACTTTCAAAATCACTCCATGTAAAGGGAGAATCATATATGAAGAATAAAAAAATTATTTACTTCCTTTGTACAGGAAACTCTTGCCGAAGCCAGATGGCTGAAGGATGGGCTAAACAGTATTTGAGTGATGTGTGGGAAGTTTACAGCGCTGGAATAGAAGCACATGGATTAAATCCTAATGCTGTTAAAGCTATGAAGGAAATAGGTATTGATGTATCTAATCAAACATCGGATATCATTAATCCTAACATTCTAAACAATGCTGATTTTGTCGTCACATTATGCGGTGATGCGGCAGATAAATGCCCCATGACTCCACCACATGTTAAAAGAGACCATTGGGGTTTTGATGATCCTGCAAAAGCAGAAGGAACCGAAAAGCAAAAATGGAGTACCTTCCAACGAGTCCGTGATGAAATTGGAGAACGTATAAAACGATTTGCTGAAACAGGTGAATAGAATTTTAATAGCCGTGGGGGAATCTCCATGGCTATTATTTTTATCAACATAAAGAAGATGTAAATTTTTGATGGTTATTCTAACAGACATGTCACCAGTGGCATGTCGAATAGCCGATGCTGACGAGAACAGGCTTATTTTCGCGCTTTGCTTTTTCGAAGGCTTCTTCTCCCCAGGGATGCCAGTTTACCGGGTTGTGAGCGTGTTGGAGTAAGTATGGTGACTTCTCAGTGATTAAACTATTGGGTACTTTTTTATTTGGCATGGGATCACCTTCTTTCATTTTGTTTTCATTCTTCCTTAATGTACCACAATTATTTAATAAAATACTTTCATCTAACTGTGATCGGATACTTTTGTTTGTATGAGTTAATCTCAATGGTATGTACATTCTTTTTTGAAAATATTATATGAGTAAAATCTTTGTAAATCTGTCTCATTTTATTGAGTCTATTTTTAACTGGATTGCAGTGTGTTTAATTAAGAAGCTTTGAGTCAAAAAGGGGAAAAACAAGTCATTGGGAGAAATGCTGAAAAGTTGTGTTTATTAGGTATATGGATACTTATTGACAAAGTAATGAGGATTTCATAAATAATTTACTAACTTAAATGAAGTGTTTCTTTATTTTGTTAATTGTTGGTTACTTTTGTGACCTGCTGCCAGTGACTAGTCCAATAGCCGATTGCTGACCGGAACAGGCTTATTTTCGCGCTTTGCTTTTTAGAAGGCTGACTCAACAGGTACTGTTTGAATGTACAAAGCCATAAATGGTTAACTTATCTTTAAGATCCGCAATTCCTCGGTTCCAATCTTTTTATACAGCATGACCTAAAATCGAATATCAGAGTGTGATAAAACTTTTCTAAATAAAAGCATGTTTTTAACTGAAAATATCTATTATGGTATATTTAAATAAGACAAAATATTTGAAACGAGGAATGATATGAATACAATCGAAAAGCAAAAACATAAGAAATTTAAAGTGAAAAAGATCGTACAAGTCATCATGGTCATTATTGGCGGGATTATAGCGGCATATGGATTAGAAACAGTATTGATTCCAAACAGTGTATCTGATGGAGGGGTGACCGGTCTCAGCATTGTCGGTTCACAACTGTTTCATTTACCGCTGGGGATTTTGATTGCAGTGATAAATATACCGTTTGTCTGGTTAGGATATAAGCAAATTGGGAAAAGCTTTGCGTTATTATCAATTATCGGAATCGCCTCACTCGCTGCCGGTACAAGTTTTTTTCACCACACTCCAGCTATCATAGAGGGCGATACCTTGTTAATAACTGTTGTTGGCGGGATTATCCTTGGATTGGGAATGGGGTTGGCATTGCGCAATGGCGGCGCACTAGATGGAATTGATATGCTTGCCGTGCTGCTATCCCGAAAATTACCGTTTGGAACGAGCGATCTCATTCTATTTCTAAACATTTTTGTGTTTATTTTTGTTTCTACTGTATTCGGCTTGCAAGGAGCTTTACTTTCAGTCATTGCTTACTACATTGCATCCAAAGTCATTCATGTTGTTGAAGAAGGTTTAAGCGGTTCTAAAACTTTTCAAATCATTACCACTCAACCTGAATTAATGGTTGAGACAATACGTGATGAATTAGGCCGAAGCGCCACCTATAAAGAAGCTTACGGCGGTTTTTCCCACGAGAAATTTAAAGAAATCACATGTGTCATCAACCGTTTAGAAGAAACCAAACTAAAGGAAATTATTAATGATATTGATAAACATGCTTTTGTTACCGTATATGACGTAGCTGAAGTGAAGGGCAGTAATTTTAGAAAACTTAATAATCATTAGAAAAAAATATAACTTATAACTAAATGAGAGTTACCGTTTTAAACGGTAACTCTTTATCTTTTAAAGAGTGCGGTGTAAGAAATCTAAGATATCTGCTTGCAGTTCTTTATGATACTCCTCCCGATTAAACCCAATCGGATCTGTGAAGGAGGAAATGCCTCGTTTTGCATATGATCGGGAAAGGGGCTGAGGAATGAGAAATGTCCCCCGTTTTTCACAACTTTATGGCGGATTTTATTTTGATCGGAGATTCTTTTTACTACAAACTCAGCATGAAAAAATGGGGTGATGGTATCCTTTTCTCCTGTCAGCATGAAGATAGGAATATCTACTTTCTGCAATGATCCTTTTTCTCTGAACCATCCGGCCGCCGGAGCTAAAAGGATGATTGATTGAACACGGTCGTCATGTACAATATGTAACTCGTGAGGCTTTTGATCTGATGATTCATGCGGAAAAGATGCGGGAACTCCCCCTGCCGCCGCCAGTGCGGTATATCCTCCCATTGAATGGCCGATCAGGCAAATGGCATTTGATTTAATAGATGACGAATAACTGCTCTCCTTTAATATCCAGTCTATCACTGTGTGTATGTGCTGAGGGCGGTTCCTTAGATTTTCTTCGGTCCCAGACAACGTATTATCTTCTCGATTATTAAACGGATGTTGAGGTATGACGGCTATGAATCCATTACGTGCAAGAAACTGAGCGATGGTTCGATAAGCAAACGGTGTGCTTCCGTCACCGTGAGAAATGATCACTAGCGGAAATTTTCCATTCGCAAGAGGAGCATCTTTCGCTATTTTTAACTGATAAGGCCCTATTTGTTCTGCTTTTTCTTCAGTGTGTGCAGGATACATCATCATCAGCGGAATGGCTGTTCTATCATTTTTTATATTCATAAACTGAAAACCCGCAGAGAACTGTTCATTTTTTCTATCTTCCAATTACTTAATCCCCCTTCCCCTCATTGAAAACTTTATCACTTATGCTGTTGAATTATACCATCCGTTTGGCCACGCACGCTGATAAGATTTTTTCCAGTTTACAGGTTGTAAGCATGATTTCTCTGCCATTCTACAAGCTGATAGAAGCTATGATATAATTTACATAAAACCCAATAAAAGATGGGATTTTAGGGGGATCATGATGATTGGAATACTTGCTGGCATGGGGCCGAGATCAACCGGTCCATTTATTGATAAAGTTGTAGACAAGTGTCAAACCATTTATGGCGCGGCAAATGACATTGATTATCCGCACATGATGATTTATTCATGTCCAACGCCTTTCTATATTGATCAGCCGATTGATCACTCTGAGATGGAAAAAGCAATTATACACGGTATCCGCAAACTTGAACAAACAGGCGTTGATTTTATTGCGATGCCTTGTAATACCGCCCACATCTATTTTAACCAGTTACAGCAGTCCGCTTCCGTACCTCTATTAAACATGATTGATGAAACAATAAAAAAGATCCCTGAGAACTCAAAAAAAATTGCTTTATTGGCTACTGAGCCGACCATGCAGTCTGGAATGTTTCAACATGCTTTTTTGAAACATGGGTTTGAGTATGTCCACAAGGATCATTGGCAGTCTGATGTGAATCAAATCCTATCCAACATTAAAAAAGGCCACATCCATGAATCCCGTCAATTATGGGAAAGCTTTTCTTCGGAATTAGCTGAAACAATTGATGCAGCTGTCATTGCTTGTACAGATTTAAATATAGTGACTGATACAGGCCAAAAAAATATAAGCTTCATTGATTCTTCCGCTTGTCTCGCTGAGGCTGTTGTATATAAGTATTTATCATTGACGGATCATTGTTAATAGGCATTTCCTAAGAAAATTCAACTTGAAAAGGAGAGGGGATTTCATGACAAATCCCGCATTACAGCTGTATGACTATCATATCTGGGCAAATAAACAAATCTTCAGTCGGCTCAAGGAGCTTCCGAAGGATGTGTACCATCAAGAAGTTGAAAGTGTGTTTCCATCGATAGCCGGTGTACTGGCTCATGTGTATCTGTCGGATGTAGGGTGGATTGACGTGTTTTTAGGCAAGGATACGCTGAGGTCAGCAGAAGAGCGAAAAGAGGAAATCGTCTCCAAGGATATAGAAGAGATGGAAGTGATGTTTTTTGAATTATCTGACTGTTATAAATCGTTCCTTCAGCCAGACGAAAATATCAATCAGCCTCTCGTGATCGAACATCCTTCTGGTGATGTGATGAAAACGAGTGTGTCCGACATGGTGCTCCATGTTGTGAATCACGGGACATATCACCGCGGCAATATAACAGCGATGCTCAGACAGATGGGCTATGCTTCTGTTTCGACAGATTACGGCGTTTATTTATATGTAAAAACAAAGGAAGAGTAAGAAAGACAGTCATCACGACTGTCTTTTTTCTTTTATCCGAAGCGGTTTATACACTTTTACATAAACACACAGCGCATTCAGCAGCAGCAATGCGCTTGTGATGAGAAATACATATTTGATTCCTGCATGGTTTTGTCTCCTTGAAATTTCTCGGCTATTTCAGACACAAAGCTGATTCAGAAGACAGCTTCCGGCTTATGATTGAAGATTTTATTGTATCCGTTTCAAAAAAGTAAAAAAGGGAGAGATCATATATGAAAATAGCTTCAGGCATTGAAACCATTGAGTTGGTAATGGATATGATGGGGCAGAAAAGTGTTATCCATCCGGCACTGATATGGGATAACAACGAAGTCCTTTTAGTGGATACGGGAATTCCCGGCCAACTTGAAGAGATTCGCGAAGCAATGGAAAAGGCCGGGGTGTCTTTTGACAAGCTGACCAAAGTGATTTTGACGCATCAGGACATCGACCACGTCGGCAGTCTTTCCGGCATCATAAAAGCGGCTGATCATCACATTGAAGTGCTCGCACATGAAGACGACAAGCCTTATATCGAAGGGGACAAGCCGCTGATCAAGATGAACCCTGAACGAATGGCGAACATGTTTGAGTCTCTTCCTGAGGAACAGCGTCAGAAAATAAAAGCACTGTTCGATACACCGATTGACGCAAAAGTGGACAATATAATCAGCGATGGTGACGTGCTGCCTTACTGCGGAGGAATTACGGTTATCTTTACTCCGGGACACACTCCCGGCCATATCAGTTTGTATCATCACCAAAGCAAGACGCTGATTGCAGGGGATGCTCTTGTGGCTGAAAACAGCGTCCTTGCGGGACCTAGTCCGCGTGCAACGATTGATATGGAGATGGCTTTACAGTCCATTAAAAAATTCACAGAATTTGATATTGAAACCGTCGTCTGTTATCACGGCGGCGTTGTGAAAGACAATGTCAATCAGCAGCTTTCAGCGTTGACTGAGTCATTATAAGAGCAAAAAAAGCTAAATCATATGAGTGATTTGGCTTTTTTTCATGTTTTTAAGACATCTCTTGCAGACGCTTTAAACTGTTTTTCCAATTTGCTTCAATGGCTTCTAAGGCAGCGGCAGCATCTTGTTTTTCGATCGCGCTGATAATGTCTGCGTGTTCATTATACGATCTGGTCAATGCATCATCTTCGCTGAAATAACGGATTTCCATTCTTTGTATTTTGACTTTCAGGCTCACAAGCAGTTTGTGAAGCTCAGGGTTGTCCGCCAGCAGGATGATGTGATGATGAAATGCGTTGTCTGCTTCGAGAATGGCCATTTTATCGCCATCTTTCATCGTTTGAAGCAGATTTTCATTAAGCTGCTTCAGTTCCTGAATCACGTCGGGGGTCATATGCGGGAGGGACTTTTGCAAAGCAAGTTTTTCGAGTGTCCAGACAATGGAATAGAAGTTTTCCGCTTCTTTTAATTCAATTGGAGCCACCAGTGTCCATCTGTTTGCTTTTGTTATGACCAATCCGTCATCTTCCAATCTCAATAACGCTTCCCGTATCGGAGTGCGGCTGATTCCCAATGTTTCCGATAGCTCCTTGTCCTTTAATTTTGTTTCCGGCATGAGCTTTCCCGTGATGATCCAGTTTCTGAGCGTATGATACACTTCGTCCCGCATGATGGTTCTTTTTAATACAGGTTCCTTTTTCTGATTATTCAATTGAACACCTCATGAATCGTAATATACTTCATATATTACTTGCATTTTACCACAATCCAAAGGCAGTTAAGAAATGAAGAGGTGATGTCTAAGAATGAATCGAACCTAAGTGTTTCACCTCAATATTCTGAAACTCGGCGGAGCCGCCTTCAGAAAAGAGAGTGATTCCTTGATCCTCGGATTTCGGAAAGACTTCATTTGTGAAAACGGTTTTTCCATCGTCCATAAAGACTTCAATGCTTGTTTTGTCCGCGAGAATCTTCAAATGAACGTGTTGCTTGCTGCCATCAAAGGGAGCTTTGCTTTCGGTGTATGCCTCGCTTTTGTCGGGCTGATTTATAAACGACCTGTTGACATAAGCATAGCCGTCTTCTGCTGAAATACCGACGTCAATATGCCGCTTTTGGTCTGATGATTCTCTGAGTCTTACGCCCGCGTTTTTGATATCTGACCAAACCATATCCATCTCCAGCTGATACGTGGCGCCCTTGATGGGCAATGTTTCAGAGCCATTGACCTTCATGTCTTTTATTTTGTCAGTAGAAGAGGTTAATTGACTCAATGTTTCAACAGGCTCTGAGATGAGGCTGTATGAGCCGCCGTCCTGATGCTGAAGACGGATTTCACGTACGATCGAGTCTGTGCCGTTAAAGCCGCTCTGTAATGTCGGTGTTTCATTGGGATAATCCCAATTGTTCATCCATGCCAGCGCATACCGCTTTGTCAATGGATCTGTACTTTTGCCGTCTTCGAATGTGACGCCGCCGTACCAATCAAAGCCGTAATCCAGCCATTGCGGTTCGGATTGATCGGCAGAAAATTCTTTTCCGTCAAAGTTTCCGGTCCAATAGGCGTACGTATTCGGTTTGCCCTGCGGCTTGCCGTTTGCGCTCGCACCAAGAATCCACTTGTACGTCCCGTCATCAGCCCGCATCATATAAAGGTCGGGACATTCAACAATACCGATCTCACGGGTAACAAAGCCGCCTGAATACTGCCAATCCTTTAAATTGGGAGATTCGTAGAAGCCGATCTTTTCTCCTTCAGCCATGGCCATCACCCATTTTCCGTCCTGTTCATCCCAAATGACTTTCGGGTCCCGGAAATCCTTTGTGCCCGGATTTTTCATAATTGGCTGGTCACTATAGGATGTAAATGTTTTCCCTTTATCCGTGCTGTACCATAAATATTGCTCCTGATTTTTGGTTTTGGCGGAGGGCTGCGTCACAATGGCCACAAGCGCGTTTTTGCCGAAGCCTGCCGTGTTGTCTTTATCAATGACAACGGAACCGGACCAGATGTCGCCGTTCGGATTTGTATACTTTGGAATGGCTGTGCCTTCGTCTGTCCAGTGCACCAAGTCCTCTGATACGGCGTGCCGCCATTCTGTGCCGTTGCCGTCCGGATAATCATGATTATAAAGATAGTAGTAATGATATTTTCCCTCAAAAAAAATCGGTTTTTGGGGATCGTTTTTCCATTTGTCCGGGGTTGTAAAATGAAACGCCGCCCGGTCGTCCGTCTCTTGCGTTGGTTTTGTTTTTGAAGAGTGGTTGCCTTTATCCGGCAGTAAGCCGACAAACAAGAATGCTCCCAAAAACACCAGTGCTGTAATGGACCATTTTCGTGCCATTAATCATTCACCGCCGATTTCGTTGAGAAATAAAAGAAAATGCCAATGGAGTATCGGCATTTTCTTTTTTCTTTTATTAGTTGACCGTCAGTTGTCCTTGTTCAAGAATGCTGTTTTTCACAACGGATGTTTTCTTTCCTTTAATGTTCAGTAAGAAGCTTGGGGCAAACGTTGCCTGCTTGTCTGCAAAAAAGCCTCTGTTTGTCATGTAGCTTGTGATGACGACATTATTTTCTTTTGCTTGAGGTACTGCAAAGTGAGAGTAAGTAAAGGTCACGTCATTAGGATCCAGATCCATTTTCAGCACAAGGCCTGTTTTGTTCAGCGGTTTGTATGGACCAGTTAAGGAATTCGATACATAACCGAGCATATAAATGTCGTTAGATGTAATGCCGTCGATCGTCATTTTTGATCCTCGTGAATCAGTGAACAAATACCATTTTCCGTTCATTTTGAAGACATTCGCGCGTTCGATTTCATCTGTTACCGTATTAGAAGTAATCAGCGGCTTCATCACTTTTTTCAGTGTGTAGTCGTCGTTTAATTCAACGATGCCGAGTGCGCCGTTCGCTAATTCCGCATCACGTTTTTTAGCGCTTTGCTGAAGCTTCTGACTTTCCTTGCGGAAGAAGCTTGTACTGCCGCCATAGTATGCTTTGTTAAATAAAGATTCCTCGCCTTGGTATCCGTCTTCTGTTCCCGTGTTTGATTCGAATACAAGATATTTGCGGCCTTTATCTTCAACGTAATGAGGGTCTCTCAGCGTATGGTTGTCGCCTGATGTGTAATTGCCTTCATCGATAAACTGTTGGACGTTCTGATATAATTTTCCGTCGCCGTCAAAAATCGTTTTATAATCTTCTACTCCGTTGATGGTGAGAGAGGTATCCGATTTTGATACATTTACCTGTGCTGTCGTCAATGTTTGTTTTCCGTAATGTTTACCTGAGAAGTTGGTGTAGAACAAACGGATTTTTCCGTCGGATGTAAATGTTGCTGAGCCTGACCATTCTTGCGTCTGATCTTTTAGGATGGAGTCATTGGCATCGAACTTATCGCTGTCTTTAAAGACACGGCCCGCGTTTTTCCAGCCGTCAATCGAATTGTCGCCGACTTTTTGATAAAACATGTAGATCGATGTATCATCTGCGTCTTTCGGATTTCCGGCCAGAGCAAACACGATGTGGTAGCCGTTGTAATCAGCGACTGTTCCGTCAGCGTTTTGCAGCGGCCAGCTGTCCCAGACATCCAGACCTTTTGCGGAAGAAATATTTTTAATCGTTGATTGATCAAATTGAGGCACTTGATATTTTTCGCTTTTTTGCTGTTCAGGGATTTGCAGCATATCATGGCGCGTAATATGGGAGATGCCGTACGTTTCTTTGTGTGCTTTTTGGTCATTTTCTTTCGCGAACGCTTGGGAAGCGCCTCCTGCCAGCAAGGCAGTCGTAAAGGTCAGTATTGTTGCTTGTTTCACAATCTTTTTCATGTTCATCCTTCATGTCTCCTTTTTATGTACTGTTTTGTTTGTTGTGTCCTCCTGCTTTGATAGAGACAGGTCAGCTACGAAAAAAAGACCTAAAATATGTAAGGGGTGACGCCAAAGAATACACTTTGCCCTTAACACATTTTAGGTCTTGCCTGCTTAATCAGTAACAATCCTGCATTATTTGCTTTTCGAACTCATTCTATTCGACTCTGATTCGGATGACAACTGGTCTATTTACCCCTTTTGAATTGATAGAAAATGAAAAAAGCCCTTGTAATATATGGGTCTATGAGACTAATCGGTTTTGATTGCTCAACAAAAACCTCTCTTAAACAAGAGAGGTCATTTTTGCTTTTTTATGGATAATAAAGCGATTGTTCCTAAAATCAGCAGCGTCCCAAGCCATTCTGATAATCCAAAGGGCACATGCAGCCATATGACCGCTAAAAAGGCTGCGGACAGGGGCTCTGCACAGGCGAGCAGGCTGGTTTCAGAGGCGCTCAAATATTTCAGGCTTTCCAGATAGCAATAGAAAGCAATGAGTGTTCCGAAAATGATGATAAACACAATGGCTGCATAAGCGGACAGCGACCATTGTCCTTCGAAATCCCATGGCTGGCGGACAAAGCTGAGCGCGATTCCGCCGATCAGCATGCCCCAACCCACAACGATAGCCGATCCCCATTTCTTCAGAAGCTGGTGAGGCTGCAATGTATAAAACGCCAGTGCAAATGCCGAGCTGATTCCCCAAAAGATCGCCCAGCCGGACATGGACAGGCTGCGGACATTTCCGTGTGTCACAAGGATAAATGTGCCTAAAACTGCCAGGAAGACAGCGAGCAGCTCTTTTCCTGAAGGAAGCCTTTTCGAACGAAGCGCTAAAAAACAAGTAATAATGGCAGGCCCTAAATATTGAAGGACGGTAGCTGTGGCTGCATTGCCATGCTGAATAGCCGCAAAATAGGTGTATTGAACGCCTAACATACCGAAAATACCGAATAAGAGAAGGGAAAATCCGTCTCGTTTGTTTTTCCAGACAGCCCAGATACGCTGCTTTTCTTTTCGGTAAGCAATTCCCAGCAATAGTAAGCCTGACATCAATAAGCGCACTGAGGTTAACCACTCTGTGTTAAAATGCCGGTGCTGAAATAGATACTGGGCGACCGTTCCCGATACGCCCCATAATATAGCGCCGGTAAGAACCAGCACAATTCCCGTTGTTCGTGAGTAAGAAATCGCTGCGTTTTTTTCCAATATAAAGTCCCCCGTATATCATGCTGCGAATGCTGTATTTACAGATTCTGAAAATTCGTCCTTCCGTGTGATATATTATATATCACATTTCATATGCAGTCAAAATGATTTTGAGCTTCAGCTCCTTATTGACTCTGACGCTGCGTTATAGTCTACGCATGATTCATCTTCAGAAAGGAGTGTAGCATATGGAAGCTTATCCGATGCCTATGTTTGCCAAGCTGACAGTTCAAGACGTGAAAAAATCGATTCAATGGTGTAAGAACGTTCTTCAGTTTGCTGCTGATGACGTGGATGTGTATGTGAAGAATGCCGGAGCTGACATCATAGAAGGGCCTGTTATCCGGCCGTGGAATGCCCGGGAACTGGTTTTGAAAGATCCGGACGGATACGTGCTGACGCTTTCAATGAGAGCGGATCATGAGAAAACGTTTCATGATGTGATTGACGAAGTGACCGGCTAATCATGCGAAGGGTACACAAAAAAAACACCCCGTCGGGTTTGCCGGGGTGTTTGTCATTTATTCTGCAATCGCATCTGTTAAGACAGGAACAACTTGTTTCTTTCTGGAAACAACGCCTTTTAACAGGGCTGTGTTGTTTTCTAATGTGACGTTGAACGCTTTTTCCACTTTTGACGCTTGATCACCGATGGCAAGCGCTAGTGAATCGTTCTCCAGGATATCTGTAATCACGAGAAGGAACAGGTCAAGGTTCTTTTCAGCGATTACTTTAGAAAGGGCTGCTTCTAATTCCGGCTGGCGCTTTCTCACTTCTTCAATATCCACTGTATTGACTTGCGCGATTTCGACTTTTTTGCTGCCGAGTGTGAACTCTTTCGCATCAAGAGAAATCAATTCCTCCACTGTTTTTTTGCTTAAATCAGCGCCTGCTTTCAGCATGTTTAAGCCGTACTCCTCTGCATCAACGCCGGCAATGGCAGCAAGCTCTTTTGCTGCTGCGACATCTTGGTCAGTGCAGGTCGGGGATTTGAACAATAGAGAATCAGAAATGATCGCTGACAGCATAAGTCCTGCGATTTCTTTTTCAATCGTTACGTTATGCTCTTTGAACATTTTGTTAAGGATTGTAGCCGTACAGCCGACCGGTTCAGCTCTGTAGTAAAGCGGCTCGCTCGTTTCGAAGTTCGCAATTCGGTGATGATCGATCACTTCAAGCACTTGAACGTCTTCGATGTCCTTGATGCTTTGCTGGCGTTCATTATGGTCAACGAGAATAACGCCGTTTACTTCGTTTGCCGCTGTTTCGACAAGGCGGGGGCTTTCTTGCTTGAAGTAATCAAGCGCGTATTTCGTTTCTTCATTTACTTGGCCGAGTCTGACCGGTTCAGCGTTTACGCCGAGCTTGTTTTTGAGGTTTGCATAGGCAATGGCAGAGCAAATGGTATCAGTGTCTGGGTTTTGATGTCCGAAAATAAGAATTTTTTCCATAATAACTCCCTGTCCTTTTTAAAGTAGTGTTAACATTCTTTTTATAGTTTAACACGTCTTGCGGAAGGTGTAATCTTCAAAACCTTAAAATTTGATGTGAAAAAGGAGCATTTTTGTTGTGGGGGACAGGGTGATACGAGTAAAATACTGGGTATCAGGTGCTAATCAGCATATAGTATCAAAAAAGGTACTATGGAGGATGAGAGATGAACATGTATCCGAATAAAGAGGGATGTCCGGTTGAATTGACGCTTTCCGTGATCGGCGGGAAATGGAAGGGTATTTTATTTTATCATATGATCGGCGGGAAAAAGCGATTTAATGAATTTCGCCGCATCTGCCCAAGCATTACGCAGCGTATGCTTACGCTTCAGCTTCGGGAGCTTGAAGCTGACGGCATCGTGCATCGTGAGGTGTATCAGCAGGTGCCTCCAAAGGTGGAGTATTCCCTTACCGAGTTTGGCAGGTCCCTTGAGCCGATCGTGCTGCAAATGAAAAAATGGGGAGACGCCAACAGAAAAAGTCTCGAATCATATCGGGAAAAAACGGCCCCTCAGAATCAATCCGCCCAAAAATAAGAAGCAGCAAAGGAAGATGTGTTTCCCTGCTGCTTTATTTTATTTCATAGCGATGGCTTTTCTTGCGTTTCTCACGTCGTTTTTCAGCAATTCAGTGAAGTTGTAAGCAGGGTAGTGGCTGTGTTCTTCCATATAATTAAAGACCATTTCGTGCCACTTGATGGCCGCGTTTAAATGTTTGACGAAGACATTTCTCAATTGCGGTGTGGCTGTCTCTGTAATGGCCCATGCATAACTGCGTACTGACGTTTTGGCCATACTCAGCAGGCCGCCGCTGTAAAAAGAGGAATCAGCGCGTTCTTCGGTTTCATCTTCACGAAAGCCGGGTGCCTCCGGGAAAAACGGAAGAAGCTCTCTCAAATTTTGTTCAAGCGATTGGATGGAAAATCGGTAAAGATGTTTTAACCTGGCATCGCTTACTTCGCGTTCCGTTCTTTTTAACTTCACAAGTCCGTTTGCCTGAAAAGCGACCAACTCATGCATCTCTAACGTTTCATGCCACGCTAATGTTCTCCGCTCAGTCATGTAAGAATCTCCTTTATCAATCATTATCAATATCAGCATATGCCCTGGCACCGATGTTGTTCCTTATGTTTTGAAGTTTCCAGAAAGGTAAATTCAACGTAAAGGAAAAAACGAAATAGAGGTGAACTGATATGTGGGACATGATAAAGAACTTTTTCCTTTTCAGCAGCGGCGTATTACAGGCAACCACTCTTTTACTCGTGATAATTGTATTGTTATTTGTACGGAAAACGAAAAAGAAAAATAGAGATACCTCTGGTTTCATGGATGATCAGGATAACTGATACGACGGGCATTCTTTCACTGGAATGTCCGTTTGTCTGTTCAGATGTTTCACATGGAACATTGCGCCTGCCTGTGCTGATTTTACTTGCGATTTCGACTTATGTTAAAATATAAACGTGTATTTTGGAGAGTTTATGGAAAAATCAGGTCTTATAAGAAACGTTGCGGCGTCAAAAGAGCAGTCGTCTAAGCTGCTCTTTTCTATTCGTATGTTCTGAATGATACGAGGTTGAGGTGAGTAAGTGAAAAATACAAGGGCTCTAATGGAAGGCGCTATTTTAATCAGTATTTTTGCAATCATTTCGCTTTTGATTGTGTATCTCCCTTTGATAGGGGCGATTCTTTTCTTTGCTTTACCGCTGCCAATCATTCTCTACACCATCCGGCACGGACTGAAGCTGGGGCTGTGGATGAGTCTTGTCAGCCTTCCCGTTGTGTTTATCGTCAGTTCGTTCACTGGGCTTGCCGGGGCGTTTATGGCAGCCTGTGCAGGAATCGCAATGGGATATTTTTTTAAGAAGAAACAACCCGGATACGCGGTGGCGGGCGGCGCTATTGCTTATGTGCTCTGTATCGTTGCTTATTTTGTGATCAGCATACTGATTTTTAATATGAATGTGATTGATGAAACAATGTCTAAGCTTCGGCAGTCACTGTCTATGACAGAATCCATGGCAAAACAGATGGGTTACGGAGACCAGGTGGGAGAGCAATTGAAGCTGATGGAAAATCAGTTGGGCACTGTTCAATATCTTTTTCCGACAGCCATCGTGATGGCGGGCGTTGTCTTTTCTTTCCTCAGTTATTTGATCGCACGGCCGCTCTTAAGGCGATTCTCCCCTGATCTTCCGAATATCAAGCCTTTTAGAGAGCTGAAATTCCCGCAAAGTGTTGTGATTCTGTATTTCATTGTGATGATCTTAGGATTTCTGCCTTTAGAAAAAGGCCATATGCTGTATTCCGTTTCATTAAATGGGAGCTTTATTCTCAGCTTGCTGATTTGTATTCAAGGGTTAGCGTTTATTTTCTTCTATTGCCATGAGATGAAGATGCCAAAGGCGGTTCCGGTGATCGCGATTGTTCTCGGTTTACTCTTTCCGGTCATCATGTCTGTGTATCTCCTCTTAGGCATTATTGACATAGGCTTTAACATAAGAAATAAGGTGACGCGAAATTGAGTGTGACTTACAGGTGGGGAGTTGATAGAAATGCCTAGTTTTTATGAAAAACCGTTGTTTCGGTATCCCATCTATGCATTGATTGCATTGTCAATCATTATAATCCTCATCAGCTTTTATTTTAACTGGATCATAGGAGCCGTTGGCGTTTTACTGCTTGCTGTTATTTTGTTTTTCATTAAACGTGCCGATTCTCTGATCAGAAATGAGATTGACGACTATATATCCACGTTATCCTATAGGCTGAAAAAAGTAGGCGAAGAGGCATTAATGGAGATGCCTATCGGGATTATGCTGTTTAATGATCAATATTACATTGAATGGGCCAATCCTTTCCTGTCTTCCTGCTTTAATGAAAGCACGCTTGTCGGGCGCTCGCTGTACGACACGTGTGAGGCGGTTGTGCCGCTGATTAAGCAAGAGGTCGATTCGGAAACGATCACGCTGAATGAGCGAAAGTTTAAAGTGGTGATCAAAAGAGATGATCGCCTGCTGTATTTCTTTGATGTGACAGAACAAATTCAGATCGAGAAGCAGTATGAAAATGAAAGAACCGTTTTGGCATATATCTTTTTGGATAACTACGATGATGTCACTCAGGGGCTGGATGACCAAACGAGAAGCACGATGAACAGCCAGGTCACCTCCTTATTGAACGCGTGGGCGCAGGAATATGGGATTTTCCTGAAACGGACGTCCTCTGACCGGTTTATCGCCGTGTTAAATGAACACATTTTAACCGAGCTTGAAAACGCGAAATTTTCAATTTTAGATGAAATCCGTGAAAAAACATCCGTTCATACTGTGTCCTTGACGCTGAGTATCGGAATCGGCGCATCGGTTTCTTCTTTGAAGGAGCTTGGCGATCTGGCGCAGTCCAGCTTAGACTTGGCGCTCGGACGCGGAGGCGACCAAGTTGCGATTAAGATGCCGAACGGCAAGGTGAAGTTTTACGGCGGGAAAACGAATCCGATGGAGAAACGCACAAGGGTGCGCGCCCGAGTGATTTCTCACGCGCTCAAGGAAATCGTCTCGGAAAGCAGCAATGTCATTATTATGGGGCATAAGTTTCCTGATATGGATTCTATCGGGGCTTCGATCGGAATTTTGAAGGTGGCGCAGGCTAACGGCAAGGGCGGGTATATCGTCATTGACCCGAACCAAATCGGGTCCAGCGTCCAGCGCCTTATTGAAGAAATTAAGAAATACGAAGAGCTGTGGTCGAGGTTTATCACGCCGGAAGAGGCGATGGAAATTTCAAATGATGACACGCTGCTTGTCGTCGTCGATACACATAAACCATCCCTTGTGATGGAAGAGCGTCTCGTGAACAAAATCGAGCATATCGTCGTGATTGACCATCACCGAAGAGGCGAGGAGTTTATTAAAGACCCGCTGCTCGTTTATATGGAGCCATACGCTTCATCCACCGCCGAGCTTGTTACGGAGCTGCTTGAATATCAGCCGAAGCGCCTGAAAATCAATATGATTGAAGCAACGGCCCTGTTAGCTGGTATAATAGTGGATACGAAGAGCTTTTCCCTTCGCACGGGCTCGCGCACCTTTGACGCTGCTTCTTATTTAAGAGCGAAAGGCGCTGACACGGTTCTGGTGCAGAAAGTCCTCAAAGAATCGGTCGGTTCTTATATTAAACGGGCGAAGCTGATCCAGCATACGTCTCTTTATAAAGAAAACATTGCGATTGCTTCTCTTCCTGAGAATGAAGAGGAATACTTCGACCAAGTGCTGATCGCGCAGGCGGCTGATTCCCTCTTATCCATGAGTGAGGTGGAAGCCTCATTTGCCGTGGCGAGGCGGGATGAGCAAACGGTATGCATCAGTGCGAGATCGCTTGGTGAGGTCAATGTGCAGATTATTATGGAGGCGCTGGAAGGCGGAGGGCATTTAACCAATGCGGCGACCCAGTTATCAGGCGTTTCTGTTTCAGAAGCACTTGATCGGCTGAAGGATGCCATTGACGAATATTTTGAAGGAGGCGTTCAGAGATGAAGGTTATTTTCTTACAAGATGTAAAAGGCAAAGGAAAAAAAGGCGAAGTCAAAAACGTAGCAGACGGTTATGCACATAACTTTCTCATTAAAAAAGGCCTCGCAGTCGAAGCAAATGCATCAAGCATCAGCGCATTGAACGGACAGAAAGAAAAAGAGAAAAAAGAAGCGATTGCGGAGCTGGAACAGGCAAAGGATTTAAAAGAAACGCTTGAAAAGCTCACGGTTGAGCTGAGTGCCAAATCCGGAGAAGGCGGCCGCCTGTTCGGTTCTGTTACAAGCAAACAGATTGCCGAGGCGCTTCAAAAAACGCACAAGATTAAAGTGGATAAGCGGAAACTTGAGCTTCAAGACGGTATCCGCGCACTGGGTTATACAAACGTACCTGTAAAGCTGCATCCTGAGGTTCAGGCTGTACTGAAGGTTCACGTAAAAGAGGAAGCGTAACAGTACGAAGCTTCAATAAAGAAGGAAAAATAATGAAAAACCCGCCGGTCTCGGCGGGTTTTTGCATGTCAGCAGATGGCGCGCAGTTTGGAAATGATGAGAATGTTTCATTCCTGGTGGTTGCCAGATTGCATATTGTAAATCATGACAAAGGAGTGTTGATATGAAGCGATTTTTTCCTGAAAACTTCTTTTATAACCCGGAGAATAAAAAGGTGCTGGAAGACTATCGACTGATCGGAGATGGAAAAGACGGAGAAGTCTATCGTTTAACGCATAACAAATGCTTAAAATACTTTTATAAAAAAGAGACATACAAGAAGGAATTGGAAGCTCTGAAGATTGGGCAGATTTCCCCGGTGATTCCCCGGCTGTACGAATACGGAGATCATTATATTGTGATGGAATACGTCCAAGGCACTTCCCTCGCCCGCCATATCAAAAAAGAAAAATTCCTATCCCTAAAACTAACAGCTGACATTTTAGATATGCTGGATGAATTAAAAGACCTCGGTTTTACCAGATGGGATGCCGAAATCAGGCACATTTTAATCAACGAACACGGCGATCTTAAAGTAATCGACCATAAAAGGGCCTTTTCCACCGTTGCCCAAGTGCCTGTAAAACTATTAAAAGGGTTAGACAAATACGGCTTGGCGGATATTTTTTTGCACAATATGAAAAAATTGAATCCGTCCCGCTACCGAGAATGGCAGCGGCAGTTGTAAGTTTTTTGAAAATCCGCATATGTAAGTTGCTTTTTTTTAAGTTAACCATATGATATTTGTAATATCTATTGGTGGAGTGTGGAAAAAATGGAAGAATACATTTTGATTATTGGCGCTCATCCTGATGATGAACTATTGGGATCAGCAGGAACCATAAAACGGCTAATCAATGAAGGATATAAAGTTATTTCCATTATTACGGCTTTAGGCAGAAAAGAAGAAGCTCATCACATTCAGCAATTAGGTGAACGGGCGAATCAGGAGCTCGGAATTGAGAAAGTCATCTTTCTGGAGCATACGAATTTAGAGCTGGAATGTGTGCCTCTTCATAAGCTTGTGAAAGAATTGGAGCATTTCATTCACGTCTATCAGCCTAGTAAAATCTTTACTCATCATTACGGTGATATCAATATTGACCACCAGAAAACATTTCAAGCTGTCTTAACAGCCGCCAGGCCGCTTCCGCATCAAAAGCCGATTGAATTGCTTACGTTTGAAACTTTATCTTCAAGCGAGTGGGAGAGGAATACGGCTGATAAACTCTTCAAGCCTAATTACTTCGTTAATATCACAGACACTATGGACGCCAAGCTTGCGGCTCTTCACCACTATGATGTAGAAATGCGAGATTACCCTCATCCCCGTTCATATGAGGGCGTCAAACATTTAGGAAGGGTCAGAGGGATGACAGCAGGTGTGGAATACGCTGAAGCATTTGAAGTCATACGGAGGATATGGAAATGATCAAGACATTTTCCATCCCTTATCCGTATATGATTCAGACGCTTGATCACTACTATGGGATAAAAACTCCTCCGCAAAAAAAAACAGCAATAAAAACACTGATAAAAAATGAACATCTCACTCCGCGATTATACGGTAAAAAAAAGAAACTATCCATTTTAATCACCACTTTTTGGGACTATCCACATACCGGCGGATTATCAAATTATATTAAAACCCTCAGTGAAGGACTTAAAAAGAAAGGGCATAAGGTGGATGTCATATCCCCTAAACAGTTTCCTGCCGTAAAGGTAAAAGAACTGCGCGCGGCCGTCATTCCGAAATTGAAAGATTTTTTTACTGACAGATATGGAGATTATAACGATCATATTTTGAAAAATAATCGGCTGATGTTTATATATGAGCAAATGCTTCAAACCCTTGATTTGGAAAAATATGATGTGTTTCATGCTCAAGATTTATTTACAGCCAATATATTAGGAAGGTTCAACCGAATCTATAAAAAACCTTTACTGTTTACCCCACATGGCATGTTCACTTTCAACAGACTTAAATTTCATATATTTAAAAAAGGCTCTGTAGAAGAGTTTTACTATAAAAAATTAGAAATGAAAGCCATTGAATACGCAAATCGTCTGATTATTCTCAGCGATACATTCCGCAGGCCATTAAAGAAGCTTGGCGCAAAACAAGAAGACATGACAACGGTGATCACAGGAATAGATTACGATGTAAAAACAGGCCGGGAGAAGAATACCCCGTTTCCGAAAAACAAGATCATCATTGCGTGTATTGCAAGATTAGGTCCGAGAAAAGGGCATAATCATTTATTGGACGCACTCTCGCAAATTTCGCCCGATTTACTCGATCATGTTGAAGTGCTGATCGTGGGAGACGGAGAGACAAGGAGAGCCTTAGAGGAACAGGCCCGGAAATTGAATCTCTCAATGGTCTCATTTCTGGGGAAAAGAGAAGATGTTCCCGCTATTTTGAATATGACGGACATATTCGTACTGCCGACGATTAATGACAGTCTGCCCATTTCTATTATTGAAGCGATGTTTAGCGGCTCGGCTATTATCGCTACAAATTGCGGAGGCATTCCGGATCTGATACAGCATAACAAAACAGGGATTATTGTCGAGCCGGGAAATGCGGAGATTCTTGGCAGGGCTTTAGCGTTTTTTATCACAAACAAATCTGCGCGGAAGCAGGCGGCTTCGAATGCAAAGACCTACGCTGCTAAATATTTAAGCAGTGAGGTGATGATAAAAAATATCGAATCCATTTATCAAAATACCATCAGCTCGGAGGGAGATCATGAAACATGAACATGCGGCCATTGTGCTTGATTTTAGTGCAAATGGGATCGGGATGATTCGCAGCCTGGCCCGAAAAGGAATAGATGTTTACGCGTTTGACACGGAGCAGCCTTATCGTATTGGAAAATCAAGATTAGCAACCTGCGGTATATGCCCCAGCCCTTTAACACAAGAGAAAGAGCTTCTGGAATTTCTGTCTGATTTTGCGAAGCAATTCCAAGTAAAGCCGGTATTATACGCAGGGGCCGATGACTACGTGGGGTTTATATCCAAATACCGCAAAACATTAGACGAATTTTTTTTATTTTTGCTCCCGAGTCACTCGCTGTTGGAAACTGTTTTAGATAAACATAAAGCATATGAATTAGCAATTCAGCATAACATCCCTTGTCCGAAAACCTTTTTTCCGAACAATCAAGATGAGCTTGAAGAGGCTATCGCAACTATTGAGTTCCCGTGTATTTTAAAACCGGTGACCGGGCATGAATTTAGAAAAAAAGTAAACAAAAAAGCAATTGTTATGAAGGATGCAGCACAATTGCGGAAGGAGTACCAGTCCTACAGAGAAAATGGAAAACTGCTCGTGCAAGAAATCATTCCCGGGGACAATGATTGTTTTTATAAAGTCGCCACTTTTTATGATGACCAAATGAAATTACTCGGCTTATTTTCTCTCCAAAAAAACCACCAATTCCCTGCTGATTTTGGTACGGGCGCTCACGTCGTGAGCAAACGAATTCCTGAATTAATACAGAAGTGCCTGCCGTTTTTTGAAGCGATTCAGCTGAAAGGTATCGGTATGGCGGAATTTAAAAAGGATCCTCGTGACAATGTTTATAAATTTATAGAGATTAATCCGCGCTTCTGGCTCACCCATAGCCTCACAGAACCGGCAGGCGTCCATTTCGTTTACATGTATTATCTGTATGTGACTGGACAGCATGTGGAGCCCCAGCTCGAACAAAAAGACGGAATCAAGTGGATTTACGGGGTGCGTTACTTCTTAACATTCTTGCAGAAACGAAAAAGAGGAGAAATGACGTTCCGGACTTTTTGGAAAGGATGCAAAGGGAAAAAAGAGTATGCCCTATTTGCTTGGAATGATCCGATGCCGTTTATCAGAAGCACTTGGTCCCATCTCAAAAATAGCTGGAAACGGAAGCGAAAGGAAGATCGGCATGCATGAAAAGAATTCTTTGTATGATGCATTTCAAAAGCTGAGAATTGATGAAAAATTATCGGATTCGTTTGGTGAGATGGCGGCTGTGAAGCCTGATGAAATAACGTGCTTAAAATCAACAAATAGAAGTGCGATTTATAAACTGCTTGTAAGACAAAAATCCGGAACCGCTCCGCTTATTTTGAAGGTGTACAATACTATCCGCCACAAAAATGCAGTAGAGATTAATATATACGATAAAGCCCGTTCTGTTTTAAGCGATTTGCTGCCGGACATATATCTTATAGAAGAAAATGGACATGAGACGTGGGTGTTTATGGAGTTTGTCAGCCAGATCAGGGGGCAGCTTACATTTCATCCTAAACATTTCGGTTATATTATTCCATCTGTCGCTGAACTGCACAGCCGCACCTTTGAGAACGAAGACATTCCTGACGGCAAATGGCGGTCATGGCTTCCGGTATATGATTCGGGAACGATGAGGAAGGAGCGTAATAAACAGATAAAAAAAACAGCGGAATTTATGGACAGGGCACTTGAAGATGAGCGGACAAAAGAAATCGTGAAGCCTCATTATCGGCAAATCACAACCTTGTTACAACAAGAAGGACCGGATTTTTTCCCCGAACTGATACAAAACGGTTCAGCCATCACACATGGCGATCTTCATATGCAGAACATCTGCGCCCACAATGTCTTCAGAAATGAACCGTGGGACATTCAATTTATTGATTGGGAATCAGCGAAATACGCACCGGTTTGGTTTGATATGGTTGTGCTGGTTGAAATTTTGCTCGGTTTCAGAAAAGATTGGAGCAAGCATGCAGAAGACATTCGGACTTACAGCGTGAAAGTATATACGAAAGAAATGAAAAAGCGGGGCATTCATTTTCGGACTCCTCCTATGACTCTTTATAAAATGGCCTACTTGCAGAGAACACTGGAGAAAGGGCTTCATACTCAATTGCGCAGAATCTTCGACAACCGGGGAGGGGAGCTGCTGCCGTACCATTTAGATAAAGTGTCACGATGGGGCCGGGAATTAGGTTTGTAGGTTTACAGAGAGAGGGGGAGCGAGTTTTTGAGAGAAGAGATTGGAAAGTCAAACAGTCTGGTGCCTCTCACATTATTGCGCGTAATGGATCAATTTTATGGTATCGAACATCAAAGTGCTCAAGAGACATTACGGCCATTCGGTGTGGAAAGAAAGAACTCCTCCAAAAGAAAAAAGCCATTACGTATTTTGTACGTGACCTTTCTTCGTTACCCAAATGTCGGAGGATTAGCGAGTTATATTGCGTCAGTTAAGACAGGTTTTGACAGCATCGGTCATCGGGCAGATGTCATCTCGCCGCTCCAAATGCCGCCATCTTATTTTCAGGAGGATATCCCGCGGGCCGCTGATGAAATCAGAGCGTTTCTTCTTGGCAGATACGGTGCCGCAAACGAAAAAGTTGTGAAAAACCTTAGCTATTTACATGTGTTTCAGAGATTTTTGAATGAAATGGACTTAGAACAATATGATTTGTTTCACGCGCAGGATTTATTTGCAGTCTTTTTGCTGGGATACCTTAATCAGACGTATCAGAGGCCGCTCTTCTTTACGCCTCACGGTCATTTTACTAAAAGCCGGATCAAGTTTTATAAAATACAAAAGGGTTCACTTGAAGAGGCATACTTCAGCGAAATAGAAAGACAGGGTATTCGAGCTTCGGATAAAATCATTACTATCAGCGATTCCTTTCATGCGCCTTTAATGGATTACGGCGCGAAGGAGACCCAGCTGAAGACTGTTTATACCGGCATTCAATTTCAGCCCGCACCTCAGCAAAAAAGTGCTGAAAAGCTTGTGATTGTGTGTGTTTCCCGTCTGACAGAGCGAAAAGGACATGACGTGCTGCTGGACGCCCTCGCACAAATTCAGCAGCATTTGTCCGGGATTGAAATATGGATAATCGGAGACGGAAAAATGCGAAAGATTTTGGAAGAGAAGAGACAAAAGCTAGGTCTTTCCAGTGTGTTTTTCTTCGGAAAACGGCATGATGTGCCAGCGCTTTTGGCTGAATCATCTATTTTCGTCCTGCCCACGCTAAATGATAATTTTCCCGTAGCGATCATTGAGGCTATGTTTTCCGGTAAAGCCATTATCACATCTGACTGTGGGGGAATACCTGAAATGATCCGGCATGAGCAAACAGGGCTAATTTGTCAGCCCGGAAATAGTCGCGAGCTTGCCAATGCTCTCGTATTGCTGATTACGAATAAGTCTCTCAGAGAACGGCTCGGAAAAGAAGCACACTCATATGCCACGCAGTATCTGCGGCAGGATATCATGGTCTCAGACATATACAGTGTCTATCATTCATTCCTATAACCAGCGGATCTTTTAGATGATCAAGATGGGTCTTTAGAATATGCAGGTATGTTTTTTGTCTAACCCGTCTATTCCGTCGACTGAAATGTTCCCGGCGGGTCCTTCGCAGTATTTGCCGGGTGTGAAGCCGGAATCGTATTCCTGATGGATGATATGAATCATATTTTCAGAAACCTTTTTATACTGTGCGGACGACCGTGCGCCGATATTTTCAATCATCGGGCCGATCAGCTCCGTCATCAGCCCATCTCTGATCCGCCGATTGACAGGGCTTCTTTTTTAGCTCCGGCAGGGAAACGAGGGAGAAATAAGTCAATTTAAATATGTAACTTTGTAATCGATTTGATCGATTTTCGTTTGGAATTGTCCTTTTTGGGCATTCGTTTTCAGCATTTTGCTTCACTCATGGGCAGGTTGGGAAACTTGCGGCGGCCAGTCCGTATCACAGAAAAATCAAAGAACTGATTTTGGAAAGGAAATCGAAAAGATCACGTCTGTTGATTGAAAGTGCTATTTCTATACATATCACGGCGCGAGCAATTTTCAGCGCCGGAACCGTTCAAGACAGTTTTCCGGCGGCCTTTCGGGTGCTTCAAAAATCAGAAGAGCAGGATGGAAGGCGGCAGTATCTGTCCGGAGATAAAAAAGAGGCTGGAGTTGAATATCCAGCCTCTTTTCTCTTGCTATTTTGTTATTTCATACAGAGTCTGCCGACTTTGTCCGCCGGGTCCGCCCATCTGGGAAGAGCTTTTTGTTTTGGTGGTGCTGCTGTACTTGTCAGCCGAGATTTTTGTGCCGTTCTTTTTGATCCAAGAAACGAGTTTCGTGTTTCCTGAGTTGTTACCGGATAGTAAGAAATACTTCACTTTTCCTTCATCGACGAGTTTTTTCAGCTGTGCCGCTGTCAAAATCGGATCAGTGCCGTTAAAGCCGCCGAGCGCCATGACTGATTCATCCGTGTTGATGATATAAGGCGCGGCCGTTACCGTTGTCAATGTGGCAAACAGGTATTCTTCGCCTGTATTATGCTTTTTCAAGTAGGACAGCAGGCCTGAATCGACGTCAGAGGTAAACATATTGCCCCCGCTTGAACTCTTCAGCTGCGAGCCGGATTCAGGGATGACGCTGTTGCCTCCATAAAGTATCGGTGTGGCCGACCAGTAAAGCGGTGTGACCATTAAGACGCACAGGGCGATGATGGTTATTTGTTTGCTGAACGGCTGCTTGTGCTTCATGACAAGCAGCCCCATGACTGCACCGAGCCCTAAAAGTCCGAGTCCGTACATCCAAGCGCTGCCGATTTGGCTTGTATACGCGCTTAATATGCAGATCTGGAATGCGGCTGTGAGAGAGACCGCCGCCGGGAGCAGATAGCCTGTCCAATCTTTAGAGCTTTTGTATAAGGCGTACATGGCGTGCCACCCGATTCCGCAAAGGGCTGCGATTGGCGGCGCCAGCATGATCAAGTAGTACGGATGGAAAAAGCTTGCGACGCTGAAAAAACCGGCGGCAGGCACAAGCCACGCTGCCCAGAACATGGTTTCTTTCATTTCATCTGTTTTTTCACGGCGATTGCGGAACCAGCTGATGACAACACCAAGCAGTCCGATCAGCGCGAATGGAAGCATCCAGCTGATTTGGCCTGACAATTCCGATTGGAAGAGCCGAAGCGGGCCTGCAGTGCCGTTTCCGTACATGTTCATGCTTTTTCCGCCGCCTGGACCGCCATGGCTTTTGCCCGTTCCCTGTGAGCCTCCTCCGTGCGTCGGCGGGGTCCCGCCTCCTTGCGGCGGGTTCCGTTTTTGCTGCTGTTTCCTTTCTGGGCATTGCCGTCTGCCGATGAGCTGTTTGCTCCCGGCGGCTGCATGTTCATGCCGTCTTGCGTCGTGCCTTTTCCTGCGGCGTTCATGGTGCCGTGGGACAGGCCTGTCGTTTGTCCGAGCAGCCGCTCTGTTCCGTTATAGCCGAACGCAAGCTCAAGCACGGAGTTTGTCTGGCTGCTGCCGATATAAGGACGGCTGGATGAAGAAATTGAATCAACTGTCACTGCCCACGAGACGGACAGCGCTGCGAAGACTACCAAAGATGCGAGAAGAGAAATGATTTTTTTCTTGATGGATGTTTTTGATGCTATGAGATAAAACAGCAGAAAAGCCGGAAGCACCATATAGGCTTGCATCATTTTCATATTAAAAGCAAGGCCGCCAAGAGCAAATGCGGCCAAAAGCCAAATGACTCTCCCCCGTTTCACGGCGCGCATTAAGCACCATGAACCGAAAAGCAGTGTAAAGACGAGCATGCTGTCAATATTATTCGTCCGGCTGACGGCTGCCGCAATCGGCGTCAGCGCCATGACAAGGGCGGTGACCCGGGCCGCGCCTGTGCCGAACTTCGGTTTGATCATGATGTAAAGCAGAATGACCGATCCGAGCCCTGCGAGAGCCTGAGGAATGATCACGCTCCATGTATGTACGCCGAAGATCAATGCGAAAATCGTTTGAATCCATAATGCAACCGGCGGTTTATCCACCGTAACAAAGCCGGAAGGGTCAAAGGATGCATAGAAGAAATTGCGAAAGCTTTGCGTCATGCTTTTGACAGATGCCAGATAATATTGGTTCGCGGCATCATCCTGCCAAATGCCGTACATATTCAAAAAAGCCGCTATGAACAAAATGCCGATAAGGACTATGTCTATTCGTTTTATTTTCAATGTGTTCACTTCTTTTGTGACCCCATTGTAAAAAACAAATATGAAAAAGTTATGAATAAAGGATAACGATTCAAAGAACGTTTTACCAGAATTTTCTCCATGCAAAAAAGAGGCGGAAAGCCATTGCTTCCGCCTCCCGCACATATATATGAGAGCAGCCTTAATTGTTATCATTCTCTTTTTGAATTTCAGCTAATTTGGCAAGCAGAATGTGCTGAGGCATGTGCATGATCTGCTCAATCGGCAGATTCAGTGATTCTGCAAGCTTTTGAGCCGTATCGGCGGAAATTTGCAGCGGTTTCATGATATCACTCCTTCCGTTTCTCCATTGTACTAAAATCAGAAATCAATCGTAAGAGGATATGACAAAGGAATGGAGGTTTGCACAGCAGGGCTTTCAACTTAAATGGGGGAGGTTTCATATGCAATCGCCATTAATGTTATTACAGCAAAAGCTGGCTGATTATCAAAAAAAAGCCGCAGAATTACGCACGTTAGACGAATTTATCATGCTGAAACAGAGATTACAGGAAATGATGAGAGCGTTTGCCGCCTATGAAGAATGGGATCTTTATCAAAAAACGGCCGATCTCATGGCGCAGACAGTACTGCATATACGTTTCATCGAATAAGAAAAGCCCTCGCGGGACGAAGGCTTTTCTTAAAATGACCGTTCTTCTCGTATGTTTTTATGCTGGTCATAAATGACAAGCTTAGACGGGCTGTTTTCCTTTGCCGTCTGCTCTGCTTTCTCAATAGCGGCGTCCTTTGACGTGTATAAAGCTGTCGGCGCCACATTTTCCACCTTTACAAACCAGCCGTCCGCATCAATACTGGGTGTTACCGCATACGTTTTCATCCTTCTTACCTCCTATTTTTTCGATTACTCCTCTGTTTCCCGGCAGTTGGTACAGCGAAACACATAAATAGTTGGACTGACAAAAAAAGGGAAAACGAGATAATTCTATTTTTTTTCTTGAGAAATGGTAAAATGGAGTTTGGATATTTTTTAAGGAGAGGACGGTGCTTAGCATGACAGACCTTCTGAATGATCGGCTGCCGCCGCAAAATATAGAAGCCGAACAGGCCGTGTTAGGTGCTATTTTTTTACAGCCGTCTGCGTTAACACTGGCTTCTGAAGTGTTGATTCCAGATGATTTCTACAGAATGTCACACCAAAAAATTTACAATGCCATGCTGGTGCTTGGAGACCGCGGCGAACCTGTTGATTTGGTGACGGTGACCTCAGAACTTGCGAATACCGATTTATTAGAAGAGGTGGGGGGCGTCTCTTACCTTACGGACATCGCAAATTCGGTTCCGACAGCGGCTAATATAGAATACTACGCGAAAATCGTGGAGGAAAAATCGATTCTCCGCCGTTTAATCAGAACCGCCACAACGATTGCCCAAGACGGGTATACACGTGAGGATGAAGTCGAGGATTTATTAAGCGATGCGGAAAAAACGATTATGGAGGTCGCTCAGCGAAAAAATTCGGGCGCCTTTCAAAATATTAAAGACGTCCTTGTTCAAACATACGATAATATCGAACAGCTTCATAACCGGAAAGGTGATATTACCGGGATTCCGACGGGCTTTATTGAGCTTGACCGGATGACGGCGGGTTTCCAGCGAAACGATTTAATCATCGTCGCGGCCCGTCCTTCTGTGGGGAAGACCGCGTTTGCCTTAAACATTGCGCAGAACGTCGCCACCAAAACGGATGAAAGCGTCGCGATTTTTAGTCTTGAGATGGGCGCCGAGCAGCTCGTCATGCGTATGCTTTGCGCAGAGGGGAATATTAACGCCCAAAACCTCAGAACGGGGAATCTGACGGAAGAGGATTGGGGCAAGCTGACGATGGCGATGGGGAGCCTGTCAAACAGCGGAATCTTTATTGATGACACCCCCGGAATCCGCGTCAGCGAAATCCGCTCAAAGTGCCGCAGACTGAAGCAGGAGAACGGTTTGGGCATGATTTTGATTGACTATTTGCAGCTCATTCAGGGAAGCGGGCGCTCAAGCGACAACCGCCAGCAAGAGGTATCGGAAATTTCCAGGGCGCTAAAATCGCTGGCAAGGGAACTTGAGGTGCCGGTCATCGCTTTGTCTCAGCTCTCCCGCGGTGTTGAGCAGCGGCAGGATAAACGCCCGATGATGTCAGACATCCGTGAATCGGGAAGTATCGAGCAGGATGCCGATATCGTCGCATTCCTGTACCGTGATGACTACTATGATAAAGAATCCGAAAACAAAAACATCATCGAAATCATTATTGCCAAACAGCGTAACGGCCCGGTGGGCACCGTCTCACTTGCATTTGTGAAGGAGTACAATAAATTCGTTAACTTGGAACGGCGCTTTGACGACGGCGGTGTTCCGGCGGGTGCGTAAAGCCTCAAGCTATGTCTTGAGGCTTTTTTCATCCGAAAGAATGAGGAATTGCCGATCGTTCGGCAGGGGAAAAAATGAAAGCGTTTTTATATAATGACAAAAAAGGAGTGAGTGAGATGACTATTGAATTCCCGCAATTTCAAGCGGCGCAAATCCGGGTGGCGCGGCCGACCGGACAGCTCAATGAAATCATCAGGTTTTATGAAGAAGGCCTCGGTCTGAAAAGAGTCGGCGAATTCTCCGGACATAACGGATACAGCGGCGTGATGTTCGGGATGCCGGATACGCAATACCACTTAGAATTTACGGAAGAAACGGGCGCATCCGCCCCGGCACCCGTCCCGCACGGTGACAGCCTGCTTGTTTTTTACATGCAGGATCAACAGGAAGTCATTCGCATCAGCACGAAATTGAAGCAGATGGGGTTTAAGGAGAAAGATCCGGAGAATCCGTACTGGAAGGAAAAAGGCGTGACGATAGAAGATCCTGACGGCTGGCGGATCGTTCTGATGAATACGAGCGGAATATAAGAGTTTCTTTGAACCCGGGTTTCCGGGTTCTTTTTCTTGTTAAAGCGTGAAAGTTTCACGAGTAATAGATAACAAAGTAAAGAGAAAACGCTTTTAATTAAGATTAAGGCGAACAAATATAGAATAATAAGATTTTAATGTTCGGATTTACGATTGACTTTCTGTTTCTGCACTGATACACTTAATTTGTTTGAATAGATATCGTTTGAAAGGTTAACGGAGGTGCACGGATATATGTCTTCAGTAGTCGTAGTAGGTACGCAGTGGGGCGATGAAGGAAAAGGTAAAATTACTGATTTCCTATCAGAAAATGCAGAAGTGATCGCACGTTATCAAGGCGGAAATAATGCAGGACATACCATCAAATTTGACGGAGTCACGTACAAGCTTCATTTGATCCCATCAGGAATTTTTTATAAAGAAAAAGCGTGTGTCATCGGGAACGGAATGGTTGTTGATCCGAAAGCGCTCGTAACGGAGCTTGCGTATCTTCATGAACGCAGCGTCAGTACGGATAACTTGAGAATCAGCAACAGAGCCCACGTGATTCTGCCGTACCATCTTAAATTGGATGAGGTAGAAGAAGAACGTAAAGGGGCCAACAAGATCGGCACAACGAAAAAAGGAATCGGACCTGCTTATATGGATAAAGCAGCGCGAATCGGCATTCGGATCGCAGATCTTTTAGATCGTGACGTGTTTGCAGAAAAGCTCGAACGGAACCTTGAAGAGAAAAACCGTCTGCTTGAAAAAATGTATGAAACAGAAGGATTCAAAATCGAGGATATTCTGGATGAGTATTATGAATACGGCCAGCAGATCAAGCAGTATGTATGCGATACATCTGTCGTGCTTAATGATGCACTTGACGAAGGCCGCCGCGTGTTATTTGAAGGCGCGCAAGGCGTTATGCTTGATATCGACCAAGGAACATACCCGTTTGTGACATCATCCAACCCGGTTGCCGGCGGTGTCACGATCGGTTCAGGCGTAGGCCCGACAAAAATTCAGCACGTCGTCGGAGTATCTAAAGCATACACGACCCGTGTCGGTGACGGTCCTTTCCCAACTGAGCTGAAAGATGAAATCGGAGACCAAATTCGTGAAGTCGGCCGCGAATATGGTACGACAACAGGCCGCGCCCGCCGCGTCGGCTGGTTTGACAGCGTCGTCGTCCGTCATGCGCGCCGCGTCAGCGGAATCACAGATCTTTCTCTGAACTCAATCGATGTATTAACAGGCATTGAGACGCTGAAAATCTGTGTCGCTTATCGTTACAAAGGGGAAGTTATTGAAGAATTCCCGGCGAGCCTCAAAGCCCTCGCTGAATGTGAACCGGTTTATGAAGAAATGCCGGGCTGGACGGAAGATATTACAGGCGCGAAAACGCTCAGCGATCTTCCAGAAAATGCGCGTCACTATCTTGAGCGTGTCTCTCAGCTGACAGGTATTCCGCTTTCTATTTTCTCTGTCGGTCCTGACCGTTCACAAACTAACGTCATCCGCAGCGTTTATCGCGCCAACTAGGGTGATGAAGCAGACAAGCCTCCGTGACCGGAGGCTTGTTTTTTTATCTGGGAAAAAAATAATAGATATTTTTTTAAAAAAGATATTGCCACTTTCGAATGTTCTATGATATTATAAATCTCGTTGTTACGGAACAGCTTCAATAGAGTACCGCAATGAAATGCCTTTGTCTGTATGCTCTATGATACATAATCCGACACATCAAGAGCCATTAGCTCAGTTGGTAGAGCATCTGACTTTTAATCAGAGGGTCGAAGGTTCGAGTCCTTCATGGCTCACCATTTTGTTATGGCCCGTTGGTCAAGCGGTTAAGACACCGCCCTTTCACGGCGGTAACACGGGTTCGAATCCCGTACGGGTCATTGATTTACTTTAGCGTTATTGCTAACTCCTTATTTGTCTCGGAGAGCTGCCACGATACAGCTCTTCGGACAAATTACTGTAAGGTCCGGTAGTTCAGTTGGTTAGAATGCCTGCCTGTCACGCAGGAGGTCGCGGGTTCGAGTCCCGTCCGGACCGCCATTTTACTTTACTTTATATAGTATAGAAAAGAAACATCTGGCTCGGTAGCTCAGTTGGTAGAGCAACGGACTGAAAATCCGTGTGTCGGCGGTTCGATTCCGTCCCGAGCCACTTACCCAAACGCATCTGCAATAGTAGGTGCGTTTTTTTCTTTGTGTATAAAAAGGGAGAGCCGACTTTTCAGCCGGCCCAAGAAGAAGACGTCAATCAGTAGACGGAGATTTTTTCGGTGAGGTTTCAAAAAAATAAAATTTTTTAAAAGAACATAAAGAACATGACAAAAGAATGGCAATTTAATACGTTTTTGCGCTGTTCTCTTTAATTTTTTTATCTTTTGACCTGAAACCGTTATAATAGACGGGGAACGTTTTTCAGCGGTTCGTTTTGTGTTTAACATGAAACATCAATAGATAAGATGAAGTCATTCTGGCAGGAGGAAAATCAAGATGATGGATAAAAAGATCCTTGTAGTCGATGATGAAAAACCGATTGCAGATATATTAGAGTTTAATTTAAGAAAAGAAGGCTATGACGTGCATTGTGCGTATGACGGAAACGAAGCCGTGGAAATGGTGGAGGAGCTTCAGCCTGATTTAATTCTTTTAGATATTATGCTTCCGAATAAAGACGGGGTTGAAGTATGCCGGGAAGTCCGGAAAAAATATGATATGCCGATTATTATGCTGACGGCCAAAGACTCAGAGATTGACAAGGTCATCGGCCTTGAGATCGGAGCGGATGACTATGTCACAAAACCGTTCAGCACCCGTGAGCTTCTGGCCCGCGTCAAAGCGAACCTGCGCCGCCAGCTTACCGTTGCGCCCGCCGAGGAGGAGTCGGCTTCTAATGACATTCATATCGGTTCTCTCGTGATCTTCCCCGATGCGTATGTCGTATCAAAAAGAGGAGAAACAATCGAGCTGACACACCGTGAATTTGAGCTGCTTCATTACTTAGCCAAACATATCGGCCAAGTCATGACCCGTGAGCACCTGCTTCAAACTGTGTGGGGCTATGATTATTTCGGTGATGTGAGAACGGTAGACGTCACGGTGCGCCGCCTCCGTGAGAAAATCGAGGATAACCCGAGCCATCCAAGCTGGATCGTCACGAGACGCGGTGTCGGTTATTACTTGAGAAATCCTGAGCAGGACTAACCAACGATGAATAAGGTTGGTTTTTTTCGGTCGATTCAGTTTAAGATCACGCTGATTTATGTACTGCTCATTATCATTGCCATGCAGATCATTGGCGTATATTTTGTGAAACAGGTGGAGAATTCCCTTCTCAAGTCCTATGAATTATCCTTAAATCAACGGATTGACAACCTTTCCTATTATATTGAGCAGGAATATAAAGGTGACAATGACAGCACCGTGATCAAGGATGACGTCAAGCGCATTTTAAATGATTTTACGAAAGACAATGAAATACGTGAGATTACGTTTGTTGATAAAAGCTATGAGGTTGTCGGTTCTTCAAGGCCTTATGGTGAAGAAATAGCAGGCAAACAGACGACAGATCCGATTTTCAAACGGATTTTCTCAACAAAACAGGCCTACTCAAAAAAATACTATGATCCTAAAAGCAAAAACAGGGTGCTGATTTCGGCAAAGCCGGTTATCACCGAGAATCAAGAAGTCGTCGGTGCGATTTATGCCGTGGCCAGTATGGAAGATACTTTTAACCAAATGAAGACCGTTAACTCGATTCTTGCCTCCGGAACAGGCTTAGCCCTTGTTCTGACGGCTCTTCTGGGGATATTTCTCGCCCGGACGATTACCCATCCGCTTTCGGACATGCGCAAGCAGGCAATGGAGCTGGCAAAAGGAAACTTCTCCAGAAAGGTCAGAAAATACGGGCATGATGAAATCGGCCAGCTTGCGACGACCTTCAACCATCTGACAAGAGAGCTTGAGGATGCGCAAGCAATGACTGAAGGAGAAAGAAGAAAGCTTTCTTCCGTTATCGCGTATATGACGGACGGAGTCATAGCCACGAACCGAAACGGTGCTATTATTCTCTTAAACAGCCCGGCGCTGGAGCTGTTGAATGTTTCACGTGAAACGGCTTTAGAGATGCCGATTACATCTTTATTGGGCATAAAAGAGAACTTCACTTTTGAGGATTTAGTAGAACAGCAGGATTCAATGCTGCTGGAAATAGAACGCGATGATGAAACAACTGTGCTGCGGGTAAATTTCTCCGTTATTCAGAGAGAGCACGGAAAAATTGATGGACTGATCGCGGTTCTTTATGATGTCACAGAACAAGAAAAACTGGATCGGGAGCGCAGAGAATTCGTTGCTAACGTGTCCCATGAGCTTCGGACTCCGCTGACGACAATGCGCAGCTATTTAGAGGCGCTTGCTGAAGGCGCTTGGGAGAATAAAGATATTGCTCCGCGCTTCTTAATGGTCACCCAAAATGAAACCGAGCGAATGATCAGACTGGTGAATGATCTGCTTCAGCTTTCTAAATTTGACAGCAAGGATTATCAGTTTAATCGAGAGTGGATTCATATGATCCGCTTTATGTCATTGATCATTGACCGTTTTGAAATGACGAAGGAGCAGCATGTCGAGTTTATCCGAGAGCTTCCGGACAGAAATCTGTACGTGGAAATTGACCAGGATAAAGTGACGCAGGTTCTTGATAATATCATTTCAAACGCGCTGAAATACTCACCGGAAGGCGGGCATGTGACCTTCTCAGTTGATGTAAATGAAAAAGAAGAGCTGCTTTACATCAGCGTAAAAGATGAAGGGATCGGCATTCCGAAAAAAGATGTGGAAAAGGTCTTCGACCGCTTCTACAGAGTGGACAAAGCCCGGACGAGAAAGCTTGGCGGCACCGGCCTCGGCCTTGCGATTGCCAAAGAAATGGTTCAGGCGCATGGCGGTGACATTTGGGCGGACAGTGTAGAAGGAAAAGGAACGAAGATTACATTTACTCTTCCATATAAAGAAGAGCAAGAGGATGATTGGGATGAGGCGTGAAAATATAAAAACAGTCATACTGTCGGTACTTGTCATCATTAGTCTTGTTTTAACATGGGGGATTTGGACGTTCCAGCCCAATTTTTCAGAAGGCACGGCCTCAACCAAATCGACTGTCCGGGAAAAGTATAAGATTGATAAGACCAGTCAAAAAATGACGCAAACGATTAAGCCGCGGGATATGTTTATTCATACAAACGGCTCCCATTACAAGGTGAACGACGAGACGCTGTTTGATGATTTATGGTCCGACTTACCGAAATGGGAAATAAAGGGCATGAAGGACATTTCAGACCAATACGACAAGCTCGGTTTTAAAAACTGGCTCTACGGAAGAAACGGCAATTCGGCGAAGCTGGATCTGCAATTCAATGACACCATTCCGATTGATATCTTTCAGACGATGTTTAAATGGTCGAACCAGTCGATGGAATACAGCTCATTTGACCATATTGTCATTCCGTTTCATGAAAACAAGGCGAATAAGAGGATATACTTGGTGTCTTACAGCAAGCAGCTGATTTTGGAAGTGACCGTGGAATCGGCCAACTACCGCAACATAATGAACGAGTTATACAGCAAAAAATCCAGCATGCCGTTGTACCATATCTATTCGGTCGGGAAAAGCAAAGAATTTCTCATGCCGAATGAGCCGTTTGAAATGAAGGAAAAAGAATTTATTACAGAAACGATTAAGACGAATCTGTTTAAACAGACGCTCTTTAATGACCCGAGCACTGTAAGAGAAGATCCGAATTATAACCGGAATGTGCTGACCGATGGAATCAGCCGTCTGGAAATCAATTCGACGCAGCGCCAAATTCAATTCCAGCGCCGCAATTTGGCGCAAAGCACTTCCTATCAAACAGGGGAGCTCATCAAGAAGGGCTATAAATATTTAGAGGATACGGGAAGCTGGACGGATTATTATCAATTTTTCAATGTCAGTGATAACCAGCAGCTGAGCTTTTACATGTTTAAAGATCAAATGCCCGTCATCAACAGCACATCTAAACCTTTTGGAGCCGGGCCTGTATTGAGCCTGCAATGGGCCAATGAAGAGGTGCTCAGCTACAAACGGCCGAATTACGTTCTTGGGCCGAATCCGATCAAAACAAAAGACGTGAAGCTGATGAGCGGCAATGAGGTTGTGGCATTGCTGGAACAGCAGCACAAGTACGATGTAAATAAGATTGACCAAATATTCCTGTCGTATCAGATGGTATCGTCGTCAACGAATGATCTGGTCGAGCTTGAGCCGGTGTGGAGTATGAAAATTAACGGAAAGATCGTGCCGATCACGAAGGACTTGCTGGCGAAGGAGGAGGACAATAATGGAGTGGAATAAAACAAAAACAATCTTCATCATTGCCTTCCTCATCCTCGATATTTTTCTTGGATTTCAGTTTTTTGAAAAACGCTCCAGCAGTGAATATGAAGTGATCAAAACGTCAAATGTGGAAAACGACATGGAGATGGATCATATCGTCTTCGGAAATCTGTCTGCTGATTCAACTGCCGGTTATCGGCTGACAGCAAGCCAAAAGGTGTTTACTGAGGAAGACATCAACGGCTTAAAAGATCAAAAACCTTTAATGGACATGCCTGCAGGTGACCACAAGGTAACGACCTTGAGAATGAAGTTTTCCAACCCGATCGCCTTGTCGAAGCAAAAACCGCAGGATGACGCAGAATCGCTGGTCAGCTCGAAAATAACCGGCGGCGAGAAATATAAGCTGTGGAAAACCGACAAGGACAAAAAGCAGATCATTTTTTATCAGACATATGACGGCCAATATATTTATCAGGATTATGATTCGTCCTCGGATGCAATCGGAGAGGTGATTTTGCACCTGAATGATAAAAACGAGGTTGTATCGTACGAGCAGACCATGCTGGAGTCATTTAAACGAATCCAGACAGAAAGCCTGATTCCTGAGCTTGATGCTGTTGAGTTATTGTATTCTCAAAACTACTTAAAAGCGAACTGCATCGTAAAAAGCGTCAAATTCGGCTACATAGCCCAATATCCGCTGACGAGCACGCAGGTGTTGGCGCCGGTATGGAGAATTACAATTGAAGATAAGTCAAAAGGATCGAAGAAAAAGACGCTGGAAACTTACACTGTCAATGCAATGGAGAGTACAGTGATTGATAACAATCAAAATAAATAATGGAGTGAGACACAATGGGCTTGCAATTTAGCGTGCTTGCGAGCGGGAGTACGGGAAACGCGTTTTATCTGGAAACAGAAGAGCATTCTTTTCTGGTGGACGCCGGCCTGAGCGGAAAAGCAATGGACGGGCTGATGGCGCAAATCGGGCGCAAGATAGACGATGTGGACGGCATCTTTGTCACTCATGAGCACAGCGACCATATTAAGGGGCTCGGCGTCATCGCGCGAAAGTACCAGCTTCCCGTGTATGCCAATGAAAAGACGTGGAAGGCGATGGAGAATCAGATCGGCAAGCTGGACACCGGGCAAAAGTTCATCTTCCCGATGGAGAGCGTGAAATCATTCAGCGGGCTTGATGTCGAGTCCTTCGGCGTCTCCCACGACGCGGCTGAGCCGATGTTTTATGTCTTTCACTATCAAGGCAGAAAGCTTGCGCTTATGACGGACACCGGATATGTGAGTGACAGAATGAAAGGCATTATCCGCGAGGCGAATGTTTTCGTTTTCGAAAGCAACCATGACGTCGGCATGCTGCAAATGGGGAGATACCCATGGAGCATTAAGCGCCGGATATTAAGCGATGTCGGCCACGTTTCAAACGAAGACGCGGCGCTCGCCATGACCGATGTGATCGGCGACAGCACGTCACGCATCTATTTGGCGCATTTGAGCCAAGACAATAATATGAAGGAACTGGCCAGAATGTCAGTTCAGCAGACATTGGCTGCAAAAGGATATGTCACAGGGGAAACCTTTGATCTGTATGACACCGATCCGAAAAAACCGACGCCGCTGTGCGCCGTGTAATTTTTTCAAATGAATCATGATTATTAATTTGCGTTCTAACCCACACTATAACCAAATTGAGTTCTCTTGAAAGGATTTGAGTTAGGGTGGATTATAATCGCGAGGATGAACAGTATGGCCCTGAACGGCCTCGCCGAAGCAAGAGAGGATATTTCCTTTCAAGCCTGATCGGCGTCATCGTCGGGGCTGCGCTTATGGCCTTTTTGCTGCCGTATTGGACAGGCGGCGGCCATGGCGCAAACAGTATGAATACAAATCAGAATATCGGCAGCGCGCAAGTGAAAACAGTGAATGTGAATGTCAATGACGCTGTCACGAAAATAGTCAGTGATGTATCCGATACGGTGGTCGGCGTCCTTAATATTCAAAAGACGGATATTTGGGGAGAAAGCGGTGAAGCCGGAAGCGGCTCCGGCGTCATTTACAAAAAAAACGGTAACACGGTCTATATCGTAACCAATCACCATGTCATTGAAGGCGCGTCTCAAATTGAAATCAGCCTGAAGGACGGATCGCGGGTGCCTGCCGATCTGGTCGGAAGCGATCGGCTCATGGATCTCGCCGTCCTGAAGGTGAAAACCGATAAAATTAAAGCGATTGCCCAGTTCGGCAATTCCGATAAAGTAAAAGTCGGAGAGCCGGTCATCGCCATCGGGAATCCGCTGGGGCTTGAATTTGCGGGATCGGTGACACAGGGCATCATTTCAGGGACGGAAAGGACGGTCCCTGTTGATTCAAACGGTGACGGACAGCCTGATTGGAATGCAGAAGTGTTGCAGACTGATGCGGCCATTAACCCCGGCAACAGCGGCGGCGCTTTGATGGATATCTCAGGAAAAGTCATCGGCATCAATTCAATGAAAATCGCTGAATCGGCCGTTGAAGGGATCGGTTTGTCCATCCCGTCTAAGCTTGTCATTCCCGTCATTCAGGATTTAGAAAAATACGGGGAAGTCAGACGGCCTTTCCTCGGCATCGAGATGAAATCGTTATCCGACATCGCCAGCTACCACTGGAGCCAGACGCTTAAGCTTCCTAAAGGCATCAAATCAGGAACAGTCGTCATGGGAGTTGACGCTTTTTCACCGGCCGGAAAAGCAGGTTTGAAAAAGCTCGATGTCATCACCGGATTTGACGGTCATAAGGTCAATGACATAGTGGATCTTCGTGAACGCCTGTATCAGAAAAAAATCGGCGATCGTGTGAAGATCACCTTCTACCGTTTAGGTAAGAAAAAAACAGCGGACGTCAAACTGACGGAAGCAGATCGATTACAGAGATAAAAAGCAGCCCGGGGAAAAACCGGGCTGCTTTTTGATTACACTGCGGTTTGACAGCAGACTTTCATATTTTAAGACATATCATCAATTAAATTACATAAATTGGATATATTATAATGTTTGTAACAAAGGGGGTGGAAACATGAAAACGGCAGATATGATTATTGTTTTGAGTGAAATCGAAAATGAATGTGAAGGAAGACTTATATTGGAATGCAGAATATAACTTACATTCTCCCGTCTTGTATAGGGAACTGTTTTGAAAACGTCCTTTTTTTCAGGGCGCTTTTTTATGCCGTTTTTTAGAAGCTCAAGTGTGAAGATGAAACAGAATATCAAACCGTTAGTCATTTGCAAACCATCCTTCCCTGATAAAAAAAGAACTGAACGCGGGTCACACACGTTCAGTTAAAAATAGGTATATTTAGAAAAAGGTAGACATGAACTTAGAACTTTGTGATTGAAACAGACTGATGGTACGAAATTGAAGTGGCAGTTGCAACTGCCGGCAAGTATGAATTGTTAGTTGCAAATATTTCCGTTTTCAGCGTTTACTTTTACAGTTTGTTCAGTATGGTTTTGTGCAGTGATTTTCACGATGTACACGTAGACGCCGTTTTCTTTCTTCATCTCAGAAGATTTCACTATTCCTTTGCAGTGGCTGAGCGCAATGGAATGCGCTTTTTTAGCAGCGATTATGGCTTGTTTTTTCTGAACGTCTTCTTTCAGAACTTTACCGCTTTTGCCGTCCATGTGGAGGGTATGCAGCTTGCCGTCCTGGCTGAAAATGCTGACAACGTATACGGATACGCCGTTTTCCGTTTTCATTTCAGAAGATTTAACGACGCCTTTGTAATGGTTTAAGGCGTAAGATTCCGCTTTTGCCCGCGTCATGTATACTTGGTTTTCCTTTATGTCATGCTTCACGATTTTGCTGTCTTTGCAATTGATATGGAAGGTATGCAGCTTACCGTCTTGTCCGGCTACTTGGACGATGTAAACCATCACGTTGTTTTCTTGCTTCAGCTCAGAAGATTTCACAGTGCCTTTGCCGTTTTTCAATGCGATTTTTTCCGCATTGGCTTTTGAGATGAATTGCTGTTTCTTTTTTGTTTGATGCTTCATGACTTTTCCGTTATCACAATTCACATTGATTGTGTGCTGGATGCCTTTCACATCAAGGACGTTTACGACATAAACGTAAGATCCGTTCACTTTCTTCATTTGTGCTGATTGAACGGCACCTTTACAGCTGCAGTTGTTCAATGCAGCTTGTTTTGCCTTCGCTATTGTAATGGAAGCTTGCTGCTTTGTTTCCACTTTCGCCTGCGCCGCATCATCTTTATGAAGGACAGCCGCGTGTGCAGAAGATAATGAACTGATTGAAATGATCGTTCCCAGTGCAGCTCCTGATAAAACTTTTGTAATACCCATCTTGTATTCCTCCTTAAATATCATTGTTGGCTTCCCAACTAAGGCTATTGTATAGATTCAAACTGAAAATCAAATGAGGACAAGCTGAAAACTTGCTGAATTCAGCGGATTTTCAGCTTAGATTCAGTTTGGTTTCAGATAAAAGCGAATAATAGAAGGAGAAGCGAAAAAAATAAGGACAGGCTGATACATCTAAGGAGAGACTGCATCATGGATAAGTTGAAAGGCATCAAGGTGCTGATTGTTGACGATGAGCCGGCCATCATTGATTTTTTAACGATGGGGCTTGTCAATGAAGGATTCGAAGTGATGTCTGCGGCAGACGGGATGGCGGCAATGAACATTGTCAAAACATTTCAGCCTCATATTGCCGTTTTGGATATTATGATGCCGGGAATGGATGGGCTTGAGCTGTCAAGAATGCTCAAAAAAACAAGCAATACCGCTGTCATCATGCTGACTGCAAAGGATGAAGTCGAGCTTCGCGTGAAGGCGCTGATTGAAGGTGCAGATGATTATATGATGAAACCGTTCAGCTTTGAGGAGCTGCTTGCCCGGATTTACGCAAGAATCCGGAACCAATTTCCCCACCTCTTTGATGAAGTGGTATTGGGTCCTTTTCGAATTGATGACAGAAGCAGAGAAATTGTTTATAAAGAAGAGCCTCTGAAGCTGTCCGCAACCGAATATGAGCTGCTGAAACTTTTGGTGCTGCATCACGGAACGGTTCTCAGCAAAACGAGGATTCTCGATCAAGTATGGGGCTATGATTTCTATGGTGAAGAAAATATTGTCGAGGTGTACATCCGCTCTTTACGTGAAAAATTGAAAGATAAAGAGCACAAGGTGATTCGCACAGTCCGCGGTGTCAGTTACAGGGTGGATCTGGGATGAAAATGAAAAAGCTATATAGAACCCTTCGTTTCCAGCTCCTGTTCCGGTCATTGGTGATTTTAACCTTGCTGCTATGCTTCGTCGGCGGCACACAGTACATGTTTATGACACACAGGATGTATGAAAACCAAGCCATCAGCATCCAAAGCTATATTAATTCAATGGACCAAAACGTGTGGAAATCCATTAAGACACTTTCCCGTTCCGAAAAACCGCCTCACCCGAATTTGCTTTATCCCGGGGGGACGGTTGCTTTGATCGGCAAATCATACAACATGTCTGTCTTATCAGAAGACCCTCACGCGGGTGCGCCCCCGTCTTTTCCGAAAAAAGTGTATCAAGACGCGCTGAAAGACACCATGGCGCTTCATTATCAAGTGGCTCATAACGATTCAGGCGAAGAAATCATTGTCGTGTTTCAGGCGATTTCCATCGACGGCAAACAGGCGGGAGTCATCCAAATGAGTACATTGACAGAGCCGCTGAATGATTTGCTTTTTCGGCAAGTCAGCATTTTTGCGGCGCTTTCCTTTGCGGCTCTGCTGATCGGTCTTTTTACATTTTTACCGGTGATTCGCCTTACGCTTAAGCCGTTATCGCGAATCGTGCATATGATGGGTGAAATTAATGCCGGAAACCTTAATAAAAGGCTTCCCATTTATAATAAGCAGGCAGAAATTGCGTCCTTGGGCATATCCATTAATCAGATGCTGGAGCGGATTGAGACATCGTTCCGAGCGGAGAAAGAAGCAAAAGAGCGCATCCGGCAGTTTGTGTCTGACGCCTCCCATGAGCTGAGAACACCGCTTACTTCCATTCACGGTTTTATCGAAATTTTGATGCGCGGAGCGGCCGAGCATCCGGAGCAGAAAGAAAAAGCGCTTCAAAGTATGTATGCAGAATCTGCCAGAGCGAATAAATTGATTGAGGATCTTCTGTTTCTTGCAAAAATCGATAGAGTGCCGAGCTTTGAAATGAAAAAAGGAGCGCTCGGAGCCGTCATCCTGGAAATGGAGCCTCAGCTGAAGCTGCTTGCGGGAAAACGGAAGCTGGATTTTTTTGTGGATCAGGAAATCGAAATCGTCTTTGACCGCGACAAAATGAAGCAGGTCATCCTCAACCTCTTTTACAACGCGGTACAGCACACGGATGAACAGACGGGAATCATCACCGTATCATTGCAAAAAGACGGAGGAATTATGCTTATGATTGCCGATAACGGTTCCGGCATCGCCCCGGAACACGTGCCTCATTTGTTTGACCGGTTTTACAGGGCGGAAACGTCGCGCTCGCGTAAATACGGGGGCACCGGGCTTGGGCTTGCGATCACAAAAACCATTATCGACAGCCATAACGGAACAATCGAAGTGAAAAGCGAACAAGGAAAGGGCTCTGTGTTTATCATTCGGCTGCCGGGATAGAATGGAGTGTTATGCCGATTACTATCCGAACGGGAAATCATTGAAAAAATCGCACATCTTTTTCAGCTTGCCGGAGCTGACGTTCATTCGGCGCATCAGCCATTTCAATGGATATTGAGCTCCATTTATTCCTGCCGGGCTGCATGCACTATTTGCCCGGGATATTCCCGATCAAAAGATGAAAAAACGATCGTCAATGTTATCAGAGATAAAAAAAGAAGGAACTTTTTGGTCTATTCGAGAATACAGCTCATTATTGCCCAATTTGTTTTAGGAAAAGTCTGTATCTGCAAGATCCATGTATAGAGGGTTTTAGTGTAAAGGTTGATGGGCTCCTTTCTGTTCATGATTTAAAATGCAGATAGCGTGGAAAGGGGTATTCATTTGCGAAATAGAAACTTACTGTACTTCTCTGGTTTTTTCGGAAACTTTTTTTTTGAACGGGGAATATGGATTCTGTATTTAACCAGTCTAAACTATTCCTTGTTTCTTGTCGGCGTTTTGCAATCGGTTTTAAATTTGGCCATGTTTTTAGCGGAAGTGCCAAGCGGCGTGATCTCCGACAGAATCGGGAGAAAAAAATCGCTGCTTCTCGGGCACTTTATGGTGATTGTATATTTGGCTATGTTCCTGTCATTCCATAATTTCTTTGTGCTGCTGATCGCCCATATGATATACGGTATCGGGCTGACGTTTATTTCAGGAACGGATCATGCCTTCCTGTTTGATTCATTGAAAGTGAACGGGAAAGAGAAACTGTACGGCAAGTCCATTGGAAATTATAACGGACTCGTCATTCTCGGTCTGGCCATAGCCATGGGAGCCGGGGGATATTTGCAAGAGATTTCATGGTCGTATGTTTTTATTGCGGGTATTCTGACGCAGCTGATCGCAATGGCTGTCATCACACAGCTGACGGAAATCACATTTGAGAACAGTGAACATCAAACGCAAACCGTCGGTGACATCATAAAAGAAGTCAAAGATTTCTTCATGCTCAACAAAGCCTTTAAATATTTAGTCCTTTCTCTTTCTATATTCTTTGCCATCACGTCGGTTTTTTATATGTACGGGCAGGACCTGTTGAACCAGGAAGGGCTTTCTGTACGTAACATATCCATCATTTTTGCGTGTCTGTCCATTGTGCAGGCGCTATGTTCCATCTTTTCCTCAAAGCCGGCAGAAAAATTCACACCGAGACGCGTGCTCCTTTTTACATTTTGCGTCATCGGGGCAGCATACCTGTTTATACCTTCGGGAAGCCTTTACGTGACGGTAGCCGCTTTTATCATCATTAATGCGCTGTATGACATTATCGAACCTGTCTCCAGCCAGGTGGTGAATAATGAAATCCCTTCAAGAACAAGAGCTACGTTATTGTCCATTATCAGTTTAATGACATCTTTCTTTATGTTCATTGCGTTCCCGTTTATCGGTTTCCTAACGGATTATTTTGATTCAGCCATGCTGCTGACCGTCATCGGGGTGTTATCAATCTTATTGTCGATATGTATGCTGCTTAGCTTTTACAAACTAAAAGCGAGTGTCGCCATCCAGAATAAAGTCGAACTTTAATGAAAGAATGACAAAAGGTGATGCGTAGTTACATATTCATCATCTTATGGTACATTTGGCGGGAGAAATCATCTGCGCTCCCCGCAATTGGCGGCACCAAGTCGTGAATACATTGGCTGTAAGCGAAAACTTTTGGTTTGCGAAAGCCAGCGGTAAATGTAAAAAGGCTGAGTATCTTCTCAGCCTTTTTCTATTTCAGCCGATCCAGCCCGAATTTTTTCAGGCGGTATTGCAGGCTCTGTCTGCTGATCCCGAGCTCGCCTGCGGTTTTGGACACGTTATTGCCGTGTTTTCTTAAGATTTGTTCAATCATATATTTCTCGAAGCTCTCCATTTTATCCTTTAAATCGGCGCCGGGCTGGGTGCTTGCCGCGGCCGTTTGGCTGCTGTCAGCCGGTTTGATTTTCATGCGGTACTGATAAGGGAGGTGGGCTGCCGTCATGGTTGTCTCATCCGTCATAAAATTCATGGCGCCTTCAATGGTATGCTCAAGCTCACGAATATTGCCCGGCCAATCATATTCTAAAAAGAACTGCTTCACATCGTCACTGATCGAATCCACATTCATTTGGAACAGATGATTGTTTTTCTGAATAAATACCTCGGCCAGCGGCAGGATGTCTTCCTTGCGCTCCCGAAGCGGCGGAATGATCAGCGTGACAACGCTCAGTCTGTAATATAAATCTTTCCGCAGCCGTTCTTCCGAAATCGCGGTGATCGGGTCTTCATTCATCGTGGCGATGATGCGGACGTCAATCGGCTTGTCCTGAGCAGAACCGATACGCCTGATTTTCTTTTCTTGAAGGGCGCGAAGCAGCTTTGCCTGAAGGCTGAGGTTCAAAGAGTTGATCTCATCAAGCAGCAGGGTTCCTCCCTGTGCCTGCTCAAATAAACCGGGCTGGTCGATCGCTCCGGTAAAAGCGCCTTTTTTCGTGCCGAACAAAATACTCTCCACAAGGCTGTCAGGCAAGGCGGCGCAGTTTTGTGAAATGAACGGCGCACCGGAGCGCTGGCTGCCGTTATGGATGCTTTGAGCGAACAATTCCTTGCCTGTACCGGTTTCACCGGCCAGAAGCACGGATGACGACGTGCGGGTTGCCCGTTTTGCGTTTTCGATGACCTCGCGGATGACCGGGCTGTTGCCGAGAATGCTGTCAAACGTGTAACTGTTCTGTTCTTTTCTGTGCATGTTCTCTCTGATCAGGCGCTCCAGCTTCGTCACATCCTTTGCGATCTCCACCGCGCCTTTGATCTCGCCGTCCTTCACAATCGGGAAGGTGTGGTTGATCGTCGTGATTTCCTGGCCTTTATTATTGAAATAGCTTTGTTTCACGTTTTTAATCGTTTTTCCTTCTTGAAGAGCCTGTACAAGGGTGCTGTCCTGCTGATTCGAAAACATAAACACATCTGTCAGGTTTTTATGCAGGACGTCCTGTTCGTCCATATCTTCAATCTGCATCATTTTTTTATTGTAAATGACGGTGCTGCCCTTCTCGTCTACCACATGCAGACCGACATCGATTTCCTCCAGAATGCTTTCTAAAACCAATGTGAAAAATTCGCTGTTTGTGTGCAGAAGAATCCCCCCTTATAATAGTCTTAACATTCGTTATTTTAAAATAAATAGTGAGGGAAATGCAAAAAAATTTTGCGCTTATCTGTTCTTTACACAGAAACTGCCTGAAAATTTTGCAGGGAAACTGAGAATTTTGACGAAAAACCTCGTTCTTTCGGGTTGGCACGATACTTGCTTTATAAAAAGGGAAAGCAAGAACTTGTGTTGAATGTTTAGAAAACAAGGGGGAATCAGAACATGTCAGCTTTATCAAAATCTCAAGAAATTATCAGCCAAACTTCACATTACGGCGCAAACAACTATCATCCTCTTCCGATTGTGATTTCTGAAGCGCAGGGTGTTTGGGTAAAGGACCCTGAGGGCAATCAATATATGGATATGCTAAGTGCTTATTCTGCTGTAAATCAGGGGCACAGACACCCGAAAATCATTCAGGCGCTGAAAGATCAGGCGGATAAAATCACCCTGACGTCACGCGCGTTTCACAATGACCAGCTCGGCCCGTTTTATGAGAAAGCAGCCAAGCTGACCGGAAAAGATATGATTTTGCCGATGAATACAGGAGCTGAAGCAGTCGAATCGGCTGTAAAAGCGGCAAGACGCTGGGCGTATGAGGTCAAAGGCGTAGCAGACAATCAGGCGGAAATCATCGCGTGTATCGGCAACTTCCACGGAAGAACGATGCTTGCAGTATCTCTTTCTTCAGAAGAAGAGTACAAACGCGGCTTCGGGCCGATGCTTCCGGGCATTAAATTGATCCCGTACGGCGACGCAGAGGCGCTGCGTCAGGCCATTACGCCGAACACTGCCGCCTTCTTATTCGAACCGATTCAAGGCGAGGCAGGCATCGTGATTCCGCCGGAAGGATTTTTACAAGAAGCGGCCGCCATTTGTAAGGAAGAAAATGTGCTGCTGATTGCCGATGAAATTCAGACGGGACTCGGCCGCACAGGCAAAACGTTTGCGATCGACTGGGAAAACATCGTCCCGGATATGTTCATTCTCGGTAAAGCGCTTGGTGGAGGTGTATTCCCGATCTCATGCATCGCAGCGAACCGCGACATTTTGGGTGTGTTTAATCCGGGCTCCCACGGCTCTACATTCGGCGGAAATCCGCTCGCTTGCGCGGTATCAATCGCGTCCCTTGAGGTGCTTGAGGACGAACGGCTGGCAGAGCGTTCCCTTCAGCTCGGAGAGTATTTTAAAGCGGAGCTTGAGAAAATTGATAACCCCATGATTAAAGAAGTGCGCGGCCGAGGCCTGTTTATCGGCGTTGAACTGACGGAAGCAGCCCGCCCGTATTGTGAGCAGCTGAAAAGTGAAGGGCTTTTATGCAAAGAAACACATGATACCGTGATCCGGTTTGCGCCGCCGTTAATGATTTCCAAGGAAGATTTAGATTGGGCGATCCAAAAGATCACAAAAGTGCTTCAAAGCGCATAAAACTTTGATGTGGCAGCGCTTTCCCTCCGCTTGTATGGAATTGACAAAAAAAAAATTCAGCACTCTCTATTTGCGCAGCGTAAGTATTTTAGTATAATGTATCTTTATGTACGAAAATGAATTAAATATAACATCCATATACAAATAGAGGCTCTTTGGACAGCAAATCGGTTTCTAGCGCCGGCTTGGTTCCAATACAAGTTGCTGAAGGGGTGCAGAATGGTGAATACAAATCAACAAAATGAGAATCAGCTTCAGCGTACAATGAAATCGCGGCACTTATTTATGATTTCATTGGGCGGAGTGATCGGCACCGGGTTTTTCCTGAGTACCGGATATACAATAAATCAGGCGGGACCGCTCGGCGCGGTTCTGTCTTACCTAGTCGGCGGATTTATTATGTTTTTGACGATGCTCTGCTTAGGCGAGCTCGCGGTTGCCCTACCCGTATCAGGGTCGTTTCAGACATACGCAACCAAATTTATCAGTCCCGCCTTTGGGTTTGCGTTCGGCTGGCTGTACTGGCTCGGCTGGGCGGTCACATGTGCGATTGAATTTTTATCCGCGGGCCAATTGATGCTCCGCTGGTTTCCGCATGTCGGCGTGTGGGTGTGGTGCCTTGTATTTGTGGGGCTGATGTTTATTCTAAATGCGATTACGACTAAAGCTTTTGCTGAATCGGAATTTTGGTTTTCCGGCATTAAAATCTTAGTTATCCTATTATTTATTATTCTGGGCGGCGCGGCCATGTTTGGGCTGATTGATCTGAAACACGGAGCACAAGCGCCTTTCTTCACTCATTTTTATGAGGATGGATTGTTTCCGAACGGAATTAAGGCTATGCTGATTACGATGATTACCGTGAATTTTGCGTTCCAGGGAACGGAGCTCATCGGGGTCGCTGCGGGAGAAAGTGAAGATCCGGAGAAAACCATTCCGCGTTCCATCCGGCAGACAGTATGGAGAACGCTTGTCTTCTTCGTTCTCTCCATTATCGTCATCGCGGGTATGATTCCGTGGAAGCAGGCGGGGGTTGTGGAAAGCCCGTTCGTCGTGGTTTTTGAACAAATCGGTATTCCGTATGCCGCTGATATCATGAACTTTGTTATTTTAATCGCGCTGCTGTCAGTAGCCAACTCAGGTCTGTTCGCATCGACGCGTATTCTTTATGCCATGGCGAACGAAGGACAAGCCTTTAAAGCGCTTGGAAAAACGAATAAACGCGGTGTGCCGCTGAACGCGCTGATCGTAACGCTGGCCGTTGCCTGCCTGTCTCTGCTATCTAAAGTAGCAGCGCCTGAAACCGTTTATATGTTTCTTTTATCGTTAGCGGGATTAAGCGCACAGGTCGGCTGGATCACAATTTCTTTGTCCCAATTGATGTTCAGACGAAAATACATCCGTGAAGGCGGGAAAGTGGAAGATCTTAAATTTAAAACCCCGCTGTACCCGATGCTCCCGCTGGTTGGGCTGACATTGAATACGGTGGTGCTCATCAGCCTTGCATTTGACTCGGAACAGCGGCTCGCCCTTTATTGCGGCATCCCGTTTATGGTAATCTGTTTTATCGTATATCATTTATATGTGAAAAAGCATAAGCAGTCAGATAAACACTTAGAGCTTTAAATCAATTTGTGTCCAAGTCATCTTTGAGAAACCCGCATAGGACAACATACAACATGTTGAGGTGGAAAGACAGATGAACAAGCAAATTTCAGTTATTGGAATGCCGATGGATTTAGGACAAGCACGACGCGGAGTGGATATGGGCCCAAGCGCCATCCGATATGCGCATCTCATTGAACGGTTATCTGACATGGGATATTCGGTAGAGGACTTAGGCGACATCCCCGTCAATCGTGAGAAAATCAAAGAAGATGAAGAGCTGAAAAATTTAAACTCGGTGCTTTCCGGAAATGACGAGCTTGCCAAAAAGGTAGACAGCGTCATTGAGAAAAAGCGGTTCCCCCTCGTGTTAGGCGGCGACCACAGCATCGCGATCGGAACGCTTACCGGAACAGCCAAGCATTATAAAGAGCTCGGCGTCATCTGGTATGACGCGCACGGCGACTTAAATACGCTGGAAACATCACCGTCAGGCAATATTCACGGAATGCCTCTGGCCGTCAGCCTCGGCGTGGGACACGGCACACTTGTGAATTTGGGCGGCTACGCGCCAAAAATCAAGCCGGAAAACGTTGTGATCATCGGCGCGAGATCGCTTGATGAAGGCGAGCGCGAATACATCAAGAAAACCGGCATGAAGGTGTACACGATGCATGAAATCGACCGCCTCGGCATGACAAAGGTCATTGAAGAAACCATTAACTACCTGTCAGACTGTGACGGCGTTCACCTCAGCCTTGACCTTGACGGTCTTGACCCGAGCGACGCACCGGGCGTCGGCACGCCTGTCGTCGGCGGCATCAGCTACCGGGAAAGCCATTTAGCGATGGAAATGCTGTACGATGCAGACATCATCACATCAGCTGAATTTGTAGAAGTCAATCCGATCCTCGATCACAAAAACAAAACCGGGCAAACAGCGGTGGAGTTGGCGGAATCGTTGTTAGGGAAGAAGTTATTATAGATGAGAGACAGCCCCGCACTTGCGGGGTTTTTTGTTGCCAGTAGGAAACTAGTCCGCTGTTACCCTCAAATCTCACCTGTAAATATGATATATTTATTACACAAAATGGGAAAGGGAGGTGTCTTATCAGTTGATTGAGGTGATTGCCCATGAAAAAGTGGCTAAAAAAATCAGTGACTGGTATGAGGAAATCAAGAAGCACAAAACCGAATCGGCTAAGGCGTTAAGAGAACAATTGCTTACAGATTTGCAAAACATGACACAACATCAAACGGTACTCCTGTATTTTAACTTAATTGATTCCCGCTACAAATTATTGATGGAAGAGTATGAGCAGACAGACGATATTTTAAAAACGATTCAGCTGAACGCCGATAAAGAAAAAACGGATCAGATGATTCAGTACTACTACTATTTTTTCTCGGGTATGCATGAGTTTTATAAAAAACGGTTTACGAAGGCAATTAACTTTTACCGTATTGCCGAAAGCAGGCTTCAGCACATACCGAATGAGATTGAAAGAGCGGAATTTAATTATCAAGTGGCGATTGCCTACTATGAAATCCGGCAAAATTACTTTGCCATGAATCACGCCGAGAAAGCATTAGAGATTTACAGAGCCAATGAAATGTATGCTGTCAGAGAAGCACAATGTTTAATGGTGATCGGCTGTAACAGGATGGATTTGTTTCATTATCAGCAGGCCGAGAAAATCTTACAAACCGCTGTTCATCAAGCTTCAAAAGCAGGTGACGGGCATATTGAAGCGCTTGCTCATTTCAATTTAGGCATTTGCTATGAACGGCAGAAGAAATTAACGGAAGCCAGAGTCGCATTTGAAACAGCGCTGGAAAAGAAAGAGCATAGGAGTTCAGCCTATTCGGTGCGCAGTATGTACATGCTGTCCAGGGTGCTATTCAAGCAGGAACAAACGGACGAAGGGCGGTTCTGGCTGCATAAAGCGCTGCTAGCCGCCGAAGAAAAAAACGAATCAAGCTACAAGCAAAAGCTTCGCATCTTACAGCATGTATTCATTGATCACAACGAAGAAATGCTTGCGGCAGCATTTGACGAGCTAAAACATCACGAGCTGTGGAGTGACGTAACGGATTTGACCTATCAAGCCGCCAAGCATTTTAAAAAACAGGAGAATTACAAACTGGCGGCGAAATATTTCCAAGAATCAATTGATGCCAATGACCAAATTTTGAGATTGACGGAGGGGATTCGTAATGAAAACATGTAAATTCATTTTACTCTCAGTATCAATGGCAAGTCTCATCTCTATTGGATTATTCACAGAAATTGATTCAGCAGCACAGACGGCATTAACCATTAAACCAGCAGAAAACGGCGCTTTCGGATAATATGACATGACACAGCTGTGAGGCTGTGTTTTTTAAGGAGTGAATGTATGATCATTACCTTACAGCCGATGACAGAGCAAGAATTTCAATCCTACCTCGTGTATACGACAAAGCATTATGCTGAAGAAAAGATCAAGGCGGGAACATGGCTGCCTGAAGACGCGCCTGAATTGGCCGAGCAAACCTTCCATGATTTGCTTCCTGACGGCCTGCAGACGGCTCATCATCATTTGTGGAGCTTGACACTGGACGGGAAGGAAATGGCGGGGTGGCTGTGGCTGCACGCCGAACCGGTACATCCGCAGCGGGACGCGTTCATTTATGACTTCGGCCTCTATTCTCCTTATCGGGGCAAAGGGTATGCGAAGCAGGCACTGGCAAGGCTCGATGAAAAGGCTCGGGACATGGGAGTCCGTAAACTGTCTCTTCATGTTTTCGCCCATAATGAAGCGGCGCGCCGTCTTTATGAGACGACCGGATTTCTAGAGACTGATATTATCATGAGTAAAAAGCTATAACGAAAAGAGGCCCGCAGTCAGGGCCTCTTTTTTCATGATCTAACGTCATTTCCCGGGCAATCGTTTTGAACGCAGGCGGTGCCTGTTTTGTTATAAAATTTTTAAAAATCTGTAAAATGTCTATTTTTCCACCTTACTTCTGTCATATAATACAAATATGGAAAAAATTATATCTTGAGAAAAGAGGCGATGTTATGAAGTGTAAGAAAATGTTCAAAGCCGTCATTCCGTTTGCACTGATGTTTGCCATGGTTCTTCCCTTCTCCGGTATGAATGTAAAAGCCAAAGAAACAGAAACGGCCCGCTACGCAAAAGAGATCGCGGAGCTTCAGCAGGGCACGACCCCGCAAGAAGTCATCCAGTCCGCTAAAGAGCTGGCCAAACAGAAGCATGTCACGACAGAAGCCATCCTCAAGCAGTTTCACAGCGAAATCACCGCTGACAAGGTGCAAGGAGATGTAATCGCTTCCAAACAAGGTTTATCTGCGATGGGCGGCTCGTCAGGCACCAAAAAACTCCCGAAAAGCACAAAAGGCAATATTTATTACACGAACTCATACACAGCCTATTACAACCACGGCCATGTCGGCATGTATTCTGCCGCTGATCAAATTGTCGAATCCGTACCGGGTGACGGCGTCCGGCAGATTGCCTATAACGGAAGAGAAGTTGAAGACAATTCAATCGTCCAGACCGTCAGCGTCACCGATGCCCAAAAACAAGCCGCCGCTGACTGGGCCGTATCACGAGTCGGCGACGAGTACTCCTTCAACTTCGTCAATAACCGAAATACAGGCCATGAAGGCGCCAAAAACTGCTCGAAACTGCTGTGGTCGGCGTTCCTCCTAAAAGCCGGAATCGACATTGACTCTAACGGCGGCCTGGGCGTATATCCTCGCGATATCACAAGCTCGCCTTATACGACAACGATCCTGACCATTAACTAAGGAGAAAAACGTGAAAAAACTCATCTGGATACCCTTAGTGATCATCATTTCCGCAGCGGTCTTATGCTTCTTCCATTTTCGCACGGAAGACCCTGCGGAGATCACGAGGGATACATTGAATAACCCCGATTTTCTGAAAGATAAAGAGGCGCTGCTGTATTTCTCCACTACGGCTGACCAAGACACGTTCGGCGGCGGGAAAAGCTATGCTCTATTCGCCGATGAAAAAGGAAGGCTTTCTTCTTATCAAATGAAGGGGCTTGAACTCGGATCAGCCAAGGTGCATGACGGCAGCGTGCTGCTGGAGGACAAAAAAGGGGTCTACACCGTAAAAGACGGCCTTCACACGTATAAAAGAGCGTATCAGCATACGGGGGACAGCGCGGGATATATCGACCGGACGGACGGCTTCTACACGCTGTATAACTCAGGCTATGACAAAAGCGGCGGCAGCTATCGCTCAGAGCTGTACCGCCAAATTGACGGCAAGTGGAAGCAAGACGTCATCCCGCACTATATCCGCGCCTCAGGCTTTTTCAAAGGCCATCTTTTCGCGCTCACTCCGACAGATGACGAAAAAGGCTATCACGCCACCGACATTCAAGCGGAACAAGAAAAGCTCAGCACCAAAACCATCGCGACATGGACGTATAAAGAAGGCACGTCTGTCGAATCTCAGCTAGCCGCAGACGATAACGCCATCTACTTTCTCACAAGAGGAGAAAAAGCCGATCATATCTATCAAATGGTGAAAGTCATGAAAAACAGCGGCGCCATCAAAACATATGACATCGCCTCTTATAAAGATGACGAACAAACCCTTTATGACTCCATGCCGTTCAGCTTCAAAAAAAGCTTTTTCATGGAGCAGCACCAGCTCTACTTCATCGACGGCTTCGGCGCCGTATATCGCATCAGCCCCGAGACGGGAAAAAGCAAAAAAGCCTTCACCCTCCCCGCAGCAGGAATGAAGGCCGATTTCAAAGACCTGACCTATCAAAACGGAAAGCTCTACCTGTTCACCTACAGCTTCAAACACCCCGCCAAAATCGAAGAATTCGATCTGAAAACGGGAAAAAAGCTGAAGGAGCGGACGATCCCAAACCTGAAAGACATCGTCACGCCGAAAAGCCATTTAAAGCTTTATGACGTGCAGGTGATGAAGGATTTTTGAGTGTCAAGGCAGTCAAGGAAAAAAGAGGATTGATCTGCCTTTGTACAGTGATTGCGTGTGTATTAGGAATTTGGATTATGTATTGATGGAGAAAAGAGAAAATCAGCAATAAGCCGGACGTGACAGAACGCCGGCTTTTTTTGCGCCTATCAACAGCTCCATATGTCGAAATGTGGATAAAACCCAGTCCGAAGCACTACTAACATGTGTAAAAATAGGTTATATTGAAAAGAGAACAATTGCCGCGCGCAAAAGAAAACCGGAGGATGTAACAATGAAAACCGCTTATTATTCCTGTGAAGAACATATCGAAACCGTACTGGACATGTACATAGATGATCATGAGCTTCCGCCCGAAATCAGAAAAATCGAACATACTAACAGTTTATCCACAGCCTGTGAATTATGTGGGGACACCGCAACATATCTAGTAGGGAACGAATGATCCTACACAAAATACAGAAAAGATATCCACAATTGTGGACAACATATATGAATAACTTGTTTCTAAAGTGGGGATGACCTGTGAATATCAATATTGTGACAATCGGAAAACTAAAAGAAAAATACCTCAAGCAAGGCATTGAAGAATACAAAAAACGACTCTCAGCCTACGCAAAAATCGACATCATCGAACTCCCGGACGAAAAAGCCCCGGAAAACCTAAGCGACCAAGACATGAAAATCGTCAAAGACAAAGAAGGCGAACGCATCCTGGCCAAAATCAGCCCGGACACCCACGTCATCGCCCTCGCCATCGAAGGAAAAATGAAAACATCCGAAGAACTGGCCGATACTATGGATAAGCTGGCTACTTATGGAAAGAGCAAAGTCACCTTTGTCATCGGCGGATCACTAGGACTAAGCGACGCCGTCATGAAACGGGCAGACGACAAACTGTCATTCTCAAAAATGACATTTCCTCATCAGCTCATGCGGCTTATTCTGGTCGAGCAGATTTATCGGGCGTTTCGGATTAATCGTGGGGAGCCCTATCATAAGTGAGTGTGGTTTTCAAAAGTAAATATATATTTGTTATAGTTCTATGTCACCTCACGAATTTTAAATAGCAGTAGAACACTTATTATCTAAGGGTAAGTCTGATGATTTTAGGGTATATAAAATATTTTTAAGGGGACAATTTAATGGCGTGGAAAATACGTAGAGAGGTTCTAGAGTTTGCCTTCTAAAATTTTCGACGAATTTAATGAACATACTTATATCTTTATCTACAAAAAAGCTTTAGTTAGCAGTAAGACGTAAAATATTTAATAGAGGTGTAGACATTGTCAAAAATAAATGAAATCCAAAATAAGATTAATGAGCTAAACGGTGGCGAGTTTCAAAAAATGATGGATATTTATTTTTCTAAGACAATTGATGGGGAAGTCTATTCCATAGGTTCTGTAATAGGGAACAATAATACAAAAACAGGAACACCAGATACTCTAATAAAAACTCCAGAAAATAAGTATATTTTTATTGAATATACAGTTCAAAAAAATAATCTCTATAAGAAGTTTGAAGATGATCTAGATAAGTGTTTAGATGAATCGAAAACCAATATTTCACTTAATGATATAGAAAAAATTATTTGCTGCTGTACAGGGAGGCTATCTACAGAGGAAATTAGTAAATTAGCTTCAAAAGTAAGTAACTATAACATAAGGCTAGAGTTACTTACTTTAGATGCTATTTCTTTTAAAATTTACGAGTATCCAGCAATAGCATCCGATTTTTTAAATATAACTTTAGATACAGAACAAATTTTAGATATTGATGACTTTGTAAAAGTCTACAATCGAAGTAAATTGGCAACTATACAACTATTTATGCCAGAGATTCAGAAATAGATTTAATAATAGATTCAATATACGGGAATCAAATAACTATATTATCAGGAAAACCTGGGGTCGGGAAAACTAGGATAGCCTTAGAATGTGTTAAACGATTCAAAGAAACAAACCCACAATATGAAATTAAATGTCTCAGAAATAATGGTCAAAATTTATATAAGGATTTAAAGTTACACTTCAATAGTCCTGGCAGTTATTTGTTATTTATTGACGATGTTAATCACCTAACTCAGTTGAATTTAATATTAGAGTATTTAGGTTTAAAAGATGAAGGAATTGAGTTCAAATTAATTGTTTCCGTAAGAGAGTATGCAGAAAGTAAGATGTTGGATAAAGTATCGGGATTCATCATCAATTTAATAAAAATTGATGTTTTAGAAGATAAAGATATAGAAACCTTATGTAAAGAAGAATATGATATAAAAAATTATTTATATATAGAGAGAATATGTAAGATTTCCAAGGGGAATGCTAGGTTAGCAATAATGGCATGCGAGACTGCAATAAGAGAAAATACATTAGAAAGTATAGGAAACGTTATAGAGTTATTGGAAGAATACTACAGAGGTGTTAAAACCGACTTTGAAGATGAATTAGAAAATAATGACCTTTTAAAAACTGCAACTATCTATAGCTTTTTAAATGTTGTAAATCTTGGGGATGATGAAAATTTAGATTTAATGGCTCAATTAACAAATCTGGAAAAAGATAATTTCTTAAGAATTACTGAGAAGCTTCATTCAATGGAAATATTGGATATTTATGAAGGGGAAATCGCCAAAATATCTGACCAAATTTTGAGTACATATATCTTTTATCTAGCTGTTTTTGATAAAAAACTTTTACGGTATTCAGATTTAATAAGAATATACTTTCCTAAATTAAAAAATAGGATTATTGAAAACCTAAATAGTGTTTTTTCATATTTTTATCAAAAGGAAAATTACGGACTAATAAAAGAGGAAATTACCAAGGTATACATAAATTTAAAAGAAAAGTCAGATGAAAATTTAGAGGGTTTCTTACACACTTTTTGGTTCGCGTTAGAAATAGAAACACTTATTTATATTGAAGATAAAGTTGATCAGCTACCCAGAGAAGAGGAGTATCAAATAAATTTTGATACTTCTAAGCAAACTTCAAATCGGTCTGAAATTCTCTCTACACTATCTAATTTTAGTCAAACTAAGTATTATAGGGAATCACTCGAATTAATAATAAAATACTTACAAAAAAAACCTACAGAATTTTCTTCTGTCTATTCTGTTTTAACTCAAGGCTTTGGCTTTAAGGAGTTTTCTGACAGACAAAGTTTTACTATACAAAAAGAAATGTTTAATTTGTTAATATCTCAGTATGAACAGGAAGATTCTATTGTTTTTGAAATGCTGTTAATTAGGCTCATTGAATATTATTTGAAGTATAGCCATCATATTACTGAAATGTCAGATAGAAATACTATCAAATACTATGACTTAATTTTAAAATATTCTCCAGCTATTCTTGAAATAAGAGAAATTGCTTGGAATAAATTAAAAGACTTATATTACAAAAATGGTGAAGAGATAAATAAAATACTTTTTAAGTTTGGATACCAAGATGTAGAAAAAATAAACAAGGATATTTTAATATATGATATTAAATTTATTTCAGAACTAGTAGAGAGTTTAGCAGTGGTAACATTGAAAGAAAGTATTATATTTAATAAAATAAATGATTTTCTATTAAGACATGATTTGAAATTAGATACTAGTTTAATAAATAAATTGAATTCTGAAAAATATAACATCTATAAAATATTAGCAAAAAATGTTTATGGTCATAATTATCGAG
>NZ_LSAZ01000006.1 GCF_001584325.1 Bacillus nakamurai
GTTTATGGTCATAATTATCGAGAAAGAGAATTAGAAAAAAAGCAGTTATTAGTTGATATGGCAAAAAGGTTTAACTCTCAAGAATTTAATGCTGTTTTTCAAGTTTATGATGAAGTTATAGGTAATGAAATTTTTCAAAATGAAATAAATTCAATTGTAAGTAGCTTAAGTACTCTTTTGGAAAATGCTAATGAGGAATTTTTGATTGATATTATTAGAACTTATATTTCTCGGAACTACCAAGTACAATTGTACCCACTTCCTATTATAAATAAATTAAGAAGTGTATTAGATGACAATGATACAGAAATGTTATTACGTGAAAAGACATTCTATGATCAAAACAATTGGCTATATTGTTTTTTTAGAGCTATATCTGAAGAAAAACCTAGCACAGACCTTCTCAATAAGATATATGATTACTTTAATGAAGATGAAGAAAATATTTCTGGATATTTAATAGATCTTGACTTTTTAAAAAATTATATACAAATTGATGAAAATGTATATGTAAATGTGACAAAAAGGGTATTACAACACAAAGATATTACTATACAAAGAACATTAAGCAATTTATTTAACCCATTCTCTGAAATTAATAAAGAGTTATTTTTCTTGTTTCGAAAAGATTTAAGTACGTTAAAAGATGCTTATTTCAAGATAATGGAAATAGATTCTAATATAGATCATGAGTTTTTAATCTTAAAACAGTTTACTGATTTTGATTTAACTATAATAGATCAATTTCTGGAGCAGATATTAAAAAGTCAAAATAAATTATTACGGGTAAGGGATGTTGATTTCTCTTTTGTTTGGGAAAAAGATAATTGGGAATCAATACTCGAAAGGATAGTTCCTATAGTCTTTAATCAGTCAAAAAGTAACTTTTATGACACAGTATCTATATTTAAAAATTTATTATGTGGTCCTAAGGATGAAATAATTATTGAAAGACAGGATTCGTGGTTAAGAGAGAGAATTTCTCTATGGAGTTCCGATGAAGAAAATATTACTTTATTGTTTTATGGGATAGCTAATTTGAGTAAAGAAAGTAAGGCGCAGTATTTAGTCCATCTATTGGAAAATAATGATTCGTTTGACTTGTTTTGCAAAACACCATTAGACCCACCCTTTTTTTCTTGGAGTGGAAGTGAGGTTCCGGTTTTAGAAGATAAAATTGAGTTATTAGAATTAATTGATAAGAGTTTAACTGGAATTAAATTTTTGAGACATAAAAGATGGATTCAAGATAAAATTGAAGGCTATAAAGAAAGAATAAAGAAAGTTAGAATAAATGAGTTTATGGAGGATTATTAAACTGGGCACTAAACTAAAATTTCATTCTATATAAATAACGAAACTAATGTAGATAATAACCTCATTTAGATACACTGCGGAGAGCCTTATCATAAGTGAGTGAGTTTATGATCTAATTCTAAATTTAATTCTTTGGAATCAAGAAATAAAGAATAGATTTTTATGATAAATATAAGGAATTTGAGTAGGACCTGCTGACTTTCTGTTTATTTTTCAAAAAAATTTAAAATATAAAGAGAGTGAAACCTTAATCGGTGCATCTAGTAACATCTAAGTTAATTGTGTTAAATAAGGAAAAACTATTGTTGGAGTGATAATAATGAATATTACACCTCGCGGAATGAGTGTTATGAATCTATATCAACTTTATAGAAATAAGTGTTTATTAGTAAATAGAAAATATCAAAGAAAGCTTGTTTGGACTCGGTCCGAAAAAGAATCTTTAATAGATAGTGTCTTATCTCAGTACCCTATTCCGTTGATTTTACTTGCCGAAAAAGGTATGAGTAACAAGGGAGAAACAACTTTTGAAATAATCGATGGAATGCAGAGGTTAAATGCTTTATTTAGTTTTATAGAAAATGAGTTCTCAGTCGGTGGTCTATATTTTGATATTACACAACATCCCACGGCCAATACACTTTCAAAGGAGGGAGTTTTTGAACCTATCCAAGAAGAAAAATCTAAGTTGCTTGATCAGAAAAGATGTGCTAATTTCTTGGAATATCAATTACCAATTTCAACATTTCAGGGATCAGAAAAAGAGGTCATTGAGGTTTTTGGTAGGATAAACTCTAACGGAAAACATTTATCCCCCCAAGAAGTGAGACAAGCTGGGATCACTACAGTCTTTTCTGACTTAGTTAGAGAATTAAGTGCAGAGATACGAGGTGATGTTTCAAGAGAAGTTCTTTCCTTAACTGAAATGCCGGAAATAAGTATTAATTCAAAAAGTATTGCACTAGGATATGGAATTTCCGCTGATGATACGTTTTGGTGTAATCAAGGTATCCTTAGAGTGTCACATGTAAGAAATAGTGAAGATGAGCAGCTAATTGCAGATATAATCTTATCTATTGCTTTAAATGAACCTTTTTCAGCAAGTAAAGACAATTTTGATGATTACTATCAAAATGACAAGAAGAAATTGGAAATAGAGTCTGCGATAGCAACCTATGGAAAAGCAAATTTAAAAAATGACATTAAACTTGTATTTGATGCCATACAAAATATGGTTTCTTTTGGAGACCAAACTGAAAGAAATTATCTGAAAAATTTATTAAACCCGACTGCTGGAAGTAATGCAGTTAAGGAGCCCTATTATACGCTTTTTATGGCAATGTATAAATTACTTATTGTGGATAGTGAAGAACCATTTATTATAGACAATATATTAAAAAGCTTAGAAAACCTAGCATCACGAATTAAATCTGGTAAGAGTATCTCAGTAGCAAATCGAAAAGAAAATATTAACTTAACAATAGGTTTAATCCAAGATTATTTTAAAAAGTCAACTAGTACTCTAAGAAGCTCTGGTGTATTAGCAATTGACTTTGAAAATTATTTAAGGCTGTCTCAAGTTGAACCACCACATTATGATTTTAAGCAAGGTTTTTATACTCTAAGCGATAAGAAAAGAGTATTTGATGAAAATAGTTTTGAAAAAATATTACATAATATCACAGCCATGGCCAATTTGGGAAAAGGGAGAAAAGGATTCTTATTTATTGGTGTTTCTGACCGAGAAGCTCATTCTTTAAGAGTTGAAGAATTAGATGATATTATCGCTCCAAGGGTTGGAGATTTTGGGGTGGTAGGATTAGAAAGAGAAGCAAAAATAAAAGGTGTAAGTCTGGACCAATATTTATCGTTTATAACTTCCAGAATAAATAATTCGATTCTACCAGAAAAACTTAAATCGAATATTAACTCAAAAATGTCTCCTATTAATTACAAAGGGAAAATGGTATTGATGTTGGAAATTGAAGCCGGTGAAGAGCCATGTTGGTACGGTGATGAAGTGTACATTCGAGATGGAGGACAATGTAAACAAATTAGTGGTGCAGATCTAGCCAACGTTTATTCACTGTTTAGGTAACTTATATTTAGAGTGAAAAGCATTCTTATTCTAGGAATGCTTTTTTGTTTTGGTTAGATGTTCCGTTTCGTTATTCGTTTTTACGATATAGCTTGTGTGCAGGTGAAAAGCTCTTGGGTATTTTAACTTCTGTAAAATCAAAATCGAATTCAATTTTTATTGATGACTTTTAAACGTCCGTTTGTTTGAATCGTAATTTTATTAATAAAAAGATGAAGCATATATTGTTTGGTATTTCTTGAAGTACTCTAACTATTAAAAGAAATTGATCTCTTATCATTTTGATTAGTTCAAGTTGTATGATTTTCAAGGTTCTATTATCATTGAAAGGCTAAAACGCGAAGAAATAGGAATCGGCTCTAACTCCGCAACAGGCGAATGGGTAAACTTGCTCGAAAAATGTATCGCAGACCCTACTAAAAGAAACGCGTTCTGCCCTTCAAACACAGCGTCTGTACTTGCTCCCATCCTTCTTTTTCATGTCTATAAATAACGTCCTCCTATATTTGTATTGGTATTCTTTACGTACTTGTGAACGAGCAGAATAACAGACCTTGTTAGCAATTTGCTGTGATATATGAAAAACCAAAAACAGAGCCCAGAGAATCACCTCTGAAGCCTAAATATACCTCACTTCATATACCAATACTCCTGCAAACGTTTCCTTTACTTTCTTCCGCTCAAGCTCTTTATCCACTAATCGTTTCACGGTTAAGACATCGGTTCCGGTGCTCAGCACTTCCGCCTTGGAATTAAAGTGTTTATGTGCGACGAGCTGCATGCCGTAGGAGTTGTATAAGAGCGTGTAGCCCGATGCCTGTTGCAGGCTTTGGAGAAATCATCGTCAATGACATCATTTTTCCGTTTACTAATGTTTTCCTAATCCCAAAAAGAAGCTGTCATTCAAGGATTCCTCCTTTGAATAACAGCTTCTTTTCGCTTTTTCAAAAAGTCAGTATAAAACCCTTTGAGTAACGGAAACCTAATGGAAAAGGTTCGCTGAAAGGAGGAGTAATATGGGGGAGAAAAATAAAAAAATCGAGAACAAAACATCCTTGGTTTGGAAAATGGCTATTGCATCTGCTATTTCTTGGGAAGTGGCAAAGCTAGTGGGCTCTGATCACCCATATTTAGCACCTCTATCTGTTATATTATGTTTGCAAACAACCATAGATCAGTCGATTCGCTTTTCTTTTCATCGTATTGTAGGAACTGCAATTGGGGTCATTTTAACAGCCTATCTTGTTAGTCACTTACAAATGAATGGTTGGATATTGGGTCTATTAATGTTAGGCGGGACCTACATTGCAAAGTGGTTAAGATTAGATGTAACGGTTTTACATCAGGTAGCCCTCACCATTTTATTAGTATTTACGTTTGAACGAAACTCTAAAGATTATGCAATGGATCGGATAATCGATACGATTATTGGCGTCATCATCGCTATTCTGATTCAAATGTTCCTTTTTCCGCCAGACTTCACAAAAAAGGCAGCGGAATCTTTTCGAACATTAGCTCATCAGCTTTCTGAAATGCTTTCAGAACTTTCCAAATGGGTTCAGTCAGAGTGGGGACAAGGAAAAGGGAACGTCATGGAGTATAAAATGAACAATCTTCTGCAGGAGCTGCATACGACAAAAGAAATGTTACAAACGGCTTCTAAGAGCTTAAAATTCAACCCAATCAGTAAAAAGCATAAAACCGTTCTTTCAAGATATCAAATAGAAATGGAAAAGATGAATGCAGGATATGAGTATATATCAAATATAGTGAAGACATTAAAAGAATGGGAAAAAGAAGAAACTTTATCTTCAAGTGACAAAATGGAGTTGGGCAATGATTTAAAAGTGTTAAGTAAATTTTTTGAGGGTTTTAAAGGAATACAACAGGGTGAAACAGACAATTGGAAAAAGAAGGAGCAGAACATGTTATTGGAATCTCTCCGTTCAAAAATGCTGTTGTACCCGCCGCCTGGTCATAAGGTCTATAAAGACTCTTTTTTTTTAGAAACGATTAAATTGCTGAAAAGTTTGTAATGTTTTCAAGAAAAAAAGAATACGGATATACAGATGCAGATATAATCAGGTAAAAGTGGGGGAATCAAATGGATGATATACACCGGATTTTGGATGTCATCGCGAATTCTACAAAAACTAAGGTACTGGCTACCATCATTAAAGCAGAGGGGTCCGCTTATAAGAAAGAAGGGGCCTCCATGTTAATTTTAGGGGACAAAACAAGAGTCGGAATGTTATCTGCCGGTTGTCTGGAAGAAGATCTTGTTGAAAGGGCAGAGCAAGTTTGGGCTGCAGGAGAGCCGTTGATTGTTCACTTTGATATGAGTGAGGAGGACGATTTATCATGGGGACAGGGAGTCGGCTGTAATGGTGTTTTGACGGTTTTGCTCGAGCCTGTAAAAGGGGAATTAGAAAGAAATCTCAGGGCAGTAAAGAAATGCTTAGATGTAAAAAAGTCTGTTACTCGAATGAAACGATTCACTGAAAGGTTAGAGCCAAGGGAAGATATGTATATAGTTGAAGATGGCAGAGTGTTTGGAACTGGGGATTTTATGGAACAAGGCTGTATTCAAAAACTGAGAAATAAGAATCCCCTTTATGATACGGAAAAGGGAATCAAAAGGGATGAACATACATCTGATTTATTTTTTATCCATCAGATGGTTCCAAAACCTTGTTTATATGTCTTTGGCGCAGGGGAAGATGCTAAGCCATTAGTTTCTTTGGCGGCTGATACGGGCTTTCATGTGACGGTGATTGACTGGCGCCCTGCTTTATGTCATAACGGCAATTTTCCTAAAGCCAACCATTTGATTGTTGGAGTACTGGAAGAAGTAATGGAGGGTCTGAGCATTACACAAAGGGATTTTATAGCCATTATGACACATAGCTTTCAAAAAGATCGGACTATTTTACATAAATTGAAAAATACAGATGTATTTTATAAAGGTGTATTAGGCCCTAGAAGGCGTACGGAACGACTATTAGGCGGGGCTAATATTCCAGAGGATATTCATTCCCCCATTGGACTTCCCATTGGGGCACAAGGCCCTGAGGAAATTGCTGTAAGTATTGTTGGCGAGATGATTAAAAAAATGCGAAAACAAAGGTCTGCCTCATGAAAACAGTAGCCATTTACCTGGCAGCTGGTACAAGCAGACGTATGGGGACGGATAAGCGAAGTTTATTTCTTAATGGGGTCTCCCTGGGAAGTATGGCTCTTAAAAATGCCTTGTTATCTAAATTAGATCATATTCTCGTTATAACTGGAAAGGAAGATTCACTGCATTGGCTTTCGGCTTTTTTCTTTTTATATCCTATGTCAAATAAGTGGAGTCAGGTAGAATGTGAGCAAGCCAGTAAGGGCCAAGGCCACTCCATACAATGTGGTTTAAAAAGAGCGTTAGAGTATGATGTTGATGCCGTTATCATTCTCCTTGCAGATCAGCCATTTGTCACCACAGATATCATCAATACGTTAATTGATTCCTATCAAAGGGAGCACCACTATTCATTTATAGCTGCTGAAAATCAACATCTTCCTATGCCCCCTATCTTATTCTCACATCAATGTTTTCCAGTATTACATCAGTTAAAGGGAGATCAAGGCGCTCGGTATGTAATCCGTAAAAGTATGATCAAGACGGGAAAAATGATCAACTTTCAAGACCCTTTGCTTTTTTATGACGTAGATACAGTTGAAGATTATACTTTACTACTGAATAAATTCGGGGAGTGAATGAGTTGGAGTATATCGGGAAAAGTGTTATTCGAAAAGAGGCCCTTGAAAAAGTTACAGGTAAGGCGAAATATACAAATGATTTTCAAGAAACAGGTACATTACACGCAAAAATGCTGATCAGTCCATTTGCTCATGCCGATATTGCTTCTATTGACTTTTCAGAAGCTTGGAAGATTCCCGGAGTGAAAGCGATATTGGGTGATGAACCTTTTCCGCTTGTCGGTGAGGAAATTAAAGACAGGTCGCCGATTGCTTATAAAAGAGTCAGATACCATGGTGAGCCGGTTGCTGTTGTTGTTGCGGAAAATCCGATCATAGCTAAAAAGGCAGTGAATGCCATCAACGTGTCCTATGAACCTCTTCCCGTCGTAAATTCCCCCCGGGAGGCCTTCCAAAAGGATGCTCCCCTCGTCCATGAAAATTTGGACCGTTATGAGAAGAAGGAAGGTGTTTACCCCGTTCCGAAGACGAATATCGCAAACCTGAATAAAGTCAGAAAAGGAAATATTGAAGACGGGTTCAGGGAAAGTGATGTGACAGCAGAGTTCCAAATTTCCTTTAATCCTTCTGATCACGCTGCTATGGAAACAAGATGCTCGATTGCTGAAATTCGAGCGGATGGGGAGATTATCATTACAACATCCTCTCAAGTACCTTTTACCATAAAAAAATTAATGGAGTGGTATTTTGGAATTGAACCTGGAAAGGTTATCGTCAAAACACCTTTAGTAGGAGGGGCATTCGGGGGAAAAGCAGCAGTTCAGTTAGAGGTTATTGCATATTTGGCATCAAAAGCAGTCGGAGGCCGGCCCGTAAAATTATTTAATTCGAGAGAAGAGGATATGATCACATCTCCTGTTCATATAGGATTGGATGCCATTGTAAAATTAGGAGCAACAAAGGATGGAATCTTAAAGGCGGCAGACATTCAGTTTTTATTTGATGGCGGAGCATACTCTGATAAAGGAGTTGACATCAGTCGAGTTGGAGCGATTGATTGTACGGGTCCATACGCAATCGACCATATATGGTGTAATTCATATTGTATGTATACGAATCATCCATATCCCAGTGCATATAGAGGCTATGGTCATGCTGAAGTTTTATTTGCCTTTGAGCGAACGATGGATGTATTGGCAGAAAAGCTAAACATGGATCCATTAGAACTCCGTTATAAAAATGCCATTCGCCCTGGTGATACTACACCTACTCAAGTTCTTCTCAATTCAAGCACGGTCGGAAATGTACCAAAATGCATTGAAAGATTGAAGGAATTAATGAATTGGGCTGAGGGACAGAGAATTGAAATCGATGATCGGAAGATACGGGCAAAGGGGATTTGTTGCATTTGGAAAAATTCAACATTTGATACAAATGCAACATCTGGGGTTATTTTAACCTTTAATCCTGACGGAAGCATTAATTTGATGTCAGGGGTAGTGGAAATTGGAACAGGGACAAAAACAGTGTTAGCCCAAATCTTAGCGGAACGAATGAAAATGGATATAAGTAAAATTCACGTAAAAATGCTTGTAGATACACAAACAACACCTGAGCATTGGAAAACGGTAGGAAGCAGAGGAACTTTAATGGGAGGAAGAGCCGTACTGAATGCAGCGGAGGAAGCCATTCGAAAGCTTAAGGAAGTGGCATCATGTGTTTTAAGAGTTCCTGTCGAGGAATTAGAAGTGGCTGATGGAAAGGTTTATTTTTTAGATAATCCGAATGTACATGTTGAAATAAAAGACATTGCTTATGGATATACGTTTCCAAATGGAAATACCATTGGCGGCCAAATGATTGCGAGCGGCAGCTACACATTAACCCGGATGACGAATTTAGACCGGGAAACGGGAAAAGGAAAGCCGGGACCCGAGTGGGCTGTAGGTGCTCAGGGAATTGAAATTGAGTTAGATAAACGGGATTATACGTATCGAATTACAAAAGCCTATTCTGTTGTGGATATAGGAACGGTATTGAATGAAAAAGCTGCAAGGGGTCAAGTGATGGGGGGGATGAGTATGGGAATCGCATTTGGAGGAAGAGAAACCTTTGTATTTGATCCATATGGAAGAGTATTAAATCCTCAACTTAGAACATACAGACCCCTTCGCTATGGAGAGCAGCCTGAATATATCATTGAATTTATTGAAACTCCGCATATTATTGGGCCTTATGGGGCGCGTGGCGGCGGGGAACATGGACTGTTGGGGATGCCGGCAGCATTAGGAAATTGCCTTTCTGTTGCTTTAGGTGTCCAATTGAATCATCTTCCTCTTATTCCTGAACAATTATGGAGGACGCAAGAGGGGTGGAAAGATGATACCGTTTGATTTTGAATATGTTAAACCGAAGACAATTCAAGAAACAACCAATCTATTTCACTCTCTTGCGGCCGAAAAGAAAACACCATTGTATTATTCTGGCGGCACAGAAATTATAACGTTAGGAAGGTTGAATCTCATATATACGGATGCAGTGATAGATATTAACGCACTTCCAGCATTTCATACCATCCGTTTTTATGAAAATTATCTGGTGATCGGAGCAGGTGTGTCATTAACGAAAGTGGAGGAAGAAAATCCATTTCCATTATTAAGCAAAACAGTAAGTGAAATTGCGGATCGGACGGCTCGAAATAAAATTAGCCTGGGTGGAAATATTTGTGGGGGCATATATTACCGTGAGGCAGTCTTGCCGTTGTTAATTTCCGATAGTTTGGTAGGGGTTGCAGGGAGAGCAGGGCTTCATTACCATCCTATAAATAAAGTATTTAACAGGGAAATACAATTACAAAAAGGGGATTTTTTATTTAATATCCTTATAGATCGAACGTATGCAGACTTGCCATTTGTAAGTATAAAAAGAAGACAACAGTGGAATGTTGGATATCCATTGGTGACAGTTTGTGCACTAAAAAAAGATGAAGAGGTTAGAATGGCCTTTAGCGGCGTATGTCCATTTCCTTTTCGTTCTGTTGAAATGGAGGTTATGTTTAACGATAAAAGCTACTCATTAGAAGATAGAGTACGTAGGTCTTTACAGTATTTACCTAAACCTATTCTTGATGATGTAGAAGGCTCAAGTGAATATCGAATATTTGTCTTACAACATACAATCTTAGATGCCTTACATGAATTAGAAGGAGGTCCAAATGTCTAATCCTATTACATTAAAAATAAACGGTAAGGAAAGACAGGTTACTGTCAGGCCAGCCGATACTTTGTTATATGCCCTTCGTCTTCGTCTTGGATTAACTGGTTCAAAGCCAGGTTGCTTAAATGGTGATTGCGGCGCCTGTACGGTATTAATGGATGGGGTACCGATGAAATCTTGTTTAATGCTTGCAGTAGAAGGGGAAGGAAAGGAAATTACTACAATTGAAGGACTTATAAATACGCCAATTCAAAAGGCTTTTATTGAAAAATTTGCGTTTCAATGTGGTTATTGTACACCAGGTTTTCTAATGAATTGTCATGCTTTAGTTAATACTGAGCCGAATGCTAGTGATGAAACGATAAAAGATTGGCTGGAGTCCAATATTTGCAGATGTACTGGTTATAGGGAGATTGAAGAAGCAGTTAAATCTGTTTTAAATACAGTGGAAGGGACTCATTAGCCCGTTTATCTTTCGCTCGTACGACTGTTACGGAGAACCGTATCGTAAATAAAGGAAAAAAGTTATAAATAAGGTGGTATTTTATTGTCTGTTCGGGTAACGGCTGTGAACATCATCGATCCGTTTCCGTTATAGCTTGAGTATAAGTGTGAAGGGCTTGGATATGTAAAATCAAAATCGAATTAAATTTTATTAATCACTCTTGAACGTCTTTAAATCGTAATTTTCTTAATAAGAAGATCTATGCATATATTGTTGAAGTACCCCTTCAACGCCGCAGCAGAAGAATAGGGAAACACGCTTGAAAAATGTATCACAGATCCTGCTAAAGAAATGCACTCTGCCCTTCAAAACACAGCGTCTGTATCGGCTCCCAACTTTCTTTTTCATGTTTATAAATAACGTAAAGGTAATCTTCCTCAGGAGTTAGTTTGATAGCGGATAATTCAACTTTTTAAATTTGCGGTTCGTAATAATAGCGTCCTCCTATATTTGTATTGGTATTATTTACGCATCTATGAACGAGCAGAAAACCAGACCTTGGTAGCAATTTGCTGTACTAAGTGGAAACCGTAAAAAAGAGCCCAGAGAATGTAATCTCTGAACCCCATATTCCTCACTTCATATACCGATACTCCCGCAAACTCTCCAAAATAGCCACTTCCTGCAGCAGTTCCTCACCAACATTCGTTTCCTTGACTTTCTTCCGCTCAAGCTCTTTATCCACTAATCGTTTCACCGTTAAGACATCGGTTCCGGTGCTCAGCACTTCCGCCTTGGAATTAAAGTGTTTATGGGCGACGAGCTGCATGCCGTAGGAGTTGTATAAGAGCGTGTAGCCGGCGATGCCTGTTGTGGATTGGTAGGCTTTGGAGAAGCCGCCGTCGATGACGATCATTTTTCCGTTTGCCTTGATCGGATCTTCTCCTTCGATTTCTTTTACCGGTGTATGGCCGTTGATGATATGGCCATGATCTGGGTTGAGACCGAATTCTGCCAGGATGTTTCGGCAGGTTGCCTCGTCTTCACGCAAATCATAATACGGGTTTTTCTTTTCTTTATGCGTTTCCTCCTCTTTAATGAAATACCGCTCAAAGGTCGTCATGGCGCGTTTTCCGAAGAGGGAGGAGTACTCTCCTGTCCATAAATACCAGACCATATCTGTCGCCAGATCATCGGTTTCTTCCGGGTGGGCGAAGGCTTTCCGTAAGAACCGTTCAAATACATCGAGCAGCTCACGGCCCGCATAGGCCTTGTCCTCTATCATCATCGTTTCCATATTGCCGTTTTCGTCGACAGGAATACAGCCGTGAATTAACAGGTTGCCGTTATATTTTAAATAAAGGCTGCCTTTTTTCATCATAAAATTCATATGGCGGCTCAGCTTTTCGGAATGCTGGACAGAAAACAGCAGCTTGTCCATGACTTCTGCTTCTTCCTCTAATAGCTCATCCGGCTGATCCGGATTAACCGTCGCAAAGCAGGTGTTTTCCAGCGGGTATGTTTTTCCGTACAGCGTGATTTCATTTTGATCATAATCAATCTTTTCCAGTAACAGCCGTTCCTCCATATTAAAGTTCGGCCGTCTCTTGATAATCGGGCTTTCAAGCTTGAATTGGATCATCGCAATCGCTTGATGAATTTTTGTGATTTGCTTAATCTCATCTTCCGGTCTGTTTTCGTCTGCTTTCGGACGGAAAGATGGGTTATCATCGTAATATTTTTCGGCAAGGTTCAAGAGCGGTCTCAGATTGATGCCGTAGACGTCTTCAATAATATCCAGGTTGTCATAGCGGGCACAGATGCGGATAATATTTGCCAGGCATACCTTGGAACCGGAATAGGCGCCTATCCAGAGAACATCGTGATTTCCCCACTGAATATCGACTGAATGATAGTTGATCAGTTCTTCCATAATCTTATCCGGCTGCGGTCCGCGGTCATAAATATCACCGACAACATGCAGATGGTCGACCACCAATCGCTGCGTGCTGTATGCAAGACCGGTGATCAGCTTATCGGCCTGGCCGAGCGCAATGATCTGTTCTATGATTTCGGAGTAATACTGTTCTTTGTTGGCAGCTTCTTCTGTTTTGTATAGCAGCTCCTCCGTAATATAAGCAAATTGAGCAGGCAGTGCCTTGCGTAATTTGGAGCGGGTATACTTGGAGGAGCAATAAGAAACGAGCTTAATCATTCGATGAATCGTTTCTTTATACCAATCGTTTAATGCTGCTTTCGTATCATAGTTATGTTTTATTAACTTCAGTTTGTCTTCCGGATAATACACTAATGCTGCTAATTCATCAATTTCTCTATCATAAATGACACCGCTGAACATATCGCGGATCTTCTCTTTTACTCTTCCTGAACCATTCCGCAGCACGTGCTGGAATGCCTGATACTCCCCGTGCAAATCACTGACAAAATGCTCGGTGCCTTTCGGCAGGTTCAGTATCGCTTTCAAATTAATGATTTCCGTTACCACTTTTTCTTCACAATCGTATTTTTGTGCGAGTAAATCTAAATATTTGGTCTCCAAAATCGTCCATCCCCTTTTTAGAATAAGAGCTGCCTCCTATGTACGAGCATTTGCATGATAAGGTGATTTTAAAAGTATGACATTATTTTTAAATAATTGACCTTTATATGATAGTAACGCATAACTCCTTTTTGAGACAATCAAAACGAGGGTAAGAGGCGCCGAGATGAGCGGAGAGAAAAAGAGCTAAAACCACGGAGAAGGCTTCTTTAACATTAATCGGACACCGCATTTCAGCTTAGGAAGTACCCGGCTTTGGCTTCATCACTTTCATGGAATTGATTTCCTTCTATCACAGGATTGTCTCGTTTTCAGAAATGAGATGAATGAAAACAGAAGTTTTCCAAGGGGCGTTGAAATGGCGGTATTGTCGCAGGCTTCAGACGGGGGTGCGTTTCTAATAGCTTGGATACCTTACGCAAACAGCTCAACATACCATTGGCAAACCACTGAACTTCTTTTAAAATAACTCTATCGAAAACTCAATACGTAGCAGGGTATGATTACTGCGGGTCGCACTACAGCAGGAGCAGATTCTGGAGAGACCGCAGAATTCCGCAGTGCCGAAGGGTTCACAATCTCAGACAGTATTTGGCGTGCTGATAATTGTCAGCGGCACAAATATGATTCTTATGACCAAGAGATTGGAGGACATCCAATCTCTTTTTTTATGGGGCTTTTTATCATCGTCAAGAGCTTAACCACCGAAGCGTTCAGCGACAATCCCTGTGCGGATGCCTTTACGGGCAGTGTAGATGGCTGCACTTGCACCAGCCGTACCATAAGTAAATAAAATAACAGCACCTTCTAATTTGATGGAGAGGTGCTGTTTTGCAATTTGAATGCCTAGATGAACATTTGATGCATGAATTTATTTTTTTGCTCAATCAAATTTTTCTTATCCAAATGAAGAAAAAGAATGATCAAATACAAAAAATGACTGAATTTCAGCACTTGCGCTTTTGCTTACTTTAATATTCTCCTTTAATGACAAAAAACGAACCCCGAATTGTTCCTGCTAGTTTAGACTTTTGCCTAGCAAACTTAAACTTCCCTTCTAACTCCTTTGGTACCTCCATCCCCTCAGAAAGCTTAAACCCAACGGCCCGCTTCTTAGGGTCATCAACCGTATACATGACGTTGACCGCAAGACCATCCTCATAAAAAACATAGGCAAATTTGATATTTTCCACTTGAAAACGCGACGTTTCTAAAGGTTTGGCGTCAAACTCAATATCACGTTCTTCTTTCAAAATTCGGTTCACATAATCAAGGGTCTCCTGGCTTTCGCTAGCTGGTACAACCGTAAATTCATGCTTGTATTTGTTCATAAAGTAACGGGCTTCATTAGCACGTAAACCAGCAAGCGCTTCTGCTGCAGGTGAAGACTCTAAACCAACCGTAGACACATTTTTAAAATCAACGATATAGGACAATTCCATCTCTCCTTTTATCTCTTTATTTCTTAACAACAGGAATCCACATTTCACCAAATACTAAGCCGTTTCGCTGCCCCATCTCAACCGTTGCATTTGGCCCGCCAACATAGGCAAAATTCTTTGCTTCCGGCAAGACTTGACCAAAGGCAATGCCAGTAAGCTTATTACTCAACTCATCAGCCGTCTTCCCTTCCCCTTTAACAACCAGGTATTCTCCCTTAGGAAATTGGATAACTCTGGATTCTCCTGGCACCGACGCCTCTGCCTCTGTCATCACGCCAGCATAATGCATCATCTTGTTGTTCACCGCTTCGTTCACGGCAAAAATATAGTCATTTGCGGCTATGGCTTTCAAGGTGTCAAGCCTTCCATCTTGTTGGACGGCCTCCCAAAAGTCAGCCTTTTCCTTGTTTATGCCAGCAGAGTCTGTGTAATCGCTCTTAAGCTCCGTTCCAATACCTAAAACGGTAAAGCCGTCTTTTTCTTCTAGGGTATAATTTTCCATATTCATAACCTTCCTCTTTTTTAAATTAATCAAATGATTTGTCTTTTCACTTGATGAGTTTATAATAACCTTAAATCATGTCAAAAAATGATACTGTTTAGGAGGTCCCGATGAAAAAAGTTGAACGGATTAATATCATCATGCGGTATATCAACAACCGCGCCCACTTTACAATTTCTGAAATCATGCGGGAATTTAACATCTCTCGTTCGACAGCTATTAGAGATATCAGAGAAATTGAAGCCATGGGGATGCCGCTTGTTGCTGAAGTTGGAAGGAATGGGGGTTATTTTGTCATGAACCACTCTGTCCTGCCCGCTGTTCGCTTTACCGATAATGAGATTAAAGCTCTTTTTATTGCTTTTATGGCCACAAGAAATCAACAACTCCCTTATCTAAAGAGCCGTCAATCTTTAGCTGAAAAATTACTAGGCCTTATCTCAGAAAACCAGCAAGATGACCTTGTTCTTTTAAATCAAATCTTGCTTTTTGAAGGGACAAACCCCAATAATCCCGACCTGCTTGAGCTTTCAGATCTCCCCCATCCCATGTTAGAAAAACTCATCCAACTCCTTCTTTTGGATAGCTATTTATTGATTACCATCAAAGAAGAGAAGGTAATAAAGTCTTATCCAATTTATCTCTTGCACCTTTATCATGAAAAAGGCCTTTGGCTGATTGAAGGCTTTGACTTAAAGGATGAAAGGAGGAGGATTTTTCCTGTGGACAATCTTACCAATGTCAAACCATACTCTGCGAAAAAAAGAATAAGTAAGAAAAAGATTTTAGAGAAACTAAGTAAGCAGGAAGAAGTAATTAACCTTGTCCTTGAACTTGGTCCAAAGGCGATTGCCCAGTTCAAAAAATATCATCCTTTAAAAATTTCAATTTCCTATACGAATCCTTATCAAACCACAGCCATTCTAAAGACTTTTATCAATGTTCATAATCCCGAAGAATTGACCGAAATAACAAATTGGCTGCTTTTCCTAGGTGAGGATATCAAGGTCAGGGAAGTACCAGAAGAAGTCTTAGAAGGTTTACAAGAGAGATTAAGCTTATTCTGCCCATAAGCAGTGCCAGTTAAACCCCAATATTTTTCGAAAAGGATTCGTAGTAGAGGTTGATTTATAAACCATGTGAAAATATTGTCGCTAGTGTAGGTGAGTGTAAGAATACTAGAGAGTTAACTATAACTAAGTATATATGCAATCAACTATGCTTGGATATATGCTTACATGCAAGAGATAGAAAGATAAATTACGTTACTACTGAGCCTATACATGAGAGGGTACGGAACCATAGGAGTTTATCTGTTGGAATGATATCCTTTCGCGAAATAAATTTTTTGAAAGCAGGATCAGCGATAATATTTTTTGAAAATGTATGAAGTATCCACATCGCGATGATGAAAATGGTTATTTTAATGATTCTTTTCAATTCATCATTTCTATTGTAAAGGTCTTATCTCTTATTTTGAGATATACTTCTAACCTTGAAATGAAAATGACCATTGACAAACCACTAAACCCCTATTAGAATAGAAAGTTATCCGATAGTAATAATCTCTATCGAAAAACTCAATACGTAGCAGGCTATGATTGCTGTGGGTCACACTATAGCAGGAGCAGCTTCTGGAGAGACCGCGGAATTCCGCGGCGCCGAAGGGTTCACAATCTCAGGCAAAAGGACAGAAGAGTACCGAATTTGTATTTGGCGTGCTGATAATTGTCAGCGGCACAAATATGATTTGTTATTCTTATGACCACGAGATTGGGGGACATCCAATCTCTTTTTTTATGGGCTTTTTTCATTGCTCGTCGTTTCACAATAAAGAGGTAAGGAGGAATTTGATTTGGAACAGCGGGAATTAAAGAGGGACTTGTCCAATCGGCATGTGCAGCTCATCGCCATTGGCGGGACGATCGGCACCGGGTTGTTTTTAGGCTCCGGCAAGGCGATTCAATTAGCGGGTCCTTCTATCATCTTTGCGTATTTCATTGTAGGTATTGCGCTTTTCTTCGTGATGCGGGCGCTGGGAGAATTGCTGTTATCTAAAGCGGGATATCAATCGTTAACCGATATTGCCGAGGAATATCTGGGCCCGCGGGCGGCGTTTGTCACCGGCTGGACCTATTGGTTTTGCTGGATTATGACGGCTATGGCGGATGTGATTGCCGTCGGTGTCTATGTGAAATATTGGTTTGATATTCCGCAGTGGATCCCTGCACTTATCTGTTTACTCATTTTATTAGGGCTCAATCTGTTAACTGTCAAGCTTTTTGGAGAATTGGAGTTTTGGTTTGCTTTAATAAAGGTGATCACGATTCTCGCGTTAATTGTCATCGGGGTTGTTTTGCTGGTGATCGGATTCAAGACGCATACAGGAACGGTTTCGGTGGCAAATCTATGGGAGCATGGCGGCTTGTTTCCAAACGGATTTTCAGGCTTTTTGCTTTCATTTCAAATGGTGATCTTTGCATATGTCGGTGTGGAATTAGTAGGTGTATCGGCAGCGGAAACATCGAACCCGAAAAAAAATATTCCGTCGGCTATTAATAAAATTCCTTTACGGATTCTATTTTTCTATGTCGGCGCGCTCATCGTCTTATTATGTATTAACCCTTGGATGGAACTGAATGCAGCGGAAAGCCCTTTTGTGAAAACCTTCAGCTTAGTCGGCATTCCGCTTGCTGCGGGAATCATTAATTTTGTCGTATTAACGTCAGCCGCTTCTGCTTGTAACAGCGGGATGTTTTCAACAAGCCGGATTCTGTACAATTTAAGCAAAACGAAACAGGGCCCGGCCAATTTTGCGAAGCTGAATAAAAACCATGTGCCGAGTCACGCGTTATGGGTATCGGTCATTGTCCTGTCAGCGGGCGCTCTTTTAAGCAAATTGATACCGGAACAAGCCTTTGGCATCGTGACAACCATCAGCGCGATTTGTTTCATTTGGGTGTGGGGTGTGATTCTTGTCTGCCATATCAGATACAGGAAAACCCGTCCGCACTTACACGCAACATCAACCTTCAAAGCGCCATTTGCGCCGTTTATCAATTACGTTGTTCTGGCGCTGTTTGCTGTCATTCTCATGATTATGCTATTTGCGGATGCAACACGCCCAGCCTTATTGCTGACACCTCTATGGTTTATTGTATTATTTATTTTATATTGGACGAGAGGGCGCAAGACAAAAAACACCTAATCAGTCAAATAAACGGTGACTCCATAAAAGTAATTATTAAAAAGACGGTGTACTGCATGCAGTATGCCGTCTTTATTTTAATTAACCGTTTCCTTTTATAGGCATATATTTAATGTAGATATGAGAACGAGAGGAATGGAGTCATGGAATACAATTCGTACATGAATGGACAATCGCAATATCCCGCTTATGCTGATCCCTATCCATTAAGACAACACAGCACGCAGCCGGGCAGAAGAGGACACTATGAAATGATATTTCATTGGAACCATTTAGATTGGGATTTTCCGAATGATGAGATGAAAAAAGAATTTTACGAAAAGGAATATTGGAAAAAGTGTATGCCGGCCGGCATTAAAATGGATCGGCAGGGGCATTATTATGTGTCGGTTCCCCGCTGGGCTCACGGTATTCCGGCTACCTTGAACAAGATTGTGATAAAAGACGGGAAGCCGTTATTAGAGGCCTTTCCAAGCTGGGAGTGGAATCGGGCTAGAAACCCGGCTGTTCTTCAGTCCGTCTTGGGGTACGAGATCGATGAATACAATCGGATGTGGATTCTTGACCAAGGGAAAATTGCCTACGAAACTTCACCGGAAGGCTCACAGAAGCTTGTGATCATTGATTTAGACCGCAATCAGCTGATCGATTCAATTCAGATTCCGAATGAGATTGCCAATTACCGTACGTCTTTCTTAAATGATGTTGTTGTTGACAATAAAAATGGGTTTGCCTATATCACGGATTCGGGTAATGGCTGGCCGGACCATCCGCTTGATGGGGGAATCATTGTGTTTAACATAAGAACAAGGACTTTCCGGCGTGTGCTTGACCGGCACTTCAGCACGCAGGACTTTCCGGGATTTCATTTTGAGATTGATAACCGGCCGGTGTTTACAAACAAGCCGATAAAGATCGGAGCGGATGGAATCGCACTGTCCGCAGAACGGAAGGTTCTATACTATTGTCAGGTCACGGGACGGAATTTATATGCGATTGATACATCTCTCCTGCAGGATTTTCAAACGCCTCTGGAAGTGATTTCGAGATCCGTTCGAGCGGTGGGAAGCAAGGGCACAACGACTGATGGTATGCATGCTGATCATCAAGGAAATGTTTTTTACACCATGCTTGAGGGGAAAGGCATCGGCTTTTACCAGCCTGAAGATAACAGCTTTCATCAGTTCGTCTCGGATGACAGAATGCTTTGGGTCGACGGGGTGGCTTTCGATCAAAAAGGGTCGATCATTTTTAACAGCAACCGGCTGCATCAAATGTTTGATGAGTCACGGCAGGATATTAACTGGTCCTATCCGTACAATTTGATCATATGGAAAGCGTTTGTCGGTCATGATGTGAAGTCCTATTTATATGGGTTATAACCGGCAGGATCTCCGATTTATTTCGTATACTTCAGTCAATAGGCAATATAGAGTCTTTCTTGTATTCGTAAAAAATAATAATTGGAACAAGCTATCCGTGCACCCAATTTTCTAGGGGGAAGAGTGGATACCTGCAAGGTCCAATCGAAGTTGACCTGATCGAAAAAATTATTAGAATGCAAGAATATTTGTTAGAAATCAGGCTATAATGATTGTATAATTTTAAAAAAGTGCACAATTTTAAATTAAGCGAGGTGATGTTATGAAGTATGAGAAGTTATCGAAGCTTTTTTATAAAATGGATGCTGATTCATATGATAAGGAATACAAAAAGAGAACATGCAGTTATGGCAGCTATTCAACATCATTAAAAATACGCGGATTTCGTAAAGGTCACCTTACAAACGATTCATTCGAATTATTCTATGTAAATACCCATGAACTCATGAATCTGAATAATGAAGTGTTATTAAATAGTTCTAAAATTTCTTCCCTCATTAGTCAACTTCCTAAATTTGTTGTGAAGCCTTATTTTAATAAATTAATCATTAATGAAGCACAGAGTAATAATGAAATTGAGGGTATTCGCAGCACAAAAAAAGAATTGAAAGAAGCTCTTAAAGCGCTGGAACAATCTGAACCGCAACATAAGCGATTTGTTGGACTAATGAAGACATATCAATTTATAGACCAAATTCATTCGTTTACTAGTGTTCATGACTTCAGAAAATTATATGACGAATTGGTAGCAGATGAAATAGTGGCAGAAGATGCTCCGGATGGTGAGCTTTTCAGAAAAGGGTATGTTGAAGTAAATGATGGGAATATGACCACACATATTGGGGTCAGTTCTGAGCAGAAAATTACAGAAGCATTGGAGGCATTAATTGTTTATCTGCATGATGAATCACATCCTCAGCTGTATCGTTATATGACAGCCCATTATTATTATGAATATATTCATCCTTTTTATGATGGTAATGGAAGAACAGGACGTTTAATCGTTGGGAGTTATTTATCCAGATACTTAGAAAAATATTCAGCCATCACTTTTTCTTACGCGGTCAATAAGAATAAAGAAAAGTATTACAAGGCATTAGAGGAAATTCCCTCACCTTTAAACCGGGGAGAGATGACTTTTTATTTAATGAATATGCTGGAATTGCTTCTGTCAGGGCAAAAAGGGATTATCGAGGACCTTGAACTTAATTTAATGAAACTGAAACGGATTAATAACTATATTAACAGTGATCAGTGGGGTGATGATAAGGAGGAGCGAGAACTCTTTCGTATTATCATCACTTTTAATGTATTTGTAAATGAACATGAAACACTATCGGTGCAAGAGTTAATGAAAATATCAGATAAATCGAGACATATTGTTAACAAAGTAATGGATTATTTAGAACAGAAAGGATTTGTTGAGATGGTGAGCAGAAGACCAAAATCTTATAAGATTAGCGAGGAGTGTTTAGAAGAAATACTGCCTTCTTAATTCAACGCAGACATATCAAAAAAGCCGCCAAACAGGTAATATGGCGGCTTTCTTGTATTAATTCCGGATCAAATAATCAAACGCGCCTAAAGCGGCATTTGCGCCTGATCCCATTGAAATAATGATTTGGTTGTACGGGCCGTCTGTGCAGTCCCCTGCGGCGAATAGGCCAGGGACGCTTGTGGCGCCGCGTTTGTCGACGACGATTTCGCCGATGCGGTTGCGTTCGACTGTTTCGTCTAACCATTCCGTATTTGGCACGAGACCGATTTGGACGAAGACACCTTGGAGTTCAACGTGTTGTTCTTCGCCTGTTTCACGATCCACATAGGTGATGCCGTTTACGTTTTGGTCACCTGTGATTTCTTTCGTCTGTACATTCTTCAGTACAGTCACGTTTGGCAGGCTGTAAAGACGTTTTTGCAGAACTTCGTCTGCTTTCAGCTCCGGCATGAATTCAAAAACAGTGACATGTTTCACAATGCCTGCGAGGTCAATCGCTGCTTCGATTCCGGAGTTTCCGCCCCCGATAACGGCAACATCTTTGCCTTCGAACAATGGCCCGTCACAGTGAGGGCAGTAGGCGACACCTTTGTTTTTGAACTCTTGTTCGCCAGGAATGCCGATATTGCGCCAGCGGGCCCCTGTTGAAAGGATGACGGTTTTACTTTTCAGAACAGCTCCGTTTTCGAGTTCGAGTTCGAAAAGGTCTTTTTTCTCAAGGCGTTTTGCGCGCTGCAGGTTCATGACATCAATATCATAATCCTTCACGTGCTCCTCAAGGCTTGCAGCGAGCTTCGGCCCTTCTGTCGCTTTTACGCTGATGAAGTTTTCGATGCTCATGGTGTCGAGTACCTGGCCGCCGAAGCGTTCAGCGACAACCCCTGTACGGATGCCTTTACGCGCCGTGTAAATGGCTGCACTGGCGCCGGCAGGTCCGCCGCCGACGACAAGCACGTCGTACGGCTCTTTGTCAGCAAACTCAGATGCATCTGCGCCGCTGCCCATTTTCGCGAGAATCTCTTCGAGGGTCATACGTCCGCTTCCGAATGATTCGCCGTTTAAGAAAACAGTCGGCACGGCCATGACGTTTTTGCTTTCGACTTCTTCTTTAAATGCCGCTCCGTCAATCATCGTATGCGTAATGTTCGGGTTGAGCACGCTCATCATGTTTAAGGCTTGGACGACGTCAGGGCAGTTGTGGCACGTCAGGCTGATATAAGATTCAAAGCGGTACTCTCCGCTGATCTTCTTAATCTGGTCAATGACCTTTTGATCAACCTTAGGCGCTCTGCCGCTCACTTGCAATAGCGCCAACACTAAAGAGGTGAATTCGTGTCCAAGCGGAACACCGGCAAATGTGACACCGGTCTCTTCTCCTGCACGATTGACGCTGAAGCTTGGCGTTCTGTTCAACTGGGCTTTTTCAACTGTGATTTTGGATGACATGGAAGCCAGCTCATCAACGAGAGCCAGCATGTCCTTCGAGGTGTCATCGTCACCTGCGCTTACTTTGAGAACAATGTCATTCTCAATTAGCTGCATGTATTGATTTAATTGTGCTTTGATATTTGCTTCAAGTACCAATGGAATGCACTCCTTAGATTTTACCTACTAGGTCAAGGCTTGGTGTCAGTGTTTCAGATCCTTCTTCCCATTTAGCCGGGCAGACTTCACCTGGATTTTGACGGACATATTGAGCCGCTTTTACTTTGTTTACAAGGTTGCTTGCGTCACGGCCGATGCCGCCTGCGTTGATTTCAACAGTTTGGATCACGCCGTCCGGATCGATGATGAATGTACCGCGATCAGCAAGACCTTCTTCTTCGTTCAGTACATCAAAGTTGCGGGAGATCGTTTGAGAAGGGTCACCGATCATCGCGTAAGTGATTTTGCCGATTTTTTCAGAGCTGTCATGCCAGCCTTTGTGTACGAAGTGAGTATCTGTAGATACAGAGTATACTTCAACTCCAAGTTCTTTAAGGGCAGCGTATTGATTTTGAAGATCTTCAAGCTCAGTCGGGCATACGAATGAGAAATCCGCAGGGTAGAAGCAGAATACGCTCCATTGGCCTTTCAGGCTTTCGTTAGTGACATCGATGAATTCACCGTTTTTGTAAGCTTTTGCTGCGAATGGCTGTACTTCTTTTCCAATTAAAGACATAATATATCTTCCTCCTGAAATATGTTTTGAAATATTAAAAAAGACAAAGAATACACTTTATCTTTCAATAATAATTCTAATTATATATGAATTATTAAATAACATTTATTTTTTGTCAAGGCATACGGCATACTATTTTATGATTTTTTTGCTTTTCAAGTGTGAAAACGGTTGGTATGAGCGGTTTGGCTCTTTTTTAAATTTTAATGAGGCGAGGGAGGGATGTTTCTCAATTGGCGAAGCAAAATAGTGGGAATTCTTCCGCCGGGTGGTAAGATAAACCAAAGGGGTGATCATGTTGCTGATAAACAAAGTAACGTTGTACAGTGATGCTTTGGAGGAGACGAAACGCTTCTACGTGCGGGAGTTAGGCTTTTCTTTAGCTGAAGACACCGGTGATTCTTTTACAATCAAGGCGGGAGAAAGTGAATTAGCGTTCAGGCGGGCCGATTCTCACTCTCATCCGTTTTATCATTTTGCTTTTAACATTCCGAACAATACGTTTGATGAGGCGAAGGCTTGGGCGAAAGATAAGGTCGTATTTCAAACAGAAGATGGTGAGGATGAGGTGTATTTTCCCCATATCAATGCCCGTTCGTTTTATTTCTCAGATCCGTCTCAAAATCTTGTCGAATTCATCGCCAGAGATACGTCGCCGGCCTGCGGAGAACGCTTTTCCATTCAGTCTGTATTGAATATTGGAGAGATCAATGTGACGGCTGCTGAGGTGGTGTCAACAGGGGAGGCGCTGCAGCGCTTCGGAATTCCGGTGAGAAATTCTGGGCCTCTTGCCGAGGACGGATTTCACTTTATGGGCGATTACGGGGACGGTGCGTTTTTACTTTTGGGACCGAGGGGGCGCCGCTGGATTTTTTCTGATCAAAACGCGGAGTTTCACCCGCTTTCGATCACTGTTAATGGGAATACGCAGATTGAGGCAAACGGTGAAGGCGGCATTGACATCACACGCGAGCGCCCGTCATAAAAAGTCCGGGTTAAAAGCCCGGACTCTCAGTAAATCAACACGGTGTTGTGCCGGTTTTTCCATGGATCTCAGTTTCCTGCGAGTTTTCTGTCCCCCAATGCCATTCTCCCCATTATTAATCCGAAAGCCAGCATGGCAAACAGTATACCGCACCATATCAGCTGATGAATTCCCAGGTTTGAAATAAACCAGCCGCCCGCCGCTGTTCCGACGGTGATGCCGAGGTTGGAAAAGGAGACAAACAGACTGTTGCCGAATTCTGGGGCCTCCTTTGCTTCCGCAGTGAGCCATGTCTGGCTGACAATGAGCCCGCCTGAATGAACGGCACCCCATACGAAGACGAGGACAGCCATCGGTATGAAAGATGTTCCAAGCCCGTATACGAGAAAGTAAGCCGCCGTATAAAGAAGCGGAAAGAGAATGACGGTCTTTTTCATATGTCTGTACAACATGGCGCCGAAGGCAAAATTGCCGGCAATCATAATCACCCCGAAGCTCATCAGCATAAGGCTGATCCATGATCCGTTCATACGGGTCACTTGTCCGAGGTACTCCGCAAAATAGCTGTAGACAGAAAACATCGCCGCAAACAGACAGACCACGGCTCCGATATTGAGCCATAATGACGTTTTACGCAGGATGCCGAGCTGGCTTCTGAAAGACATTTTTTCCGTCACCGGCATGGATGGCAGAAAGAGGAGAATGCCTGCGAAAGCAATGATGCTGATCATTGCGCCAAATAAGAAAGCCGCTTCCAGCGACAGCCGCTCCGCCAGATAAGACGTGAACGGCACGCCAAAGGCAAACCCGACGGTAATGCCCGAAAATACTTTTGTTACGGCTTTTCCTGATTGTTCTGCAGGGACAAGCCTTGCAGCCGCAGCAAGCGCTACAGAAAAAAACACGGGGTGACACAAGGCGGGGATAATCCGGAACGCAAGCATGACATTGAAATGCGCCGTATATGCGTAGACTGTATTTGAAACGGCAAACATCAGCACGGCCAGCAAAAGAATATATTTACGATTTAAGCCGGAAGCAAGCAATGTCAAAAACGGGCCGGACACAGCGACGACTAACGCGAAAACACTGACAAGCCATCCTGCCTTTGAAGCGGTGATATGAAATCTGTCCGCCACCTGCGGCAGAACACCGATGATCCCCATTTCGGTAGTAATAATGCCGAAAACCCCTAATGCCAAGAAGATAATGAAGATTGAACTGCTCTTTTTCATTGTATGCCCCCTTTTATAACTACATATATAGAAAAATAGATGTGTTATGACAAAAAAGCCCTCCTTCAATGTTATAGTTGGTGCTGAACGTAGTCTGCAAAGGCTTTGATGTTTTTTTCGTTTCGTCTGTAATAGGTCCATTTTCCGATTCGTTCAGATTCCAGCAGGCCGGCTTTTTGCATCGTCAGCAGGTAGCTTGAGATCACGGACTGCGCAAGCCCTGATTTCGCCTGAATATCGCCGACGCAAATCCCGGTGCGGAAGCTGAGGCCCTGCTCAAGATATGGCCTTTCGTCAAAATGTTCCTCGGGATGTTTTAGCCATATCATAATATCACTTCGGGTTTTGTTAGATAACGCTTTATGAATAAGTATCGGTTCCATACAGCTTATTATATCTATTTTTCTGGATTTGTAAATGTGTTGAATGGTTTTGCAGATAAAAAAATCATTTCTCCACAGAGCCAGCAGCAGCGAAATAGACGGAAGTTTTCTGCAGGATGAAAGCTAAACGGCTTAATCGAAAATACCGGCCTGCCACATCTGATGCAAAACGTGTTTGGATAAGAGAGATCTCATAGCGGCTCCTTTCATGCGGATATCCGTGTTAAAATATAACATATTATTATATTTTCGGAAAATCATATGCGGGGATTTTGTCAGGAGGGTGTTTTCATGGAGAACAAAAAGAAAAACGGTACGGTCGCCGTAACGCTGCTTTCTGCTGTGATGTTTTGTTTATTGCCGGTCATCGGCTCGCTTTCTCCGTTTGCAGAAACGGGGCCGAACGCGAATCATTCTAACTCTGCGGGCATGTGGGCGGCTGTCGGCAAGATGCTTTTCATCTATTTGGTTCCGCTGGTTATGTATGTTCTCGGTGTAAATGTGATGAAGATCATTATGGCTGTTTTTTGCGGAATCGGGCTTATCATTTGGCTTGCTATCATTTTGGTGACGCTGGCTGTGAATGAAGGACAGGAGCTGTCTTCCTTTTCCGGCGTTTTGGCTTGGTCAGGCGCGGCTTTTATGGTCAATGTGCTGTGGTTCGTTGTTGCGTTCCGTTCAGCTCCAAAGCGTCAGCAGGCGATATGACATTCGTTCTATAAATCTTCCAAAAATACAAATATTTTATAGGTTTGTCATGGTATGATAATAGTGATATAGCAGATTTTATTAGAAACGGGGGAGACTGACATTGAAAAAAAAGACAGCTTCATTACGTATGAAAACTTTGGCTGCCGGCGCTGCGGTTGCAGCGGCTTTATCTGTGGGAGCAGTTTCTGATCTGCCGGCGGGGAAATGGCTGCAGCCATCAGCGGCTCATGCTGCGGAAACGGTTTTTAAGCAAAATAATGCGGCATCCGGTTTCTTGACGGGGCGATATGACGCACAGGCTATGTCTCCTGCGATGTTCAACTGGTCAAGGGAGAGCAGATTTACAAGTACTGCCGACGGCACTTTAAAATGGGAGAAGGATGTACCGGCCATTCCTCAAAACGGCGCAGGCGCGGTTGTTGACGGGGAGGGCACCATTTTCATTCACTCAAAGGATGGAAAGCTGACAGCGTTTAACCCGGACGGTTCCGTGAAATGGGTGACTGAAAATCTCGGGACAATCTATAGCCAGTCTCCGGTGCTCGGAACGAACGGTGTCATCTATCTGGCTTCTCATGATAAAAAAGTGTATTTCATCGAAAAAGAAACCGGAAATATTTTAACATCCGTTCCATTGAGCGGAGCGCCAAGCTCTGAAACGGCGATCGGGTCTGACGGCACTCTTTACGTGTCGACGCTTGATGACTACATCTATGCCATCAAACCGACATCTGCTTCAACATGGACGCAAAAGTGGAAATATAAAACAAACGGGGTCATCAGCTCCACGCCGGTTCTGGCGTCAAACGGCACGCTCTATGCCGGAACGTATAATAATGTATTTTATGCTTTAAATTCAGGAACCGGACAAGTCAAATGGTCAAAAACGACTTCCAATGCGTTCAAAGGATATCCGGTCATTGATAAAGACGGCACGGTTTATGCAGGAAACCAAGACGGCAACCTATACGCCTATACTTCAACGGGTGCTGTAAAATGGACGTTCCCGTTAAACGGTTTCTCCAGCTCTTCATTAGCGATTGATCATAACGGCAATATTTATATCGGTTCGGGAAGCGGGGAGCTGTTTTCGATCAGCAAAACCGGAAATATGAACTGGTCCTTCTATACTGACGGTCCTGTGAGAACGGCGCCGCTGATTGACGCAGCAGGCAATGTGTATTTCGGTTCTGACGATAAACATGTGTATGCGGTTGACGCGGACGGTAATGAGAAATGGCGTTATCAAACCGACAGCAATGTCATTTCTTCACCGGTTCTCGCTGAAGACGGCACGCTGTACATCGGAACTTATAATAAACTGCTCGCTTTCGGTTCAGCGAAATAACAAAAAGAATCTGCGTCACCTGCGCGGATTCTTTTTCTATTTAGACGCTTGAATAAAAACGCCTTTTTCATGAGAAAATTCTTTAAAGCCGTACACGCCGTGATATGAACCGATTCCGCTCGTATTGACGCCTCCGAACGGGAGGTTCACGTCAGTGAAATGAACGACGACATCATTCACGGCGGCATTGCCTGAGGTGGTGTTTTGCAGCACATAATCGATAAGCTTTTGATTATGGCTGAATACATATAATGCAAGCGGTTTGTCACGGTCTGTGATGTATTCAACCGCCTCGCCGATATCTTCGTAATTCGTGAGCGGCAGAATCGGTGCGAAGATTTCTTCCTGCATGATCTTCATGTCAGGCGTCACGTTTTTCAGCACGGTCGGCGATATGGTGCGGTCATGTGCATCAAAGACGCCGCCGAATGCCACTTCCGCTCCTTTTTCAATTGCGTCGTCAAACAGGGCTTTGACACGGTTAAAGTTGCGGTCGTTGACAATCTGCGTAAAATTATCGCGGTCAACCGTATGGTCGTCCTCCATAAAGCCGGCGTTGACAATGGTCTGCAGCATATCTGTAAATGCATCCTGTACATCTTTTTTAATGAAAACATAATCAGGGGCGATACATGTCTGTCCCGCATTGACAAATTTACCGACGGCGATTTTTTTCGCCGCGTCCATCAGATCGCAGCCGCTGTCGATAATCGTCGGACTTTTCCCGCCAAGCTCAAGCGTGACGGATGCCAAATGCTTCGCCGCAGCCGTCATGACGATTTTTCCGACGTTTGTGCTTCCGGTGAAGAAAATATGGTCGAACGGCTGGCCGAGCAGCTCTGTCGCGACGTCGACTTCACCTTCAAAAATGGCGACCTCTTCTTCACGAAATGCCTCGCGAATCACTTTCGCGGCGATATGGCTTGTCTTCATCGTAAAATCAGACAGCTTCACAATCGCGCTGTTGCCTGCCGCAATCGCAGCTGCAAGCAGAGCCATCGTCAGCATAAACGGGTAATTCCAAGGGCCGAGAATCAAAGTCATGCCTTTTGGCTCGTACATCAACACCCCGTCAGCCTCCGGGCTGAGGGATGAGCCGACTTGTTTAGGCGCCATCCAGGCTTCGAGGTTATTCATATTATCTTTGATGGCTTTGATCGTCCCCTGCGTCTCCGCTCTTTTCACTTCATGATAAGGCTTGCGGACGTCTTGTCTGATCGCCTCAATGATTTCCTCTTCATGGGCGGTGACGGCCTCTAATAAGCGGCTGAGTTTTTCTTTTCGCTGCTCCGCCGTTGAAGCGCGCAATGCTTTCTGGTTTTTCTTCTGCAGCTGAAAGACGCGCTGAATATCTGTTTTTACTTGCTGATCCATCTGTTATTCCCCCTCAGTTTGCATTTTTGTTTCTCTCGGGCCTATTATAAAATGGTGTGATTCCGTATCAAAGACAGCGGAAAAGCATCTATACGTTACCGTACAATAACAGGGCATCTGTCTAATGAAAGGAGTGTCTCTTATGCCTGATTCTGTGACGGCTGACATGAAACAATCGCTGCTGGCGCTATTGCAGGAGCGGGATATCCGCCGGATCACAATGAAGGAGATCGCCGGGCATGCGAACGTAAGCCGGGGGACACTGTACCTTTATTACGAGGATAAATATGCGATTTTCGAGGACATTGTTGAAGAAATGAAAGACGGCCTTAGCGAAGCGCTCTATGATTCGCTGAAGCATAAGGATTATTTAAATTTAAACGGCACATGGCAAAAGGTGCATCCGACCCTGTCATTTGTCGATCGGCATCGGGTGTTTTTCCATACGATGATGGATAGAAACAAGATGCCTTATTTTCACTTTCACCGGTTTTTTAAAGATGTTTTCCGGCAGGATGTTCTTCTGTCGCCGGTCAATGCGGAATTCTTGCCGACTGAACAGGATATGTACATCCATTACCGCGCCTTGTACACGTATGCCATCGTTCTGTATTGGCTGAACGAGGATCAGGAGGCATCCCCGGAGGCGATCAGCGGACAGGTGTGGGATTTGATTTCTCAAAAGCGGTTTTATTGGCTGTTTGGCCGCCAGGTGCCGGAACAGGAAGAAAAACTGCCCGCCGACAGGCGGATCATCCGCACGAGGCAGGCCTTACAAGAGGCGATGCTTGAATTAATGGCGGAGAAAAAAGATTATGCGGCGGTCACGATTTCCGGCATTACCCGCAAAAGTAATCTCCGCCGAGCTACCTTCTACGACCATTACGCCAATAAAGAGGAATTGCTGAAAAAGATCATTCACCAATCATGCCGGGAGCTGATTGGCTTATTAACGGTAAACGGTTCTCCTGCTGACTGCTCCATGGCGGAAGCGGAAGCCGCGCTCGTCCGTCTCTTTTCCGCGCTGTCGGAGAGCATGCCGCTCGTCCATTTTCTCAAAGAGGATTCCGGCGTCCCCGATGTCATCCCGGAAATCTTCAGAGCGCTGCAATCCTTTTACCTGCAACAGCCGATCCGCATTCACGCCGGCAAAAAGCTTTACGCCTATTACGTCGCGTCCATGATCGTCGGCTTGATACAATATCGGCTCCACGAAGGAAAAGAGCACCCTCCGGAAGTGCTGGCGCGGGAGTTTTTGCAGTTTTTGGATGTGAAGAAGTATCGGGTGATTTTGCTGTGAGTGTGATGAAAAAGAACTCCGCCCATAACAGGCGGAGTTCTTTTATTGCTATTTTCTTCGATAATGCGTAATCATAAATACCACGTAACAAACTTAGAAGGATTAACGGGAATTTGAGAAGTGTCGCCCATCAAACCGACATGAAGTATACAACATTCTCGCCTTTTTTTGTCAGGCTTCAAAATTCCCCAGACTGAAAAGGAACATATGTCTCTATTCGGTCTTTTTCCCTTACAAAAAAGAAACCGTTCCATATGAAGCCTGATCAGCTTTCTGATGCCAAACATGACAAATGTCATACTCAGGGCGTGATGGCTGCTACTACAAACGCGGCGAGCGCCTCGGTATACTTGGAAACATAATGAAAAAGAAGGGACATGACATTCATGATCAATCACACCGCAACTCAAAAACAAGCATCTTTAAAAAAGCAGGTTGCTGCATTTTCCGGTGCCGATACAAAGCATAGTGTCATTCAGCTTTTCAATACGTTTGTGCCGTTCTTTGCCCTTTGGTTTCTTGCTTATTTCAGCCTCAATGTCTCCTATCTTCTGACCCTCGCCTTTACTGTTATAGCAGCAGGATTTTTGACAAGAATTTTTATCATTTTCCACGACTGCTGCCATCAATCCTTTTTCAAACAAAAGAAGCTGAACCACCTGTTCGGGTTTATTTCAGGTGTGCTGACACTGTTTCCGTACCTTCAATGGCAGCGCAGCCACTCCATTCATCATGCGACAAGCAGCAACTTAGATAAACGAGGCACCGGCGATATTTGGATGATGACTGTCACGGAATACAACGAAGCGTCAGCTTGGACAAAAGTCCGCTACAGACTTTATCGCAATCCGTTTATTATGTTTATTCTCGGACCGATTTACGTATTTCTTATTCAAAACCGTTTCAACGTAAAAGGCGCCCGCCGCAAGGAACGCTGGAACACCTATTTCACGAACGCAGCGATTGTCTTATTGGCTGCTGCAACGTGCCTGCTTGTTGGCTGGGAAAACTTTTTGCTTGTACAGGGACCGATTTTCCTTATTTCTGGGTCAATCGGCGTCTGGCTCTTTTATGTACAGCATACGTTTGAAGACTCTTATTTTGAAGCCGATGAGCATTGGAACTATGTGCAGGCCGCAGTAGAAGGAAGCTCCTTTTACAAGCTGCCGAAGCTTTTGCAATGGCTGACAGGCAATATCGGCTACCATCATGTCCACCATTTAAGCCCGAGAGTGCCGAATTACAAGCTGGAAGCGGCTCATGAGGGGCATGAACCTTTAAAAAATGTACCGACCATTACGCTTAAAACAAGTCTTGAATCCATGAAATTCCGTTTATGGGATGAGGATCAAAAGCAGTTTGTCACCTTCCGGGAGGCGCGAAAAACACCGCCGCCTCAGCAGGAGCCGGAAGAACCTTTAAAGAAAAATGCCTAATATGGCGCACGGCTCTTTCTCTTATCTGAAAGGGCCTTCTCTTTATACATGAGGATGCAATGGAGGCGGTGTTTTGATAAAGTGATGGTAGACACAAGCAGCAGAAGGTGGAACAAGGATGAAGAAGTATGTTAAATTTCAAAAACTGAACGGAATTTCTCCTTATATATGGACGATTTTTTTCATCCTGCCCTTTTATTTTATTTTTAAAAGCTCTTCAACCTTTGTGATGGCTGCCGGCGTCATTTTCACGCTTGTTTTCTTTGCCGCATATCGCTTTGCATTTGTCGCAAAAGGCTGGCCGCTTTACTTATGGGCTCTTCTTCTGATCGGCATTTCGACCGGCTCGGTCATGCTGTTCAGCTATATTTATTTCGCCTTCTTTATCGCCTATTTCATCGGCCATATCCGAGAGAAAGTTCCTTTTTATATCTTATATTACATTCATATCACCAGTGCGGCGATTGCCGTCAACTTCAGCCTTGTTCTGAAAAAAGGGTGGTTTTTGACACAAATCCCGTTTATCGTCATTACACTGATCAGTGCCATCTTGCTTCCGCTCAGCATTCGTAGCAGGAAGGAACGAGAGCGCCTTGAGGAGAAATTAGAATATGCAAATGAACGAATTGCGGATCTTGTGAAGCTGGAAGAAAGGCAGCGCATCGCCCGCGATCTTCACGATACGCTTGGGCAAAAGCTCTCCTTAATCGGACTAAAAAGCGATCTTGCCCGGAAGCTGATTTACAAGGACCCTGAACAGGCACGCACTGAGCTGAAAAGCGTTCAACAGACGGCCCGCACCTCCTTAAATGAGGTCAGACAAATTGTCTCGTCGATGAAAGGCATCCGATTGAAGGATGAGCTCGGCAATGTTCGGCAAATTCTTGAAGCAGCAGGAATTGACTTTGTGTACGAAGAAAAAGAAGCGCCAAAAAATATCTCCCTGCTAAACGAAAACATCGTCAGCATGTGCATTAAAGAAGCTGTCACCAATGTCGTGAAACACAGCGGCGCCAAAGTATGCCGCATCACCATTCAGCAGCTCTGGAAAGAGGTTGTCATTACGGTTGAAGATGACGGCAGCTTCCAAGGCGGCGAAGCCCACTTTTTTTCAAAGGGAAACGGCCTGCTTGGTATGAGAGAACGGCTTGAATTCGCAAATGGCAGTTTAGCCATCGATACATCTACTGGAACAAAGCTGACCATGAGCATCCCAAATGATTCAAAATCAAAAGAAAAGGATGGTAGCAGATGATCAACATCTTCATTGCCGAGGATCAGCAAATGCTACTCGGCGCACTTGGTTCGCTGTTGAATTTAGAAGAGGATATGACGGTCGTCGGCAAAGGCACAAGCGGCCAGGATGCCATCGATTTCGTGGAAAAACACGCTCCTGACATCTGTCTGATGGATATCGAAATGCCCGGAAAATCAGGTCTTGAAGCAGCAGAAAAGCTCAAGGACAGCGATGTGAAAATCATCATTTTAACGACCTTCGCCCGCTCCGGCTATTTTCAGCGGGCGCTGAAAGCAGGCGTCAGCGGCTACATGCTCAAGGACAGCCCAAGCGAGGAGCTCGTCAGCGCCATCCGCAGCGTCATGAAAGGAAGACGCGTCTACGCACCTGAATTAATGGAGGATATCTATAGTGAAGAAAACCCGCTGACTGAACGCGAAAAAGCGGTGCTGGAGCTTGTCGCAGACGGAAAAAATACAAAAGAAATCGCAAGCGCCCTTAGCATCAAAAGCGGAACAGTCCGCAATTACGTTTCGATGATCCTAGATAAATTAGAAGTAAAAAATCGAATTGAAGCAATTACCCGATCAAAGGAAAAGGGCTGGTTTAAGTAACCCGCCCTCAGCTTGTTCAGCCAGTGTGTTTTTTTGCATACTGGCTGTTTTCTTTTACTCGCCGTCACTCCGTCTCTTTCTTCCATTTCTCATCAATCAGCATCTTTCCGGGCCATGTGTAAGCCATAATGCCGCCGTCTGCGGTGATGTCTTCACCCGTGACGTAAGAGCTGTCGTCTGAGGCGAGGAAGAGTGCGACTGCCGCCATTTCTTCCGGTTTTCCGAGCCGGCCGAGCGGTGTGATCCATTTGTTGGCCTCGCGGAACTTGACTCCCATTTCTTCTTCTTTTGTGCCTGCCAATTTGTCAATCAGCGGTGTTTCAATCGTGCCCGGCGATATGGAATTGACGCGGATTCCGCTTCTGGCATAATCAATGGCCATCGCTTTTGTCAGGTTCGTAATGCCGCCTTTTGCGGCGTTATAGCCGGAGCGGTCAAGATCAGCGGCCCGGCCGGACATGGAGGAGGTGTTGATGATTGAGCCTCCTTTTTCGAGCATGAGCGGAATCAGATACTTGCTGCAAAGAAACGTGCCGCGCAGGTCAACGGCGATGATCCGGTCAAACAGTTCGACCGGGTATTCGTGGACTTTTCCGCCCTCCTGATCGACTCCGGCGTTGTTAAAGAGAATATCAATCGTTCCGTACTTATTTTTGATTTTGTCTGCAAATGACTTCACATTTTCTTCGTCTGAGACATCAAGGTGAAAGGCTTCTGCTTCTCCGCCGTTTTTTCTGATCGCATTGACGGTTTCCTTCATGTCGCCCTCATTGATGTCGCCGCAGATCACACGCGCGCCTTTATTGGCAAAAACCTCTGCCGCTGCTTGCCCAATGCCAGTCGCGGCTCCTGTGATAATAGCGGTTTTGTTTGTTAATCTTCCCATGCCGCACTCTCCTTTTTTATTGGAAACTTTCCCCTTATGTGAAGGAGTAAACATAATTCGGACTATCCAAACCGCCGCGGGAAAGGGCTGATAAAAATATGAACCAATTATTGTTTTTTATGTTAAATTATTTATATGAAAGGATGCATCTATGTATCAAATTCTAAGTGATTGACAGATGTCATCGAATATGATAAATAGATGCTGAAAAGAAATTACATAAGATAAAAGCATAAATCAAAGGAGAGATCTCAAGTGCGAAAGAAAAAGTTCAAAGCAGAGTCCAAACGCTTGCTAGACATGATGATTAACTCCATTTACACGCAGAAGGAAATTTTTCTCCGTGAGTTAATTTCCAACGCGAGCGATGCCATCGACAAAATCTACTACAAAGCCTTAACGGATGATTCGTTAACCTTTGATCAAGACAATTACTACATAAAAGTGACGGCCGATAAGGATGCAAGAACGTTAACAGTCGCCGACACCGGAATCGGAATGACGAAGGAGGAGCTTGAGCAGCATCTCGGAACGATTGCGAAAAGCGGCTCCCTCGCTTTCAAAAAAGAAAATGACATCAAAGACGGACATGATATTATTGGCCAGTTCGGCGTCGGGTTCTATGCGGCGTTTATGGTGGCTGATAAGGTCACGGTGAAAAGTAAGGCGCTCGGCAGTGACGAGGCGCATCTGTGGGAGTCTGAAGGCGCGGCCGGCTACACGATCGAGCCTTGTGAAAAGGAAACCGTCGGTACGGAAATCACCTTGAAAATCAAAGAAAACACAGAAGATGAAAGCTATGATGAGTTTTTAGATCATTACCGCATTAAATCGATCATCAAGAAGTACTCGGACTTTATCCGCTATCCGATCAAAATGGAAGAAATGGTCAACAAACCGAAAGAAGACAGCGACAACGAGTTTGAAGAGGTGCTGGAAGAGCAGACGGTGAACAGCATGGTGCCGATCTGGAGAAAAAATAAAAGCGAGCTGACGGATGAAGATTACGAAGCATTTTACGCTGAGAAACATTACGGGTTTGACAAGCCGCTTACCCATGTCCATATCAGCGCAGACGGAGCGGTGCGCTATCAATCTATTTTATTTATTCCGGAAAACATGCCGTTTGACTACTATTCGAAGGAATTTGAAAAGGGGCTGGAGCTGTATTCCAACGGCGTGCTGATTATGAACAAATGCGCCGACCTGCTTCCTGACCATTTCAGCTTTGTAAAGGGAATGGTTGATTCTGAGGATCTGTCTTTAAACATTTCCAGAGAAATGCTGCAGCACGACCGCCAGCTGAAGCTGATTGCGAAAAACATTAATAAAAAAATTAAGGGCGAGCTGAAAAGCCTGCTGAAAAACAACAGAGAAAAATATGAATCTTTCTATGAATCCTTCGGCAGACAGCTGAAGTTTGGCGTCTACAATGACTTCGGCGCGAATAAAGACGTATTGAAAGATTTGCTGTTATTCTATTCCTCTACAGAGAAAAAACTCGTTACACTGGATGAATATGTGTCCAGAATGCCTGAGGATCAAAAATACATTTATTACGCGTCCGGCGACTCATACGAGCGAATTGAAAAGCTGCCGCAAACGGAAATGGTGGCTGACAAAGGCTATGAAATTTTATATTTCACTGAGGATATTGATGAATTCGCGATCAAAATGCTGACAAGCTACGAGGAAAAAGAATTCAAATCCGTTTCAAGCGCAGACTTGGGCATCGACGCGGATGAAAAGCAGACAGAGGCCGAAGAAAACGAACATAAGGATCTGTTTGAAAACATGAAGGAGATTCTTGCGGATAAGGTCAAAAACGTCAGAGCGTCCAAACGGCTGAAATCCCATCCGGTCTGCTTAGCCACAGACGGCGAAGTGACTATTGAAATGGAAAAAGTATTAAACGCCATGCCTGACAGCCAGCAGGTCAAAGCGGAAAAAGTGCTGGAAATCAACCCGAATCACGAAGTATTCGAAACGCTGAAAAGCGCTCATGAACAAGATAAAGAAAAACTCGCATTATATACCAACCTTCTGTACAATCAAGCGCTGCTGATCGAAGGGCTGCCGATTCATGATCCGGTAGAATTTACGAATGACATCTGCAAAGTCATGGTATGACGCAAAAAGGAATCGTCTCAATCAGGAGACGATTCCTTTTTCTATTACAGCGTGCGCTGTTTAAGAATGTGGTTTTGTTTGCTGTCCTTCTTTAATGTAAACCGCTTTTTCAAATGGGACTCAATTTCTTCTAAGCTTCTGCCTTTCGTCTCAGGGACGATGTAGGCGGCGAAGAAGAAGGAAGTGAGGCAGATAACTGAAAAAATGCCGAAGACCCAGCCGATGCCCATCACGCTGAGCATAAGCGGAAATACTAATGATACGATCAGGTTGGTTGCCGACAGAATCAATGTCGTGAATCCAGTTGCGGCTCCGCGTGCTTTAGACGGAAACAGCTCAGGCATCAGAACCCATACGACAGGGCCCCATGTCGCTTGATAAAACACGATATAGATTCCGAGAAATAATACCGTCAGCCAAGCCGTTGATGAAGAAAGGCCCAACAACAGGAGAATAGCCGATAGCGACGCCAGGCTTAAGGTAATGCCGACGCTTCCCCACATAAGAAGTTTTTTTCGGCCGACACGGTCGATTAAGATCATGGCAGTAATACACATGATGACGTTAAGGACACCGATGCCCATCGTACCGAGCACTGACGCTGATGTGCCGAGGCCGGCCTTCGTAAAGATCGTCGGCGCATAGTAGATCACCGTGTTAATGCCGACAGCCTGCTGGAAGACAGCCAGTCCGATCCCAATTAAAAGCATAGGACGAATCCATTTTGCTTTCAGCAAACCGAGCGTCGATTCTTTTTTCTCAGCTTCCCCTTGTTTCATTTCTGCCAGTTCGATTTCAATATCCTCTTTATCATGCGTCGTTTCCATGACTTTTTTAGCTTCTTCTTCACGGCCGCGTTTGACCAGCCATCTCGGAGATTCCGGCATGAACGCAATCCCGATTAATAAAAGCGCTGCCGGCACTGCTGCCAGTCCGACCATCCAGCGCCACGCCTCAAATGGTGTGAAAATATAATTCACGATATATGCAAGTAAAATACCGGTTACAATCATTAAGTTATTCAGTGTACCAAGCGTTCCGCGTACTTTCGTCGGCGCCATTTCAGAAAGGTAAACGGGGACAAGCGCCGTTGAACCGCCGACTGCCAAACCGAGAATGACCCTGGATATGATCAGCATGGTGACGGTTTGTGAAGCTGCGCAAGCAAGTGCTCCGAAAATAAAGATAAGTGAAAGGACGAATACAACCTTTCTCCGGCCCCATCGATCCGAGCATGTTCCGCTTAGTGCGGAGCCGAAAATCGCACCGAGAAGCAGCATGCTGACGACCATTCCCTCTGTTAAAGTGGTTAAAGGAATATCATTGTTAATAAAAAGCAAGGCTCCGGAGATAACACCGGTGTCATAACCGTAAAGCAAACCTCCTAATGCTCCAAAAAAGTAAATCATGTATTTTTTTGTGTTTTTCTTCACAGATGATCCTCCTCATTTTCTGGAACGCATAAATGTGTAGTAAGATAACTATTTCATTCCCTTATGAAAAAAAAAATAAACATAAAAAAACACGCCTTCCTGATGGGAGGCGTGTTTCTTTTTCTTACGAAAACAGCTTGTCGATAAACGCGATGTCTTCTTCAGAAAGTGTGATGGACGCTGCTTTGATATTATCTTTTAATTGGTCCGCGCGTTTGGCGCCCGGAATTAAGATGTCGATTTCAGGCCTTGCCAAATACCACGCGAGAACGATGTGTGCTGTGTCGGCGTTGTGCTTTTCGGCAATCTGTTTGAGCTGATTGACTTTTTGAATGTTTTCTTTAAACTGCTCCCCTTGGAAATGCTCCTGCTCATTACGCAGATCGCCTTTTGGGAAGGTTGTGTTCTCGTCGTATTTGCCGGCTAACAGACCGGATACGAGCGGGAAGTAAGGGATAAATGAGATATTATTTTCTGTTGTATAAGGGAAGAACGTCTTTTCCGCCTCACGGTTCAACAGATTGTATTCACCCTGAATCACATCGACGCAGCCGTCTTTGTTCGCTTCTTTCAGCTGCTCCAGAGAGAAATTGGAGACGCCGATCGCGCGGATTTTACCTTCTTTTTTCAATTCATGCAAAGCGTGAACGGCTTCATCTTTAGGTGTATGGTCATCCGGGAAATGGATGTAAAATAAATCAATGTAGTCAGTTTGCAGGCGTTTCAGGCTGTCTTCCGCCGATTGTTTCAAAAAGGCCGGTGAGTTATCAAAGACAAAGTTATCGCCTTCTTTTCTGTGCGCCGCTTTTGTCGCGATGATGACATCCTCGCGGTTAAATTCTTTCAGGACTTCGCCGATTAATTCTTCAGAACGGCCCACGCCGTAAATATAGGCGGTATCTAATAAAGTAACGCCGCTTTTAATGGCTTCCCGGACTAATTCTTTTCCCGTCTCTTCATTCAAATTCGGATAGAGGTTGTGCCCTCCTACCGCATTTGTTCCCAGACCGATTGGAAATACGTTTAAGTCTGATTTGCCGATTGTTGCTTTACTCATGATTTCGCCTCCTGGTAGGAAAATGGGTATCTATAGAGGCTGCCGGAAAAAAACGGCAGCATTCTCTATTCACTATAACGCTATGCCAAGTGAATGTCGATTTGGTGCTCTTTGCAATACTTCGTATATTCCTCATCAAGCGGCTGCGACGTGACGATGCTGTGCAGCCTCTCGAATGGGGCATAGGTTAAAAGCGTTGATTTGCCGAATTTGGAATGGTCCGCAAGCAAATACACTTCCTTCGCCTTTTCGGAAATTTTCTTTTTGACCTCGTATTCCAATAAATCGGAATTCGTCAGCCCGTGGGTGATCGTTGTTCCGGTTGCGGACATAAACGCCTTGTTAATATTGTATTTATTGAGCGTGTTTGGATCATCAATGCCGACAAAGGACCGTGTCTTCCGTTTGTAGTTATTGCCGATGATGATCAGATTGATATTTTTCAGGGATGAAGCGGAATTAATGATATCCAGGCTGTTTGTCAGCACGGTCACATTTTTATTGGGGTCCAGCGTCTCCAAAATGGATTTGGTCGTCGTGCCGGAATCAATAAAAACAAGATCGTGATCTTCAATAAACCGGGAAGCATAATGGGCAATTTTAATTTTCTCGTCTTGGTTTTGAATGGTGCGGTTTTCATAAGGGACAAGCACCGATTTTTCAGCCGATGTGACGCCGCCGTATACTTTTTTTATGACCCCTTTTTCCGCAAGCTTGTTAATATCGCGTCTGACCGTGTTTTTAGAGACGTTGAATACCTCGCATAATTCATCTAACGAAGTAGCTCCGTTTTTTAAGATGTATTCTTCCATCTCCTGTATCCGCATCAGTTTCATAAAAAAACTCCTTCTAAAATTCTTAAAGTAATTAAAATATATAATAAACACCAAGAGTTAATCAATAGTTACTTAACAAATGATAAAATTAAAGGATCGTTTTGTATGGTTCGGCACTGCTATACAATACCTTATTTTTTCAGTCTAAAAAAGTATTATAAAAATAATGAAAAAATTTTGAGTTTTTAGATTGACTTGAAGGTACAATGGGCTTACAATGTAACCAAGAAATGACCAAAAAGTAACCTGTAAAATCACAAGCGGAAGATGTAACCGCTCGCTGTTTTCATCAAATGATCAAATTTTACGAATTACCAACATTTTAACATTTGTAAGCGTTTTATTCATGTCTTTTGTATGTAAATCATAAATATATTCATCCTTTATGCTCCAGCTGTATAGGGATGTTTACTATTTAAGGAGGCAATAAGAATGGCAGAGATTAGAAAACTGAAAAACTACATCAATGGTGAATGGGTTGAAAGTAATACAGATCAATATGAAGACGTTGTTAATCCGGCTACAAAAGAAGTGATGTGCCGGGTTCCGATTTCTACGCAAGAAGACGTTGATTACGCCGTCCGATCAGCGGCTGAAGCGTTTAAAACATGGTCAAAGACGGCGGTTCCGCGCCGCGCGAGAATCCTATTTAACTATCAGCAGCTTCTTCAGCAAAACAAAGAAGAGCTTGCCCGCCTCATTACATTGGAAAACGGTAAAAACACGACAGAAGCGCTGGGCGAAGTGGGACGCGGGATTGAAAACGTCGAATTCGCCGCGGGAGCGCCTTCCCTTATGATGGGCGATTCACTCGCCTCAATCGCGACGGATGTAGAAGCAGCGAACTACCGCTACCCAATCGGAGTGGTCGGCGGAATCGCGCCATTCAACTTCCCGATGATGGTTCCTTGCTGGATGTTTCCGATGGCGATTTCATTAGGAAACACCTTCATTCTGAAGCCGTCTGAGCGCACCCCGCTGTTAACGGAGAAGCTGGTCGAGCTGTTTGAACAGGCCGGGCTCCCGAAAGGCGTATTCAACGTCGTACACGGAGCGCATGACGTCGTAAACGGCGTTCTTGAGCATCCTGAGATTAAAGCCATTTCATTCGTCGGATCAAAACCGGTCGGCGAGTACGTGTTCAAGAAAGGAAGCGAAAACTTAAAACGCGTTCAGGCGTTAACGGGCGCGAAAAACCATACAATCGTTTTAAATGACGCCCACCTTGAAGATACGGTTACAAACATTATCGGCGCTGCATTCGGTTCAGCAGGGGAGCGCTGCATGGCTTGCGCGGTTGTGACGGTTGAAGAGGGAATCGCTGACGAGTTTATGGCGAAATTGCAGGAAAAGGCTGCAGACATCAAAATCGGAAACGGATTGGATGACGGCGTCTTCTTAGGCCCTGTCATTCGCGAGGACAACAAAAAACGCACGCTCGGCTATATCGAAAAAGGAATTGAAGAAGGGGCGAGACTCCTTTGTGACGGCCGTGAACATGTATCGGAAGAAGGCTATTTTGTCGGCCCGACGATTTTTGATAACGTCACAACGGATATGACAATCTGGAAGGACGAAATCTTCGCGCCTGTATTGTCCGTCATCCGCGTGAAGAACTTAAAAGAAGCGGTTGATATCGCCAACCAGTCTGAATTTGCCAACGGCGCGTGCCTGTTTACTTCAAATGCGAACGCGATCCGTTACTTCCGTGAGAATATCGATGCGGGAATGCTCGGCATCAACCTCGGTGTGCCTGCGCCAATGGCATTCTTCCCATTCTCCGGCTGGAAGTCTTCTTTCTTCGGAACATTGCACGCAAACGGAAAAGACAGCGTTGATTTCTATACACGTAAAAAAGTCGTGACGGCAAGATACCCGTCCCCGGACTTCAACTAATATGACAGCCATCCCGGGCGGCTTGTGAAATGCTGCCGTCCGGGCTCATTCTTTACAATAAAGAGGAGGAATAAATCATGAGTCATTTGTTGCGAAAACCGCAGGCAAATGAGCTTTCACAAGGCGTGAAGATCATTCATGAAGTCACAGCAGCTAATTCAGACCTCGAATATGTCGGGTTTAAAGTCGTGGATCTCGCACCGGGCTCCCGCTATACAGAAGAATTGAAAAAGATGGAGTGCTGTATCGTTGCAATGACAGGCAAAATGACGGTGACGGATCATGATCAGACATTTGAAAGCATCGGCACCCGCGAGAGCGTATTTGAAAGAAAACCGACGGACAGCGTCTATGTATCAAACGATCAATCCTTTGACATCACAGCTGTCAGCCCGGCACGGGTCGCGCTTTGCTATTCTCCGTCTGAACGGCAGCTCCCGACAAAGCTGATTAAAGCGGAGGATAACGGCGTGGAGCATCGCGGAAAGCTGGCGAATAAACGGACCGTTCACAACATTCTCCCCGATTCAGATCCGTCGGCAAACAGCCTGCTGGTTGTTGAAGTCTATACGGACAGCGGCAACTGGTCGAGCTATCCGCCTCATAAACATGACCAAGACAATCTGCCTGCCGAATCCTTTTTAGAAGAAACCTATTATCATGAAATCAACCCGCCGCAAGGCTTTGTATTCCAGCGCGTGTACACGGACGACCGCTCTATTGATGAGACGATGACTGCAGAAAATGAAAACGTTGTCATTGTGCCGGCTGGCTATCACCCGGTTGGTGTTCCGGACGGATATACATCCTACTACTTAAATGTAATGGCAGGACCGACACGGAAATGGAAGTTTCATAATGATCCCGCCCATGAATGGATTCTGGAACCCTAACAAGTGAGGAGTGGCAGTTTACGATGAAGTATACGTTTAATGAAGAAAAAGAGTTTGATATTGTCGCAATCGGACGCGCGTGTATTGATTTGAACGCGGCGGAATACAATCGGCCGATGGAAGAAACGATGACGTTTTCTAAATATGTCGGAGGCTCTCCGGCAAATATCGCGATCGGCAGCGCCAAGCTCGGCTTAAAAGCGGGTTTTATCGGTAAAATTCCAGACGATCAGCACGGCAGATTCATCGAGTCGTATATGAAGGGAAAGGGCGTCGATACGTCACGGATGATCATTGACAGAAACGGACACAAAGCGGGTCTCGCTTTTACTGAAATTCTCAGCCCTGAAGAGTGCAGCATTTTGATGTACAGAGATGATGTGGCGGATTTGTATCTTGAGCCGTCCGAAGTCAGTGAAGAGTACGTCGCAAACGCGAAGATGCTTCTCGTATCAGGTACGGCGCTTGCGAAGAGCCCTTCACGCGAAGCCGTCCTCAAGGCGGTAAACATCGCGAAAAAGCATAATGTGAAAGTCGTTTTTGAACTCGACTATCGTCCGTATACATGGCAGTCGGCAGAAGAAACAGCCGTTTACTACACATTGGTTGCGGAACAATCCGACATTATCATCGGCACGCGTGACGAATTTGACGTGATGGAAAACCGCCCCGGCGGAAATAACGAAGAAACCGTTCAGCACTTATTTGCGCACTCCGCAGACCTTGCCGTCATCAAGCACGGCGTTGACGGGTCATACGCATACAGCAAATCAGGAGAGGTCTTCCGGGCAAAAGCATACAAAACAAAAGTATTGAAAACATTCGGCGCGGGCGATTCCTATGCCTCAGCCTTCCTCTACGGACTTGTCAGCGGAAAAGACATCGAAACGGCATTAAAATACGGGAGCGCTTCCGCATCAATCGTCGTCAGCAAGCACAGCTCTTCGGATGCGATGCCGGCTGCGGATGAAATCGTCAGGCTCATTGAAGCACAGTCTTAATGGTAAATCAAACGTATAAAAGGTGGGATCGTTTGTGGGCAGGAAACTTCGCTTAACGACAGCACAAGCGCTGATCAAATTTTTAAACCAGCAGTACATCCATGTTGACGGAAAGGAAGAACCGTTCGTTGAAGGGATCTTCACGATTTTCGGTCATGGAAATGTGCTGGGGATCGGGCAAGCGCTTGAACAAGACGCCGGCCATTTGAAAGTTTTTCAAGGCAAAAACGAGCAAGGCATGGCACATGCCGCAATGGCATACAGCAAGCAAATGATGAGAAGAAAAATTTACGCCGTATCGACGTCAGTCGGCCCGGGAGCCGCGAACTTAACGGCCGCGGCAGGTACGGCGCTGGCCAATAATATTCCGGTGCTGCTGCTTCCGGCGGACACATTTGCGACGAGGCAGCCGGACCCCGTCTTACAGCAGGTGGAACAAGAATACAGTGCGGCGATTACGACAAACGATGCATTGAAGCCTGTTTCTCGATATTGGGACCGCATTACACGCCCCGAGCAGCTGATGAGCAGCTTAATCCGGGCATTTGAAGTGATGACAGACCCAGCAAAAGCGGGCCCGGCAACGATTTGTATTTCTCAAGATGTAGAGGGGGAAGCATATGATTTCGATGAAAGCTTCTTCGAAAAGCGCGTTCATTACATCGACCGGATGCAGCCGAGTGAGCGTGAGCTGAAAGGCGCTGCGGAAAGAATAAAAGCGAGCAAAAACCCTGTCATCTTAGTGGGCGGCGGCGCGAAGTATTCCGGTGCGCGTGAAGAATTGATCGCGATTTCTGAAACATACGGCATCCCCCTTGTGGAAACGCAGGCCGGCAAATCGACGGTTGAAGCTGATTTCGCCAACAATTTGGGCGGCATGGGCATCACGGGAACACTCGCCGCGAACAAGGCGGCCCGAAAGGCCGATTTAATCATCGGAATCGGCACACGCTACACGGACTTTGCGACATCGTCAAAAACGGCATTCGATTTTGACAAAGCCAAATTTCTAAATATCAATGTCAGCAGAATGCAGGCGTACAAACTGGACGCGTTCCAAGTCGTGGCGGATGCGAAAGCGGCGCTCGGCAAGCTGTACGGCTTATTAGAAGGATACAAGAGTGAATTCGGTTCAACGATTAAAGAATGGAAAGACGAATGGCTGGCTGAACGGGAGCGCCTCGGCAAGGTCACCTTCAAGCGTGAAGCATTCGTACCGGAAATTAAACACCATTTCTCTCAGGCCGTTTTAAATGAGTATGCTGACGCGCTGCAGACGGAGCTTCCGCAAACAACGGCGCTGCTTACCATTAACGAAACGATTCCTGAAGACAGTGTCGTCATCAGTTCGGCGGGTTCTCTTCCGGGAGACTTACAGCGTTTGTGGCACTCCAATGTCCCGAATACGTACCACCTGGAATACGGCTACTCCTGCATGGGATACGAGGTATCAGGCACACTCGGCCTCAAACTGGCCCATCCTGACAAAGAGGTCTATTCGCTCGTCGGAGACGGAAGCTTTCTGATGCTGCACTCAGAGCTGATTACGGCCATTCAATATAACAAAAAAATCAATGTCCTGCTCTTTGATAACTCCGGCTTCGGCTGTATCAACAACCTGCAGATGGATCATGGCAGCGGCAGTTATTTCTGTGAGTTCCGGACAGACGGCAATCAGATTTTAAATGTTGACTATGCTAAAGTGGCAGAAGGCTACGGCGCCAAAACATACAAAGCCAATACAGCGGAAGAGCTGAAAGCGGCGCTGGAAGACGCGAAAAAACAAGACGTATCAACATTGATTGAGATGAAGGTCCTTCCGAAAACGATGACAGACGGCTATGACAGCTGGTGGCATGTCGGTGTGGCGGAAGTTTCTGAACAGGAAAGCGTCCGAAAGGCATATGAAGCAAAAGAGAAAATGCTGAATGCCGCGAAGCAGTACTAGAGGGGAGGCATCATGATGGGCAAACACGATATTCTGTGGGGCATTGCCCCCATAGGGTGGCGGAATGACGATATTCCAGAAATCGGAGCCGGCAATACGCTGCAGCATTTGCTAAGTGATATTGTGGTCGCGCGTTTTCAAGGAACAGAAGTCGGAGGGTTTTTCCCTGAACCCTCCATTTTGAATAAGGAGCTGGGGCTTCGGAATTTACGGATCGCGGGGAAATGGTTCAGCAGCTTCATCCTTCGCGACGGTATTGAAAAAACGGCGGCCGAGTTTACAGAACAATGCAAATATTTACAAGAAGTCGGAGCCGATGTCGCCACCGTCTCTGAACAAACGTACAGTGTACAGGGCTTGGACATTGATGTCTTTAAGAAAAAACCTTACTTTACGAACGAAGAATGGGAAACGCTGTGTAACGGTTTAAACCGTCTCGGGAAAATCGCTGATGAGCACGGCCTTACGCTTGTATACCATCATCATCTCGGCACAGGCATCCAGACGGCGGAAGAAGTCGACCGGCTGATGGAACATACTGACCCTGCGCATGTCCACCTTCTTTATGATACCGGCCATGCCTACATCTCGGACGGAGACTATATGTCGATGCTCAACAAGCATATCGACCGGATCAAGCACGTGCATTTCAAGGACGCCCGGCTTGATATTATGGAGCAATGCAAGAAAGAAGGGAAGTCATTCCAGCAGTCGTTTTTGCAGGGGATGTTTACCGTTCCGGGAGACGGATGCATCGATTTTACAGATGTATACCGGACGCTTTTAAAGCACGATTACTCCGGCTGGATCGTCATTGAAGCTGAGCAAGACCCTGATGTCGCCAACCCGCTTGAGTATGCGCTGATGGCAAGGCAGTATATCGACCGCGAGCTGCTCGATCTTGCAAATTAGAGGGGATGTATAAGGCTGCGATCCTGCTTGTATGACTTGTGTTCGCACTGAATCCTCTGGTACGCCGCTTAAACAGATACAAGAGTAACCTGAAAGCAATATAAAGAAAAGCAAGAACATTATTTAATATCAGAGGGAGTGGCTGTCAATGAATTTACGTATTGGTGTTATCGGAACCGGGGCAATCGGAAAAGAGCACATCAACCGCATCACAAACAAACTGTCCGGAGCGGAAATTACCGCTGTAACGGATGTGAATCAGGCCGCTGCGCAGCAAACCGTTCAAGATTATAATCTGAACGCAGCGGTTTACGCTGATGATGACAGCCTCGTCGCTGACGAGAATGTAGACGCTGTCTTAGTGACAAGCTGGGGGCCGGCTCATGAGTCCAGCGTATTGAAAGCGATTCAGCACGGCAAGTACGTATTTTGCGAGAAGCCGCTTGCGACAACGGCTGAAGGCTGCATGCGCATTGTCGAGGAAGAAATGAAGGCAGGAAAACGATTGGTGCAGGTAGGCTTTATGCGCAGATATGACAGCGGTTACGTACAGCTGAAAGAGGCCATCGACAACCGCGTTATCGGCGAACCGCTTATGATTCACTGCGCGCACCGCAATCCGGCTGTGGACCCGAACTATTCAACGGATATGGCCGTCGTCGATACGCTTGTTCATGAAATTGACGTTCTTCATTGGCTCGTCAATGACGACTATGAATCCGTTCAGGTCATCTATCCGAAGAAATCAAAAAATGCGCTGCCGCATTTAAAAGATCCGCAAATTGTCATCATTGAAACAAAAGGCGGTATCGTCATCAATGCTGAAATCTATGTGAACTGTAAATACGGCTATGACATTCAATGTGAAATCGTCGGAGAAGACGGCATCATCAAGCTTCCTGAACCATCAAGCATCAGCTTGAGAAAAGAAGGCAAATTCAGCACAGATATTCTGATGGACTGGAAGCGCCGCTTCATGGAAGCGTACGATGTGGAAATCCAGGATTTCATTGATTCCATCCGGAAAAAAGGCGAGGTCAGCGGGCCGACAGCTTGGGACGGCTATATCGCTGCCGTGACGACTGACGCGTGCGTAAAAGCCCAGGAATCAGGACAGAAAGAGCCTGTGGCACTCCAAGAGAAACCAGAATTCTATCAATCATTTACGACTGTGAACAAATAATAGATCAGGGAGTAAAAAAATATGAAATTAGCCTTGGACCCATCAATGTACCGAGATGATTTAACTTTGGAGGAAATGGTCTATAAAACGGCGGAGCTTGGATATGAATATATCGAACTATCGCCGCGCGAGGATTTTTGTCCATTCTATAAATACCCGAAAGTCGATTCAGCAAAGATCAAAAAACTCAAGCGCCTTTTAAGTGATACAGGTGTGAAGCTTTCATCTCTCCTTCCGCTTTATCACTGGGCGGGTCCCGATGAAGACCGCCGCCAGGCCGCCGTGCGCAACTGGAAACGGGCGATCGAAATTGCGGTTGAACTTGAAGTGGATTTGATGAACAGCGAATTCAGCGGTTCAAAATATGATCCGTTAACAAGTGAAGAAAAATTTATCAAATCCATGGATGAACTGCTGCCCGTCTTTGAAAAAGAAGGCGTTAAACTCAATCTGCAGGCCCATCCGTATGATTTTATCGAGACGCACAAAGGTGCGATGGATATGATCCGCGCGCTTGACAAGGATTGGATCAATCTTGTCTACTCGACTGCGCATACGTTCTTCTATGATGACGGCAAAGGCGATATCGAGACAATGTTTGACGAAGCCGGCGACCGCCTCACACATGTTTTATTTGCAGATACCTATAATCATAAAGCGGCGCATGGCCTGCGCTACATCGTCAATCCGCCTGACGCGAAAGTAACGGTTCACCAGCATTTGGACATTGGGCAAGGCGAGGTTGATTTTGATACGATTTTCAGAAAGATGAGAGAGATGAAATTCGACGGAATTGCGACGAATGCCGTTTTTGCTTGGGTCGATGAAAGAGCGGATGAATCAAGTCGGTTTATGCTTCAAAAAATGAAAGAAGAATTAGGTCTGGCATAAGCTGAGTATGGAGTTCGGCGGGGCAGGCGGAAAAGCCCTGCAGCCGGACTCCCTTCATATCTAAAACGCGGATGGGAGAGGCTGACATGAAACTTTGCTTTAATGAGGCGACAACGTTGGAGAATTCAAACCTGAAACAGGATTTAGAGCTATGCGAAAAGCACGGCTATGATTATATTGAAATCCGCACAATGGATAAGCTGCCGGAGTACTTAAAGGACCATTCACTGGCCGATCTTGCGGAATATTTTCAAACCCACCACATTAAACCGCTTGCCCTGAACGCACTGGTTTTCTTCAACAATCGTGATGAAAAGGGCTATAGGGAGATCATTTCGGAATTCAAAAGCATGATGGAAACCTGCAAAACGCTCGGCGTGAAATATGTGGTAGCCGTGCCGCTGGTGACAGAGCGAAAAATCTTAAAAGAAGAGATCAAAAAGAGCAGCATAGAGGTTCTGACTGAGCTTTCGGATATCGCGGAGCCGTACAGCGTAAACATCGCACTTGAATTTGTCGGCCACCCGCAATGTACGGTCAATACATTTGAACAGGCGTATGACATCGTGAACGCTGTCGGCCGGGATAATGTCGGGCTTGTGTTTGACAGCTTCCATTTCCACGCGATGGGATCAAACCTTGAAGACGTAAAGCAGGCTGACGGGAAGAAAATCTTTATTTATCACATTGACGATACAGAAGATTTCCCAATCGGATGTTTAACCGACGAGGATCGCGTCTGGCCGGGGCACGGAGCGATCGACTTAGACGCCCACTTATCAGCGCTGAAAGAAATCGGATTCTCAGACGTTGCCTCCGTCGAACTGTTCAGGCCTGAATACTACAAGCTGAGCGCGGAGGAAACGATCAAAACGGCAAAAGAAACAACGGAAGCCGTCGTATCAAAATACTTCATGAAGGAGGCGTGAACATGGCTTTTGTCACCATGAAACATCTTCTTGCAGAAGCGAAACGGGAGCATTATGCAGTCGGTCAGTTTAATATAAACGGCCTTCAATGGACAAAGGCGATTTTACATGCGGCGCAAAAGGAGCAATCGCCGGTCATCGCCGCGGCTTCCGATCGCCTGATCGACTATTTAGGCGGCTTTAAAACGATCGCCGCCATGGTCAGCGCGTTAATGGAGGAAATGGCGATTACCGTTCCCGTTGTGCTTCATCTTGATCACGGAAGCAGTGCGGCACGCTGCAAACAGGCGATTGATGCGGGATTCAGCTCAGTGATGATTGACGGTTCCCACTGCCCGATTGATGAGAATATCGCCATGACAAAAGAAGTCGCTGATTATGCCGCAAAGCACGGCATATCGGTCGAAGCCGAAGTCGGCACGGTAGGCGGGATGGAAGACGGCCTGATTGGCGGAGTGTGCTATGCCGATATCAGGGAATGTGAGCGGATTGTCAAAGAAACCAATATCGACGCACTGGCCGCGGCGCTTGGCTCGGTTCACGGCAAGTATCAGGGCGAGCCGAACCTCGGATTTAAGGAAATGGAGGAAATCTCCCGCATCACCGATATTCCTCTCGTTCTTCACGGAGCATCCGGGATTCCGCAAGACCAAATCAAAAAAGCCATCAAACTCGGCCACGCGAAGATAAATATCAATACGGAATGTATGATAGCGTGGACAGACAAAACACGGAGCATATTCCAGGAAAACGAAGATATGTACGAACCGCGGGGCTATATGACACCCGGTATCGAAGCCGTGGAAGAGACTGTGCGAAGCAAAATGAGGGAATTCGGATCAGCCGGAAAAGCCGCCAAGCAGCAAGTGGGCTGACAGGATAAAGAACCGCCGCCATCTTAACGGGAAGGCGGTTTTTTGTGCGGTGTTGCGTCTGTACGCCCTAAACGATTATGATGAGGGCATCAGCGCAAAAATTGGGAGTGGTTCAGTTTGAATAAAATCATGATTGTGGAAGATAGTGAAGACATTCGTGGGCTGCTGCGGAATTACCTTGAGAAATACGGTTATCAAACCGTGGTGACCTCTGATTTCACAACTGTCTTGGACGTGTTCTTGCGGGAAAAGCCTGATGTGGTGCTGCTCGATATCAACCTCCCGTCCTATGACGGATATTATTGGTGCCGCCAGATCCGCCAGCACTCGACAAGCCCGATCATTTTCATTTCAGCCAGAAACGGGGAAATGGATCAGGTGATGGCGATTGAAAACGGCGGAGATGATTATATAGAAAAACCGTTTTCCTATGATATTGTATTGGCGAAAATCAAAAGCCAAATCCGCAGGGCATATGGCGAGTACGCCGCAAAGCAAGGAGAAAAAGTGATCGAATATGCCGGTGTACAGCTTTTTGTGGAACGGTTTGAATTGCGTTATCAAGATGAAAAAAGCGAGCTGTCAAAGAAGGAAAGCAAGCTGCTTGAGGTGCTTTTAGAGCGGGGAGAAAAGGTGACGGGAAGAGACCGCCTGATGGAAAAAACGTGGGACACTGATATTTTCGTCGATGACAATACGCTGAATGTGTATATTACACGGCTGCGTAAAAAACTGCGGGAGCTCGGTGTGCCTGTTTCGATTGAATCGGTGCGGGGCGAAGGCTATCAGCTGAGGACTCTGTCATGAAGCTGTTTTTGCAATCTCATACTGTGTTAATCCTGCTGTTTTTTCTCCAAGGCTTGTTTGTGTTCTTTTACTATTGGTTTGCGGGTCTTCATTCTTTTTCTCATCTTTTTTATATATTGGGCGTGCAGCTTCTGATTTTGGCGGGGTACTTGGTCTACCGCTGGTACAAGGACCGCGGCGTTTATGAGTGGATCAGCTCGGGACAGGACGATACGGAAGTCCCTTTTCTAGGCTCTTCGGTGTTTTGTTCAGAGCTTTATGAAAAGCAGATGGAGCTGATCCGCTTGCAGCATCAGAAGCTCCATGAGACGGAAGCCAAGCTTGACGCAAGAGTGACGTATATGAATCAATGGGTCCACCAAGTGAAAACGCCGCTTTCTGTCATTAATTTAATCGTTCAGGAAGAGGATGAGCCGATTTTTGAACAAATCAAAAAAGAGGTCCGGCAGATTGAATACGGGCTTGAGACGCTCCTGTACTCATCGCGGCTTGATTTGTTCGAAAGGGATTTTAAAATCGAGGCGGTTTCCTTATCCGGGCTCGTTCAATCCGTCATTCAAAGCTATAAACGTTTATTTATCCAGTACCGGGTGTATCCTGAAACGAAATTTCTCGTTGATGACAAGATTTACACTGATGCCAAATGGCTGAAGTTCGCGATAGGCCAGGTGGTGACAAACGCGGTGAAGTATTCAGGCGGGAAGAGTGACAGGGTGGAGCTGACTGTCTTCCGGGACGGGGACAAGTCGGTGCTGGAAGTCAGAGACCGCGGCGTCGGCATTCCTTCTCAGGATCTGAAGCGGGTATTTGATCCTTATTATACCGGCGAAAACGGCCGCCGTTTCCAAGAATCAACGGGCATCGGCCTGCATCTTGTCAAAGAAATCACGGACAAGCTCAACCATGAGGTGGAGATCAGCTCATCTCCCGGCGAAGGTACGGCGGTTCGATTTTCATTTCTTACAAAAGTGTAAGGCTTCGTTAAGAAAACAACATAGCACATTCTGTTTCCCCTTGATAAGATTTGTTTACGTCAAGGGGATTTTTCGTTGAAAAGCCCCGATGCACATGAAAAACACGTTGATCAACAAGAATAAAACCATAAGGAGGATTCTCATGGCGAATATGCTTGAAGTTAAACATATAAATAAAACTTACAAAGGACAAGTGTCCTACCAAGCCTTAAAACAAATTTCATTTTCAATAGAAGAAGGAGAGTTTACGGCGGTGATGGGGCCGTCAGGGTCAGGAAAAACGACACTGCTGAACATCATCTCAACGATTGACCGGCCTGATTCCGGCGATATCCTGATTCACGGGGAGAACCCGCACCATCTGAAGCGGACACGGCTCGCCCATTTCCGCCGCAAGCAGCTTGGATTTGTGTTTCAGGATTTCAATCTGCTGGACACGCTGACGATCGGTGAAAATATTATGCTGCCATTAACGCTTGAAAAAGAATCGCCGTCTGTGATGGAAGAAAAATTGCGCAGCATCGCCGGGAAGCTGGGGATTGAAGATTTGCTGAATAAACGGACGTTCGAGGTGTCCGGAGGCCAGCGCCAGCGGGCCGCCATCGCAAGAGCTGTCATTCATAAACCATCCCTCATTCTAGCTGATGAACCGACGGGAAACCTTGATTCCAAAGCGTCGAAGGATGTGATGGAAACGATGCAAAGCCTGAACCAGAATGACAAGATCACGGCTTTGATGGTGACCCACGATCCGGTTGCGGCGAGCTACTGCCGCCGCGTCATTTTTATTAAAGACGGCGAGCTGTTTAACGAGATTTACCGCGGGGAAAACCGCCAAGTGTTTTATGAACAAATCCTTGATGTGCTGTCTATGCTGGGGGGAAACGCAAATGACCTTTCTTCAGTTCGCTTATAAAAATGTCACGAGGAACAAAAGGGCCTATCTCGCTTTCTTTTTAAGCAGCGCCTTTTCTGTATTGATTTTCTTTACCTTTGCCATGTTTTTGTTTCATCCGGCTTTGAAGGAAGGCTACTTGAATAACATTGCCAAAAAGGGCTTAACCGCAGCCGAATGGATGATTTTTGTATTTTCTTTCTTGTTTGTCCTGTATTCCGTGAATGCATTCCTGAAATCCAGGAATAAGGAATTCGGCATACTGCTCATGCAGGGCATCACGCCGGGACAGCTCAGAGCGCTGATTACTGCGGAAAATATGATCATCGGCGTCATGTCGATTGCGGCCGGCATTATCGGCGGTTTTATCTTTTCAAAAACGTTTTTTACAGTCGGAGCTTATATTTTAGAAATGAAGGCTTTGCCTTTATATATGCCTTGGAAAGCGCTCGGGATTACGGGCGGCGGGTTCCTGCTCTTATTTTTCCTTTTATCGCAATTCACGATCTTTTTCATTAGATCAAACACGATTATTAAACTGATCAAAGGCACTGAAAAAATCAAACCGGAGCCGAAGCCATCTGTGATTCTGTCATTATTCGGCGTCGGATGCCTTGCGGCCGGGTACGGCATGGTTCTCAAAGGCAACGTGCACGGATATGAGCCTGTTTTTATTTTACTGTTAACGATTATCGGCACGTATTTCTTCTTCAGCCAAAGCAGCATCTGGATTTTGCGGGCTTTGAAGAAATGGAAAACCTTTTATCTGCGCGGGAAAAATGTCATTTGGGTTTCTGACCTTGTCTATCGTTTAAAAGACAACGCGCGCCTGTTCTTTATTGTCAGCATTATTTCCGCAGTGGCGTTTACCGCCACGGGCGTTCTGGCGATGTACAAAGCGACCGTCGGGGCGAAGGAATCCGCTTATGAAATGGAGTATTTATCGTACGGCGGCAATAAGAAAGAACAGACTCATCTGAAAGAAATTGAACATGATTTGAAGACGCACGGCTTTACGTATAAGAGAGACGATATGGAAGTTTCCTATATTCGATATCAGCAGGGAGACAGCGCCCCGCCTGTTATTATGATCAATCAATCGGACTTATCAAAATACTTCCATGTCAGCTTGGCCGGCCTGAAAGACGGTGAGGCTGTTTATTTCCCGGGTACGTACGATAGCAATTTAAAAAACGAATCGCCGGATCAGCTGAAGCTGCTGAACCAAAAACAAAAGCTGACGAATCAAAAACTTTCGGTAAAAGAGGTCAAAAAACCGCTTATCTCATTGAACAGCGTCATTGCAGTTAACGGCGAAACGTTTGACCATCTCAAATCATTAGGTGAAAAAGCTGCATTATACGGTTACAGCTATGATCATTGGAAAGACAGCCTTGATTTCAGCCAGTCACTGAAAAATAATTTTTACGGCGACTATTCAGATGTGCATTTTGATTTTATGACAAAAGCGGGCACCTACTATGATACGGTGCAGCTTCCGAGCTTGAGTCTATTCATCGGGCTGTTTATCGCCATCGTCTTCTTTACGGCGGCGGGTAGCTTCTTGTACTTCCGATTGTTCACCGATTCTGATGAGGACCGGCAGCGTTACCGCTCACTGGCGAAAATCGGCTTGAGTGAACAAGAAATGTCGCAGAGCGTGACAATTCAATTGGCGATTTTATTCTTCTTTCCATTTGCGATCGCCGTGCTTCATACACTGTTTGCGTTGAGAACACTGACAGTGGAAGGCTATTCCAATGTGGCGGGACCGCTCAGCTTCACCATCGGAGGATTTTTCGTTTTTCAAGTCTTATTCTTCCTTGCGGTGCGGTCAAGCTATTTGAAAAAAATGAAAAAGTAAGGGAGGAGTATACAGATGAAAAAGGTATTGGCAATCTTGGCCGCTTTGGCGGCCGCTGCCGTGATTTGCGGGCTTCTCTTTTTTCATAATGACGTTACAGATAGAATTAATCCGTTTATTCACAAACAAGATGTATATGTACAGATTAATCGAGATGGCAAACATCTTAGCCCGGGCGGTACTGAATATACATTAGAGGGATATAATCAATCAGGAAAAAAAGATGAAGTAACCTTTTTTGCCGGAAAAGATCTTCGGAAGCAAGCTTATCTGAAGGTGCGGGCAAAAGGAAAGTATGTAGAGACCTGGGAAGAAGTCAGGTATGAAGATATGCCGAACATCGTGCAGTCAAAATTTCATTAAGCCATACAGCAAACGGCACAGAGAGATCTCTGTGCCGTTTTGTTATTTTTTATTTTCTTCAGCCCGCTTGATCAGCATGTCAGTGATCAGATCCATTTGCTTGCTGACGGAGATCGGGTCATACGGATAAAAGGTGTTAAAGTCGTTGATAAAGACACGATTCTTTTTCACGGCGTCTAAGTTTTTCCAAATGGGAGATTCCTTCAGCCGCTGGAGGGTTTTGCTTTCTCCGTTCGGGTTGTAATCGGTGATGAACATATAATCAGCGGCATATTCAGGAACGACCTCTTGGGAGATCTGTTTCATTTCCCCCGTTTTCATAATATCTTTTTCTACCTTGGGCGGCGCTTTCAGTCCGAGTGCGTTATATACCGCTTGGCCGCCGCGGCCGGAATGATCATTAAAGACCCAGAGCTCTCCCTTATCCGTGCTTTCATAAAGGCCGAATGTCGCGTCTTTGCTGATGACGCCTTCGAGTTTCTTTTTGTCTGTTTCCGCTTTTTTGTTGAAGTCTGCCATAAAGCTTTTCGCTTTATCCTTCGCTCCGGCAATATCTCCGAATAAGCTGACCGTGTCTTTAACATTTTTTGCGGTGTTAAACGGAATGACGATGGTCGGTGCGATTTTAGACAATTTATCGTATTGGTCATCTTTCATTAGTACGATTACATCAGGCTTCAGCTGCATAACTTTCTCGACATTGACCGGATCGCCGACGTCCGTGATGTTTTTCAGCTGTGTTTTGATAAACGGATTTTTGAACGACCATGAGCCGGCTCCGACGACATTTGCGTCAACGGTGAACAGCTCTCCCGCATAAAAATCAGTGACAATCCGCTTCGGGTGCGCGGGTATCTTTACATCTCCTTTTGATGAATGGTATGTACGCATGTCCGTCTTTTCCTTGCCTGACGCTGGCCCGCTGCTTTCATTCGCGCCGCTGCAAGCGCTTAAAGCAAAAACAAACAGGAGTGCCAGGCCGGTCAGCCATGATTGTTTCTTCATGATTATCCCCCCCCCTTATATTGATAATGATTATTATTATCATTAGTAATATAGCAGGAAGGCCTGTCCTCGTCTACGCTTTTTATTTGAAAACCTTCCTTGATTATCCATGTTATAGTAGTAAAGGAGGAGGGAATGTATATTGATTACGAAACGAGGGGCCTGGTGGGAAGTGCTGCACAGCTGGTGGCTGCTTTTGACTTTTGTGCCTTTTGCTTTAACCAGCTTTTTCGCTTTTTTCTATATCGGTTACAGAGCCAAGAACAAGCACTGGCTGAAATACGGTCTTATTTATTTTATTATTTTAGCAATCGCTTATTTTCTGCCATCGAAACCCGGCGTATATATAGTGCTGCCTTTATGGGTCATTACCATCGTTCATGGCTTGAAGGTGAGGGCCGCCTATCTGATTCAGCTTGACGTGTTTAAACAACGTGTAGAGGCAAGAGCTTTTGAGGCGGTAAGACATGAGGCCGAATCCAGATTTGGCGGAAAACCCGCTCAGCACATAGATCTGACAAAACATCGGTAAACAAAACAAATGACAAAGTCCGAATCATCGAGCTTTGTCATTTGTATCACTTTATTATTGCTGGTATGAATGCTGTTGGAATGGTGTGTGCTGCTGGCTTTGCGGGAATGAAGAAACGTTTGAATTCATCATAGATGAAGGCATTTGCCCGCTTACTTCGTGCTGCAGCTGGTTGCACATATTTACGATCTGCTGGCATTTTTGGATCGCCATTTCATGGCCCTGCAGCGCTTGCTGAATCGTATGGACGGCATGCTGCTCATGGTTAAGCACCTGCTGAAGAATTTGAATATTTTGCTGTTCTTGCTGCAGCATTTGTTTATACTGATTGCTGCTTTGCTGTGTCTGCTGAATAAGCTGCTGCGCTGTTTGACGGCACTGATTCAATTGATTTCCGCTGTATTGGTTTTGATACATGATAAAAAACCTCCATTGGGTTATTGGATTTAAACATTTATCATGTGGAGGAATAAGAGAGGCATTCATAAAATACAGGAATTCAAATATTCACCTTATATGTACAGGGAGGAATACAAGGCTCGACAGTGCCTTGTATTCCTGCCTTTTTCTCAGAAACCGCCTTCGGTGGAGTGGAAAGGGATATTGAGTCTGTTTTCAACAGTGCGCAGGCGCTGATTCAGCCGGTTTAAGCGGCGGGTATGAAGTTCAATGGCTTGGCTCAGCCGCCCGATTTGTTCATTCATCCGCGTCAGTTCACGGTTTTGGCGCTGATCTTCAGTTGAGAGGCGGGTAAGCTCCCGCGTTTGCTGAACGTTTTGCCTTTCGAGCAGGGCGACTCTTCGTTCTAGCGCCGTCGTTTGCCGATCGTCTTGCTGATATTGCTGATATTGCTGATAGGGCGCCGCATAGTAGGTTTCCTGCTGATATGGCTCATATTCAACGTGGCTCACTTCATATTCCTGCTGGGGAAAATAAGCTGGGGGTGTGTAGTACTGATATGGGTTCATTCATCATTCTCCTTATTAGTCAATTTCTTTATACCCTATGTAGTCAATCGCACAGTGCCACGGCATCTGCCTACCATAATGGTGCAAAAGGTTTCAAGGGAAGGTGATCACATTGCGGAATATACATACTCACGGCACAGGCTTCATCACGCTGCTTCTTATTGCCGGATGTGTGATGATGGCGGGATGCCAGCAGAAGAAAGAGGGCGAAACGCCTTATTATTACGGAACATGGGATGAAGGCCTGAAGCCGGGGCCGATGGACGGAGTGAGATCAGAGACGGTCACGTTTACGAAGGATAAAGTGCTGACAAAGCAAGTGATTAAAGGCCGGGGAGTAGAGCTGCCCTTCAAAGCTTACAAAGTGTTATCCCAAAATACAGACGGAACCATCACGATTCAGTATCTCGGCTCCCCTCATCCTGCCGAAAGCACATTGAAAAGGGGAAAAAACGGCACGCTGAACTGGATTGAAAACGGAGAAATAAAAACGATGAAACGAATGAAAACAGGCGAGGAGGACAAACATGAGAAATAAAGCTGCCGACCGGCTCGTTTTAACAGGAGTTATCATACATATCATCCAATGGTTTTCGCTGTTGTGGCTATTTTTTAAGATTGAAAATAAGTTCGGGCATTTTACCATCTATAACCCAAATGTCGTAAACGGCACCATGCAGTCTTTTTCATTTTCGGACATGATGCGTTCTCTCCTTTATTCAGGGACGATGCGGAATACATTGCTGTTCTTTATGTTTGCGGCGCTGCTCATTTATTTATGGCTGAATGCCGTTTTTATCATGTTAGAAATCATTTCTTACGTGATGATCAGACGGAACCGCTATTCATTGTGGGGATACTTTCCCGCAGCAATGGGAGTGAAGCTTGCCGTTATGGATCTGGCCGCTATTCCTTTCTTAATGGCAGGGCTGATGCTGATGAAGCAGAAAAAAGAAAGCGGCGCTGAAACAGAGGAGGCCGGCCGAAGAAGAAGGCGGGTTACGGTCCGAAAACAAACGCGGCTCATAAAGAGAAAAACGTCTTTTTAGATTGAATTGCGAAAAGAAAAAACGATATGATGAGATGATAGGACGAAAACAACACGAAGGAGATGCAAGATGTACAAGTTAATCGCGATAGATATGGACGGAACACTTTTAAACGATCATCATGAAGTCACAGCTGAAGTCCGTGAGGCGCTCAATGCTGCAAAAGCGGCAGGGGTCAATATCGTACTCTGCACAGGACGTCCGATCGGCGGAGTGCAGCGGTATTTGGACGAGCTGAATTTAAAGGAAGAAGGCGACTATGTCATTGCCTATAACGGCGCTCTTGTCCAAAATACGTATACAAACGGTGTTGTAGCTGAGCAATCCTTAGGCTTTGAAGACTTGCAATCGTTACATGAGCTGAGCTTACAGCTGGACACGCCGATGCATTACTTTGACTCAGCCAATTTATACACACCGAATCGGGACATCAGCGAATACACAGTATACGAATCATACATCACGAAGGTGCCGCTTCATTTCCGCACGATTGAAGAAGTGCCGAAGGATATCCTGATTCCGAAAATCATGTTCATCGACGATCCGGAGAAGCTGGACAAAACGGTCGAATCGATCCCGGAATCATACAGAGAAAAGTACACAATGGTCAAAAGCGCGCCGTTCTTTCACGAGATTCTTCATCCGAAAGTCAGCAAAGGAAACGCAGTCAAACTCCTCGCCGAACAGCTCGGCATTGAACAGAAACACGTCATGGCGATCGGCGATAACGGCAACGATCTGTCCATGATTAAGTGGGCCGGCTGCGGCGTAGCGATGGCCAATGCCATCCCGGAAGCAAGAGAAATTGCCGACTATGAGACAAAATCGAACAACGAACACGGCGTCGCACATGCGATTCAGGAGCTTGTGCTGAAAAAATAGCACCCTATCAGAGGGTGCTTTTTTACGGCTTGTTTTGGTGATATGATAAGCGAAGAGAAGAGGGGAGGCCCGATATGGATCGTGAAAAACAGCAGCTCAGCATAGAAGCCGCAAAACTATATTATCAATCGGATTACAGCCAGCAGCAAATCGCGGAACAGCTTAACCTGTCACGCCCCACCGTTTCGAGGCTGCTTCAGTACGCCAAAGAAAAAGGGTATGTCCAAATCCGTGTCATGGACCCGTTTGAGGATTTGGACGAACTCGGTGCGAAGCTGGAGGAGAAATACGGTCTGCTTGAGGCGCACGTCGTCTTTTCTCCAAGTGCCGATTACCCCGCCATTACACATTACTTAAGCCGCTATGGCGCAGACTATATGCATAAAACCGTAAAGGATGGCGACATTCTCGGTGTAAGCTGGGGAACGACAATGTACCAAATGGCCCGGAATATGGAACCGAAGCAGGTGAAAAGCGTTGAAGTGGTGCAGCTGAAAGGCGGCATCAGCCATTCCAATGTAAATACGTATTCATCAGAAACGATTCAGCTGTTTGCCGAGGCTTTCCAGACGATGCCGAGATATTTGCCGCTGCCCGTTATATTTGATAACGCCGATGTGAAAAACATGGTGGAGCAGGACAGGCATATCAAGCGGATCATTGAAATGGGCAAACAAGCCAATATCGCTTTGTTTACGGTAGGAACGGTTCGGGATGAGGCGCTGCTTTTCAGACTCGGTTATTTTCGCGAAGAAGAAAAGCAACTGCTGAAAAAGAACGGAGTCGGGGATATTTGTTCACGTTTCTTTGACGCGGAGGGCAATATTTGCAGCAGCAGTATTAACGATAGGACAATCGGTGTAGAGCTCGCTGACTTAAAAATGAAGGAGCGTTCCATCCTGGTCGCGGGCGGCAGCAGAAAAATCTCGGCCATTCACGGAGCGCTGACCGGAAAATATGCGAACGTCCTGATTGTTGACCAGCATACGGCCAAAGCACTCGTTCAAAATTTGTGACAATTATTGAACATAATTTCATTTACCAATTTACATATGTTCAAAATTCGGTTATTCTAAACGTATCCTAGTAAAAAGGAAGTGCATACAATGTCAATTGCAAGCCAAATAGACCATACTGCTTTGAAACCGCATACACAAAAAGCAGATATTTTACAACTGATAAAAGAAGCAAAAGAATACAAGTTCGCTTCCGTTTGTGTGAACCCGACTTGGGTGAAGCTCGCGGCAGAAGAACTGAAGGGCACGGGTGTTGACGTTTGTACCGTTATCGGTTTTCCGCTCGGCGCGGCTACAACGGAAACGAAAGCATTTGAAACGAAGGATGCCATCTCAAAAGGAGCAACTGAAGTTGATATGGTTATCAATATCGGCGCTTTAAAAGACGGCGATAACGATGCAGTCGAGGCTGACATTCGCGCGGTTGTTGACGCTGCGGCCGGAAAAGCGCTTGTCAAAGTCATCATCGAAACATGCCTGCTGACGGATGAAGAAAAAGAACGCGCATGCCGCTTGGCAGTGTCTGCCGGCGCTGATTACGTCAAAACGTCAACAGGGTTTTCTACAGGCGGTGCAACGGCTGAGGATATCGCTTTAATGCGAAAAACCGTCGGACCGGACATCGGAGTGAAAGCATCAGGCGGCATCAGAACGAAAGCTGATGTTGACAGCATGATTGCTGCGGGGGCGAGCCGGATCGGCGCAAGTGCGGGCGTATCCATCGTAAGCGGCGGCGAAGGCAGCAGCGACAATTATTAAGTAAAGGTGCGGAAGCGTTTTGCTTCCCGCCATCTTCTCTCTTTCGTTGTGCATGAAAAATTGTAAGCGAATACAAATAAAAGGAGAACACACATGAAGTATCTCATCGGAATTATTGGAATCATTGTGTTTTTAGGTCTCGCCTGGCTCTCCAGCAATGGGAAAAAGAGAGTCAAAATTCGGCCGATAGCCGTCATGCTTGTTCTGCAGCTGATCCTTGGTTATATTCTCCTCAATACCGGTATCGGTAATTATCTTGTCGGCGGCTTTGCAAAAGGCTTTAACTACTTGCTGGAATATGCATCAGAAGGGATTAACTTTGTGTTTGGCGGGCTTGTGAATGCGAAACAGACAACATTCTTCATGAGCGTGCTTCTGCCGATCGTCTTTATATCCGCTTTAATCGGAATATTGCAGCATTGGAAGATCCTTCCCTTCATCACAAAGTATATCGGCCTTGCATTAAGCAAGGTAAACGGGATGGGGAAAATCGAATCTTACAACGCAGTCGCTTCTGCGATCTTAGGGCAATCAGAAGTTTTCATCAGTTTGAAAAAGCAGCTCGGCTTTCTATCAGAGCAGCGCTTGTATACGCTTTGCGCATCAGCGATGTCGACGGTTTCCATGTCCATTGTCGGCTCTTATATGACAATGCTGAAACCTGAATATGTCGTGACGGCGCTTGTGCTGAACTTATTCGGCGGATTTATAATCGCTTCTATCATCAACCCGTATGACGTGAGCAAAGAAGAGGACATCATTGTCGTCCCTGAAGAAGAAAAACAATCCTTTTTTGAAGTGCTCGGTGAGTATATAATGGATGGATTCAGAGTCGCCGTTGTCGTAGCGGCGATGCTGATCGGATTCGTGGCGCTCATTGCCCTGATTAATGGAATCTTCAGCGCGGTCTTCGGCATTACCTTCCAGGCGCTGCTTGGATATGTATTCGCGCCATTTGCGTTTTTAGTCGGCATTCCGTGGAATGAAGCGGTGAGCGCCGGAAGCATTATGGCAACAAAAATGGTATCGAATGAATTTGTCGCTATGCAGACGCTCTCGTCCGGAAGTTTTCATTTCAGCGCGCATACGCAGGCAGTTGTATCTGTTTTCCTCGTTTCATTTGCGAATTTCTCGTCCATCGGAATTATCACGGGCGCTGTGAAGGGATTAAATGAAAAGCAAGGAAACGTTGTGGCGCGGTTCGGATTGAAATTATTATACGGCGCCACGCTTGTCAGCTTCTTAACAGCGGCAATCGTCGGATTGATTTACTGACCATAAACGAAGGATAGGTGACTTAATATGAGAATGGTAGATCTTATCATAAAAAAACAAAACGGAAAAGAACTGACAACGGAAGAAATTCAATTTTTCGTGAAGGGATATACGGACGGAAGCATCCCGGATTACCAAGCAAGCGCGCTGGCGATGGCGATTTTCTTTCAGGATATGACGGATCAGGAACGCGCTGATCTCACTATGGCGATGGTAAACTCAGGAGAAACGATTGATCTTTCTGCTATTGAAGGCATTAAGGTTGATAAGCATTCAACGGGCGGGGTCGGCGACACGACAACACTTGTACTCGCTCCGCTTGTCGCTGCACTCGGCGTTCCCGTCGCTAAAATGTCCGGTCGCGGCCTCGGACATACCGGCGGAACCATTGATAAATTGGAAGCCATTGAAGGGTTTCACGTGGAACTGTCAAAAGATGAATTCATCAAGCTTGTCAACCGCGACAAGGTAGCCGTCATCGGCCAAAGCGGCAACCTGACGCCTGCTGATAAAAAACTGTACGCGCTTCGTGACGTGACGGGAACGGTGAATTCCATTCCGCTGATCGCAAGCTCGATTATGAGTAAAAAAATCGCCGCAGGAGCGGACGCGATTGTTCTTGATGTGAAAACAGGAGCGGGCGCATTTATGAAAACGGACGAAGACGCCGTTAACCTCGCCAAGGCGATGGTGCGCATCGGAAATAATGTCGGACGCCAGACGATGGCTGTGATTTCTGACATGTCACAGCCGCTCGGTTACGCGATCGGAAACGCGCTTGAGGTTGAAGAAGCCATTGATACGCTGAGAGGCGAAGGTCCGGAAGACTTAAACGAACTTGTCCTCACACTCGGCAGCCAAATGGTCGTTTTGGCGAAAAAAGCCGAGACATTGGAGGAAGCGAGAGCGAAGCTTCAGGAAGTGATGAAAAACGGCAAAGCGCTTGAGAAATTTAAAGAATTCCTGAACAACCAAGGCGGTGACGGCTCTGTCGTTGACGATCCGTCCAAACTCCCGCAGGCGGCATACAAAATTGACGTCCCGGCAAAAGAAGCGGGTGTCGTATCAGAAATCGTCGCTGATGAAATCGGCGTCGCCGCGATGCTGTTAGGCGCAGGCCGCGCAACAAAAGAAGACGATATTGACCTGGCCGTCGGCATCATGCTCCGCAAAAAAGTCGGTGACAAAGTCGAAAAAGGAGAGGCGCTCGTCACCCTTTACGCCAACCGTGAAAACGTTGATGAAGTTATTGCCAAAATCTATGGCAACATCCGCATTGCGGAAAAGGCAGAAGCGCCGAAGCTGATTCATACACTGATTACGGAATAAGAAAATAGAGGAACGGCACATACTTCATCGGTATGTGCCGTTTTTTATGACATCGTTTTGTCCATCTGTATCTCGCCGACGGCTTCTTTCGGCTGTCTTTTCTTAAAAAAGCGAATGAGGTAGCAAAGGATAATACATGGGATTCCGCAAAAAAGGGCGATTCTCTGATTGGGATCAAACGCAAGGCCTACGCAGGAAGCAAAACATAAGATCATTGCAGCGATGGGAACGAGAGGGTAAAGCGGCGTGCGAAAGGTTAAATCTGTAATCTTTCCGCCCTTTTTAAGAAAGTCCTTCCGAAACAAAAGCTGTGACAGCGCGATACTCATCCATACAACCACCCCGGCAAACCCCGCAATTGCCACCAGCACTACGTATACCGTTCCCGGAGCAACGATACTGGAAATCAAGGATAAGGAAGATACGGCCATACTGGCGATTAAGGCGTTCAGCGGAATGCCCTTTCGAGTGATTTTTTTGAAGCGGGAGCTGATCATGTTTTCATTGGCCAAAGACCAGAGCATCCGGGTGGAGGCGTACAGCCCGGAGTTAGCGACAGAAAGCAGTGCCGTTAAAATAACAAAATTCATTATATCTGCGGCATAAGGTATGCCGATCTGTGAAAAAACCGCCACAAACGGGCTTTCGATAACACCCGCTTTTTTCCAGGAAATCAGGCCGGATAACACAAAGATTGCGCCGATAAAAAAGATGACCGTTCTCCAGGCGACATTTCGGATCGAACGCGGAATATCTTTTGCCGGATTTGCGGTTTCTCCCGCTGTAATCCCGATCAGTTCCGTCCCCGAAAAGGCGAAGCTTACGGATATCATGGCGATAAAAACCGCGAGAAAGCCGTTCGGAAACAGTCCGCCGTGATCAGTGAAATTCGACAGCATCGGGGCTTCAGCCGCTCCGTGTAATGAGATCAGGCCGAACATCGCGGCGCCTCCTAAAATAATAAATAAAAGAATGGTGACGATTTTGACGCTTGAAAACCAAAACTCTGTCTCCGCGAATAATTTAACCGAAAACGCATTGGCCGCAAAAAGGAGAACGGCAAACATCACACTCCACATCCAGACGCTGCTATGGGGAAACCAGCGCTGCATGAGAATGCCGGATGCGGTAAACTCAGAACCTACCGTCACAACCCAATTCACCCAGTACATGATGCCCACCATAAATCCCGTAGACGGCCCGATGAATGTCGTCGCGTACGTTTGAAACGATCCGGTCACGGGCATAGCCACCGATAATTCTCCGAGACACTGCATGATAAGATACATCATGAAGCCGCCGATTAGATAGGCGAGTATCGTCCCGCCGGGTCCCGCTTGGCTCAATGTATAACCTGTACTCAGAAACAGCCCCGTCCCAATGACGCCGCCCAATGAAATCATAAATAAATGCCTGCTTTTCATGGTGCGCTTCAATTGAGTGCCGCTGCCTTTATGAACATCCAACGTGATTCCCCCTTTTTCATGCATGAGAATGTTCCGGCAGCCAAGCCATCTGCCGGACATCATAATTAATGGGACAGTTTTATCCCTTTTAGCGCATGCAATATGACGTGAGCCGCGGCTCTGCTCGTCATATCGCGAAAATCGAGTGTGGGATCGACTTCCACAATTTCAATCCCTGCAATATGGGCCTCTTGTGCTAAAAACCTGACCGCCTGAAGCAATTCTTCGGTATACAGGCCTCCAGGTCCGATCGCAGGGCATCCGGGCGCATGAGCTTGATCCAAAACATCCATATCAACCGATATAAAAATGGAATCCGCTCTTTTTTGAACAGCCGGCAAGACCTCTTGAATCGTTTGGACAAGCCCTTTCTCGCGAATCATTTCCATCGTGTGTACATCCGCCTGATGTGCTTTCACATATTCTTCATATGCGAAGCTGTTGCTGAATTCTCTGATCCCAAGCTGAATCAGGTTTTGGCCGTTTATGACTTTCTCGTCTAACAGGCGCCGGAATGGCGTGCCGTTTGTCGGCCCTCCGTCCTCGGTATTGCGGACGTCGTGATGGGCGTCGAATTGAAAGACCGCCGTCGTTCCTTTTGTTTGTGCAATTGCTTTTACGGTGGAATAGCTGATCGAATTATCGCCGCCAAGCACAAACGGCACCCAATCAGGCTGATCTGTCAGCAGGCCATGTATCGTGTGATAAATGTGCTCGTGCGATTTCACAATATCCGTGACATGAATATCAATATCGCCAAGATCATAAAGATGATCTGTGACATGTTCCCGAAGCTCCGCGGAATAAGCGGATATACCGCCCAGCGCCTGGCGGATCGAGCCGGGGGCAAAGCATGCGCCGGAATGGCTGATGGATGATTTAGAAAGGGGGGCGCCGATCAAGGCCGGCCCTTTGATCGTTTGCCCCGTCCATGTCTTCGTCAGATCTCCCACTTTTGTCACATGGCGGTCTTTGAAAAGGGAGCCCGCTTTGTTGAGAAAAGGATATTTATCCAAGAGCGGTTCCCTCCCTTGTGACAACAGTCTTCCCGTCCTTTATGACCCGGTGAACGTGGTTGACGCCGTAATGATATGGGATATACATATAATTCGGCGCTTCCCAGATGACGAGATCAGCCGAACGGCCGGCTTTGAGCTGTCCGGCTTCTTCTCCTTTACCGATGGCGTAAGCGGCATTAACGGTTACGGCATGCCAAATTTCTTCAGCGGTCATTTTTAAATGAAGGGCAGCGATTGACATGATCAGCTGGAGGTTTTCCGTCGGTGAACTGCCCGGATTAAAGTCGGTTGCCAAGCTGACCCGCACGCCCGCATCAATCATCTCTCTCGCTCTGGCGTATGTGTGTTTGCCAAGGTAGAAAGTCGTGCCCGGCAACAGGACGGCGATCGTTCCTGATGCAGCGAGCTGCTGAATGCCTTCATCGGATGCCCCCACTAAGTGGTCGGCCGAGACAGCGTGTAATTCAGCCGCCAATTCCGCGCCGCCGAGCGGGTCAATTTCATCTGCGTGGATTTTCAGCCCGAAACCCGCTTCGGCCGCTTTCTTTAAGTACCTCCGCGATTGGCTGACTGTAAAGACGCCCGTCTCTGTGAAAATATCTGCAAATTGGGCGAGTTGTTTCTCTTTGATTTCAGGCAAAAGGGCGATCATGCGGTTCAGAAACTCATCAGGGCTGTCCCGGTCTTCAGGAGGAATCGCATGCGCCCCCATAAAGGTAGTGACAAGGTCAATCGGCTGGCGGTCCTGAAGCTTCTTAGCCGCTGCCAGCTGTTTCAGTTCCGTTTCTTTGTCGAGACCGTACCCGCTTTTTACTTCAGCTGTCGTGATGCCGTATGATAGCATGCGTCCGAGGTGAAAAAGCCCTTTTTCGATCAATTCTTCCTCGGAAGCGGCTTTTGTTTCTTTCACCGTGGACAAAATGCCGCCGCCTTGCGCTAAAATATCCAAGTAAGAAATGCCTTGGAGTTTCAGATTTAATTCCTTTTCGCGTGATCCGCCAAACACGAGATGGGTATGGGGATCGACGAGGCCGGGGGTCACCAGCCGTCCCCCGCAGTCAATCATGTTTTCGGCCTCATATCCCGCCTCAGACCCTTTTTTTCCGGCGAAGACAATGCGCTGGTCGTGAATGCCGACAACGGCATCTTCTATGACATGAAGATCCTGCATGGCGCTGCCTGCGCGCGGACCGCTGGATTCCATCGTCAAAAGCTGGCCGATATTAGTGAGAATCGTATCAATTTGTTTCGGCATGTTACCGCTCCTTTTTCATCGGTATCATAATGTCTTGTGCCGCGGCGACTTGTGCCGCTTTTTCATACCCCGCGTCCGCATGGCGGATAATGCCCATTCCCGGATCGCTTGTCAGAACGCGGGCGAGCCGTTCTTCGGCAAGCTCACTGCCGTCAGCGACTGCGACCATACCGGCGTGAAGGGAGTAACCCATGCCGACGCCGCCGCCATGGTGAAAGGACACCCAGCTTGCGCCGGACGCCGTATTGACAAGCGCATTCAGCACGGCCCAATCGCCGACCGCGTCACTGCCGTCTTTCATCGCTTCGGTTTCCCGGTTCGGAGAGGCGACAGACCCGCAGTCCAAATGGTCTCTTCCAATCACAATCGGTGCTTTCAGCTCGCCGTTTCTGACCAGTTCGTTGATGGCGAGGCCCATCTTTTCCCGTTCTCCGTAGCCGAGCCAGCAAATACGTGACGGCAAGCCTTGGAATGTGACTTTTTTCTGCGCCATGTCAATCCAGCGGTGAAGGGCTTTATTTTCCGGAAACAGTTCTTTTAATAACGCATCCGTGCGGTAAATATCTTCAGGATCACCGGAAAGAGCGGCCCAGCGGAACGGCCCTTTGCCCTCGCAGAATAAAGGACGGATGTAGGCAGGGACAAAGCCCGGAAAATCAAAGGCTTCTGCGAGGCCTTCGTCTTTGGCAGCCTGGCGGATATTGTTGCCGTAATCAAAGACAATCGACCCTTTTTGCTGGAACGCGAGCATAGCTTCCACATGCTTTTTCATACTCTGCTTGGAAAGGCTCACGTATAGATTCGGCTGATCATGGCGCATGCGATCTGCCTCTTCGAGCGAATAGCCTGCCGGGATATAACCGATTAACGGGTCGTGGGCCGACGTCTGATCGGTTACGATGTCAATGCTGACCCCGCGGTCCAGAAGCTCATGGTGCACCTCTGCCGCGTTGCCGAGAAGGGCGATCGATAAAGGATCTCCGGCTTGTTTGGCCGCTTCTGCCCAACGCAGGGCCTCATCAATTGACGATGTTTTACGGTCGCAATAGTTTGTTTCAATCCGTTTATCAATCCGCGTCTCATCCGCCTCAACGGCAATGACAACGCCATCATTCATCGTCACAGAGAGCGGCTGGGCGCCCCCCATTCCGCCAAGTCCGGCCGTCAGGGTCAAGGTTCCTTTCAGACTGCCGCCGAAATGCTGTCTCGCAAGCTCAGCGAAGGTTTCATACGTCCCCTGCAAGATGCCTTGAGAGCCGATATAAATCCAGCTGCCGGCCGTCATTTGCCCGTACATCATCAAGCCTTTTTTCTCAAGCTCGTGAAAGTGCTCCCAATCGGCCCATTTCGGCACAAGAACCGAATTGGCTAAAAGAACGCGGGGTGCGCGGTCATGCGTGCGGAACAACCCGACCGGTTTGCCGGATTGGATAAGCAGCGTTTCATCATTTTTTAACGTTTTGAGGGAGCGTTCAATAGCGTGAAACGCATCCCAGTTTCGCGCGGCCTTTCCTATTCCGCCGTATACAATCAGGTCTTCCGGCTTCTCCGCGACCTCCGGATCGAGATTATTTCGGAGCATGCGAAGCACGGCTTCCTGCTCCCACCCTAAGCATTCGAGTTCAGTGCCCCGGTTGGCGCGGATTGATTTTTTTACGTCAGTCATCTGTTCGTCCCCCTTAATTTGTCATCAGTTTTTGGTGATGCTGGTCCGGCAGAAAGGATTCCTTCTTCAGCCAGTCGTTCAGATGTTCAATGTCATAGGAAAACACACGGTCCTCTTGAATGGACGGAACGATTTTTCTCATTTCGAGAAACAGCTGTTTCGTGTAAGTCGATGCGTTTTCTATGCCCCGGTATTCCACGGCCTGAAGCGCACAAATGGCTTCAATCGCCAGCACCCTCCTCGTATTTGCGATCACTTGATAGGCGTGCCTTGACGCGATGGTTCCCATGCTGACGTGGTCCTCTTGGTTGGCCGATGATGGGATTGAATCCACACTGGCGGGATGGGCCAGCGTTTTATTTTCCGACACGAGGGAGGCCGCCGCATACTGCATAATCATCGCTCCGGACTGCAGGCCGGGCTGAGGGCTTAAAAAGGGCGGCAGGTCATTCAGCTGCGGATTCACAAGCCGTTCGATACGGCGCTCAGAAATATTCGCAAGCTCAGCCGCGGCGATTTTCAGAAAATCCATGGCAAAGGCGATCGGCTGTCCGTGAAAGTTTCCGCCTGAAATGATTTTGCTACCGTCATGAAAAATGAGCGGGTTATCTGTCGCCGCATTCATCTCAATTTCTAATTTTTCCTTCACGTATGCTAACGTCTGCCAGGACGCGCCGTGAACTTGCGGAATACAGCGGATAGAGTAAGCGTCCTGGACCCGCAGTTCGCCTTGGACAGTTGTCAGTTTGCTGTCTGACAGGTAATAGCGGATGCGTTCTGCGACATCCATTTGTTCCTGATAGCCGCGGGCGGCATGAATGTCTTCGTCAAACGCATCCATAATGCCCTGAAGCCCTTCAATCGTTAAGCTGGCAATCCGTTCTGATTGAAAGGCCAGTTTTTCTGCTTCGATGTAAGCGATAAGCCCCATCGCAGTCATGGCCTGCGTACCGTTGATCAGCGCCAGCCCTTCTTTAGAGGTCAGTACGACCGGCTCTATCCTTGCTTTTTCTAAAGCAGCCATCGTCGGCATCCGGGTGCCTTCAAAAAAGACTTCGCCTTGCCCGATCAGCGCCAGCGCGAGGTGAGAAAGCGGTGCCAAATCCCCGCTCGCCCCCAGTGATCCCTGCTGGGGAATGACGGGGTGGATGCGTTTATTCAAATAAGCGAGCAATTGGTCAATCAGCTCAGCGCGCACACCGGAAAAGCCTTTTAGCAGGGCGTTAGCGCGCAAAAGCAGCATCGCCCGCGACACAGACTCAGGAAAAGGATCGCCGACGCCGCATGCGTGAGAGAGAATTAAATTCAGCTGCAGGGCCGCGGCGTCCTCTTTTTGAATCAGCACATCGCTGAATTTGCCGAACCCCGTTGTGATGCCATAGATGGTCTTTTCTTCTTGAACCATCCGTTCCACTGCCGCCCTGCTTTTTTTCACACGATCCATACTTTCCGCGGAAGCCGCAGCCTCTTCGAAATCAAACAGCACACGCTGGGCGTCTGCGGTTGTCAGTGAGGAACCGTCTAACGTTACCATCATTTCAACCCCTTTTTTCTTTACTTTGATAAAGCGCCCATGCAAAAAGGGGCTATGCCATGAAAATTAATTTTCACGCATAGCCCCCTATCGTCTAAGATCTATGGGCTGTTTCATATGTGATTAATTCCTACTCCGAATGTTTCGTGCTCAAGCCCCTTAATCGGAGCTCCGATCGTTCCGTAAAGTGCAACAGCAATCCAATCGCCCTCGGCTTTACTCTCATAAGGATTCCCTCTTAAAACGGCAAATCTGAGGCCGACCGTCCGAAGCAGCGAGCCAAGCAGCATTTCGCCCCGGGTCACCCCGTGCAAGGCCTCCATAGTGGCGTGATACAGCGCATGTGATTCCCGGTACCCCTCTGATTGAATCACACCGCCCTTTTTGGAAGCGGTTTCAATTGCGGCTACCACTTTATGCGCATCCATTGAACCTACCTTGCCGAGACAGACTTTCCAGCCGTCACGCTCCAGCCGGCTGATCTGCTGGCTTTCTTCAGACTCATGAAGCAGAAGAAGGACGGACAGTCGCCCGATACGGCGGTCTTTGTGTAAGGTCATATATGCTTCACTCGATTCTTAAATATTCTGATAACTAGTAACTGTTTTTTATATTAAGTGTTTATGCATCAGAAGTCAAAACTTTTTTTTCAGTCTTTCACAAATCAGTTTGCTATCACAGTGCAGTGGTAAATCAGAAAGCCGGCCGCTTTTTTCGTACATACTCCCGCCATCCGCGTCATAAAATAGAGCGTTTTATTAACAGAGGAGAGCGAGGAGATGACAGCAAATGAAAACCAGTTTCTTTCGTGTGATCTGGCAGCGGTCATCGGGTTCACCCTGCCGCATGCAAAAGCCCAGCATCCGGTATTTTCAGAGGTCAGCGTCCATGATCCGTCTGTCATCAAAACGGGAGATACGTATTATGTATTCGGCTCACATTTGGCTTCCGACAAATCGAAAAACCTGATGCAGTGGCAGCAAATTTCTTCAAGCGTCAATAACAACAACCCGCTGATTCCGAACGTCTATACAGAATTAAAAGAGATCTTCGACTGGGCCCAGTCTGATACGTTATGGGCGCCGGACGTCGTTAAGCTTTCTGACGGCAAATTTTATATGTACTACAATGCCTGTAGAGGTGACTCACCGCGATCCGCTCTCGGCGTCGCTGTGAGTGACAAGATAGAAGGGCCCTATAAAAATAAAGGCATCTTTCTGAAATCAGGAATGGACGGGAAAAGCGAAGACGGCACGACATACAATGCAAACGTTCATCCGAACGTCGTTGACCCGCAAACGTTTTTTGACCATAACGGCAAGCTCTGGATGGTATACGGCTCCTACTCAGGCGGCATTTTCATCTTAGAAATGAATCCGAAAACCGGCTTCCCGCTCCCGAACCAAGGCTACGGAAAAAAACTCCTCGGCGTCAGCCACAGCCGGATCGAAGGCCCGTACATCAGCTACAATCCAGAAACGAAATACTACTATCTGTATCTGTCATTCGGCGGCCTTGACGCAGCTGGCGGTTACAACATCCGCGCCGCCCGCTCCAAAAACCCGGACGGCCCGTACTATGACGCCGCAGGCCATAACATGCTAGACGCCAAAGGAAAGGACGGCACCTTCTTCGACGACAAAGCAATCGAACCGTACGGCGTCAAACTCATGGGCAGCTACAATTTCGCAGCCCAAACCGAAAAAGGCACGGGCTGCGTCTCACCGGGACACAACTCGGTTTTTTACGACGATAAAACAAAACGCACCTATCTGATTTTCCATACCCGCTTCCCGAACAGAGGCGAAGAGCATGAAGTCAGAGTCCACCAGCTGTATATGAACAAAGACGGCTGGCCGCTCACAGCCCCTTACCGCTATACAGGAGAATCATTGGAAAACATATCAAAGACAGCCGCCTCCGGAACCTACAAACTCATCCAGCCCGAAAAAGACATCACAGCAGCCATCAAAACCCCAAAAACCGTCCGCCTCAACACAAACGGCACCATTTCCGGGGAAATGACCGGAACATGGACAAAAATCGGGGACTGCAAAGCACAGATTATACTTAACGGTGTGAGCTATGACGGGTTGTTTGTGAAGGAGCGGGATTCTGCGAGGGAGAAGGATGTGATGACGTTTAGTGTGTTGAGCGGTGATGGGGAGGCTTTTTGGGGTGTGAAGTGATCCTTTTTTAGAATCCTCATTTTACCAGAGGATTCTATTTTGTTTTTTCACACCGTTTTGAAAACAATTCTTTAATTTTGTATACTATAACATAAATTAACAAATATGTTGGAGCACGGAGGTACTCAATTGGTACGTACGATCATTCAAATAGAAAAAGCAATATATTCTGAACAAATTACCAAATGGAACCTGAAGAGTCAAAATGGTGATATCACAGTACATATAGTTTTAAATGATAAAACGAAAATGGTAGAAAAGTTAGATAATTGCCGAATAAATCCAGTTGAACAACTTGAGCTAGATGAAGATGAGGTATTTGAATTAAAAGGTGAAATTAATCAAAACATTGGCACTTCTGTAATATATGGGGACAAATATGTTGTTGTTTCTTTTAAAGGTGGTAAGCAAAGATATATTTATAAAAAAGATGCGGTTAAGAAGGTAAAGCTGGGTAACACTCAATATGAACAATTGTTAAATTATTTTTCATACGTAGCGAGGGTTAAAGATAAATCAGACAACGGTATACCTGCTATTTTACAGGGGCAAATTTATAATCTCCCGTTAAGAACAGAAAGTGCACTTCATGCTTATTTCGCAAAAACGAATCAATCCTTAGATAATAAAAAGAAGCTGATATATCCATTCGGTTTGAATCTTAGTCAAATTCAAGCGGTTGAATCTGCCTTTTCTTCTCAGATTAGCGTAATTGAAGGACCGCCTGGAACAGGAAAGACCCAAACGATCCTGAATATAATTGCAAATATAGTTATACAAGGAAAGAATGCCGCAATCGTATCAAGTAATAATGCTGCCGTCGCAAATGTCAGTGAGAAATTAGAAAAAGCAGGTCTAGATTTTTTTCTTGCGTCACTTGGAAGTCAGGAGAATCAAAAGAATTTCTTTGAACATTTGCCAAAGGTTCCTCAAGACATAATGAAGTGGGGCATTGATAAGAATGTTGAAGTGGAGATGGAACAAAATTTGTGGAATCACATTGATTCAATGAAAGAACTATTGGGCTTACAAAACAAACAAGCAATCATAAAACAGCAAATAAAAGATCTTGAAACAGAACAGAAATATTATACAAAGCATTTTGAATCACTAGAAGCTGTTCAGCCAAAACTTCTTCCTTTTTACAAATTCACAAAAAGTAAAATCCTGAATTATTTGGTTGATGAAGCATTAAATCGTAATGATAGAATGACATTATTAAAAAAAACAAAATATCTTTTTTATTATGGTTTATATAGCACTAGACAAATAAAGGATCAATCTAATAAAGAGAAAATCATTACACAACTTCAATATCACTTTTATCGACTGAAACTCAATGAATTAAAAAGTGAGTTAAAAAGAATAGAAGACATTCTGGAAATGAAAAATTTTAACGAATTGACTGATAGAGTTCGATTATTTTCAAAACAACTTTTTAAGAGCTATTTGAATAAAAAGAGTCAAGGCTTTCGGAAAACCTCATTCACTCAAGAAAATTTCAAAAAATCTAAGTGTTTTTCTGGGTTTATAGAAGAATTTCCAATTGTATTGAGTACTGCTTTTTCATTACTGAAGTCTATTCCGACAGGCTTTTTGTTTGATTACTTAATTATAGATGAAGCCTCACAGTTAGAATTAATGCCAGGAATTCTTGCTCTTGGTTGTGCTAAAAATGTGGTGATAGTGGGAGATAGAAAACAACTTCCTCACATTCCCGATAAATCAGTGGAGTGTGTTCACTATAATGTAGAACCATGCTTTAATTATGTTAAAAACAGTATGCTTGATTCTATTATAAAAGTATATAAAGGTAGAATACCCATTACTCTTTTAAAAGAACATTATCGTTGTGATCCGATGATCATTAAATTTTGTAATGAACAATATTATGGTGGGAATCTTATTCCTCTTACAAAACAAGATAGTGATAGTGAACCTTCTATCATACTCATTAATACAGTCAAAGGAAGTCATATGCGGTTTCAAGGTGGAAAACATAATATCCGTGAGCTAGATTCACTTGATGAGGAATCAATTAAAAATCTAGTGTTTCCTAAATCCTATGAAACAGGCTTTATTGCTCCTTACAGAGCACAGATTAACCATGCGGAACAGTGTTTACCTATAGAAATTATTAAAGATACTGTACATAAATTCCAGGGAAGAGAATGTGATGGTATTATTTTCTCGACTGTACTTGACAAAAAAGGAAGTCAGAAGGATGTTCAGTTCGTTGATAGTGCAAATTTAATTAATGTTGCCATATCACGGGCTAAAAAGCGTTTTGTTTTAGTATCTGATATTGATATATTTAAAAAGAGTAACAAAGAAATTTCCGAACTGGTTAGATACATGGAATATTATACGGAAGCAAGTTTATATCATGAAAGCCAAGTTATTTCTGTATTTGACTTACTGTATAAGGAATTTTCTGAGGTTCTTAATGAAAGAGAAAATAAGCTTCGTGACAGTGATTCAAGACATAAGTCAGAAAGACTTATAGCGAGCTTACTTAGAGATATTTTTGAAGAAGAAAATTATAAAAGAGTCAGCTTTAAAAGAGAGTATCGTTTAAAAGATTTGTTAAATAATACGAATCTTTTAAATGAAGAGGAAAAACAATTTATCAAAACAGTAGCAAGAGTTGACTTCCTTCTGCATTACAAAATGGGTAATGAGCCGCTAGGGGTAATTGAGGTAGATGGTGTTGCATACCACCATTCTAAAGCTCAAAAGAGGCGAGATAGAATCAAAAATTCAATTTTAGAAAAAGCAGGAATACCTCTTCTTCGATTGAAAACCAATGAAAGCAGAGAGTCTGAGCGCATTAAAAAATTTTTAAATGAAATTTTACAAGGTAAAGACTTATAAAAGGAAAATGCAAATCAATCTGATAGTAACTAAACTGTTCTATATTGTTCTTACGTAATAAAGGTGATGAACAGTATGGATGGAAAACGGATTAACAGCCTAATACAGGTTCCTTAGAATACCATACAGCATAATGCGTGATACCTAGCAAGTAAGAGATTACCTGTGTTATCGCTCTACCTTAGAAGAACTGAAAGGAAGTTTAACCATGAAAAAAACAATAAAAGTAGCCGCAGCAGTCATTCAAAACGAAAACAATGAGATTTTATGTGCACTTCGTTCTCCATTAATGTCTCTTCCAAACCTATGGGAATTTCCAGGTGGGAAGTTGGAAGAAGGGGAGAATGCCCAGGAAGCACTTGTGCGGGAAATTGAAGAGGAGCTTGACTGTAAAATTGAAGCGGGCGATGTGATCGCCGATATTCATCATGAATATGAGAAGGTCATTGTGAATCTGATTTCGATAAAGGCGCGGATTGTATCAGGTGAACCGGTAGCGAAAGAGCATGCGGAATTCAGATGGGTGCCGGTAAGTGAATTAGAGTCACTAGAGTGGGCACCCGCTGATCTTCCGACAGTATCTGCTTTAATGAATTAAATCCACATACAAGTTTTCTGGGACAGGCTGATGGAGCTTCCATTTGATATTCATTGGCTTGTCTCCTTTGCTTGTCACGTAATCCGCTTCCCCTAAATAAATAAACGGTAGAGTGATATTGTGCATTTCAGTGAATTTCCTCACAAATAAGTGAATATGGTATCCTTTTTCCTTATGGTGAATAAAGTTTTGACCAACACTTGAATCATGTGAGGTTTGATTTTGACTTTGCCAATGAAAGTGGCTAGGATCAATGAAATAGTCTTTATATAGCAGATGATCTTCTACTTTCTCAGACTTATTTAAATTGATAAAGATTAAGTAATGATTTTTAACTCTTCGGACGCCTTCTCGCCAAGTCCCTTCCTGATCTGTTGACTGGAATAAATAAATGAGTTCATTTCTTGTATAGGTTTGATACAAAGTAAGCTTAATCTCTCTTGAAGCAAGGGCTTCTATATTGTTCATGCGTCTAAATTCAATCAGGCCATAGTGGACGCGCTCCTTAATATAGGGTCCGAATAATGGATCGTTTAATACCTCGCTCACTTTTGTATCTAACTTGAATGTATCACCTTGTAATGTACCAAAGCGCCAATTTTGTTTTTGATCTGGCTTCGTTAAACGTTCCATCGCTCGCTGAATGAAATCATCATGTGTATCTGTTGTGATATGAATATGAAACTGGTTTTCTAACGCTTCTTTTACATCTTCTATTGTGATGATATTCGTGTGAAAACCACACTGCAAAATTAACCATTCATAAGGCCACTTAATGGGTAATTGCTGCTCTAATCTTGCTACTATCCCTACAACCAACGGGTTGTTGAGTATTTTTTCATCTGTAGTATTCAAATCATCCATTTTCTTTTTCGTTTGTACCCAGGATTTATATTTTTTGATAAAAAAGGTAAGTCCGGGTGCTTGTTCAGAGTATAGAAAATCAAGCAATTCTGGAGAGCGCCCAAGCTCTTGCTTAAATTGTTTATACAACGTTTTCAGCATCGCATCAGAATTAAGCTTAATACTATCTATCTTATTTAAAATTTCTTTTTTCGTTACAGCTGAAAGATCAACATAAGACCCTCCAGGTAAATCCGCAAACTCATGCGTCACAGCCACTCGGAGTGAATCTTTATCAAACGATTTTTGACTTGTTTGTCCAGAAAGTGCGAGTGGAATAACAAATGATTTTTGGTAGTTTCCGATAAAATCCAATATAGTGACAAACTCTTTGTCATCCGTTTTTCGGAGACCCCGCCCTAATTGTTGAATGAAAATCGTTGGCGATTCTGTTGGTCTAAGGAATAATAGTAGATTTAGCTTTGGAATATCTATCCCTTCGTTAAAAATATCTACTGTAAAAATGAGTTCTAAACTATGATGTGGGTCTTCCAACTGACGAATGACCTCTTGTCTTTTCGAAGGAGAATCATTGCCTGTCAAGTAAGTTGTATAAAATCCCAATTTATTAAATTCGTCACTCATGTATACAGCATGTTCAACGTTTGTACAGAAACCTAAGCCGACCATTTTCTCACCGTGAAATCCATATATGTTGATCATTTTGATAATATATTCTACTCGTTCATGAGTTTTTAAATGGTTCACTAGTGACTTCTCTTCATATAACCCATTTTTCACTTTTACTTTTTCGTAATCTACAGTATGGTCTGCAATTCCGAAATAGTGAAATGGCGCGAGTAATTCTGCTTTTAGAGCATCGCGAAGTCTGATTTCATAAACAACGTTGTGATCGCAAATTTGCAGGACATCTTTTCCGTCTAGGCGCTCTGGTGTTGCAGTTAAACCTAATAAAAATTTTGGTGTAAAGTAGTTTAATACAGCTTGATAGGTAGATGCTTCTGCATGATGGAATTCATCAATCACAATGTAGTCGAATTCATCTGGTGAGAAGGATTCCAACGTTTCTTTTTTATGTAACGTTTGCACTGTACTAAATAAAAAACGCTTATCTCTTTCTTTTTTTGTTCCCGTCAATAATCCGAAATTTTCTCGATCATTTGTGACCTTTTGAAATGTTTCAATTGCCTTTGTAAGAAGTTCTTCTCTGTGCGCAATAAAAAGATATTTGTCTGGATTATATTCTTTAAAATCAAATGCGGCTAAATACGTTTTTCCAGTCCCTGTTGCTGCAATAATAACTGCTTTTGTTTCTCCTTGTCTTCTCGTTTTGTCAAGGTTGGTTAACGCTTCTTTCTGCATTGCATTAGGTGATATTTTCGTCTGATATAGCGAATTCTGGGCAACAAATGAAGCACTTACCTTTTGACTTCCTGCTTGAAATTCTTCATATGCTCGTAAAAACTGATCATCAACAGGCTGTGTTTTTTCTTTCCAAACTGTGTCAAATACATCCTTTGTTTGCTGATAAACAGGAAGGTAATTGGTTTCTGGAATTCTTACATTCAACTCATACCCAGTCGTAAGAGCTGCCTGAGATAGATTTGAAGACCCTACGATCACACTATGCTGTCCAGACAAGCGTTCAAATAAGTATGCCTTCGTATGGAAGGATTGTTTATATTCATTCACAATTCTTAACTCAACATTCTGAAATCGCAGAAGATGCCTTAGCGCCTTTGGTTCTGTAATTCCCATATATGTTGACGTAATAATACGTACCGGGACATGTCTCTTAGCAAGCTCCTGAAGGGGAGGAATAAGAAGCTGAACACCAGACCACCTTGTAAAACTAACCATAAAGTCTACACGATCAGCCGTTAACATCTCATTTTTTAATGTTTTGAAAAAGTTATCATGCGTTTGATGATTTCCTAGCAGTTTGAGACGAGTTAGAGAAAAATCATCTGAAACAGGAATATCCATTTCATTTAAGCTGTAAAGTACTGTTGAAAGCGGTAATGAAAAGTTTGACTGATGTCCGAGTTGTGCAGTTACCTTTTCGCTTAACTGAATCGCTTCTTCATATTTGTCCTGATCAACAAGTGATTGAAACGTCTCACTTAATTGTTTTGCTGTATGTAATGTCAAAACCTCAGTATATTCTTTTGGAGTGACAGGCTGAATGTGATGGTGTAATGGATAAGTTTTTTGCTGTTGTTGAATTTCCTCATGGAAGCCTTTATGATTTCTCATCATTTTCTCCTTTTTTATATCGATACTTCCATTTTATCACTACTTTTACCAATAGGTAATACTAAAATAGAAGAGAATAAAGTCCTGTTTCTTATGTCTTGTTTTACTCTTGAAATGGTACTTACATATATAAATAGTGACTTTTGGTCTATTCATCCAAATAAACCCATCATGTAACATGAGAATAGTCTATAATACCTGAATTTTACACAGAGGTGATGCCCATGCACGCAGAAATGAGCGCGTTATATTCGGCAAGAGCTGACTTTGCTATAAAACAAGAGCAGATTCATGAGCTGAAACGGGCCAAACATGAGATAACAGATTTAAAACATGAGTTTTCAGACATCATCCATATGATCAGCCAGCCTCATTTATCCCCGCATACGTGGAAGGGGAGGCATGGAAAGACTTTTGAAGAGGTCCGCGATGATATGGCACGCGCCTGCGCTGATATCAAAAAGGACCAGGTGAACGGAGTGATTGAACGCATTAATGAAAAGATTTCTATTTTAGAGGATGACGTGCATACACTTCAGCACAGAATACGATCAATTGAGAATGAGATCAGAAAACAAAAAGAGAAGAAATGAGGTGCGGTATGGGACAGGAGATCAAGATGGACTTCCATACGGTGAAGCAGGGGCTTTCTCAGCTGAAGCATGCCTCTGGATTGAAATCAGCTGTGCCCGGTCATTTTTCAGGCCGGAATCATTTAAGTGCGGTCCGCACGATTGAAGAACTGAACCGTGGGCTGAAAGAGCTGACTGAAGCTTACGCCGCTGTACTGGCAAAACAAATCGCCCAGACGGAAAGTGCAGTTCATGCTATGAAGGAAACGGATGAAGCAATATCCTCTTCCATGAAATAATGGGGGTGTTTGGTTGAAGACATTAGATGTCCGCGCTCTCAGAGAGGGCATTCAGCATACAATCGAATCATTGGACAAGCAGAAAGGTCAGCTTGCTAAACTTTCACAGAGTGTAAAGCAATTGGCAGCGATGAAGGATGCGCTGCGGGGGAAAGGCGGCGACGCTATTCGAGCGTTTTATGAAGAGTGCCATATGCCGTTTTTGCAGTTTTATGAAATGGTCATTGACGAATATAAAAGCGTGCTTCAGAAAACAAACAGCCGGCTGTCTGCTTTGGAACCCGATGCTAACGGCATGATTGTGCAGGGATTTCTGGAGCATGAGGCAAAGCAGGGCTTGCGGCAAGCAAAACAAGCGGCTGAACAGCTCGTTAACGACATAAACCGTCAGGCAGCAAGCATCAGTCACATTATGAGTCTGCCAACCGTGCATGACGGGATATTTCGTGAAGAAACACACCGGGCCGAGAAGAAAATTGATGATACATTAGAACAGCTTTACGAATTTGACAGCACTCAGAACCAAGCGCTTAAAGAAACAAAGGCTGATATCCAGACGATGAAACGGTATATGGAACAGCTCCAAAGCATGTACACAGGACCGAAGATCGGCATTACAACGTACAATAGCGGTTCCATATTGAAATCGATTGACGAAGAAAAACTGAACGATACATTCAGCATGCTGAAAACGCAGCTCGCTTCTTCGGAACAGTCTCCTATGACAGTGATGCTCGAAAAGCTGAACAAACATCATCACGAGACATCCGAAACACTGAATAAAAACATGCAAAACGATGAGGTAGAACAAGCTATTTCTTCCGGCGGAAGCACCCTGACCGTCCTCCAAAAAGAAGCCGCCGCTCATCCGAGGATTGATGGAGACATCCGCGTCATTCATGATAAACTGTATAACCATAAAGGCTTAAAAGCCATTGATACCATTGAAGTCATTGACGAAACCTCAAGTGACACCGCCAGTATTGACTATATCGGCGGCAAATACCATGTCTATGAAAACGGCCAGATCGTAAGAGAATTCCGCACAGGCGGCAAAAAGAAACTAGAAATCGTCTCAAGAATTCCGCAGAACAAGATCGGCGGAGCGAAGGAGCTTGACACCTATTTTGCAGGAACACCTTATGAGGTATTGGAGTGGATTTATCCGGCCGGACTTGTGAGGAATTTGGCAAAGCATACGGTGAAAAGGTTGGTTGAGAAGGGTGTTTCAGGGGAAACTAAAGATATTTCTAAAAAAACGGTTAAAAAGATTAAAAGTGAATATAGCACAAGAATAGACGATTCAGTAGTTGAAATAGAAAAAGCCTTTTTACCAAATAGTATCAGCAGTACTTTTAAACATTCACATTATAGAACGGTAAGTGCTAAAGAAGAGATTACTTTTTATAGAGCTTTTGGAGGTCAAGCAGACGCTGGCGGTACATTTGTTACAACTATACCTGCAGCAAATAGAATTCAAAGCAAGATCGATCTTGCACTGCTGCCTGAGTGGAAAAATACCAGAAAATATGAAGCTGTGATACAGGTTCCAAAAGGAACAGTTTTAAATATCGGCAGAGCTGAAAAGCAAATCACCAAAACCGGCAGTTTGTTAAAAGGGAATGAGGATCAAGTGTTATTACCACTTGATTATCCTTTAGAATGGATAAAAGATATAAGAGCAATAAAATCGAAATAAGGGGGATTATTTATGGAGCTTGAAAGATCTAAGTTATTAAAAAATCAAGTTCAAATTGTTATAGATTTAATTCAAGATAGAAAAAGAAATAATGAACATTCTTTTTATGATACACTTTTAAATCGTTTATATAAAATTTATGATTTATTAAAAGAAGAAAGATTAAGAAATGAAAATATAAACGGAGCTATGCGAGCTTATCTGGATACAAACCTAGTCAAAAGTTATAGCGATCCTTTGGTAATTGAGCTTGATAAATTAGAAATGCTTTTGAAATGAATATTAATCGTTATCTTTTAAAGAAACTCAAAAGGAGAGCCTTTTGAGTTTTTTACCTAAACTATATAAATACAATCTACAAAATGAAAGCGTTGACATCCTAAAACCCTAGTGCTAAAGTATACCTACAAACCAATATCAATCAACCAGAGGATTGTTACTGCAAACGCAGGCAAAACCTAAATTGCGTCAGACAGGGGAGGATTCCCGTGATCTGCGCAGTTTAGGTTTTTTTTATACCCTTTTTTGGAGGTGATGCGTATTTTTATAAAAAAAACCGGAGAAAGGCGGCCACCTTTCGTCCGGCAGTTCCCCCACTTTTAAGGAGGCATACTCATGGACTATCATAAAATATCAAAAGAGATATTACAACTTGTGGGCGGCGAGGAGAATGTTCAAAGCGTCATCCACTGTATGACACGGCTTCGTTTTAATTTGTATGACAATGCGAAAGCTGACCGGGGCGGTTTGGAGCAGACGGAAGGTGTCATGGGGACAAACATCAGCGGCGAGCAGTTTCAAATTATTATCGGAAATAACGTGCCGAAGGTGTATCAAGCGCTTTTGGAAAACAGCAGGCTCAGTGATGAAAGCGAAAACGGAGCTTCAAAGCAGAAGAAAAATGTGCTGAGTGCTATTTTTGATGTGATTTCCGGCGTGTTTACGCCGATTCTGCCGGCCATTGCCGGGGCGGGGATGATTAAAGGGCTTGTCGCGTTAGCGGTGACGTTCGGCTGGATGTCGGAAAAGAGCCAGACGCACAGTATTCTCACGGCCATCGGGGACGGGGCTTTCTACTTCCTGCCTTTGCTGCTTGCGGTGAGTGCGGCTAGAAAATTCGGCAGTAATCCGTACGTGGCGGCTGCGGCGGCAGGGGCGATCCTGCACCCGGATTTGACGGCATTGCTCGGTTCAGGGAAAAGCATCTCCTTTATTGGGCTTCCTGTAACCGCTGCCACTTATTCATCCACGGTCATTCCGATTTTATTGGCGATTTGGATGATGTCTTATGTGGAGAAATGGATTGATCGGATCACTCCGGCTTCCCTTAAGCTGATTTTGGTTCCGATGCTTACGCTGGTGATTGTCGTGCCTGCGACGTTAATTACGGTCGGTCCTTTAGGGGCGATTCTAGGGGATTATCTTTCTGTCGGCGTGAATTATTTATTCGATCACGCAGGCATTGTTGCGATGATTCTGCTTGCCGGTACATTCTCACTGATCATTATGACGGGCATGCATTATGCATTGGTGCCGATCATGATCAATAACATTGCGCAGAACGGCCATGATTATATACTCCCTGCGATGTTCTTGGCAAATATGGGGCAGGCCGGCGCATCATTTGCGGTTTTCTTAACATCAAAAAATAAAACATTTAAATCATTGGCATTTACGACAAGCATTACGGCGTTAATGGGCATCACCGAACCGGCGATGTACGGAGTCAATATGAGATTGAAAAAACCGTTTGCGGCTGCCTTAATCGGCGGGGCGGCCGGAGGAGCCTTCTACGGTTTAACGGGCGTCGCCTCCTACATTGTCGGCGGAAACGCCGGTCTTCCGAGTATTCCGGTTTTTATCGGACCGACGTTTCTTTACGCGCTGATCGGGCTTTTCATCTCGTTTGCGGCCGGTGTGATTGCGGCATTGATCATCGGATTTGAAGATGTTCAGTCGGAAGAAAATCAACGCGCCAAAGCGTCTGGCGAACCGGAAATGGCGGTTGGCGGCGAAATTATTCACAGCCCGATTAAAGGAGAAGTCAAAGCGTTGAGCGAAGTGAACGACAGTGTGTTTTCCGGTGAAATTATGGGGAAAGGGTTTGCGATCCTTCCTGAAGAAGGTTCGGCCGTTTCTCCGGTGCAGGGGCAGGTCACGACCGTATTTAAAACAAAGCACGCCATCGGCATTACGAGCGACCGGGGAGCGGAAGTGCTGATTCACATCGGGCTTGATACAGTCCAGCTGGACGGCCGGTTTTTTGACGTACATGTAAAAGAGGGCGATAAGGTCGCACCCGGAGATGTGCTGATCACTTTTGATATCGAACAAATCAAAGCGGCCGGTTACGATGTGATGACGCCGGTCATCATTACCAACACGGATCAATATTCATTTACAGCTGTAAAGGAAAGCGGAATGGTCAAGCCGAACGAAGCGCTTTTAGCGTTATCCTAAAGAAGAGGTGAAAAAACATGAAGAGATTTCCAGAAGGGTTTTTATGGGGCGGCGCAGTTGCCGCCAATCAGGTTGAAGGAGCGTATAAAGAAGGCGGCAAAGGGCTTTCTACGGCGGATGTCTCCCCGGACGGCATCATGTCTCCGTTTCATGAATCAGACGATGCGCTGAATTTATATCATGACGGTATTGATTTTTATCATCGCTATAAAGAGGATATCGCTTTATTTGCTGAAATGGGCTTTAAAGCCTTCCGCACCTCCATTGCGTGGACACGGATTTTTCCGAACGGTGATGAGGAAGAGCCGAATGAGGAAGGCCTGAAATTTTACGATCGACTCTTTGATGAATTGAAAAAATACAATATTGAACCTGTCGTTACGATTTCTCACTACGAAATGCCGCTAGGCCTCGTGAAAAACTACGGCGGCTGGAGAAACCGCAAAATCGTGGATTTCTATGAGCGCTACGCCCGCACCGTTTTCAGCCGTTATCAAGACAAAGTGAAATATTGGATGACATTTAATGAAATCAATGTCGTTCTCCACGCTCCGTTCACAGGCGGCGGTCTTGTGTTCCGAGAAGGAGAAAAGAAACAAAACACGATGTACCAAGCGGTGCACCATCAATTCGTGGCAAGCGCGCTGGCGGTAAAAGCGGGGCATGACATCATCCCTGATGCAAAGATCGGCTGCATGATCGCCGCGACGACGACATATCCGATGACGCCGAAGCCTGAGGATGTATTGGCTGCCCTGCAAAAAGAGCGCAGCACGCTTTTCTTCTCTGATGTTCAAGCGAGAGGAAGCTATCCGGGCTATATGAAGCGGTTCTTTAAAGAAAACGGAATCACGATCGAGATGAAGGACGGAGACGAGGCGCTGCTGAAAGAACATACGGTTGATTACATCGGCTTCAGCTACTACATGTCAATGACCGCAAGCACCGACCCAGAGCATCTGGCACAATCTGAGGGGAATCTTCTCGGCGGCGTGAAAAATCCGCATCTGACATCATCTGAATGGGGCTGGCAGATTGATCCGAAAGGCTTGCGCATCACCCTGAACACGCTGTATGACCGTTATCAGAAACCGCTGTTCATCGTAGAAAACGGCCTCGGCGCAGTGGATCAGCCGGAGAAAGACGGAAGCATTCAGGATGATTACCGGATCAATTACCTGCGTGATCATTTAATAGAAGTAAGAGAAGCAATTGCCGACGGCGTCGACTTAATCGGTTACACGTCATGGGGGCCGATTGACCTCGTCAGCGCCTCAACCGCAGAAATGAAAAAACGCTACGGGTACATCTATGTCGATCGGGACAATGACGGAAAAGGCACTTTTGAACGAAAGAAAAAGAAAAGCTTCCACTGGTACAAAGACGTCATTTCTACAAATGGAGAAAGTCTGTAAACAGAAACAGGCCGCCTGGTAAACGGGCGGCGTTTCAATGTTCTGCGATAGCCCAACAAAATTGACATTCAGCAAAAAGAGGAGGACAATAAAAGCAGAAAGGCGGGATTCATATGTTTAAAAAAATACTTGCAGCAGTAGACGGCTCAGACATGAGCAGCAAAGCGCTGGACGCAGCTATTCATTTAGCAAAAGAACAGCAGGCTGAACTCACTATCCTCTATGCGGGGCGTGAGGCCGTTGTCTCAACCTCAGCCTTAACCGGAATTGTATATGTTCCTGAAAACTTCATTGAAGATATCAAACATGAAGTCGAGCAAAAAGGAACAGCCATTTTGGAAGATGCAAAACAGAAAGCGGCTGAGAGCGGAGTAGAGGCACAAGGCCTGTACGTCCAAGGTGAGCCTGCACATCAAATTTTAAACATAGCGAAAGAACAGCATTTCAATCTGATAGTCGTCGGAAGCCGCGGAATCAGCGGATTTAAAGAAATGATGCTCGGAAGCGTGAGCCACAAGGTCTCACAATTGTCTCCTTGTCCTGTATTGATCGTTCATTAAACAAGAGGCCCTGCCAATGCGGGGCTTTTTTTTATGAGATGTTAAAAATAGGATGAATTCTTCCTCTGATTCCAGTACAATGGACTGAAAAACAGTTAACTGTGTGATGTATGGAGGATGAATACACTATGCAGCAGAAGCCTATACAATCTAATCAAACATCAACCGCCGTGATCAAAATGGTCATCTCCATGGTGATATTCGGATCAATCGGTTTTTTCTCAGAACACACGAATGTGCCGTCGTTTGAGCTTGTCTTTGTCAGGTGTCTGTGCGCCACATTATTTTTAGGGGTTTGCTGGTTTGCGACGGGGCAGTACCGTACGGAAAAGTGGAGCCGGAGAGAGGTCTTTCAAACGCTGGCCTGCGGGTTTTTTCTCGTGTTTAATTGGGTGTTTTTATTTAAATCATTTGAAGAAACGTCTGTGACGATTGCGATTTCTGTTTACCATTTGGCTCCGGTTCTTGTCCTCCTCCTCGGAAGCGTCATATACCGGGAAAAACTGCGTGTCATGTCTGTCAGCTCGATTGTGATTTGTTTTCTGGGCACAGCGCTGATCTCCGGCATCAACGGGAATACGTCGCTGGCTCAGCTGATGGGGTCGGGAATTATTTGGGCCGTTTTGGCCGCGCTTTTTTACGCCTTTACAACATTGCTCGGGAAAGGCATCAACAGCCTCAGCCCTTATGCCGTCACCTTTTTGCAGACGGGATTGGGGATTGTCGTTTTGCTTCCGTTTATCCATTTCAGCTCGTTTTCTCATTTGTCCCATAGTAACTGGATCATGATTGTGTCTACCGGGATCATTCATACCGGGATTGTGTATTTGCTGTTTTTTGACAGTCTGCGTTTTTTGTCCACCCGATTTATTTCTATCATCGTTTTTCTCGATCCGGCTGTGGCGATTGTGCTGGACACCGTGTTTACCGGCTTCCGTCTCGATCTCTATCAATCACTGGGCATTGTCATGATTTTTGCGGGTATGGCGCTGACGCTGGTGAAGAAACAAAAGCCTGTTAAAACAGAAGGTACCACCCACATGTAAGGCGGCCATGATGGCTGCCTTTTTTGTGTTTTGCGTCTGCACCGGAGCGCAAAATAAAAATTTATGATATTCGACACGCGAGAAAAAGTATATATATTCCTCTTACCCTTAAAATAACCTTAAATACCTAGGAAAATATTGATAAAAAATTTCAATGAGATTACCATTATTAAGTCTATGTTACAAAAGAAGGAGGAGGACATATGAAAATAGGAAAAAAGAACAAGTGGAAAAGCTGGTTAGCAGGCTCGCTTGCAGCGGCTTTAATGATTTCGATCGCGCCTGCCGATGTATTTGCAGCAGAAACGCGTGAAAAAGAAGATCAAGTGAAAGCCGCCGCCATTCCGGCCGCAGACCCGGAAAAAGATCTTCCGGCGGAAAAAGAATCCGAACAGCTGCCGTTTGACAAGAAAGATATCAAAAAAGACGGTGAGATCACGTCTGAAAGAACTGAACATTCAAAGCTTTTTTATGAGGGAGACGGTGTGTATAAGCAGGAAGTCTACACAGAGCCCATTCATACAAAAGAAACCGCCAATGCGGACTGGGAAGACATCTCCCCTGAATTAAAAACCGGCTCAAAGGAAATCGAGACGGAAAATACAGTGTTGAATTCCGATTTTCTGAAACAAATGAAGAACGGATTGTACGCTACATTTGAACACGATGATCATAAGCTCGCATACTCATTAACTGGCGCAAAAGGCCCCGATCAGGCAGCGATCACTCCGACAGATGCCTCAGCAAAAGTGAAGGAAAACAGTAACGAGCTTACGTATCAGCAAGTGTTTCCTGACATTGACTTACAAACCTACACATTCAACGAAAATATCAAAGAGGATCTCGTCCTTCACAAATATGAAGGATATAACTCATTTACGTTTCAAATCAAAACCGATTTACAAGCAAAAGAACAGGAAGACGGCTCCATCGCGTTTTCTGATGACAAAGAAAAAGTTATCTATACCGTGCCGAAGCCCTTTATGACCGATTCCAATCTAGACGAGAAGTCCGGCGAGGTCAGCCGGTCAGATGACGTCAGCTTCAAACTAGAGAAAAACAACGAAGGCTACTTGCTCCACGTAACGGCCGATGAAAAATGGCTGAAAGACCCAGAGCGGGTCTATCCGGTATCCATTGACCCGTCGACATCCGTATCCGTGTCATCCGATACCTTTGTCATGAGCGCTTACCCGACGACAAACTACTCCGCCGCCTCACAGAAATGGGACGCCGGACTGAAAGCGTACGTCCTGAAAACGGGCTATTATGACGGCACAACGGGAACGAACTATGCGTTTATGAAGTTTGATAATTTAAAACCGATTAAAAACATGACGGTTACGAAAGCGACGCTTAAAGCATACACAGCCCATTCCTATTACGGATCAAAGGCGACGGGGCTTTGGCTCGACACTGTAAACAGCAATTATGACAATGCCAAGATCACGTGGAAGAACAAACCGGGCTCCAAAAATATCGGCAAAGCCGAGGTCTACAAAGGCCAATGGGCCAGCTACGATGTCACATCCGCAGTCAAGTCGTGGAACAGCGGCGGCGCCAATTACGGCTTTAAGCTCCACGCAAACGGCAACGGAAAAGAGTATTGGAAAAAGCTGATGTCCTCAGCTAACTCTGACAAAAAACCATACATCGAAGTGACATATACGATTCCGAAGGCGGACACACCGTCTGTCAAAGCGTATCATAACGGTGATTCAACCGGATTTTTCAATATCAGCTGGAAAAAAGCCGAAGGCGCCAAAAGCTATAAAGTCTGGCTTTATAACGGGAAAGAATATCAAGCCATTCCTGTCGGCAATGTGACCTCTTGGAGCACAAAAGGGAAAAACATCTGGCCCACAAAAGCGGAAATCGACTCAGGAAAATTCAAGCTGCATACAGACGGCAAAGGCGGAAGTGAATTGGCGCTTGATCCGTCACCGGTATATAAAAATTCCAGAGGCAGCTATCCGGCAAGCAAAAACTATTGGGTCGCGGTCAGCGCTGTGTTTGACCAAGGAGAAGGCGCAATGTCAGCGGCCGCAAAGCCCGTCATCCCAAATGTGGGCAGAGTTCAGAAACCAAGCACAAAAGGCTTTAATAACAATAACGCAACAGGCTACTTTGATTTTTCCTGGAAAGCCGTATCAGGCGCTGCGGGGTATAAAATTCAAGTCTACAACGGCAAAGGCTTTGAAACCCTTGACCTTGGAAATAAAACATCCTGGTCTACAAAAGACCAAAAGATCTGGCCGACAAAAGCAGAAATCACCGCCGGAAAATACGCGCTTCACCTGAAAGACAATAACGGCGCGGAATTGCCGATTAACCCGGGTCCCGTTTATAAAAACGCCGGAGGAGATGCAAGCCGGAAAACCTATGGGTTTAAAGTCATCGCCTATAACAAGGACGGGGAAGCAATCGCCTCACCTGAAGCAAGTCCGGCGCTGCCTGATATCGCAAAGCCGAAAAACCTGACAGGCTATGTCTATACAAATACAAAATCGAGCCAAACAGGCTATGTCAATCTCATTTGGGACAAAGTCAAAAACGCCAAAGGCTATAAAATCAATATCTATAACGGGAAAGACTATCAATCATTCGATGTCGGCGACACCGATCATTGGACGACCCAAAACAAAAACATCTGGCCGTCAGCCGATGAGGTGAAAGCAGGAAAGTACCAGCTTCATACGGACGGAAAAGGCGGAGAGCTGGCGCTTGATCCTTCGCCTGTTTATGCGAACGCAAACGGCAATTACAAAGGGAAGAAAAACTATTCCTTCACGCTGACCGCTTATGACGCAAACGGTGACAGCATTCCGACCGCACCTTTTAATCCGGCTTTCCACGAAGGGGCGGAATTTCTCGGAACGGAAGAATTCTGGTCTATCATTGACATTCCGGACGGGCAGCTGAACGGCGCCACGGGAAATGTCATCGTCAATGAAGAAGATATGTCGATCGACGGACGCGGGCCGGGGCTCGGTTTATCTCGGACCTATAACAGCCTTGACAGCTCTGACCATATGTTCGGCCAAGGATGGTATGCTGATGCGGAAACGTCGATTCTTTCTGAAGACGGCAGAGCCATCTATATTGATGAAGACGCAACAACACATGTGTTCACGAAGAAATCCGACGGCACCTACCAGCCGCCGACGGGCGTTTATCTTGAGTTAACCGAAACAAGCGACCAATTTGTATTAAAAACAAAGGATCAAACGAATGCGTATTTCAGCAAAAAAGGCGGCAAGCTTCAAAAGGTCGTTGACGGGCACAACAACACAACCGCATACGAGTATAACGACAACAATCAGCTGACCGCCATAACAGACGCATCAGGGCGCAAGCTGACCTTTGACTACGACGAAAACGGCCATGTCACATCTCTTACAGGGCCGAAAAACAAAAAGATCTCGTATTCATATGAAAAAGACTTTCTCAAAAAGGTGACAGATACTGACGGCAGCGTCACAAGCTATGATTATGATGACGAAGGTCGCCTCGTCAAGCAGTATTCCGCAAACAGCACAGATGATAAACCGCTGTTCACTGAATACCAATACAGCGGCCATCGCCTTGAAAAAGCGATCAATGCGAAAAAAGAAACGTACGATTACAGCTATGACGCCGACAAAAAAACGCTGCTCATGACGCAGCCGAACGGCCGCAAGGTGCAGTATGGCTATAACGAGGCAGGCAACCCGATTCAGGTGATCGATGACGCCGAAGGGTTAAAAATCACGACCAACACCGTATATGAGGGCAACAATGTCATCCAGGACACCGATCCGAACGATGCGGGTACGGGCAAAGCGACAGAAAGCTATCAATATGATAAAGACGGCAATGTCACAGCCGTAAAAGACAACTACGGCACCGAAACATATCAGTACAACAAAAACAATGACGTGACGAAAATGAAGGATACCGAGGGGAACGTCACCGATATTGCCTACGACGGACTTGATGCCGTTTCTGAGACGGATCAAAGCGGAAAATCCTCATCCGCCGCCGTTTATGACAAGTACGGAAATCTCATTCAATCAAGCAAAGAGCTGGCAGCTTCGGCGAGCTTGCTGACAGACGGCAGCTTTGAAGGGACGAAGCTTGGCTGGAACCTCACGACCACGAAGGACAGCGGAAAAATCGCGTCCGTAAACGCAAGAAGCGGCGCGCTGTCCGGACAAAAAGCACTGGAGATCTCGTCACAATCCGCTTCTGCCGGAACGGAGCACGGCCATGCGTCCGCAACGCAGGAAGTGCAGCTTGAGCCGAATACAACGTATACACTCAGCGGCCAGATCAAAACAGATCTGACGAAGGCGAGAGCGTATTTTAATATTGATCTGCGTGACAAAGACCAAAAACGCATTCAATGGATTCACAATGAATCCGGCGCATTAGCCGGAAAGAATGACTGGACGAAACGGCAGATCACCTTTACCACACCGGGCAATGCAGGAAAAGCCGTCGTCTATATGGAAGTGGATCATAACGACAAGGACGGCAAAGGAAAAGCATGGTTTGACCAGGTTCAGCTGGAAAAAGGCGAAGTCTCGTCAAGCTATAACCCGGTTCAAAACAGCAGTTTCACTGCCAAAACAGACAGCTGGAGCACGAGCGGAGCAGCCGCAGACCCGGATGAGGGCTTCGATGACGATATCTCATTAAAAGCGTCCCGCGCTAATACATCTCAAGCCAATGCGGCCGTAAAACAAACCGTCACATTAGGCCAAAGCTCAGACGATAAACCGGTATATATCACGCTGACGGGGATGTCCAAGGCAGACGGCGTCAAATTAACGAATGAAAATGATTACGCACTTCAAGCCAATGTCACCTATGCGGACGGCACGACAGGCGTATACAGCGCCAAATTCCCGCAGGGGACACAGGAATGGAACCGGGCAGCGGCAGTCATTCCGAAAACAAAGCCGATCAGCAAAATCGACATCAGCGTTCTGTTCCAAAAAAGCGCCACAGGAACGGCATGGTTTGATGATATCCGATTAATCGAAGGAAGCATCCTGACGAAAAGCACTTATGACGAAAAAGGAAACTACGTCACAAAAGAAGAAGACGAACTAGGCTACGCCAGCACAACGGCATATGATGAGACAGGCAAAAAAACGTCTGAAACCGATGCGAAAGGCGAAACAACCGCCTACGAATACGATCAGGCCGACCAGCTGACAAAACTGTCCCTGTCCAACGGCACATCCATTCTTCACAGCTATGACAAGGAAGGCCATGAGCTGACAAAAACGATACGGGCCGGCGCAGACCAGACCTATCAATATGAATATGACGTCATGGGCAAGCTCGTCAAAACAACTGACCCGCTCGGCAATGTACTGAAGAGTGAATATGACGCCAACAGCAACCTGACGAAAACCGTCTCTGCCAATGGCAATGAAGTCTCATTGACCTATGACGGCACAGATCGGGTAAAGTCAAAAGCATATAACGGCACTGAAAAGTACAACTTTACCTATGACAAAAACGGAAATGAAACGTCGGTCACAAATAAAGAACAAAATACAACGAAAAAACGCACATTTGACAACAAAAACCGCCTGACCGAATTAACCGACCGTGACGGCAGCCAAAGCTGGACGTATCCGGCTGATTCGGATAAGCTGAAAACTTTCTCGTGGAGCCACGGCGGCCAAAAAGGAACAAACAGCTTTACGTACAACAAGCTTGATCAAATGATTGAAATGAAAGACGGCACATCAGTCTATACATTTGATTATGATGAAAACGGAAATGTCCAGACATTTATCAGCGGCAACGAAGTCGGCACGAGCTTCTCATATGATGAACGGAATCTCGTCAGCTCTCTTCATATCGGAGCGAAAAACGGAGACAGCATCTTCCAAGAAGGCTATGAATATGACGCTAACGGCAACCGCACAGTCATCGACAGCTCAGCGGCCGGCAAGGTGCAATACGAATACGGCAAGCTCAACCAGCTCGTCAAAGAAACTCATGAAGACGGCACAGTCATTCAATATACGTACGACGGCTTCGGCAACCGGACAAACGTCACCACAACAAAAGACGGCGCAAGCAAATCAGTCAATGCTTCATTTAACATTATGAACCAGCTGACGAAGGTGAATGACGAAGAACTGTCCTACGATAAAAACGGCAACCGCACATCTGACGGCAAATACACGTACACGTGGGACGCGGAAGACAACCTGACCGCCGTGACGAAAAAAGGCGAAGACAAACCATTCGCAACATACAAATATGATGAAAAAGGCAACAGAATCCAAAAAACTGTCAATGGAACAGTCACGAATTATTTCTACGACGGAGACAGCCTGAATGTCTTGTATGAAACAGACGCAGACAACAACGTCACCAAATCATACACGTACGGTGACAGCGGCCAGCTGTTATCCTACACAGAGAATGGCAAGAAATATTTCTATCACTACAACGCACACGGTGATGTCATCGCGATCTCAGACAGCACTGGAAAAACCGTCGCAAAATATCAGTACGACGCATGGGGAAATCCAACAAAAACCGAAGCAAGCGACGAAGTAAAAGACAACCGCTACCGCTACGCAGGCTACCAATACGACGAAGAAACCGGCCTGTACTATCTCATGGCCCGCTACTACGAGCCGAAAAACGGCGTCTTCTTATCGCTTGACCCAGACCCGGGCAGCGACGGAGATTCATTGGATCAGAATGGATATGCATACGGAAACAACAACCCAGTCATGAACGTCGATCCTGACGGGCATTGGGTGTGGCTAGTGGTAAATGCCGGATTTGCAGCCTATGATGGGTATAAGGCCTATAAATCAGGTAAAGGATGGAGAGGTGCTGCTTGGGCAGCTGCTTCTAACTTTGGGCCTGGGAAGATATTTAAGGGTGCTAAGAGAGTTTATAGATTTGCAAAATCAGGTAAAAACTTCAATTGGAAACATATCAAAAAAGATCATGGACCTAAGTCAAAGGCACGAATGCCAAATGGACAACCAAAAAGCAAGTTTAGAAGTGCTAAAACTTTAAGAAGGACAACGAAGGCAACAGCAAGAACTAGACCGGCATACATCCAGAAAGATGGTAGAACAGTACATTTTAAGAAGTTTAAAAAGCCTATTGGAAGAAAAACGAATGGTCGGCATACTTATACTGTAAAGGTTGTTAAATCTGGAAGGTATGTTGTAACAAGTTATCCTTATTAAAAAGTGAATAAAAGGAAGAGGGAAGATTCTTTCTTCCTTTTTAAACATAGGAAAGGATGTCATCTATGCATGAACTAGAATTTAGAGATTTGAATGTCAAAGTAAATGAGGAAGATACAGTATTGCTATCGATGACTGAATCAGAAATAATCGTATTAACTAAAAAAGAAATCGATTATGGTGCTCAATATATTAATCATATTGTTCTTTACTGTAACACTAATGGACGATTCTTAAATAGCTATAGCGTACAAACAAACGAGCAAGTCATAAATGTACAAAAAGTTGATGATTCATTTTTGCTTTTAGTGGATAAAGAGTACGAGGACGGGGTTCGAAATGTTGAACCTAATATATATTTGTGGAATCCGCATAAAGAATTCTATCAATCTTTTTATGCAGGGCGTTACATTAATTCAATGATGATAGATCAAAATAAGAGTCTATGGGTCGGCTATGATGAAATAGGCATATTTTCTTGCGTTGATCAGGAAATAAGCACGAGAGGAATTAATAAATTCGTTTTGAAAAATGGAAAATATGAATTGTGTTCCCATGGTGTTAGTTCTTATATGATTGATCAATATTACTCTACGTTTGTAAGTGAAGATGCCATCTATTTGTATTACAGATCGATGGGTGAAAATTATTTGCAAAAATTAAATTTACTTGGTAAAACATTAGATCGATTTGAGGTTGAAATAGAGTGTAGTTCATGCATCAAAAATGAATCATCTATTTATTTTTTCATTCGTGATGAGGATTCTTACTATATTGAAAAAGTATTGAAGACGAATGATATGCAAAGTTATATAGAACAAGAAATTTTGAATGAAAATGGAGAAAGTCTCAGATTTACACAATTGGCTTCTTATAAAAATAAGTGTGCAGGAATTGATCTACATAACACTCTTTTTCTGTTGAATAAAATGTGATTTTTTTTAAAAAGTCCTCGTAGGAAGGAGACTGCGGTTAAAAAAGACAATATTAAATCATATGTCGCCCGTGGTTTAGTAAACGGAAATAGCGGGTGGGAGAGTGGAACTAATTAAAAAAATATAATTCAGGAGATGGCAACGTACAAAACGATTTGGGTAAATTATATTACGGGGGATGAAATAAGGGGCGAATATCGGTTCTTTAAAAAAGAACTCTCACTTTATATTCAGGTCGTTGAAAATAAAGTAGAGTAAGAGAGCCCAGCCTCTCTTTTCTTGTATGAAAAAATTAAACCTCGCACCCGAAAGCATCACGTACGGTGACAGCGGCCAGCTGTTATCCTACACAGAGAATGGCAAGAAATATTTCTATTACTACAACGCACACGGTGACGTCATCTCGATCTCTGACAGCACCGGAAAAACCGTTGCCAAATATCAGTACGACGCGTGGGGAAATCCGACAAAAACCGAAGCAAGCGATGAAGTAAAAGACAACCGCTACCGCTACGAGGCTATCAATACGACGGAGAAATCGGCCTGTATTATTTGATGCCCGCTACTACGAGCCGAAAAACGGGGTATTTTTATCACTTGACCCGGACCCGGGTGATGACGGAGATTCACTGAATCAGAATGGATATGCATACGGAAACAACAACCCAGTCATGAACGTTGATCCTGACGGGCATTGGGTATGGGTTAGCTATTAACGCTGGCTTTGCGGCTTATGACGGCTATAAGGCGTAAGGCAGGTAAGGGCTGAGAGAAGCCGATAGGGATGCTGCTTCTAACTTTGGGGCTGGGAAAGTGTTTAAAGGTGGTAAGAAGGCTTTGGGATATGCGAAAGGAACTAAGAATTATTTAAAACCTGGTAAATATGCTAGAAGGTCAACCTGCAAGAAGTACTAGTAGCAGGTTAAGGAAAAAAGAAACTTGGATATGTAATCCAATTATATACTAAATGAGTTATTATGGGGGAGATAAAATATAAAAATAGTTTAAGAAGGAGAATGAACTTTGATTAAAAGTAAAGAAATTCTTAGCCTATTAGACGATGAATTTAGTGAATTAAATCGACCGATTTTTGAATGGCGGGAATCTAATTATGTTGGGAGTAAATGTACCGTATTAAGATTAAATAATGACAATTGGTTACTGGCAATTCATTGCTTCGAAGTAGATTCTAAAGGGCCTTTTCTGGCTATTCATACCTATAGTAACTGTTTTTCAGACAACTACAAATTGATAATAATTGATGACTTCGCATTAAGGACTGAAGCAGGTGAGAAAATAACATATCGTGAAAGTGATTTTCAACAATTAAGCGAAGTAGTGGAAATTGAAATTAAAGAGTCTCGCTATTGCGTAAATGTTCACCAAAGAAATAAATTCCAAAAGAGTACAAAAGAAAGGGCATGGAAAACATATTTTAGGAATTTGTTTGAGGATGCTTCTTTTAGAGATATGCTTTGGATAAAACCAAAAAAGCTTTTGAATGTACTAGACCTAAAAATCAAAGTTAAGGGAGTATTCGAAACGGAGAATTGGGAATATCCCGATTATCTAACAGATCCAAGCCAATTAATTTCTTTTCAATCATTTGCACAATATCTTGAAAAAGGCAAAAGTCAGGTTAATTCAGGGGAAATAAATAATCATTGGAAGGAGTGGGAGGATTACGATATTGAATGAGTTAATTAATCAAATCTTTCAATCTCTAAAGTATAGTTAGGAGGGAAGAATGAGACTTGTATTAGAAAATAATGATCAATATTTTAATGTAAAACATTTGTTTGACAAAATCGAGTTGAAAATTGAGGAATATAATTGGCTGATCAGTGATCTTTCTGATATAACAGTGTTTAAAAATAAAAATTATATTGAGCATGAATTATTCTCAAGAAATATAGAATTCCTTTATATAAAAGGTGAAAATCTAAAAGAGATACTAAGTATTTATGACATCATTCCAACTTTTGGAGTATTCACAGCTGTCCCTCATTCATTGGAGAAGCTGTCTCTATCCTCAAAACCTGCGATTAATGAGAATGAAGCCTACTGGAATAAAGACTATAGATCGCCAGTTGAAGGGGCTGTATTCGAAGTCGGTTTTTTTGACTCGTCTGATATTGTTTTTACCGGCTGCCCTGAGTTAATAGGTAATCTGAAAAGGCTATTACCGAATGTAAAAACCATTGAGGAGTATATAGGATAATCACTTAGCTTATAGTTTGGATTTGTGAAGCAAATCAAATTGCTTGGATAATTTATCATTTTATGTATCTTATTCAAATGATAAATAAGTCAATTAAGAGAGGTTACCAGCCTCTCTTTTCTTAAATGAAAAAAACCAAACCATGGATCTGCAGCAAATACACTTATATGCGGGAAACCGTTCGCGGAGGTAAACATGAGCGATCCCTTAAATATACAAGAAGAATCATTGAGGGCTATAGGGAATCTGGATGTGATTAATCCAATGAAATTTAACTCGCTGTATTCATGTGATCTAGTAAGTAAAGATACTTTTTCTCAATTAATGAATGACTTAGAATTCGAAACAGTTCTAATAGAAGTAATGGCATCACCTTCTTTTATTGAAGAATGGAAGAAGAAGGTTGAAAAGAAAATACTAAATATGAATATTGTATCGAAAAAATTGATTCATATTGAATGTGTCTTCACAAAAGAAGAATTGATGGCAGATAACTTATTAGATGAATTATATTTTTTAGCATCGATCAATGACTTTGTTGTTATAATGGCAAACCCTGCCAAAAATAAGTCCTGCATGAACCTGAACACTCTAAAGGTTGATGTAACTACTGAAAATAAAGAAAAAATCATTTGGTTTGAATACGATGCAACAGATTTATATATCATTGATTAATTTAATATAGAGGCGTTATTCCATACATAATCAACGGAGTGTTGCTGATGTTAGAACTGACCGCGGAGCGGATTGGGTCATATGAAAGAGAACATATCATTTATTTCAATGCGGGCCGGAACGATCAAGTATTTATTGTGTCGGTGCATGATCACAAAGTAATATTGGAGGTTATGAAAGGTAGCTCTCTTTTAATCAAAAAAGAGTTACACGGATTTTCTGAAGATGCCTATTTCTATCTGATTGATTCGTATGATGACACAATCGTTATCGTTTATCTGGAAAATCATACTTGTCAATTGAGCACGTACTGTGTAAACAGTAATGACATCAATCCGATTTGTTCTTTTTTATTAAGCGCCAATGTATTTCATCTGGATGGGGATGGGTTATTATGGATCGGATTAACAGACGAGGGTTTGTATGATGAGAGAAATCCTCAAGGGAAAGCGATATTTGCTTTTCATGCAAAAGAAAGAACGTTTTATTTTGAAGACGATTTTAAAGAAATAATGCATGAATGCTATGCCGTACAATCGATCAAATCCGATTTGTATGTATGTTTCGAGGGAGAGGATTGCTGCGTCATCGGGCATTATCAGATTGAACGGGACAGAATTCGTACTGTTGCAGAATATGTGCTAGACGGCGATCAATACTCCTATTGTGATCAGCTGTCCGTTTCGAAAAAAAGGGTGCTGCTGATTCAGAATAACGAGGATAACCTATTTGCATTTCATGAAGAGAACAAAGGGTTAACAGAGGCTGATGTCATCATACATGGTATTGATAGAAAAGGAAAAACAACGTACAGAGCCGTTCAGGACCGCATTTTTATCTTTAATGATAACGATTTATATCTAGTCAGGCATTGATCACTTCTATGCAGAATACATGCTGGCAGAATGAAAATATCCTGTAAGGAAGTGCTCAGTTATGATAAAAAAATTAATTGACAAGCTTGAAGAAAACAAGAGGCGTCTTTTAATGAAACAAGTGCGTCTATGTCACACAGAATACGGCTGTGAGCTTGCGTATAAACCGCCGCCAGAGTGAGAAAGAGGTTCAAAATGCATCCCTTTTTTATAAAGAACACAAAGGAATCGGCAGTTTTTCAATCCCAAATATATTCCTTATTTCATGAAGACAAAATGTTCCCCGAACAAGTATTTAAACAACGAAAACATTATCATCTATTTGAGGAATTCCACTGGGTCTTGTCTGAAGAAGGCTGGGTGATGCTCAAAAGTTTGGCGCATCATCATCACGATGAATTTATCTTAATGGCTGTTCTGGAACATCCGGATGATATGAATCGGTTTTACGAGGAATTCGGATATTTTAACTGGTTAAAGATCCCTTTAGATATAACCGAAGATGAATATATTTCCATTTTAATGGATTATCCAAAACACAGTAAATACGACTGTATCATGGAAAATGCATCCCGCGTCGTATGGGCTTCAGCGGCTTTCAAGTGGGCGATTTACGGAGAAAGAGAATTTGAAATTTGTATTTTAGGCATTGAACAGGAAATGGCGGGAAAAACGTTAGAATCTTGGAGGCGTTTAGATGACCATGTTTTAGGCTGGATATCAGTTGTATTCCCGGATCAGATCGTTCCGGATGAATTTCAAAAAAAGTTCACCGCGCATTATAAATAACAAGGAGCAGTTCATGAAAATAAAAATGAATAAAATCCACAATGAATCAACAAAAGGATGTTTCTGTCATTTTGACGACTGCGGGCGTCTGTATCTTGGGCGGCATCAGAATGGCAGTCTTTCGTTTACGATCACGGAGGAATCCGGCGATACCCGAGTGATTCATATCGATGAACAAATCCCGTGCGAGGATATTATACTGTTTCAACAGAGTTCGGATGACCGTTATGTATTTGTTTACTCCAAGCTGTATGAGTATAAAGTTAAGGTGTTTTCAGCAGACGGAAAAGAACAAAGTGCATTTTCTCTGCCATCAGGGGCTTCATGCAGTCTTCTGGATGAGAAACAAAACCTTTGGGTTGGTTTAAGTGATGAAGGCATTTATGGTGATGAAAACCCCAGTGGACAAAGTGTGCTGTGCTTTACTTTAGACGGACAACTAAAGAAAACTCATATTGATCAACAGCTTTCAGAAATATATGCGCCCGTGGTAGATGACTGCTATGCACTTGCAGAAAAAGATGGACTGATATACATGCTGTATTACTCTTATACAGTCATTGCTGCGTTTGATGAAACCGACGTGAAACGAGTTTGGATTATTTCTGATAAAGAATATTGTGGGGTATATGACCAGCTAGCGATTTCAGATGACGGGTTTTGGATATGCAAAGATGAACATTCACTGTTCCTCATTCCGGCCGATGTCAGTTTGCCGATCCAAGAGGTAACGTGCTTTGATCCAGATGGGCGGGAGCTTTCGATACAACAGCTGAAACTGACAAGTAACGCCATTTATGCAATCTCAGACTCGGGGATCTATAAGAGGGATATCAGTAAGGGGTAAAAATGAAATGAATGACGCATCTTTTTGGTCCAGAGAGACGTTGACGGCAAGAGACGAAGATACAATAAAGAGCCTCATCCATCCGCCTTCATTATGGGGATGGGGAGAATAAACGAGGTCATGATGTTCAACAGATATTCTTTAGATGATGACGTGATCAGAAACCTAAAAATACACCAAAAAAAATTAGAGGGTCCGCTGCCTTCAGATGCAGTACGATTTGAAGAAGACTATGAAGAGATTGCCTGTACAGGAGATTTTTATGAATATTTCGTGCTTGTCAGCGGCAGTTTACATTGCATTTTGGCAAATAGAAAGATGCCTAAGCAGCAGCGTAATGCCTTATTCAAATCCTTTTTTGAACTGTATCCCCAATATGCTCACCTGAAAAACGTTTTAACAGATTATCCGGAGCTCAGCCGGGAAATAGAACTGCACGAACGGGCAAGGAGATTGTTAGTCAGCATAATAAATAGAAGCTGATCAGAAAACAGACAGACACGACAGATGATAGAAAGGGTCAGGTGGACAAACATGAAAGAACCCACATTAGCAGAATGTATGAAGAAGGCAGATCTTATCCTGAACGGCCAAGCAATGAGAGAAGAAGTTGCGGATTGGGCAGGTGAGTACGTGGCTGCAGATGATCCGGTGGTTGAGGAGGAAAAGGTTTGGGAGATGTTAGTGTATTTGTGCGGGTTTGATCTGAAAGCTGCGCCTGATTCTTATCTGCATACGACAGAAGAATTAAGAGAGTGGATTCAAGAACATATATGAAACATAGAATGTTGTGTCATAGAAAAATAAAAAAGGATTTGTCAGAAAAATATCATTTAAGACTAGACTGACGTGCGTGCTTAGTCATGCTGATGAGAATCTCGCAAATGAATTGTATTTTCTCGCTTTAATAAATGACACTGTCTGCCACTGATCCGCGGGAGGACAGGCTGTATTTTGGCTGAAATCTAAACAGGGAGGTTTACACAATGGAGTGGCACAAACATGAGAAAGTGACCCGAATGCTGCCGGATGCACCTGACAGCTTTGAATTGACGGAGTTTACTTTCTTTACTGGGTATAACGAATATTACGATAAAATTCCCGTATTTGAGCTGAAGCTGTCTGGCGGGGAGTATGAGGCAAAGCTGCGTTTTGAAGACGTGTGCTCTGCCCGGCTGGATGATCTCGAAAGCATCACCGGCATTCATCTGGACATCAGCCCGATAGACAGCGGATGGGAAAGGCTGCGTTATTATGTAGATAACGGGAAGCAGAGCATGAGCTTTTATTGCGGCAAGTGGGACGTGCTTGATGTGAGGAAAAAGCAGCCACCAGACAGCGCCTCATAAAACGGCAGGGTAAACAGTCAGCGTTTCGCGTATAATGAGGGGAGTTAGACAGAGAAGGAGTTTATTCATGAGCGAATTTAAAGATTTTTCTATCAGCCCCGACATCGCAAGAGCGTTGGAAGGACTTCAATATACCGAGCCGACTGAGGTACAGAGGCGCGTCATTCCCGCGGCGCTGCAAAAAAAAGACCTCGTTGTCAAATCACAGACGGGCAGCGGCAAAACCGCGGCCTTCGGCATTCCGATCTGCGAGCTGGCGGAATGGGAAGAAAACAAACCGCAGGCCTTGATTTTGACGCCGACCCGCGAGCTGGCGGCGCAAGTCCGGGAGGATATCACAAATATCGGCCGTTTCAAAAGGATCAAAGCGACGGCGGTTTTCGGAAAATCCTCTTTTGAAAAACAGAAAAATGAGCTGAAGCAAAAAAGCCATGTTGTTGTGGGAACGCCGGGCCGTGTGCTTGATCATATTGAAAAAGGCACGCTGCCGATCGAACGGCTGGCGTATCTGGTGATTGATGAAGCCGATGAAATGCTGAATATGGGATTCATTGAGCAGGTGGAAGCGATCATTCAGCGCTTGCCGAAGGAGCGGGTGACCATGCTCTTTTCAGCGACGCTGCCGGACGACGTGGAGCATCTCAGCCGAACGTATATGAAAGAGCCGGACTTGATCGAAATCAAAGCGGAGGGCCTGACGACGAAAGAAATCGAACATTTTGTCATCCGGGTCAAAGAAGAGGATAAATCGTCATTGCTGCGCGATGTCCTCATCACGGAAAACCCCGACAGCTGCATTATGTTCTGTCGGACGAAAGAACGGGTCAGCCAGTTAACTGATCAGCTGGACAGGTTAGGCTATCCTTGCGATAAGATCCACGGCGGCATGGTGCAGGAGGACCGCTTTGACGTCATGAACGAATTCAAGCGGGGCGAGTTCCGCTATTTAATCGCGACAGACGTTGCGGCGAGAGGGATTGATATCGAAAACATCAGTCTCGTCATCAATTATGATATTCCGCTTGAAAAGGAAAGCTATGTACACCGCACGGGCAGAACGGGCAGAGCCGGACACCGGGGACAGGCGGTCACGTTTGTCACGCCGTTTGAAACGAGATTTCTGGATGAGATTGAGGATTATATCGGCTTTTCCGTCACAAAACGCGAGGCGCCGACTCAGGAAGCGGTGGCGGAACGGAAAGCTGCCTTCACAGAAAAACTGAACGCGCGCCCGGTGATGAAAAAAGACAAAAGCGAACAGTTAAACAAAGACATTATGAAGCTGTACTTTAACGGCGGGAAAAAGAAGAAAATCAGAGCGGTCGATTTTGTCGGAACGATTGCCAAAATTGACGGCGTAACGGCCGATGACATCGGAATCATCACCATTATGGACAATGCGTCCTACGTCGAAATCTTAAACGGCAAAGGGCCGCATGTTCTGAAAGTCATGAAAAATACGACGGTCAAAGGCAAGAAGCTCAAAGTCAATAAAGCGAATAAGTAAAAAAAGAAAGCCTGTTCGAATGCAGGCTTTTTCTTATGCCGTCTCCTCAGGGACAAAAGCAAGAATCACGATCCCGATCACAAACAAAATAATCAGGCTGAACACCGCGGCCGATGAGTTTCCCGTCAGCTGGGCGGTAACGGCAATGAGAAGCGGCCCGATAATGGAGGCGAATTTGCCGAAAATATTATAAAAGCCAAAAAACTCATTGGCGTGCTGCTTGGGGACAAGCTTGGCGAAATAAGAACGGCTCAAAGCCTGAATACCGCCTTGAGAAGTGGCGACAAGCATTGCCAAAATCCAAAAATCAAGCGCATTATCCATAAAATAAGCGTAAATACAGACGATCATATACATGACAATTCCGGCGTACAGCATTGTTTTTCCTTTAAAACGTTCGGCCAGCCTCCCGTACAAAATTGAAAAGGGTGCGGCGACGACCTGAGTGACAAACAAAATGATCAGCAGATTCGCCGCGCTGATGCCGAGGTCAGCGCCGTATGATGTGGACATCGTAATAATGGTGCCGACCCCGTCGATATAAAAGAAATACGCAAGGAGAAACAAAAACAGCGCCCGGTACCGCCGGATCTGCCTCATCGTGCCGGCGAGTCTTTTAAAACTGCTGACCACAAGCCGCGGCTCCCTTTCAATGTAATAGCGCTGGCGGACGTGGAGGAGGAGCGGGATGGAGAAAAGCCCCCACCAAGCGGCGGTAATAAAAAAAGCGATTCGGCTTGCGGCGTCGGCGGACAGCGGGATCACACCGGCTTGCGCCGAAAGGATGACGGCAATGCTGAGGAGAAACGGAATTGTACTGCCGATGTACCCTAAACCAAAGCCCCGGGCGGAAACCAAGTTCATCCGCTCCTTCGCCGCCACATCAACGAGAAAGGCATCATAAAACACATTAGATCCGGCAAACCCAATCGTGGAAATCGTATAACAGACCAATAAAAGCTGCCAATACTCACCGGGAATAAAAGCCAGTAAGGCGGTGCCTGCTACGCCGATCAGGAAAAAGAAAGCGAAAAAACGTTTTTTACAGTCCTTATAATCGGCTATCGTCCCTAGAATGGGGCCAAGCATGGCCAAAATAAAAGTCGCTGCTGCAATCGTGTAGCCCAAATATGCGGTAGAATCGGCCGCGCTGACGCCGTTGCCTGACGCTGACGCTTTAAAAAATAATGGGAAAACCGCAGTCATAATAATGACCGAGTAGGCTGAATTGGCCCAGTCATACAGCATCCAGCTGTTTTCTTCCTTCGAAAACCGTTTCATCACACATGCTCCTTCTCGTAAAACACGCTTTTCTCCATCATATGCACCTTTGTCTGATTGTTGGACAATGATTTCCGCGAGGTATGCTGATTGACCTGAAGATATTGACCTAGTACAAAAAGGATGTACAATCAAAGTGTAGCAGGTAAATGGTAAGATGGGAGGGAAAAAGAATGAAAATTTCGAAAGTCATTAACAATAATGTCATCAGCGTGATAAATGAAGGGGAACAGGAATTGGTCATCATGGGCAGGGGAATCGCCTTCCAGAAGAAGACGGGCGATCCGGTCGATGAAACACGCATCGAAAAAATATTCACGCTTGATAATAAAGATGTGTCCGAAAAGTTCAAGACGCTTTTATACGATATTCCGCTTGAGTATATGGAAGTGTCAGAGGAAATTATCAGCTATGCCAAAATGCAGCTCGGAAAAAAACTGAATGACAGCATCTATGTATCATTGACCGATCATATTCATTTCGCTTTGGAGCGCCATCAAAAAGGGCTGGATATCAAAAACGCGCTCTTGTGGGAAACAAAGCGGCTCTACAAAGATGAATACGCAATCGGCAGGCAGGCCTTATCCATGATCAGGCAAAAAATCGGCGTGACGCTTCCTGAGGATGAAGCCGGTTTTATCGCGCTCCACATCGTCAATGCCGAGCTTAATGAGGAAATGCCGAATATCGTTAACATTACAAAAGTCATGCAGGAGATTTTGAGCATCGTAAAATACCATTTCAGTATAGAATATGATGAGGAATCTTTATATTACTATCGCTTCGTCACCCATTTGAAATTTTTCGCACAGCGCCTTTTTAACGGATCATGTATGGAAGGCCAGGATGATTTTCTGCTGAAAACAGTGAAAGAAAAGTACGATCATGCTTATGAATGCACTCAAAAAATTAACCGATATATTCAAAAAGAGTTTGGCCGCAAACTGACAAGCGACGAGCTCTTGTATTTAACCATCCACATTGAAAGAGTTGTGAAGCAAACGTAATGAACAGAAAGAAATGCTTATTATGAAAGCGCTGACATTGTTAATTTCATATGATATTTTTGGTAAAAATCAATATCTATTATTTAGGATTGTTACTGATCAGCAGGCAAAACCTAAATTACTATAGCCCGGATATTCTTATCTGAGTATGTAGTAGTTTAGGTTTTTTATGTTGTCAGAAGGTGATATGCCACCGCAGGAAAACAGCGTTTCGGACAGGATTGTTACTGTACGGGAGTCTACGAAAATAGGGCCGTTGAAGAGCTTTTATTGGTATAGAGATGCCATCGCATCTAGCGGAAACAACCAACGATGCCACCTGAGAAAGAGAAAGCGCCCCGCTTTCTCTTTTTTTGCTTTTCCATGACCGATTTGAGCGTTTACACAACAATCGGTTCGGGTATCCGGTTAGTAAAAGAGTGTCAGGTCATTGAATACAGGGGGAACAGAAAATGAGTAAAGATCAAAACAAACGAATCAATGAAAACACAAAAAATGAACAGCTGGAACAATACCGTGTCGATAACAGCGGGAAAAAAATGACGACCAATCAAGGGCTTCGTGTATCAGAGGATGAGCATTCCTTAAAAGCGGGCGTCCGCGGCCCTACATTAATGGAGGATTTTCATTTTCGTGAAAAAATGACGCACTTTGACCACGAGCGGATACCGGAACGGATCGTCCATGCACGCGGGTACGGCGTACATGGGCATTTTCAGGTGTATGAACCGATGACTGAATATACACGGGCAAAATTTTTGCAGGACCCGTCTGTGAAAACGCCTGTCTTTGTCCGTTTTTCAACGGTGGCAGGCTCCAAGGGATCAGGCGACACGGTGCGTGACGCCAGAGGCTTCGCGACCAAGTTCTATACGGAAGAAGGGAACTATGATCTGGTCGGAAACAACATCCCGGTGTTTTTCATTCAGGATGCGATTAAGTTCCCGGACTTGGTGCACGCCTTCAAGCCTGAACCGCACAATGAAATGCCGCAGGCCGCGACAGCTCATGATACGTTCTGGGATTTTGTCGCGAATAATCCGGAATCCGCGCACATGGTCATGTGGACGATGTCTGACCGAGGAATCCCGCGGAGCTATCGGATGATGGAAGGCTTCGGCGTGCATACGTTCCGTTTCGTTAATGAAAAAGGAAAAGCGCGCTTCGTGAAGTTTCACTGGAAACCTGTGCTCGGCGTTCATTCCCTCGTGTGGGACGAGGCGCAGAAAATTGCCGGAAAAGACGCCGATTTCCACCGCCGCGATCTGTGGGAAACCGTCGAAAACGGCGGGAAAGTCGAGTATGAGCTTGGCGTACAGATGATTGAGGAAGAAGATGAATTCAAGTTTGATTTCGACATTCTCGATCCGACGAAGCTGTGGCCGGAGGAGCTGGTTCCCGTCAAGCTGATCGGAAAAATGACGCTCGACCGCAATCAGGATAACGTATTCGCCGAGACAGAGCAGGTTGCCTTTCACCCGGGGAATGTCGTGCCGGGCATTGATTTTACAAACGATCCGCTTCTCCAAGGCCGGCTGTTTTCTTACACGGATACACAGCTCATTCGTCTTGGCGGGCCGAACTTCCACGAGATTCCGATCAACCGGCCGGTGTGCCCGTTTCATAACAACCAATATGACGGCTATCACCGCATGACGATTAATAAAGGCCCTGTCGCTTATCATAAAAACTCCCTGCAAAACAACGATCCGTCGACGGCGACAGAAGAAGAGGGAGGCTATGTTCATTATCAGGAAAAAGTCGATCGAAGGCAGAAAAGTCCGCCAGCGCAGTGAGAGCTTCAACGATTATTTCTCACAGGCAAAGATGTTTTGGAACAGCATGTCTTCTGTAGAAAAAGACATATCATTTCCGCGTTCTGTTTTGAGGTCGGAAAAGTGAAAAGCAAGGATGTTCAGCAGCAGGTGGTTGATGTATTCAGCAATGTGGACGCGGAGCTTGCTGAACGCATCGCAAAAGGGGTCGGCGTAAACCCGCCGTCAAAGGATCACGATTCGGATGAAACATTCCGCTCCCCGGCCTTAAGCCAAGCCAACACAGTGAAAACGGCAGCCACAAGACAGATTGCCGTTCTCGCTGATCACGGCTTCGCCGACGAAGAATTGAAACAGGCGCTTTCCGTGTTCAAACAAGCGGGAGTCAGAGCCGACATCATCAGTCCGGCCTTAGGCGCGATCAAGGGGGAAAACGGCACACAGCTCGAAGCGGCGGCCACCTTCCTGACAGCAGACTCAGTATTGTATGACGCTGTCTATATCGCGGGCGGAAAACAAAACATCGAAAGTCTCAAAGCCCAAAAAGCGGCCAAAGACTTCGTCAGCGAAGCCTTCAGCCACTACAAAGCAATCGGTGCTGCCGGAGAAGGGAAAGAACTGCTGACACTCGCCGCGGGAACCGTACAAGGCCCGGGCCTTGTCGCAGATGACAATGATCGATTTATTAATGCCGTTGCCGAGCACCGGCATTGGGACAGGGAAATTTCATGAATTAGTTTACACCATTCATATGCTGATGTATCTTTAGGGCAAACACCTTTTACTAAGGAGACATGCAGCATGAACGAAAAACAGCTCGCAGAATACTACCGTCGCGACGAAAACATGATGATTTTAATCTTTGCCCAATGGTGCGTCAATCACGATCTTGACCCGATAGCGCTCTACAGCAAGGCTTATCCCGGCCAGCCTTTAAACGAGGGGCTGAAAAAAACCGTTGAGGAGCTTGCGGTGCCGAAGGAAGAGTCAGAACCGATTCCCGATCAGACAGTCATCGGCGTTTTGGAGATGTTCGGCAACTCAGATTTGGCTGAAGCGGTTCATGAAGCCATTGCGCAAAGACCATCGTAAGAGACATGGATGAGCCGTGTCTCTTTTTTATGGGCAAAAACACGAAAGAAGACCTAGAAACAATTTTCCATTCGGCACTGTCTATAGAGTGTATCTCGTTTTCAAAAAGCGGTACAAGAAAAGGAGGAATTGTGATGAAGAAAATATGTAAAACAATGGCGGCTGTGCTTGCAGCAGTGCTGCTGGCCGCTCTGTTTGGAGGCGCAGCGCCTTCAGCTCAAGCCGCACAAAACGGCAAGCCTCTCGTCACCAGCCATACGTATAAGCATGTTAAGGAATTAACGTATCCTCAAGTCCAAAACACCGGAAACGCAGCATTTGAAAAGAAAATCAACCAAGACTTCCAAAAGTATATCGAGACATCCTACCAAGAATATGTGAAAAATAAAAAAGACGCTGAAAAACAAGGCTACAAGGCAGAATATCAAACAGACTTTCAGGTGAAATACAATCAAGGCGGCAAGCTCAGCATTCAAACGGAGAACTATATCTTCACAGGCGGTGCTCACGGGATGACAGCCGTCCAAACCTACAATTATGATCTGAAAACGAAAAAACAGGTTACGCTGAACAATGTGCTGAATTCTAAAACAAAGGTAAATCAAACGAAGGATTATCTTTACAGCTATATGAAAAAACACGACACTCTTTTTTATCCTGACGTGAAGAAGAAAGATATTTCCCTTAACAAAGAGACACCATTCTACTTTACGAAGGACGGCATTGCCATTGTGTTCGGGCAATATGACATGGGACCTTACGCAGCGGGCATTCGCGACGTACACGTGCCTGCTTCCGTCTATCAATAAAAAAAAGCGATATCACCCGGAAACGGAGTGGTATCGCTTTTTCTGTTTTACCATACGAACAATCCGACAATCGCCGCGCTTAGTAAGGAAACGGCAATTCCGCTTACAAGCAGCTTCCAAACGTTTTTGCCGATGATAGTTGATTTTTCGCCATCAAGCAGGGATTGATAAGAACCGTAAATCATACCGATGGTGCTGAAGTTTGCGAATGACGTCAGGAATGTCGTCGCAACGGCAACCGTGTGCGGCGGTAATGCCTGCAATTGCCCCTTCAAATCAGCCATCGCCACAAACTCGTTCGTTGCGAGCTTGATTCCCATCAGCTGGGCGACATACATTGTATCATGCCAATTTAACCCCAGGAGAAACGCAAACGGACTGAAGACGTAAGAGAAGATCTTCTGAATGGTCAGCCCGTGCACAAACAGTCCGAGCATGCCGTTTAACGCAGCCGTTAATGCCACATACCCAATCACCATCGCTAAAATAACGATGACCATGTTCATCCCGACAAGCATACTGTTAGAAATCGTGGAGAAGAAATCTTTTTTCTCTTCTTTGGAAGGCACATAAATAATATCGTCTTCCTTCGATACATCAACCGGATTCAGCAGGTTTGCGATCAGCAGTGCGTTCAAGCAATTCAACGGAATGGCTGTAAACACATATGTTGAAGGAACCATCGTCAGATAAGATCCGATTATCGAGCCGCTGATGCTGCTCATGCTCATCAGCCCGAACGTCAGCAGGCGATTATTGTTCACAATGGCAAGCTGCTGACGGATCACGGCTAACGCCTCTGTATTTCCTAAAAACATCATCTGAATGGAGAAAAAGCTCTCCAGCTTCGGCAGACGCGACACTTTGGAAATCAGCCACCCGATTTTATCAATCAGCCACGGCAAAATGCCGAAATACGATAACATGTCAAAGAAGGTGACGACGAAGATAATCGGCAGCAAGGCGCTGAAGAAAAAATCAACCGTCGGATTCGCCATAACAGACGGAAAAACAAACGCAATCCCCTGACTGGCGCACGAAATCAGCCATGTAAAGAACGCGCCGATTTGACCTATGACAAAGCCACCGACCTTTGTTCCTAACATAAACCATGTAATCAGGAACTCAAGGACGAGGAGCATAACGATCGGACGCCATTTAATCTTTCTTTTTTGAGGAGAACATAAGAAAACAACTGCCATGACAACAATGAGGCCGACAATGTTCAATAAAAAATACATGTGAGCAACTCCTATAAGGTTTATTATGGAAATAAAAAAGCTCTTATTTATCACAATTTCCGGAAATTGTGATAAATAAGAGCCAAAAGAAAAGAATAAGACAGCGTCATACGCTTTTCACTCGTTCAAATTTATTCAAACTTCCTTGTAGTCTAGTCTTTTACGGCGCTAGGTAGAAACAATCAGACCATATTACTGATCATATACAAGAATAACAATATAACATGAGATAGCAGTATTTTATCGTTTCAATTTTTGAAAATCAACCTTTTTAGATATTTTCAAAATAATAAATTTATATTATAAATAAAAAAAATAAAGGATATGAAAGATATGTAAATAGTAAATGGATAGTTAAGGTATAATAGAAGCCGTTGCTCTTGCAAGCAGGCCGCATAAAGCCTTCTCTGTCATTGTACAAACGAAACAGAGTTGATAAAATAAAGATGAGGGCACAGCTCTCGGCGTATAAAGACAAAAGGAGTCATTTCTATGATCATCCAGTTCATTCGTTACAGATAATGAGGGGTATAGATGAATGTCATAAACCAAGCAGCATCTCATTTTTCAGGAAATATGCGAGGTTTATTTGTCTATGCCTTTTTCATTGATTTAAAAACGAATGAATGAGGTGTTTTTTTGTCTGATAAAAAAATAAAACGTGCTGCACTGATAAAAGCCTGGCAATCAGTATTCAGGTGTCCTCTTTGCCATACGCGGATGTCAGTTTCACAATATAAAAGTTTGATTTGCAAACACGGGCATACATTTGATATATCAAAACAAGGGTATGTGAATTTCCTGACGAAGCCGGTCAAAAGCCAGTATCAAAAGGCACTGTTTGAAGCGAGACGGGAGCTTTTTGAAACACAGCAATTTTTTGATCCGCTTCGAAGAGAGATTACTGAGATCATCAGCTGCCTGCAATCTCCGCAAAAACCGATGACTGTTTTGGACGCCGGATGCGGAGAGGGATCACATGTATCCGCTGTATGCAGAGCGCTCCGAACCGAGTATTCCGTGACGGGAATAGGTATTGATATCTCAAAAGAAGGAGTGCTGTCCGCTTCCAAAACGTTTGGGGAGGATATGGTTTTTGCAGTGGCTGATGTGGCAGACGCACCGTTTGGCGACAGCAGTTTTGATATGATTATGTCGATTTTATCGCCTTCTAATTATAAGGAATACAGCAGGCTTCTGAAACACGGCGGGGCAGTGATCAAGGCTGTGCCGCAGCGTGATTATTTAAAAGAAGTGAGAGAGTTCTTTTTCGAGGGAAGCGAAAAACAGGCTCATACCAACACATCTGCAGCCGACCGCTTCAAAATGAACTTTCAAACCGTACAGCGAAAGCGGCTGTGCTACACGAAGCCCCTGTCTCAAACAGAGCTTTCTCTGCTGGTTCGCATGACGCCTTTAACATGGAAGCGTTCAGAAGAAAAAATCCAACGGTTTACTGCAAAAGAAAGAGCTGAAATTACAGTTGATGTCGATCTATTAATCGGCACTAATCCTATATAAAAAGAGAAAGACACACTTGCACAGGCAAGTGTGTCTTCTTTTGTGCTTATTTCCAAACCTCGCCGGCAATTTCAACGACATGGCGCAGTTTTGCCCATTGCTGTTCTTCTGTGATCAGGTTTCCTTCCTCAGTGGAAGCGAATCCGCATTGCGGGCTGAGGCAGAGCTGATCCAGGCTGACGTATTTTGAAGCTTCTTCAATTCGGCGCTTCATGCTGTCCTTGCTTTCCAGTTCGCCGAATTTTGACGTAATCAAACCGAGCACAAGCTGAAGATCAGGGCGTTTGACATAACGGAGCGGCTCAAAGCCGCCGGAGCGGGAGTCATCATATTCCAAGAACAGCCCGTCCAGGTCTAACCCGTCAAAAATCGTTTCCGCCGCCGCGTCGTAGCCGCCTTCAGCTGTCCAAGTCGACTGGAAGTTGCCCCGGCAAATATGCATCGTAACGGTCAAGTCGTCAGGGCGGTCTGCGATGGCATCATTAATGGATGCAGCAAACAGCTAGCGCAGCTCATCCGGCGTCGTACCGAATGCTTCAATTTGACGCAGGCCCGCTTCTGATAAGAAAACGGCCCACGCTGTGTCATCAAGCTGAAGGTAGCGGCATCCGGCGTCATAAAAAGCTTGAATGGCTTTTTTATACGCCTTTGACACATCGTGCTGAAATTGTTTGTAATCATTCTGGTATGCCGCTTTTTCCAATTTACCTCGGAAAAACAGCATATTCGGGCTTGGAATGGTCATTTTCGGTACGGCATTGCCGGCAATGCCGTGAAGAAATTTATAGTCATCAAGCATCGGATGAGCAGAAAAATCAATATCTCCGGTTACTTTAATGCCGCGCGCTTTTGTCTGCACATTATGGAACTGAATCCCGCTTTCCGGCGTAAATGCCTCGACCCCGTCTAAATTTTCCAAAAAGTCAAAGTGCCACCAAGCCCGGCGGAATTCGCCGTCTGTTACCACTTGAAGGCCGGTTTCTTTTTGCTTTTCCACAATGCGGGTGATTTCGTCGTTTTCGACCTGGCGGAGCTGTTCGGCCGAAATCTCACCTGCTGCTTTTTGCAGCCGCGCTTTTTTCACAGCCGCCGGCCGCAAAAGGCTTCCGACCTGATCTGCCCGAAACGGCGGTTTTTTTCTTAGAAGAGTGTTCAATGGCTGTTTTGTGTTTTGCTGTGACATTAACAATTCCTTCTTTCCTGGTTTAAATATAAAAAAGCTCTTCCCTTGGATAGGGAAGAGCTTGCGTCCGCAATCTCAACCTTATCTTCAGGATTTAGCACCATTCTGCTGAACAGCGGTTGCCGGGTATCATAGGGCCAGTCCCTCCACCTCTCTTGATAAGGAAATATTATATTCAGAATAAACTGTAATACTATTAATCTTAGTATGTTTTTATATATTGTCAATATATTTCGAAAAATATTTCTAATGTTCGTCCTCAAATAGAACCATATCAATGACGATCGCAATCGCAAGACAAAGGAGAATGTCCTCTTCCTCCGTAATCTGCAAATGGTAGGAATCTCCCCAGCTCAGCCATTTTTTATTGACGGTCATGCGGTCCGCCGTGCCGTCTGTGATTTGGAAATCCTGCCCCCACAAATCACCGGTAATCTCCCAGCCGAGATGCGAAATTTCAAACTTCGGCTTAAAAAATGTTATTTTCTTTCTCACTTCACATACGGGCTTGCCGCTGACAGAAATTTCGTATCGCGGAACAAGAGACATCAGTTTCTGATCAATGGTGACGAGCGTGCGGCCGTCCAAATCCGTCAGCTTCAGTTCGTCGCCAAACGAAAAAAAGCTTCCCTCCACTTTGTAGACCTCTTTTCCGTCCTCATTAAATACTTGAAAATGGTCTTTAAATGAAAACATCCGCTCTTTAATATAAAAATGATACATAAAAAACTCCTTTTTTTATTCTATACGGAAAAAGGAGGCAAAAGGTTTCAATTCTATCGGGATAATAGTCATTTTGGAAGCAAAAAAAGGCTGCCGATTATCTGCGGCAGCTGTCCTATTATGAAAACGGCATCCGGCGTTTTTGACGGATCGCGTTTAAATCAATGATGTTTTCCGTGTCGGCAGCTGTCACCAGCGGGCTTGTCTTTGGCGCTTTACGGCGGTTGTCCTTACTGAAAGAAAAAACCAAATAACCTGTTAAAGCAGCGAATATAAGTAACATCATTTTACATACCTCCCAAAAAAAGTTTTGGTATTATTCATTGTACGGATAAACAAACGAAAAGTATTCAAATAATTGAAACTTTTTTAAAAAATAACGACAATTTCCGTAAAAAAGACCATAAGATGTGATGACTTCTCTTTGTTGTGTGGTTCTATAGATTCTATCGGCTGTAAAATTAATATAGTTTATATAACTTTATTACTATTTTTTACAGATGTCAAATTAACTAATTGTGTCGTTTTTTCGTTTGCCTGTGTATGTTCAGTACCCTAAAAATTCATTTGATATGCAAAACAACTGTACTTATATGATAGCGCTTTCTTTATTTTTTAGGTGAAAATCGAGAAAGAAACGCGTTATCTTAAAAGAATCGTTTAAACATTTTTCGAAGCTTTTTGAAAGGGTTTGATTTTGTTTCAAGTTTGCGCGAGATGATCAAGTTTTTTTTCAAGGCTTTCGCCACAGTGCCTCTGGCCATATTCTTCACTCCTTATTTCCGTTTGATACCTTATTTACGGAAATAAAAGGGGAAAAGTTTCATTTTAGGGATGAAAAAACCAAAGCATACGTGCTTTGGTTTTTAGATTAGGCTCGTTCTTCAAACAGCTTTGCGATTTCGATGATGACGTTTACGGCTTTTTCCATATGATCGACAGAAATGTATTCATATTTTCCGTGGAAATTTTGGCCGCCCGTGAAGATATTCGGTGTCGGCAGGCCCATATAAGAGAGCTGTGAGCCGTCAGTTCCGCCGCGGATCGGTTCGATAATCGGTTCGATGTCCAGATTCTTCATGGCTTGGTACGCAACGTCAACAATTTCTCTCACGGGCTCAATTTTTTCTCTCATATTGTAGTATTGATCATGCAGCTCAAGGCTGACGCTGTTTTCTCCGTATTTGGCTGTGAGTGCGTCTGCAATCGCCTGCATGTTTTCTTTTCTTGCCGTAAAACGTTCTCTGTCAAAATCCCTGATGATATACGACAATTTGGCTTCTGAGACGTCGCCGTTCATTGAGATTAAATGATAGAAGCCTTCGTATCCTTCTGTATATTCCGGTGCTTCCTCTTTCGGCAGCGAGTGATGGAATTCCATCGCGATTTTGGAGGCGTTGACCATTTTGTTTTTTGCCGTTCCGGGGTGAACGCTTTTTCCGTAAAACGTAAGCTTAGCAGCGGCAGCGTTAAAGCTCTCATATTGAAGTTCGCCGAGAGGGCCTCCGTCTACGGTGTATGCAAAAGCGGCGTTAAAGCGGGCCACGTCAAATTTATGAGGGCCTCTGCCGATTTCTTCATCAGGCGTAAAAGCGACTCTGATGTTACCGTGTTTGATGTCGGGATGCTTGATCAGATAAGCCATTGCCGTCATGATTTCAGCAATGCCTGCTTTATTATCGGCTCCGAGCAGTGTCGTGCCGTCCGTTGTGATCAGTGTCTGGCCTTTATAGCCGGAAAGCTCCGGAAATTGTTCCGGTGAGAGAATGACATTGAGTTTCTCATTTAAGACAATATCACGCCCGTCATAGCATTCAATAATCTGAGGATTCACATTTTTTCCGGTAAAGTCGGTTGCGGTGTCTACATGGGCAAGAAAACCGATGGCGGGCACGTCTTTGTCTGTATTTGCCGGCAGGGTTGCCATCACATAGCCGTTCTCGTCGATTGTGACCTCTTCCATGCCGATTGACTTTAATTCGTTCACGAGCATGTTACCCAGCGTCAGCTGGCCGGAGGTTGATGGGCAGCTTTCGTTGCTTTCATCAGATTGTGTATCGACTTTTACATAAGACGTAAAGCGTTCAATGATCTCATTCTTCATACCGTCATCTCCTTTGTCTTATCTTACCATGTCCGGGGAAAGAATTTCTATTTCACAATCCCGTTTCGTATCGCAAACACAACCGCATTGCGCGCGGCCATCGTTCCGAGCGGAATGAAGAAAAGAGAATGGGTGATGGCTGTAAACAGTCCGTTGTCTCCGGGAAGCATGGTGCTGGCCGCCATTCGCAATCCCAATACTGCTATTATGAGAATAACACTTCCAATTGAACCGCGTGACGTAATGTTTCCATTTTCTGGGTTTATCCTTACCGTGACTAATTCCCGATTCGAATCCGGCTGCAAGCCTGCTGCCAGCAATACGAGGCAGACCCCGATATTCAGCGGCGAGTGAAAAAATGACGGCTGGATGGAAGCTGCGCCCCCCCACAGCATGAAAAGCGGGATAATGATCAGCTTTGCAGGCCGGATTTCCCTTTCCCGAAGCATTAATAAAATCACAACAATAAAGATAAAGAAAGGAATTGCTCATATTCATAAGATCAATTCCTTTCTTTATCTGTATTATATTTTCCAAAAGAAATCAATTCGTCCATAGGCAGGTTGATTTTTTTACACAGATGAAAACAAAATATGAAGGAACTGTGAAAAAACTATTAAACTTCTTGAAAATGGATGATGAAGGCAGAAAAAACCTATATAATATGGTCAATTCATTCAATAGGGAGGCTTCAATCATGGCAATTTTAGTGACAGGCGGAGCGGGTTATATCGGAAGCCATACATGTGTTGAGCTGTTAAACAGCGGCTATGACATTGTGGTTCTGGATAATCTGTCAAACAGCTCAGCGGAAGCATTAGATCGGGTAAAAGACATTACCGGAAAAGGGCTGGCGTTTTATGAAGCGGACCTCCTTGACCGGGAAGCGGTACATCGGGTGTTCGCTGAATATGACATTGAGGCCGTCATTCACTTTGCAGGATTAAAAGCGGTCGGTGAATCTGTTGCGGTGCCGCTCAGATACTACCATAACAATCTGACGGGAACGTTTATTTTATGTGAAGCCATGCAAACGTACGGTGTGAAAAAAATCGTTTTCAGTTCATCGGCGACGGTGTACGGCGTCCCGGAAACGACGCCGATTACCGAAGACTTCCCATTAAGCGCAACAAATCCTTACGGGCATACGAAGCTGATGCTGGAGCAGATTTTGCGCGATTTACATACGGCAGACTCTGAATGGAGCATTGCGCTGCTCCGTTACTTTAATCCGTTTGGTGCGCATACGAGCGGCCGGATCGGCGAAGACCCGAACGGCATCCCGAATAATTTAATGCCGTATGTCGCCCAAGTAGCAGTCGGCAAGCTCGAACAATTACAGGTGTTCGGCAATGATTACCCGACCAAAGACGGCACGGGCGTGCGTGACTATATCCATGTCGTTGACCTTGCTGAAGGCCACGTCAAAGCGCTGGAAAAAATACTGAACACAACAGGCGCTGACGCCTATAACCTCGGAACGGGAACCGGCTACAGCGTTCTTGAGATGGTTAAGGCTTTTGAAAAGGTATCAGGCAAAGAAGTTCCGTACCGTTTTGCAGACAGACGCCCTGGAGACATCGCCGCATGCTTCGCCGACCCGGCAAAAGCAAAGGCTGAATTAGGCTGGGAAGCAAAACGCGGGCTGGAAGAGATGTGCGCCGACTCTTGGAAATGGCAGTCTTTGAATATAAACGGGTATCAAAAGGTGTAATGAGAAAAGAGACCTTCAGGCGAGAAGGTCTCTTTTATATATTATTTAATTTTTACTTCAACATCGTTGCTGAACTTCAATTTCCAAGTTCCTTCTGCATACGCATTTTTATCTACTTCAAAAGCTTTCACGTCAGTGACCTTAATGTTTGGGTTTAAGTCGCTTAAGATTTTACTGTTGTCCACTTTTGTTTCTGTCGCATAGCTTGAAGAAGCGTCAATATCTGCATCATAGGATGTACCTTCAGAATCTACTAATTTAGCGCTCGGAATAGAAAAAGAGCTCAATGGTTTTTTCGAAATGTTTTTGACTGTATATTGCACAGCCACGATAACGCCGCCGTCAGATGCTTTTTTCTCGACAAATTGAGTTCCTACTGAATCTCTTTTTTCTACTTTCGTAACAGTAACTTCAGTTTTTTCAGTCTTAACAGTGTCGCCGATGCTATATAATTTTTCTTTAGTATCGGCAGCTTTTGTAGATGCAGTTTTAGATGAAGAAGAACTGCCTCCTCCGCCGATGTTTGTGATAATGACAATAACAACTATCGCTAAAATAAGTGTGATGATTTTATGCCTCAAAAAAAAGTTTCGCTGATCTTTTCCACAATTCGGGCACTTTTTTACACCTTTTGCGATTTCTTTACCGCACGCCTTGCAAGACACCAGATTTCCTGTCATGTTTCTTCCTCCTATGTAAACAATTTCTTAAAAACTATATACTATAATGCCTGTAAAATAATTTATAGTCAATACAATTTTTAGGCTAAATAGTATTTTAATGATTATTTATTCCTGTATTTTTGGTATCTTTTTTTATATCGACAGTAAACTGAAATATTGAATACTATTTCATAAAGTGAAGAAAAAAGAAAGCTTGATCATGCTTATGATTTAACGTATAATCTTGAAAGAAATACAAAATTAAACATGAAAAAACAGTGGTTTTCTAGGGTTCCGCAATACACATTGGTCTGGACCGAGAGGAAACACATAGCAGATTTCTGTTATGACACGGTGGGATAAAAGCCCGGGAGTTTCTGCTCTTTTGATGAAGAGTATTCTCCCGGGCTTTTTTGATTTTATAAAAAGGGAGTGTCTGTGATGAAAAAGAGATTGCTGGATGTGCTGATGCTGATAGTGGGTGCTTTTTTCTTTGCATTGGCCGTTAATTTATTCGCCATTCCGAATGATCTTGGGGAGGGCGGGGTAACGGGGCTTACCTTGATCTTATACTATGTGTTTGAATGGTCGCCCGGGGTTACC
>NZ_LSAZ01000007.1 GCF_001584325.1 Bacillus nakamurai
GCAGATAGACAAAAAGCGGCTCATCAGCGCCAGGTTTTATATTCATTTGCTCCAGCTGTTTTTTCAAACGGCCGCCCGCTGCCGCATAGCCTAATAACAGATCCCGCGAATGTTCATCGTCAATAAAATAACAATAAGGATCTTGCTCCGCCTGCCGGCGTCCCTCTTTAACCGCCTGGCTGTAGTCGGCTTTGTATTCTATAACGGAAACCCCTTTTTGGCGCAGCAAATCCTTCTTCCACTGCTTCGCGTCACTGGACATATGAACTGTTACGCGAAAGCCGAGCTTTGCGCCGATCATGCCGATACTTAAACCTAAATTACCTGTAGACCCGACAGCTATTGAGTAGCGGGAGAAAAAAGCGGTAAACCGCTCGTCATGTAAGATGCTGTAATCATCATCCTGTTTCAGCATTCCCGCTTTTACCGCAATGTCTTCGGCATGTTTCAGCACTTCATAAATACCGCCGCGGGCTTTAATTGACCCGGAAATCGGCAGGTCATGGTCACACTTTAAAAGCCAGCGCCCGGGCAAAGCTTCACCGCAGTCTTGTTCCAGCAGCTTCTGCATGTCATTGATGGCGGCAAGCGGTGATTCAATAAAACCATCTGCCTCTTTTGTCTCCGGAAAGGCCGAAGCGATATACGGCGCAAACCGGAGCAGCCTTTCTTCCGCTTCGTCAATTTCCTCTTTCCACTCAGCGCTGTTTTTTACCGCCTCATTTGTTTTGTGCGGGTTGGTCCAAAAAACTTCATGCGCCAGCGCCAATTGTTTAACAAGCGGCTCTTCCATAAGTGATGTGTGCATATCCCGACCTGCCATTTTATTTCTCCCCTTTATTACTTTTTCTTTAATACGCGCCCCGCCAGCTTTTCTACAAACGAAGGAAAGAGCTGGTACAGCTTCGTTCCCGCATTCATCCAGCGCGGAAGGTTGATTTCCCGTTTATTCGTTAAGACCGCTGCCGTAATGCGCTCCGCAACGCTGTCCGCATCAAGCATCCATCTTCCGACGCTTTTGACATAACCGCCCTCTTTATCAGCAATCGTAAAGAAATCAGTTTGGATAGGCCCCGGATTGACAGTCGTTACAGATATCCCCGTACCGGCCAATTCCATCCGCAGGGCGTTGGAATACCCTAAAACGGCATGTTTCGTGGCGGAGTAAAGACTTGATTTCGGCGTCGCCAGTTTGCCCGCCTGTGACGCAATATTGATAATGTGACCGCTGTTCGCGTGAAGCATAACAGGCAAGCAAGCTTTCGTACAGGCAATTAAGCCGTAAACGTTGACTTCAAACATGGCTTTCATATCCTCTAATGATGAATCAGCCGCAGTCTCAAATATGCCGAACCCGGCATTATTGATCAATACATCAACGGGCCCGATCAGGCGCCGCACGTCTTCAGCCTCTTCTATGTTGCTGACGTCAAACGGAAACACATCACACCGTCCGCCTCGCCCGATGATTGTTTTCTTCACTTCTTGCAGGCGATCCTCGCGCCGGGCGGACAAAAAGACATGCGCTCCTTCTGCCGCACATAAGTACGCAAGACGCTCGCCAAGCCCGCCGGATGCTCCCGTGATCCAGATCCGCTTATCTGTTAATCGGCCCACTTTCTTCACCCCCCTACAGCTTTAAACATCAGAGTATTTTCTGACTGGAAGGAAACAACGCTCCCCTCGGCGGCCAGTACATCAAGATGCCCGATCGTTTCTGACATCGTCAAAAACAATTCATTTTCATACACAGCCGGAAATAAACGCCGGCATACTTGGTAAGCGGTCAGCGTTTCTTCTGACAGCATGTGAAGCACGTATTCCGCCCGGTTTCTCTGTTTTTCTAATCGTCTGTCAGCGGCCGGCCTTACTTGTGTCAGCAGATCGCCGTGACCCGGATACGCAATGGACGGATTGATGTCATACAGCCGCTTCATCGACTTTACATAGTCGAGCATCGGCGAAGTGCGCCCGCTCCCCTGCTCGGGAGCCTCCAAAATCGGATTTGTCGAACTGTTTGATAACAGAAGATCTCCGCTGAACATTTTGCCGCTTTCTTCATGGAAGAGCGCAATATGAGAAGCGGCATGGCCTGGTATTTCAAGCACCGTCCAGCCGTCAAGGCCGTCAATTTTCCCGTTTTCTCTCACCGTTTTTGTTAAAGAGCGCTTAGCAGAAAATAAGTATGACATCTTGATCGTTTTATGTATGTCTTCAGGTGTAATCGGAACGCCCATATCAGTCAAAAGCCGCAGAAAAAAACGCTCCTGCTGCGCCATATACGGCTTATCCTGCGTGATGTATCTTTCATTAAGCGGATGCCCGATAATTTCCGTCTGTTCGGAAAATAAGTGCAGTAAACCTGAATGATCGGCATGGTGATGAGTCAGCACCACCTGCTCAATATCCGAAATTGCGGCCCCGTTCTCCGCAAGCTGCCTGCTGAGTGATTCAGCCGCCTCCTTTGTATTCGGGCCGCAATCGATAAGGGTTAGGGCTTCATCCTTTACTAAGTAGACGATAACGTCACCGACTGCAAACGGAGTCGGCACACGCATCGGAATGATTTCTCTCGCTGCCATTTTTACACTCCTTCGTTCTTTTAATTCCTGATTACTCATATTTTAGCCTTTTCTTTTCGCCGTGTCATTATTGCCGCATTTCAGAAAAAAATATTGACATCCCGCGGTGCCGCATAGCATAATGAACAACAAACTATGAACACACGGAACGCTATGACGGGGAACCAGTATATAAACAACGGCAGCAGAGAGTGATGTCCCAGGCTGAAAGACATTGCGGCCCTCTTGTTTACAGAACCTGTCCTCAGAGCGGTTAGGAAAACCTAAACGTACCCCTCGTTACGGGAGTTGAGCTGAGCACGGCCCATTCGTGCTAATATAAGGTGGTACCGCGAAACCTTTTCGTCCTTTTGACGGAAAGGTTTTTTTGTGTTTTGGAAAGAAGGAGGATTCATATGAAGAAAATTGGCTTTATCGGGGCAGGATCAATGGCGGAGGCAATGGTAAACGGGCTATTGCAAAGCGGAATGACGAAACCCGAATATATATATATGACAAACCGGTCAAATGACCAGAGGCTTCATGAGCTGCAGCACACATACGGTGTGCAGCCGTGCCGGGATAAACGGGAGTTTTTCAGCCAGACCGACATCATCGTTCTCGCTTTTAAGCCGAAAGATGCCGCAGAGAGCATTGAGAGCATCCGTGATTTTGTGAAACATCAGCTCGTTATCTCAGTGCTCGCCGGATTGACGATTGATACAATCCAGCATTATTTCGGCAGAAAGCTTACCGTCATCCGGGCGATGCCGAATACATCGGCGGCAATCAGAAAATCGGCGACCGGTTTTTCCGCCAGCCCTGAAGCGAGTGAGAATGAGATCAGCACGGCCAAGGCGCTTTTGGAAACGATCGGGGAAGCTGTATTATTTGAGGAAAAGCATCTTGACGCAGTCACAGCCATCGCCGGAAGCGGCCCCGCCTATGTGTATCAATATGTCGAAGCGATGGAAAAGGCAGCCCTTCAAGTCGGCTTGCCGGAAGAAACGGCGAAACAGCTGATTTTACAAACAATGACAGGCGCGACGGAAATGCTCATGAAAAGCAGCAAACGCCCGGAACGGCTGCGCAAGGAAATCACAAGCCCCGGCGGCACAACAGAAGCGGGTCTGCGCGCATTAAGCGAACGCCGATTTGAAGAAGCCATCATTCACTGCATTACAGAAACAGCTGCACGGAGCGCCGCCATTAAAGAACAATTCGCCGGAGCCGCCCTGCAAAAAACGAAAAAATAAGGTGACTAAAAGCATGGGCCATTGACCCGTGCTTTTTCACTCTATTTTTCTGCAGAATCGTACCGCACACATCGTTCATCAGAGATTTCCCAATCTTCTTCTAACAGTTTAAAGGCCGCGCTCTATTTCAACGAAGGAAAGGCGCCAAGCCGGATTTCCCCTATCTCGAATCCGTTAATATTATCAACGGTCTCAATCAATTTTTCATAGTTTTTTTGAATATCCTTCATGATGTGAAAAACTTTCAAACCGTTTGCAGTGGGCCTGACCCCATGCCGCTGTCTGATCAGCAGCGGAAAGCCGTACTCTTCTTCTAATTTACTGATCATTTGGCTGATGCTCGGCTGTGTATAATTCAATCTTGCAGCGGCTTGGGTCAGACTTCCGCTTTCAACCGTTTTAATAAAAGCTAAATGCTTCTTCAAATCCAATTGGCTCAACCCCCAGATATTATTCTTTCTAATCCAGCGCATAATTAATATTTAGTTTACTTATACATAAACCAAAAATAAAATGGCAATATCTCCATAATTATACTTTATAACAGAAAGTGAGAGTTTCAGCATGATTTTTCTCGTTCAATTCATTATTGGCGGCACTGTTATGGTTTCTGCCGCGTATTTAAGCAAATCGAAATACTTATTTTTATCAGGTGTTATCACATTGCTGCCCATCATGACTTTACTGAATATTCAATTGCAGCTGACAAATATGAGCGCCGACGATTTCAGAGCCGCTCAAAAAAATGGAATATTCGGCGCATTCGGGGCGGTTATTTTCATCAGCAGCATTTTTATCCTTACCAACTGGTTTAGAGGCGGCCACGCTGTTATCGGCGCGTTTATGATTTATATTTGCTATATGATCGGCTGCAAATGTCTTTTATGATTTGATCAGCATGAAAACACATTTCAATCGCCCTCTGTGCGTGTATAAAAATACTCCCGTCCATAACAATAATAAGGCTGCCTTTGCTTGAGCAGTTTATATGACGGGAAAGAATTGAGTTGTTATAATCAATGTCTAAAAACATTACGGGAGGCGAAAGAAATGACCAGAAAATTATTTACACCTTGGACGATAAAAGATGTAACGCTTAAAAACCGGATTGTGATGTCCCCGATGTGCATGTATTCTTCTCATGAAAAGGACGGGAAATTACAGCCGTTCCATATGGCGCACTACATATCGCGTGCAATCGGTCAGGTCGGATTAATTATCGTTGAGGCAACTGCGGTCAATCCGCAGGGGCGTATTTCCGATCAGGATTTAGGCATTTGGAGTGACGAGCATGTTGAAGGCTTTGCCAAACTGACTGAACAGGTCAAAGCACAGGGCTCAAAAATCGGCATTCAGCTCGCGCATGCCGGCCGCAAAGCCGAGCTGGAAGGAGAGATTTACGCTCCTTCAGCCATCCCTTTTGATAAACAGTCCAACACACCCGTTGAGATGACGACGGATCAAATCAAAGAAACGATACAGGAATTTAAGCAGGCTGCCGCGCGTGTGAAAGAAGCAGGCTTTGACATCATCGAGCTCCACGCCGCTCACGGCTACTTGATGCATGAATTTTTATCACCGCTTTCCAATCATCGCACAGATGAATACGGCGGCTCACCTGAAAACCGCTACCGTTTCTTAAGGGAAACAATTGATGCGGTGAAAGAGGTGTGGGACGGCCCGTTATTTGTCCGTGTATCCGCATCTGACTACACAGACAAGGGCTTAGACATTGCCGATCATATCGGTTTTGCGAAATGGATGAAGGAACAGGGAGTCGACTTGATTGATTGCAGTTCAGGCGCGCTTGTTCAAGCCGATATTAACGTCTTCCCGGGCTATCAAGTAAGCTTCGCTGATAAAATCCGCGAGCAGGCCGAAATCGCAACAGCTGCTGTCGGTATGATTACGACAGGAACGATGGCTGAAGAAATTCTGCAAAACGGACGCGCCGATCTTATTTTTATTGCCAGAGAACTCCTGCGCGACCCGCATTTTGCAAGAACCGCAGCAAAGCAGCTGAATACAGAAATACCTGCGCCCGTCCAATACGACAGAGCCTGGTAACAGAAGAGACAGCCAGAAATTTCCTTTTCGGCCGTCTCTTTTTTTATTTTGCGAGAAACGATTGCCGAAGGTTCTCCGTCTTCCCTATAGAACCAATTAGAGGGGATGACTCCAATGAATGCAGCATGGATGGAAAAGACATATCTGATTGACGGCTGTCCGTTTTATACGAAACACCGCAAAGGAACCAGCGAAGTGACGATCGTCTTTGAAGCCGGCTACGGCACTTCTTCTGAGACATGGACATCATTAATCACTGACCTGGATGAAGAATTTGGGGTTTTCACATACGATAGAGCCGGGATCGGCAAGAGCGGACACAGCGCAAACCGCAGAACGGCAGACCACATGGTTCAGGAATTACAATCCCTGCTCCACAAAGCAGGCGTAAAGCCTCCGTACCTTGTCGTCTCTCATTCATACGGCACGATTATCAGCAGACTATGGGCCAGCCGGAACAACCGGGATATTATCGGAATGGTGCTGCTTGATCCGGCTTCTGAAGATCAGGAACATAAAGTATTGCCGCTTTTGCCTGAAGAGATGAAAGCCGCCTATTTGAAGCAGTTTATGTTGGAAGGTTCACACGCGGATTTCCGCACCAGTCTTCGGCAGATCAAACAGCAGCAGCTCCACCTAGGCGATATGCCGCTTTTGATTTTATCATCGGGAGAACGAAATGAACGCTTAAAGACAGCGCATCAGCAATGGATCAAGCTGCACAGAAATCTCCTGGCTTTTTCTCATCAGAGCGGCTGGATACAGGCAACAAACAGCTCTCATGCCATTCATCATGATGAACCGCACATTGTTCATCTTGCCATTTACGATGTATGGTGTGCGGCCCGCCAGAAAATGAACGCTCCGGCTTATCAGGCAGTTAACTAGATTAAATAACAAAAGCCATTGTGTGGTATCACAATGGCTTTTCTTCTTGTTCGGTTATTTTGTTTCACGATGAACGGTATATCTTTTTAACCGCGGTGAATATTTTTTTAATTCTAAACGGTCTGGATTTGTTCGTTTGTTTTTCGTAGTGATGTAATTTCGGTCCCCTGTTTCTGTGCAAGCCAGTGTGACGTTTACCCGCATCATCTTTCCTCCTTAAATCGTAATAATTACGTTTTGTTATACAGGATCAAATAAACTTGTCAACCGCTCTTTTTTTAAGGCCTTTCCACGATGATTTCCATAAAATCAGATGCGATCGTACTGTTTTCAAAAACCGCCCTCGCTTCATTCTGCAATCGTTCAAGCGATTCTCCTTGATATCTGGCGCTGATATGGGTCAGTATCAGCTTTTTGGCCCCGGCTTCCTTTGCAGTTTGCGCGGCCTGCTCAGTCGTTGAATGATAATAATCATGTGCAAGCTTTGCATCCTCCTTGGCAAATGTCGCTTCATGGATAAGCAGATCGGCATCACGCGCAAGCTCTGTTACATGCACCGACACTCTGGTATCCCCGGAAAAAGCGACAATCCTCCCCTTCTTGGGCGGTTCCAAAAAATCTTTTCCATTTATGACTCGTCCGTCATCAAGCGTGACGGTTTCTCCTTTTTTTATGTCCTGATAGACGGGGCCTGGCGGGATGTTCATTTCTTTCAGTTTGTCTGCCTTTAAAGCGCCTGGCAAATCCTTTTCCTGAACCCGATAGCCGAACGCCTCTACTCCGTGAATGACAGGTTTGGCGGTAACGATAAATTGATCATCCTCAAATACGGTTCCTTCTTCGATTTCATAGACGGCAAGTGGATATGTCAGATGAGTCGCGGTCACTTTCAGGCTTGTCTCAATAAACGCTTTTATGCCTTTTGGCCCATAAATGGTCAGCTCCTCTTCCCCGCCCTGAAACGACCGGCTTCCCAAAAGCCCCGGCAGGCCGTAGACATGGTCGCCGTGAAGATGGGTGATAAAGATCTTTTCAATTTTTCGCGGTTTAATGGTTGTATGTAATATTTGGTGCTGAGTAGCTTCCCCGCAATCAAACAGCCAGACGGAACGCCTTTCTTCAAGAAGTTTCAGCGCGATGGACGTTACGTTCCTCGTCTTGGCCGGCATGCCGGCCCCCGTCCCTAAAAATAATAATTCCACATTGCTTCCTCCTAGATCTTTGTACTACTAAGAATACAGGATCAGGGTGAAAATGTGAATTCAATCGGGGTTCAGCCGCCCCGCTTCATTTTTTTCAGCATTCCGCAAAAAACAGGCTGAAATGTTTGCTTTCAACGAATTTTAGATTTAAAATGAAGGAAATATGCGGGGTTTTAAACCATGCTTCAGATAAAGTGAGGTACTCTAAGTGAAAACAAACGACAAACCAAAAGCAGTGATTGTAATATTTGGTGCCACAGGGGATTTAGCAAAACGAAAACTTTACCCGTCCATTCACCGTTTATATAAAAATGGTCAAATTGGTGAAGAATTTGCAGTTGTAGGTGTTGGGAGAAGACCGTGGTCAAATGAGGACCTCCGGGAAACCGTTAAAACGTCTGTTTCTCCATCAAGAGAGAAAGATATAGATGATTTCACATCTCATTTTTATTATCACCCGTTTGATGTAACGAATCCAAGTTCCTATCAAGAGCTGAAGGGCCTGCTTGATCAGCTTGAAGATACATATGAAATTCCGAATAACAGAATGTTTTATCTGGCGATGGCTCCTGAGTTTTTCGGCACAATCGCAAAATCTCTGAAAAATGAAGGCGTCACAGCGACAAAAGGCTGGTCCCGTCTCGTGATTGAAAAACCGTTCGGACATGACCTGCCAAGCGCTAAAGAATTGAACAAAGAAATCCGCGAAGCCTTCACGGAGGATCAAATCTACCGGATTGATCATTATTTAGGTAAACAAATGGTTCAAAATATAGAAGTCATCCGGTTTGCGAATGCGCTTTTCGAGCCGCTTTGGAACAGCCGCTATATCTCCAATATCCAGATTACATCAAGTGAGGATCTCGGTGTCGAGGACCGTGCGAGATATTATGAAAAATCAGGCGCGCTCCGGGACATGGTGCAAAACCATATTTTACAAATGGTTGCCCTCTTGGCGATGGAACCGCCGATTAAACTGAATACTGAAGAAATCCGCAGTGAAAAAGTAAAGGTGCTGAGAGCCCTCCGGCCGATTGCCACAGATGAAGTTGATGATTACTTCGTCCGCGGCCAATACCAAGCCGGCAGCATTGACGGCAATTCTGTGCCGAGCTATACAGAAGAACATAACGTAGCACCGGATTCAAACACAGAAACCTTCGTGTCCGGGAAGCTTTTAATCGATAACTTCCGCTGGGCCGGCGTTCCGTTTTATATCCGTACAGGAAAACGGATGAAAGAGAAATCAACGAAAATCGTCGTTCAGTTTAAAGACATTCCGATGAATCTTTATTACGGCAATGAAACGAATGTGAATCCGAACCTGCTTGTCATCCACATCCAGCCGGATGAAGGCATCACGCTTTATTTGAACGCCAAAAAATTAGGCGGAGCCGCTCACGCTCAGCCAATCAAACTCGATTACTGCAGCAACTGCAGTGATGAAATGAATACACCGGAAGCATATGAAAAATTAATTCACGATTGTCTGTTAGGAGATGCGACAAACTTTGCCCATTGGGATGAAGTGGCGCTTTCCTGGAGCTTCGTTGATGCGATTTCCGAAACATGGGCCGCAAACAAAACACTTTCTCCAAACTATGAAGCAGGCTCAATGGGCCCTAAAGCTTCTGATGACCTCTTGGAGAAAGACGGCTTACACTGGTGGAATATATAAAAAAACAAAACCTAGGCGGTTACAGATAACTGCCTAGGTTTTTTTCATAACAAAAACCCCCGCGGCTGCAGGGGTTTTTTACTTTTATTATTTCATCCACTCAGTGTGGAAAATACCTTCTTTATCCGTACGCTCATATGTGTGCGCGCCGAAGTAGTCGCGCTGCGCTTGAATTAAGTTCGCAGGAAGCACAGCTGTGCGGTAGCTGTCGTAATACGCAAGTGCGCTTGAGAACGAAGGTACCGGCACACCTTGGGCTACGGCAAGTGAAATCACTTGGCGAAGAGCGCCTTGGTAGCTCTCTGCAATATTTTTGAAGTAGCTGTCAAGCAGCAAGTTATTAAGCTCAGGCTCACGGTCATACGCATCTTTGATCTTTTGCAGGAATGCAGCACGGATGATGCAGCCGCCGCGGAAGATCATAGCGATTTCCCCGTATTTCAAATCCCAGTTATATTCATCAGACGCGGCTTTCATTTGTGCAAAGCCTTGTGCGTAAGAACAGATTTTACTCATAAAGAGCGCTTTTCTGACCGCTTCAATCAGCTCTTCTTTATTTTCAGTAACAGGTTTCACGTCAGGGCCAGCCAGAATGCCGCTCGCTTTCACGCGTTCTTCTTTCATCGCTGAAATGAAACGCGCAAACACAGATTCAGTGATGATCGGAAGCGGTACGCCTAAGTCAAGTGCGCTTTGGCTTGTCCATTTGCCCGTGCCTTTTTGGCCGGCTTTATCGAGGATCACGTCAACAAGCGGTTTGCCTGTTTCTTCATCTTTTTTAGTGAAGATGTCAGCCGTGATTTCGATCAGATAACTGTCAAGCTCGCCTTTATTCCACTCAGCGAATACTTCGTGAAGCTCTTCAGCAGACAGTCCGAGCACCTGTTTCAAGATGAAGTAAGACTCTGAAATGAGCTGCATGTCTCCGTATTCGATACCGTTGTGCACCATTTTTACATAGTGCCCCGCTCCGTCCGGGCCGATGTATGTCGTACAAGCATCGCCGTCAACCTTTGCAGAAATGGCTTCTAAAATCGGCTTTACGAGCTCATGCGCTTCTTTTTGTCCTCCCGGCATAATAGAAGGCCCTTTCAGTGCTCCTTCTTCACCGCCTGATACACCCGTTCCGATAAAGTGAATGCCGCTTTCGGCAAGCTCTTTGTTTCGGCGCTGTGTATCTTTGTAGTATGTATTTCCGCCGTCAATCAAAATATCGTCTTTTTCCAGGTGCGGAAGAAGAGATTGAATCGTCGCATCTGTTGCAGTTCCCGCTTTTACCATTAATAAAATCTTGCGCGGTTTTTCCAGAGACTGGACAAATTCCTCAATGCTGTATGTACCGACAACGTTTTTGCCTTTTGCCTCTTCCAAAAACTCTTCCGTTTTGCTGCTTGATCTGTTAAACACAGAAACAGAAAATCCCCGGCTTTCGATATTAAGAGCCAGATTTTTACCCATTACCGCAAGACCGATAACTCCGATTTGTTGTTTTGACATATTCTAACGTCCCTTCTACAAACGTTTAACCATTTTAAAATTTAAATTAAAATAAAATGATATTTATACTAAAGAAATTATCATACATAACCCCTTTTTTCAAGTTATTCAGCTTTTCTTTTCATCCTGAAAAAAGTCTCTGTTAAAGCTGGTCCCTTTTGTTTTGCTTTCTTCTTTTTTTAATGTGGCGCCTTTTCTGATCAGGTTTGCGCCATACTTCTCATTCAGCTGATTCATCATTTGATAAATCGGTTCGTCCTTTGCATCTTCTTTGAATGTAAACAAATCAAGCTGTTTGTAAGCCTGTTCTTTTTCGACAAGTTCAGTGCCGGTTATGCCGAGAAGCCTGACAGGTTTTTGATTCCAATGCTTTTCAAACAGTTGCATCGCCGCATTCAGGATGTCTTTCTTTTGATCAATCGGGTTGTTAAGGGTCTTGCTTCTCGTGACCGTTTTCCAATCCGCATAACGGATCATGATAAACAGCCGGCAGGCCATGACTTCCTTACGCTGAAGACGTTCACTTACAGAAAGCGCCAGCCTTTCAAACACGCCGAATAATTCATCCTCGTCTGTGCTGTCATGTGAAAGCGTGGATGAGTTCCCGACGCTTTTAAATTCATAAATCCGCTCAGGATCAACCTCCGCATGGTGAATGCCGTTTGCTTTTTCCTTCAGCCGCGGGCCGTTAATTCCGAGCAACGCTTTCAGCGCATGCTCATCCCCCTTGGCTAAATCACCGATTGTAGTGATGCCGAGTGTTTTTATTTTTTCCGCGGTTTTCGTTCCTATACCGTACATTTCTTCGATCGGCAGAGGCCACAATACAGCCGGCAGCTCCCTTTTTCTTAAAATCGTGATGCCGAGCGGTTTTTTCATATCAGACGCCATTTTTGCGAGAAATTTATTCGGAGCGATGCCGATGCTTGAGGGAAGCAGCAGCTCTTTTTGCAGCCTTTCCTGAATTTCTTTCGCCGTTTCATACGCCCGGCTTCTGTACGGCGTGTCCGTTATATCCATATAACCTTCATCGATAGAGACAGGCTCGACTAGATCCGTATACTGGCGGAGGATGCTGAACATTTCTTTTGACGAGCTGCGATAGCGATCAAAATTCGGAGGCACCACAATCAGTTCCGGACAGAAGCGTTTTGCCTGCCAAACCGGCATGGTGGTTTTTACGCCGCGCGCTCTTGCTTCGTAGCTGCAAGTGACGACGATTCCTTTTCGTTCCTTGACGTTTCCGGCAACGGCAAGGGGCTTCCCCCTTAAAGACGGGTCATACGCCATCTCAACGGAAGCATAAAAGCTGTTCATATCAATATGAAATATAATTCTTCCTTTTCCAGCCATCGCCTCCGCCCCCCTTTCATTCGATAGACAAACCTCTTATATATATAGTAAAATAAAGACTGAATGGATGTGATAAAATGATTCTTGAGTCAATGAATGACTTTTTATTTTTAGTCGATTTTTTCACAATTATTCTTCCCGCTCTGACTGCGATCGGTATTGCTTTTCTTTTACGTGAGTGCCGTGCAGGCGAGCATTGGAGAACGAAACGCATAGACGAATATCAAGCAGTCGTTCAGCTGAACCGAACAGACTTTCTTATTATTATATATCATCGCATTACAACGTGGATACGTAAAGTCATCCGCATGAATTCACCGGTGAATGATGATGAAGATGTCAACGCCCTCCTTTTATAACACAAAGCAATGATTAAAAGGAGGAGACTGTGATTGTCTAAAACATATCAAAAACTTATTGCGTTCGGATTATTTTTCATCGTGCTGTTCACTGGCCAGTCGGCTTTTGCCGCTACAGCTCAGACTCAGACGGGAGGACTCGGGAATATCGGATTTTTCCATCATTACCTGATCGAGCCGTTTTCCGCACTGTTAAAAGGAGTGGCCGGCCTGTTCCATGGTGAATACGGACTGTCTATTATTCTTGTGACGATTATCGTCCGTATTGTTGTATTGCCTTTGTTCGTGAACCAGTTTAAAAAGCAGCGTATGTTCCAGGAAAAAATGGCTGTGATTAAACCGCAGGTGGACAGCATTCAGGCAAAAATGAAAAAAAACAAAGATCCTGAGAAGCAAAAAGAACTTCAGATGGAAATGATGAAGCTGTATCGTGACAACAATCTGAATCCGATGGCGATGGGCTGTCTTCCGATGCTGGTGCAATTCCCGATTCTGATCGGTTTTTATTACGCCATCCGTTCGACACCGGAAATCGCTTCGCACTCTTTTCTGTGGTTCAGCTTAGGGCATTCCGATCTCCTTGTATCACTTTGCGCGGGCGCCATGTATTTTTTACAGGCTTATATTTCTCAAAAATTAAATGCGAAATATTCACCGGCCGCCCAAAACCCGGCCGCTATGCAGTCTGCTAAAATCATGGTCTTTATCTTCCCGGTCATGATGACGATTTTTTCGCTTAACGTACCGGCTGCACTTCCGCTTTACTGGTTTACAAGCGGATTGTTCCTGACAGTGCAAAACGTATTGTTACAGCAAACTCATCATAAAAAGAAAGCAACGGCCGCCCAAGCGGAGCCTGCAAAATAATACAGAAACCTGCCGGATGGATTCCGGCAGGTTTTTTTCTGTCCATGGCCGTCTTCCTGCGGGGCTGAAAGCAGATTTCTATCACAACAACGCTTGGCGGTTTTGACAGGGATCATATAGCTGAAGCTTTCGGTTTAGAAAAGGATCGTTATCTCCCTATTATGCTTATTTCAGCAGGAAAAGCCGGCGAAGAAGGTTATAAATCTTACCGTTTACCTGTCGAAACTGCTGCAAAATGGCAATAAATTCTCCTTAAAAACTAGTATTATTATGTTCAAGTTTAAAAGATGACTTGCGGATCTTTATTTTTTGAATTTTTATGAGGTCTTATTTTGGACGCTGAAAAAGTACACATAAAAAAGCACCCAAGCCGTCTTGGGTGCTTAAGTCTTTAGTTTGCCGCCACTTCGATTACTGCAACGACCATTTCTGCTGTTTTGACGAGCTCTTCAATCGGCATTTTTTCATTTTTCGTATGAATTTGTTCGTAGCCGACTGACAGATTGACTGTCGGAATGCCGTGGCCGGCAATGACGTTTGCGTCACTTCCGCCTCCGCTTGTCTGAAGTTCGCTCGGCCGTCCGATTTTTGCCGCCGCTTTTTTAGCGACTTCTACAACCTGGTCTCCGTCCTGATATTTGAAGCCGGGATACATGACCGCTATGTCCACTTCAGCTCGTCCTCCCATGTCAGCTGCCGCTGATTCAAAGGCTTCTTTCATTTTTTGCACTTGCGCTTCCATTTTTTCAGGGACTAATGAACGCGCTTCAGCAAGAATGTCGACTTGATCGCACACGATATTGGTTTGCGTGCCGCCTTCAAAACGTCCGATATTTGCCGTCGTTTCCTCGTCAATTCGACCCAGCGGCATTTTTGAGATCGCTTTGGACGCGATTGTAATGGCAGAAATGCCTTTTTCCGGTTCTACTCCGGCATGAGCCGTTTTGCCGTAAATCGTCGCTTTTACTTTCGCTTGTGTCGGTGCGGCTACAATGATATTGCCGACTTTGCCGTCAGAATCAAGCGCAAATCCGTATTTCGCGGTAATGTCTGAACGATCCATCGCTTTGGCTCCAACCAATCCAGATTCTTCGCCGACTGTGATAATGAATTCAATCGTACCGTGCTCAATATTTTGTTCTTTCAGCACTTTAATGGCTTCAAACATCGCGGCAAGGCCTGTTTTATCATCGGCGCCAAGAATAGTCGTGCCGTCTGTTTTCACATATCCGTTTTCTATGACCGGTTTTACTCCGTTGCCCGGGACAACCGTGTCCATGTGTGATGTAAAATAAATGGTATCCGCTTCTTTTGTGCCTTTCAGCGTACAAATTAAGTTGCCGGCTCCGTGGCCCGTCACATCTTTTGTATTGTCTTCTTTTACGCTCAAACCTAAATCAGTAAACTTTTGTTTGAGCACCTTGCAGATTTCCGCTTCATGTTTTGTTTCTGAATCGATTTGGACGAGTTCCAGAAATTCTTCGAGCAGGCGTTTTTCGTTTACCATTTTCAGTTCCCTCCGTTTAAAGCGGTATATTACCGTGCTTTTTTTTCGGTCTTTCCTCTTCCTTATGCGCAAGCATGTCATATGCTTGAATCAATTTTTTCCTCGACTCTTCCGGACGGATGATATCATCCACCATTCCGCAGGCTGCGGCTCTGTACGGGCCTGAGTTTTCCTTTTGGTAAATGGCTGTTTTTTCGCGTTTTGTTTTTTCCGGATCATCAGAAGCTTTAATTTCTTTGCCGTATAAAATCGAAGCGGCTCCTTCCGCTCCCATAACGGCAATTTCTGCGTTAGGCCAGGCAAATACAAGATCTGCTCCGATCGCTTTGGAATTCATGGCGACATAAGCCCCGCCGTAAGCTTTTCTGATGATGAGCGTTACTTTCGGAACGGTCGCTTCCGCGAAAGCATACAGCAATTTCGCCCCGTGCCGGATGATTCCGCCGTGCTCCTGCTGAATGCCGGGCAGAAACCCAGGGACATCCGCTATCGTTAACAGCGGAATATGAAACGCATCGCAAAAACGGATGAATCTTGACGCTTTATCAGCGGCGTCAATCGTCAGGCTTCCCGCCAAATGTTTCGGCTGACTTGCGACAATGCCCACTGTACGCCGGCCGAGCTTCAGAAAACCGACAACAATGTTTTTGGCAAAATACGGCTGAATGTCAAAAAACGTTCCGTCATCCGCCAGCTCTTTGATCACGTGTAACACATCGTAAGGCTTCGAGCTGTCTGCAGGAACGAGGGTGTGTAATAACGGCCTGGCATCTTCCTTTTTGGCAGGGGAAGGTGTTTCCGCTCCATGCGGGAGATAAGAAAGCAGTGTTTTTACTGCGGAAAGCGCCTCTTTTTCCGTTTTTGCCGAATAGTGGGCATTTCCGCTTACAACATTATGTATTCCCGCACCGCCTAAGCTTTCCGCGTCAATCTGCTCGCCCGTTACATGCTCAATCACTTTCGGGCCTGTGATAAACATTTGCGACGTGTTTTCCGCCATAAAGGTGAAATCTGTCAGAGCAGGAGAATAAACAGCGCCTCCCGCGCAAGGCCCTAAAATGACCGAGATTTGCGGGATCACCCCTGAGTAAAGGACGTTGCGCCTGAAGATGTGACCGTATCCATCTAATGATACCACACCCTCTTGAATTCTCGCACCACCTGAGTCATTCAGGCCGATCATCGGGGCTTTATTTTTCGCCGCTAGATCCATCACCGCAGCGATTTTTTTCGCATGTGTTTCGCCAAGCGTGCCGCCAAGCACGGTAAAATCATGGGCGAACAAATAGACCGGCCGGCCTTCAATCGTGCCGTATCCGGTAATGACACCGTCCCCGGCTGCGCTTTGAAGCCCCGGCATGCGGCTTTCTGCGAATGGGTGGAGCTCTGAAAAACTGTCTTTGTCCAATAAATATGTAATTCTCTCTCTTGCCGTCAGCTTGCCCTTTTTATGCTGTTTCGAATTTCTGACCGTTCCTCCCCCGTTTGTTAAAAGGGAACGTTTTTCATTTAAGTTTCTGATATGGTCACTCATGCTCATCTGGATGCCCTCCTTTTTCAATTGTTTCGCAAAGCTCAATCAGGACCCCGTTCGTTTCCCGGGGAGAAAGGAACGCAATTCGTTTTCTGCCGGCCCCGGTTTGCGGCTCTTTGTTGATCATCGTCATGTGCGATGCTTCAAATTCTTTTATCGTCTCCGTTATATCGGCACACTGAAATGCGAGGTGATGCATCCCTTCGCCTCTTTTTTGCAAAAATGAGAAGACCGGGCCGTCATCAGACAGGGGTTCAATGAGTTCAAGCTTTGTTTCTCCCGCCTCTAAAAAACAGACTTTCACCTTTTGTTCCGCAATCAGTTCATCTCCCATATCCTTCAGTCCCAGCATACGTTTGTAAAACTTTTTTGCCGCTTCAACGGAGTAGACGGCAATGCCGATATGATCAAGTTTTTTCATAGCGCGACCACCTGCTTTCCGCCATAGGATATGGCTTGTTCATACACGCAAAACACGTTAAAATGTAGACAGTAATCATAAGGAGTGAAACGATAACGATGTCCCAGAAATTCATGAAAAGCGCAGTCATCGTCATTTTGGGCGTATTTATACTGTCGACAGTCCTCTCAGGCATCATTATGTATTTGCAATAAAAAAGCAGGCACCTCATTGAACGGGTATTTCCTGCTTTTTTATGAGGGCTCTCCGCTCTTTCGCAATGTCCTCAAATGAACGGCTGTCTTTCGTAATGAATACCTTTGTTCCAGGAGGGATGATCTGAAATACGTGAATGACGTCCCGGTTTCTCATGCGTATGCATCCGTTTGATACAAACCCGCCGATCAGCTCTTCTCTGTTCGTCCCGTGAATCCCATACATTCTTCCGTCAGTTCCTTTGGCGTCAAAGCCGATCCAGCGGACTCCGAGCGGATTTTCAGGCGCTCCTCCTTCTACGTTTTTCTTTCGGTAATACGGATTAACGGCTTTGACCGTAACCGTAAACTCCCCCTCCGGCGTCAAATCGTCTGTTTTCCCCGTCGCCACCTGATAAATGCCTTCTATCTTATTATTTTTCACGACGGCCAGTGCGTTTGTTGTTTTATTGACAATGATATAAGGGTCACCCGGCAATGGGTTTGCGCCAAGCGGCCAGAGCGGGGACAGCAATAAGGCGATTGAACATAAAAAAAATCGCATGAGCTCCTCCTTTTTTCATTAGAATGACCAATGAAGGCGGAGCTCATGCGATTATCCAAGTGTTTTTTGCAGCTTAATGCCTTTAAAATAACTTTTAATGACCAAGTATTGTTCCATCTCACCGAGCAGGTGGAACAACGCCGCCCGGGCTTCAAACTCCTCGCGTGTTGCCGGGAGCGGCATTTCTTCAAATTCCATCCTCATTTCGGCAAGTCTCTTTAAAAATTTATGGGCCGTATTCCCCGGGTGAATGGCTTCCCTTAGTTCATGAATGAAATGGGCGATCATTTTCCCTTGTTCTACGGTTATTGAAATGGATGTAATCTTGGGCAGCAGCCTCTCAATGATTTCAAATTGCTTCTGCCTCATTTTAAAATAATGATAGTAAAGATTTTCGTGGCGCATGATGTGATTCTGTACATCACGATAGGCCAAGTTTTTCGCCTCTTGAATTAATTGATGCGTTTCCGGTATCTCCTTCCCGGTCCAATCTTGCTCACCAGTTAACAAATAACGCTCGATTTCGGCAAAGATGACGGCGAAGTTATCCTCGATTTTTTTCCGGTACGCAGCGAGTTCTCTGTCCAGGCTCGGCATATACAGGTTCATTAAAAGCGCGACGCCGATGCCGACGGTGATTAACTGAAACTCATTCCAGATAAACGACATCGTAATGCCTCCGGACATATATAAATGAAGAATGATGACTGAGCTGGTGACGATCCCTTCGTTTATTTTTAAGACGACGGTAGTCGGAATGAACAGCACCAGCAATATTCCGATCACAAACGGATGATATCCGATCAGCCCAAAAAAGACATAAGAAAAGACAATAGCTAATAAACAGGCGGCAAATCGGGCCCATGATGCCTGAAGTGATCGTTTTTGCGTAATTTGTATGCACAATATGGTGATAATGCCTGCGGATGCGAAGTTTTGCAAATGCAACAGCTGGGCTACATAAATGGCCAATGCCGTTCCAAGTGCCGTCTTTAGTGTGCGATAACCAATTTTAAACATTGCTGACTCCATTCTGTTGTTTCTTTCTCAATAAAAAAGAAGAAGATGCACCCTTCTTCTTTTCTCACAGTTTTATTTTATAATATTTTTTCTAAAAAGTCCTGTGCTCTTTTCGACTTCGTAGAAAGAAAAAATTCGTTTGGCGGTCCGTCTTCCACTATTGTCCCCTCATCCATAAATAATACGCGGTCAGCCACTTCTTTGGCAAAACCCATTTCATGCGTAACGATTACCATGGTCATGCCCGTTTCAACAAGCTCTTTCATGACCTCGAGCACTTCCTTTACCATTTCCGGATCAAGGGCTGAGGTCGGTTCATCAAACAGCATGATATCAGGATTCATGGCAAGAGCCCGCGCAATGGCGACACGCTGCTTTTGGCCTCCTGACAAACGGTTTGGATAGTCGTTCCGTTTTTCAAGCAGCCCGACTTTTTCAAGGAGAGCGCAAGCCTTTTCCTCAGCTTCCTTTTTTGATGCTTTTTTTACATTTACGGGCGCGTACATGATATTTTCCAGTACCGTTTTATGGGGAAACAGGTGGAAATGCTGAAAGACCATTCCGATATTTTCCCGCACCTTCAGCGTATTCGTTTTAGCGGCGGTAATTTCTTTTTCTTTAATGGTTATCGTTCCGCCGCTTGGCTTTTCCAGCAGGTTTAAACAGCGCAGAAATGTTGATTTCCCTGAACCTGAAGGCCCGATCACCGCCACGACTTCTCCTTCGCCTATTTGTGTCGAAATATTTTTTAACACTTCATGTTTCCCAAATGATTTTGACAGCTTGTCGACTTTAATCATTGGCTTTCAGCTTCCTTTCTACGCCTTTGCCGATAAACGCTAAAATCAGCACGAGCACATAATAGATTAAACCGGCCACGATAAGAGGCTCCAAATAGTTGTATGTCGCCGCTCCCGCCTGATAAGCCCGTCTCATAATGTCGCCGAGACCGATGACTGTGACGATCGCCGATTCTTTCGTCAAGGTGATTAATTCATTAATGATTGCAGGTGAAATGTTTTTAAACGCCTGCGGCAGCAGCAAATCTTTCATCATTTTTCCGTACGGCACGCCAAGGGCGACAGCAGCCTCTTTTTGGCCTTTATCTATCGCATTAATTCCGGCTCTGATAATTTCAGAGACGTAAGCAGCTGAATTGAGCGATAATGCCGTGACCGCCGCCCAAAATTGATCGATCTGAAAACCGAGCAGCTGAGGCATTCCGAAATAAATGATCATCAGCTGCAGCACGAGCGGCGTGCCGCGGAATATTGAAGTATAAAAATCCGCAATCCATTTAAGCGGACTGAATGTGCTGATTTTAAACAAGCTGAGCACAATTCCCAATACAAGGCCGATCACTGCTGAGACGAGCACAATTTTTAATGTGATCGCGAGGCCTTCTAATATAAAAGGAATTTGGGGTATTGTCGCTGAGAAATCCAAATTCATACGCTTGATCTCCTTTATCTTCATTCACGATAAAAAGCTCAACGAAAAGTTGAGCTTTCTTTTATTTCTCGTTGCTGAACCATTTTTTCTTCAGTTTTTCAATGTCTCCGTTTTTCTCCATTTCTTTGAGCGCTTTGTTAAATTTCGCTGTTACATCGCTGTCTTTGCGGAATGCAATCGCGGAGCCGGATTCATCTGATTTTGCATCCTCGGACGCAAAGCCCTGCAAATCGTTATTTGAGCTGAAATAACCTTGCGCAACGATGTCTTCAATAATCGCGGCATCGAAACGTCCTGATTTGATTTCCTCGGTTAAGTCTGAAATGCGGTTGCGGTCTTCAAGCTGAAAACCATATTTAGAAGAAAGCTGTTTTCCTTTTTCCTCTTGAATGGAACCGAGCTGAACGCCGACAGTTTTACCTTTTAAGTCTTTCAGGGATTTGATGCTGCTTCCCTTTTTCGTAACGATCATATTATTTGCAGTATAATAAATATCAGAAAAATCAACTTGTTTTTTCCGTTCCGGCGTAGGTGTCATTCCTGATAGAATCATGTCAACCTGCTTTGATTTCAGAGCGGTAATCAGGCTGTTAAAGTCCATATCCTGCACTTCAACGTCATACCCCGTCTTTTTGCCCAAAGCTTTTGCTAAGTCGACGTCAAACCCGACGATTTTATCTCCATCTTTATATTCAAACGGTTTATAATCAGCCGATGTACCCATAATCAGTTTTTTCTTCCCGTCTCCTGAGTCCGAATTGCCCGATCCGCAGGCCGACAGCGCAAAAGTGATACATGCGGCAATCAATACCAACAGCCATTTTTTCATGATCATTTTCCCCCATATCTTTTTCTCTCGCAATCTTGAATATTTATTCGTTAATTTGTATTTTAAACACTTTTTAATTGTTATGCAATACTATTTTTAAAAAATATCTATCCCTCTCTATATTTATTATTACAGTAGATTTAAAAACAGATTATCGTCCGGCGCATTATGAATAAACATTAATATTTATACATTCTTAACATAAAAAAACCCCTCAGCTTCAGGCTTCGGGGTTCGTGTTTCTTTATACTTCTTCACAATATTCTTCAAATGCTTCTTGCAGTTTTGTAACGACAGCCATCGGTTCGTGCCCTTCAATTTCATGGCGTTCGACCATTTTCATAATTTTTCCGTCTTTTAGAATAGCAAATGACGGAGAAGACGGCGGGTAGCCCTCGAAGTATTCTCTCGCTTTCGCTGTCGCCTCTTTGTCCTGTCCGGCAAATACCGTGACGAGCTGATCCGGGCGTTTATCGTAATGAACGGAATGGTATGCCGCAGGTCTTGCAATGCCGCCTGCACATCCGCACACTGAATTGACCATGACAAGCGTCGTTCCTTTTTTCGAAAGCGCTTCGTCCACTTCCTCGGCTGTTTTCAGCTCCGTATAACCGGCCGCCGTAATTTCCTGGCGGGCTTGGCGCACAACATCATTCATAAATAAATTAAAATCCATATTCAATTGGGACCTCTCCTTTTTCGTCATCTCTTCTTATGATAGCAAGGAACCTGCCGTATCGGCAAATCACACCGCTTCATTCGCCATTGTTTTTCTCACTTTTATGCTTCGAATGAAAGTTTATGACCATTCAAAAACGGGAAACTTGTTAAAGAGATTGACTGAGATAAAGGAGCAGTTGTATGAGCCAACGGAAAGCTGTATTAATTTATAACGGAAACGCCGGTCAAAAACAGATTGAAAAAACACTCGGCACGGTCGTTCCCATCTTAGCCCAATCAGCTGATGAGCTTTTGATTAAACCGACAAAACATCCGGATGACGCCCGGCAGTTTTGTGAAAATCTTGACAGCTCAGTTGATGATTTATTTATTCTGGGCGGCGACGGAACGGTTCACCAATGCATCAACAGCATCAGCAAGCTTGATCACAGGCCGTCTGTCGGCATTTTGCCGGGAGGAACATGTAACGATTTCTCAAGAGCGCTCGGCATCCCCCAAAATCTTCAAAAGGCCGCTGAAGCGCTCGTGTCCGGTAAAAGAAGGAACATTGATGTCTGTCAAACGGATGATGGCTTTTTCTTAAATTTTTGGGGTATCGGGCTGATCACTGAAGCCTCCAGCCATATTAATGAAACAGAAAAAGCGCTTTTCGGAAAAATCAGCTACTTGACAAGCGCCTTGCGGACGATGACAAACGCGAGCACTTTTTCTGTCAGGCTGACGATAGATGGAAAAGTGAAAGAGGACGAGGCCGTCATGCTGCTTGTGATGAACGGGCATTATATCGGCACAAACCGTGTTCCCCTGCCTGATGCAAACCTTCAGGACGGATTGGCTGATGTCTTAATCTGCCGCAATACAAGCCTTGCCGCTTTACGGGAGCTGATGACGATGGAGCAGGGCTCATTTGATGATTTTTCAGGGGAGCTGTCCTATATTCAAGCCTCACGGATTGAAATCGAAACCGAGCAGGTGATGAATGCGGATACGGACGGTGAGGTGTACGGAAAATCACCTTGCACGATCGAGGTACTGAAACAGCACATATGCATGCTTGTTCCAGAAGAAAATACAGAATTGAAATAAAGAAATCTCCTTTTGCCGCTGGGACAAAAGGAGATTTTTTTAGTATATTGATGTTTTTTCATCGATATTTTCTAAAATCTGTTTCACACGTCCGAGGAAGCGGCCGCAAACGAGTCCGTCGAGCACTCTGTGGTCTAAGGACAGGCAAAGATTAACCATATCGCGTACAGCAATCATCCCGTTATTCATGACAACCGGACGCTTGACGATTGATTCCACCTGAAGAATCGCGGCCTGCGGATGATTGATGATGCCCATTGACTGAACGGAGCCGAATGATCCCGTATTGTTGACGGTAAATGTGCCGCCCTGCATATCTTCGGCCGTGAGTTTTCCGTCTCTCACTTTTTTCGCGAGATCTGTTATCTCTCTGGCAATGCCTTTAATTGTTTTCTCATCAGCCCGCTTAATGACCGGGACAAACAGAGAATCTTCTGTAGCGACGGCAATGGAGATGTTGATCTCTTTCTTTTGAATGATTTTATCTCCGGCCCACATGCTGTTCATCTGCGGGAACTCTTTCAAAGCCTGCGCGGCCGCTTTTACAAAGAAAGCGAAGAACGTTAAATTGAAACCCTCTGTTCGTTTAAATGTATCCTTTATGCTGTTTCGGTATTGTGTCATGTTTGTGACATCGACTTCCATCATTGTCCACGCATGCGGAATTTCTGTTTTGCTTTTGTGCATATTGGATGCGATGGCTTTTCTGACGCCTGTAACCGGGATTTCAATATCTCCGGCTGCCGGCACCGGAGATTGCACTTGCTTTTGTACTTGTTTCGGTTCTTTCGGCTGCTGAACAGAGGCTGCCGGCGCTTCTGTTTTTTGCGGCATTCCCGAATCAATGATCCGCTGAATGTCTTTCCTTGTGATTCTTCCGCCAGCTCCCGTTCCTTCAACTTGTTCAAGCTGAATGCCGTGTTCTCCGGCTAATCTGAGGACTGCCGGCGAATAACGCGCTTTATTTGATGTTCCTCCGCCTGAAGACTCCGGCGCGGCTGCAGCAGTTTTCTGCTCAGCTCCGCCCTGTTTCGGCGCCGCTGCCGTTTGTGCTTCTTCTGTTTCAATTTTGCAGATAACCTCTCCGACCGCAAGAGTTTGGCCTTCTTCTCCTACAAGCTCGGTAATCGTGCCGGAAAAAGAGGATGGCACCTCTGCATTTACTTTATCTGTCATGACCTCCGCGATCGGGTCATATTTATTCACCTGATCACCGGGGGAAACCAGCCATTTGCTGATCGTCCCCTCCGTTACGCTCTCTCCAAGCTGCGGCATCGCCATTTGTTCGATCGCCATGTCAAAAACCTCCTTACGTCTTTAAAACTCCGCTAATTCTCTCATTGCGGCTTCTGCTTTATCCGGATTCATCATGAAGTATTTTTCCATCGTCGGCGCATAAGGCATTGCCGGAACATCAGGACCTGCGAGCCGCTTGATCGGCGCGTCTAAATCAAATAGGCAGTTTTCAGAAATAATGGCGGCGACTTCACTCATAATGCTGCCTTCTTTTGTATCCTCTGTGATTAAGAGCACTTTTCCGGTTTTAGACGCCGCTTCGATGATGGCCTCTTTGTCTAACGGATAAACCGTACGCAAGTCTAATACGTGCACAGAAATTCCGTCTTTTTCAAGCCGTTCGGCCGCCTGTAAAGCAAAATGGACGCATAATCCGTACGTAATGACGGTAATATCGCTGCCTTCGCGTTTGACATCGGCTTTTCCGATCGGCAGAACGTAATCCTCGGCCGGAACTTCTCCTTTAATCAGACGGTATGCCCGCTTATGCTCGAAAAACAGCACCGGATCGTCATCGCGAACCGCAGCCTTTAAAAGCCCTTTTGCGTCATAAGGAGTTGAAGGCATGACAATTTTAAGTCCCGGCTGATTGGCGAAAATAGCCTCAACTGACTGAGAATGATATAATGCGCCGTGAACGCCTCCGCCGTATGGCGCTCTGATCACCATCGGGCAGCTCCAATCATTGTTTGAGCGGTAGCGGATTTTCGCTGCTTCCGAAATGATTTGGTTGACCGCAGGAAGAATGAAATCTGCGAACTGCATCTCTGCAATCGGGCGCATACCGTACATCGCCGCGCCGATCCCGACACCCGCGATGGCTGACTCTGCAAGCGGCGTATCCATGACCCGCTCTTCTCCGAACTGATCATAAAGGCCCGCAGTCGCTTTAAATACGCCGCCTTTTCTCCCGACGTCTTCTCCGAGCACAAAAACCCGTGAATCTCTTTCCATTTCTTCTTTCATTGCTGCATTAATACTGTCGATATAAGACATTACAGACATTCGTATTCCTCCCTACTTCGCATAAACGTGATCAAGCGTTGATTCAGGAGATGCGTATGGCGCTTTCTCCGCTTCGTCTGTCGCTTCGTTTACGATAGCCATGATCTCATCCAGCATGGTCTTTTCTTCTTCTTCGCTGAGAAGCCCGGCTTCTTGCAAATATGCTTTGTATATGAGAAGCGGATCATGTTTTTTAGCTTCTTCTACTTCTTCACGTTCTCTGTAACTGCTGTCGTCGTCATCACTGGAATGCGGCGTCAGACGGTAGGAGATCGTTTCCACTAATGTCGGCCCTTCGCCTTTAGACGCGCGTTCGCGCGCTTCTTTCACAGCCTTATACACTTCAAGCAGGTCATTTCCGTCAACGGTTACTCCCGGCATGCCGTAGCCCGCTGCCCGGTCAGAAATATTCTCGCAGGCAACCTGTTTATCATACGGAACCGAAATCGCATATTTATTGTTTTCGCACATAAAAATCACCGGCAATTTATGTACGGCGGCAAAGTTCGCCCCTTCGTGAAAATCTCCCTGGTTGGAAGAGCCTTCCCCGAACGTAACAAATGCGGCAATATCCTTTTTGTCCATGCGTCCTGCAAGCGCAATGCCGACTGCATGAGGCACTTGAGTCGTAACAGGCGATGAACCCGTAACGATTCTGTTTTTCTTTTGCCCGAAGTGGCCCGGCATCTGTCTGCCGCCTGAATTTGGATCAGCCGCTTTGGCAAATCCGGACATCATTAAATCCTTGGCAGTCATGCCGAATGCAAGCACGACTCCCATATCTCTGTAGTACGGGAGCACGTAGTCAGTGTCACGGTTCAGCGCATAGGCCGCCCCTACTTGAGCTGCTTCCTGCCCCTGGCATGAAACGACGAACGGGATTTTCCCCGAACGGTTTAACAGCCACATTCTTTCATCGATTTTTCTGGCTAGCAGCATGGTTCTATACATATCAACGGCTTCTTCATCTGAAAGCCCTAATGCTTGATGGCGGTTTGTAGTCATTCAAACCCCTCCTTCTTCCTTTTAAAAATGAATCGCGTTTCCGTCGGCGCTTAACGCCGCTTCTCCAATCGCCTCTGAAAGAGACGGGTGCGGGTGAATGGACTGCCCGATTTCCCACGGTGTAGCATCCAGCACCTTGGCGAGCCCGGCTTCTGAGATCATATCGGTTACATGCGGACCGATCATATGTACACCGAGAATATCGTCTGTGTTTCGGTCTGCGACGATTTTGACAAAGCCGTCGCTTTCTCCGTATACAAGAGCTTTACCGATCGCCATAAACGGAAACTTGCCGATTTTGAGGTCATGCCCTTTCGCAGCTGCTTCCTCTTCTGTCAGACCGACACTCGCTGCTTCCGGATTTGAATAAATACATTTCGGCACGAGCGCAGCATCCAGAGGAGCAGGATTGAGACCTGCCATATGTTCAATGGCGATGATGCCTTCACGGGAGGCGACGTGGGCAAGCTGGAGGCCGCCGATGACGTCCCCAATCGCATAAATGTGCGATTCCTTTGTTTGACCCGCTTCATTAACCATAATGGCGCCGTTTTCAACCGCAATATCGGTGTTTTCAAGGCCGATTCCTTCTATGTTCGGCTGACGGCCGATGGAGACGAGCATTTTTTCAGCATGATAGGAAGCGGTTTTTCCGTCCTTTTCCGCCTCGATTTTGACGCCGTCCGTTTTTTCCAATGTATCCGGCAGCACTTTCGCTCCAGTTACAATGTTAATTCCTTTTTTCGTCAAAAGATTTTTCATTTCGTTGGAAATATCCCGGTCTTCTGTCGGCAATATCCGGTCTGCATATTCAATGACAGTGACATCCACGCCGAAGTCATGCAGCATGGACGCCCATTCAATGCCGATTACACCGCCGCCTACGATGATCATGGATTGAGGCAGCTGCTCCAGCTGCAGCGCTTCGTCTGACGTCAAAATATATTTTCCGTCGGCTTCTAAACCGGGCAGCATTTTCGGCCTTGAACCGGTGGCGATGATCAATTGCTTCGGTATCAGCATGTCGTTTTCTTCCCCGTTGGAGTACTCTACAGAAACCGTACCCGGAAGCGGCGAAAAGATAGAAGGGCCGAGCATACGCCCATATCCATTGTATACATCGATTTTCCCCTTCTTCATAAGGTGGGCGACACCGCCTGCCAATTTATCAACGATCTCCTGTTTACGTTTTTGCACACTGTCAAAACGAAGGGAGACACCTTCCGTTTCAATGCCGAATTGCGCGGCTTCCTTTGCGGTTCGATACACCTCTGCACTTCTTAACAGCGCTTTACTCGGAATACAGCCTTTATGAAGGCAAGTTCCGCCGAGCTTTTCTTTTTCCACTACGGCTGTTTTTAAGCCGAGCTGGGCCGCTCTGATGGCAGCAACATAACCGCCCGTGCCGCCGCCCAGAATGACCGCATCATACTCAGTCGCCATTTGTTTTCACTCCTTCACTGATCTGATATTGTTTTGACTTCTCCTCGCCGAGCAGAACTCTGAGTGCTCCTTGCGCCAGCGATTGCAGTTCATTTTCTCCCGGATAAACGAATACATCCGAAATCCAATCTATGTACGATCTGATGGCGGAAACGAAACTTTTTCCGTAAGCCAATCCGCCCGTCAGGACGATAATGTCAACTTTTCCTTTTAATACGGCGCTTGCCGCCCCGATTTCTTTGGCTACTTGATAAGCCATGGCATCATATATGAGCCGGGCATGTTCATCTCCGGCTTGAATAAGATGTTCCACTTTCACCGCATCCGTTGTGCCGAGATAGCCGGAGAGCCCGCCTGTACCGACAAGCTTCTTCATTATGTCCGCTTTTGTATACTTGCCGGAAAAACACATTTCAACCAAATCCCCGGCCGGGACGGTTCCCGCTCTTTCCGGGCTGAACGGGCCTTCTCCGTGAAGCCCGTTATTGACATCCGCAACCCGTCCGCAGTCATGGACACCGACTGTGATGCCGCCCCCCATATGGGTGACAATCATCTTCATTTGTTCGTACCGCTTGCCGAGAGACGCCGCCGCTTGACGGGCGACAGCCTTTTGGTTTAACGCATGGAAGATGCTTTTCCGCTTAATTTCAGGCATCCCTGACACTTTGGCGAGCGGCGACATTTCATCCACTACGACAGGGTCGACAATATAGGCGGGAATATTTAATCCATCAGCTATTTCCCTGGCAATAATGCCGCCGAGGTTTGAGGCATGCTGGCCGTTATATCCGGTTTTCAAATCGGAGATCATGGCATCGTTGACCTCATAGGTGCCCCCTTCAATCGGCCGGAGCAGGCCGCCTCTTGCACAAACGGCATCAAACTTTGAAATGTTGATGCCCTGTTCGTTCAGAGACTCCAATATGCTTAATTTACGAAATTCATATTGATCAATAATGCTGTTATATTTCTTCAGCTCTTCTTCGGGGTGCCGCAGCGTCTTTTCAAAAATACAGCGTTCATGATGAAAGACACCTATTTTCGTTGATGTTGAGCCTGGATTAAGAATGAGAATGCGTTTTTCCTGTTCGAACATTTTCACACCTCCAGATCAAGTCCTATCGTCTGCTTAATACACTTTGACCGTTTTGAAGAAACTGGCTTCTTGAGCGGCGCATGCGTTCAATTCGTTCTTCGGCTAAGCGGTCAGCCGCTAAGTAAGTCGGAATGCCGTCACGTGCGGATATATCGAGCACCCGTTCAATATTTCCATAGATGCCTTCGACCTTTTTCAATGCCCGCTCTGCATTATAGCCGTAAAGCTCATCGGCTACATTTATCACGCCGCCTGCATTAATAACATAATCCGGCGCGTAAACGATACCCATTTCATGAATCATGTCGCCGTGGCGCGCTTCTTTCAGCTGGTTATTGGCCGCTCCCGCAATGACTTTTGCCTTCAGCTGTGTAATCGTACTGTCATTAATGACGGCGCCGAGAGCACAAGGGGCATAGATATCGCACTGCTGCGAGTAGATTTCATCAGGATCAACCGCACGGGCGCCGAAGTCTTGAACGGCGCGTTCGACTGACTGCTTATTGATGTCTGTAACGATTAGGGAAGCACCCTCTTCGTGAAGATGGCGGCAAAGATTATACGCCACATTTCCCACGCCCTGCACAGCAATTGTTTTTCCTTCTAAAGAATCAGTTCCAAACGCCGCCTTAGCAGCAGCTTTCATCCCTCTGTACACGCCGTAAGCGGTGACGGGAGAAGGGTTTCCTGATGAGCCGAATGCCGGTGAAATTCCAGTTACATAGTCGGTTTCATCATGAATAATATCCATATCTTCAACGGTGGTGCCGACGTCTTCTGCTGTAATGTATCTTCCGTTTAAGCCTTGAATATACCGGCCGAACGCACGGAACATTTCTTCATTTTTATCTTTTCGCGGGTCGCCGATAATGACGGTTTTCCCGCCGCCTAAATTTAAACCGGCAGCGGCATTTTTGTATGTCATGCCTTTGGCAAGTCTCAGCGCATCTTCAATCGCAGCTTCTTCATTTTCATATGTCCACATTCTTGTTCCGCCGAGCGCCGGGCCCAGCGTCGTATCGTGAATCGCGATGATCGCTTTTAAACCTGACTGCTCATCTTGGCAGAATACCAGCTGTTCGTAATCGTATTGCTCCATATATTTAAAAATTTCCATGTTCGTTCCTCCTACTGTTCTTGTGATGCGCAAATGGCAAGCGCAATGGAATACAGTTTATTTTCTGCGGTATCCGCTCTGCTCGTTAATGCAATCGGAGCCTTCGCACCCGTGATAACGCCCGCGACGTTCGCCTTGGCAAAATAAATCATTGACTTATAAAGCATATTGCCCGCTTCAATTGATGGGACGAGCAAAATGTCTGCCTGGCCCGCTACGCTTCCGGAAATATTTTTTTGCGCTGCCGCTGCCGCTGAGACGGCATTATCCAAGGCAAGCGGTCCATCTGCAACACAGCCTGTAATCTGTCCTCTATTGCACATCTGGACGATCGCTGCCGCATTCAGCGTTGCCTCCATTTTCGGATTAACGGTTTCAATGGCGGCAAGTACTGCCGCTTTTGGCATATGATTTCCTACTGAATGTGCAACATGAACGGCATTTTGCAGAATATGCCGCAATTCTTCAAGAGACGGGGCAATGTTCAGCGCTGAATCGGTGACATATATCAGTCTGTCATAGTCCGGCACCTCAAAAACCGCTACATGGGATAACACCCGTTTCGAACGGAGCCCTTCCTGACGGTTTAAAACCGATTTTAAAAGGGTCGAGCTCGGCAGATTCCCTTTCATCAGGACATCCGCTTCTTTTTCACGCACTGCGCGGACTGCTTTTGCCGCAGATTCTTCAGGTGAATCAGCATGTATGATTTCGGCATTAAACTTCGGCTCGTTTGCCAGAAGTTCTTTCAGCTTTTCGCTGTCACCCGTCAGTAAAAATCGTGCGGACAGATGCTCTGCCGCCATTTTGACGGCTTGAATCACTTCTTTATCTGCTGCATGGGCCACTGCAACCGCTTTCACTTTTTTTGCCGCAGCTTTTTCAATTAGGTCTTTCAGCTTCATTTTGTACCACCTTCCTTGTGCGAATCCGTTCTTTCTAGATGCAAGTTCTGTGCCATATGTGCAAGAGGCGTTTTTCGGCCTTCTCTTTTAAAAAAGCATGCAGCGGCTTGCGCTGTCCCTGCAATTTATTGCATGCCGTCATTTGCAAGACCGTACTTGTCCATTTTGTAGTACAGATTTCGAATGCTGACGCCCAGCGCCTTTGCTGTTTTTGTACGATTGTATTTATGCCTTTCAAGCGTTTTTTGAATTAAATGGGCTTCAAATTTTTCAACGGCCTTAGACAGCTTTTCTCCTTCCACATCAGGAAAATCACTTTGGCCGTCATTCTTTTCTTTTTGTTCCGTTTCAAAAACAGGTAAATGCTGCTGTTCAATCCGCTCCATATGCGGCTCCAGAAATATCATGGCCCGTCCGAGCACATTTTCCAGCTCACGAACGTTTCCCGGCCAGCGGTAGGCTGATAAGGCACGCAAAGCATCGGGGGCTACCCCCTTCACATTACGGCCATAATCCTGATTAATTTTTTCAATAAGCCGGACGCTTAATGCTTCGATATCTTCTTTTCGCTGCCGAAGCGGCGGAATGGAGATCGGATAGCGGTTGATGCGGTAATACAGATCTTCACGAAATGTTCCGTCCGCCATCGCCTTTTCAATATTGACGTTTGTCGCTGCAATGATTCTGACATTTACAGAAATCGCTTTTGTGCCGCCGACTCTGATAATTTCTTTTTCCTGAAGCACCCTGAGCAGCTTCGCCTGCGTATTTTGTGTCAGCTCTCCTATCTCGTCTAAGAAAATGCTGCCGTTATTCGCTTCCTCAAAAAGCCCTTTTTTGCCTCCGCGCCTAGCACCCGTGAAAGCTCCTTCTTCGTAACCGAACAGCTCGGATTCAAGCAGGGATTCAGACAGCGCCGCACAATTAACGCGAATGAATTTATTGTATTTTCGGTCGCTTTCATTATGTATAGCGTGGGCAAACAGTTCTTTTCCGGTGCCGGATTCCCCCCGCAATAAAATCGTTGCCGGCGTTTTCGCGCCAAGCTTCGCCTGTTCAAGCGCGACCAGCATCTGTTCACTCGTGCCGATAATATCGTCGAACGTATATTTTGCTTCCAGCGTCCGGATGATCTGCCGCGCCCGATTCAGCTCGGCAGTCAGTGTTTTAATCTCTGACACGTCATGAATGACCCCGACACTGCCTTTTAAAATGCCATCCACAATAACAGGGGCAACATTGACGATGACGTCTTTTTTATTAGGGCCGACCTTCATTCTCACACCCCGGACGGGCCGCCTTGTCCCTAATACCTTTAAGTGCATGCTTTCCCCTTCGGAAATATCCGTGCCGGCGGGTTTGCCGATCACTTCACTTTCAGAAAGCCCGGTCATTTTCGTATATGCTTTATTAATTAACAGGCCTATGCCGTTTTCATCCACAACTGAGATGGCCTCGTCTGACGATTGAATAATCGCTTCCAGCATCGTACGGATTTCTTTTAAGTTTGTCACCTCTTCTGCAAGCTCGACTGCGTCTGTAATGTCTTTAAAAACGCATAACGCGCCGAGAAGCTTTCCGCCTACATCAATGATCGGCAGCCTTGTAGTGACAATCTGCAAGTGCTTTCCGAGAAGCTGCTTTTGATTGTATTCCGGCTCTCTCGTCTTTAAAATCCGCGGCAGCTTCGTATTCGCTACCACCTCTTTTATCGGGCGGCCGATGACGTCTTCCCGTTTTTGCCCGACCATTTTTTCCGCCATGTGATTAAATAAAATGATCGTTTCGTTGACGTCTATAAAAATCATTGCGTCATGTGTTGAATTAAAAATCCGGTCGTGCTTATAGGTTTGCGACTTCAGCATTTGAATGAGCTGCTGTTTTTCTTCCATCAGCTGAAACACCATGTACGCCAATTTTCCCGGCATGACAGTGGTTTGTTCATATTTTTCGCGCAGCAGCTCATCCATGACCGCTTTGTCGCCCGTTGTATGAATGATGATATCAATTTCCTTGGTTATGTAGGGTTTCCAATCTGATGAGGTTGCAATACCATATTTCTTGGCTTCTTTCAGCCCTTGCGCCTCCGAATCTTGATCAACAACTGCAATAATTTGAATCAGCTTTGTTTTCATCAAAATCTGTAAGAGCGCTGTGCCTCCTTTACCAGCACCTATAATCAGCACCTTCTGCATCCCGATACCCCTTTGTATGAAATAATTTGCATACCAGTATTTTCCGTTGCAATAATTTGCACAACCCTTATGTTACCACGTTTTCTTCTCTTGACAAAATATTTTTTCAATTGGACAATAAAGGAAATATAAATGATAAAGGGGTTTTCTGAATATGAGCCGGCTTGCTGCGCTTTTGATTTTAGTTATTCCCGGCGCTGTTTCCGCGCTTGGCATTAAGCTGATGAGAGATGCTTTATTCGGACATACATTTGCTCCGTTTCCCTCACTTTTTCTTCAAGGTTCAGCCGGATTGGTATTTTTTCTTTTCGGCCTGTATATTTTGGCCGGATTTATTTTGTACAGAGACCGGAAACGCAATCAAGTAAGCCCCCGATTCAGAAAAAAATAGCTTTTAAAAAAGCCCTTGAAAAGAAGGGCTTTTTACTCGTCTGGCAAGATTGTTTTGGCAATGGCATCGTCCAAAGCTTCATAGTCATGGTAAGCGATTGTTTCATATAATTCTTTTCGCGTCTGCATCTGTGACAGCCCCTCTTTTTGAGAACCCTCTTCCTTTATGAGACGAAATATCCGTTCAAAGGCCTTGGCCGCGGTTCTGAGTGACGTGACCGGATAAATGACCATCTGACAGCCCATATCGGCAAATTCTTCTGCGCTGTAATACGGTGTTTTTCCGAATTCAGTCATATTTGCGAGGATCGGGGCGCCGAGCTGTTTGGCAAACTCTCTGAATTCGCTTTCTGATTGGAGCGCTTCAGGGAAGATGGCGTCTGCACCCGCTTTTATATAAGCGGCGGCTCTTTTTAAAGCCCCCTCTATTCCTTCCTGCTGTCTGGCGTCTGTCCTTGCAACAATGGCAAGCGTCGGCGCAGCCTGCTTGACCGCTTGAATTTTTTGCGCCATTTCTTCTATCGGGACGAGCTGTTTCCCGTTTAAATGCCCGCATTTTTTCGGCAGGCGCTGGTCCTCCATTTGCACAGCAGCCACACGCGCTTCGTACATTTCCCTCGCTGTGCGGGCGGCATTTAAAATCCCGCCGAAGCCTGTGTCGATATCCACAAGGACGGGCAGGTCGGACGAGCGGACTAAATCTTTTGCCCGCTCAGCCATTTCCGCCGATGTGACGATGCCTAAATCAGGCAGTCCTCTGCTGGCGGTGTACGCTGCTCCTGATAAATACAGCGCAGAAAATCCCGTTTTTTTGGCGATAAGAGCGGCCATCGCATCATGAGCGCCCGGTATCTGCAAAAGCTCCGGCGCTGTCATCAGAGTGCGGAACCGTTCTGCAAGCTCCTCTTGTGATGACTGCCTGCTGACGATCCACGTCATGTTCGTGATCCTCCTTTTTTATACGCAGAATAAATCCATAAATTCATTGACGGCCATCTGCTGAAGCCGGTCATGGTGTTTACAGGCTTCTTCTATCTTATCCTGCTGCTTTGATGAGAAATGAGTGCTGATATTAGCGGAAAACTTTGCGAGAATTTTCGGAACGGCTTCCTCCCGGCGGAATCGGTGCCCGAGCGGATATTCACATTCTATCCGTTCCGTGCTTGTGCCGTCTTTGAAATGTACTTGTACGGCATTTGATATGGATCGCTTCTCCGGCTTTAAGTAATCCTCCGAGTACGCTTTATGTTCAGTCACCTCCATTTTGCCGCGCAATATATCAATTCGCGGATCTGACGCTGTTTCCTGTTCATAATGATCAGCTGTAATATCCCCGAAAATTAAACCGACCGCGGTAATATACTGCAAGCAATGATCACGGTCTGCCGGATTATTGAGCAGTCCTATTTTGTCAATGATCCGGATAGCTGATTCGTGTGTCTGAATCGTAATCCGATCGATGTCCTCTATCCGTTCTTTCACTTCCGGATGGAGCAGAACCGCGCATTCCGCCGCTGTTTGGGCATGGAATTCCGCAGGATAAGAAACTTTAAATAAGACATTCTCCATGACATAGGATTGAAGCGGGCGGGCAAGCTTTATTTCCTGCCTGTTAAATAAAACATCTTGAAATCCCCAGCCCGGGGCGGTCAGAGCTGTCGGATACCCCATCTCTCCTTTTAATGCCATAAGCGCCAAATAAACACCCCTGCTCGTTGCGTCACCGGCCGCCCATGATTTGCGCGAGCCGGTGTTCGGCGCATGCCGGTATGTTCGAAGACTTGAATTGTCAAGCCATGCATGAGATACGGCGTTGCTGATTTCCTCTTTTGTACCGCCTAACAGTTTTGCGCAAACAGCGGTTGTTGCCACTTTAACAAACAATACGTGATCAAGCCCGACTCTGTTCAGGCTGTTTTCAAGGGCGAGCACGCCTTGAATTTCGTGCGCTCTTATCATCGCATCCAGGACATCGCGCACTGTAAGCGGCTCTTTCCCGTCAGCAAGACGCACTCTTGATATATAATCAGCCGCAGCCAAAATTCCTCCGAGATTGTCAGACGGATGTCCCCATTCAGCTGCAAGCCACGTGTCATTATAATCAAGCCAGCGATTGATACAGCCGATATTAAAAGCCGCTAAGACAGGATCTAAGACAAAAGGCGTGCCGGGGACTCTGCTTCCGTTCGGAACGGCGGTGCCGGGGACAATCGGGCCGAGCAGCTTTGTGCATTCCGGATAGCTGAGCGCCAGGATGCCGCATCCTAACGTATCGATCAGTACATGTCCGGCCGTAGTGAAAGCTTCTGAACTGTCAATCTCTTGATGGAGCACGTAATCTGTGATTTCTTCTATCACCGTATCCATTCGGCGGGTTGCTGTCATCTTTCATCTTCCTTTCTCTTGTATATCTGTTTAAAGGCGCGCTCCGGTATAGCGGACACGCGGGCGGAAAAGCCGGTTGTTATCGTGCTGCTCCATAACGTGAGCGCATAAACCGACGGTCCTTGCGCTGAAGAAAATAGGCGTATACAGCGGAATCGGAATGCCGAGCATGTAATAGACGGGTGCTGCGTAGTAATCTAGGTTCGGATAAAGGCCTTTTTCGTCCAGCATGACCTTTTCACCGGCTTCACACATGTCATAAAGGCGGTCATCGCCGGAAAGATCGCACAGCTTTTTCAGCGCTTCTTTCATCATAAGCGCTCTCGGGTCCATTTTTTTCATGTAGACACGGTGGCCGAATCCCATAATTTTTTCTTTCTTTGCCAGCTTTTGAGTTAACAATTGCTCGAATCCGCCTCTATCCTTCGCTTCCTGAAGCATATACATGACTGCCTCGTTCGCTCCGCCGTGAAGATTTCCTTTCAGCGACGCGACAGCTCCGGTTAAAGCGCCGTATATATCTGACTGTGTGGATGCAATGACGCGGGCGGCAAACGTTGAGTTCGGCAATTCATGCTCACTGTATAAGATGAGGGAACGGTCAAAAATATCCTCTTCAAGTGATGAAGGTGTTTTTCCTGTAATCATGTATAGAAAATTTGCGCTGTATGATAACGACTCGACCGGCGCCAGAGGTTCCAGGCCGTTTATAACGCGATAACTGTTTACCGTTAAGTTCGGCATTTTCCCCAATAGCTCACAGACGCGGCGCTGATTTTCAGAAGGCGAACGGTCGTCAAGGTTTTTGTCAAAGCCTCCAAGGGCAGAAAGTCCCGTTCTCAATCCGTCCATCGGGTGAGTATCTCGGGGCAGCAGGCGGCAGATCTGCAAGATTTCCTCAGGGATTCGCCCGCCGCGCTTAATGTTATCTTCAAGTGCCGCTTTTTCTTCTGAATTCGGCAGCCGGCCCGCCAGCAAGAGGTGAACAATATCCATGTAGCTGTTCGTTTTAGAAAGTTCAATCAGATCATGGCCTTTGATTAAAATGTTTCCTTTTTGTGTATCAAGAAAAGAAATCCCCGTTTCCACTGCGACGACGCCTTCTAAACCGGGAGAATATGATTCCATGATTTCGCTCCTTTTCTGTTTTTATTGAAGAAGATACTTTGAAATAATCAATCTTTGAATTTCATTTGTACCTTCATAGATTTGTGTCACTTTCGCATCCCGAAATAAACGTTCTGCCGGATAGTCTTTCATATAGCCGTATCCGCCGTGAATCTGAACGGCCTCCGTCGCTGCTTTCATCGCTGCATCAGACGCAAATTGCTTGGCCATGGACGCTTCTTTTCCGCATGGAAGCCCCCGCTGATACAGATCTGCCGCATGATAGACTAACAGTTTCGCCGCTTCGGCATTCACAGCCATTTCCGAAAGCTTAAATGAGACGGCCTGATTGGAAGCGATGGGCCGGCCGAACTGCGTCCGGTTTTTCGCATATTCAACAGAACAGCCGAGAGCCGCTTCTATAATGCCGAGCGCCTGAGCCGCGATGCCGATCCGTCCGACGTCAAGGTTTTTCATGGCAATTGAAAAACCCTCTCCTTCTTCACCCAGCCTGTTTTCAACGGGAATTTCCGCGTGTTCAAATCGCAATTCAACCGTGTTGGAACCCAAAAGCCCCAGCTTTTTTTCTTTTTTTCCGATGTGAAAGCCTGGTGTGTTTTTTTCAACGATAAATGCAGATATGCCCTTTCTTCCTTTTTCCGGATCTGTCAAGGCAAACGTGAGATACAGATCTGCCGCACCGCCGTTTGTGATAAACACTTTTGAGCCGTTAAGGATATATGAGCCGCCTTTTCGCACCGCCGTTGTTTTGAGGCTGCCCGCATCAGATCCGGATTGCGGCTCAGTGAGTGCAAACGCGCCTACATATTCCCCTGCTGCCAGCTTGGGGATATATGTTTGTTTTTGGGCCTCTGTCCCGAAATGCAAAATCGGGTTTGTCCCTACTGATGTGTGAACCGATAAAATAACGCCGACTGCCGCGCTGATTTTTGAGATTTCGTGTATCGCCATGATATAAGACACTGTGTCAGCGCCAGCTCCGCCATAAGCTTCTGGAACAGGGATGCCCATCAGGCCCGCCGCGCCCATTTTTTTGATCAGCCGGCTTGGAAATTCATCTGTTTGTTCCATGATCTCGACCATCGGCGCGACTTCTTTACGGGCAAAATCCCGAACCATTTTTCTCATCATAATGTGCTCTTCTGTCAAATGCACGGCTGCCGCCCCCCGCATATTTTTGCCATAGTTACCTTACCTTTCGTACTCATAAAAACCGCGGCCGCTTTTTTTGCCGAGCCAGCCGGCGCTTACATATTTTCTGAGCAGCGGACATGGGCGGTATTTCGAATCTCCAAACCCCGTGTGCAGGACCTCCATAATGGAAAGGCATGTGTCCAAGCCGATTAAGTCAGCTAACGTTAAAGGCCCCATCGGATGACGCATGCCGAGCTTCATCACCTCATCAATCGCTTCTTTTGACGCTACTCCTTCATAAAGGCAAAAAACTGCTTCATTTATCATCGGCATTAATACACGATTGGACACAAAGCCCGGAAAGTCATTGACTTCCACCGGTGTTTTCTTCATCTCAAAGGCAAGCTTCTTCACCGTTTCTGTCGTTTCATCAGATGTTGCGAGCCCTCTGATCACTTCAACAAGTTCCATGACCGGAACCGGGTTCATAAAGTGCATGCCGATCACTTTCTCCGGCCTTCGGGTGACAGACGCAAGCTCTGTAATCGGAAGAGAAGAAGTATTGCTGGCCAAAATGGCATGAGGCTGGCAGATACGATCAAGTTTTTGAAGCAATTCGGCTTTGGCTTTTTTGTTTTCGGCAATGGCTTCAATGACAAAATCGGCTGCTTCCGCTTCATCCAGATCGGCCGGAGAAATGCGGCTGAAAATGGTGTCTGTCTCAAGATGTGACTTGCGCCCTTTCGCCTTATCTCTCTCCAGGTTTTTTTGTATGTATTGAAGGCCTTTTGTCACTGCAGCCGGCTCCCAATCATATAAAATGACGTCAAAACCTGCTTCTGCGGCAGTCTGGGCAATGCCTGCCCCCATCTGTCCCGCGCCTGCGACCATTATCTTATTCATCTTCATTTGTTTCTCCCTTCGTTTGATATTCAGTACACCTCAAGCAGCACTGCGTCTCCTTGGGCGGCTCCGCTGCATATGGCCGCCACGCCTAAGCCGCCCCCGCGCCGCTTCAATTCGTATATGAGAGTCATGATGATTCTGGCGCCGCTTGCTCCGATAGGATGGCCGAAAGCAATCGCGCCGCCGTTTACATTTACCTTATCGAGGCTGAAACCGGCTATTTTTTCACTTACCAGTACGACGGACGCAAACGCTTCATTCACTTCGAACAAATCAATGTCCTTAATGGAATAGCCCGTTTTTTTCAGCAACTGGATGATGGCCTCCCCCGGCGCGCTTGCAAGCTCAGAAGCCTCCAATCCGACAGAGGCGAAACCGAGAATCGAAGCAAGCGGTTTGACATTGCGCTGTGCGGCTTTTTCTTCTGACATCAGCACAAAGGCCCCCGCACCGTCGTTTACACCCGGAGCATTGCCGGCTGTGACCGTTCCGTCTTTTGTAAAAATAGGAGAAAGCTTTGCAAGCTGTTCAAGGCTTGTATCAGGGCGCGGCCCCTCATCAGCTGCTGCCGTGTGCTCTTTGCCTTTTTTGCCGGTCCATGTGACGGGGACAATTTCTTCTGCCAATTTGCCTGCTTCAGCCGCTGCCGCTGCCCGCTTCTGGCTCAGAAGGGCGTAATTGTCCTGTTCGTTTCGGGAAATGCCGTACTTTTTGGCCGCATGGCTCCCGTGAACGGCCATATGAACGTTTTCAAATGCACATGTCAATCCGTCATGCACCATTAAATCCTGAAGTACACCGTCTCCCATCCGAGCGCCCCAGCGGCCTGCCGGCACAGCGTACGGAATGCTGCTCATACTCTCCATTCCGCCGGCGATAAGCACGTCCGCATCATGCGCCCGAATCATCTGGTCACAGAGCGTGACGGCCCTGAGCCCCGATGCGCATACCTTATTAATCGTATCAGCCGGAACGGACCAAGGAAGTCCCGCGAACCTGGCAGCCTGCCGCGCCGGAATCTGGCCCGCGCCGGCCTGAACGACCATTCCCATGACGGCTCCTTCTGCTTCTCCGGTACTGACTCCGGCGCGCTTCATTGCTTCTTTTACGGCAATACCGCCAAGCTCGGCCGCTTTTACCTCTTTTAATGCCCCTCCAAATTTTCCAAACGGCGTTCTAGCCGCACTTACGATTACCGTTTTCCCCACAATTTTGCCTCACTTTCATCAAGATAAAGATAACGCTTACACAAAACGCCCTGTTTGATTATATGATGCCTCTGATGATGTTATGATTTTTGCCCATTAAAAAAAGAAGACTGTTTAAACAGCCTTCTTATTTGCCGCATTCTTCCCTTACAGAAACAGCCTGCTCGGGATAATCTGTAAAAAACGCATCGGCTCCCGCCTTTATCAGCCATTTCATATCTTCGGGGCGATTGACGGTAAATGGACGCAGCGCCACCTGATTCTTCGCCAAATGTTTCACGGCTTCCGCACTGACAGCAGGCGTGCCAAGCTTCGGATGATAACCCGAGGCCGGAATCGCTGCCGCGTACCGTTCAGGCTGATGAATCACATCCATTGTCAGCACCGCTCTTTCAATATCGGGTGCAAGTGTATGACAAAGCGCCATGCTCTCATGATTAAACGAAGAAAAAATGATGCGTTTTTCCAGTCCGTAAAACCTGACCTTCTTTATGACTTCTTCTTCCATTCCTTCGTAACGGAATATGCTGTTTTTCAGCTCAATATTGATCAGAAAATCAGCCTTTTCCGCCAAGCGCAGTACATCTGACAGAAGCGGCACTCTGACGCCTTTAAAGGAATCTTTCCATTTGCCGGCGGCACTGGCGGTTCTGATTTTCTCATACGCCGTATCTTTCACAAAGCCTTTCAGCGTCGTGGTTCGGTCAAGTGCTTCATCGTGAATGACCACGATGCGGCCGTCTTTTGTCATTTGTACGTCAAGCTCGATTCCGTCCGCGCCCGCCTCAATTGCTTTTGTAAAAGCAAGCATTGTATTTTCGGGATAGTGTCCCGACGCCCCCCGATGGGCAAAGATATTTGTCATATGTCACCTCAGGTGTTTGTCATCGGTTTTCTATATTATAATCGTTTATGCAAGAAGGGAGGGCGCCATTTACACACTTTTTACATTACTGATTTTCATAATAGGCTTTGATGCCGTTTACGACAGCATCGGCCGCTTGTTCTTGGCCGCTGTTGTTTTTCAGCTTGTCCGCATCTGAAGGATTTTTGTGATAAAACCTAATTCAGCGAGCACACTCGGCATTTTTGAATATGTAATAACATAAAATGGCGCTTCTTTTACGCCTCTGTCTTTCATATCTAAGGACGAGACAAGCTGATGCTGAATTTCTGAAGCGAGCCTTTCACTGTTTGCTCCTTCATATGCCGAATTAAAATATGTTTCAGTTCCCGCCGCTGATGTTACGCCTGAATTCGTGTGCAGACTGACGAACAAATCAGATTGGCTGGCGCTTGCTTTAGCCACTCTCTCCTCCAGGCTTAAAAAGGTATCGTCAGTTCTTGAAGCCGCCGTTTTTGCGCCTTCTGCACTCAGTTTAGCTATGACTCGATTTGAAACAGCTGCATTCACGTTTTTCTCCAATAATCCGCTGCCCGAAGCTCCGCTGTCCCCGCCGCCATGCCCAGCGTCAATGTAGATGGTTTTTCCTTGTATCGGTTCGGCTGCATAGACTGACGGTGCCAGCAGCATCAAAGCCGCACCGAATGCGGCAGCGCTTTTCGTTAGTAACCCCACGTTTTTTTCCTCCCCTTTGTCACTTGTTGTTTTCTCTTTTCATTTCCTCAAGACGTAATCGTCCGCTGCTCTCTTTTTTATAGGTGATTTGTACCGCCGTATGTTCAGGCAGAGACTGACATTCAAATCGCTTAGCCGGAGGCACCTTTACCTTTTGCCGTTGGCCGTCAATTTCCACCGCGATTGTATCTTGATCGGTTGTTTTGATATAGATCCCTTCCTGTGTAAATGACGGTGCTGAATCCGCCTCCGCGGTGTAATCGCAGCCTGATAACAGCCATGCGGTGAAGATCAGCAGAATGACAGACTTCACTAGACCACCTCTTTCTTGTTCGGCTTTATCTTTGAACAGAATGGCCGTTTTGTAAAGGGCGCCCCCTTTCACCCAGCGGTTTTCCATATTTCAGAAAAGGGCTGCAAGACCCGCTGATTACCTGAAGTTAGAAAGAAAGCAAGCTGATCAGTCTATGAAAATGGCTCTATCGGAAGGCTGCATATGCAAAATTTAACGGAAACGGACGACTTTCTATTCATTTTGAAAAAAATCGCTTCTCAGCAAAAAGAGGGCGCATCCAAGCGCCCCCCTTTTAGAAACCGTTCATATTTATTTCGCGTTTTTCATAGAATGAACGGGACAACTTAAAAGAGCAGTGTATTAATGGCAATGATGAGAATAATCGCTCCGCTGAGCACCGTGCTGAACTGCCCGACATGAAAGGACCCGATCCGCAATGACGCAGCTTTTTTCCCCAACATACAGCCGATCCATATGGTAAGGAAGCTTCCGACAGCAGCGGTGATGGAAATAGCGGCAGGAGACAGTCCGATTAATCCGGCGCTTAATCCATTCGTGAGTGCATTTGCTGATACGGCTACGCCGAGAACCATAGATTCCAGCATGCCGATTTCTCCTGAGCCATCGGCATCAGCAGCCTCCGGGTTTTTCAACAGACCGGAAAAACGGCTTTCTTTTTTTGATGAAACATCAACACACGCTGTCACTTGTTTTTTTCTCGGAACGGCCAGCAGGATGATGCGGATGCCGATGACGGATAAAATAAAGGCTGCCAGCAATACGGGAAGAAAGCCTGGTAAAATAGCCGAAATCCATTTCCCAAAATAAATGCCGATATAGCTGAATAAAAAACAGATAAAAGCGATCATCATATTTGCTGCATGTGATATTTTAATTTTTCTGATACCATAAGACATCCCCACACCTAAATTGTCGATGCTTGATGATACTGCCAATCCCAAAATCAATAACCAAGCCATATATTCCCTCTCCATTCTTTGATGTCTTTTCAACACGTCATGCTGTTGAATCTACACTATCCTATTCAGCTGCACAGAAAAGGTACCCGGTATTCATCAATTTATTGATCATTTATCATCATATCGGCGGAAACGAGGTGACACCCATTGACAGAGAAAAGAAACAAAGACCTTGGCCCCCTTTTAAAATCATTGCTTGAAGAGCACTCGCTCTCCATGAGAAAGCTCGGCACACTGACAAACATTGACACGGCGACCATCTCCCGCATAATTAACGGCAAGCAAAATGCCAACTTAAAGCACCTTCAAGAATTCTCGAAACATCTGCATATTCCGCTCGAAGAATTACTTGAAGCGTCCGGCATAGATGTCGGCAATGACAAAGAAACGCCATCCCAAGACCCGCTGACCGCGATTCAGGATATGCTGAATATGGCCGAAATGTTTGATAAGCCTTTTACGCAAGAACAAATTGAGCGTGAACTGACCAGATATGAGCAATATGCCAAAACCCAGCAGGGCCATCGCCTCATTTGTGAAGAGTTCCAAAAGAAAATGGATAATGAAGGAAGTGTCGGTCCGATTATTGATCATTTAAAAGAGATGCACCTTCAATATATGGATGAATCGACCCCGCCCGAAGACCGCGCCATCCTCGGAAGCGCTTTGCTATATTTTATTTTGGCGACGGATGTGATCCCCGATTATATGTTTCCGATCGGCTATTTGGATGACGCAATCGCCGTTCAAATCGCTTTACACCGTCTGAAAAAGACGTGACGGCGCTTTTTGAGAAAAGCGCTTTTTGTGTTGAAAAATATGAAACACGGTATTACAGTTTTGTCAAAACAGAGACAGCTGTCATATGATACATCAACCTAAGAAAAAGGAGGGTGTCTTCTATGGACAGCAACACAGTTATCGCAGTGTGCGCTCTGTTAAGTGTTGTGATTCAGATCGGAACGATATTCGCCGCGGGAAAGTGTAACAAAGAATGACGAATTCGATTTGACGGGATTTTTTCGGAGGCGTATGCTTATAAATAACCTTGTAAAGATAAGAAAGAAGATATGAATATGAAAAAAATTATCCTCCTTTTCGCTGCTGCTGTTATATTCAGCTCGATCGGCCATCAGATTTCAGGCGGTTATAAGGCCCCTGAAAAAGAGCGAAGAAAACCGCTCCATACGCTTAAATGGCTGAGCCGGTCGTAAAATGGAAGAAGCATAAGCAAATTAATTGCACACAATTCAAACATGGGCTAGTATACTGTCGAGTCAAACTCCTAAGGAAGAAGGCGAAATGATGAAGCAAAAATACAAACCGCTGTTTGAACCGTTTACGTTTCAAAGCGGCGTCACCATACCAAACAGGATCACGGTTGCACCGATGACCCACTATTCATCCAATGAAGACGGAACGATATCTGACCGGGAAATCAGCTACATTATCCCGCGGTCAAAAGAGATGGGCATGGTCATTACAGCATGCGCAAACGTAACACCGGACGGCAAAGCGTTTCCGGGTCAGCCTGCCATCCATGATGATTCCCACATTCCAGGCTTGCGCAGACTCGCCGAGACCATTCAATCACAAGGAGCGAAGGCCATTGTTCAAATCCATCACGGCGGATTGGAATGCCCTCCTGAGCTCGTGCCGGACGAAGACGTCGTCAGCCCGAGCGGTGCAGAAGAAAACGGCAGTCAAACGGCCCGGGCCCTTACTGAACAAGAGGTTGAACATATCGTAAAAGCGTTCGGCGACGCAACGCGAAGAGCGATTGAAGCAGGTTTTGACGGCGTAGAAATTCACGGGGCAAACGGCTACTTAATTCAGCAATTTTATTCCCCGAAAACAAATCAGCGCACAGACCGCTGGGGCGGAAGCGCTGAGAAACGATTAGCTTTCCCGCTTGCCGTCGTTGACGCAGCCAAAAAAGCGATCGCCGAACACGCAAAGGCTCCGTTTGTGCTCGGTTACCGCCTGTCACCCGAAGAACCGGAAACACCGGGTCTTACAATGACCGAAACGTTCACGCTAGTTGATGCGCTAGCAGAAAAAAACTTGGATTACTTGCATATTTCACTGATGGACGTCCATTCCAAAGCACGCCGCGGGGCAGATGTTACACGGACCCGAATGGATTTGCTGAACGAACGTGTCGGTCAAAAAGTGCCGCTGATTGCAGTCGGTTCCATCTATACTGCAGACGAAGCGCTGGCCGTGATAGAAAGCGGAATTCCATTAGTGGCTTTGGGACGCGTCATCTTAATTGATCCTGAATGGGCGGTGAAAATTAAGGAAAGCCGTGAACAGGATATTGAAAAAGTCATCAAAGCTTCTGATAAAGAAAAATACCGCCTCCCTGATCCGTTATGGGAAATGATTAAAAACACACGCGGCTGGGTGCCGTTTGAGGAGTAACCTATATGAGAAGAAACTGCCGGGGCTTCCGGCAGTTTTTTTCACCCATAAAATTTTTGCCGCTTTGTTTAATCTCATTCAAAATAACAGCATACATATAGTTAGTAGATTCATAGAAAGGAGACCGTATATGATGGCTGGTTTTCCTATTAATATTAACAGCGTATCCGGGAACGGAGTTGTCAATGTCGGCGGCGCATTTTCGATAAGTCCGTTAACCGTATCAAAAAGCGTCTTCGGGTCCGGGGGTTCTAATACGGGAATTGTGATCGAAAATAACTTTTTCAGCGCAACAAATTCAGTAAGCTCCCAATTTTCAGATCAAAATGTGGTAAAAACGATATAACGAGGTGACAACCTCCATCCGGCTGCAGGAAAGCCGGTCTTTTTTTTGTTTTCTCAAAATTTTTGCCGCTCCGTTTAATCCAATTTACAAAAAAAGCGTACATATAGTTAGTAGATTGCAGGGAAAGGAGACAAAATAGCATGATCGGTTTCCCTATTAATATTAACAACGTATCAGGAAACGGAGTTGTCAATGTCGGCGGCGCGTTTACCATCAGCCCTTTAACCGCTTCAAAAACAGTGTTCGGTTCCGGAGGTTTAAATACCGGAATTGTCATCGAAAACAACTTTGTAAGCCAGGCCAAAATGATCGATCACCAATTTTCAGATCAGAATGTTGTGAAATCGTTTTAGTGACGGCAGCGAAAAGAAAGAAGGCCGAGCAGGGATAAGGCGCTCCCTGCTCCCAGCTTACGCCTTTAAGCCCGTATGCATTTAGACGGAGACAAAGTCGTAGGTGTTCGTCTGACATTCGTTATCACTCCGCTTTTCACACATTTCTGAACCTAACCCACCAAATTTATGCTAAGCTTTAAAAAGGAACCTTCACTGGATAATACCCGCGCCTTTTTCAAACCGCAAAATTCAGCATAAACTTATTCGTTCCTCGTTTTATAGATGCGTATGTACTTCGAAACATGGGCAAAAAAATAACCGTCCAATAAATGGACGGCACAATGATTTGCGCTGCGATCTTTTTAGTAATACGTATTCCGTAAGAACAAGCATAAATTCATCGCTATTATGACGAAAAATTCATCGGAACTGCAATAAATTAATTATCGGAATGGACGGTTATTCAACGCGAGAAACACCGTCAAATCAACGTTCAGCTCGCTTTATGTTCCAATCTCAGCTTATCTGCAACCATCGCTATGAACTCTGAATTGGTTGGTTTTGCCTTTGTCATGCTTACGGTATATCCGAACAGTGAAGAAATAGAGTCGATATTTCCCCTGCTCCACGCGACTTCAATGGCGTGGCGGATTGCTCGTTCTACACGGCTTGCGGTCGTGTTGAATTTTTTGGCGATGTCGGGATAAAGGACTTTTGTGATGCTTCCGAGGAGCTCGATGTCGTTATAAACCATGGAAATGGCTTCACGCAAATAAAGATAGCCTTTGATATGGGCAGGCACACCGATCTCATGGATAATGCTTGTGATACTGGCATCGAGATTTTTCCGTTTCGGTTCCGGCTGGCTGCGGATGATACTGCTTTGCGCTGACGGCGCACGGTGTGTCACGCTGCTGGCATTTCCGCTTACTTGGCGGATATGCCCGACAAGGTTTTCCATATCAAACGGCTTAAGGATAAAATAGGATGCGCCTAAATCGACGGCTTTTTTCGTAACGTCTTCCTGCCCGAACGCAGTCAGCATGATAACGTTCGGCTGCTTGGCAAGCTCTGATCCCCGAAGGCGTTCCAATACCGCGAGACCGTCAAGATGCGGCATGATAATGTCTAAGACGAGCACGTCGGGATCTTTGTCTTTAAACAAAGAAAGACATTCCTGTCCGTTATAAGCAACGCCGATAACTTCCATATCATCCTGTCCTTCTATATATTCACTCAACAGGCTTACAAGCTCTCGATTATCGTCAGCAACACAAACTTTAATTTTCTCCACGTTTCTTCCTCCCCCAATGTATTAACAGGACACAACCTTTTATGACTGCTACATGTTACATTCGACAAAACCACTACTTCCCCTTTTAAAAAATCCATATTTACCAATAATAGTGGTATATCTTTGTTTTTCTAGCATTTTCTAGGTTTTTCGACTAAAAATTAAGTTTGACAAATCAGGAAACGTGAATTTGTCGAAAAATCTTCTTTTCTTATTTTACATGAATCCCAGAAAGAAGTGAAGAACACAACAAATAAAAAAACTGCCGGATAACCGGCAGTCAGCTTGCTTTGTCTTTTCCGTATACATCAATTCCTGCTTCAGAAAGCATCCATTCGATATGAACTCCGTAGCCGCTCGTCGGATCATTGACAAATACGTGAGTCACGGCTCCGACGACTTTCCCGTTTTGGATGATCGGGCTTCCGCTCATTCCCTGAACAATTCCGCCGGTTCTTTTCAGCAGTTTCGGGTCTGTTACCTTTAACACCATTCCCTTCGTCGCCGGGAATTTTTGCGGTGTCGTACTGACGATTTCAATGTCAAATTTCTCTACCTTGTCGTTTTCAATGACTGTAAGCATTTGTGCGGGCCCTTTTTTCACTTCATTTGACAGGGCGACAGGAAGCGCTTTATCAGAAATGTTGTTTTTAATCGGCTGATGCAGCGTTCCGAAGATGCCAAACGGGCTGTTTCGGTTAATGTCACCAATCGTTTTCCGTTCTGAGGAAAACCTCGCCAGCTTCTCGCCCGGATTGCCGCCTGTCCCTTTTTCAATCGATGTTACGGTTGAACGGACGATTTCTCCGTCTTCAACCACGATCGGCTTTTTCGTATCCATATCAGATATAACGTGGCCCAGTGCGCCGTATTTTTTTGTTTTCGGTTCAAAAAAAGTCATGGTGCCGATGCCGGCTGCCGAATCGCGGATGTAAAGCCCGATCCGGTATTTTCCTTCTGCCTCATCCTTTGTCGGAATAAGCTTTGTCTTAATTTTTTGATTATCGCGTTTGACCAATAAATCCAGTGATTCCCCGGTTTTGCCCGCTTTTTGAATAAACGGGGCGATATCGTTCATTTTTTCAATTTTATGTCCGTTCATTTTGATAATGATGTCGCCTGCTTCAATTCCCGCTCGTTCCCCCGGAGACTTTTTTCCATCCTTTGTCATCACTTGATGAAAGCCGACGACCAGAACACCGACAGAATGTAACTTGACACCGATGGACTGGCCGCCGGGAATGACCTTCAATTCAGGAAGGACGCGTACTTTCGTTTTTTTAATGGGAAATCCGGCAAGATCATATACTACTTCTGACCGGCCTTGTTTTTGTCCCGTGATGCTTGTTCGGCCGTGATCTTGTTTAAGGGTAAAGGCTTCAGATAATTCGCCCTTTTCAGCGCTTATGGCTGCATTTGTTGAAACGGCCTGTGTCTGGTTTTCAAAGACGCTCGTTTGCGCCGGAATCAGTAAATATTCTTTAAATGGCTTGCAAAAGCCTACACTTAGTAAAGAAACAAGGAGAATTACACCTATTGCTTTTCTCATGTTATCGGGCATTCATTACTTCACTCTCCTCGCTCCTATCCCACACCACTTTCTTTTTCTGCTACATCTATACTTTTGCCTTTCTGAGCGTGATTTATAACCGGCATACAAAGAAAAACATTGGATACACTGTTAGAGAAATGGAACATAAAAAATAAGCTGCCTAGTCTCAGCAGCTTATCCTGTCGTTTTTACCTGGCCGGCTTGTTTTAAGAGCTCCTTCGCATGCCTTTTTGTCAGATCGGTGACCTCGACTCCTGCGATCATGCGCCCGATTTCCGCTACCTTGTCCTGCTTGGAAAGCGGCTTGACATGGGTTGTCGTCCTGCCGTCTTTTAATTCTTTAGCGATTAAAAGATGGGTATCGGCCATGGCGGCGACCTGCGGAAGGTGTGTAATGCAAAGCACCTGTGAGCCGGTTGATACTTTATGAATTTTTTCAGCGATGGCTTGTGCGACACGGCCGCTGACTCCGGTATCAACCTCATCGAATATAATGGAAGTAACATCCTGCTGGGAAGAAAAAATGCTTTTAATCGCCAGCATCACCCGTGACAATTCTCCTCCTGAGGCTACCTTTGACAGCGGTTTAAGCGGTTCGCCTGTATTGGTGGAGATTAAAAATTTCACGATATCAATGCCTTTTGGCGTCAGCTGTACCGGCTGGCCGTTTACAACCGGGGCTTCATCGGCAGACGGATCGGTTTTCACGAGAAATTCCGTATCGAAAGTGGATTTCCCCATATACAGGCTTTTTAATTCCTGATGAATGTCTTCAGCAAGCTTTTTGGCCCACGCTTTTCTGATTTTTGACAAATTAGCGGCCTCTACGGCCACATCTTTACCGACAGACTCCAATTCCTTTTTCAGTGTTTCAAGATGGCTGTCCCGGTTTTCAATCTGATCGATTTCTTCCTCAATTTTTGAGCCGTATTCTAAAATGTCTTCAACCGTCGCTCCGTATTTGCGTTTGAGCTGTTTGATTTCGTTTAAACGTGTTTCAATAAAATTAAGCCGTTCAGGATCAAATTCCAGTTCATCTAACAAATTGCGCATCTGAAATGTCGCATCCTCCAGCAGGTAATAAGAGTTTGAAACACTTTCAGACAGCTTTTGCAGCGGCTCATTGATATCAGAAATGTCATCGAGCTGAGAAGAAGCCATTCCGACCCAATCGAGTCCTCCCTGTTCGCTGCGGAGCGCGTTATAAGCGTTTTGCAGTGATTCATATATCTTTTCGAAATTGGATATTTGCTTGCGCTCTTCTTGCAAAGTTTCGTCTTCATTCAGCTCAAGCTTCGCCGATTCGATTTCTTCAAGCTGAAATTGAATCAGATCTAACCGATGGGCCATTTCCTGCTCGCTTTCAGACAGCTGCTTTACCTTTTTGAGCAGCTTCATGTAACGGACATATCCCTCCTGGTAAGCCTGAAGCGCTGCTTCGGCTTCGCTTCCCGCAAATTTATCCAAAAGCTCTAAATGCTTGTCGTCCTCCATTAACAGCTGGTTATCGTGCTGTCCGTGAATATCTAATAAAAGTCTGCCGATCTCCCTCAAGGCTGCAATCGTTACTAATTTTCCGTTAACACGGCACACGCTCTTTCCCCCGGCATTGATATCCCGTCTCATGACAATCATGTCGTCTGATGCGTCTATTCCCTGCTGGCGGCACACCTCAAAAACGGGATGGCCGCTTTCCAGCAAAAACAGCCCTTCAAGCTCGGCCTTTGTTTCCCCGTAACGGACAAATTCAGAAGATCCGCGGCCGCCGACTAATAAGGAAACGGCGTCTATAATAATCGACTTGCCGGCCCCGGTTTCCCCTGTCAGGACGGTGAGCCCCCGCTCAAACGAAATCGTCAGTTCCTCTATAATGGCAAAGTTTTTTATTGATAGTTCAGCTAACAAACAGCATTCCACCTTTTATCTGATAATTACGCTACAAGAGCTCCAGCAGACGGCTTTGAACACCTTCCGTATCTTCAGGCGTCCTGCAAATGATTAAGATCGTGTCGTCTCCGCAAATCGTGCCCATAATTTCTTCCCATTCGAGATTATCCATCAAAGCGCCGATAGCCTGGGCATTCCCCGGCATCGTTTTCAGGACGATCATATGGCTTGCCGAATCAATTTTTACAAACGCGTCCATTAATGAGCGTTTCAGCTTTGACAGCGGATTAAAACGCTGATCCGCCGGAAGGCTGTATTTGTAAGAACCGGTATTGGTCGGCACCTTTACAAGATGAAGCTCTTTAATATCTCTGGAAACGGTAGCTTGAGTTACCTTATACCCCTCTTCTCTCAGCATGTCAACTAAGTCATCCTGCGTTTCAATCTCATGGCTCGTAATAAGCTCTCTGATTTTTATATGCCTTTGGCCTTTCGTCATGTAAGCACCTCTGTTTCAAGCTGATCTTGTCATTATGTTAACCGCTTCTCTTTAAAAAGTACATGATTGCAGAAAAAAGGAATAATAGCCCCCTATTATTCCGGTACATCTGCTTTTTTTGCTTTTAATGTCTGATGTGCCTCTTCAACGGTGCGAAGAATGTCTTCTTCCGGCAGCTCTGCGCCGTTTTGACCTTCACCATCCCACCTCAAATGAAGCAAGAATTCAATATTCCCGTCTCCGCCGGTAATCGGTGAAAAGGACAGTCCTTTGCACACATACCCTTCGGCTGCGGAAAATTGAATCATGCGCCTGAGAACATCAGCGTGAACGCCCGGATCTCTGACAATGCCTTTTTTGCCGACTGATTCCCGTCCGGCTTCAAACTGCGGCTTCACGAGCGCGATGCAATCGCTCCCCGGCACAAGCAGTTTTTTTAACACCGGCAGAATTAAGCGGAGAGAAATGAAAGAGACATCGATTGTGGCAAATTCCGGCAAACCTTCTGTAAAGTCGGAAGGCTCCGAATAGCGGAAATTGGTCCGCTCCATCACCACAACCCTCGCGTCCTGTCTCAGCTTCCACGCAAGCTGATTGTAGCCGACATCTACCGCATAGGATTGTTTTGCGCCGTTTTGCAAGGCGCAATCAGTAAATCCTCCTGTTGATGAACCGATGTCGATCATGATTTTTCCTTCCACTGAAACGGGGAATTCCTTGAGGGCTTTTTCGAGCTTCAATCCGCCTCTGCTGACGTATTTGAGAGGATTCCCTTTTATCATTAACGGAAGGTCCCGGGCAATTTTTTCACCCGGTTTGTCCAATCGGTTTTCATTTGAATAGACGATGCCCGCCATGATGGCGCGCTTCGCTTTTTCCCGCGTTTCTGCGAGTCCTTTTTCTACAAGAAGTACATCTAATCGTTCTTTTTTTGCTGTCATGATCCAATTCCTTTATGTGTCTTCGGCGGCATCAGAAGTCTGATCCGGTTAATGGCCTCCGCTTTTGTCAGCCCGATTTCTTCGAGAAGGGCGGTTACGCTTCCGTGTTCAATAAATCGGTCAGGTATCCCCATTCTGTCAATCGGCGTATGGTACATGCCGAGGTCATGAGCGAATTCAAGTATTGTACTTCCGAACCCGCCTTCAAGCACGGCTTCTTCAATCGTTAAAATCGGCAGTCCTTCGTTAAGGATGGCCTTCATCATTTGTTTGTCAATCGGTTTAATAAACCGCGCATTCACGACACGCACGGAAAGGCCTTCTTTTTGCAGCTCTTCGGCTGCTTCAAGCGCCATTTCAATGGTTGTGCCGAACGTTAAAATAACCGCGTCTTTCCCAGGGCGGAGAACCTCCCATGTTCCGATCGGAATGGTTTTCAGCTCTTCATCCATTTTCACGCCGAGCCCGTTTCCGCGCGGAAAGCGCATGGCAATCGGACCTTCCTCATAGCTGAGTGCGGTGTTTACCATGTGGCGCCCTTCATTTTCGTCCTTCGGCATCATTAAGACGAGATTCGGTATATGACGCAAGAAGGCGATGTCAAATACACCTTGGTGTGTCTCACCGTCTGCACCGACTAATCCGGCGCGGTCAATGCCGATAAATACATTCGCGTTCTGGCGGCAGATGTCATGGACGACCTGATCGTAAGCACGCTGTAAAAACGTTGAATAGATCGCGAGAAACGGCTTCATGCCCTGAAGCGCCATGCCGGCTGCCATCGTTGCCGCATGCTGTTCTGCAATCCCCACGTCAAACATGCGTTCAGGGAATTCATTCGCGAACCCTTCCAGCTTTGAGCCGACAGGCATTGCCGGTGTAATGGCGACGATTCTGTCATCTTTGCGGGCAAGCTCTTGCACCGTGCCGCTGACGAGGCCGCTCCATGAAGGGGCCGCAGCTTTCGGCTTGACAAAATCGCCCGTATTGATTTTGTAAGGACCCGTACCGTGCCATGTACCGATTGTGTCCGATTCGGCCGGCTTATACCCTTTGCCCTTTTTAGTGATGACATGCAAAAGGACGGGGCCTTTTGTTTTTTTGGCATACTGGAGGTTTTCAAACAGTTCACTGTAGGAATGCCCGTCGACCGGTCCTAAATACGTAAAGCCCAGCTCTTCAAAAAACATTCCCGACACAAGCAAATATTTTAAGCTGTCTTTAATCCGTTCAGCCGTTGCGGCCAGTTTTCCGCCAACGGCAGGAATCCGCTTAAATAAATATTCAAGCTCATCTTTCACCCACTGATATTTGCCGGCCGTCCGAAGGCGCCCGAGCATAGAATGAATTGCCCCGACATTCGGCGCAATACTCATCTCATTATCATTCAGGATGACGATCATGTCTTTTTTTTCATCGCCGATATGGTTCAGCGCTTCAAGCGCCATTCCGCCGGTTAATGCACCGTCTCCGATAATCGGGATGATGTATTCTTTCGTTCCTTTAATATCCCGGGCGGCTGCCATTCCCATTGCGCCTGAAAGGGATGTCGAGCTGTGCCCGGTTTCCCATACGTCATGCTCGCTTTCGCTGCGCTTCGGGAAGCCGCAAAGCCCTTTATACTGGCGCAAGGTTTCAAACTCCTTGCCGCGTCCGGTTAACAGTTTGTGAACATAGGACTGATGTCCGACGTCCCATAAAAATTTATCTTTCGGACTGTCAAATTCTTTGTGCAGCGCGATTGTCAGCTCGACAACGCCGAGATTGGGCCCGATATGGCCGCCTGAGGCAGAAAGCGTCGTGATTAAAAAATTGCGGATTTCCTCACTCAGCTCTTCCAGCTGCTCTATTGACATGTTTTTAAGAAATGACGGGTCCTGTATTGATAAAAGATCCAAAGCGGATCAACTCACTTTCAGCATGAATTTCTGCAAATTGAACAGTGTCTTTTTGTCAAAAGAAAAAGACTTATTCTGTATTTTCATCGAAACTGCTTACATTTTACCATATCAGCGGCAGCCCCTTCAAATCAGGATCGTTTTAATGGTCTCTCGCCGCAATTAAATCGCAAAGGTCGTACAAAAGCTCTTTTTCCAGAGAAAGCCCGCTGATGATCTGTTTCGCTTCGCTTATATGATAAGCGAGCTTTTGTTTCGCGCCTTCTAACGTTAAAATCGAAGGATATGTTGATTTGTCATTTGTCGTATCTGAGCCTACGGGTTTGCCGATTTTCTCTTCATTTCCTTCGATGTCAAGGATGTCGTCCCGGATTTGAAACCCGATGCCGATATGGCTGCTGAACCGGCGCAGCTTTTCGATCTCATCCTCCGGCGCATCCGCCAAAATGGCGCCCGCCGTTACGGAAAAGCCGAGAAGCTTGGCCGTTTTCCGCTCATGAATCGATTCCAGCTCTTCCAGCGTTACTTGCCTTTGCTCCGCTTCCATGTCGGCTATCTGCCCGCCGACCATTCCTTCTGTGCCGGCGGCGGTGATCAGTTCATTCACGAGGCGGAGCCGTTTATTTGCTGAAACCGCATCAGATACATGAGCCGTAATGAGTTTAAAGCTTTCCGTCAGGAGCCCGTCTCCGGCCAATACAGCCGTCGCCTCTCCGAACACTTTATGGTTGGTCGGTTTTCCGCGCCGCAAATCATCATCATCCATACACGGCAGATCGTCGTGAATCAAAGAATAGGTATGGATCATTTCAACTGCGCAGCCGACAGGAATCCCGTCTTTTTCGTCTTTTCCGTACGCATTCAGCACGGCTAAGACGACGAGGGGGCGCAGTCTCTTTCCGCCCGCTTCCAAAGAATACAGCATAGACTTTTTAAGGGGGTCAGGCATCGCCAAGCGTTCAGTATACAAAAATAGCTGCTGTTCAATCGTTTTTTTGCGCGATGCTAAAAATGCTTCCAGTTTATTTGTCACCTTCGTCTTCCTCCTGAACGCTGAAAGGTGCAAGTTCTCCGTCATCTTTTAAAATAAAGTCCATTTGCTTTTCGACATGCTGCAATTTTTCATGGCACATTTTTGAAAGAGCCATTCCTTCTTGAAAATAATTAATCGCCTGCTCAAGCGGCACGTCTCCTTCTTCAAGCTTTGCCACTATGCCTTCAAGGCCTTTCATCGCCTCTTCAAATGTCATCGTTTCACTTTTTTTGATTTCTGTCATTTTTGTTCGCCTCTCTTTTGCAATACTTCACACGTCAGGACGCCGTCAGTCAGCTTTACTTCAAGCTGATCGTTTTGTTCGACTTGATCGACGCTTTTAATCAGCTCTTCTTCTTTGTAGGCCAGACTGTATCCTCTCTCCATTACGTGCAGCGGGCTTAATGCATTTAGTTTACCAAGAACCGTTTGAAACTGCGAGTGAAGCTGCTTCAATTGGAAGTTCATGCTTCGTGTCAGCTGATTTGTGCGATCCTCGTACCGTTTTCTTGCCTGCTTCAGCTGGGCCTCTGGGTGGAGTGCGGATAATCTGTAAGTGTCACGCTCCAGCTGCCTGTGCTTCCGGTCTAACAGCGCTGTAAGCTGTGTTTGGAACTGCTGATACAGCAAATCAAACTGCTGCTCTTTTTGTGTGTACAAGCGTTTCGGGAAACGGAACGCATATGAAGACTGCAGAGTTTGAATCCGCTCTTTTTTCTGGCTGATGTGCTGCTGCATTGCTCTTGTCAATCGGACTTCTGCCGTTTTTGTCCGTTCCATTAAGTCAGTCGTGTGCGGAACGGCGATTTCTGCCGCTCCCGTCGGCGTTGCGGCCCGGATATCTGCGACAAAGTCACTGATGGTGAAGTCCGTCTCGTGCCCGACCGCCGAAATTATCGGAATGGCTGAAGAAAAGATGGCACGGGCCACGATCTCTTCGTTAAATGCCCACAATTCTTCGATCGAACCTCCGCCTCTCCCGACAATCAGGACGTCACACATCTGTTGTGCATTTGCTTCTTCAATGCGCTTAACAACCGACCTGCTGGCATTTTCACCCTGAACGAGTGCGGGAAGAACAATGACTTTCACTAGGGGATATCTTCTTTTAAGAGTGGTAATTACGTCTCTGACAGCCGCTCCCGTCGGAGACGTCACAACCCCGATTGTGGCTGGAAAAGCGGGGATTGCCTGTTTATGCCGTTCATCAAACAACCCTTCACCGGCAAGTTTTTTCTTTAATTCTTCATATGCTAAGTAAAGCGCCCCCACTCCGTCCGGCTGCATTTCTTTTGCATATAATTGATAGCTTCCGCTCGGTTCATACACGGAGATGCCGCCTCTGACGATCACTTTCATCCCGTCTTCCGGTTTAAACGCAAGCCTTGAACTTTGTCTTTGAAACATAACGGCCTGCATGCGGGCATGTTCGTCTTTTAAAGTAAAATAAATGTGGCCCCTCGTATGGATTTTAACGTTGGAAAGCTCTCCCTTAATCCAAATATCTTCAAGATGAGGGTCTACGTCGAATTTTCGTTTAATATATTTTGTCAGTGCGGAAACCGTGACATATGCTGCTTCACCCATGTCCTGCACTCCTTTCATAAAGGCTTCTTGCCCTAAACTAAGAAAACCCGCTTTGGCTGAAAGGAGCCTTAAGAAGCGGGTATCGTGCTCATTGTCACACCGCGGTGTGATTGTCTCCGGTTATCTATGATAACGTACGTCTTGCAGATTTAACAGTATTATGCGCAAGCATCGTGATGGTCATCGGACCTACTCCGCCCGGTACCGGCGTAATGAAGGATGCTTTTTCCTTTGCCTCTTCAAACGCAACGTCGCCGCAAAGCTTTCCGCTTTCGAGACGGTTGACGCCGACATCAATGACAATAGCTCCTTCTTTGATTTGATCGGCTTTGATGAAATTGGCTTTACCGACCGCAACCACAAGAATATCTGCTTTTTTTGTATGCTCGGACATATTTTTTGTACGGGAATGGCAATATGTGACGGTCGCATTTTCGTTCAGCAGCAGCTGGCCGACCGGTTTACCGACAATATTGCTTCGTCCGACTACAACAACCTCTTTGCCGGAAAGGTCTACGTTTGTTTTTTTCAAAAGCTCAACGATTCCGTGCGGCGTGCATGGAAGAAACGTATCTTCGCCAAGCAGCATTTTTCCGACGTTGAGAGGGTGGAAGCCGTCAACGTCCTTATCAGGGGAGATCCGCTCAATCACCGCTTTTTCCGAAATATGGTCCGGAAGCGGCAGCTGGACGAGAATTCCGTGAAATTCAGGATTTTGATTGTACTGATCAATGATATCGAGAAGCTCCGCCTCGGTTAAGCTTGTGTCAAAACGGTCAAGCTTAAAATTCATTCCCATTGTTTCAGCCGCTTTTTTCTTCCCTGTGACATATGAAACAGACGCGGGATCGTCCCCGATTAAAATGACTGCTAAGCCCGGCACTACGCCTTGTGCTTTCAGCTCTTCTACTTCTTTTGCCAATTGTTCGCGTTTTTCTTTTGCCGTTTCTTTTCCGTCGATGATTGTTGCAGTCATTTTTCTTTCCTCCTATGATTGTTCGATATCAGTTTTAATGTTAGAAAGAACCCCGTTTACGAATTTTGCAGCTTTATCGTCGCCAAACCGTTTTGCCAGCTCGATTGCTTCGTTTAATGACACATTTGCCGGAATGTCGTCCGCATACACCATTTCATATACCGCCAATCGCAAGATCGCGCGGTCCACGTTTGCTATCCGATCAAGTTTCCAATTCACAAGATGGCCGGAAATCATTTCATCGAGCTGAATTTGATGCTCAATCACTCCGTACACCAGCTGTTCAAAAAAGGAATCGGTTTTTTCCTCATCAAGCGCATGCCTAATGGCCTCGTTCGGTGCAATATCGCTGACATCAATCTGAAAAAGTGCCTGCAAAGCTTTTTCTCTAGCTGTTCTTCTTTTCATTTTCTTTCTCCTTCAGATCTGCTTTATCCGCTTGTCGTTAAGCCTAAAGAGATCATAACATATTTTTTTCTCAATCGCATGTCGAAATTTAGGTTTTTTCACCCTAATACCGAATAATTTTATCGACCCTTTGAATATCGTTCGGATTTCACAGCATGAAGAAACTCGGCTGCCGTTATGTAAGCCGGCTTTCTTCATGCCTGAAATGAAGGGTAACGTATAAAAAACCAAAGGGCTGCCCATCCCCTTGGTTTTTATACGCTCATTACATTTCTTCGTCGATTTCGACTTCTTGGGCCTTCGTGTCAAATTGAATGCCGACGATATGAATATTAATTTCATTAATGGTCAGAGACGTCATGTTTAATAAAGTTTGGCGAATATTCTCCTGAACGCTTGCCGCCACTTTCGGAATTGAGACCCCGAATTGAACAACGCAGTAGACGTCAATGGTGATCCCGTCATCGGCTAAATCGACCTTTACGCCTTTGCCGTGATTGATTTTGCCGAAGCGCTCTACAACGCCGGTGGCAAAATTGCCGCGCATTTCAGCGACGCCTTCTACCTCGGAAGCGGCGATGCCGGCAATGACTTCAATGACCTCAGGAGCAATTTCAACCTTGCCTAAATGAGCTTCATCTTGATCCATTTTAAGCAAACCGTTGTCTTTCATTCAATTCACCTCCACAAAAATTATGAGCCCATTACATCATATGTTTCTAAAAACTTTGTATTAAACTCTCCGCTGACAAATGTTTCGTGTTCAAGCAGTTTCAGATGGAACGGAATGGTTGTTTCGATGCCTTCGATGACAAATTCGCTTAACGCGCGCTTCATTCGTGCGATCGCTTCATCTCTCGTTTTTCCGTATGTGATGACTTTGGCAATCATGCTGTCGTAATACGGCGGGATGGAATAGCCCGGATATGCGGCTGAATCGACACGGACGCCGAGTCCGCCCGGCGGCAGGTACATTTTAATTTCACCCGGTGAAGGCATGAAGTTTTTCGCAGGATTTTCAGCGTTGATGCGGCATTCAATCGCCCAGCCGTTAAATTCAACGTCTTCCTGTCTAAGTGTCAGCTCCAGTCCGGATGCCACCCTGATCTGTTCTTTAATCAGATCCGTTCCCGTCACCATTTCTGTGACAGGGTGCTCAACTTGAATACGCGTGTTCATCTCCATAAAGTAGTAGCGCTGTTCTCTATAGTCATAAATGAACTCAACTGTGCCCGCTCCGGTATAACCGACGGCTTGCGCTGCTTTTACCGCAGCTTCCCCCATCTGCTCCCTGATTTCAGAATCAAGCGCCGGTGACGGTGTTTCTTCCAGCAGTTTTTGCAGGCGTCTCTGAATGGAGCAATCACGTTCCCCGAGATGGATCGTGTTTCCGTAATTGTCCGCGAGCACCTGAATTTCAACGTGGCGGAAATCTTCTATATATTTCTCGATGTACACACCCGGATTTCCGAATGCCGTAGCGGCTTCCTGCTGGGTAATTTTAATGCCTTTGATCAATTCTTCTTCTGTACGCGCAACCCGGATGCCTTTTCCGCCTCCGCCCGCAGTAGCTTTTATAATGACAGGATACCCAATTTCACGTGAAAGCGAAACCGCTTCTTCGGTATTTTTAATAATTCCTTTTGAACCGGGCACGATCGGCACACCGGCAAGCTGCATCGTATCGCGTGCAATATCTTTTGTCCCCATTTTAGAAATGGCGTCCGCCGTAGGACCGACAAACGTCAAGTTTACTTCAGCGCATAACTCGGCAAAGTCGGCGTTTTCAGCTAAAAAGCCGTATCCCGGATGGATCGCATCGGTGCCGGTCAGTTTTGCGACGCTGACGATGTTTGTCACATTTAAATAGCTGTCTTTTGATGCTTTCGGCCCGATACAAAAAGCCTCATCGGCCATTTGGACATGAAGGGCGTCTTTATCGGCTTCAGAATAAACGGCGACAGTTTCAATCCCCAGCTCTTTACAAGCCCGGATGATTCTGACGGCAATTTCTCCTCGGTTGGCGATCAATAGCTTTTTTATCATAATGGCAGGTCTCCTTACTCAGCTTTTACAAGAAATAGAGGTTGTCCGTATTCGACCAGCTGGCCGTTTTCAACTAACACTTCAACGATTTCTCCTTTAACTTCCGCTTCGATCTCGTTAAAGAGTTTCATTGCTTCGACGATACAAACCACTGTATTTTCGCTCACTTTTGAACCTTGCTTCACGTAAGGGCCGGCTTCCGGTGATGAAGAAGCGTAAAACGTTCCTACCATCGGTGACGTGATTTTGTGAAGGTTCTCATCTTGTTTCGGCGCTTCTTGCGCAGGAGCAGCTTCCCGCACTTCCGGTTTTGCAGCCTGCGGAGCAGGAGCAGGAGCAGCGGCAGGAAGAGCCTGGGCTTGTCCTGTTACATGCACAGCCGGCGCTTCATTTTTTTTCAGTTTTAAGCTTACGCCTTCATTTTCATAAATAAATTCATCAATGGATGATTCATCAATACGTTTTATCAGTTCATGAATTTCGTTAATATTTAACATCAGTTCCACTCCTATGTATAAAAATAGAAATTTATAGGTTGCTACTAAAAGTACATACTATGTTTATCTTACAGGAGCGGTTGTGTAAATTCAACTGTGATCTAAAATGACACCAGAAAAGCCCGCAGTGTATGCGGGCGTTTTTTGACTCTTTATTTGGACGGTTCAAACGTGACCGCGACATCCTTCATCGTCTTGATTTCTTTCGAGACGAGGTCAATGATGGCGGAGGCTTTTGCGTTTGAGTGTTTGTCTGACTTCACCGTAATGTTGATTTTGTCTCCTTCGGCGTTAACGAGTGCATCTTTGTAGCCCTGTGTTTTAATTAAGGTTTCGAGCTGCTTTTCCGTTCCTTCGGCGTCACTGAGAGCCGTCATTTTATCGTAGGCTTCGCTTTTTTCCTTTGCCGTTGCATCATCGCTTGATACGATGCTGTTTAATTGTTCTCTTTCTTTGCTCCGGGCATCTTCCAGTTCCATGCGGTATGCCGTAAATAAGTTGTCATCAGCTGTTTGTGTGACGACAGTGCCGTCTTTTTCTGAGGCGTCGGCTGATGTTTCTTTATCCTCTTTTGTGCCTTTCGAGTCTTTTGAGTCTTTCAAGTCTTTCGTTCCTTTTGTTCCGTCTTCTTTTTCCATTCCAGGCTCGCTTTTTTCCTTCGTTTCTTCCTTAGCCGGCGTTTTTTCAGTCGCGATTTCTCCGCTGCTTTTTTCACTTTTCATTTGCACGGCATTTTTGCTTTCCGGCGACATAATATAGTAAACACTTAATACCACGACGAGACTGAGCATTGTTAAAAGCCAAACCGTTTGTTTTTTCAGCATAATTTATGAATCCTCCTTGATTTTTTTAGGGGCAACCGCTACACGGTAGCTGGGAACGTCCAGCACCCTTGTGACGGCATCAATGATGGTTTTTTTTATTTGAACGTTGTCCACTCCTTGAGCGACAACGAGTACACCGCGGATGTCAGGCTTTTTCGTTTGGACGGCGACCGGGGTTTCCTGATCCCCGTTTCGTATCATGACGATTTCTTCTTCAGAGGTTTGGTCAGTAACGCTTCTTTTGCCGCCTTGTTTATCTGTTTCCTCAGTTGTGGTGTTTTTTTTCGTTTTGTTTTTCTCAAACACTTTTAAAGACGTTGCATCTACATTTACGACAATCGAGACGTCCTCAACGCCGATGATCGTCTCAAGGATTTCTTTCAGCTGGTTTTCGTATTCCCTCTCGTAATCATCGATCGTGTTTTTGGCGCTGCTATCTTTTGAAGCCTTAAAGACGGGAGCCGTTTTTTGGCTGCTTTTCCCCGTTTGGCTCGTTATTGCGGTTTGGACCGCTTGGTTCTTCCCGGTTTTCTCCGGTGAAGACAGCAGCTGGCTGACAAGCATGAAGGATACCCCCAGCACGAACACGAACAGAAAGTAGTGGTATTTTGTCAGTTTAGGTTTTTCTCCGTCTTTCGCCTGTCCGAACATCAGCTGTTTTTTCAGCATGTTCCATAATCCGTTTTTATTCATGGCCGTTTTTCTCCCCGCCTTCCATATAAACCGTAATCTTCTCACTGCCGATTTCCCATATATCCGCAAGTTTCTTTTTAATATCGCCGGCTTTCTTTTTTTCAGCGGCGTCGCTTGGTTCGTATTTGCGGTCTGTGCGGATGTCGATCGGTGCGACGGTTTGCACGGTTTTTTCAGAAGATGGGGCCATATACACGCTGATCGTTTTTACATCTTCTTCTGAACGAACCTGTTCTCCCGCTGTAAGGCGGATGTCGTCTACTTTGTATTCGTCATGACTGAACATCTCCTCCGCTTTCTTTTTTAGTTGGACAGCCATTTCTTCTAAAACATATGCGCGACTTGATGCTTGTATTTCTTTTTTTTCTGAATTGATTTGATTTTTTATGTCAGCCGATTGAGATTGCTCTTGTTTTGTCAAATAATCAAAGATGACTTCCGGGTCTGTTTTGAAAAGTGTAAAGATCGGATTGAGCATGACGACGATTAACAGCAGGCTGACAACCATTTTCGCGTATTTTTGCATACTGGAGCTGGGCAGAAGCATGTCGATGACGATTGCAAAGAAGATAAATAAAATGATGCTTGTCAGCCATTCTGTTAAAAAGCTCATATACAAAAGGCCCCCTTTATTTCATCATCATGGTGAGGTTGCCGGCTGTGATAATGACGGTGATGCTGAGGAAAAACATGAGAGAGACGATAGCGAGCGCCGCAAATATATACAGCACGCTCCTGCTGATCACGCCGAGACAGGTGATGACGGGTCCGCCTCCAAGCGGCTGAAGAATAGCGGCTGCAAGCTTATATATAAAGGCGAGAGAAAGCACTTTAATCGCCGGGAAAGCGGAAATGCAGATCAAAATCCCGACTCCCAGCAATCCCACCGTATTTTTTAATAAAAGAGAAGCGCTGATCACTGTATCCGTCGCATCCGTAAACATCCGCCCGAGCACGGGGATAAAATTTCCCGTAATAAATTTGGCCGTTCTGAGCGTAATCCCGTCCGTGACGGCAGCCGATGCGCCCTGAACGGAGATGACCCCGAGAAAGACGGTGAGAAAAACCGCGAGCGCCCCGATCGCGATATTCTTCAGCAAATTGGCAAGCTGCGTCACCTTATATTGATCTGTCATCGTGCTGACGATGCTTAAAATGGCTGATAGGAAGATAAGCGGCATGACGATATTTTGAATAAGAAGGCCGCTCGTATTCATCAGAAATAAAATAACGGGGTGAAAAAAGGCGGCAGAGACGGCTCCCCCGGAAGACGCCATCAGAGCCAGCAGCATCGGGATGAGCGCGAGAATGAAACTCGTCATTGTCTGTATTGCCTCACTGGCATAATTGACGGCCACATGAAAGCTGTTTAAAGCGAGAATGATAAGCACCATATAGACAATCGCATATGCGACCTTACTCACGGTGCTTTGCTGAAACGCATTTTGCAGAAGCTGAAGAATGACACAAAAAATGGTGAGAAGAATCAAGGTTCCGAGAAGCTTGCCGTTTGCGAGCACCTCATGAAACAGATAGGAAAACAAAGCCTTCAGCCATTCCTGCGGTGAAAATTTCTTTTCGCCGTTGATAAAGTCAATGATGCTTCCTTTTTGGCTTTCAGGCAGAAGGCCGCCGTATTCAGTCATGATGTCATCCCAAAACTTTCCGATGCCTTCTGTTTTCAGCGCTTCGGCCTGCTTTTTAGCCACTTCTTCAGCCGATTCTTGCGGGATTGCGGTTTCCTGCGCCGTGCCGCTCGTTCCGGCAGCTTGTACATATTCCGTTTGAAGAAATAAGATGATGAACAAAAAAGCCCCCATCCACCGAAAGCGCTTCATTTTTTGTGCCTCCTTTCGTTTATGATGAAGAAGGAATAAGTCCGAGAATCGTTTCAATAATAACGGTTAAAATCGGCACAGCCATCACGAGAATTAAGATTTTTCCCGCGAGCTCTATTTTTGAAGCAATCGCTCCCTGGCCCGCATCCTTCGTAAGCTGTGCTCCGAATTCAGCGATATAGGCAATGCCGATAATCTTTAAAATAGTTTCCACATAAATCATATTGACGTTTGCATTCACAGCTATTTTTTCAATCATTCTGATAATGTCATAGATCTGGTCGACGAGATAAAGAAAGATCACACAGCCGCTGAAGACGACAATCATAAACGCGAATGTCGGTTTCTGTTCTTTTACGATCAGGGAGAGAAATGTAGCGATCAGCCCTAAACCTACAATTTGAACAATTTCAATCTGTAAGCCCCCCTATCCTTGAAATAGAAACACAGCTTTGATCTTTTTAAACAGGTCATCGACAATCGTCGCCACCATAAATAAAATATAGATAAAGCCAAGCAGCGTCACCCATTGGGCGTATTCTTTTTTCCCCATTTGGTCCAATATGGTATGCAGAAACGCGACCACGATACCGACTCCGGCGATTTGAAAAATGACATTTACGTCGACTCCCATTTTATGTTTGCTCCCCTCATGTTTACATCAATAGAAGAATGAGTAACAGTCCGGCTAAAAATCCTAAACTTTTCACCATTTTTTCATTTTTCGCCTGAGCCCGCCCGGCATCCGCTTCCGCCGCTTCCAAATGTGTAAGCGCAAGCTTGATATGTTTCTGCTGAGAAACCCGGTCATGAAGCCCAAGCGTCTCTCCAAATTGTTTGAGTACGTCATATTCGCTTTTTTTCATCGCCATGGAGTGCCAGGTTTTTTTTAGGCTTTGCTCCCAAGCCGTTTTGGCAGAATCGCTTCCCTTCTCAAGCCTGTCGCTAAAGATTTGAAACAATAACGATACAGGCCGGGAAAGCTGTTTGGCAATTTGGCCTGACGCTGTGTGCAGCGGTGTGTGCCCATACATAATTTCCGCCTCAAGTGATTGCAGCGCCGCACGCAGCTGGCGGATCTGCCTTGGTCTTTCTACGTAGATTTTCGCGATTTCAAAACCTGTCCACGTCGTCGCCGTCAATATGAACATAGCGCCTAAAAGCTTCAGCATGTGATCACGCCTTCCGCCCGCGTAACCGGCTCTCCGCCGCTTCCGTACATCCGGCTGATCGTACCGGGCCCGCGGCGTCTGGACAGCTCAACATAGCGGTCGAATACTTTCTCCTCCCACAGCAGCTTCAATGACGGCCTCTTCACCAAATCTTTCATATTCCATCCGTGCGCGGATACGATGACGGATACCCCTGCATGCAGCGCCTCCATCAGCGCCTCTGAGTCTTCCATTCTCCCGATTTCATCCACGATAATGACGTCGGGGCTCATCGAGCGGATCATCATCATCAGCCCCTCTGCCTTCGGGCAGGCGTCCAGCACGTCTATCCTTTGGCCGAAATGATGCTGAGGGACCCCCCGCAGGCAGCCGGCAATTTCAGACCGTTCATCCACGATGCCGGTCTTTTTTGCCGGAATGCTTTTCGTTCCGCTGCTGGAAACCCTCGCCAAATCGCGGAGCAAAGTTGTTTTTCCTGTTTGCGGCGGACCGATGATCAGTGTGTTCAGCCAGTTTTCCTTCCACAAGAAAGGAATGAGCGGATCTGCGATTCCAAGCTTTTCCCGGGCGATCCGTATATTAAAAGAGGTAATATCCCGGAGTCCTTTGACGGCTCCGTTTTCAACAATCACTCTTCCGGCCAGCCCCACCCGGTGGCCCCCTCTGATCGTGATATATCCCTTTTTCAGCTCTTCTTCCAGCGTGTACATGCTGTAATTGCTGAGCCGGCTGAGGATGAGTTGCGCGTCATTGGGCGTGCAGATATAAGACAAAAACAGAGGTTGTCCTTTTTGAATCAGTTCAACCGGCCTGTCGATACGTATTCTGATTTCTTCTGTGTCACGCCGCTTTTCTTCCGGCACGGCGGAGATGGCATGCCTCATTAATTCCGGGAGAACCTCTGTAATTTCATTCAATAGAGTCTCCTCCTTTTTACCGATTGGCTTCTTTAAAATGTATGACCATGGACAGACTTTATGACAAATCTCTCCGCTATTTATGGACGCCCGCCAAAATCAGAACCACGCCTGTAAAAATCAAAATCAGCTTTGCATAAGAGAGCTGCCCTGCAATCTGGTAAATGCCGATTGTCATTGTAATAATAAAGATCAACGGGCCGATGATCGCCAAAATACTATTGACTACAATCGCTTTTCTAATGTCGTTTGTGACGAGCATGATGATGGCGGCTGATAGTTCAATAACTGAGGACAAAACTCGTAAACCGGCCATCGTTAAAACGGTAGAATTGATTGAACCAAACAAAAATTTCATTGCAATCCCCCAACTTCAAGCGTTTTGTTACACTATATGCTCTAGCTGCCGGAAGTAGTCTCAGTATTTTTCGTATAAAAGAAAGATTCTGGTTGAAACGCAAAAAAAGCCTGCTCCTGTAAAAGGAGCAGACTCTATAATCTCTTTACTACGCTCTTGACACGTAAGAGCCGTCTGATGTATTGACAACAATCGTATCGCCTTCGTTCACAAAGAACGGCACGTTTACGACAAGACCCGTTTCAGTTTTGGCAGGTTTCGTGCCGCCTGAAGCCGTATCGCCTTTAATTCCCGGCTCTGTTTCAACAACTTTCAGTTCAACCGTGTTCGGCAGTTCAATACCAAGCGTTTCAGATTGATACATCATGATATGCACGGACATGTTTTCAAGCAGGTATTTCAATTCATATTCAATTTGGCTTGCGTTCAGTTCAAGCTGTTCGTATGAACTTGTATCCATGAATACGTGCTGATCTCCGTTAGCATAAAGATATTGCATCGTTTTCGTTTCGATTTGGGCTTTCGCCACTTTTTCACCCGCACGGAATGTTTTCTCCTGGATGGCGCCTGTGCGCAGGTTGCGGAGTTTAGAACGGACAAATGCCGCTCCTTTTCCCGGCTTTACGTGCTGGAAATCAACGACGCGCCAAATGCCGCCGTCCACTTCAATCGTTAGTCCTGTACGAAAATCGTTAACTGAAATCATGTTTTACGTCCTCCTATATTCCCAATCACAAAATAATTAATTCTTTAGGGGAATGCGTAATTGTCCGGTTGCCGTCCTCTGTGATGATAATATCATCTTCGATTCTGACGCCCCCTATTTCCGGTATGTATATGCCCGGCTCAACCGTAACCGCCATGCCAGGCTCAAGAACGGCCGATGATCTGAAAGACAGTCCGGGCGATTCATGGACTTCCATGCCGAACCCGTGGCCTGTCGAATGGCCGAAGTACCGGCCGTAGCCTTTTGCAGAGATGTGATCCCTCGTCAAGGCATCCGCTTCTTTTCCTGTCATGCCAGGCTTAATATGCTGAACGCCGAGTGCTTGGGCATCGAATACGACCTGATAAATCTCTTTCAGTTTATCACTCGGCTCTCCCACCGCGACAGTACGTGTAATATCAGAACAATAGCCTTTATAGTAAGCGCCGAAGTCGAGCGTGACAAAGTCTCCGTTTTCAATTAATTTGCCGCTTGCCACTCCATGCGGAAGGCTTGACCTTAAGCCTGATGCGACAATCATATCAAAGGAAGAACCGTCGGCTCCTTGATGCCTCATATAAAATTCAAGCTCATTGGCAACTGAAATTTCAGAGATGCCGGGTTTGATAAACGTCAGGATATGTTCAAACGCATCATCTGCAATCTTCGCAGCCTCCTCTAATATCTTAATCTCTTCACTTGACTTAATCAAGCGCAACTTTTCCACCGAATCCGCGACGGGAACCATCTCTGCTTCATTTAACACCGCATGATATGACGCATATGTGCCGTACGTCATGCTGTTTTGTTCAAAGCCGAGCTTTTTAATGCCAAAATCAAGGATCGTGTCGGCAGCCGTTTGAATTAAGCTTCCGCTGTGTTCGATAATCTCAAAGCCTTTCACTTGAGCCTTCGCCTGCTCAGTGTACCGGAAATCTGTGATGAATGCCGCTCGTTCTCCTGATATCACCGCAAGGCCGGACGAACCCGTAAACCCCGTCATATACTGCAAATTGGCGGCGCTTGTCACAAGTATTCCGTCTATCCCCAGCTGACCGAAAAGATTTCTCAATTTCTCAAGTTTCATTCTCTTTCTCCTCCTTGCCGATTCTTGACTATCGCCTGACACCGCGGGAGAGCATGCCCGCCCGGTTTTCAGCATAAAAAATGTTCACTTCTCGTGAACATTTTACCATACCGCACATGGTTTATACACTTATTCACTTGTCTTGCCGAGCGCTCTGGCAAGCTTGTCTGACGTCAGCTCATTGTAGGCAAATGAGATCGAATACCCGACAAACACTCCATACATAATATATAGGCACAGCGTCGTCACGATTGTATCTGATTTCAATTCAGTCACGGACCGTACATCCTGAAAAATCGGATTGAACAAGAAAAAAACAGCGAACCATAAAATAACGCCGTACACCATACCGGGCCACATGGTTTTAAAACGTTTTAAACAGACAAAATAAATGAACGCTCCGGCAATAGAAATCAAACCGATAACAACGATGCTGATGATTGTGCCGAGCCATTGTTTTTTCCATTCTCCGATCATAAACGGCTGAAGAATCATATTCGGGCTGATCTCCGAAAAATGAAAGATATAACCAAGATAGCCGATCAAACTCCAAAATACGCCTCCGGCAAACCCTATCCCGCAGATTCTGCCTGTAAATGAGACGGGCTGGTGTTCATCTTGTTTATTTTTTTCTTCTTGTTGTTCTGTATTTTTTTCGTTAGTCATCATGGCACCTCCATTCATAGAGTGCCCAAAAAATGAAAAGTCATAAAGAAGCCCACATTATTTTCATGAGATGAGTAAAATTTCTAAATAAGGGTAAACTGCTTATAGAAAAAGCATTGATTTTCCAGCTGTCTAACTAGAGGTTTACCGCTGTTTCCTGTACAATAGAGTGAAAGGAAATGGTTAGTAATCCCAAGAAAACAGGCAGGTTGATAATCGATGTCAAAACAAAAAACGCCGCCCGCATACGGCGGGCAGGCAGTCGTTGAAGGCGTGATGTTCGGGGGCAAACGGAATTATGTGACCGCCATCCGCAGAACTGACGGAAGCATAGATTTTTTCAGGCTGCCGAGAGTGCCGAACGCCAAACTGGCAGCCTTTAAAAAGATTCCGTTTTTACGCGGCATTATTGCCCTTATTGAAGCAAGCGCCAATGGCACAAAGCATTTAAACTTTTCAAGCGAACGTTACGGGCTTGATCCTCTTGACGACGATCAGCTTGAAAATGAAGAAAAGAAAGGCTCGGGCTTATCCATGTTTTTCAGCCTGGCAGTAATCGGCGTGATATCGTTTTTGTTCAGCAAATTCGTTTTTACGCTCGTCCCGGTCTTTTTAGCGGAGCTCACGAGGCCGGTTTTTCCCTCAGATGCCGCGCAGATCGGAATAGAGAGCCTGTTTAAGCTAATTCTGCTTCTCGGCTACATTTATTTTTTGTCGATGACGCCGTTAATTAAAAGAGTGTTTCAATATCATGGAGCCGAACATAAGGTCATAAACTGTTATGAACAGAATTTGCCAATTACGGTGGAAAATGTTCAAAAACAGTCCCGGCTTCATTACCGGTGCGGTTCAAGCTTTATATTATTTACGATCATTGTCGGCATGTTTGTGTATTTACTCGTTCCGACAGATCCGCTTTGGGTGCGTATTTTAGACAGGATTGCGCTTATACCGATCGTCCTTGGCATCTCCTTTGAGGTGCTGCAGCTGACGAACAGAGTGCGGAATATCCCCGTTTTGAAGGTGCTCGGTTATCCCGGCCTTTGGCTGCAGCTTTTAACGACAAAGGAACCTAAAGATGACCAGGTCGAGGTTGCGATAGAAAGCTTTAACGAGCTTCTCAGACTGGAGGACATCTCAGAACAGAGAGAAAAACCGTCTCACAATGTGATCTAAACCGTTACCTGTTATTATTTTCGGAGGTGGGCATTATGAATCATCGTGTACAACCTATTATTGCTGTATTAATCGCGCTTGGCGCATTCGGCTTCATTTATGCGGCGGTAACCAACCCCGGGCAAATGATCAGCAGGGCCATTACCGTTATCCTCGCAGGTGTCATTATTTATTTTATCGTCAGATCGGTAATGAATCGCCGCGCCGGACAGGACGGAACCGCCTTTAAAAAAGCGGCGAAACAATCGCGGCGCCGAATGAAGGAGCAAAAAGCAAAGCACCGCGCCGGACACAGAGGGCGGGTCAGCCATTTGCGGAGCGTGCCGAGCGACAGCAAGCCTAAGCCGATGATTCTAAAGAAAAAAAGCCAGACCCAGCTGACCGTTATTGAAGGAAAAAAAAATAAAAAGAAAAACAGAGCGCTTTTTTAATAGGTCCATTGCTTCAGAAACTGCTCTGTCCTGCTTTTTCCTAGCTCAATGAGGGCTAGTTTTTTTTGTTCCGTGAGGTGAAACTCGGTCGCCATCACGTGCTCCACCGGAATAAAAATAATGTTTTGTTCGTATCTTGTCGCGATATGCCTCGCATCATGGGCGTCTTTCATCGTTTCAAACAAAGCGCCAAACAGCTCAAACGCATTCCGGATTGAATTTTTCGGACGTTCTTTTGCACGAGGCGAAAGCGAGATGCCGATCACGGGCCGCTTGCGTTCTTTTGAAAACAGCCAAATCGGAAAGTTGCTTAAAACACCTCCGTCTACGACCGTGGATGTGCCTTTGTCGCTTTTTAATTTAATCGGCTCGAAAAAATAAGGGATGCTGCAGCTCATCCTGACGGCTCTGGCAACGGGGAACATTTCGGGGTTTAACCCGTAGTTGGGGAGGTCATCCGGCAGCACGATCATCGTTCCGTTTGTCAGGTCAGAAGCAATCAGACGGAGCGATCCTTTTTTCAAATCCCCAAACATGATAATGTCCTTTGCTTTTAATTTGTCCGCAATCCACTTTTCCAGCGTGTCGCCTTTATATAAGCCAAGTCGCCAGTAAATGGACACCCACTGTAAGAGTTTGAGCGGAAGGAATGAAAATCTCTGGTCTAACAACTGCTTCTCTTCTACTTCATCAATGATCGAATGAATCTCCCTGCTTGTGTAGCCTGCCGCGATGAATGCAGCGATAATCGCGCCGGCGCTTGTTCCGGCCAGCCTCTCAAAGCGGAAGCCCTGCTCCTCAAGCGCTTCATAGGCGCCTGCCAGTGCTACCCCTTTTATCCCTCCGCCAGAAAATACGCCGTCAATATGCATAAGCGCCCTCTCCCTTCCTCCCAAGGTGTATTACTATTTTAAGAAACAGCTTGGTGAAATAGACCATGAATGAAGACATAAAAAAAGGGCGCCCTTTTTCGGGCTGCCCTTTACTCAGCAGGATTTTCTGTTTTTTTCTGTACAGATTTAAGTTCTTTTTTACGGCCCTCGTCATCTTCAAAATATTGAACAAGGTCGCCGATGCGATCAATGCTGTTCCAGCTCAGATGATGTTCGATTCCTTCGACATCGTTGTAAATTTTCTCTTCATCAACACCAATGATTCTTAAAAACTGCTCAAGCAATTCATGTCTGTATACGAGCCGTTTGCCTATTTTTTTCCCTTTAGAGGTCAATACGAGCCCTCGATATTTTTCATAAATCAAATACTCGTCTTTATCTAGTTTTTGAACCATTTTCGTTACAGAGGAGGGATGGACTGCCAATGCTTCCGCAATATCAGAAACCCTTGCATATCCTTTTTCTTCAATCAGCATATAAATCTGTTCAATATAATCTTCCATACTTGGTGTTGTCATCGTAACCCTCCCAAAAAGCACCTTAACTTTATAAACCATTACAAGTTTACACTAACGGTCATGAAAAAACAAGGATGCTTCAGGCTTGTCAAGCCTTTTTAGCGCTTATAATTCCATTCATCAGATGCGTATTTTGTTTCGGCGAGTTCGTTGACAAACTCCAGTTCTTCTGCCGTAAGCGTATAAGGCTCAAGATGAATGTTCAGCCCTTCTTCAAATCCGGCTTTAAAAGCCGTGCGGGCCTCATCCATCGTCACTCGTTCCTGCGCTAAAGCGTTAATCGCCACCGCTTTCTTTTTGAAATTTCGCTGCATGCGCTCACGGACTCTGTCGCTCGGATATAAAAACAGGTCAAACAGCTTGTCCTCGTCAATGTCAAGCAGGATGGAACCGTGCTGAAGAATGACGCCTTTTTGTCTTGTCTGGGCGCTCCCCGCCACCTTCCGCCCTTCAACGACCAGCTCATACCAGGAAGGCGCATCAAAGCAGACTGAGGAGCGCGGATTTTTAAGGCTTTCTTTTTCTTTTTCCGTTCGCGGAATGGCAAAGTATGCATCGAGGCCAAGATTTCTGAACCCTTGCAGAATGCCTTCTGAAATGACCCGGTAAGCTTCTGTCACCGTTGCCGGCATTTCAGGATGATCCTCTGAGACGATCACGCTGTAAGTCAATTCTTTATCGTGCAGAACGCCTCGTCCGCCTGTCGGCCGTCTGACGAAACCAAGGCCGTGCTTATGTACCGCGTCAAAGTTAATTTCCTTCTTAATATTTTGAAAATACCCGACAGACAATGTCGCCGGATTCCAGCCGTAAAAACGGATTACCGGAGGAATTTTTTTTTCGCTGTGCCAATATAAAAGCGCTTCATCAAGCGCCATGTTAAATGCCGGGCTTTCATTCCCTGAGTCAATAAACCGCCATGTTTCTTTTTCCATATATTAAACCCTTCTTTATCGTTTTAATAAAATCAGTTTATCAAACTGATGGGGAAATGAAAAATATTTCGTTTCATTAAGGATGACAATCTCTTCATGCTTTACTATAATAGTATTTGTCCCAAAAAGTCCGGTAAGCCTTGTTTTTTATACAAGGTTTGATTTTATAAGCTAAAGGAGTAGAATCACATTGTCTAACATGATTGCTTTAATTATTGTCGCGGCGTTTCTCGTTTATATGATCGTGTCGTATTTTTATCAGCAGCGGTTAATGAAAACACTTACGGAAGAGGAATTCCGCGCGGGCTACCGAAAAGCGCAGCTCATTGACGTCCGGGAGCCGAATGAATTTGAAGGCGGCCATATTCTCGGCGCGCGCAACATCCCCCTGTCCCAGCTTAAGCAGCGTAAAAATGAAATCCGCCCGGATAAGCCCGTTTACCTTTACTGCCAAAATAATGTCCGCAGCGGACGCGCCGCCCAGACGCTCCGTAAAAACGGCTGCAAGGATATTTACAACTTAAAAGGCGGATTTAAAAAATGGAGCGGAAGAATTAAAGCGAAAAACTAATAATCAAAAGAGCTGCCCGTTTTTATAACGGCAGCTCTTTTTTTACACCCTTTATTTAACGCTTGTCATCAGGGGCATGTTCATATTTTAAGACCGGGTGTCTTGCGGCCTTGGTTTCATCCATTCTCTTCACAACCGTCGTATGCGGCGCCTCTTGCACGACCTCAGGCGTTTCTTCCGCTTCTTTGGCGATTTGAATCATCGCATCGATAAATGCATCAAGGGTTTCTTTTGACTCTGTTTCGGTCGGTTCAATCATGATGCTTTCTTCAACATTCAGAGGAAAATAAACGGTCGGCGGATGGTAGCCGAAATCCAAAAGCCGTTTTGCAATATCCAGCGTTCTCACGCCGAGCTTTTTTTGCCGTCTTCCCGATAACACAAATTCATGCTTGCAATGACGGTCGAACGGCAGATCATAATAAGGCGCAAGCCTTCTCATCATATAGTTGGCGTTTAAGACCGCGTTTTCGGTCACAGCCTTTAACCCGTCCGGCCCCATGGAACGGATATATGTATAGGCTCTGACATTGATGCCGAAGTTGCCGTAGTAAGGCTTGACCCGTCCAATGGAGTGCGGGCGGTCATAGTCAAATGTAAAACGGCCCTCTTTTTTCGTTAATACAGGTTTTGGCAGATACGGAATAAATTCTTTCTTCACTCCGACCGGACCTGAGCCCGGGCCTCCTCCCCCGTGGGGCCCCGTAAACGTTTTATGCAAATTAAGGTGAACGACGTCAAATCCCATGTCTCCCGGTCTTGCTTTACTTAATACCGCATTTAAATTCGCTCCGTCGTAATAGAGCTTACCACCTGCCTGATGGACGATTTCCGCCATCTCTGTAATGTTTTCCTCAAATAAACCGAGGGTATTCGGATTCGTCAGCATCAACGCGGCTGTTTCTTCATTGACCGCTCTTTTCAGATCGTCAATATCAACAAGCCCGTGTTCATTTGATTTCACGGTAATGGTTTCAAATCCGGCAACCGTTGCAGAAGCGGGATTCGTACCGTGTGCAGAATCAGGCACAATCACCTTCGTCCGCCCGTAATCTCCGCGTGCTTCGTGATAGGCGCGGATCATCATCAGGCCCGTCCATTCGCCGTGAGCGCCAGCGGCCGGCTGCAGCGTCACTTCATCCATTCCCGTAATCTCTTCCAAGTGCCCGCTTAAATCGTATAATAACTCAAGCGCCCCTTGAACCGTATCCTCATCCTGAAGCGGATGAATCGCAGAAAATCCGGGGAACCGGGCGATTTTTTCATTCAGTTTCGGATTGTATTTCATCGTACATGACCCAAGCGGATAGAACCCTGAATCAACTCCGTGGTTTCTTTTTGAAAGAGCGGTATAATGCCGCATAATATCAAGCTCTGAGACCTCCGGGAGCTTGGCGTCTTCTGTACGGATATAGTCATCGGGAAGCAGGCTGCCCAAATCAGTTTCCGGCACATCAAGCTCCGGTAAACTGTAACCGACGCGCCCTTCGCGGGACAATTCAAAAATAAGCGCCTGATCTTGATTATTCATGGTGATCCCCCAATCCCGCAATAAGCGAATCAATTTCTTCTTTTGTTCTAAGCTCTGTGACGGCTATAAGCATATGCTGCTCCAGCTCCGGATACGCAAGGCCTAAATCATACCCGCCGATAATGCCTGCTTTTAATAAGCGCCTGTTCGCCTCTTTTACAGGTTCATTCAGCTTAACAGCAAATTCATTAAACATCGGGCCGCTAAACACAACTTGCAAGCCGGCTTTTTCTGCCTGGCGCTTAGCATAATCAGCTTTCAGGATATTTTGGCGGGCTATGTCTTTTACCCCGTTTTTCCCGAGTGCCGTCATCGCAACTGAAGCCGCCAAAGCATTCAGCGCCTGGTTTGAACAAATGTTGGAGGTGGCTTTGTCTCTCCTGATATGCTGCTCGCGTGCCTGGAGGGTAAGGACAAAACCTCTTTGTCCGTTTTCATCCTCCGTTTGCCCGACAAGCCGTCCCGGCACCTTCCTCATCAGTTTTTTTGTTACCGCAAAGTAGCCGCAGTGCGGGCCGCCAAACGCCGCCGGTATGCCGAAAGGCTGTGCGTCTCCGACGACGATATCCGCTCCGTATGCCCCCGGCGGCGTTAAGATGCCGAGTGCGAGCGGGTTTGAGGAAACAATCATCTGGCTTTTCCCTTTATGCGCGATAGGCTCAATCTCTTTTAACGGCTCAATTTGACCAAAGAAATTCGGGTATTGGACGATAACGGCCGCTGTCTCTTCACAAACAGCCTCCTCCAGCGCTTCAAGATCCGTCACTCCGTTTTTCACCGGCACCTCTGTAACCTCAATATATTGGCCTTTTGCGTATGTTTTCAGGACGTCTCTTGATTCCGGATGAACGGCTGCGGAAATAACGATTTTTTTCTTTTTCGTGTGCCCCGAAGCAAGCATCGCCGCTTCAGCTAACGCAGTTCCTCCGTCATACATGGAGGAGTTTGCGATATCCATCCCCGTTAATTCACAAATCATCGTCTGAAATTCAAAAATCGCCTGAAGCTCGCCTTGGGAAATTTCAGGCTGATAAGGCGTGTATGCCGTGTAAAACTCTGATCTGGAAATGACATGATCCACGATGACAGGCTGATAGTGGTCGTACACTCCTGCCCCCAGAAATGAAGCATATGTAACGGCATCCCTGTTTTTAGCTGCAAGCTTCGTCAGTTCTCTCGTTAACTCTGTTTCTGATTTTGCTTTTTTAATGTGATAGTCCTTAGGAAACCTCACATTTTCCGGGATATCAGCAAACAGATCATCAATTGTTTCTGCGCCGATGGCTTTCAGCATTTCTTTTTTATCCTGTTCTGTCGCGGGCAAATATCGATGCTTCATATGACTCTCCTTTTTCAGCTATGTTTTGGACGTTTATAAAACGGTGTGCGGACGATCTTCGCTTTTACTGTTTTGCTGCGGATTTCCACCTCTACTTCAGTTCCGATTTCACTGAATTCCGTCTTTATTAAGGCGAGGCCGATATTTTTCTTTAATGTTGGAGATTGTGTGCCTGTTGTAACCTCACCGATCTGTATACCGTCTTTTTTCACGGCGTAGCCGTGCCTCGGTATTCCTTTTTCAATCATTTCGAGCCCGACAAGCTTGCGGGGAGCTCCTTTTTCTTTCTGTTCGCTCAATACTGACTTCCCGAAAAAATCGGAATCTTTCTTATGTTTTACGGCAAAACCGATTCCGGCTTCAATCGGTGTAATGTCTTTTGTGAGCTCCTGCCCGTATAACGCCAGTTTCGCTTCAAATCTCAGCGTATCGCGGGCGCCAAGTCCGCACGGCATGAGGCCGTCTTCCTCTCCGGCTTTAACAATCTGCTTCCAAAGGCTTACCGCATCTTCATTGCGGCAATAAAGCTCAAAGCCGTCTTCCCCGGTATATCCTGTTCTGGAGAGCAGGACTTGATGCCCGGCGACAGCTGCCTCATCAATAAACGTAAACGGCTTTAATGACGACAAATCAATTTCAGTCAGTTTTGCGAGAACCGTCTCAGCTTTCGGTCCTTGAACAGCCAGCAATGAGAGCTCGCCGGACTGATCTGTTATCGTGACATCCCCTTCGGCATGCTCCTTCAGCCAAGCGATATCTTTGTCGATATTAGACGCATTGATGACGAGTAAATAGCAGGTGCCGCTTTTCTGATAGATCAGCAAGTCATCAACCGTTCCGCCGTCTGGATAACACATTGCGGTATACAGCGCGGCTCCAGGCTTTAAGTCTGCAACGTCATTTGTCATCATCTTCTGCAGAAAAGGCAGACTGTCTTTACCGGATACTTCGACCTCTCCCATATGAGACACATCAAACAGGCCCGCTTTTGTGCGGACGGCTTCATGCTCCTCCTTAATAGAAGAAAATTGGACCGGCAGCTCCCAGCCTCCAAAATCAATCGTTTTTCCGCCGTATTCTTTATACACTTCATAAAGCGGTGTTCGTTTTAGCATCATCTTCCCCCTTAGCTCATTGGCGCATTGTATAAAAACCATATAAAAAAGGACAGAGAAACACCTCATTTACATGAAGGTTTCTCTGTCCCGGCACCTGAAAGTTTACTTTATGAAACATCATAAAGACGTCCCCTTTGGTGGTTTGCTTATATCTTTGCAAACACTCTCCAGAGTTGCGTCGAGCAAGAGTTCTTTTGCCTGAGAGATTCACTCCGCAGTTTGCTCCTTCGGCGCCCGGATGCGCATTTCTTCGCCCAGGTCTCTCCCCTTGCTGTCATTCGCTCATATTTACCAATTGTTATGGACATACTAAAGCAATATCTTGGGTGAAATCATTACTTATATCCTACCACCCTCACTTACGTCCGGCAACAAAAATTATGATAAATCAGTTTTTTGAAAGAAAGGCGGTTTTATACACATGGCGACAGAGATCATATTCGATTCGAATTGGCCGGAAGAGTTTTTTGAACGCCTGAAAACAGACGGCCCCTGGTCAAATTGGGAACTGTACAAACTGTCTGCTGAAGTCCAGGAAACCCTTGCCATTCCTGAATTTGAGGGTTTAAGGTCTCCTTTGTACCTGCCTAATTTCACCCCGCTTCCCCATCAGCTCGAGGTAGCGCAGAAAGTTGTAGAAAAAATGAACGGCAAAGCAATATTGGCAGATGAAGTAGGATTGGGCAAAACCGTAGAGGCCGGCCTGATTTTAAAAGAGTACATGATTCGGGGACTGGCCAAAAAAATCCTCATTCTTGTGCCCGCTTCGCTTGTATCGCAGTGGGTGAAAGAGCTGCAGGAAAAATTTTTAATCCCGGCCGTTGAGCAGAAGAAAAGCTATGTTTGGGAGCAGTGCGATATCGTCGTCTCTTCAATTGATACGGCAAAGCGTTCGCCTCACAAGGATATCGTGCTGTCTATCCCCTATGATCTCGTCATCATCGACGAGGCGCATAAGCTCAAAAACAGCAAAACGAAGAATTATGAATTTGCGAGAAGCCTTGTTAAGAAATATTGCCTGCTCCTGACGGCAACGCCGATTCAAAACCGTATTGAAGAAATCTTTAATTTAGTGTCGCTGTTAAAACCCGGCCATTTAGGCAATGAAAGCGGATTTCAAGAAACGTTTAATAAAAAAGACGGAATTGATGACCACGAGCATTTAAAAGAACTGGTCAATAAGGTCATGATCCGCAATACACGGAGCGATACGGGGCTTACGTGGACGCAGCGCCTTGTTGAAACAGTGCCCATTACGTTTTCCCCGACGGAACAGGCGCTTTACGATGACATTAACGCACTGAAAAGCGGCATGGAAAAGCCGACAAGCGCTTTTTCCATCATGACGCTGCAAAGAGAATGCTGTTCGAGCAGAGAAGCGGTGTATATGACGCTTAAGAAAATGCTCGACCAAAAAGACAAACAAGCGCCCGCCTTTGACGAACAGACGATCGCGAATTTAATGGAGCGCATCAATCAGGTGACACAAAATTCAAAAGCGATTCAAGTCGTTGATTTAATTCAAAAAATTAATGACAAGGTCATTATTTTTACCGAATACCGGGCGACCCAGATTTATCTCCAGTGGTTTCTTCAGCAAAACGGAATAAGCTCGGTCCCTTTCAGGGGCGGATTTAAGCGCGGAAAAAAGGACTGGATGAAGGATCTCTTCCGCGGCAAAGTTCAGGTGCTGATCGCGACAGAAGCCGGAGGAGAAGGGATCAACCTGCAATTTTGCAATCATATCATCAACTATGATCTGCCGTGGAATCCAATGCGTCTTGAGCAAAGAATCGGAAGGATACACAGACTCGGACAGGAAAGAGATGTCCATATTTACAACATGGCGACAAAACATACGGTGGAGGAGCACATCTTAAAGCTTTTATATGAAAAAATACATTTATTCGAAAATGTAGTCGGTGAATTAGATGATATTTTAACAAAAATCAAAGTGAACAATTTTGAAGAGCATTTAAATGATATTTTATGCCATTCGCTGACCGAAGAAGAAATGAGAATCAAAATGGACAACCTCACGTCTTTCTTATCGTACAGCAAAGAAGAGCCGGCCAGAAAAAAAGGATCTTAGTTTGAAAAAGGAGGCTGTTTGACATGAGACAGCAAGAGGTTCATCAATTTTTACTGCGCTTTTTTGAGGCGAATCACTGCCCCGTCACCGAGCAAGGACCGGGTTTTATGACCGTTCAGCTTACAGTTGAAATGGACAAACAAATTATGAACCGCCCCTTTTATTGGCACTGGCGTGAAAAGACAGGCGGCGAGCCGAACCCGATGAAAATCACGTTTATCACCGATAGAGAAACGGCCCCCAGTGACATAGACGGTGAATTTATTTATTTCGGGGCTCCGCGGCTCTTTCAAATCTTTCAAGCAGTTAAACAAAATGGGAGATTTACAAGAATATATGAGAAAATTGTATCAGCCGGAGCCAGAGTGCCTCTACAGCCCTGGCTTGGGATAAACGTAGTGATTTCATACCAATCCGACATGAAAAAAGACAAACTATTGTCACTGGGCCTTCACCTTGTTTCTGGACAAATTATTGAAGACTTTCAGCGTAAGCTTACAACGCTGCCGCTGACATCCCAAATATCAGACTATTGCTTTACCATATCGCCTATGATTAAACCGGAAAGCGGAATAAAGCGAATGGAACATTATCTGACGAACTTTGCCGCAGAAGAACCGTCAGACTGGGCCGATAATGCCGTTACAAGATGGCAGAAGGATCTTACGCTGCTAGATCAATTTTATGAGCATACAGAGGAAAAACCTGAAGAATATGATTTGGAAAAACAAGCGCTGAAAGCCTTATATCAGCCAAAAATTAACATCCAAATTGAAAATGGCGGTTTATTTTTCCTGCAAAGTAATTTTTCTGGATAAGCCTGATTCATTCGACACCTTTCTCGTTTTTTTTAGAAATTGTATATTATAATAAAAATATATAGAAAAAATTTCTGGCGTTTCACATGCGATTATTAACTTCCAGACATGAAAAAAGGTACACAATAGGTCATGGCCGGATTGGCTGAAATACATAAACAAGTATTTTAGGAGGAGAAAATGCATGAAAAATGCAAAAACAGAATTTTCACAATTAGATAAGGAATGGGTTGAATTAATGTTGGAAGCCCAAAAATCAAATATCAGCCTAGAAGAGATACGCAAATACTTGCATTCGCATAAAAAGTCTTCTCAACATATCCAGGCCGCCAGAAGTCGTACCGTAAATCCTTTCTGAATGTGCTATAATATCACAAGGAAGGTGATGACATTGATTGGCCAGCGTATTAAACAATACCGAAAAGAAAAAGGCTACTCACTATCAGAACTAGCTGAAAAAGCTGGGGTAGCGAAGTCTTATTTAAGCTCAATAGAACGAAATTTACAGACGAACCCCTCCATTCAATTTCTCGAAAAAGTCTCCGCTGTTCTGGACGTCTCGGTTCATACTTTACTTGATGAAAAACATGAAACCGAATACGATGGTCAATTAGATAGTGAATGGGAGAAATTAGTTCGCGATGCAATGACATCCGGGGTATCAAAAAAACAATTTCGTGAATTTTTAGATTATCAAAAATGGAGAAAAGCGCAAAAAGAGGAGTAGTGCAGCCATATGTGCACAACTCCTCTTTTATCTCCCCGCCAGTTTGAATTAGTTTTTATCCTCACTGTGGGCCTTTTCATTCTCTTTCACGTAACCGTCTTTATCAGTATGATCCTTTGTAATGGTCAAACCGTTCCATTGTGTCGCTTCAAATGAGAATTGAAGAGAAATGGCGTTGCCTTGGAATTTATTCTGAACACTTTGCCCGTCTGCGTCTTTAGCGGTGTCATTTTTAAACCGGATTTCCATCCGCACTTGGTCATAATCAACAGGCGTCTTTGGAACACCGTCATACTCAGGCGCAGTCTTTCCGTCAATAGTCGCTACATTCACTTTTCCGCTCGCGCTTAGGAATTTTGAATCAATATGCTTGCTGATGGTCTCAGTTGCTGCTTTGTCCTGTTTCGTTGACATCAAATATAAGTCTTTCAGGTTGGCAGCCTTCAGAATAATATTCTTAGGATATCCGTTGCCCCCTTCTTTTCCGACCGTCAGCACGGTAATTTCAAACTGGCTGAGGAAGTCCTCAGCAGATCCGTTTCCTTTTGCCGCTCCTTTGAAATCCGTGAAATTCAGGGCCATTAGTACTTCTTTAATCGCAAGCGACCCATTATTTCTGAATTCAAAATCTTTCGTCAATTTGTCGCCCGGTTTTAAGTTGGATAAGTTTACATTGGCTGATTGTTCTTTTGCCGATAAGTCAAGAGTTCCTGATGCAAATGTGGCATCCGTTGTCTTCACATCATTGAATGCGGCCCATGTGCCGCCTCCGACTAATGCTAATCCAAGTGCTGCCGAAGCAGCGCCCAAGCTTAATTTCTTTTTCATACCCATTTTAGTATACTCCCCTTATTCAATATTTTTTGTTATCAAATCCTGTCGCCAGGTTGCAACTAAAGTCAAGTAGACATGGTGCTGTTTTTCGCATCCTCTTCAAGCGCTTTTGTTTTTCGCTCAATATCCCGGATAGCACTGCCGATTACGGTAATTGAATAAACTAACAGCATGATGCCCGGTACGATTAACAGAATAGCCGTTCCGATCGGCTGGCTCGCTAAATGTATGACATATCCTGCATACGGAAGCTGATATCCCGTATACTGGGCCATAACTTGTTCAGATTGCACGGGAGCGGCATCCGGGGCGGCGTTATGATCGCCTTTTGTTTCAAATAACAGACGCCCGCCTTTCTTTGTTATACCGATGATCCTGTGCGTCACGGCTGATCCGTCATCTTGTGTAAAAGTAATGACATCGCCTTCTTTTAATGCTGTTACATCAGGTATTTTCTTCACTGCAATTAATGAGCCTGTCTTGAATTCCGGGTCCATCGAACCTGACAGCACCGATTTCAGCGTATAGCCGAATATGGACGGCTCTCCGCCGGATGCCCGGGTTGATATGACAGTCAAAGTCAGCACAATAATAAAACTGAAGATGACGACATACAAAATATTACTGATCAGTTTCATCGTTTTTTTCATTTTCTTCCCCTCTTTCTTTTTGCCGTTCAGACGGCTCTTTCTCTGCTTTTTTTACGGAAGAAGCTGTCGGTTTTTCCTGGCATTTGACAAGCTTCATAGGCTCTGACCATTCAAATTTTTCTTCATTTGCCGGATAACCCTCAGGCTTATAAATTTTAAATGCGTATATGCCCGGCTGTAAGGCCCGTTTCGATTCAACCCTATAGAGCAAATCGCTTTTTTTATCGGTCACAAGCCCTCTATCAATGACATTGCCGTTTTGTAAAGGTTTATGTGAGGAAGGGATTTTGTGAAGCTCCCATTTCCATTCAGATATCGTTTGTTTTTCACCTTTATTTTCCAGTTCGACATAAAGGTGAACCGGAGCACACACGGTGCCTGCCGTATCGGTTTGGTTTGTTACGTACAAATCACTTTGATCCCAGCGTTCGTCATAGCGGCAATTGTCATCTGTATAACGAAAGTCCCCGCACGTTTCAATGGGTAAGCTGAAGCTTCTCACATCGTTAAAGGAGGAGCTCGTGTCATCGGTAAACTGGGCACATATCGTTATGGCCAAGCTGAAGATGAACGAAAGCTGGAAAAAGAACAGAATCCGCCATCTCGTTTTAGCCTCTTTTTCCGTTCGGAACAATCGGAACATGACTTACCCCCTGTAAAATCTGTAAATAAATATGCCGTTCGTTCTTTTTAAAGAACTCCATGAACAAAGTATAATCAACGTTTATCGTCTTGAAAAATGTCAAAAACGGTCAAATTGTTCGTTTTTGAGAATGGAATCTTTTAAAAACATCGTTTTGCTCCAAATTACTCATCTTTTTGGAATTTTTTCTAATAAAATGTGGGAAAATAAAGGTATGGCCAAAGAGAAATTAGAAAAGAAATGCAGTGAAAGGGTGATTTATTCATGATCAAACAGTGTTTGATTTGCCTTTCTCTTCTTGTTTTTGGGGCTTCAGCAGCAGCTCAGGCAGAAGGAATGCCGCATTATGCTGTTCACCATAAGCCAAAATGGGAAAAGGTGGCAGAAAACGAAGCAAAAAAAAGATATCCTCTTGCCCAAACCTTATTTATTCAAAAGGTGTGGGATCGGAAAAGAACTGATGAATCCGTCAAGCAATACCACCTAACATTAAGAGAAGGGTCAAAAGAGTTCGGCGTGTTTGTCACAATTTCATTTAATCCTTACAGCCAGAAAGTGAATAAGATTGCCGTCATCGAGGAATATCAATAAAGGCCCTCCCGATTTCAGGAGGACCTTCCGCACATATGAGCTTTTATTTTTTTCGCTGCATCCACAGCTTAAATCCATATGGCAATATACCGAACCAGTGCTGAGAAGCCGGAGCTTTTTTCTCTTTTCGCACCTCTTTTAGTTCTTTTCGCTCATGTTTAGGCGTATCCATATATTTAACGAATTGCTCAGTCATATATTTTACGTAATCGTTTGTTTTCACGATTCTCACCTCATATTGCTGTCTTTACTATGAAGTGTTGGCTCGTCCGCCCCTTTTTATACTTCGGTCCATTGAATCAGTTTTTTCTTTTTCTGATCAAATGAAATGTGCGCCTCTCTTTTCGTACCTGAACGCGTCTCTCCTTTTATAAACATGTCCAATTCATCCTGATGAATAGAGGCGCGGATTTCATAAGATACGACGCCGTATGAAAAACGTTTCTTGCCGGATTGGCCCTTTTGCCCTTGTAAAACATGACGGATGGACAGCAGCGCGCCGTTCTGAAGCAAATTCTCTACCGTGCAGAACTCTGCCGTTTCTTTATCAAATGTTTTACGGGTGATGAAATCAGATGAAGTATAGCTGATGACCAGTAAAACAACGGCAGAAACGAAAAGAACCGCTGGATAAATAAAACCATTTGATTTGTGTTTGTACATTTAATCTCCTTTTAAATAGGTATAAATCGGGAAAGAAATATGGCGCTTTTTCCTATTGACACTTGTGATATCGAGAAAAAGCAGACCGTTTTTCATATACACGTTTAATGACGCCGCGTTTTGAAGAACGGGGACGTGGCCTTTTCCGTTCACTCGTTTTCTTATCATGTTGTGGTATATTTCAAATCGCACTTCTTCTCCGCCTGTTTTCCGGCAGGTTACCGCCCTTCCGGCGTCAGCAGGCTTCACGGCTTCGGCATTTTTACATTCATTCATGATCTGCTGAACGGCAATTGTCTTTTCCTGTCCGTCTATTCCGCCATTTTCCGCCTGCCGGGACAAAAACAAGTGTACAACTGGAGTCAGCGTTCCTGATAAAAAAAGGCAGACCGCCAAGGAGAACAAAACATTAAGAAGCGTAAAGCCACTTTGTGCTGAGAATGCTGAGGCAAATGTTTTTTTCTCCGCGGATAACCGTGCATACTTTTTGATAATCCCCCTCCTCCTTCCACGTCACAACTGAGGACGGCAGCCGCTTGCCGGACATCATATATGTGCCGATGTTCTCACGGAGAAGCTGATAGGCTTCTTTTTGATCTTCTATTAGCTGTTCATCCGCAAGCATTCCCGACCAGACAGGAACGATGGAAATCATGAAAAACAGCCAAATCGCTAACGCTGATAAAGACTCAATTGTTGAGAACCCTTTATTTCCGTTCTGCATATACGTTTCCGCTCCCTAAGTAAACAGTTATTTCATATGTGACTCCGGCTGTTTTCACATAAATTTTCCCGCCTGAATTCGGATGCCCTTTTTCGTTAAATTCAAGCTGCTTCGGTAATGTGGACAGCGTAATCTCAAGCTTCTCAAAGGACCGCTCAACAATGCTTCCGCCAATAGACAGTTTGTATTTATGTTCCTCCGGCAAAAACGCAATTCTGGTTCTTTTATGTTCAGCGATAGCTGTTTCCTGGGCAAGCTGAATGTCTTTTTGCAGCTGGTCTGCTTTTTGCCTCACAGCAAGATGCGTAAAAACAGGAGGAACAGCCGTGAAAAAAACAGTCAGCAAAACGGAAGCCAGACTTAAAACGATCAGACTTTCAAGAAGGGTGAATCCGCCTTCTGTCAGCCTGTTACTTCTCAACTGTTACTTCCCCGCCGCTTATTAAGACCCGTTTTCCATTCGGGCAGGCCGTGTTTTTTTTGATATACCCCTCGGACTGTAAGTCGCCGATATCCGGCGTTTTTCCTTCATGATCGATTTCATATGCTGTTACTTGGGCCTTTACCATATTTTGCAATCCTTCACAGCCCTTGTTTTGAATGCTTTGATTATGCTTAGTCACATTGGGAATAGTGATCAAAAGCAAAATGGAGACGATAAATAAAACGATCAGCATTTCAATTAAAGTAAATCCATCTTGATTCTTCAGACGAAGCACTCCCTTTACATTTGGTTCATCATCTGGTACATCGGCATCAGCATCGACAAATAGACGATTAAAATCATTCCGGCGACAACACCGTAAATCACCGGCTGAAGAATGCCGGTATATTTTTCTGCATTTTGTTCAAGCCGCTCCATCATAAACTGGCTGTATGTAAAAAGTTCACGATGGAGCTGGCCGCTTAACTGTCCATGACTGACTGCAGCGGCAAAATCAATTTCATAACAGGGATGCCGGTAAAGAGCCGATTCAATGGTTTCTCCGGCTTTTAAACGCTCGATGATATTCTCTGCTTCTTGCCGGTAAAAAGGCAGAAAGGATTGTTCTTTAAAAGCCGTTAAGCTGTCGTATATGGAAAGGCCCGATTTTAACAGGCTGCTGAGCTGCAAGGAAAAAAAGTAGCTGTTGAAGAGCACGGCGGCTTTTCCTATAAGGGGAATTTTTACGAACAAAAGCATTTTGTCTTGCGGGGATTTTTTCCTGAACACGAACCAATAGTACACAAACATAATGAAAGCGAAAAAAATAAGGATCGCGCAAGCCTCATGAAAGTGCTGAAAAAATGCAAAGATTAAGGCGGTGGAACGGGAGGTTTTCATATTCATGGACTGATAAATCCCAGAAAACTGCGGGATGATCATACTTTGTAATAGATAAAACATCACACAGACTGAAAATATTAAAAACATTGGGTAGCGGAGCATTTTTCTGATTTGATTGGTCTGTGCCAGCTTTCGCTGCAGCAATTCCCCGCTTTGTTTCATTGCAGCCGGCAATTCTCCGTGTTTCTCCGCAAAATAGCAAATACTTACGGCTTCTTTATGAAAAGACATCACCTGTAATACTTGATAAAAAGCATCGCCTTCCCTTAACTGCCGGATTCCGGCCGTCATTTCAGCAAGCTGCCGCTTATGGAGCTGAAGTTCCAGCAGCCTCAGCCCTTCAATCAGGCTGTACCCTTTTTCAGTCATCTCACCGAGCCTTTTCAGCAGATTGGCTTGATCTTTTAGCGGCCATGTTTTTTTAATCCGTTTCATGGTACACCCACCGGTCGTAATTGCTCGTTGTGACATACCCAAGCGCAATGCCTTTTCTGATCAGCTTGCGAAGCGTTTGATACTGAAAATTAGCCTGTTCCCCCTTTGCTTCTTGAAAACATTGATTAAGGTTTTTCCCGTACAGCAATTCATAAATACCCGCACGCCGTGTCTCTCTGGACAGCCGGCAGTATACGGAACAGCTTTTCTCTTTGCAAAACGGGCATGTTAAATCAACTAAGCGCTGAGCGGCAATTGCAATGACCGTTTGTTCTATCTCACTCATCTTCACCCCGAATTCAAGCAATCTGTAGATGGCGCCTTTTGCGTCCCGTGTATGCAGGCTTGAAAGAACGAGGTGGCCCGTCATGGCTGCCCGTACCGCGATTTTAGCTGTTTCGGCGTCTCTGATTTCTCCTAAAATAATCATATCGGGGTCATGTCTCAAAATGGCCTTTAAACCGGCGGAATAGGTAACCCCGGCTTTTTCATTCACCTGTACTTGAAGCACATCTTCATCTCTCGTTTCTACAGGGTCTTCAAGCGTGACAATCCGCCGGTTAAAATGCTGTTTTGCATAATTGACGAGCGAATAAAGGGTCGTCGTTTTTCCTGAGCCGGTCGGGCCGGTGAAAAGAAGCATGCCGTGAGAATGTTTTAAAAAGGACAACAGCGTGGCGCCTGCACCCGGAAATAAGGACAGTCTGTCTATCGGCGGAATTTGACGTTGGGGTAAAAGCCTGATGACCAGGCTTTCTTCATTCATTGTCGGCAGTGTTGACATCCTCAGATGAACCGTTTCCGTTTTAAGCGGCATGGAAAGCGATCCGTTTTGCGGCTTTCGCCTTTCTCCTATGTCCATTGCCGATAAAAACTTAAAATGAGAAATCAGCCGCACACATTCCTCTTTTTTCATGACCCGTTTTTTCACTAAAGCATGGTCAATACGAAAATGAATAAAAGCATCACGCTCTCTCGGCACAATGTGTATATCAGAAGCCCTTGCCATATATGCCTCGTATATAATTTCTCTGCTGTATGTTTCGATTTTCTCCATGAAATCCCTCCTTCCGACACGTATTGTACATCAGATACATGGCGGCCTCCAAAAGAGGAAATACGCGTTTTTAGAATGTGTTCACTATGAAAAAACAAAAATAATCCAATTAAAATCAATTAATCGCCATAAATGGCCTTCCACTCAGCGATTTTGTGCAAATAAAAAAGCAGGACTGCTGCCTGCTCATTCAGCCCGGTGAAGCCAAAAATCAGCGGGTGTTTTTTTTGTGAAAATATTTCTTTTGCTGTTCTTTGAGAATATCACCCGTCCATCCCTTATGTCTTAAATAAATATAAATCAGCAAGGTTGATACGATAATGAGGATGATAGATCCGAGATATGCATACTTCCAATGGAGTTCCGGCATGTTGTCAAAGTTCATTCCCCAAAGAGCCCCTAGCGCCGTCATCGGCGTAAACAGGGTCGTAAAAATCGTCAGGGCTTTCACAATTTCATTTCCTCTTTGTGAAGTGATGACTTCTTCTGCGTGCAGCAAGTTGCTCAGTTCCTGATCAAATTCATTTATATATGTAATGCCTCTCGTGATTTTTTGGTGGGTTCGCCGATAATCTTTTTGCTGGTCGTTTTTCGGGAGAAAGGCTTCTTTTAATGCCATCTCCACTTTTTTAGCGTTTAAGGTTAACCCTTTCCAAATAAACAGTTCATGGCGCAGTTAATGCACATTTTCCAGAATTCCTTTGCTGTTGTCATCGTGAATCTGCCATTTCAGCGTCCGCTGCTTGACTTCAAACTCATCCAGCCCGATTAAGTAGGACAAAAAAACCTTCAATCGCGTCTCCGCAGGTTTTGATTTGCTGCGCAGCATGTTTTTCTTTCACACCGCGAAGCAAAGAAAAATCAAAATTAATCGTAAAAAAGGATTTACGCGTAATGTAAAAATGAAACACGGTGTGATCCTTTTCATCTTTTAATCCTTGATGATAGATTAAGGAGCCGAAAACCGCTTCATTATTCGGATCATTCGTATCTGAGCGTAAAAGTTAATATGATTTTCGTTTTCAAACCACTTTTCGCATTGCGGCCAGTGGGTATAATGGATAAGTTTTTTTGCTTCTGTTTTTTCGTGGGGCCCGAGCTGATACCAAAACCAGTCCTCACCCGAATGAATCTTCATATGCTGCAACCTCCAGTACATTCGTTTCTTTTTTTAATTGCCCAAATTGAAGAGGATTAAACAAGCTTTCATGTTTGATCAGCTTAATACAGTGGTATTAATCCGAAAAAAGGGAGGTGCAGGCCTTCCTTCTCGGAAGGTGTTCCATTGTATTTAATTAAACTATCAGCCATCACACTATTTATTTTGTTAACGGCATGTTTTGTCGCCGTTGAATTTTCAATCGTTAAAGCTAGACGCTCCCGCATGAACCAGCTTATCCAAGAAGGAGTGAAAGGGGCAAAGGCAGCAAAGCATGTCATCACTCATCTTGATGAGTATTTATCAGCATGCCAATTAGGAATTACCGTAACGGCTTTAGGGCTCGGCTGGCTTGGAGAACCGACAGTGAGAGCTTTGATTCAGCCTCTTTTTTTAAAGACAGGCTTACATGAAACCGTGTCACATGTTTTGTCGCTTATCATCGCCTTTCTATTGGTTACATATGTGAATGTCGTCATCGGCGAGCTGGCGCCGAAAAGTTTTGCCATTCAAAAAGCGGAACGGATTACGCTTTTGTTTGCGAGGCCGATGATTTTGTTTTATAAGCTGATGTTTCCATTCATTTGGCTTCTCAATCATTCCGCCCGGCTGATCACAGGCCTGTTCGGGCTGAAGCCCGCTTCCGATCATGAAATGGCTTATACGGAAGAGGAACTGAGAGTGCTTTTGGCGGAAAGCTATCGCAGCGGCATGATTAAAAAAAGCGAATTGCACTATGTAAATAACATTTTCACATTTGATAAGCGCACCGCAAAAGAAATTATGGTGCCCCGGAACGAAATGGTGAGCCTCCCTTTAGAAAGCGGATCAGGACGTATTCTTCGAGACATTATCAAAACAAATAAATATACCCGTTATCCTGTCGTAAAGGGAGATAAAGATCATGTTGTCGGCATTATCAATATGAAAGAGGTGCTGTTCAGGTTCTTATCAGAAGGCGCTGCTTTTACGAAACACGAGCTCAGCCCTTACATTCAGCCCGCCATCCATGTGATCGAAACGATCCCCATTTATCAATTGTTCGTCAAAATGCAAAAGGAACACGCCCATATGACCATCCTTATTGATGAGTATGGCGGCACCGCAGGATTAGTGACGGCAGAGGACATTATTGAAGAGATCGTCGGAGAAATCCGGGACGAGTTTGATACAGATGAAACGTCCTCTGTGCAAAAGCTCAGTGACAGCCGCTATATCCTGAGCGCCAAGCTGCTGATCAGCGACGTCAATGATCTGCTAGGGACAGAGATTGCTGCTGACCAAGTTGACACGCTCGGAGGCTGGTTTCTCACTCAGCATATTGATGCGAAACCGGGCAGTACGATAGAATGTGACGGATTTACGTTTACGGTGAAAGAAATTGACAGGCGCCATATTCTCACGATCGAAGCAGATAAAGCTGAATAGCTGGGGAGGCGACTCCTCTTTCAGCCATTCAGCTTTTTTCTGATTCATTATGATTCTTGAACGATAAATCCGTTTTTTGATAACGCTTTCGCCAAGCTTTGCTCCGTTCTGACTTTGGAAAAATCAATGCCGAGCTTCACGACGGTTTGGGCGATTTCAGGACGGATGCCCGAAAGCGTCGTCTCAATACCGAGAAGTTTTGTGCTGTCGATGACTTTAAAAATTTGATAGGCAACCATCGTATCAACAATCGGCACGCCTGAAATATCCAAAAACAAATAAGAAAGCCGTAACGAGGCACATTGCTCAAGCACTGATTCTAAAATGGTTTTTGCCCGGTACGTGTCAATCTCGCCGACAAGCGGCAAAATGCCAATGCCGTCTGCAATCGGCATAATCGGAGCGCTTAATTCATTTATCATTTCTTTTTGTGCGTTTAATTGAGTAATTGTGACTTTATGATATTCTTCCGTAAAGACTTCAATAATGTGGTCGATTGCCTGATTCAGCCGCTCGCCCCACTGAAAAACAGCTTCATTTGAAGGCTGCTCTGACATGGTTTCGCTGCATGTCTGTATCCGTTTCCAGACAAGGGTTCGGAATTCCTTAAGACGGCCGATGCTTTCATATACCGGTACCTCATGGACGGCGCGGTCCCTTGCAAATTGCAGCCCCCAGAGGGTCAGCTCCTCTTTTTCTGCTTTTCCGACTAATGCTTTTACGACGATTGTCAGTAAGAGGCGGTGCTGCTTTTCCGCTTTCTGATCAGCTGTGTTCCGCCCGGACGGGGATTCCCGCTGACCTGCCGCCGTCAGCAGCCATTGATGTGTAATTCCCTCGGATTCATCTGTTAATGCTTGAAATAACGCTTCATTTAATTTTTCCATAGGTCTCCTCCATTCTTGTTTTCGTTTTTTATGTATAAAAGCTCTCCGGCCGCACATACTACAATTACTGTCGGTGGGCTATAGCCAAGCGGTAAGGCAATGGACTTTGACTCCGTGATCGTTGGTTCGAATCCAGCTAGCCCAGTCTGCTAACCGCAAAAAACGAAGATTAGCTGATATTTTGATCAGCGGATCTTCGTTTTTCTCTTATGATACAGATTGATGCACTGTTTTTTTCTTCGTCAGCTTCATCAGCTCTCCGGGATTATATCCGATTACCAGTTTTTTATGATCGATGAGAATCGGCCGGCGCAAGAGCTTCGGTTTTTCAATTAACAGCTCCAGCACTTCATTTACAGTCATTTCGTCGATATTCAGATTCAGATTTTTAAAGGTTTGGCTTCTCGTCGCTAAAATTTCATCAATTCCTTCTGTCGTTAAAGATAAAATATGCTTTAATTCATCGATTGTCGGTGTCTCCCTGAATAAATGGCGTTCATTAAAATCAATATTGTGGGCTTTTAACCAGTGCTTCGTTTTCCGGCATGATGTGCAGCTTGGGTATGAGTAAAAAATAAGATCTTTCATTTTTAAAAATTCCTCCCTCAAATGATCCGTCTCTTTGTTAACATAAGTACCCTGAACTTTTTTTCGTTAAACTCATTTCAAAAAGTTTTTTGGATTCTTTTTCATAAGAACACAGGGAAAGACATAAATTCCACAATAAATATAATCATGAAAATGTTTACATTTTAACTGCCGATCCATTATAATAATGATCAGATAGACTCTCGGGAGGGGATAAGGAATGAATCGCATGTTCCGGGTGTTAGGATTTTGGACGGGAATTTTCGCAGTCATGTTTTTTTTAGGTGATATGAAGGACGCATCTCTCTTGTTTTTTGGACAGACGATCTTTTTCGTATTTCTTTCTTATTTAAATTTGACGGAACGGATGTACATTTATATTTTCGGGGCTTACTTAACCGTGTTCTTCGCCGGATTTACATATTACTCTATTTTTATTATGACACCGGGCGGCGGGAGCCACTAACCTAAAAAGAGACAGACCGATTACGGTCTGTCTCTTTTTCTCTTACAGGGAAAATCCGTTAATAAACGGATTTTGCTCCTGCTCCGTCTGTACGTCTGTTTCCGGACCGTGCCCGCTTAATACAAGCGTATGCTCCGGCAGCGTCAGCAGTTTTTGGTGGATGGATTCGAGTAATACTTCCTGGCTTCCTCCATGTAAATCAGTGCGGCCGATGCCTCCCTGAAAGAGCACGTCGCCTGAAATCACCAGATCGGCGTTCTTCACATAATAAGAAACGCTTCCGGGTGAATGTCCGGGCGTAAACAATGTCTCCAAATGAAACGGTCCGATATCAAGTGTGCCGTCACCTTCGATCAGCCGTTCGGCGGGCCGTGCCGTTACGGCGATGCCCCGTAATATTCCCGACCCGTTTAATGAAGGGTCCTCCAGCCACTTTTCTTCATTTTTATGAAGATAAACGGGCACATTCCACTTGTCTCTTACCTCGTCAAGCGCGCCGATGTGGTCAAAATGGGCGTGGGTCAGTAAGATGGCCAGCGGCTTCAGATTTTTTTCTTTTATGTAATTGTTGATTTTATCCGGTTCGCCGCCCGGATCAAAAATGAGACATGATTGATCTTCACTGATCAGAAAATATGCATTTGCCTGAATGGGGCCTGCCGGCATCCGTCTCCATTTCACTTTCATCACCTCTTTATGTATATGACCCTATTATGAAGGTTTTCAGCAGAAGATTCAATCAATGCATGCCCAAAACGCTATCGACAAACAAAATGAAAACGGTTAAAATAAAATGGAAAGATTTTCAGGTTTCAATAACAAAGGAGGCGCATGATGTTACTTGTTGTAATCTTCGGCCTTGTCGCGTTATTAGCTGTATTAGGAGTCCTGCGGGCTGTCAGACAGAGAAATATCCTGGGATTTCTATTTGCCGGCGCCACGTTGTGCGTGTTTGGCTGGTTTGCCGTTATGACCGTTGTAAACAGCGGCTATCCGACTGTACATTAAAACCTGTATCCAATAGGATACAGGTTTATTTTTATTGCTGTAAATGTTTGTTGACACTTTTGATTTTACTCTCCAGAGTCGTCTCTTTATCTCTTCTGTCATCGATGCGGATGTTGGTCGCCACTCTGTGGAGCCCTTTTTGGAAAGGAGCTTCATGAATGTCCTGAATCACCGCAAAAAGGTCGCTCAGCTCTCCTTCGATTAATGTGTTCATCGGGGTGAGCTGAAATTTGATTTTCCCGGCCGCTTTATACCCCTCCAATATCTTCTGAACGTCCGCTACATACGCGCTGACGCTCGGTGTCTCAGTTCCGATCGGAATGATTGTTACATCTGCAATGGCCATTTTCTAAACTCCTTTTTCATTTGTTATAATTGGTTCCATCATGCCTGTCGCCAGTGAAATCACACGGTCATATGTGTAACCGTATAAAGCATATTCCCCGTTTGGAGAAAGCTGAATCGGCTCCATTGCCGCATGCCCAAGCACCGTCCGCTCCTTTTCATCCTTCAGGTTAAAAACGATGAGCTTATATAAACGGCCGTCAGGCTTAAACGTGTAAAACCGCTTATGTTTTTCATCGTAATCATATTCCATCGGTGCCGGGCTCTCATATTTCTCCTGAAGCGGGAAGCGGTGTGTAACGGCTTTCGGCGTCTGAAATAGAAACTCGCCTGTTCGTCTGACGGCAACAGTCATCCCTAAATAGGAATCGGCTGCAACGACGTGATCAAGCTGCTTTTTCTCTTTTTTCGTTTGCAAATCGTACGAATATAGAGGACCCTCTTTATCGCTTTTTCCTTGTTTGATATATTGGAATCCTGTAGAGGACGTCCAATGGATAAAAGGGGTCTGCACCGGGCTGATTCGTAACATGCGGTTTTTCACATCAGCGGTGTAGGTTTTAAAGTCCCAGGTTTCAGTAAAAACCGTAATCATCATTTTATACGGGTCGTACGGATTCCAGGCGGTCTCCAATTCGTATGTGTTAAACGATTGGTGATACAGATTGTCACCTTGCCTGTTTAACAGCACAAGCTCGGTCCGCCCGCTGTTTGTGACCTGCACGAGAATCATCTGTTCTTTCTGGTTGATCTTCACATTGACAATATGGCCCTTTGTTTCAAAAAGCCTTTTTGATTTGCCGCTGAACAGGTCATATATGAACAGCCGATGATGCGTATCATCAGACGATGTATAAAGAATGGTTCGGTCATCCACCCATCCATCCGCTTTCTCCGCTTCGTTTTTGCTGAGCGGAATGATTTTTTGTTCTGCTGATTTCGCCGATATACCTGTGTCATGCTGCTGATGAGATGGTTCACAGGCCGCTAAGCACAGAACGAATGCGGACAGCAGAACAAAAAACAAATATCTCACCAGCCTTCCCTCCATTCTTTTCTATTGTCCCATATTTGTTTATGTAAACAAATGAGAAATTTCATCTGTGACTCAAAAAATAAGCGACCTCCATAAAATGCCTTCCGTCGCTTTATAAATGTCAGCAAACATATGAAAAGGCAAAGGATTTTTTCCTTTCCCGAGCTCGATTGTATAGCCTTCTTTTCCATAATGCTGAATAAACCAATCTCTGAAACCGGCATGGCTGTCGATATCCCTTACGCCTTGATAGCGGTTTTCGCTTAATGCCTCAAACTCCCGAACGACTTGACTCGATTCTTCCGGCTCAATCCCCATGTATCCCCAATAGATTTCTTCCCCCTGTGTATGAAGGGCGATCAGCCTGTCAGGAGGCTGTTCCGTGATCAAACGGTGCATGGCTGCCGCCTCCGGTTCGGTCAGCGGAGCAGTGCCGGGAAAATCACGGTATGACGGAGCCTTCGGTTTGCGCTGGCGTTCAATGTCCCAATGAGCAGGAAAATGTTTATTTAAATCGACCCCGTTAATATTGGCCTTCCATTCGCGAAAATCAGGGCGGTGTTCATTTAAAGCAGACAGACATTCACTTTTTTCTGATAAAGCTTCACATCCGTAAAGGACAAGGTCAACTCCGTCCGGGTTCACCAGCGGGACGAAAGACAACGATGTCCGGCTGAATATGTCTAGAGAAGAATATCCGAATACGGTGTTATTTTCGCATAATGCCGTACAGTATTCTTTAAACCATCTGAGCGCAACAGACGTCGTAATCCATTCATTTGCGTGAAAAGATGCGTTCATGTGCACTTTTTTTCGAGCTGTATTCGCTCCTGCCTTCAGTTCATAAAGCGGTTTGCCTAAAACGGAGAAGCCGATTTGCCGGCATGTGACAAACGGAAAGACGGCTGTTATGTTTTTAATTTCTACTTCTGCCGCTTGAGCGCTGTAAATCCTTTCTTCCTTCAGCCAGTTATCTGCCGGAGAAATTTTTTTGCAGGTGCCGATGAAACGGGACAACTCACTAAGCGTCTCAATTACACCGTCTGAATGCTTATTCATGACATACCCGGGACAGAATAATTCATCGTTTTTTGCCGTTTCGTTAGCGCTTGCCAGAAGCCTTTCATCGATGTGAAGCAGCTGTGCAACGTCAGACATATTTTGTTTCACTTCAGGCTTTACACGAATTCCCGCCATGTTCATCCCCCTTTTTTTGTTACTATATGACAGAGGGGATAAAAAAAGAAAGCCGCCCGCTTTATGGGCAGGCAGACTTTCTGTCAGCAGTTTTGATGTTTCAGCCATTCATTTTTGGCAATCCACGCCCCGCCAATGACTCCGGCGTCATTGCCAAGCGACGCAATGGTAATGTCCGCAGCTTCTGCTGAACGCGGGAAAGCGGTTTTTTTAAAGGTCTCTTCCACTTTTGCCCGCAGAAGCTCACCGGCTCTTGAAACGCCTCCTCCGAGCACAATTTTGGTCGGATTCATGGCGCTTGCCAGATTTCCAAGCACAAGGCCGAGATGCTTTGCTACGTAATCGATTACTTCAAGCGCCGCCTCATCTTGTTGTTCTGCCGCTTCAAACACGTCGCGGGCCGTCAGATGACGTACCTGGGACAGCGTTGACTTTTCTGCTGTTTTAAGCTTTTCTTTTGCGATTCTGACAATGCCGGTTGCAGACGCGATTGTTTCGATGCAGCCCGACTTTCCGCAGTTGCACGGAGCCCCGCCTTCCGGGATGCTGCAAATATGGCCGATTTCTCCGCCGGCGCCGTTTTTTCCGTGAACGATTTCTCCATTTACGATAATGCCGCCGCCGACTCCCGTACCGAGAGTAACCAAAATGACATCCTTTGCCCCGTCTCCGGCGCCTTTCCACATTTCTCCGAGTGCGGCGATATTGGCATCGTTTTCAATGACGGCCGGGATGCCCGTTTCCGCCTCGATGTGATCTTTCAGGGGATAGTTTTTCCATCCCATGTTCGTTGTTTCATAGACCATTCCCGTCGCCATTTCAACAGGGCCGGGCGCTCCCATGCCGATCCATTTTACAATTCGTTTCGGCCTGTTCAATTCCTCCAGCTTTTGGTCAATAGTCTTTGCTATAGTGACCGTAATTGTATTTCCCGATTTATCGGTCGGAACCTCCCATTTATGCTGAATCTCGCCGTACATATTAATAAACGCCAGCTTGATCGTTGTTCCGCCCAGATCAATACCCGCAAACCATGTCTCTTCCATAGACTTTCTCCTTTTCTTAACATAACCTGCTATTTAACCTGTCTTTTGACCCGTTCTGATTCCTGCTGAAGAACACTTGCGGCCTTTTGCCACAGTTCTCTTTCAATCACGTTCGACAAGTACATTTCCTTTAATTCGTCTTTCATAAAGTCAATTTCCGCTTCTCTGTCACCGAAATATACAATGTGTCCGAATGACTTTAACAGCTGCTGTACGTCATAAAATGTTTTCATCTTTTTCACCATTTCTTTTCTTCATATAGTAAGCCTATTTCATCTCTGAACCGGGCGTCAAGCAAAAAACGCGTAGAAAAAATATCTTTGGGTTATTTCGATCATTTTATATTCATAATTGTAAAAAAACACGCATTTTTACTTTTTTCTGTTACAATACTTTCGTGCCCAAAAGCACAAAAGGATTAAAGTTTTGATTTGATGGGGTGTTGTTTTGAAACCAGAAAAAAGGCTGACTTTCAGATCAGCCATCAGTTTATTTCTCTTGATGTTAGCAGTCATTATTTCCTGTCTGTTTTTCTTTCATACCGAACCGCATATTCCGCTGTTTTTTTGCGTCGTGATTCTTTCAGCGGCCGGTTTATGGTACGGCTTTACATGGGAGAGCCTTGAAAAAGGGATAGTGAACGGAATTAAAAACGGGGTACAGCCCATTATTGTGCTGGCGCTGATCGGTGTTTTAATCGGCGCGTGGATGTACAGCGGTGCCATTCCGACCGTTACCGTTTACGCTTTATCGATTATTCAGCCGAGCCAGCTGCTTTTGACCGCATTATTTTCCTGCATGATCATCAGCACGCTTGTAGGCTCAAGCCTGACAACAGTCAGTACAATCGGTGTCGCGCTGTTAGGGGTAGCCAGCGCAGCAGGAGTTCCGCTTGAATGGACGGCAGGTGCAGTGATCTGCGGAGCTTGTTTCGGTGATAAAATGTCACCGATGTCCGACACAACCAATTTTGCCGCCGGAATCGGCGAAGTTCCGATTTTCACGCACATTCGCCATATGATGGGCACAACCGTTCCGGCTTTGCTGATTACTATCGTACTCTTTTATTTTCTCGGTGTATCCGTTTCAACAAATACTGCTTCGACTCAGAATATTGAGGCTGTCATTATCGGCATTAAAGAAGCCGCACACGTCACTCCTTGGGCGCTGCTCTCTCCTCTTTTGGTGATCGTGCTCGCGGTCAGACGGATTCCGGTGATTCCGGTGCTTACTGCCGGCATTATTTCTTCAGGCCTTCTGACAGCTGTTTTTATTCCTGACAGCAGTGTTCAGGGATTCATGTCAGCCCTTCAAAACGGCACAATGTTTAAAACCGGCAATCAGGCGGTTGCCAGCATTATTAACAGGGGCGGGCTTCAATCCATGATGGGATCAGTCTCTCTGATCATGATCGCTTTCGCCCTTGGCGGCTTGATGGAAAAAACAGGTCTGATTTCGGCGCTGTTACAAGGTCTGACAAAAGGTGTTCATACGAAAGGGCGGCTTGTCTTGGCGACCGTCTGCTCAAGTATAGGAGTAAATCTCGCGACAGGCGAGCAGTATTTATCAATTTTAATTCCGGGTCAATCATATAAACCATTATATGACAGCCTCAATATTAAACGGGTTCATCTTGCCCGATCACTTGAGGACGGCGGGACATTGATCAACCCATTGATTCCTTGGGGTGTAAGCGGTGCTTTCATGGCAAGCGCATTAGGCGTATCGGTTATTGACTATTTACCGTTTACCTTTTTCCTTTATATCTCTCCAATGATTTCAATCTTGCTCGGGTTCCTCAAAAAAACATGACAAAATTCAAACGCCTGCCGGCAGCAATCGGCAGGTTTTTTTGCGCAAAAAAATCCCGCTTTAAATCGGGATTTTTTAAAATGCCTGCTGAATAAATTTATTTCTGATGAACGGTATCTTTAAAAAGAAGTGAATAAACGATTGTCTGATTCGCGGCTGACTGAGCACGCTGTTCATAAGACGGTACCGATTTTGATAAACAGCAAAAACAGAAACAGCGCATAAAGAATAGATCAACAACTTTTTCATAATATCCCTCCTGCCCCTATCGTTTGTTAAATGACGATAATTATTCTGAGCGGAAGAAAATTTCCGTAAACATCAGGTGATGGTTTCACTTTCGGTCAACAATATGTCAACCGGAATATCGTGGGGCATTCGGGGAATGTCATTTGTGAGCTGGCAATCAAAAAGAAGTGAAACGGTGCGGCCGTCATAACCGGCCAGAAAACGATCATAATATCCCCCGCCATAACCGATTCTGAAGCCTTCGCGGTCAAAGCCTACGCCGGGCACGATCACCAGATCAATGGCCTTTTGCTTCACTTCCTCCGTCCGGCTTACGATCGGTTCGCTGAGGCCCGCATACACGGTTTCAAGCTGATCATCTGAGGAGAAGGTGCGAAACTGCATGGCTCCTGTACCGGGTGAACATTTTGGTATGCACACTTGTTTTCCCTCTTTCCAAGCCTGTTCAATAATCGGCCGCGTCGGGATTTCCAGGCCTCTTGAGATGGTGATGGCGATCATGCGGGCTTGCTCCCATTCCTTTAACGAAAAAAGCTTTTCGCATATCATCAGGAATTTAGCTTCCCATTCACTTTCTGTTATTTCTGAAAGCTTTGTTTTTATTTTTTTTCGGATTTGTGCTTTCACGTTTCTCAGCCTCCTGAAAGACAAAAAAGCCAGAACTTTTATCAAAGCTCCAGCTTTTGTCACCGTTTTTAAACAGCTTATTTTGTTTCACGGTGTAACGTAGATTTTTTATCACGTGGGCAATATTTTTTAAATTCAACGCGGTCTGGATTGTTGCGTTTGTTCTTTTTAGAAATATAGTTACGCTCACCACATTCAGTGCAAGCCAAAGTAATATTAACGCGCATTATTTTCCCTCCAAACTAAATATCATTTACTTATTCAGACTTATATATAATACCACTATAATGGACGGAAAGCTAGAGCTGTTTTGAATGAAATGTTTTTTATTAAGAAGAAATCATAAGATCATTCTTATAATTCTCAAACCGGCCCGCTGCAAAGCAATGACAGAAAATGACGAAGCAGGCCAAAAAAGGGCTTTTTACAGCGAATGTTATAGTGAAGTAAACGTTTATGCGCCAAACATAAAAGATTTCCCGACAAAATTCTGTTTTTTTCTCTAATTCCTTTTGAATGCCGGCGTTTTATGGTATAAAAAAGAAGGGCAAATTAATAATAGAAGGTGATGAAACGTGGAAATTGCTATTATTGCGTTGTTTATCGTCAGTATAGCGCTTATTGCATTCTCATATTCTCAAAGAGATCCGATGAAAGACGTAGAACAGGAGCTTGAAACGCTTCAGCTCTCAGCCATGCAGGAAATTTACAAGTTAAAAAAGAAAATGACGGTGCTTGAAGAAGAATTGCTGGAAACCAACTTGGTCATCCGCAAAGCAAAAAGCAGCGGCATTAATCAAAAAATCGCCAAACAAATCATTTCAAAATACAACAACGGGATGTCCGCTGAGGCCATCGCAAAAGCAGAGCACGTGTCTGTCGAGGATGTCAATACGATTATTAAAGACAACGAGAAGGTGCTCGTATGACGAAACGGGGCATTCAGGCTTTTGCCGCAGGTATCATTTTAGCGACAGCCGTCCTCGCCGCTGTCTTTTATTTGACTGACAATGACCAAGCGTCTGCCGTCAAAACTGAAAAAACGGCGCTGACTGAAAAAGAAGTAAACAGCTACCTCGACTCTCAGCAAAAAGTTTCGGTCAACCGGGACGATTATCAAAAACTGCTTGATTCAAAAGAAAAATCCTTAAACACAGACCAAAATTCAGACACAAAAAAGAAAAAGAAAACATATAAACTGACGATTAAAGACGGAATGAGCACCGCTGATGTGTCGTCTATTCTTGAAAAAGAAGGGATCATTCCTTCTGCAGAAGACTTTAATGATTATGTGATTGACGCGGGCTACCATAAAGAAATCCGCGCCGGCCATTTTAAAGTAGATTCAGATATGAGCTTCAAAAAACTTGTCAAAACATTAACCCGCTAAAAAAGCTTGCTGGCATCATCCATTCAGGTGGATACGGCCGACAGGCTTTTTTTAATGAACGGCAAAAACGGGCCAAGTCATGTGACCAAGCCCGCCTTTTCAGCCGAATTTTCCGGTGATATATTCATGTGTTTTTTGATGATCCGGCTGCGAAAAGATTTTGTCCGTATCGCCGCACTCTACCAGCTCTCCCATATAGAAAAAAGCAGTTTGATCAGAAACCCTCGCAGCCTGCTGCATGTTATGCGTCACAATGACAATGGTGTAATTTTCTTTCAGATTCAAAATGAGTTCTTCAATTTTCCGGGTCGAAACAGGGTCCAAAGCAGACGTCGGTTCATCCATTAATAGCACATCCGGCTTTGTCGCCAGCGCCCTCGCGATACAAAGACGCTGCTGCTGGCCGCCTGATAATGATAGCGCCTGCTGATGCAGGCGATCCTTCACTTCATCCCAGAGCGCCGCTGCCTTCAAAGACTCCTCGGCGATCTCAAGCAGCTTCTTCTTATTTTTTTCACCGTGAATTTTCGGTCCGTATACGACATTCTCAAAGATAGATTGCGGGAACGGATTGCCTTTTTGGAATACCATACCGATCTGTTTTCTTAATTCTGCCGCATCCGTTTTTTCCTTCAGCAAGTTGCGCCCGTTATAAAACATATCACCCGTCACTTTGACATTCGGAGCCATTTGCAGCATTAAGTTTAATGTTTTAATAAAAGTAGATTTACCGCAGCCGGACGGCCCGATAATGGCAGTCACCTTATTCTGTTCAAAGCCGATATTTATATCCTTTAAAGCATGATGGGCGCCGTACCATACGTTCATCCCGCGAATGTCATACAAATGCTGTGTATTTACAGCTTCTTTCACAACGCTCACAGCCCTTCCCCCTATCCGAACTTTCCGTTAATATAATCATCTGTCTTCTGTGTCTTAGGGCTCGTGAAAATCTGTTCTGTCTGCCCGTATTCCACTACTTCTCCGTTTAGAAAGAAAGCCGTGCGGTCTGAAACCCTCAAAGCCTGCTGCATGTTATGCGTAACGATAATAATCGAATACTCTTTTTTAAGGTCGGTCAAAAGCTCCTCAATTTTGGCGTTTGAAATGGGGTCAAGGGCTGAGGCCGGTTCATCCAGAAGAAGCACGGCCGGCTTCATGGCAAGTGTTCGCGCAATGCACAGCCGCTGCTGCTGCCCCCCAGATAACGAAAGGGCTGACGAATGCAGACGGTCTTTCACTTCATCCCAAAGCGCCGCTTTCGTTAAGCTTTCTTCCACCGCCTCATCCAGCACGGCTTTTCTTCGTTCTCCCGCATACCGTAATGCATGCGTGATGTTATTGTAAATCGATTTCGGAAAAGGATTCGGTTTTTGAAAAACCATTCCGATTTCCCGTCTGAGCTGCACGACATTAATCGCTGCTCCTAAAATATTCAGCCCTTCATAAAGGATTTCTCCCTCGCTTTTGGCAGACGGTATGGAATCATTCATTCTGTTAATCTGCCTCAGAAACGTCGATTTGCCGCAGCCGGACGGGCCGATAAGGGCAGTGACCGCGTGTTTTTCAATATCCATGCTGATATGCCGGACCGCTTGTTTTTCGCCGTAAAAGATGGATAAATCCTTAACCTCCAAAACCGAAGTTCCTGGCGATAACGCTGTCTGTTCTTCTTCCTTTACGATGTGGTCAATCATGTTTCCGCCTCTTTTCAATTAGTTTGCCGTAAGCTTCTTATAAATGGCTGATCCGAGCCATCTTGCCGAAAGATTAAACAGGAGCACCGAAATGACAAGCACCGCCGAGCCGCCGTTAGCAATCGCTTCCGCATCGGGAATGATGCCTTGAGTATTGACACTCCATATATGAACCGCCAGCGTCTCAGCCGGCCTGAAAATGTTAAAAGGAGACGTTTCAGAAAACGGGTTCCAATCAGTAAAGTTCAGCCGAGGCGTCGTCAGCCCCGCGGTAAATAATAATGCTGCCGCTTCCCCGAAAACTCTTCCTGATGCCAAAATGGCGCCTGTCATAATTGAAGGAATCGCACTTGGAATCATGACGGTCTTCACGGTATGCCATCTGGATACGCCTAAAGCGAGAGAGGCTTCTTTCAATTCCTTTGGCACGGCGGTGAGCGCCCCCTCTGTCACCCTCACCATAACAGGGAGATTAAAGACGGTTAATGCGAGTGCGCCGCCGATAATGGTGTACCCCCATCCTGTCAGATTTACAAACATCAGCATACCGAACATGCCGATGACAATTGACGGGAGAGAAGACAGAACTTCAATACACGTTCTGATAAAATCAGTGATTTTATTTTGCGGGGCATATTCAGCCATAAACACGCCGCCCCCTACGCCGAGCGGGATCGTGATCAGCATCGTCAAAAACAGAATGTAAAAGGAGTTAAACAGCTGATCGCGTATTCCTCCGCCTGAGGCAATGGCGCTGGATTTTGTCGTGATGAAATGCCAGCTGAGCTCAGAGACACCGTGAATAATTATATACAGAAACAAACCTGCCAAAATTGCCGCGATGACAGCGGCACATAAACCGAATACACCGGTCGCCAATTTATCCGTTATTTTTCGGTTCATTACACTTTCCTCCTAGATGACAAGTAGCGTATGAGTAAAATAAAGAGAAACGACATGACGAGAAGAACAAGCCCCATAGACCATAACGTATTATTTTCGATACTGCCGTATGTGGTGTGGCCCATGTTTAATGTAATGATGGTTGTTAACGTCCCTGCCGTATCAAGCAGGCTTTCCGGCAGGAGCTTTGCATTTCCGATCACCATCTGTACAGCGAGAGCTTCTCCGAACGCTCTTGCCATCCCGAGAACGACAGCGGTCAGCAAGGTCGGAAACGCCGCCGGGACAAGCACCTTTCTGATCGTCTGCCACCTCGTGGCACCAAGTGCATATGAACCTTCCCGAAGATGCTTCGGAAGTGACGCGAGCGCATCGGCAGAAATCGATGTGACCGTCGGCAGAATCATAACGGAAAGCACGATCGTTCCCGCCAATAAGCTGTGGCCCGTTCCGCTCGTTTTAAAAGAACCGATAAACGGAACCAATACTGTAAGACCTATGAATCCATAAACGACAGACGGAATGCCGACAAGCAGCTCAATGACCGGCTGGAGCACTTTTTTTCCCCATGTCGGCGCAATTTCCGTCATAAAAACGGCACCAGCAATACCGAGAGGCGCTGCGATCAAAGCGGAAAGAACCGTGACGGCAAATGAGCCGAAAATAAAAGGCAGAGCGCCGAACTCAGGTTTTGCCTGGGTTGGATTCCAATTCAGACTTGTTAAGAATTCAATCGGGCTTACACCATTTATAAAAAAAGATTGCAGCCCCTTTATGCCGAGAAAGATTGTAATCGCAGCTGATGCCGCAATGATAATCGCCGCACAAACCGACACGATCACCCTTCCCCGGACTTCATCCAATTGCCTGTTTTGCTTTGAGCTGATTAAGCGTTCGCTTACAGACTCTTTTTCTCTATGATTTATCATATGTTTACACTCCTATAAATGAGAAGAGGCGGGAAGCCCGCCCTCCCCTCAGCTTTGCTTGCCGCTTGCGTCCCGTGTGACTTTCATATCTGAGATCGGAATGTAGCCCTGATCTTTCACGACGCTTTTCTGTACTTCATCACTGTTCAAATAGTCGAGAAATGTTTTCGTAAGGCCTGACGCTTCACCTTTCGTATAAGAGTGCTCGTAAGCCCAAATCGGATACTCTCCGGTTACGACATTTTTCTCTTCCGGTTTGATGCCTCCGATTGATAAAGGCGTTACTTTGTCATCGTTTATATAAGAGAACGCTAGATAACCGATCGCTCCCGGTGTTTCTGCAATGATTTTTTTCACAGTATTAGAGGAATCCTCTGTTATGCCCTCTGCCGGCTCTGCTCCGTCCAGTGCATATTTGACAAACGTAGCGCGTGTTCCTGATGAATCAGGGCGGTTGACAAGCGTAATCTTTTGATCCTTGCCGCCAAGCTCTTTCCAGTTTTTGATTTTACCTGTAAACACGTCTGTCAATTGTTTTTTCGTTACATCCTTCACACCCGTACCAGGGTTGACTGCAGCAGCCATTGCCACTACCGCTACACGGTGGTCTTTTAGGGCTTTAGCATCAATGCCTTCCTTTTCTTCAGCAAATACGTCTGAGTTACCGATTTGAACCGCACCCTCAGCTACTTGAGAAAGCCCTGTGCCAGAACCTCCCGCTTGCACCTGCACATCAGCATCCGGATGTTTTTCCATAAACTTTTCCGCCGCTGCCAGTACTAACGGCTGCATGGCTGATGAACCAGAAATGGTTAAAGAACCTGATGCTTTTTTGTCTTCACTTGCAGATTGACTGTCTGTCTTGCCGCTTTCCTTTGCATTTCCGCATGCTGCAGCAACGATCATAACAGCAGCCATCAGAAGCATAAGCATCCATTTGTTTTTTTTCATTTCCTGAATTCCCCCTGCGTATAATGTGTAATTTGTCCTACACGTATAGACTAAAGGCTTCGTGTAAAAAGCGTATAAATCGAATGTAAAGGTTTTGTAAATCTAATTGTTTTTTTGTATAAAAAAAACGCCCACATGATGTGAGCGTTTTTCTTTTAGTTATTAGTATTGCCGTTTTCGGCTGCTTTTTGAATTTTATCTTCGTTTTTCTGCTTCGTATTATCATCTTCTTGCTTCTTTTTCAGCTCGAAGTATTTGTCTAATGCTGCTCTCCCTATATCATCCGTAATTGAATACCGGGCACTGTAATCAATATAGGCCCAAGGAACGACTACGGAAATGGCCACTTCAGGATTATCGGCAGGTGCATAAGCAACAAGAGTTGTATTATAAGTACCTTCACCTGTCTCTGATTTGTCAGGTCCGTCATAGAAAGATTGGGCCGTACCTGTTTTTCCGGCAGGACTGTATTTTGCGGTTGCAAAATCAGTGGCGGCTGTTCCTTTTGTCATTACACGTCTGAACCCTGCCTGCACTTCTTTGATATCTGTAGTATTCATATCGACCTTATTTAATACTTGAGGCTGAACAGATTCAACTACAGCCCCGATCCCTTTTTTGGCATCCGGCTGTCTGACTTCTTTCACAAGCTGAGGTTTTAAACGATAGCCTCCGTTGGCAATAGTTGATACATACTGGGCCATTTGCAGCGGTGTATACGTATCATACTGACCGATCGCAAAGTCTAACAGAAGACCGGAAATTCGTTGTGTTCCTTGATACCCGGTTGCTTCATTCGGAAGATCTATTCCCGTCTTGACTCCAAGTCCGAATTGATTGAAGTAATATCGGAATGTATCAAATGCCTTCATATCAAGCGGAAGCGACTGGCCTTTCCTATATTCCCCTTTACCGAGAGCAATCGCTGTTTTAAACATAAAAACGTTTGATGATTCTTGGAGCGCTTTTTGAATGTCTACTGGTCCTAAATTCGTCCACGATTTTTTCGGCTTACTGCTCCCTTTGAAATACAAAGGTTCATCCTGAAAAACGGTATTTAAATTAATCGCGCCCGTTTGGAGTCCCGTTAATACAGTCGCTCCCTTAACGGCTGACCCCATCGCATAGGAGGAAGTCATTGCACCGAGGGCATAATCATTAATCTTGTACTTTCCGTGATCATTCGTAATCTGTTTACCGGCCATTGTCAGCACTTCTCCGTTTTTCGGATTCATCATGACGACAAAAGCGCGGTCCAGCAGCTTTGTACTCGGTCTTGCTTTTGCTTCTCTTAAATTTTTCTCAATTATTTTTTCAACGGACTTCTGCAAGTCCATATCAATGGTTAAAACTAAATCCTTGCCGGCCTGTCCTTTCGTTATCACTTTGCTTCCCGTGACATTGCCGGATGAGTCGGTCAAGTTCTGCACTTTCTCTTTTTGGCCCTGCAGCAGACTCTCATATTGATACTCTAAATAGCTTTTTCCGACCCTGTCATTACGGCTGTAGCCGAGTGACAAATAATGTTCAAGCAAATTGGACGGAAGACCTTCACTAGAACTGGACACACTGCCGAGCAGCGTGCGAATCAGGCTTTTGTAAGGATAAGACCGCTCCCAGTCAGACGTCACGTCAACCCCCGGCAATTCATCTAAATGCTCGCTGACGACGGCCATTTCTTTTGCCGACACGCCTTCATTTTTGATGTATTGCGGCGTCAGTGAATAGCCTGAGTCCATTTGCCTTTTTATCGCTAAAATCTGCATATCTTTTGAGGTGAGCTCATTCAGCTGTTTGTCCGTGATGCGTTTAAGCTGAAGCTGGTATAAGTCATCGTCAGACAGTTTTTTGTCCTCAGCTTTTTGTTGTTCTTTGGCCGTAATCAGTTTCTTTGCCTCTTTCGGCCTCGTTAAAATCCAATAATCTTTTTTATCCCGCTCAGTCACCTTTTTGGTGCTAACCTTAATCATACCGGACAGCTTTTTCGCGATTTTTAAACGCTGCGCCTGAGTAGTTGAGGTAGAGCGTGTATATGTAATCGCATTTAAAGCTTTATTCGTTACGATGGGATTGAGGTTTCGGTCATAGATTTTCCCTCTCGGAACCGCCGTGCTGACATCGGATTCCTCCTGTTTATTGGCGGCATTTTTATAATCATCGCCTTGGACGATCTGCTTGATGCCAAGCTCGACGATAATCCAAGTGAAAATAAGAAACGCGGCCAAAAACAAAAGATTAAGCCGTATCGGCAGTGTTTTTTTCTTTTCTTTATTTCCTGCTATTTTCTTTTTATTTCTCCTCATGACATCACCTTTTCTTATTTACAGAAAGAAATGACACCCTCTATTCAGGTGCCATTTTTCATTCTAAAGGTTTTTTCGATATTTTTCTACAGATAACCCCTTTTATCTTTCTCCTTTTATAAAATTCGGTTCGGCGGCCCGTTTTTGTCGGTCTTCTTCCACTGTTTCATCAGAGGTTTCTGTCTCCAGCTTGATATCTTTTATGAAGTAATAAATCAGCGGGTGGCCGGCTCCGAGCAAAACGAGCGCCGCCGGTATCCCCACGTCTTCTTTCAGCAGCGTAACGATAAGGAGAAAGCAAAGGATCGAAACGATTCTCCCTGCATTTAAAAATAATTCTCTGAGCACAATGTATTCAATTCTCGCCTTTCTGGCCAGCCGCGCCCGGCCTATGACATCGTATGTAAGCGAGACGTATGGCACAAGCAGCACGGGATAGCCGATCGCAATAAACACTCCGTATATGAGGAGGGTGGTGAAGCTCATGTGAAAAAGGATGAGAAACAGCGCGCCGTACAAAATCAATCCGCCGATGAGAATCGCCTTTTTTCTCGCTCTTTTTTTAATGAGCCTTGAAGCGAAATAGTAAGCAAAAAAAGCAACGGCGGAGTTGACGAGTCCAAAGGTTCCGAGCGCAAGCTCACTGTTCGTGGCTATAAATACAAATACGCTGATCAAAAAGACAAAGATCCCTTCTCTCAAGCCCTGAAAAAAATGCGCATTGGTAATCCGCCGCCAATTCATATTCGTATGACGCTCATCAAAAACCTTTCTCAGCATAAAACGCCCTTTTGATTCTCTGCGCTTCAGAAAAAAACTCATCACGACGGCAAGAGCAAATAAACCGAGAGACAGGCTGAAAATGATCGTATAACCTGTATTATTTGTAAGCCTTGAGATGACAAATCCGGCTACAATCGGACCGATCATACCCGCCGTTGAAGACAAGATGCCTAAAAACCCGTTGAAAAAATCTCTCGTTTCAGGCTCTGTAATTTCAAAGGTCAGCACGTTAAAGGCCAGCCAATAAAAGCCATAGCCCACTCCAAGCACTGCACCTATCAATACAAGACGTGAAGCAGCGGTCTCCCCGGCAAGCAGTACACTTAAATAAAAGGCGGCCAAAAAAATAACGCCGAATCTGAGGATAAACACCCTGTCTATTTTTTTTGCCAGCCGCCCGGCCAAAAGAAAGGTTAACGGCTGCATCGTCACGATCGATAAATTGTATATGGCTAAATCAATAAATTTTCCTGACTGCTTCCACAAATACACGTTGACAAATGTATTTGACAGCGCGATGCCCAGTGAGTAAAGGCCGCCAATCGTCAATAAAAGCAGCAGCCCTTTATTTATTTCGATGTCGCCAATTACTTTTTTTAATTTGCTCATCATTGACTCCCCTTTACTACACATTAGTTTGTCTCACTCAAACCGAGATATGTAAAAGGAATAAAAGTCAATAAAAAAACAAGGCCTCCTTTAGGAGACCTTGTGATGATTGCAATTATTTTGCTTCGCTGTAAAGGCGGGAAACTTCATCCCAATTTACAACATTCCAGAAAGCTGAAATGTAGTCAGGACGGCGGTTTTGGTAGTTCAGGTAGTAAGCATGCTCCCAAACATCAAGACCGAGAATAGGCGTTTTGCCTTCTGAAAGCGGTGAATCTTGGTTTGGCGTGCTTGTGATTTCAAGTTTTCCATTGTTTACAACAAGCCAAGCCCAGCCTGAGCCGAAACGGCCTGTTGCTGCTGCCGCGAATTTTTCTTTGAATGCATCAAAGCTTCCGAATACGCTTTTAATCTCTTCAGCAAGCTCTCCTGTCGGTTCGCCTCCGCCGTTTGGAGATAAAAGAGTCCAGAATAAAGAGTGGTTTGCATGTCCGCCGCCATTGTTGCGGACTGCTGCGCGGATGTCTTCCGGCACTGCGTTTAAATCAGCGACAAGCTCGTCTACAGATTTCTCTGCAAGCGCTGATCCTTCGATCGCTTTGTTTAAGTTCGTTACGTATGTGTTATGGTGCTTCGTATGGTGAATCGTCATTGTTTCCTTGTCGATATGCGGTTCTAAAGCATCATAAGCATAAGGCAGTTCTGGAAGTTTGTAAGCCATAATTTTTTCCTCCTTTAAATATATGTACTGAAATGCCGCTTTTAGCGAACTTTTCTAAATTCAATGTAACAAAAGAAAGCATGGTAATCAATGAAAAAGCTCACAATTCGGCGATTCCAGCAGACATAATACACTTTATCCGATAACGCCTGCCGTTAAACCTTCCTTAAGCCGTTTACAGAACCGTCCATAAAAAATACCCGATCATAAAAAGCTGGATGACGCTCTTTGCGACAACACTCGTTAAAAATCCGATTAATGACCCTAATCCGACTTTAACCGCTGATTTCATATCCTTTTGATGAACAAAAATCTCAGCACAGACAGCTCCGATAAACGGGCCTAAAATAATTCCGGCAACGGGAATGACAAAGGGACCGATCAATAAGCCGATCGTGCTTCCCCAAATGGCAGCCCTGCTTCCTCCGTACCTTTTGACGCCAAGTAAATTTGACACATAGTCAGCGGCGAATAAAACCGCAGCAAAGACCGCCTCGACGAGCCAAAACAGATAGGAATAAGGACTGAATGAAAACAAAAATCCATAAAGGATAAATCCGGCCACAATAAAGATGACGCTCGGAATCGCCGGATATACAAGGCCGATAAAAGCGACGGCAAAAACAACGGCGATAATCAGCCAATATAAAATACTCATTTTTTAAAAACCCTCCTCTGATTGCGGGCGGATCACCGCTTCCGCTTTTTTCTTATTATGTATGATTCCTTATCCTGCTTTAAATACTCTCACTTGTGTTCATCCCCGGTGAACGATACAATAAGCAACATATACCAGTTTAGGCTAGGAAGTGAAGATGTTGAACATATTTACGGCTTTATTCAAAAGTACATACTCTCCGAGAGATATTGCAAAAACACGGTTTCAAGGGATAGGGAAAGCGATCCTTTACGTATTTTTGCTGTCTCTCCTTTTTACGCTCCCGAGCGCTTACTACCTTTGCTCCGGCACCGTGAACTCAATGAACGGTTTCAAAACCGTGTTAGAGAAAGATTTCCCTGATTTCACGATTTCAAACGGAGAATTAAAAACCAAAGCGGCAGCACCAAAGGAATCTGAAGCTAACGGATTTGTCATGGTGTTTGACCCTACAGATGCCTATGGCACTAAACAAATAGAAGCTAAGCAAAACGCGATAGGCATTCTGAAAAATAAAATGGTGCTTGCGATAGACGGACAGGCAACAGAAATGAATTATTCATTAATGCCGGCGGATCTGACAAAAAAAGAGATCATGTCAGCCTTAAACCAGAATAAAACAATGATTGTCACCGTTCTTTCCATATTGCTATACATCATTACATCCGCCGGAAAATTTATTGAAGTATCATTCCTTGCCGTAATCGGCCTATTTCTGAAAAACGCCCAAAGAAAAACACTGAACTATCAGCAGCTTTGGAAGCTATCGGCATATTCAATTACGCTCTCCACCATATTTTTCACCATTATGCGGGCGTTGGTTATTACGGTGCCGAGTGAATTTATAGTAAATTGGTTTGTAAACTTTATCATCCTGTTTCTCGTCTTAAAAGAGATACCGTCAAAAAAAACATCTGATTAAACGGAGACTGCCTAGGCAGTCTTATTTTGTCATGAACAAAATGGGACAAGCATACAATGAAGTAAAACGTATGCGGGAGGCGGATGATATGAAGCGGTTTACCTTTGTTTTCGGCAGTTTATTTGTGATGTTTATTATATTTTACGATCTCAAAATCGGGACCATCCCCTCTCAAGACCGGCCTGTATACGCAGCGGCCGCACAGCCGTCAATACAGGACCCGGCATACAAAACGGTCACTGTCAAAAAAGGGGATACGGTCATGTCGATAGTCGGCGCAAACAAAATGCCTGACGATATCGTAAAAGATTTCGAAGCGCTGAATCCGAATGTAAAAGCAAATGCCATTCAAGCCGGTGCGGCTTATAAATTCCCTGTCTACCGTAATTAAACGTTAATTTCTTGTCAGTTCGGCAAATACACTGTTACAATATAACATGTAAATAGAAGTTGCCTGAAAACGTATGAGGACTGGCTTACAAGCGGTAACTACAATTAAGGAGCGATTGACAAGTGAGTGAAATCACCCATCGTACAAAAACGCGTCCCGTTAAAGTGGGACCTTTAACAATAGGCGGAAATAATGAAGTTGTCATCCAGAGCATGACGACAACAAAAACACACGACGTAGAAGCAACAGTGGCGGAAATCAACCGTTTAGCGGAAGCCGGCTGCCAAATCGTGCGGGTAGCATGCCCGGACGAACGCGCTGCTAACGCCATTGCGGATATTAAAAAACAAATTTCCATTCCCCTCGTTGTGGACATTCATTTTGATTACAAGCTTGCATTAAAAGCCATTGAGGGCGGCGCTGACAAAATCAGAATCAATCCGGGAAACATCGGCCGCCGCGAAAAAGTGGAAGCCGTCGTAAAAGCGGCAAAAGAGAAAGGAATTCCGATTCGGATCGGGGTTAACGCAGGCTCTTTAGAAAAACGGATTTTAGAAAAATACGGCTATCCGACTGCGGACGGAATGGTTGAAAGTGCACTACACCATATTAAAATTTTGGAAGACCTCGACTTTCATGACATCATCGTCAGTATGAAAGCATCTGACGTCAACCTTGCAATTGAAGCGTATGAAAAAGCGGCAAAGGCTTTTGATTACCCGCTTCACCTCGGGATCACAGAATCAGGCACGCTGTTTGCCGGAACGGTAAAAAGCGCGGCCGGACTGGGCGCTATTTTAAGCAAAGGAATCGGAAATACAATGCGTATCTCCTTAAGCGCCGACCCGGTTGAAGAAGTGAAAGTAGCCAGAGAGCTGTTAAAATCATTCGGGCTTGCTTCAAACGCTGCCACGCTTATTTCGTGCCCGACATGCGGACGGATTGAAATTGATCTGATCAGCATCGCAAACGAAGTGGAAGAATACATCTCGAAGGTAAAAGCGCCGATCAAAGTAGCTGTTCTCGGATGCGCCGTAAACGGTCCCGGAGAAGCCAGAGAAGCAGACATCGGCATTGCCGGCGCACGCGGCGAAGGACTTCTTTTCCGCAAAGGCGAAATCGTCCGCAAAGTTCCTGAGGAAACAATGGTCGAAGAACTGAAAAAAGAAATTGACAAGCTTGCTGAAGAGCACTACGCAAAGCTTGAAGCTGAAAAAGCAAAATTACAGCAGGAAACACAAAAAGCTTGACGGATATCCGTCAAGCTTTTTTGTTTTAGAAAAACGGTGTGATAAAGATGCCGAGCACCAGGGAAACAATACCGATTCCCATCGCCCAGCCGCCTAAAGCGCCTGCGCCTCTTCTTCTGGCGATATAGCCGACAATAATGCCGCATGCTCCTAATAAAACAGGAAGCACAAACAGTGAGATGATCGAAAGGGCCAATGCTGCGTACCCTATCCCACGGCCTTCATTAACATTTGTGTCGTCGCGGTCATCATCACGGTCGCTGATTCGGTCAGAAGCACGGTAAGGCTCTGCGATTTCAGCAGCTGTTTCCTCTGAATAAACATCACGCGTTATATCTGTTCCTTCAGAACCATGATCCACATAATAGTTATTGCCTTCGCGTTTTTCGTAATCGTATGCCACCTTCAATTCCCCCTTCTCTTTTATTAAAGGAGCTTTTTTAGTTTTCACCTTTTTTCCGGAATCATGTTTGCTAAACTTTTCTGTTATTGTTAATTGTTTATGTTACACTTGAAGGGATGAAAATATAGGAGTGTGGACATGTTACGTTTAGGTATAGATATTGACGGCACGATCACGGCACAGGATACATTTGTCCCTTATTTAAACCGCTCATTTCACCTTTCCATTACTTTGGATGATATGACTGATTATGATTTGACTAAGCTGCTGAATATAACGGCAGAGGAATTTTGGGAATGGATGAATGTACATGAAGCAGCCATTTATAAAGAAGCAAAACCTGCAGATTTCGCCAAACAAGCGCTGGACGGGCTGAAAGAAGAGCACCGTCTCATATATATTACAGCAAGACGCGATCACTTGGCGGATGTGACGTTAGACTGGTTCACAAGCCGAGACATTCACTATGACCATGTCGAGCTTGTCGGCGGACATCATAAAGTGGAAGCTGTCAAAAAGCATGGCATTGATTTGTTTTTTGAAGATCACCACGGCAACGCGACGATGATCGCAAAAGAAGCCGGCATTCCGGTTATTCTGTTCGACTCCCCTTACAATCAGCTCCCCACCGATTCAAATATTATCAGGGTTAACGATTGGCTCGAAGCCGTTTCATGGATAAACCAAAACAAACACAGCCTTCAGCGGGTAAAAAGCTGAGAAACGGAGCCTCTGTATGTTTCTGCTTAAATAAAAAAACCTCCTGGCGGGCAGGAGGTTTTTTCTTATCGGCACGCAGGACATGTCCCGTAAATTTCAAATTTATGGCCGGTGATCTCATATCCTTCCAAATCATCGTGAAGCTTATCCATCGGACAGGACTCAATTTCCTTCGTTTTCCCGCAGGTTAAACAGATAAAATGGTGATGATGATGGGTGTAAGAGCATGTAAAACGAAACAGTTTTTCTCCGGAAAGTTCTGTCGTTTCCAAAATGCCGAGCTCCTCATATAAAGAAAGATTTCTGTATATGGTATCAAAGCTTAACCCCGGATAGTCATCATTTAATGCGGCAAGCACGTTTTTTGCGGTCAAATATTTATCAGAATCGGCAAAAAGCTGAAGCATGTCTTCACGCTTGCTCGTATATTTATATCCTTTTTCCTTCAGCAGGTTCAACGCTTCTTGTACGTTCATGAGGACCTCCCCTTTACTTCACATATCGCTCCAAAAAGAAAATGGCAGCTGGAAGATCAGCAGGCCATTTTCTTATGATGTATAAAATTATACCTATAAAATTAATAAAAGTAAATGAAAGCCTAGTGGATCGCAGTTTTGAACTTGCCGCCCCTGGTTTCATGGGTATTCATAATCGTAATAAACGCATTTTTATCAATTTCAAAAACAATGGATTTCAGTTTCGTCACTTCCAGCCTTGTCACAACCGCATAAATGACTTCTTTAGATTCATCTGTATATCCGCCTTTTCCCTGAAGCTTAGTGGTTCCCCGTCCAAGCCGATGCAATATAGCGTCTGAGATCTCAGCATATTGCTCTGCAACAATAATGACTGCTTTCGTTTCATCAAGCCCTTGGATGACGGCATCAATCGTTTTCATGGCAATATAGTAAGTCATGAAAGAATACATCGCCTGCTCCGGACCGAACACAAAACCGGCCCAAATAAAAATAAACACATTGATAAGCATAACGAATTCCCCGACTGAAAAGGGCAGCTTTTTTGTGAGAAGGATACCGAGTATTTCCGTACCGTCCATCGAGCCTCCGTTTCGGATGACAAGGCCTACCCCGAAACCGAGCAAAAGCCCCCCGAATACCGTCGCCAAAATCGGCTGGGTCGTGACCGCTTCCACATGGTGCAAAGAGGATTCAATTAAAGCTAATCCGACAATTCCGATAACTGTAGAGATTAGAAATGTTTTTCCGATATATTTATACCCGAAAATCATAAATGGGATGTTGAGTAAAACAACGAATAAAGCGAAATTGAGGATGGGATTGGACATAAAGAGGTGGTCTAAAATTAATGAAACACCGATAATGCCTCCGTCGATAAAATTATTAGGGACCAGAAACAATTCAATACTTACGGCGGCAGAACCCGCCCCGATCAGAATCATAATGACCCTGAAGATAAAGCGTAAAAATGATTCTTTTTTATGTTGTTTATTTGGGGACATAAAATCTCCTTTCCTGTAATAACTATTTTAAATAGTATATATCTCTATTTTACCATTAAAAACTGTAACATTTTAATGATTTGCTCAATACATTATGTCTAAAGAGGTGAAATTGTCGATGATTTTAATTCAAAGAATTATTTTGCAGCGGCTCAATCAGGTCACTGCAGACGATTTGCTGAAGTATTCTAAGCAATACGGCATCAGTCTCACAAGAAACCAAGCTTCAGAAGTAGCGGAACTGATGCACGGTAAAAACATTAATATTTTTGATGAGCAGGAACGCTTACGGCTGCTGAAAAAAGTGGAAACGATAACCTCTAAAGAAACAGCCCGGAAAGTTGACGAACTTTTCAATCAATTCTCAGGTTAAAAAAGGAGGGACGGTTGTCCCTCCTTTTTATTGAGCTAAAATTTTTTCGAGCAGTTCCTCGTCGAACTGCTTTTCTTTCAGCATTTGAATTTCAAAACGGTATGGAGGTTTTTTGTTTTTCTTATCCTCACCTACATACGGCGTTTCAAGGATTTTCGGAATGTCAGCCAGCTGCTCATGATGAACGATATATTGAAGAGCGTCAAAACCGATTTCTCCAAAGCCGATATTTTCATGCCGGTCTTTTTTCGCCCCTCTGACATTTTTACTGTCATTGACATGAAGCACTTTAATTCTGTCGATGCCGACGATTTTATCGAATTCATTCAGGACACCGTCAAAATCATTGGCAACGTCATACCCTGCATCATGCGTGTGGCATGTGTCAAAACAAACGGAAAGATGCTCATTGTGCGTGACGCCTTCGATAATCAGCGCAAGCTCTTCAAAGCTTCTGCCGCATTCAGACCCTTTGCCTGCCATTGTTTCCAGCGCAATTTGAACATTTTGATTCGGGTCAATGACTTCGTTTAAACCTTCGATGATTTTTTTTATGCCCGTTTCTGCTCCGGCTCCGACATGGGCGCCCGGATGAAGTACGATCTGCTTTGCGCCGATCGCTGCTGTTCTTTCAATTTCAGAACGGAGAAAATCAACCCCCAGCTCAAATGTTGCCGGGTTCGTCGTGTTTCCGATATTAATGATATAAGGCGCATGCACGACAATTTCATCGATGCCGTTTTCCTTCATATGGGCGCGGCCCGCCTCGATATTAAGGTCTTCTATTTTTTTACGCCGCGTATTTTGGGGTGCGCCCGTATAAATCATAAACGTATTCGCCCCGTATGAGACGGCTTCCTTACTTGCAGCAAGGAGCATATGTTTTCCGCTCATCGAGACGTGCGAACCTATTTTCAGCAACCCGATTCCCCTACTTTCCTTTGTTAGATTGGTTTCTTCTCTGTTTCCTTTTAATTTTTTCCATTTCATAGCTCATTTTCTTTTTATAGCCCGGTTTCACTTTTTTCGGTTTTTTCACAAGGCGCTGTGCGATTTGGTCCGCCTCATTTTGTGTCTTTTTCCGTTTTTTACGGCGGTGGCGGTCATCACCTTTTTTCCATTCGCCGTTTACAAGCTCTGCATATTCAAACTCAATGCCCATTTTTTCAAGTCTGACGAGCGCATCCTCATCAGAAATCTCATAAATGGTCAGCGCTTGGCCTGAAGAACCGGCGCGTGCCGTTCGTCCGACACGGTGGACATAAAAGTCCAGATCATCCGGAAGCTCATAGTTTATGACATGGCTTACGCCTTTAATGTCAATCCCTCTGGCTGCAAGATCCGTTGCGATCACGTATGTGAATTCAAGATCATTAATCTGTTTCATGACTTTTTTACGCTCACGCGGCGTTAATCCTCCGTGCAGAAGGCCGATTTTCATTCCCTTTTCCGTCAGGTACCGCGCAATATGGTCAGCAGTGTTTTTTGTATTTGCAAAAACGATGCCTAAATAAGGGTTTATATGTGACATCATGTCAAAAAGCAGCTTGTCCTTATCACGCTGTTTGGAAGGGATTAAGACATGCTCGATCTTTTCGGCAGTGATCCTTTTCGGCTCTACATGCGCGTATTTAGGATTCTCCATATATTTTTTCAGAAACGGCTTCAGCTTTTCAGGAATCGTAGCCGAGAAAACGAGCATCTGCAAGTTTTCAGGCATGCGTGATCCGATGTAATCAACGTCTGCTAAAAATCCCATATCAAGCATGAGATCAGCCTCATCAATAACAAGGGCTTCGGCTTTGTAAACGTTCAGTGCCTGTTCCTTAATGAGATCGGCAATGCGGCCCGGCGTCCCTACGACGAGATGAGGCTGTGTTTTCAGCTTGTCGATCGATTTTTGTTTGTCCGTCCCGCCGATAAAGCATTTTGACCGAATCGGCTGGTCTGTTGCACCCTGAGTAATTTTAAGCGCTTCCTGATGAATCTGATTGGCGAGCTCTCTCGTCGGGGCTGTAATAACAGCCTGTACAACGTCAGAAGTTGGATCAATCCGGTTCAATAGAGGCAATAAATAAGCGTGGGTTTTCCCTGTTCCCGTCTGGGACTGCCCTATTACGCTTTCGTTTTTCAATACAGCGGGTATCAGCCGTTTTTGAATATCTGTCGGTTCATAAAAACCGAGGCGGTGAACTGCATCTATAATGAACGGTTTTAAGTTATAAAGTTCAAATTTCGTTTCTTTCATTTTTCCCAGCTCCTTAAAGCGGCACATTATGTGTCCATCATCACATTATAACCGATTTTACTTAAAAACACCATGTCTTGGGGGAAACCTGTTTTTTGAGACCGAAAAGCAAATGCCCCCTTCGATGCATATTGTAATAGCAGAGAGACAGAAAGGAGGTACAAGTATGTTTCCACAGCAGCAGCCGATGAGAAATATAGCGCAGCAGGGCCGGCAGATGATGAACCCGCGGATGATGGGAAGAGGGGCTTCTATGGCAGCCCGGCAGCAATTCATGCAGCCTGCCAGGCAGCTTTTCCCTCAGCAGATTACAGGTGCAGGCGCAACAAACGGCGGCGCAGGCGGAGGTTTAAAAGGAATGCTGTCTAAGTTTTTGCCTGGTTCGGGGGGCGGGGCTGCGTCCGCACCCGCCGCAGCAAGCGGAGGCGCAAGCGCAGGCCTGCAAGGTATTCAGAATTTAGCAAGTCCCGCGTCACTGTCAGGCATGCTCGGCAACGTTCAAAAGGTGCTCGGCATGGCCCAGCAGGTTACGCCAATGATACAGCAGTACGGTCCTTTAGTCCGGAATCTGCCCGCCATGATGAAGCTGTACAGCCAATTAGGCAGCGATGATGATGAGACCGAAGAAAAAAATGAGAGCGACACTGACGAAACAAAAGAAGAAACAGAAACTGCAGAAAAAGGCGAAACAGAAAAAACGTCCGAGACAGATGACGATGCTAAATCGAGCGCCGCTTCTCAAACATCGAAAAAAACATCCAAAAAAACATCCAAAAAAACATCAGCGCAGACTTCAGCCTCGAAAAAAAAAGAAGCGTCAGCGGCTGATTCAGCCGACCCGCCGAAACCAAAAAGAACATCAGGCAGATCGAAGCCCAAATTATATATTTAACATTCTTTGATATCTTACGGAAGATTAGCTATAATGGGATCAGAAGAATGCAAGATTAGAGCCGTTTAACTACGGCTTTTTATATTGCCTCTACACTCACTTTTTGATAGGAGGACATTACATTGGACGTTATCAAAATCTCGCCGCGCGGCTATTGTTATGGCGTCGTTGATGCTATGGTCATTGCCAAAAACGCGTCACTCGATAAAAGCCTGCCAAGACCTATATATATACTCGGAATGATCGTTCATAATAAACACGTCACAGATGCATTTGAAGAAGACGGGATTTACACACTGGACGGAACAAACCGTCTGGAGATTTTAAAGCAGGTGGACAAAGGAACCGTTATTTTTACGGCTCACGGAGTGTCTCCCGAAGTTCGGAAAGCCGCTGAAGAAAAAGGGCTTGTAACGATTGACGCGACATGCCCCGATGTTACGAAAACACATGACTTAATTTTAAAAGTAAAAGCGGAAGGCTATCACGTCATCTATATCGGCAAAAAAGGACACCCTGAGCCTGAAGGAGCCGTCGGCGTCGCGCCTGAAATCGTTCATCTCGTTGAAACAGAGGAAGATGTCAGGAATCTCGATATCCAGGCAGAGAAGTTAATCGTCACGAACCAAACGACAATGTCGCAATGGGACGTCCATGACATTATGGAAACGGTCAAAGAAAAGTATCCTCATGTGGAGTACCATCAGGAAATATGCCTGGCAACACAGGTCCGCCAAGAAGCCGTATCAGAGCAAGCAAAAAAAGCGGACTTAACGATTGTCGTCGGTGACCCGAAAAGCAACAACTCAAACAGGCTCGCCCAAGTGTCAGAAGAAATCGCCGGGACAAAAGCCTACCGGATCGGAGACCTCAGCGAGCTAAAGCTTGATTGGCTCAAAGATGTTCATACGGTCGCCGTTACCGCCGGTGCGTCCACACCGACGCCAATTACAAAAGAAGTGATCCGCTTTTTAGAACAATTCAATCATAACGATGAATCGACTTGGGGTATTGAGCATAATGTGCCGCTCCAAAAAATTCTTCCGAAAGTAAAGATAAAAAACTGAGGCTCCCGCCTCAGTTTTTTTATAAGAAGGTAAATGGATTTGTATCTGTTTCCGAAGCAAAAATACGCACTTCGTAATTTTTCTCTCCGGCCATGGCAGCAAGCTTTTCAGCTACGCCCTTTTTCATGATTTTTTCAGCGTAATGCCCCGGATCAACGACGTTTAATCCCATCATCATCGCGTCATGCGCCACATGAAAATAAAGATCACCCGTCACGTAAACATCTGCGCCTTTGCGTTTTGCCTGATAAATATATTTATTCCCGTCTCCCCCGAGCACCGCCACTTTTTTAACCGTGCTGTCAGGCTCGCCGACCATCCGCACTCCGTTGACGTCAAACTTCTCTTTGACAAACAATGAAAATTCCCGGAGCGTCATCTCCTGCTGGAGTTTCCCGATGCGGCCGAGGCCTTTTTCAAGAGGAGACTGCTCTACAGGATAAATATCGTATGCCACCTCTTCGTACGGATGGCTTTTCACTGCCGCTTTCACGACTGCTTTTTCTAAACTGGCGGGAAAAACGGATTCAAGCCTTACTTCATGGACAAGCTCCAATTCTCCTGTGTGGCCGATAAACGGCTTAGCCCCGTCCAGCGGCTTAAAGCTGCCGATCCCCTCTGCAGAAAACGCGCAATGGCTGTAATTGCCGATATGTCCGGCTCCCGCATTACCAAGCGCCGTTCTGACAGCTTCTTCATAGTCCTTCGGTACATACACGACCAGCTTTTTAAGCGGGTCCGTATACGTCGGGACAAGCACTTCTGTTTCTGTAAGGCCGAGTGCCTCTGCAAGCAGATCATTCACACCGCCGTCAGCTACATCCAGATTCGTATGGGCCGCATATACAGCGATATCATGTTTTAAACATTTTTCAATCAGTCTTCCGGCCGGCTGATCAGTTGTTACCTGTTTAAGCGGCCGGAAAATCGGCGGATGGTGGGCGATAATTAAATCCGCTTGTTTTTCGATGGCTTCATCCACTGTACTTTCCAGAACATCAAGTGTGACCATCACATTTTTCACCGGCTTATTCAGGCTGCCGATTTGCAAACCGATCTTATCACCTTCAACCGCAAAAGCCTTCGGAGAAAATTGTTCAAATAACTGAATGATCTCTTGCCCGTTAATATGTTTAGGCATGACCGATAACCTCCTTTAACAAAGCGATGCGCTCTTTCAGCTCAGCTAATTTTTCATGACTCTGCCCATCTTTCGCAGCACTGCTGATCTGTTCGTAAATATGTTCTGTATGCTTAAGCTCTTGACTCCATTTTTTGATGAAAACTTCATTCTTTTCTTTTAATAAGAACGGTCCTACCAGCATTCCGGCGGCCATTGTCATATGTTGATACGGCGCATTCGGATCTCCGGCTTCTGCGACGAGTATCTCGTAACACTTTCCGTCTTCTTCAAGGATCACTTCATCGATAAGTTCAAAGCCTTCCCGATAAAGCCATTCTCTTATATGAACGGCATGAATATTCGGCTGCAAGATCAGCCGTTCACGCCCCGTTAATTTTGTTTTTCCCGACTCCAAAATATGGGCGATAAGCGCTCCTCCCATACCCGCGATTGTAATGGCATCGGCTTCTCCTTTTTCAATGACGCTTAGCCCGTCGCCTTTTCTTACGGATATTTGAGCGCTTAAGTTCAGTTTTTCCACCTGCTGTTTTGCAGAAAGATACGGCCCGTCCGTGATTTCGCCTGCGATCGCACGGCTGGCCAATTTGTTTAAAACGGCATAGCAAGGAAGATACGCGTGATCCGATCCGATGTCTGCCACCGCCGCGTCACGGGGGATGTACTCCGCTACAGTCTGCAATCTTTTAGATAACTTCATTTCATTCACAATATCACAACTTTTCTCAGGTTCTTTTTCCTTTACTATCATATAAAAAAACCGCCCGGAATCCAAGCGGCGGATAGAGTTTTTCATATGTCTTTTACAGGGCGCCTGCCGGCTGATTATTTAATCCCGGATACCCATTTCGCCATATCGTCAATTTTTTCGGCCGGAACGAGGCCTGCGGGCATTCCGTTGCCGCCTTTTTCAATTCTTGTTTTAATAGCAGCAACATCTTTTCTTTTTCCGACACCTTTTAAGCTTGGACCTGACACGCCTTCATAGTTTTCACCGTGGCAGGTAATACAGTTCGCTTTATAAATCTCTTCAGGTGAAGCGTTTGCAGTTTCCTTTTCATCGGACTTGCTTTCACCGCCGCTTGCGATTTGATGCGCATCCCCATTTCCTTTTACAGACAAAAAGAAAGTCAAACCTATTCCAAGCACCGCAATCAGCAAAAAAGGAATCAGCGGATTCCATTTCATGTCTCCATCCCCCTTTTTCATTCTCCCCCTATGTAAACACTTCTAATTCTAACTTATTTTTACAAAAAGTAAATGGATTTGCAAAGCAATTTCATTGATTTCACAATTTATACAAAAAAGAAAAATAACTGATTTGTTTATCCAAAATTATCTTTATTCTATTGTATAATGAATTGTATACGCTTACAATAAGGAATATAAATAAACTTTCTTACTCATTCCCCTCCGTACATACTGCATTTTAGCCGAAGCCCATTTGCAAATCATATGCTTATCCAGTAAAATAAAGGTATATTATCCATATATCTTTTCAAATAAAAAGAACGGATCAAAAAGACCCGTTCTATTCGAGAAAATCCTTCAGGCGTTTGCTTCTGCTTGGATGTCTCAATTTACGAAGCGCTTTTGCTTCAATTTGACGAATACGCTCTCTCGTTACTCCAAATACCTTGCCGACTTCTTCCAGCGTTCTTGTACGTCCGTCATCAAGCCCGAAACGGAGACGCAACACGTTTTCTTCACGATCTGTCAACGTATCCAGCACATCTTCCAGCTGCTCTTTTAACAGCTCATATGCCGCATGATCCGACGGAGACGTCGCTTCCTGGTCTTCAATGAAATCACCGAGATGTGAATCGTCTTCTTCACCGATCGGCGTTTCTAAAGAAACAGGCTCTTGAGCAATCTTTAAAATTTCACGGACTTTTTCAGGCGTAAGATCCATGTCCTCGGCAATCTCTTCCGGTGTAGGCTCTCTGCCTAAATCCTGAAGAAGCTGGCGCTGCACACGGATTAATTTGTTGATGGTTTCAACCATGTGAACAGGGATACGAATCGTTCTCGCCTGGTCAGCGATGGCGCGTGTAATCGCCTGTCTGATCCACCAAGTTGCATACGTACTGAATTTATATCCTTTACGGTAGTCAAATTTTTCGACAGCTTTCATGAGACCCATGTTTCCTTCTTGAATCAAGTCTAAGAAAAGCATGCCGCGGCCGACATACCGTTTAGCAATGCTGACAACTAAACGAAGGTTTGCTTCAGCCAGTCTGCGTTTAGATTCCTCGTCACCTTCTTCAATTTTTTGAGCGTAGGTGATTTCTTCTTTAGCAGAAAGAAGATTTACCCGTCCGATTTCCTTTAGGTACATGCGGACTGGATCATTGATCTTTACACCAGGCGGTACACTGAGGTCATTAAGGTCAAATTCTTCTTCGGCTTTGGCAAGCTGTTGAATATTAGGATCTTCTGTTTCTTCATTTTCACTAATTAATTCAACACCTTGTTCTCCTAAAAATTCATAATACTCATCCATTTGGTCTGATTCAATTTCAAAGCTGGACATGCGTTCAGCAATTTCTTCATATGTTAAAACGCCACGTTTTTTCCCGGCTTCTGTCAATTGGTCTTTTATTTGGTCTAGTGTGAGTTCTGTTTCTGTTTCGTGGGTTTGTTTATCAGCCATTATGGATCCCTCCTTCCAAAGCTTGCAACGAATTCTAAAAGCGGTATGTTTCTTATCCGTCCCCAGGGCATTATCTATTTTTCAGCATGCGGGTAGCAGCGGATAATAAATGACAATTCATGGTGAGGTTAAGCGATCTATTTGCTCCTCCGCAAGGAATCATTGCCAACCTGAACGCTGTGCCTCTTTTTACTGTTATTTTAATGATCGGTTTAATGAGACAATTTCTTGAGCCAAAGACGCAGCTTTTATAAAGTCTTTCTGTCTCTCTGCATCTGCTCTTTCTGCTTCTTTTTCCTTTATCATTGACCATTTTCTGTGATCCAACACTTTTTTTACGTAATCGGATAACTCGGCCTCTGTCAGCTCCTCGTTTACCTGGAGCATCCATATATCTGAAAGCAGCTGGCTGATTTCCTCATCCTGCATTTTTGCCATGAGATGCTGCGGCGTCAATTCAGCACCTTCTTCATAAACAGCGTACAGATATGCGGCCAGCGCACGATGTCCGTCAATGTTAAATTCAAAACCGACACGTTCAATTACTTTTTTGATAACGTTTCGGTCCCTAAGCATATGAGCGAGAAGAAGTCTTTCCGCATTCTCGTAGGCCGGACGCAGACGCCGCTGTTTCGCTTTTGTCGTAATCCGGGCCCGTCTCGTTTGCGTTTCGGCGTTTTTTGCGGCCGGTGCGTTTTGTTTTGAATAGATGGAAAGCTGTTCTGTTAACGATTCTTCTGAAAGGGAAAACTCGGATGCGAGCTGCTTCACATACATTTCCTGTTCGAGCGACCCGGAAAGAGCGCTGATCTCTTTCAGCACTTCTTTCATGTAAGTCAGCCGGTCCCCTTCGTCAGATAGGTTTTTTCCTTTCCGGAAATATTGCATTTTAAAAGCCATGACCGTGACGCTTGCCTCAATGATCTCGGTCTTGAATTTTTCTCCGCCACGGCTCCTGATATAATCATCAGGGTCCAGCCCGTCAGGCATCATGCTCACTCTTACTTTACAATCAGCTTTCTGAAGCAGATCTGCCGCTTTCAGCGTAGCTTCATAACCGGCTTTATCCGAATCGTAACAAAGAATGACCTCTTGAACGTTTCTTCTCAGGATCTTCACATGCTCTTCTGTAAGCGAGGTGCCCATTGTGGCGATGCTCTCTTTCACGCCGGAGCTGACAGCGGAAATCACATCCGCAAATCCCTCAAACAGCACGGCTCTCTCCTGCTTTCTGATCGGCAGGCGCGCCTTGTGAAAGTTGTACAGAAGCTTTGATTTATGAAACAGCGGCGTTTCCGGGCTGTTCATATATTTCGGCTGCTGGCTCCCGAGTGCTCTTCCTGAAAAAGCCGCCACGGCTCCGTGATGATCATGAATAGGAAACATAATCCGGTTTCTGAAACGGTCAAAATATCCGCTTCCATCTTCCCTTCTGATCAAAAGGCCCGCTTTTTCCATCTGCTCTTCTTTAAAACCGCGTTTTGCTAAGAATTTCGTCATGAAATCCCATGAATCCAACGCATAGCCGATTTCAAACTCATCTATGAGCTCTTTCGTAAAACCTCTTGAAAAAAGGTAATCTAACGCTTCCTGGCCTTCCTTTGTGTTTATTAGCAAATGATGGTAAAATTTCTTAAGAAGCTCGTGAGCTTCAGCCATTTTTTGCTCTCCGGAAGATTCAGGCCGGGATGCAGAGTGAATCGTTATATCATCAGGGAAATCAATCTGATATTTATCCGCAAGGTGAGAAACGGCTTCCGTAAATGAATAGCCCTCCATCTGCCGTAAGAAAGAGAAAACATTGCCGCCAGCACCGCAGCCGAAGCAATGAAAAATTTGCTTATCGGACGATACAGAAAACGAAGGCGTGTTTTCCCCGTGAAACGGGCAGAGCCCAAAGTAGTTGCGGCCTTGCTTTTTCAATTGGACATAATCACCTATGACTTCAACAATGTCTGCCGACTGCTGCACCTGATCTACTACTTCATCTGGTATGCGGTTTCCCATCTTATAACACTCCGTCGTACATTATTCGATGTTTTGATTTGAAATCCCTTCATCATTCGACAGGATTTTTTTAAGCAGGGTAACAAATCGTTTCCGATCTTCTTTATTTAATTTTTTAGGTCCTTTGGAATAGATGCCGCTTCTTCTTAGTTTGCCTGACATATGACGGCTCATCAGAGCGAAGTCAATCGTGTCCTCTGTATAAGAACGGCCTCTTTCTGATAAAACGGCAATATTTCTGTTCAAAAGCAGGGAAGCTAAACCGATATCCTGCGTGACAACGACGTCTCCCGGCCGCACATGGTTTGCGATATATAAATCAGCCGCTTCTTTATGAGGGTCAACGTATATCCAATTCTCGTCTTTGTTTCTGGAAAGCTGATAGTGTTCAAATGATGCGACGAAAACAACCCGAACGCTGAATTGCGATGCAATAAGCAATATTTCCTCTTTTACAGGACATGCGTCTGCATCGACAAAAATCGTCTTTTCTTTTTCATTAAGAAGACTAATTCTCCATCCCTCCATCAATCTCCTGCATAAAAACAAGCGAAATCGCATATGCTCCATGACTGCAGATCTATTCTGAGCGTTTGTCGAAAAATTTCCGGGAGTATTTCTTGACATCTTATCCGTAATAGTTTATTCGTATCACACTAAGCTTAAACCTAAAAATAAACATTTTATCACAATTTTTTATTATAATACAAACTTCGCAAAGATGCCATCCTTTTTGTTTATTCCCTATTTGCATACCCAAAAACCCAGGATAAAGCGTCCTGAGTTATCGGCCCTTTGTTTTCAGATGGTGAATGATATTAGCTGTTTCCTCAACCGCTTTATTCGAAACATCAACGACTTGACACCCGATTCGGTCTACAATTTTCTCAAAGTACTCCAGCTCTTCTTTAATTCTGTTAATGTTGGCGTAAATGGCCTTGTCGTTTAAGCCGAGAGATTTTAACCGTTCTTTTCGAATATGGTTCAGTTTATCAGGGCTGATTTTTAAGCCGATGCACTTTTTAGGATCAACGCTGAACAGCTCTTCCGGCGGGTCAACCTCTGGAACGATCGGAACATTGGCCACCTTCAGCCGCTTATGGGCAAGATATTGAGATAATGGGGTTTTAGACGTTCTGGATACACCGAGCAATATGATATCGGCTTTTAAAATGCCCCTCGGGTCTCTGCCGTCATCATATTTGACAGCAAACTCGATGGCCTCCACCTTTTTGAAATAATCTTCATCAAGCTGGCGGACGCGGCCAGGCTCATATTTTGCCGTCAGGCCGTAGGCTGTTTCCATTTTATCAATAAGCGGGCCGATAATATCGTAATACAACACATTGGCTTTTTCCGCTTCTGCAACTAAATATTCCCGAATTTCAGGAACGACAAGGGTGAAACAAATAATGCCGCCGTCCGCTTTGGCGAGAGACACGACTTCATTAATTGTGCCGATGTCTTCAACATAAGGAATTCTTCTGATATGCGTATCATCGGCAGAGCCGTTAAACTGGCTGAGCGAAGCCTTTACCACGAGTTCGGCCGTTTCTCCGACTGAGTCTGATACTACATAAATGATGCGATTGTCCATGTTATCCCCCCGTTAGTTTTAAGCTATATGATTTCATTTTCTGATAAACTGACGAGTATCTTCGTCATATTCGTTTTTGTAAACCGGCCGATGACTTCAAAGCCTTTTTCCGTTTCTTTTATAACGGGCAGCGCATCGATCTGTTTTTCAATTAAATGCTTTGCGATGTCCATCACATAATCGTCTCGCCGGCATACGGCGATATTCGGCATTCTTGTCATAATGATATGGACAGGTATTGAGGCAAGTTCCTGCTGGCCGATGCTCGCCCGCAGCAAATCTTTGCGCGACAGCACACCGACTAAGACAGCATCACGATCCACGACAAATAACGTGCCGACATCTTCTAAAAACATGGTGCAGATGGCATCGTATACCGAAACATTTTCATGGATGACGACGGGGATAGATTGAAAATCTTTTACTTGCAGCTTTTTCAGTTTATCCGCAAGCAGCTGGTTTCCTGTTTTCCCTGTATAAAAATAACCGACTCGCGGACGAGCCTCTAAAAAGCCTGACATGGTGAGTATGGCCAAGTCTGGGCGCAGCGTGGCCCTCGTTAAATTGAGCTGTTCCGCAATATGCTCCCCGGTAATTGGGCCGTTTTCCTTTACAATCTGTAAAATTTGTTCTTGCCGTTTATTTAATTCGATCGTACTCACCACCTTTATGGAAGGTTTTCAATATCTATGATTTTAAATCTTTGATGTAATGTAAAGGGGAAAAGACGATTGCCGATCACACAGCAACCGTCTTTTCCTTCTCTTTATTTTACAATAAGATGATTCATATTAGCAAAGGACTTGATCACATCTGCAAGAGAAGCCATTTGCGCTAAACGGTTTGTTTTTAATGCTTCGTTATCCGCATTTACCATCGTATGATTAAAGTATTCTTCAATCGGCTCTTTTAAGGCGCTGAGCGCGGCGAGAGCCTTTTCATAGTCTTTGGAGCCGAAACTTTCCCGGACACTGTCTTTCGCTTTTTGATAAGCATCAAACAGCTTTTGTTCCTGTTCATTTTCAAACAGGTCCGGTTTGATTTCGCGGCTTTCTCCTTTTTTGCTGATGGAGATGACCCGGCCGAGTGATTCAGCCGTTTCTTTAAAGCCCGGTGCTCCGAGCTGCTTCTCCAGCACTCGCGCTTTATGGACAGCTGAGTACGGCTCAAGCTCCGTGCTGTCCAGAATGGCTTCAATTACGTCGTGACGGATCTCTTCAGCGTTTAAGACGTATTTCAGGCGCTGTGTAAAGAAGTCGAGCAGTTCATTTTCTTTTTCTGTTTCTGCAAACGTTAAAAGCTCTTTGAATGAAATGCCCCAGTTTCGGTCTATAAGGATCGAAACGATGCCGCTTGCCTGGCGGCGCAAGCCGTAAGGGTCCTGAGAACCCGTTGGAATGACGCCGATCTTGAAGAAGGAAGCGATCGTATCGAGCTTATCCGCTAACGCGACAACTGCCCCTGTAAATGTTGACGGCACTGCCCCTCCGGCTGATTTCGGCATATAATGCTCATTTACCGCAGAAGCGACCGCTTCATCTTCACCGAGCATGCGGGCATATTTCTCTCCCATTACGCCTTGCAGCTCAGGGAATTCATAAATCATATGCGTGACAAGGTCAAATTTAGAAATTTCCGCGGCGCGCTTAACAAGTTTTTGCGTTTGTTCATCAGCTTTAAGACGAACGGCAAGTTTGCCTGCAATGGCAGTCACTCTTCTTACTTTATCCGCAAGGGAACCAAGCTCTTCGTGGAAAACAATGTTTTCAAGCTTATTCACGTTTTCGTCAATGTTCAGTTTTTGGTCTTCTTTATAGAAGAACGAGGCGTCAGAAAGTCTGGCTCTCAGCACTTTTTCGTTTCCGCGCGCGACGTTTTCAATCGCATGGCTGTCCCCGTTTCTTACCGTAATGAAATGAGGCAGCAGCTCACCGTTTCCGTCTTTTACCGGGAAGTAGCGCTGGTGCTCTTTCATCGTCGTCACAAGCACCTCTTCAGGAATAGAAAGAAATTCCGATTCAAAAGAGCCGTAAAGAGCCGTCGGATATTCCACAAGGTGATTGACTTCGTTAAGCAGGTCCTCATCAATCGGAATATTCCACTTGTTCTCTGCTGCAATTGCATCAAGCTGGCTTTGAATCATGCGTTTCCGGGCAGTCGGGTCAGCAATGACATGCTGCTCCTTCAGCTGTTCTTCGTATGCTGACGGCGTATCAATAGATACTTCTTGACCGAGGAAGCGGTGTCCTTGTGTCTTTCGTCCGGATTCAACATTTGTAATGGCAAACGGAATGACTTCTTTTCCGAAGAGAGCGATAATCCATTTAATCGGGCGGATATAACGCAAATCTTGATTTCCCCAGCGCATGTTTTTCGGAAAATGCATACTTGTAATCAAGTTTTCTAATTGTGGTAAAAGCGACTTCGTTTCTTGTCCGGCCTGGAATTTCTGAACGAAGACGTATTCCGTGCCGTTTACGTCTTTCATGTACAGATCGTCCACACCGGCGCCTTGGCCTTTAGAAAAGCCGATCGCCGCTTTTGTCCAGTTTCCGTCAGCGTCAAGAGCGATTTTTTTAGCCGGGCCTTTTGCTTCTTCTTGAATATCAGCCTGTTTTTCTGCGACATCTTTTATATATACAGCCAGACGTCTCGGAGTATTAAAAAGTTTCACTTCGCCGTGAGCAATATTTTTTTCCGCCAGCCAAGCCGTCAGCTTTTCACCGAGCTGCACCATGCTGTCATGTAAAAAACGCGCCGGCATTTCCTCTAATCCGATCTCTAAAAGCAAATCTTGTTTACTCATGAGAAGAGCCCTCCTCTTTAAGCATTGGGAACCCTAATTTTTCCCGTTCCTCATAATACGTTTTTGCTACTTTTCTCGCTAAGTTACGGACACGGCCGATATAACCCGTACGCTCCGTCACCGAAATAGCGCCCTTCGCATCAAGCAAATTGAACGTGTGCGAGCATTTCAGCACATAATCATAGGCCGGATGCACAAGTCCGTTCTCCATTTGCCTGATCGCTTCTTTTTCATATGTGCTGAATAAATGGAAGAGCATTTCCACATCGGACGTTTCAAATGTGTAAACGGAATGTTCATATTCAGCCATCATAAATAAATCTTTAACCGTAAATCCTGACGTCCATTCCAGATCAAAGACATTTTCTTTATCTTGAATATAAGAAGCAAGACGTTCAATTCCGTACGTGATCTCGACAGAAACCGGTTTACACTCTATTCCGCCCACCTGCTGGAAATATGTAAACTGCGTGATTTCCATGCCGTCCAGCCATACTTCCCAGCCGAGGCCGGCGCAGCCTAGAGACGGGTTTTCCCAGTTATCCTCTACGAATCGAATATCATGCTCGAGCGGATCAATACCGAGCGCGCGCAATGAATCAAGATAAAGCTCCTGAATGTTATCAGGGGACGGCTTGATGATCACCTGAAATTGGTGATGCTGATAAAGCCTGTTTGGATTTTCTCCGTAACGGCCGTCCGCAGGCCGTCTGGACGGCTCAACGTAAGCCACCTTCCACGGCTCAGGCCCGATGCTGCGTAAAAATGTATACGGGCTCATTGTGCCTGCGCCTTTCTCCACATCATATGCCTGCATGAGAACACAGCCTTCATTGGACCAATGCTTTTGCAGGGTTAATATCATATCTTGAATGTTCATTTCAAGCACCTCCACTTTCTCATTCTTTTACACGTGCGGCCGCAATCAAAAAACTCCCGTCTCTATGCTTGCCAGCCGCAAACATAGGGACGAGAGTTCTCCCGCGGTTCCACCCTAGTTGCTGAGGAGTGAATCGCTCAGCCTCTTTTTAAAGCGTTGCTCAAGAATGCCTTTCGTTGCGCGCTCATCCTTAGCTCACACTGTCCTAAGGTCGCTTTATATGAGTTGGACGCAAGTACTTCTTTCTGTCACTGCAACATATTTTATAATAAATGATCATATAAAAAGATGGGCAGAATGTCAACTTTTGTTTTCATCCAAAAGGTTTTTCATGCTTTCCATTTGGTCTAAAAACCGTTTGGACTTCAAATAAAGTCCTGAATATTCTTCGTAATACAGGTCGATGACCCGTTTCACTTCATTTTTTGTTTCCTGTTTCAAGGATACGCTGCCGAGGCGTCCGATGTCAAAGTAATAAAACAGCCTTAAAAGCCTTGCCGTTTGCGGCGAAATCGGAATTTTGTACGGATCCTTTTCAAAGCAGCGGTGGCAGATAAACCCGTTATCCCTGACAGAAAAGTGAAACGTTCCGTCCTGGCTTTTGCAGTGGACACAATGATTCAGCTCGGGATACAGTCCCATAACGCCGAGCATTTTCATCTGAACAATGAAAGTGATCACATCCGGATCCGTTCCTTCATTCAGCCTCTTAAAGGATTCGAGAATGAATTCGAATAAGTAAGGGTTCGGTTTCTTTTCATCGGTTCCTTTGTCAGTAAGTTCAGCAATAAAGGCGGCATATGCCGTTAAAAATAAGTCTTCTCTGATCGTTCTCATGCTGAGAATCATCTCACCCTGCTGGAGCGTGCCGAGTCCGGATGTTTTTTGCATTAAAAATGACCCATACAAAAACGGCTGGCTGACTGCTGATAACCGGCTGTTTGTTTTCTTGGCGCCTCTTGCCATGACGCCGATTTTGCCGTGTTCCCTTGTCAGCAATGTCACGATCTTATTCGTCTCTCCGTAATCATTCGTACGGAGCACGATTCCTTCACATTTTGTCAGCATTTCCGCACCTTCCAACAATGGGAGGGGCCAAGAGGTTTACAAAATTGGAAAATCAATTCGGGCTAGCTCATCTTCCGGTTCTTCGGGTCTTTCCAGGTTCTCTTTTTCCAGTTCTTTAAAAAGAAGGTACGTATCAACACTTCCTGTTTGAGAAAATACGTTCCAGGTAAAATTCAACACAAAAAACCCACCTTTCATAATTAAACTAGCTTGCCAATCCAAATTCTTACCCTTATCTTGACCTGGTGTCCCCCTTTTCATGTTAAACAAATTTTGCTAACGTATCCCTGTTCTTGTGAGGTAATCACACATCAGGCATGCGCTGAGATCTTAATATTCATCCTCTTTAAAACCGAAATCGCGAAGCTGGGACATTTTATTCCGCCAGTCCTTTTGCACCTTTACCCACAACTCCAAATAAACGCGTGAGCCTAACAGCGCTTCAATATCAGCTCTTGCCCTTTTGCCGACTTCTTTTAAAAGGCTGCCTTTTTTCCCGATGACGATTCCTTTTTGCGAATCGCGTTCCACCACGATTGTGGCCGCCACATGGACAGAGCCGTTATCCTGCGCCTTTATGGATTCGATGCTCACCGCGATGCTGTGCGGGATTTCTTCCCTTGTGAGGTGGAGCACCTTTTCTCTGATCAGTTCAGAAATAATAAACCGCTCAGGATGGTCTGTCACCTGGTCACTCGGATAAAACTGGGGCCCTTCCGGTAAATATGCTTCAATCTGTGCGAGCAGCGTTTCAACGTTGTTGCCTTCCAATGCTGAAATCGGCACTATTTCCTTAAACGGATAACGCGTGCGGTACTCGTCAATTAATAGCAGGAGCTGATCAGGATGGATTTTATCGATTTTGTTTACGATTAAAAATACGGGCGTAGATGTTTGACGGAGCTTTTCGATAATAAACTCGTCGCCTTTTCCGTATCCTTCTTCAGCGTTAATCATAAATAACACCAAGTCAACTTCCTTCAGCGTGTTCTGCGCCACTTTCATCATAAAGTCGCCAAGCTTGTGCTTCGGTTTGTGAATGCCGGGTGTATCAATAAAAATGGTTTGTGATGTGCCTGTTGTGAGCACCCCTTGCACTTTATTTCTTGTCGTCTGGGGTTTGTCGCTCATAATGGCGATTTTTTGTCCGATGACCCGGTTTAAAAAGGTAGACTTTCCTACGTTAGGTCTTCCGATGATAGATACAAATCCTGATTTAAAGCTTTCGTTCGTCATGTAAATCCTCCGATGAAAATGCGCCTGGCAATAATTCTTCTGCAGTCATTTCTTTTATTTGTCCTTGTAAGTTGGTCAGAATCACGAGCATATCCTTTGAGCAGAGCTCGGAAATTACTTGTCTGCAAGCTCCGCACGGTGACACCGGTCCCGGTGTATCCGCTGCTACGGCCAGCATGCTGAATTCCGTATCCCCCTCAGATACAGCTTTGAATAAAGCGGTGCGTTCAGCACAGTTGCACATGCTGTATGCTGCATTTTCAATGTTGCAGCCTCTGTACACTTTTCCGTCTTTGGTAAGAAGAGCGGCTCCGACTCTGAAATTTGAATACGGCACATACGCTGTGTCCCGTGCTTTTAATGCTTCTGCAATAAGTTCTTGTCTGTTCATGTGTACATGTTCCTCTCTTACCTTTATCCTGTATGATACCGCTGTCACTTTTATTTTACATAATTTTTATTGGTTTTTCACGCCCATTTTTGGTAATGTAAAATAATTGTAAGAATCTTCTGCTAAAATAACTTCGGCAAAAAGATGAGTAAACCAATGATACACGAAATGACGGCAAATACGCAAACAGCTCCGGCGGCCGCGTCCTTTGCCGCTTTTGCGAGCGGATGGTACTGATCCGTTACTAAATCAACAAGATGTTCAATAGCCGTATTCACCAGCTCCAGTGAGAGCATGCCTCCGATCAGCATCAAAACAACGGCCCATTCAGCCGAGCTGAGCCCGGTGAGGAAGCCGCAAAGAATGACGGCGCAGGCTGCGGCGGTGTGAAATTGAAAATTCCGCTCCGACCGCGCCGTTTTCCAGATCCCTCTCCATGCGTGGACAAAACTCTTTATAAGACGGCTCCACTCATTTTTATGATCTCGTGAGTCCATACTCATCCAGCAAATCCTTTTGCTTAGAAAACATTTCTTCTTCATCTTCCTTAGTCATATGATCATAGCCAAGCAAATGCAAAAAGCCGTGGACAGCGAGAAAGCCGAGCTCCCTCATAAAGGAATGGCCGTACTCTTCTGCCTGCTCTTTCGTTCGGTCAGCGCTGATAATGATATCTCCTAAAACAGGCGGCATGTCGGCGCCCACTATCTCGATTTCGTCTTCCCCTTCTTCTTCAAGAGCAAACGAAATGACATCTGTCGGGGTGTCCTTTCCCCTATATTCTTTATTGATTTCTCTGATCTCCTCATTGGAGACAATTGTCACTGAGACCTCAGCCTGATCCTGAACGCCTTCTTTATCCGCCGCAAATTGAAGCAGCTTTTCAACTTCTTTCAGTGAGTCGGCTGAGACACTGTTTGTTTCATCAACGATATCTATCAGTAAACCCATTTTATTTCACCTTCTTCGTAGCCTCCGGATATTCAATCCGGGAGTGGAAAATTCCTTTTAATGTTGCGCAGAGCGTTTTAGCGATCGTATCCAGCTCTCTGAAGGTCAGATCACATTCCGAGAACTGCCCGTCCTGAAGCTTATCGGATATAATCCCGCGCACAAGCTTCTCGATCCGCTCCGGATTTGGATTGTGCATCGAACGGACGGCAGCCTCGACGCTGTCAGCCACTGAAATAATGGCAGCCTCTTTTGATTGCGGTTTCGGTCCCGGGTAGCGGAACTCTTCTTCTGTAATCTGGTCGCCTTTTTCCTTCGCCTTATAATAAAAGAATTTTAAAAGGGACGTCCCATGATGCTGCTCAGCGATGTCCACAAGCTCTTGCGGAAACTTATAGCTTCTGAGCATGTTCGCGCCGTCTGTCGTATGGGCGATGATAATATTTTTACTGAGCTGCGGAGACAGCTTATCATGAGGATTATCCATATTCATTTGATTTTCAATAAAGTATTGCGGGCGTTTCGTTTTGCCAAGATCATGATAATACGCCCCTACACGCGCCAGCAGGCCGTTTGCACCTACAGCTTCACAGGCCGCTTCCGACAGATTCGCAACCATAACGCTGTGATGATATGTACCAGGTGTTTCCGTTAAAATCTTACGAAGCAGAGGATGATTCGGGTTTGACAGCTCAATCAGCCTCATCGTCGACAGAATGCCGAATCCCGTTTCAAAAAACGGCATAAGGCCGATAATCAAAACCGATGCAGCCAGGCCCGACACGGCCCCCATCAGCATTAACGTTCCGATTTCAACAGCGGACAGCGCCGTGTTTTGTATTAATAAAAGCGAGAGCACGATAATCATATTAATAAACGACACGAACAATCCGGCCTGCAAAATTTTAGATCTCGCATTATGTTTTCCTAAAAACAAAATGCCTGAAATGCTGCTGATTAAATAGTAAATTCCGATTACATAATTAAACGTTCCCGTTACGCCCTGATTAAACATCATACTGCCGCAAATCGCTAAAATGATGCTTCCTAAAATAGCGAGCCTTTCATTGAGCAGCAGCCTGAATAATATGGCGCCGGCGGCGATCGGAACAAGATAACCGATATTGGTGTATTCGATTTTTTGAAACAGGCTGACGACTTCCATAATGACAAGAATCAGCGTTGTAATAATGGAAAATAACAAAAGTGATTTATTTTTCAGCTTAAGTTCCTGCTGCTGTTTCTCAAAATAGTAGACAAGCGTAGCAATGAACAGACCGATCATCAGTAACAGACCGGTGATAGGCTTTAACAGATTCGAATTGTTTAACAGCCCCGTTAATTCGAGCTTTCTGTATACCTCCCGGTCGATCAGGTCATTCTCCTCAATAAGAACCTGTCCTTGTTTGATCTGAACCGGCTGGACACTGTCTGAGGCTTCCTGCCGCTTTGCATCGGTCGCTTTCGGATCAAATACGTAATTCGGGATGACCGCATATTTTCCGATTTCAGTTGCCGCTGACAAATACTTTGACGGCACCGAAGCACTTTTCAGCTCTTTTGCGACTTTTTCCTTCGCTTCTGCTAATTTTTCGGACGGTATCTCACTGCTCATCACCGTATTCACCGCAGTAATGACGGAATCCCTCACAAATGAGAAATCTTCATTGTTCGCATGCAGAAGCGCTTTAATAGTGTCTTCTGAAATGGATTCATTCACATCTTGAGTCAGCTTGTTTTTTACCGACTTTACCAAAGAGTTTTCCGAAGGAGCTTTTTTGTCTTTTTCAGCATTTTGTTTCACTTCGCTGATGCTGTCGAAAATAGACGTGATGAGATCAAGGCGGTTGTCGGTATAGCCTTTTTTCAGTGTGTATTGGTCCTCAACAGCGTCTTCGGCCGCCTGCTTTTTCGCTTCCGTCGCCTGCTGGTCTTCCACTGTTGCAGGCGCGTAGATGGTCTTATCACTGACTGAGAACAAATCCAAATTAAGTGATTCAGGTTTTACATGAATAAAGAGCAAGCCAAACATAATCGCCGAAAGCAGCAAATACAACAGTACGTGGGCTGAACGGGCATGTCTGAAACTGCGGAACCGTTCCCGGCCGCTTTTGCTCTTTCCCTTCTTTTTCAAAACAAGAACCTCCTCCCTGAAACATCAGCAACACATCATAAAAATGACCCGATAACGGGAGATCGGGTCATTTTAGCATTACTTTTGCTTATCATAAGCTTCAATAATTTTCGCAACCAGCGGATGCCTGACCACGTCTGTCTGGTCAAGTTCAATCACGGAAATGCCGTTTATATTCTTCAGCATATCCTTCGCTACTGCAAGTCCCGATGTGACACCTTTCGGCAGGTCAATTTGGCTTACGTCGCCCGTAATGATCATTTTAGAGCCAAAACCCAATCTCGTCAAAAACATTTTCATTTGAGCGGGGGTGGTATTCTGGGCTTCGTCAAGAATCACGTACGCGTCGTCAAGCGTCCGCCCTCTCATATAAGCAAGCGGGGCGATTTCAATAACCCCTCTTTCTAAAAGGCGTTCCGTATGGTCGCTTCCCAGTACATCATGAAGCGCGTCATACAGCGGGCGCAGGTAAGGATCCACTTTTTCCTTTAAGTCTCCGGGCAAAAAGCCGAGGCTCTCGCCGGCTTCAACAGCGGGTCTCGTTAAAACGATTTTTTTAATGAGGCCGTTTTTTAAGGCATGTACCGCTTTTACGACGGCCAAATATGTTTTACCGGTCCCCGCGGGCCCGATGCCGAACACCATGTCATTTTTTTTCATCGCCGCAACATATTCTCTCTGCCCGATGGTTTTGACACGGATCGGTTTGCCTTTTGCCGTTTTCGTAATTTCCTCTTCATACATGCTTTCAAAATAGTCAAGTTTGTCTTTTTTTGCCATTTTCACAGCATACAGCACATCTCGTTCCGAAATCTCTATCCCTTTGCGAATTAAAGCGAGGAGCGATCCCAATAACCTGTCGGCAATTTGAAAAGACTCATCATTGCCGGAAACGTATACGGTTTCACCGCGTGTGATGATGCTTACACCCAGATCCTTTTCCATCAGCTTCAAAAAGGAATCTTGGCTGCCGAACAATGAAAGTGCTTCGTCCGGGCTTTTCAGTTTGTGATTAATCGCAAGTAAATGTTCTGCCATTCTTTAGTCTCCCTGAACAATAGGTGTGGTTTGAACGATATCTTCTATAACTTGGTAGAGAATAATCAACTTTACTTTACCATTCTCAACGGATTGGTGCAAAACTTTTTCACTTTTCACCTCTCCGCTGTCGCCTAATTGTTTCTCTACGTCCTGTTTTCCCATTTTAATTCCCGCCTTGACCGCCTGTTCTTTCGTGTAGGTCCTCACCGAAGGTTCGCTTTCCCTCGTTTGCTCTTTTACATAAGAAATCGGAAGCTTCAGCCCCAGAAATTGAAACGGATGGTTTTCTTGCTCTGTTTTCGGATTTTTCAGCGGCTCCTCCTTAAAAGAAAAACCCCAGAAAGGCACGGCTAATGATCCGAAAGCCAGCTTGTGCTTCGTCCTTACTTTACCCGTATATACCGTAAATGATGTTTCAAGAGGCACAGTTACATTTGACTTGTACCATGTTTCTCCGTAAATTTCCGCTTTTGAAGCAACTTTATGCTGGTGATCTTCACTTCCGATCAAGCCTGAGACAAGCAGCTGCCCCTTCTCTACATGATCGTTCACAAAGGCCATCGGCTGTCCCTTTTGAACGAACATTCTTGTAATAATCGCTTTCTTTTTGGCTACGATATGGCGGGGGCTGATGTACTTTTCTTTTGTCGGTTCATTTTTTTCGACAACTTTCATATGAAGGGATGTCCCGTTTAATTCCACTCCGACCCACGTAATATTCTCAATTCCGTTTGTTAACGATTTTTGGATTTTTTCCGGCGTCATCATTAAAAATTGCAGACGGCCCTTTTCCACCCCGATCTCTTCAAGGTGCTTCATCATTTGGTGTTCTGTTTCAGGCTTGGCCCCTTTAATATCAATTTTCCAGACCATGTTTGATAAGAGAAATAATATAATGAAAAAAACCGCAAATCCCGCGGTAAATCCCATGTTCAGTTTTGATTTAAGAAGCAGAAAGGGAAGCCCTTTTCGTTTTTTGAAGCTTGCTTTGCATTCATGATTTCTGATGGCCCTCCTGAAGGCATGTACATCCTGAAGCTGAATCATAAGCAGGACACAGTCTTTCTTTTTTTTCACCGCATAAAGCGCGATTCCATTCCTTGTGCATTCATTCAGCAGCCGTTCGATTCCTTTTCCTTTCACTTCCAGCTGGACTTTACCCGAAAAAAAAGACAGCCATTTATTTTTCACATCATTTCCCCCTCGGCTTTATGAGTCGACATATCGAACATGATCTATCGTGCCTTCCAGTAAAATCTCCTCAGGAAGGATTGCCTTAATAACCAAGTTTTTTCCTGATATGATACATTGCCCCTGCTTCAGCATCAGTCTTACTTCTTCCTCGCTGAAAAGCAAGAGGCCTCTGTGGTTCTCTATGTAGATATGAAGTCTGCCGACCATCGTAATACGAGGCAGATCCATCATAACGTCCGGGGGAATTTCCAATGCTCTTGTCAGCCACGCCTTTATACGATTCTTTCTTTGCCCCATACAAAAAGAACCCCCTTTCATCTCATATGTATGATTTGAAAAGGGGTTCTAACACTTTAATTTTTACGGATGCTCTGCATCGTGCGGTGAGGTTTTTTGGCACGCGGCGGGCCGAAAACTTCTCCGAAAATGACGCCTTGCACCGCGGTGTCTTTATTTACTTTGAGAACATTTTTCTTCAGGGACGCGTTCCTGCCGCGCACAGCAGTCAGCTCGCGTTCAAGTCCTTTGAACGTCCGCTTTGTTTCCGCAAGTCTTTTTTCAGCTTCCCGTCTTTTTTGTTCAAACGGGTTTTCTTCTGAAACAACAGGCACTTCTTCCAGTTTATGCTGGTCAGCCGGCTGCTGTTGGGTCGGCTGCTGTTGAGCCTGCGGCGCAGGGTTTTTGGCGCTCTGTTTCTCATCTTTGCTTTTTTTGCCGAATATCGCCGATATAATGCCGATGACGACAGCAATGACGAGCGGGTTTGTCAGAATCTCGTACATATAACGGCTCCCTCCTTATAAGAGAGGTTAGGATTGATGGTCTTCATCTTGCTGGTCATTTGTCAGCTTGCCGATTGAATCCCTCATGCCTGTATCGGCGTCAATATTTTTTATATTCATGTAGTCCATAACGCCGATGTTTCCTTCACGCAATGCTTCAGCCATCGCAAGCGGCACTTCCGCTTCTGCTTCCACTACTTTAGCACGCATTTCTTCTACGCGGGCGCGCATTTCCTGCTCTTGCGCCACTGCCATGGCGCGGCGTTCTTCCGCTTTTGCCTGTGCAATGTTTTTGTCTGCTTCCGCCTGGTCTGTCTGCAGAATCGCTCCGATGTTTTTGCCGATGTCAACGTCGGCGATATCGATCGAAAGAATTTCAAATGCGGTGCCTGAGTCCAATCCTTTTCCCAGTACGGTTTGCGAGATCATATCAGGGTTTTCCAACACTTTTTTATGATTGACTGATGAACCGATCGTTGATACAATCCCTTCGCCGACACGGGCGACGATGGTTTCTTCGCCGGCTCCGCCGACGAGGCGGTCGATATTGGCTCTCACCGTAATTCTGGCTTTCGCTTTGACTTCAATTCCGTCCATGGCGACACCCGCGATAAACGGTGTTTCAATGACCTTTGGATTTACGCTCATTTGAACGGCTTCTAATACGTCTCGGCCGGCCAGGTCAATGGCAGCGCAGCGTTCAAACGTCAGCTCAATATTGGCGCGCTGTGCCGCAATCAGGGCATTGACGACCCTGTCGACATTACCTCCGGCCAAGTAGTGGCTCTCAAGCTGATTTGTTGAAGCGGCAATGCCCGCTTTATGCGCTTTAATTAACGGGTTTACCACACGGTTCGGAATAACGCGGCGAAGCCTCATTCCGATTAAAGTGAAAATGCTGATTTTGACTCCCGCCGCAAGCGCCGAGATCCAAAGCATCACCGGTACAAAGGTGAAGAACACGGCTAATACAATGATTGCGGCTGCGACTAATGCTAAAATCGCCAAGCTTGACAGTTCCATCTAATTCCTCCTCAAGGTTTTATCTATATTTCTCTCACGACGATGCGCGAGCCTTCCACTTTTACCACTTTTACTTGCTTATCTTTTTCAGTGAACGAGCCTTCTGAAACGACATCAAGGCGTTCATCTTCAATAATAACGGTGCCTGACGGCCTGAGGGCGGTAGCGGTCACGCCGACCTTGCCCAATAGCTCTGTCCGATTTTGATTTGAAACATAACCGCTCTCTGTGCTTGTAGAATCAGTCAATATAAATTTCTTAAAGAATTTCATCCGTTTTCCCAACACCCTTGTGAATATGATAAAGGCTGCAATGGAAACAGCCGCGGCGATCAAGAGAGAAACCGCCATTACAGTAGAGCTGCCTGCCGCGAGAAAAAGGCTCGCGATAACGCCGATGATTCCGAGGAGACCGATGATGCCTCCCGGCAGAAAGATTTCTAATAGGATAAAAACCAAACCGGCGACAAACAGGAATACGCTGTCATAGCCTGCAAAACCGGCGGCAAGATGTCCGACGAAAAACAGCAGCAAGGCCGTAAATCCGACGGCCCCCGGTATACCGACACCCGGAGAGAACAGTTCAATGGTCAGGCCCAGAAAAGCTAAGGTTAATAAGACAGGCACAACGAACGGGTTTGTGAACCATCTGCCCATTTTGTCGACGAAGCCTTCTTGAGCGTGCTGAACATCGGCTTTTTGAAACCCGAGCTTTTTATACAATGCGTCAAGGTTTGGCACGGTGCCTTCCGAATAACCGACTTCCTCGGCTTTTTCAGCAGTCAGCGTCAGCAGCTTCCCCTTTGGGGCTCCCGCTTCCTCCGCATCTATTGCAGGGTCTGCCATGGCCAGCGCGTATTTCGGATTCCGATTGTTCTTAACGGCTGCGTCTTCCATTTCCGCATGCCACAGTGATTGGGCTTTTTGGTCAGCGGCGTTTCCTTTTCCGTCAATAATGGCCGCAGCCCCCATCTTTCCTCCCGGCGCCATATAAATATCGTCTGCTTGAAGCGCAATATACGCGCCTGCGGAAAGCGCCCGTTTATTTACGTAAGCGGTAACAGGCACATCCGCGCCATTTATCACATCTGCAATGTTTAAGGCAGAATGAACGGCGCCGCCCGGCGTATTGATGTCAAGAATAATGTGTGACGCTCCGGCTTCTTTCGCCTCCTTGAAAGAACGCGATAAGAACGAAGCAAGCCCCTTTTCGACATGTTTCTCAACCGGGATGACATAGACCGCTGGATGATCAGCTTTTGCGTTCAACTGAACCCCTAATAAACATAATACAAATAGGACCAATAGAGCAACAGCAATTCCGGTTTTTTTTCGGAACAAGGCCGATATACCCTCCTTCCCTTTTCGTTCTTCTTTATATACGTAACAAATGTACTTAAGTTTCATTTTTTTATGTATAAAAAAAGACATCTCTCCAGGAAAGATGTCTTTTTCTTTGTCAATTAAGATAATTGACTGCTGACAAGTCTGTTAATTACACTTCCGTCAGCTTTACCTTTTACTTTAGGCATAATAGCACTCATCACTTTGCCCATGTCCGCTTTGGAGCTCGCACCGACTTCAGCGATGGTTTCATTTACGATTGTCTGCAGCTCTTCTTCAGAAAGCTGCTTCGGTAAATAAACTTCTAAAATGTCCAGCTCTTTTTGAACTTTATCTACTAAATCTAAACGATTAGCGTTTGAAAATTCATGGAGGGAGTCTTTACGTTGCTTAAGTTCACGAGATAGGACAGTAAGTTCCTCATCCTCGGTCAAACTGTCTTTCTTAAGCTTAATTGCTTCGTTTTGAAGTGAAGCTTTCACCATTCGAACGACAGTCAGTTTGTCTTTCTCACGGCTTTTCATATACAGCTTCATATCCTGGTTAAGTCGCTCAAGAAGACTCATAAATCCACCCTCTTTTAGAATTTGCGTTTTCTAGCAGCTTCAGACTTTTTCTTGCGCTTTACGCTAGGTTTTTCATAAAATTCGCGCTTTCTTGCTTCTTGCAAAGTACCTGTCTTTGATACACTGCGTTTGAAGCGACGAAGAGCATCTTCAAGCGATTCGTTTTTTCTAACGACCGTTTTTGACATTCTCTTTCCCTCCCTCCGAATACACCAATCGACTACCTTTAAAAAGATACACATATAAACATGTACTTTGACATTATAATATAAGCCATCAGTCAGGTCAACTAAGTGAGTTCACTTTTCCGTCATGAATGGCGCTGCTTGTCTATATAATGATGGAAAGGGGTGTTTCGTTTGCTGATATTGATCTGCTTTGCTGCACTTATCTTGTTTTTTTTAGCCGGAATGAGCCTGCTCAGGCAAGGGCTGATATCTTTAACGTATTCAAAAATTGAGGAGAGCCTGCTTCTGTTTACTGACCACCCTTTGAAAGCTTTTCTCATCAGCATCGTGTTTACAGGTTTACTTCAGAGCAGCTCCGCCTTTATGGTCATTGTCATTGGATTTGTGAGCGCGGGCGCTTTGACTTTTAAGCGGACGATTCCGATGATTCTCGGAACGAATGTCGGCTCAACATTTACGACGCAGTTTTTGGCCATTAAAATGGATGTGCTCATCTGGGCGCTTTTCATCGGCGGTTTATTGTTTTTGTTTATTCGTAAATATCCGTTCAAACAGATCGGAACGAGCTTTCTGGGCCTCGGCATTATCTTTTTTTGCATCACGTGCTTCAGCCGCCTCGCCGTTCCGCTGACAGAAATGAAGGCAGGCGCGGAGGTGCTGCGGCATGTAAACGATTCAAGCTGGTCCGCTCTTTTTATCGGCATGATATTGACAGCAATCATTCATTCAAGCTCGGTATGCATCGGCATTTTAATGAGCTTTATGAATGAAGGGGTGATTGGCGTTGAGCAGGCCATAAGCGTCGTCTTGGGATCTAATATCGGGACATGCATTACGGCTGTAATGGCTGCTGTTTCAGGCGGAAATGCCGCGAGACAGACCGCGGGCGCCCACGTTGTGTTTAATGTCCTCGGTGTGCTTCTCGTCTTTCCTTTTCTGTCGGCGTCGGCAGGCATCATGGAACGGCTGACAAGCGACCCCGCTCAAATGATTGCCCATTTCAGCCTTTTATTCAATGTCGTGACCGCCCTGCTGTTTTTACCGTTCACCAATCTGTTTCACCAGTTTATTGACAGGCTTATTCCCTCTAAACAATAAAAAAAACCGATGCACAGGGGGCATCGGTTTTTCAAAAATATTATGAAGACATTCGCATTTTCTGTGCCGTTTCTTCTTCAACAATCCGGACGAACTGCCCTTCATTGTACGGATAACCCGCTTTTTGGATTTTGACTTTGACAAGTTTGCCGATCATGTCTTCCGTCCCTTTAAAGACGACTTTCATATAATTGTCCGTATAGCCGACAAACATGCCGTCTTTATCGGACTCTTTAAACGCTTCTTCAGGAATGATTTCCAGAACCTCTCCTTCGTAATCAGAAGCGTATTCTTTTGCAAGCTGGTCAGAAAGCGCGATCAGCTTGTGAACCCGTTCATTTTTTACGTTTTCATCAACCTGGTCATCCATTCTGGCCGCAGGTGTTCCGGTGCGTTTGCTGTAAGGGAACACATGAAGCTCAGAAAACTTGTGTTCTTTGATGAACTGGTATGTTTCCATAAATTCTTCTTCCGTTTCACCGGGGAAGCCGACGATGACGTCAGATGTGACAGCAAGGCCTGGCAGCGCTTCTTTCAGCTTATTTAACCGGTCCGCGAAAAATTCCATCGTATACTTTCGTCTCATCCGTTTAAGAACGGTGTTTGAGCCTGACTGAATCGGAATGTGGAGGTGGCGGACAATTTTATCAGAAGCATCCAGCACCTCAATCACTTCGTCAGTGATTTGGCTTGCTTCAATAGATGAAATTCTGATCCGTTTTAAGCCTTCTACTCGGGTATCCAATTCACGGAGTAGCTTTGCGAAATTGTAATCTTTCATATCCTCTCCGTAACCGCCCGTATGAATTCCCGTCAGAACGATCTCTTTGTAACCGGCATCCACTAGCTGCTGAGCCTGTTTAATAACCTCTTCAGGATCTCGGGAACGCAGTAAGCCGCGCGCCCACGGAATAATGCAGAACGTGCAGAAATTGTTGCAGCCCTCTTGGATTTTCAATGACGCTCTTGTCCGGTCTGTAAAGGCGGGAACATCAAGCTCTTCAAACACGCGCGCTTTCATAATGTTGCCGACACCGTTAATCGGCTGGCGCTCTTCTCTGTACTGCTCTATGTAGCCGAGCATTTTTTCACGGTCCTGTGTGCCGACGACGATGTCAACGCCGGGAATGGCCATAATTTCTGCCGGGGACGTTTGTGCGTAGCATCCCGTCACACAGATCACCCCGTCAGGATTTTGGCGGATGGCCCGTCTGATGACTTGGCGGCTTTTTTTATCTCCTGTGTTTGTTACCGTACATGTATTAATGACATATACATCTGCTGTCTGTTCGAATTCTTTTCGTTCATAACCCGCTTCTTTAAACAGCTGCCAGATTGCTTCTGTTTCATAATGGTTGACCTTGCAGCCAAGGGTATGAAAAGCAACAGTTGCCATTACTGATCACCTCTTAATAACTCTGTATGATAAGAAACTGCGCTTAACGCGTACATGGGCGCAGTTTCAGTCCGTAAAATTCTCGGTCCGAGTCCGCATAAGACGGCGCCTTTTTCTGAAAGCTGCTGTGCTTCAGATTCAGTTAGACCGCCTTCAGGGCCGAATACGATTAAAAGCGACGACCCATACGGCAGGCTTTGCACAACCGCAGCGAAAGCGCTCGATTCTCCTTGCTTTGATGACTCTTCGTATGCAACGACACATTTATCGACATTCTCCGCCATCTCAAGCAGCTGCCGGAACGTATGAACGGTTTTCACTTCGGGAATTTCATTTCGGTACGACTGTTCGGCCGCTTCCTTCGCGATTTTCGTCCATCTCTCCCGCTTTTTCTTTGCTTTTTTGTCGTCCAGCTTAACGACGGATCGGGCGCCCTGAAAAGGGATAAACATGCTCGCGCCGAGCTCGGTCCCTTTTTGGATAATCCATTCAAGCTTATCGCCTTTCGGAAGACCGCTGGCTATCAGAACCTTTACCGGCAGCTCGCGATCTTCCCCCGTCCATTCAGACACGAGGCATGATATGTGTTCTTTAGAAACAGCTTGGAGCTTACATAACGCTTCATGGCCATCCTTCGAGCAGCAGATAATCCGGTCACCGGCATTCATCCTCATGACGTTGGCAATATGATGAACATCTTCGCCTGTTATTTGGAATTCATGAGCTTCGTTCATCTCCTGCTTCGTGAGCTCGATAAAATATCGTTGCATACGCTGTGACACCTACTAACTGTTATTTTTTCGCAATGATGCTGACCCAATCTTCCATTGACAGAATTTCTGTGATGGTAAAGCCGGCTTTTTCCAACGCATCTTTTACTTCCTGTTTTTTCTGGCCGATAATGCCGGACGTAATGAAATGGCCGCCGTCTTTTAACAGGCCGTACGCCTGGGACGTGAAGCGGAGAATCACTTCCGCTAAAATATTCGCGACAATGACATCATGCTCGCCCGTGATGCCGTCTAACAGATTGTTCTGCTTCACTTCGGCCGTATCGCTCACTTTGTTCAATTTCACATTCAGGCGCGCGCTTTCGACAGCGACCGGATCAAGATCATACGCATGAACCGATTCAGCCTCAAGCATGGCAGCGGCGATGCTTAAAATTCCTGAACCCGTGCCGACATCAATGACGCGGTCGCCTTTTCGGACAATCCGTTCGAGCGCCTGAATGCAAAGAACGGTTGTCGGATGCGTTCCCGTGCCAAACGCCATTCCCGGATCCATTTCAATAATCAGTTCATCCGTATTCACCGGTGTGTATGTTTCCCATGTCGGAACGATCGTGAATTTTTCGGAAATTTTCACAGGGTGATAATACTTTTTCCAAGCCGTTGCCCATTCCTCTTCGTTGACTTCAGAAATGGTGATTTTGTTTCTCCCTAAATCAATATCGTAAAGCAGCAGATTATTGATCGTTTCTTTAATGCCGTCGACCGTTTCGCCGAGAAAACTGTTAATCGGCAAATACGCTTTGACAATGACACCCTCATCGGGGTAATCATTGGGGTCGAGCTGGTAGATTTCCCCGTATACATTCTCACGTTCTTTTATTAAATCAAGCGGATCTTCGATGACAACCCCGCTCGCACCAGCTTCATGCAAAATATTTGAGATGGGTTCGACCGCTTCATGTGTTGTGTGAATGCTGATTTCGGACCATTTCAAAACTACCAACTCCTATCCAATCATTACTCGCCTTTAAATGCGCGTTTTACTTTGTCAAAGAAACTCATTTCTTGCTCATCCGGCAGATTGCCGCTGACTTCAGCAAAATCGCGGATGATGTCTTTTTGTTTATCCGTCAGATTTGTCGGAGTGACTACCCGAACGACAATGTGCTGATCGCCTTGGCCGTACCCCCGGACATTCTGCACGCCTTTGCCTCTTAATCTGAATTTTGTTCCCGTTTGTGTGCCGGCAGGAATTTTCAGTTTCACTTTTCCGTGAAGCGTCGGCACTTCCACCTCATCGCCGAGAGCCGCTTGGGCAAACGTTAACGGCATTTCGCAGTAAATATCGTCTCCGTCGCGCTCGAAAAACTCATGGGCGCGCACATGGAATACGACAAACAGGTCTCCCGCAGGACCTCCGTTTACGCCGGGTTCGCCTTGCCCCGGAACGCGCAGCTGCTGTCCGTCGTCCACGCCGGCAGGAATCGTGACATTGATTTTTTTCCGTCTTTTCACCTTGCCTGTGCCGCCGCAGTCCGCACATTTGTTTTTAATGAATTTCCCGGTGCCTTCACAATGGTGGCAGACTCTTCTGTTGACAACTTTGCCAAACGGCGTGTTTTGTTCAACATTCAGCTGGCCGGAGCCCCCGCAATGCGAGCACGTTTCCGGTTTTGTTCCGGGCTTCGCGCCGGAGCCTTTACATGTTTCGCAATTTTCTTCACGAGGAATTTCAATAATCGTCTCTTTCCCGAAAGCCGCATCTTCAAATGACAGGGTCATTGTATACTGCAGATCAGCTCCCTGCCGAGGTGCGTTCGGATCCCGGCGTCTCGTGCCGCCGCCAAAGATGCTTGAGAAGATGTCATCAAAACCGAAGCCGCCGAAGTCTCCTCCGCCTCCGAAACCGCCGCCGAAGCCCTGATTAGGGTCTGTATGGCCGAATTGGTCATATTGCGCGCGTTTTTGGTCGTCTGAGAGCGCTTCGTATGCTTCTTTTACCTCTTTGAATTTTTCATCTGCTCCGGATTCTTTATTGATATCAGGATGATATTTTTTTGAAAGCTTCCGATAGGCTTTTTTGATTTCATCCTTTGAAGCGCTCTTACTTACTCCAAGCACTTCATAGTAATCACGCTTACTCATCTCGCTTCACTCTCCCGAATTTCTCACATAAATTAGATTGTATCATTTTGAATTATGTTTTTTCAATTCCTTTTATCCCGGGCAAGAAAAAAAGTCAAAGCCAAGAGATGCCTGACTTTGACTTTCTGTCTGTTGAATCAGAATATGCTGTGCGTTCTTTCCGCCGTCTGCCTGGGCAGCGTTAGAAAGGAACTTATTTTTTGTTTTCGTCTTCTTTTACTTCTTCGTATTCCGCATCGACAACATTGTCGTCCGCTTTTTTGCCTTCAGCGTTTGCTCCGCCTTCAGCTTGCTGCGCTTTTGCCGCTTCTTCATAAAGCTTCATAGAAAGCTCTTGAACGATCGCTTGAAGCTCATCTTTTTTCGCTTTGATGTCTTCAAATTCGTTTTTCTCGATCGCAGCTTTTAACGCGTCTTTTGCGTCGTTTGCTTTTTTCACTTGCTCTTCGTCCACTTTGCCTTCCAGATCTTTTAATGTTTTCTCTGTTTGGAAAACAAGCTGGTCAGCTTCGTTGCGGACTTCGATTTCTTCTTTTTTCTTCGCATCAGCGTCAGCGTTTTCTTCCGCCTCTTTTACCATGCGTTCGATCTCATCATCAGAAAGACCTGAAGAAGATTTGATGGTGATGTTTTGTTCTTTGCCTGTGCCTAAGTCCTTCGCTCTTACGTTTACGATACCGTTTTTGTCAATATCGAAAGAAACTTCGATTTGCGGTACGCCGCGCGGTGCCGGCGGGATATCCGTAAGCTGGAAGCGGCCGAGCGTTTTGTTGTCGGCAGACATCGGGCGTTCCCCTTGAAGCACGTGGATGTCAACAGCCGTTTGGTTGTCAGCGGCAGTTGAGAACACTTGAGATTTGCTTGTCGGAATTGTTGTGTTGCGGTCGATCAGCTTCGTGAACACGCCGCCCATTGTTTCAATACCGAGAGAAAGCGGTGTAACGTCAAGAAGAACAACGTCTTTTACGTCACCTGTGATCACGCCGCCTTGGATCGCAGCACCAAGCGCTACTACTTCATCAGGGTTTACGCCTTTATGCGCTTCTTTGCCTGTTTCTTTTTTGATTGCTTCCTGTACGGCAGGAATACGTGTAGAACCGCCGACAAGGATGACTTTGTCGATTTCGCTTGCAGAAAGATCCGCATCTTGAAGCGCTTGACGGACCGGAGCCATCGTGCGCTCTACAAGATGAGCGGAAAGCTCTTCGAATTTAGCGCGTGTCAGCGTCAGCTCAAGGTGAAGAGGACCCGCGTCTCCCGCTGTGATAAACGGTAAAGAAATTTGCGTAGATGACACGCCGGAAAGATCTTTTTTCGCTTTTTCAGCCGCATCTTTTAAACGCTGAAGCGCCATTTTGTCTTTAGAAAGATCGATGCCGTTTTCTTTTTTGAATTCAGCTACGAGATGGTCGATGATAACTTGGTCGAAGTCGTCCCCGCCAAGACGGTTGTCGCCGGCAGTTGAACGTACTTCAAATACGCCGTCGCCAAGTTCCAGAACAGATACGTCGAACGTACCGCCGCCAAGGTCGTATACCAAAATTGTTTGGTCTTCGTCTGTTTTATCAAGTCCGTATGCCAATGCTGCAGCAGTCGGCTCGTTGATAATACGTTCTACTTCAAGACCGGCGATTTTACCCGCGTCTTTTGTCGCTTGGCGTTCTGCATCGTTGAAGTATGCAGGAACTGTGATAACAGCTTTTGAAACTGTTTCGCCAAGATAGCTTTCCGCGTATGATTTAAGGTGCTGAAGGATGATGGCTGACACTTCTTGAGGCGTGTAGTCTTTTCCTTCAATCTCCACTTTGTAGTCAGTACCCATGTGGCGTTTGATAGACATAATTGTGTTAGGGTTTGTGATCGATTGGCGTTTTGCCACTTCCCCTACTTGGCGTTCGCCATTTTTAAACGCAACAACTGACGGAGTTGTGCGGTTTCCTTCAGCATTTGCGATGACTGTAGGCTCGCCGCCTTCAAGCACTGCCACGCATGAGTTTGTCGTACCCAAGTCAATTCCGATTACTTTACTCACTTTGAATTACCTCCTGCTATTTAATTATTGATTCACTTTTACCATTGAAGGGCGGATAACGCGATCCTTCAGTTTGTAGCCTTTTTGCATTTCTTCAACGACAATGCTGCTGCCGAAGTTTTCATCTTCCACCTGCATAACGGCTTGGTGAAGGTTCGGGTCAAATTCCTGACCGACAGCCTCGATGGCTTCGACGCCTTCTTTTTTCAGCGCTTCCATCAGCTGGCGGCGAACCATTTCCATACCTTGCAGCAAGCTTTTTGTCTGCTCGCTTTCGGCGTCTACCTGTAAAGCCCGCTCAAAATTGTCGAGGGCCGGCAGAATTTCCGTCACGATGCTTTGAGAACGGTATTTCTGTGCAGCCTCCATTTCAAGGCGGTTGCGTCGTTTATAGTTTTCAAAGTCTGCTTGAACACGCAAAAGTTTGTTTTCTTTTTCATCAAGCAAATCTTGCAATTCTTGGATTTGTTGTTGAAGGGCTTCGTCTTCAGCAGCTGTTTCATCATGCTGTTCTTCAGTTGCGGCTTGTTCAGCCATTTCTTCTTGTTCTTCTGTTTCAACCTGTTCTGCGGTTTGTTTTTCTTCTGACATTGTGTTCACCTCCCTCAAAAGATGTAAAAGGATTCCTGAAAATCATTGCCAAAATTCCCTTATTCATCATACAAATTTGTGAATGCTTTTGACAAGTCCGAAGTCACGTGCTGAAGCAGGCTGACGACTCTGGAATAGTTCATACGCGTCGGACCGATAATGGCGATTGATCCGATTTGTTTCGTATCAACGGTATATGTGGCCGTAATTAAGCTGCAGTTCTCCATTTCCTCGTAGTCGTTTTCTTTCCCGATTTTAATCGAAATGCCTGCTTTTGACGATTGAAACAGCTTCAGTACATCCTGCTCTTTTTCAATTAAAGACAGAAGTGATCGAACTCTTTCAATATCGTGAAACTCCGGCTGATTCAGCATATTGATTTTTCCGCCGAAAAACAGTTTCTCGACATGGCCTGCAGGATGAAATGAGGAACGGAGCGCCTCAAGAATGCTGTCGTAGTTGGCAATGTGCTGCCTTAAATACGTGACGACCTCTTTAAAAATGCGCTCATTCAGCTCATCCATCGGAACGCCTGCTAATCGTTCATTCAATATATTGACCAGTTTTTCAATATCAGACAGATCCATTTTGGCCGGGAAACTGATGGTGCGGTTTTCGACATGCCCCGTATTCGTCACGAGAATGGCGACCGCCTTATCCGGCTGGATCGGAACGATTTGAATCTGTTTAAGATAATTTTCGCTCAGCGTCGGTCCGAGAACAATGGATGTATAGTTTGTCAGTTCGGACAGGATCTGCGCTGATTTTTGAACTGTTTTTTCCAGCTCGAAGATTTTTTCTTTAAATATCGAGTGGATTAAATCTAAGTCGGTTTTTGTCAGCTTGACGGGCGACAGCAGATGATCGACATAATACCTGTACCCTTTTTCTGACGGAACCCGTCCTGAGGAAGAGTGGGTTTTTTCGATAAAGCCCAATTCCTCCAAGTCAGCCATCTCGTTTCTTATCGTTGCAGAGCTGAATGTAATTTCGTCTTTTTTTGAAAGAGTTCTTGACCCTACAGGCTGTGCTGACTGTATAAAGTCATTAATTATCACTTGCAGGATCAATAGCTGACGATTTGTTAACATCATCATCACCCCTGTTAGCACTCTAAGTCAGCGAGTGCTAATTCTATAACAAAAGTAACAAACCAAAAGAAAAATGTCAATTATAACTCACCCAAAAAAGCGCCAAAAACCTCATTCCCTAATAATTTACCTTCATGCGTTAATGTGACAGACTCTTCTGTGTCTCGGATCAGTCCTTTTTCGGCGAGGTCTTTCAGGACATCAGGGAAGAGTTCATCTACAGAGCGTCCGAATTTTTCCCGGAACGCTTTCTTCTTCACGCCAGACATTTTTCTGAGGCCGAGAAACATTTCCTCCTCGATTCGCTCTTCCTTCGTCACCTCATGTGTGTCCCGGTAAGGCAGACCTTTTTCTTCGATCAGCTGCATGTAATGCTTCACAGGGCCGGCGTTGACGGTGCGGGTGCCGTTCATATATCCATGCGCCCCTGCCCCGAAGCCGAAATAATCTTCATTGCTCCAATACGTCAAATTATGCTGTGATTCGTATCCGGGCTTTGAAAAGTTGCTGATTTCATATTGGCGGATACCGGCTTCGTTCATCTGGTTCATCACCGTTTCATACATGTCGGCCTCCTGTTCTTGTGCCGGGAGATGCAGGCGGCCTTTTTGCATTAAATTATAAAACACCGTTTTCGGCTCTACTATGAGCGAATAAACAGAATAGTGCTCAGCATCAAGCGACAATGCCGTTTTGATAGAATTGTCAAGATGGGCCAATGTCTGGTTCGGCAGGCCGAACATTAAATCCAGGCTGATATTATCAAATCCGAGCGTCCGCGCCCTTTCAAAAGAAGAAAAAACATCCTTTTGTTTGTGCACCCTGCCGATCTTTTGCAAAAGATCGTCTTCAAACGTTTGAACCCCGAAGCTCAGCCGATTGACGCCCGCGTTTTTAAGAATCTTTAATTTTTCGGCGGAAAGGTCATCCGGATTCGCTTCTGCCGCAAACTCGATAAGGCCTGGCGAGGGACGCAGGACGCGATGAATGGAATCCATCAGTTTTTCCAGCTGGGCCGGAGACAAGGACGTCGGTGTGCCTCCGCCGATAAAAATGGTTCGGAGGTTCGGGCGTCCCGTCCGCTCTATCGTATTTAACATTTCCTTCTCGAGTGAGTTTAAGTACTCATCAACGGGCTGGCTCTGGATAAAATATTTATTAAAATCGCAGTAGTGGCAGATATGCTCACAAAACGGAATATGAATATAAGCTGATTTCACTCGGTACACCTTCTTCATTACAGAAAGAAACCGCAGTGCAAGACTGCGGCGGCTTCTGTTATTTTTTTGGGCTGTCATCCATTTTAAGGACGGCCATAAACGCTTCCTGCGGCACTTCAACTGAGCCGACCTGCTTCATCCGGCGTTTACCTTCTTTTTGTTTTTCAAGAAGTTTCCGTTTCCGCGAGATGTCTCCTCCGTAACATTTTGCCAGTACATTTTTCCGCATGGCTTTAATGGTTGAACGCGCCACGATTTTTTGTCCGATCGCCGCTTGCACGGGAACTTCGAATTGCTGGCGCGGAATCAATTCCTTCAGCTTCTCAACGATGAGTTTCCCGCGCTCGTACGCGTAATCACGATGCACGATAAATGACAACGCATCGATTTTTTCTGCATTCAGCATAATGTCCATTTTGACAAGCTTTGATGGTTTGTAGCCGATCAGTTCATAATCAAAAGAGGCGTACCCTTTCGTGCTTGATTTCAGCTGATCGAAAAACTCATAAACGATTTCCGCTAAAGGCATGTCATATACAATGCTGACCCGGTTGGCGTCTAAATACTGCATATCGATAAAGTTGCCGCGTTTCCCTTGGCAAAGCTCCATAACCGCCCCGACAAAATCATTCGGCACCATCATGGTCGCCTTGACATAAGGTTCTTCCACCCGCTCTATCTTTTGCGGGTCTGGCATGTTTGACGGGTTATCCACCACGATTTTTTCGCCGTCTGTCATGTAGACGTCATAAATAACGCTCGGTGCGGTAGTAATGAGATCAATTTTAAATTCACGTTCGATCCGCTCTTGAATGATTTCCATATGCAGCATTCCTAAAAAGCCGCAGCGGAAACCGAAGCCGAGCGCTTGAGACGTCTCGGCCTCATATTGAAGTGATGAGTCGTTCAGTTCAAGCTTTTCCAATGCCTCACGCAAATCATTATATTTTGCGGTGTCAATCGGATAAAGCCCGCAGTAAACCATCGGATTGAGCTTGCGGTAGCCCGGCAGCGCTTCTGCCGCAGGTTTAACCGCGCTTGTGATCGTATCACCGACACGGGTGTCGCCGACATTTTTTATCGCTGCTGTCAGGTAGCCTACATCGCCGACGGTCAGTTCGTCAGCCGGCTGCGCCTTCGGAGTGAAAACGCCGACCTCGATCACTTCAAACTCTTTTCCAGTCGCCATCATTTTAATTTTCTGGCCCGGTTTTACAGTTCCTTCCACGACTCTGATATAAGCGACGACCCCGCGGTATGCATCGTAAAGCGAGTCAAAAATGAGCGCTTTAAGCGGTGCTTCCGGGTCGCCTGAAGGAGCTGGCACTTTCTCTACGATCTGCTCTAAAATATCCTCTATACCAATGCCTGCTTTCGCTGAAGCGAGGACCGCATCTGAAGCGTCAAGGCCGATAACGTCCTCCACCTCTTGACGCACACGTTCAGGCTCTGCGCTCGGAAGATCGATTTTATTAATGACAGGAAGAATCTCAAGGTCATTATCAAGCGCCAGGTAGACGTTCGCCAATGTTTGCGCCTCAATCCCCTGCGCGGCATCTACAACGAGTATCGCTCCTTCACAGGCGGCGAGGCTTCGCGATACTTCATATGTAAAGTCGACGTGTCCGGGCGTGTCGATCAGATGGAATATATATTCTTCTCCGTCCTTTGCTTTATATTTCAGCTGAACGGAATTTAATTTGATGGTAATTCCCCGTTCGCGTTCAAGGTCCATTGAATCAAGCAATTGTTCTTTCATTTCCCGCTGGGTGATCGCCGATGTTTTTTCTAAAATCCGATCCGCCAAGGTCGATTTGCCGTGGTCAATATGGGCGATGATGGAGAAATTCCGAATTCTTGACTGCCTCTCTAAACGCTTTTCTTTATCTGTCACAATCTATCACTCCTACTATTAAACGCAAAATACACTAGCTTAGATTATATCAATAGGATTGTAAACATTCAATTAAAACAAGAAAGAGAAAAGCTTCCTCATAAGGAGAAGTCCGCTTTTCTCTTCACTGGCGCTACCGGTTCAGCTTCAAAACCCAATCATACATGGCCTGCGCCGAGTCTGTCACGGTATTTGAAAGGGCTTCTCCGGCTTTTGAAAATAAGTTAAAGCTTTCTGCCTGTTCCAGCTGCTTTTGTTTTTCCTCCAAGTCTTTCGCCGTAACGGTTTGTCCGAGAATGGAGGCTTCTTTTTCCTGATGCTCTCCGTCAGTCAGGGTAAATGCCCCTTTTAAGGAAGGGTCCTTATAGCCTTTCATATCAAGCATTCCGTTGTTTGCCTGCTGCATACCAAACAAAACGCCTAAAAACATGACAGTGACAATCAGCAGGCATTTGCCGGTAAAGCGGATCATTTGAATCACCTGATTTCTTATTGTTTTTTCTTATCCCCTGATTGCGAGCTGACTTTTTCAGCATTCCAATACAATTCGCTGAATACATCTGCCATGGCGTCCGCCGCGCGCCTTAGCTCATCAAGGTTGTTATCGACGCCTCCGAACTCCAAAAGAAGCGACCTGTCGTTTAAATCCTGGTTGTACACTCCATTATCACCGGGAGAGCCTTTTGATAAAACACCGACGCTTAAACCCGGATATTTTTTCTCCATCAGCTTATGAAGCTCACTTGCGAGTTTATAGTTTTCTTCAAAGTTAGGGCTTTTTTTGCCGACGACAATGGCGACTCTGGCATATCTCTTTCCTTTGATGTCGGTTGTCGTATTTTTCTTCCGCCGGGAGTCTCTATGGATATCTATCGTATATTGCAGGTTTTTGTTTTTCGCGAGCGCGCTTTTCACAACAGGCCTTGATTCATCATAGCTTCGCGCATAATTTAAACCATCTTTATTCAGCTGGGCCTGAATGTCGGTTTTATCTACGGTCGCGCCGACACCTTCAGCCTCAAGCGCCTTGCCGAACATATCTCCGACGAGCGTGACATTCGCTTTTGAATGGCGGGCATTATCCGGATTGGTTTCGCCTTTTAACAGCGGGAGATAGGATTCCGTATTGTGGGTGTGATAAATAAAAACGACTTTTCTGTTGCCCGTTGAATGTTTCGGCGGATCTTTTTCTTCTTTTTTCGTTTTGTTTTCGATTTCTGCGAGATTTACTTCTTTTTCTTTTTCCATTACCTTTGACGGGGGCGGAGATTCAGCCGGCATGTTTGTATAATCGGTCCCTTGTCCCGCCAAAAGGATTTCCGTATCAAATTGGGCAAAGCCCGGCAGCTCCCGGCCCAAAAAGCTGCGCGGGTCTTCCAAATTAATGCTTGTCGCGAGCTTTAAGGAAAGCCGTGACAGATGAAACGAGCTGTCTTTTTCCGGAAGCTCTGATGCAAAATAATGATTTTCCATTCCGAGAAGGTGTGCAAACGCGTCACCCGGCAGTTCCCCGGCAATCCCGTGCAGAGAATCGGAAGAAAGCCTCAGTTCGGGGCGAAGAGACGTCAGCACACCGGATAATACGAAAATGACGATGAGGCTTGCAATAAACAGAAACATACCTTTGAGCGCATTTCCACCGTTTACTGTAACGACAATTTGACGGTTTCTGCGTTTTTTTCTCATTGTTCGAATCCCTCCAGCGCTTGTCTAGTAATTACTCTATGAACAAGCTAGAGGAAGTAGAACCATTTAGTGATTGTAAGAGCCTTTGTTGTCTTGTGACACTTTTTCGTGAAGCGCCGTGTTTAACCCGTTGGCCAGCACGTTCGCCATATCATCAATAAAGGTGTCGATTTCCTTTGGCGTTACCATCAGATTGTGACCGAGCGGAGAAAGCACCTCATGAATAAGCTGGCGCTTTTCGTTTTCTTCCAGCGTGCCGACGATACCAAGGAAGGATTGGCGCTCTTTTTCACCCGGAAGATCTTCTTCGGTGAGTACTTTCTTTTTGCCGAAGTTCATCCCGGCCGGCACAAGAGATTTTGACGGGCTGTCGTCTTTCATTTCTCTGCCAAAGTGCTTTAATATGTAATCCACTGTGTCGCTTGCGATCGTAACTGCATCAACGACAGTCGGGACACCGATTGCAATGACAGGAATACCGAGTGTTTCCTTGCTTAATTCTTTTCTTTTATTGCCGACGCCAGAACCCGGATGAATGCCGGTATCTGAAAATTGGATGGTGGTGTTCACCCTTTCAACGGCCCTCGCCGCCAAAGCATCAACAGCAATGACAAAATCCGGTTTTGATTCTTTTATCACGCCTTGGATGATATCGCTCGTTTCAATGCCTGTTAAGCCCATCACACCCGGTGCAAGGGCGCTGACAGGCCTGTATCCTTCCTGCACATTCTCCGGCTGAAGCTTGAACAAATGCCTCGTCACAAGGAGGTTTTCCGTAACGAGAGGACCAAGCGCATCAGGCGTCACATTCCAATTTCCCAGCCCGACGATCAGACAGCTCGCCTCTTTGGGAATCTTTAAGCTGTTCAGATAAGCGGAAAATTCCTCGGCAAACACCTCAGTTACTTTCTCCTGCATTTCTGAATCATGCTCTCTCACGCCCTGCGCTTCAATCGTGACATAACGTCCTTGTTTTTTTCCCGATATTTCGGCGCCTTCTTTCGTAATATCAACGGTTCTGATTTTAATACCGCCGCTGTCGCGTTCTTTCTCGATAAAACCTTTTATTTCTTTCTGCTGGTCAGCTTGTCCGTCTTTTAGCGCCTGTTTTGTTTCTACCGCTAAGTCCGTCCGTATAAGAAATTGATTGACATCCAGTTCACTGTTTTTCACGGGGAAGACCTCCTTCAATCATCGTGGTACATAGTGTTGCCATTTGTAAAACGAATCATGCGAATTCAGCCCTTCAATGAAAAATACTTTACATTTATATTGCAATCTAAAGTTCTGTTTGATAGAATACAATTTGTTCTATTGTGAAGAAGATTTAACCTTAAGACACTGTGCTACAGGTTGTATCTTAGGAGGTGAAACACATGCCAAACATTAAATCAGCGATTAAACGTACAAAAACGAATAACGAACGCCGCGCTCATAACGCGACAATCAAATCTGCTATGCGTACTGCAATCAAACAAGTAGAAGCTTCTGTTGCTAACAACGAAGCGGATAAAGCGAAAACTGCTCTTTCTGAAGCAGCGAAACGTATTGATAAAGCAGTGAAAACAGGTCTTGTACACAAAAATGCCGCAGCTCGATACAAATCAAGACTTGCGAAACAAGTGAACGGACTTTCTGCATAATACAAAAACGATCCCTTTTACCGGGGATCGTTTTTTTCATTTGCCTGAAGAAGCTGTAAGAGAAAGAGTTCAAGCAGCAGCTGCTTGTCCTTTTTGCCCGTTTTCATTTCATAGTCCATCACGGCGAGTTTCTCCATGATGCGGCGCAGCTCTTCTTCGGAAAAAAGCCTCGCCTGATCCATTGCCAGCTTTACGCGGAATGGATGGACTTTTAAATTAGAGGCAATCTGCTTTTGCCCGTATCCCTGCCCGGCAAAATATTTCGTCTGCAAAATAAGGCGGAATTGGCTGGCGATCAGCGCCATAATTTTGATCGGCTCTTCGTTTTGCTTAAGAAGATCATAAAAAATCTGCAAGCTTTCCGTCCGTTCTCGGTTCACGATTTTATTGATCAGTTCAAAAATATTCTGCTCCAAACTCCTCGCGACAAGCTCCCGGACATCCTCAAGCGTGATTTTCGGCCTGTCACCGGTGTAGGCGGAGAGCTTTTGGATTTCCTGATAGATGGAAGACAGGTGTCCGTTTACGAGCAAAACCAAATGCTCGGCAGCGTCTGTATCCATCGTTTTATTTTCGGTTTGCGCCAAATTGATCGTAAAATCAGTCGTTTCCTTTGCGTTCAGCTCCTTGGCCTCCATCATAAAGGCCTGCTGTTTGAGAGCCTTCGTCAGCTTTTTCCGCTCGTCCAGCTTCTCATACGGAGCCACAATAACAAAAACGGTGTAAGGCGCGGGTTCTTTTATGTAAGCCTCCAAAGCGCTTGTATTATGCTCTATTTTTTCTTTCTTTTTTTCTCCTGTTAAAAAGGACGGATTTTTAACAATGACCAGCCGTTTCTCACCCATAAACGGAAATGTTTCGGCATCGGTAATGGCGTGGTCAAGCGGGTCCTCTTCAAGATCAAAAACAGACAGGTTAAAATCTTTTGTCTCCTCATCAACGACAGCTTGTCTGATCCGGCTGACGGTCTCTTGGAGCAGATAAGTTTCTTTTCCGTATAAACAATAAACGGAGCGGACATCCCCTTTTTTCAGGGCTTTCCAGACATCAAATACCATGATCGTATGACTTCCTCTCTTTCTTGATCCTCTTCTATCCTAAATTGAGTTTGGCAAATAGTAAAGAGGAAGCTTTAAAAAGAACAGCTTCCTCATTTATAATAAACGCCTGATTCACAAGCTCCCGGGTCTGCTCGTAAAAAGGCGATAATCACAAGAACAGAAAACGTTACCATCACTTCTAGATTTTTCAAAACAATTCCAGTATACTAAGGGAAGTCAGGAGGGATGAAATTGAATGATTTTGAAAAAAACGTTCAAAGCAAACGAAATGATGCTGTAGACTCAGCTGTCGGTTTTGTCGTGTCCTTCGGATTTTTCGCCTTTTTGTTCGTGATGGCAACAGCCATCCACCTTATCGGCTCTTAGCCGCTTTCCGGGCTGCTGTCAATCGGCAGTCTTTTTTCGTTCGGCGCCCGCGTTTCTTCTATATCATATGGAGGGAAGACAGAAAAGGTTCCAAACCCGCTTTTGAATCTGTATTGAATCGTTCCGCTGACATCGGTTCGGAGCACATTGACGGAATATGCCTTTAAACGGTCAAGCACCTCCTGATTCGGATGATGATAGCGATTATGTTTTCCGGCTGAAATCAAGGCCGTTTTCGGCTCCAGCTGTTTCAAAAATGCCTCCCCGGTGGAGCTTTTGCTGCCGTGATGCCCCGCCTTCAGTATATCGGCTTTCAATTTCGGAAAAGCATCAAGCACTTCCTGTTCCCCATCCATCTCTAAATCCCCCGTCAAAAGCCAGCTTACCCCGCCTAAAACCGTCCAAAGGACAAGTGATGAATCGTTTTTACTCCTTGCATCGGGCCCTTCAGGAGACAGCACCTCAAACCGCAAATCACCCGCTGTGACGGTATCGCCGCGCCTAGCCTCGGTAATGCTGATGTTTTCTTCTTTGGCCATCTGTATAATGTTATTGTCCTTCGGTTCTTTCACAAATCCCTCAGGCACTATTAAACGTTTCACTCTATGCTTTTTGATTAAAATTCCGGCTTCGCCGATATGGTCCTGATCCGCGTGAGTCAAGATTAAGGCATCAAGCTTTTTCACTCCTTTCCCATTTAAAAACGGAATCAAAACTTTTTCTCCGATAGAATAAGGATGTCGCTTTTCTTTCCATGGTTCGTCAGAATATGAAAGCATTCCTCCTGTATCAATCATCACGGCTCCCCTGCGGTGCGGCGCGCTCATAAACAGACTGTCACCCTGTCCGATATCAAGCATATCCGCTTCTCCTTCAGGGCTGAGATAAGGACGGATTGCTATATAAACAAAAACGGCGCAGAAGAAAAGAGCAGATTTCCGCAGTCTGAGAACACCGTGTTTTTCAACGGCTGCAAAAATAGAAAAAATGGAAATCGCCAGCAATATAAGAGACAGCATGCCCGGTTTGGCAACAACGATTGTAAATGATTCAATTGATGCTGCAGAAGTAATCAGTTTGTGCGCCCACGCCATTACAAGGTCAAACCAGCAAAACACAAACTCGCCTGCGGGCCTTGATACTAAGAGCACGACAAAGCCAATGACAGAAAAGGGAATCACAAACAGCGTATAAAAAGGCACCATGATCATATTCATCGGAAAGCTGACGAGTGAAATCTGCTGAAAATAATAGAGAAGAAACGGCAGTGAACTAAGCTCTGCCACAAATGAAGCCATCGCAAGCTGGGCGAGCTTTTTTTCCCGGACGTTCTGTAAAATGGAGGATGACAGAATTAAAGCGGCGCTCACTGCGAAGGAAAGCTGAAATCCGATTTCCCAAAGCAGATAGGGGTTAAACAGAAGAAGCAGTAAATACGACAAGGATATTGCCGCAGAAGAATGAATCCGGCGCTTAAAAAGATTTCCCGCGACATAAAAGCCTAACATAAGTGATGCACGCAAAACAGATGGCGCAGCACCGGTTAACACCGTGTAGACCGGCAAAAAAAGCAGCAGCAAAATACCAGCCTTTTCTCTTGTGATCCCCATTCTGATCAACACATAAAATAAACCTGCCGCAATAAGACCGACGTGCATTCCGGAAATCGCCATCAAATGGACGATACCCAACTTTTGATAGGCACTGAGTACATCGTCCTCTACAGAAAACCTTTCGCCTACAGTCAGCGCCTCTGCGATCCCGGCGGATGATTCGGGGACATGACGCCGTATCACAGAAATAAAGTGCTTCCTGATTTGCAGCAGTTTAAATGCCGTTTTTTCAGACTTTGCGCAATGTTGAATAGAGGAGACGGAGAAAAGCCAGTGAATATGCTGACGGTAAAGATGCTCTTTATAATCAAACCCGCCCGGAACCGTCGCGTGTTTAGGTTCTTCTAAAGAACCTGTGAATGTACAGCTCATGCCCGGTTCCAGCTGCGCCATTTTTCGTTTTTCTTCAAGAGACTGAATTTTGTAAGAGGCCGCCCATTTCTCTTTGTCCCGTGTACGGATAACGGCTGACAGTCTGTCTCCGTCTATTTTTGGAATCTCCAGTATGAGCGCATCTTCCGTATAATTTCCGGCCTGATACGCAGATACATTTGCTGAATCCGCCGCGGTATAAAGAAAGAAATAAAGACAAAAAGAGAAGAGGCAGCCGATGGATAGTCCGCGCTGCTTTGTCTTTACAATAACAAAGAGGAGAAATAGGAGAAAAAAGAAAAAGACAGAGAAGTAAATGGCGGCAGCAATTCCTGCAGTCGCAGAAATCGCCGCCAGAGGTAAAAGAAGACGCTTGTATTTCATGCTTATACGTAGCTTGTGAACAGCTCATTTGCCTGTTCGTGAATTTTTTTCAATTCGTCCTCTTTAAGTCCTGCATCCGATAATTGCTGAATAAGTCCGGCTACAAAAGACAATTTTTCACGGTTTTTCAGGTCAATGATCATTTCATCCAATTCAACCTGCTCTACTTTTACGCCTGCCTGTGCAAATAGTTCCCTTGCGTAAGGCTGAGTTTTGTAATCTTCGGCATAATAGACCGTTTTTATTCCTGCTTGAATGATTGATTTACAGCACTGAATACACGGATAATGCGTCACATATATTTCGGCTCCTTCAGTCGGTACGCCGAACTTAGAGCATTGTAATATCGCATTCATCTCTGCATGTATCGTTCTTTGGCAATGGTTATCAATCAGCAGGCATCCTTCATCAGCACAATGGACGCCGCCGGCAATTGAGCCGTTGTATCCGCCCGCAATCATCCGCTTGTCTCTGACAACCGTAGCGCCGACAGACAGTCTCGGACATGTGCTTCTAAGCGCCAGTAAATGGCTTTGAGCCATAAAGTATTGATTCCATGAGATTCGTTCCACAAGTGTTCCCTCCAAAAGTCGTGTTGCCTGTCCTAAGTTTACATAGATTTTATCAAGATCGTCAATTTACTTTACCGTAATGGAAGCTTTTATTCTTTCAAATGACTTTTCTCCGATCCCTGATACATTCATAATGTCTTCAGCAGTCTGAAAACGGCCATTCTCTTCACGGTACGCGATAATCGCTTCCGCTTTTTTCTGCCCGACGCCGGAGATGGTTTGAAGTTCGTCGAGAGACGCTGTGTTTATGTTCACAGGCGCATCAGCCTTAGTGCCCGCTGCTTTTTTCGGCTCGTTCTCCTCTTCTCCTTCACTCGGAATATAAACGATCGTCCCGTCCTGCAGCTGCTCTGCTAAATTAATATTTTTTTCATCTGCCTTTTCATTCATACCGCCCGCTTTTTCAATGGCTTGCGTCACTCTGTCTCCCTGCTTCATTTCATATACGCCGGGTTTTCGGACAGCGCCTTTGATGTCGATCATGATCGTTTCTGCTTCAGGATCCTTTTTGCGCTGAGCGGACGCGGAGGCGGTCTCTTCGAAAACGGACGGCTGTTTTACCGGCTCTTCTTTTTCCGGGCGGAATATTAAAAAACAGACAATGATCAGCAATACCGCGGAACAGGCGGCCAGTATTTTCATATGCCGCCGCATCCACTCTGAAACAATCGCTTTTGTCATATTGTTTTGCCTCCCTGCATAAGGTTTAGAGGATTAAGGGAAAAGGAGGGGAGAATTTTGAAGATAGGCTTTATCGGCACCGGAAATATGGGTACAATCCTGATCGAATCGTTTATTGAATCAAACGCTGCCGATCCCTCACAAATCACCATTACGAACAGAACGATCGATAAAGCGTTAAAGATAAAGGAACGCTGCAGCAGCCTTCATGTAACTGAAGACCAGGAACGGCTGGTAAGAGAAAACGAAATGATCTTCATCTGTGTGAAACCGCTGGATATCTATCCTTTGCTTAAAAAGCTCACACCGCATTTAAGAGAAGATCACATTTTAATCTCCATTACAAGCCCCATTCAGACAGAGCAGATTGAACACACAGTTCCGTGCCAGACAGCCCGCGTCATTCCGAGCATTACGAACCGGGCCTTGGCCGGGGTATCGCTTGTTACGTTCGGCGAGAGCTGCAGCGACACGGCAAAAACGCAGATTCGTACTCTGATGTCCCACATTTCAAAGCCTTTGGAAATCGAGAGCGGCATTACGAGAGCGGCCTCTGATATCGTCAGCTGCGGGCCTGCTTTTATGAGTTACCTTATCCAGCGTTTTATTGACGCGGCGGTCGAAGAAACATCGATTTCAAAACAGGAAGCTGTGATCATGTCGAAGGAAATGCTTGTCGGGCTCGGGAAACTGCTGGAGACGGAGCTTTACACCCTTCCGGCTTTACAGGAAAAGGTCTGCGTAAAAGGCGGCGTCACCGGAGAAGGGCTGAAAGCGCTCGAAAGCGGCGTGCAGGATATGTTCAACCGTGTTTTTCAAAATACACACGCAAAATATGAAGAGGATATTTCTTTAGTGGAAAAGCAATTTCACGTGTAAATCAGTATGCCATAGACTCCGCTCATACCGCCAATCGTGAAAAAAGAATTTTAAAAACCATCGTTCTGTTTAAACGATGGTTTTTGATTTGCCTGCCGTAAAGAATAGACGCTCAGACTCAACTGAAGGAGGGTTCTCTGTAAAATCAGCCGTGATCCTCTTCAGTTCAAATCCGGTGTCCGCAAGCATTTGTTCATATTCTTCTATATAAAAGGTTTTTTGCTCATGCGTCTCATCATAGCGCTCATACGCTTGTCCGTTCCATACAAAAAAGGACATATCATGGATGACAGAAAGCTCTTCATCGCCGGCAAAGCTTTGCCAAATGTAGCTGATTTGCTCATCCTGATCAGCATGGGTGCTGTTCGGAAAAAGCTCCGTCATTTTAAACGGGGAATGGACGTCAAACAGAAGCAAGCCGCCTTCCTTCAATACTTGAAAAACGCTTTTAAAAGTGCTTTTGACATCATTTTTCGTTTTTAAGTAATTTAAGGAATCACAGCAGATGACTACAGCGTCAAACTGCTCCTGAAAGCCGGAAAGCTCCCTCATATCCTGCTGGAGAAAAAGAATCGGCTGTTTTCCCGTTTTTTTCTGCTGTGCACAGCTCAGCATGTCTTCGCTCAAATCAATCCCTGTGACTTCATAGCCTTTTTCGGCAAGCCTGATTGAAATTTCTCCCGTTCCGCAGGCAAGATCAAGCACCCGTCCCTTTCCAGGAAGAGCGGCTTCGATCCAGCTTGCCCAGTCATCGTAAGGCGCATGGGACATTAACTCGTCATAGACGCTGGCGAAGCCTTGGTAAATCATGAATTGAATCCAAGTTCAAGTTCTGCAAGCGGCGCGTCGCCCCACAGCTTTTCCAGATTGTAATAGCTTCTTTCGTCTTTATGGAATACATGGACGATGACATCGCCGAGATCGACTAAGATCCAGCGGGCTTCGTCAAACCCTTCCATCTTTTTCACATTGATGCCGTTTTCTTCTGCTTGATCTTTAATTTCACGCGCAATTGCCTGAACCTGCTTATCAGAATTCCCGTGGCAGATTAAAAAGTAATCCGCAACGAGAGAAATTCCTTCCATGTCCAGTGCTAAAATATCCTCTGCACGTTTATCATCGCAGGCCTTTGCTGCGATTTTTAATACGGAAGCTTGATTCATTCCCATATTCCTCCTGTCAATTTTGAGACACCAGCCAGTTGTAAGCTGCAAACGTCTCCGGAAATACTGGCTGGTTTTTTTTCATCAGAAATAGTATTGTATTTTTCATCGCTTGTATCAGCGCTTGATTTAAATCCGTTTCCGCCAGTTCGCGCACGTCATCAACCCCGGGAAATTTGCGGCCGGGTTCAATATAATCGGCAACGTAAAGGACTTTGTCTAAAAGGGTCATGCCGGGACGCCCTGACGTATGATAGCGGATTGCATCTAAAATGTCTGGATCGGTAATACCGGCTTCTTTTTCAGCCAAATAGGCGCCTACAGGTGCATGCCAGAGCTCGGAATTATACTCTAACAGATCAGCCGGCATTTTTTCTCTCACGATAATCTGCTTCATTTCCTCTTTCGGGCGGAATTTCGCATAATCGTGAAAAATAGCTGCCATTTCGGCTTTTTCAGGATCTGCTCCGAAGCGGCCGGCAAGGATAACCGCCGTATCTGTCACGCCGATTGTGTGGATGTACCGATGCTCGGTCAGCTGCTCTTTGACGCAGGCAAGTGCTTCCTCACGATTCATATAAACCATTCTCCTCTATATACTGCTTCACTTTATCAGGCATTAAGTATTGTGTCGGCTTTTTGGCTTTCAGACGTTCTCTCAGCATCGTGGACGAAACGTCAAATTCCGGAACGTCGGCAAAAAGCAGCGGATACGGAGTCTCGATATGAAAGCCCGGACGCCTCACCCCGATAAATTGAATAAGTGTGAGCAGTTCATCTAGTTTATACCATTTAGGCAGGAATTCAATCATATCCGCCCCGATAATAAAGAAGAGCTTATCGTCCGGCTGGCGCTCTTTCAGTAAGCGGATCGTATCAAAGGTGTATGAAGGGCCTTCCCTCTCCATTTCGGCCAGCTCAAGCTTAAAATTCGGATTAGAACCGATCGCACGCTTCAGCATCTCCACCCGGTGAAAGCTGTCTGTGAAGTCTTCTTTCTGCTTATGCGGGGGAATTTGGTTCGGCATAAACCAAATCTCATCGAGCTCCGCCTGATACAGCACTTCGTTCGCCATCAGGAGATGACCATTATGAGGGGGATCGAACGTGCCCCCGAAAATTCCGATTTTCTTCATGTCAACCACCTTACGGAAGCTCGATTTGTTTATTTTCCTTTGATTCTTTATACAGTACGATCGTGCTGCCGATCGTCTGCACTAAATGTGAACGGCTGCCTTTAACGAGTGCTTCGGCGACATCGTTTTTATCCTCTTCGCAATTTTGAAGCACGCTGACTTTAATCAGTTCTCTTGCTTCAAGCGCTTCGGCAATTTGTTTGACCATGTTTTCGTTGACTCCGCCTTTTCCTACTTGAAAAATTGGCGTTAGATGGTGCGCTTTTGAGCGCAATAAACGTTTTTGTTTTCCTGTTAACATTGTGTTCCTCCTAGTTTTCCTTCAACAATTGCTCTCATTAACCCGCTGTCAGGCTCTTGTCCCGTCCATAGCTGAAAAGACAGCGCCGCCTGTTCAACAAACATGCCGACTCCGTCCAAGACAGTTAAGCCCTTTTTCTCGGCTTCTTTTAATAAAGCGGTTTGAATCGGATTGTAGACGATATCACAAACGATCGCGCTGTTTTTGGCGCGTTCCAGCGAGAGCGGCGCGTCGTCTGTTTTCGGATACATGCCGACAGATGTGGTATGAATGATGACATCATATTGTTCAAGCTGCTTTTCAGCTTCCTGTAATGTAAGGGCATGTTTATTTTGAAAAGAGGGAGCGGCCTCGATCAGTTTGCTTGCTTTTTCCGGCGTACGGTTGCAGACGTCAAATTGTTTCGGCTCAGCGCGGACGATCGTCGTGAAGATGGCTCTCGCCGCTCCTCCCGCTCCTATCATTAAGATGGAAAGCTCTGATATGGGTTTGTCCAATACCTTTACTAAGGACTTAAAAAACCCTTCCCCGTCAGTATTATACCCGATAAGCCTGTCTCCTTCTCTTTTGACAGTGTTGACCGCTCCGAGTACTTTTGCGCTTTCATGGATTTCATCCAGATGCTCCATAATGGCCACCTTATGCGGAACTGTCACATTAATGCCGCTGATGCCGAGCGCCCTGATGCCGTTAACGGCGTCCTTGAGATCATGAGGTTCCACCTGAAACGCAAAATACTGCCCGTTAATGTTCTTATCTTTTAAAGCCGCGTTATGAATATCCGGGGACATCGAATGCCCGATCGGATTTCCGATCACTCCGTACAATTGTTTCATGCTCCCTCTCCCCTTCTCTCTATATTAATGAACGGCGGACAAATACGTGAACGCCTTTCGGAGCGTATGCTGTTATTTTTTTATCTGCATCCTGAACCGTCACCCAGCCCAAACCGGAAAAAACGATATCCGTCTTCCCTTCCTTGATCGTAAACGTATGGGCTGTAAGCTCCGGAAATTCGTCCAGATCATCTTTTCCGGGCGGTGTAAGCAATTCCCCGGCATGCTTTTCGTATAAAGCATCAGCATTTTCAAGTTTTGTTCTGTGAATCATTAATTCATTCGGCATATAGCAGACAAACGCCGATCTGTCGCCTGATACATAATCAAATCTGGCGAGGCCGCCAAAGTAAAGCGTCTGTTTATCATTCAGCTGGAATGTGCGCGGCTTTAATTCTTTTTTAGGCGTAAGCACCTTTAAGTCACGCTTGTCCACGTAATGCGCCATTTGGTGATGGTTGATGATTCCCGGCGTATCATAAAGCGCTGAACCGTCATCAAGCGGAATTTCAATCGCATCGAGCGTTGTGCCCGGGAATTGAGAAGTGGTGATAATATTCTCTTCCCCTGACACTTCTTTAATAATCCGGTTGATAAACGTTGATTTTCCGACATTTGTGCATCCCACCACATAAACGTCCCGGCCTTCGCGGTAATATTCAATGGCGTCGATCACTTCTTTTATCCCTTGTCCGCGGGAAGCGCTGACCAAAAATACATCAAGCGGCTTTAAACCGTATTCCTTCGCTTCGCGTTTCATCCATTGAACGAGCCGTTCCCGTTTAAGAGATTTCGGCAGGATATCGGCTTTATTTCCGACCAAAAGAATCGGATTACCGCCGACAAAACGATTCAGTCCGTTGATCCAGCTTCCATTAAAATCAAAGATATCAACGACTTTTACAATAAGCGAGTCGGTCTCGCCGATGCTGTGCAAAATATTTAAAAAATCATCATCCGTTAATGAAACATCTTGAATTTCATTGTAATTTTTCAGTCTGAAGCAGCGCTGGCAGATCACATTCTCTTTTGCAAGCGATGCCTGAGGCGCATAGCCAAGACCGTTTTTATCCTCGGTTTGGATCGTTACTCCGCAGCCGATGCAAACAACCTTTTCCATTCCTAATCCTCCCACTGAATGTGCCCTTTGCGTTTTAAAGAACTCAATATTCTCCGTTCAATTTGGCGGTTAAAGCGTGTCACGACTCCGTCAGAGGAAGCAACCGGCACGACCAAAATGGTATGGTAGCCGTGTCTGTTTCCGCCAAGCACATCTGTAAGCAGCTGATCGCCGATCACGACACAGTCTTCTTTTTTCAGCTCCATGCTGCGGACGGCTCTCTTAAAGGCGCGTCCCATCGGCTTTCTCGCTTTATAGATAAACGGAATGCCCAGCGGCTCCGAAAATAATTTCACTCTTCGTTCATTATTATTGGAGACGATCGTCACTTTAATGCCGTGCTCCTTCATTTCTTCAAACCACTCTATTAAACGCGGAGTCGCACTCGGCCTGTCCCACTCCACGAGTGTATTGTCAAGGTCTGTAATAATTCCTTTTACATTGCGTTCCTTGAGCTTTTCCGGTGTGATATGAAAAATATTTTTTACAAATTCGTCAGGTAAAAAAAACTTTTTTAACAAAACCCGCACCCTTCCCTTTTCTTTCTATCATAAATATGTCGAAACCGGTCGAACTTGAAATCAAAGTCGGCCTGAGCAAAAAAATTTCGACAAAAATTGGGTTCCTTCACCAGTTGTGGATAAAATTACACACATTATCCACTCTTATTCCATCCGGATTTATACAAATTATAAACAAGATACTAACAAGTTATCCACTTATGAGTGTGGATAACAGAACGATTGTTCTTATTTGTAATTCATGGTAGATTAAAGATAACCTCAACATGAATGGAACGCAACCTGCCATCATATGCTCACGCATGATGATTTATTCCAACTGATAAGGAGGTGCCACTCCCATTATTGGGTATCCGGCATGAGAAAGCTTTCTGATGAGTTACTAATAGAATCTTATTTCAAAGCCAATGAAATGAATTTGAGCCGTGAATTTATCGAGTTAATTGAAAATGAAATCAAAAGAAGATCGCTCGGACATATCATTTCCGTTTCTTCTTAAACAGAAAAAACGACCCGGGCGCTTTCCTTTTTTTACTCAGATGACTGATATTATATCACTTCGGTTATACGCATTACTACCACTTTCAACAAAAAACACCCCTAAAATAGAGGTGTTTAAGAGGACGGCTGTTATATGGCGAACCAATATCGGCCGCCCAATACGAGAAGAACGACGAGCAGCACAACAAAAAATGCGTATCCGTAACCCGTATTCACCCGCGGAGGCGGACATACAGGGTACGGCGGAGGAAAAACGCAGTTCATAGCAATCGCCTCCAAATAAGGTTTTAATACAGCCTATGAAGCAGAAATAAAACGGTTTAGGCAGCTGCCGGAGTCAGCGCTCCAAAACCCGCCCATTTTTTATGCCTTCATACACAATTCTCGCGCCTTTTGGCGTCATATGATTTCCCGAAGGGTCTATCAGCCCCGATTGGGTCAGTGCTTCGTCTGTATCTTTGCCGCCGTCTGCGCGTATAAAGTGCTTCCAATTATCTACCAAGGGCACCTTTAAGTTTTTGGCAACCTGTCTCGTAATGCCGTTATAAGAGTTGTGCCATTTTCTAGCGCCGCCTTTTGTTTTAAAGGCTGAAGCTTTATATCTTGAATAGTAGAAGAGATGATGCGTTCCGTTTCCTTCTATAATAGGAATACACGTCATTAAAACCGGCTTAATGCCGTGCTTTCTGCTTTCATTTATAAAATAAGTCAGATTTTCTTTAAACCGTTCTTTTGATACTCTCGGTTTATTTTTTGTCAGTATTCCCGCATCATTTGTTCCGAACATGATAAATAAATATTCAGGCTTTCGGTCAAGCACGTCGCTTTGAAAACGCAAGCGTGCATCCTCTGTCGTCTGGCCTCCTATGCCGGCATTGACAATTGACAGATGCCCGCGTTCTGCTGTATTTAATATATTTACCCATTGCTGCGCCTTTGGATAATCACGATAATCCCAGTTGGAGCCGCGCGTATTGCTGTCGCCGAACGCTACAACATTCTTCTCTCTGTCTCCGGCGCACCCCGACAATAGACAAATCATCGCAATAAAAAGAACAGCATATTTCATTTTCTCTCCCCCCAAACCTTACCTTCTATGGTACACATCTCTTTCCCGGCTTTCAACGCGGCGCTCTTTTAATGAATTTCAAACGGATCAAAGTACGGGCCGATTAAGTCTGAGACCTTTACAAACGTATACCCTTGCTTTTTCAGCTGCGGAATAATTTCTTTAAGGGCTTCAACTGTTTGGCGCCGGTTTCCTCCGCCGTCATGCAGAAGGATAATATCGCCATCCCGCGCATTTGAAACAATATGCCTGACAATTTTCCCCTTGCCCGGCCTTGACCAATCCATCGGATCTTGGTTCCACGACCACATGACGATGTGATAGCCTTCTTTTAAGATGCTTTTAAATGCGGTATGATTCAGCGAACCTCCCGGCGGACGAAATAACTTGTCCCCTTCCGGCTGAAGCGCTCTGATCTGCTGTGCGGTGCTGTGAAGCTCCTTTAAAATGTCCTTGCGTTTTAAACGATGAAAATAAACATGATTCATCGTATGGTTTCCGATTTCATGGCCTTCCGCCACAATACGCTTTGCAGTCACGGGGTATCTGTCAATATGGCTCCCGATACAAAAAAAGGTTGCTTTGACGTTATGTTTTTTCAGCACGTCTAAAACAGCCTCCGTATAAACCGGATGCGGGCCGTCATCAAATGTTAAGGATAGCTTCTTTTCTTCAGTCCTTATGTCCCAGTACACGTTTCCTGTTTTCTCCATGTCACTTCTTTTTAATGACTTTGCATCGGCAGAAACAGCAGTTACACCTGTGAGCACGCATATGAAAATGATCAAATGAAAGCATCTCAACGTTTACACCTCCAGTAAACACTACTGTTAACGTGTCCCCTTTTTTAAAAATCATTCGGCGCATAAAATATGTACATCGCCTTCTTCAGCTGCAAAAGCAGATGACACTGATGATGACAGCGCCGCTTCAAGCTTGGCTTTTGTTTTCGGTCCGTAAATGCCGTCAATTCCATGAGGTTTCGTGCTTTTATCAGGGTAAAGCAAGGGCGGTCTGCACTTGAGTGACCTTTGCGCTCTTTGGTCAGTTTTATGATTTCTGAAGGCAGCGGGCAGGCCTCCAGCGCAACCTTGGAAGAATTGTCCGAGCCGGAAAGTCCTGTTTCAAGTTGTTCCCAGCAGCAACGGGTGAGAACAATTCTTGCCTGGCCATTTGTTATGGAGGAACAACATAAGCAGGCGGTATGTTCTGGTTTTTCATCAGCATTTTGGCATCTGCGCCAATGCAGGCCGCATCCATCGTATATCCCGGCTGATTCTCATTTGATCGGTACCAGATCTTTTATAATGGATACATTTTTATCCCTCTCCTATTAAAGAATGCGGAACATGCTTGATGGACAGCCTTTTTTAATAGAAGGAGAAAGATTTGTGCTGTATACTAATCAAAGAGGTGAACGTATATATGATAAAAAAGGGACTCAGCCTTACAGTCATTATTGCTGTGATCATCATCGGCTTTATGCAAAAAGATGTTTGGCTCGATTTGATTAAGGCAGGCGGAATGTACGCCATATTGCTGAGCATGCTTTTGGTCGCCGCTGACGTATTTTTTCCGATTGTTCCGTTTGCGATTATCGCTGCTTTAAACGGGGCGGTTTTCGGGATTGTAAATGGGGTGTGGATTACGCTGTCAGGAGCGATGTTCGGTACGATGGCATTGTTTTTTCTCGTACGGTACGGATTCAGGGACTGGGCCAGAAAGAAGCTGAGGGCTTACCCGGCCGTTTCCCATTATGAAGATTCTTTTCACCAGCACGCGTTTACGGCAGTTCTTTTAGGCCGGCTCATTCCGGTCATCCCGTCGCTGGCCATGAATACCGTCTGCGGATTAAGTGAAATCAGATGGGCGGTCTTTTTTTCTGCGTCGCTGATCGGCAAAATTCCCAACATCATTATCGTGACCGTCGCAGGTGCTTCTTTCACAAGCAATAAACTGCTGTCCTTCGGAATTTACGGGATGTACATGCTTGTATTAATGGTGATCATTTATAAAAAGTTTCCTCACTTTTTAAAAGCATCGAAAAAATGAGGATGGTATATGAAAGGCCAAACCGCCCTTTCATATACATTATTTCTGCTGTACTTCGCCTCTCATTCTGATCACCTTCCCGTCTGACTCCAAACCGAGCGCCTGCATATTTTGCTTTCTGTAAAATGTGAGGGCTCCTTTGTTGCTTGGCGAAACTCTGAGGTGATATTCCGTAACACCGTACGTTCGAAAGAAATCCTGAGCATAGGCGTCCATCTTTGAGCCATACCCCCTGCCTCTTTCTTGCGGGATGATATAGTAAAGATGTACATAACCGATTTCTTTATGCTGATATGTTTTGATCGACAGCTCGAGCTGTCCGATCGGCTGCTGCATATGATACGCCATCACAAAACCGTCAGGAAAACGCTGGATCTGTCCGGACAGCCAGCTGAGATATTCTTCCCTGTTAAAGCCGTCGGCCGTTCCAAAGCTTGCTATAAAGGAATCCTTCCGAAACGAAACCGCTGTCTCTTCATGTTTGTTTAGATTGATCCGCTGAAAATACACCAGAAGTCCTCCTTTTTGCGGAAATGAATAAGAATGAGCAAAGAACGACAGCCATAACCAGCATAACGGCGGCGCCTGTCATGACGATATGCTGAATAGAGGCCCCGATCGCCAAAACACCGAATAATCCCGTTATCAGTATGATGAAGACAGCTTCAAATAATGAATAAAGGCTCCCGACCCTCCCCATGATGTCAACCGGAATATGCTTCTGGTAAAACGTCAAAAACCCTGTATTCGCAAAGGAAAGAAAAAAAGCAAGCAGAAAGAAGCCGAGAGCAGCCGTCCAAAAGAATTCGGAAAAGGCATAAATCATATACCCCACAGATACGAGCAAGGCGCCGCTTCCCATTAATAAAAAAGTCGGCAATTTTTTGACGAAGAGCACATTCACGAGCGCCCCTGCAATAATGCCAGCTCCCGCAACACTGTTAAGAAATCCGTAATCTGCATCTGTGAGTTGAAGAACATCTTTCGCAAACGCCGCTTCAAGTGAATCAAGAGCTGACATCATCACTGTCATAACCAGACTGAATAAAAAATAGATAAACATGACATTTCTTGCCGTCCGGCTGAACGGTACACAAGCTGCCAGTCTTCTTTATATACTGCCAAAGAAAGCTTCTGACGGGAAGACTGTAAATGCAGATCCTTTTCAAGGTTCGGCAGCATCATCGTGATGATACCGGACAGACTTAAAGCTGCCGCATTCACCCAAATCGCAAAAATCGGCGTCCCGGCGATAAAAAGCAGCCCGGCTGCAGCCGGTCCGAGAAGAAAAGCTCCTGATTCCAGCAAAGCCCTGAGTGAATTGAATCGTTTTCTTCTTTCAGGGGGAATAAGCAGCGTCACATACGCCATGGAAGACGGACGGAACATGGCATTGGCCATATTAATGAAAAACACAATACAATAAACAGAGTATACAGACCAGGCACTCAGCATCAGCGGCAGGATCGTGATTAACATAGCCCTGAAAAAATCAAGCGTAAACATGATATTCCGTTTATTAAACCGGTCGATGATGCTTCCGGCCCATACATTTGTCATTAAGACAGCCGCGGGCCTTATTAAATAGAGGACAGACACCGCAAATGCAGATCCCGTTTCTTTTAAGACAATCAGATTAAGAGACAAAAAATAAATCCATTCCCCGATGTTTGATACACCGATCCCGCCTAATAAAAGAACCGGGTAACCCCAAGATTTAATGCCCTTCATCTAAAACCCCTCCTTTATAAATAAAAAACCCCGCCCCCAAGACAATAAGTCTTGAGGACGGGGTAGAGCCCGCTATGCCACCTCAATTCGTTATGATGCCGGCACCATAACCTTTCCGGATAAAGAAGCTTACTCGATAACAGGAGTATCTGCCGCACCATCCTCAACACGTGATTCCGATGCGAAGCTAAGAGGCTTGCTTCAACAAATCCGTTCATACTCCTTTCCAGCTCCCGGAGCTCTCTGTCATGAAAGATATTTGTCTACTCTTCTCTTCAACGCTTTTTGGCTTTTATTCACTTGAGTTCCTTACTTTCTATTTTTTAACAATATATCGTGTCAAACCGTAAAAATCAAGCAGGCAGAAGAAAAAAGTCTGCAGGGATGGTTCCTTTGATTAATTTCCCTGTACAGACACAGACAGCCTTACCGCCACATACAGTTACATATAGGCTTTTGCCTACATAACTTTGTGGAGGTGAGGATGGTGACAGGTGTTTTTGCAGCGCTCGGGTTTATTGTGAAAGAACTCGTGTTTTTAGTATCATACGTGAAAAATAATGCCTTTCCACAACCGCTCTCGAACAGTGAGGAAAAAAAATACTTAGAGCTGATGGCTCAAGGAGATGAGCACGCCCGCAACATGCTGATCGAGCATAATCTTCGTTTAGTCGCCCATATTGTGAAAAAATTCGAAAACACGGGGGAAGACGCGGAAGATCTGATCTCCATCGGAACAATCGGGCTGATTAAAGGAATTGAAAGCTATTCAGCCGGAAAAGGCACGAAGCTTGCCACATATGCCGCAAGATGTATAGAAAATGAGATTCCAATAACAAAAGGGGAGTGCATAAAAGCGCACGTCCCCTTTTAAAATGTGTTTATATATACTGTTTCAGAATCGACCACTATAATTTCTTTAACGATAAAACTAATAATCGTCTTCTTATCCTCAAAAGTTAAGTTGCCGGCACCAATATTATTAAAATACTTAATTGCCCTTTTTAAAGCATTTTCACTTGAGTTAGAGTGTTCCGCCTCTTTCATTTTTGAATCAATTTCGTTAAACTGTTCTGTAAGATGATTTTGTTTTTTCTGCAACTCGACGATCTGACTTTTAACCTCTTCAAGGTCAATTTCATCGTCTTCACTTAGGCTGATTAATGTCAAAAGACGTTGACGGCCTTTTTTTGTTTTCTCTATTTCTTTTTTTATAGTCTCCAGCTCGTTACCAAGATGATTGGTTTGCTCTATCTCTTTGTAAGATGAAAATTTTTCAGGGTTCATTATAAACTTATAAATTTCATCCCAAACGTGCTTATTCAGCTTATTTTCAGACATTTGCTTCCCGCAACCGCGATTCTTAACACCTGCATAATTCTTCCGGCAATCGTAAATATAAAAGTCCTTCCCGTGTGACTTTCTTTTTCTTCCTGTCATTGTATTGCCACAAACGCCACACCTAACCAAACCAGAAAGTAAATATTGGTGAGAACTGTAACTTAAATGTTTTCTTTTACTTTGCCCTAATAATTCTTGAGCATAATCCCATTGTTCCGCGGGAATTATTATTGGTATTTCTATGACAACCCGCTCTTCTGCCGGTCTTAGTTTTGTAATGCCTTTTCCTCCAGCTTGCTTTGAAACATAGCCGCCAACGGTATCGTATTTATACTGCTCATGCTCACCTTTGTATGCAGGGTTCATAAGTATTTGGCGAACTACATTTCGATGCCAAACTGTTCCCCCTTTTTTTGTCTTAATTCCTAACTCTGTTAGATGAAGAGCTATACCATTAATTCGCGAGAAAAACGGGCTAGTATGATCTGTGAAATAATTAAAAATCATTCTCACTTTTTTCGCTTCTTCTTCATTAATTTCAAGCGTTCTCTTATCTTTTATAAATTTATATCCTAATAGTCCAGAGTCTTTAATAATCATGCCTTTTTTTATCTTTTGGAGACGTCCGGCCGATGTTCTTTCCTTTATTTTAGCCTTTTCAAATTCTGAAATGGCTCCTCTCATAGAAAAAAACAGCTGGCCTTCTGGGGAATCCGCATATTCTCCATTCACAAAAATTAAAGGTATATTCTGCTTTCTTAATTCATCATCAAGAATAAGCTGGTTCATTAATTTTCGAGAAAGTCGGTCTGGATCATAACAGATTACCTGGGTAATCAAACCCTTTCTTGCATCTTCTCGTAGCCGATTGAGTGATGGGCGTTCCATTAACTCGCCTGAATAGCCTTCATCTGCGTATTTTAATACGTCAGGCGTCCCAGCTTTCTTTATACAGGCTTCTATTTGACTGTCGATGCTTGAGCCTTTTATCGCCTGTTCTTCCGTTGATACCCTTACGTAAATCGCTATCACATTGTATCTCCTTCCTATGCAGTTTTATTAAATAATGATAGCAATCATTAATACATTTGTCAGCAAGTGGTCCCTCGATGATTTTCACTTTCAAAGCTGCTCCCCCCTTGCTAATACGTATGTGATTATGGATTGTCCAAATGATTAACAAAGGGGGTACCGAGAAACGTTTTTTGATTTAAAAAAGAGCCCCCCTTATATTCGGAAAGCTCTCTTTTCTAATTTCAGCGTACGCGGACAACCATTCTGCCACGTTATGTAATTCTTCTCCTTTAATTTGTCCAGCAGACCTTTCACTGTACTTGTAGAGCTCAAACCGAGGTCTTCCATCAATTCTCTATACGTTGGTGCCACTCCGTACTCGTGAATGAAATTTGTAATTGCTTGCAGTGTTTCAGCTTGTCTTTTCGTAATATCACGCATGCTTGCTTTTTTATAATTGGACGGGGCTACCGCAAGAATATTGTCAATCCTGAATGTTTTTGTCTGTCTACTCGTAAAACAAAATGTCCGAATGTAATTCTGTTTTACCTGATGCACTATGATGACTCTTTTCGAGACTGTTCCATCAGCTTTTATATAAATCATGTCCAGTGCCGATTTTTCTTTTAACGAACGATTCAACAATGCTTTCATGCTGCCCCCTCCTTCTTTACTATCATTTTATACGAACTTTTGTTCTGTTTCAAGTTGAAGAGGGAATGTTTGTTCTGGTATTATATGCTCAAGGAGGCAATTCAATTGAATGATTTTGAGCGAAAGGTGTATCGGATTATTTTCAACATGTCCCTTTTTGGGAAAAATCCCTCTTTGGACGAATTGAAGAGAAAAACCGGGAAGGATGAACGTGCTATACGTGAAGCAGTAAAGAGTCTCATGAGGCAACGTATGCTGAAATGGGATAAGAATAAAAACAAGTGGATGTTTTGACACATTGTAATGAAGAAAATAAAAAACCTTTTCCGAAGAAAAGGCGTAAGTTGTTCAAGTCTGAAAACGATCCGAAGCAGTTTGCATAGTATCATGTGTTTGTTTTTCCACTGTGTTCACACCCAATCCGCATACAAAAGATAACGACAGACCCAAAATAATGAAGATGCTTTTTTTAAAATTCATACAGGCACTCTCCCCTTTGAATTTGTGTTTGCGTATCAACCATTTTTTTATGATAAAAATAAGACGTTTCAAATTCCTTTGAATCTGCATAAATCGAAGCAGTTTCACAGGCGATGTCTTCGACATATGAATAATTCTTATTTTTCTCCAAGTATTCGATCGTATCGTTTATCCCTTGCTGATTCACAGCGTCTACATAAAGAGCCTTGAGGTAGCCTTGTAATGACTCGAAAAGTTTATCCCCTTGGTACACCGCAGCCGATAATCCTTTCTTACTCGCTTGGATTCCTTCAGCCATTTTCCCCTGTTTAAAAAGTACCTTCGCATAAGAAAACAAGGAATGAGGTAAATTACTTAGCTTTGCTTTTTCTGTAATTTCGACAGCTTGTTTCAAGAAGTTCTCAGCATGTGAGTGTTCACCCCTATCGGCGTAATTTGTACCCAAATTATAAAGAGCAGAACTAATCAATCTCTTATTATCTAACTCTTTTGATAATTCAAGAGCCTTTTCAAGATGCGGCTGACTTTTTTCATACCGTTTAAAATCACAATAATTTCCCGATATGACGAATAGACATTGAATTTTCCGGACCTTATATAATTCATACTGATCATAAATATCTAGCGCTTGCTTAACGTGATGCATGGATACATGGCTTTGTTTCATACCATAATATGCTTCAGCCAGCTTAAAATGAAACTCCGCTTTCTCGATTTCATCATGTACATGAATGAGCTCTTTTTCCGCCTCTCTATAAAAGCCAATCGCTTTCACATATTGCTTTCTATCAAATTCATACATACCGCGGAAAAATAAAGAATAATAGCCCAGCAGGCCGGAAATGCCTTTATTTGATGTCTCGATTTTTTCCAGCAGCTCGTCAATTGTCGGCCTCACACGGGTGGTCACCGGTTCTAAATAATCCAACATGAGTTGATGACGGAATTTCATGAGGGTGTAGTAAATCAGTAAATATTCATCTTCTTCCATTTGGTTTATTTCTTGTTCCACTTCTGCTTTCAAAATCTCCGCGTCCGGAACGCTGAATTGACGAATCATTTTATACCATTCGTTAATTTTCACGCCCACTTGCGAGGATGGCAAGGTTTGCTCCACAAAATCCCTCCCTATGTTTTTATAAATTTTACCACTACTTGCATATTATGTGTAAACGAAAAAAAACCGCAATTTGTTTGCGGCTTCGCATCAATGGAATACGTAAGTGAGAACTTACTTACATATGCATATCACTTATCTATCTATAAATAGGCCATAACCAACAACATATTTTCCATCATCAGCTTTCCTAAGTCTTAACTGGAATTTTCCATTAGCAGTCTTTACAGAGTATTTTTTTGTTACTTCCTTACTTCCTGAGAAACTTTTGGTATCCTGTAAAACTCCTACTCCAAGCGTATTAGCCCTATATAAATCAATGCTAAATTTACCTGGGACTGAAGGTGTAATTTTCATAGTCCTTGAATGAGTTCCACTTGAAAAACTAAATATCTCTGAATTCAGTTTGTATTTAAAATCATAATAAAAAGTATAAGTGTCTTTTGCAGCAAACGCCACAGTTGGCACTGTAAGTGTACCTAGAAGAACCATTGATAAAAAGGCTTTTTTGAGTTTCATTATAAATCCCTCCATAAATTTAATAGTTTCAAATTCTCATTGCTAGGTGTGTCGATGCTTTTAATAATACTAATTAAGAATGGTCTGATTAATTTAAAAAAGTAATAACCCAATAATACGCCCAATGTGTTTAGGGTGATGTCGTCAAAAACAAAGCTACGATAAGTAACTCCTAAAATTGAGGAAATAAATAATTGAGTTAATTCAATCCCACTTGAAACAGCAAAACCTAAAAATATTACAGATTTAGTTTTGTTAAACCGCTTCCATATAATTGGTGCATAAAATCCCAAAGGAAATAATAAAAGTATGTTACCTCCAATTTGCTTAAGTATGACATCTACAAGATGATTCGGATTAGCCATAACGAGCCTATAGATATCTGAGAAAGGAATAAATTTATTTTGTTGTGCAGTATTTGACTCTATAATCATCTGAATATAACGTTTGCTTATTGGAATAGGGAGGAATGTTTCGCTTATGACAAGCACGCAATAAATAAAAAAAGAAAGGTACACAATTTGTTGAATGAAAGAGGTTTCTCGTTTTCTATATCGGAAAAACATCACACCTGAATAAATAATCAACAAAGGTACCAATTGTGGCCAAGTAAATATCAAGATATCTCCCATTGTATTTCACCTCCTTACCAACCTCTTACATAAAAGGTTCTATACTTCAAAGGAAATACCTTCTAATAAATACAACTTTTGTATTAAGAATACAGAAATTTTTAGAGATTGTATCCGATAAATGAGGACAGGTGAGAAATGTCAAACAGGGCATTTTGTCATGTGCCCTGTGTTATCAATTTTGCCTTGTGGAGTTGTTATGCTTTAGATGAAGGAATGTAACTGCTGAATTTCTATCTCTAGAATCAGAACCCAAAAGGAACGGGTTTACTCTGAAAGTCAATGTATCGGTCCCTGGAGTCTTACCCTTTTTATCCGGAAGCTTTGAATGAGGGATGATTATGAACTTCATTATATACCTGCCTTCTTTGTCTTCGGATAATTCAAAGCCCCCTTTGATGGTAACAGAGAGTGTGTCATCCTTATAGAATTCACGGGCACTGTCTAATATATCTTTACAAAAAAGCTCATGCATAAAAACGCCAAATAGTTCCTGGGAAACTTTTGAGTTCTGGTGGTGCTCCTGTTTAGCAGCAGCCACTGTGATAGAGCTTAAGGAAAAACATAAGATCATCATTACAATTATTTTTTTCACAGTAATCATCTCCTTTCAATTTAACATTTGCATTTTTATATTTCTTTATACAACTGAAGTATCTACCAAATATAAAGAGCCCTCAAAAGAGGGCTTTTTATTACTTCAGTAAAGACTCTAATTTTGCTTTTGTTTTCGGGCCGTAAATGCCGTAGCAGTTAGGAAACTGGAACAGATTAATATTAAATTACAAAAAAACCCGCCTTCTAAAGGGACTGACCCCATAG
>NZ_LSAZ01000008.1 GCF_001584325.1 Bacillus nakamurai
GTAACGGGGCTTACCTTGATCTTATACTATGTGTTTGAATGGTCGCCCGGGGTTACCAATATTATTTTGAACGGGATTTTGCTTTTGATCGGATATAAATTTTTAGACGGGAAAACGACGCTGTATACGATTATTGCCGTTGTCGCCAATTCGCTTTTCCTGCATTTGACTCACGGATGGCACACGCCGTCAAATGAACTGATTATTAATACGATTTTCGCGGGTGTGTTTGCCGGAATCGGGATCGGAATGATCATTCGTGTCGGCGGTACGACTGCCGGATCGGCCATTTTGGCGAGAATTGCGAACAAATATCTGGATTGGAACGTCAGCTACGCGCTGTTGTTCTTTGATTTGATTGTGGTCTTCAGTTCTTATTTCATCATCGGTGCGGAGAAAATGATGTTTACGATTGTCATGCTGTACATCGGCACAAAGGTGATGGACTTTATCATCGAGGGTCTGAATACGAAAAAAGCGGTGACGATTATATCTGAGCATAAACATGAAATCGCTGAACAGGTCAATACGCTTATGGACAGAGGTGTTACGCTGTTATCGGGTAAAGGGAATTACACGGGGCAATCGAAAGAAATTTTATATATCGTCATTCAGAAGCAGGAGCTGTCCATGCTGAAGAAAATTATTAAAAGCTGTGATACGAAGGCGTTTGTTATCGTACATGATGTGCGTGATGTGTTTGGTGAAGGATTCGTCGATATTTCAAAATAAAAACATCCCTCTGCCGGCGCGGAGGGATGTTTTTTATTAAAACGGATAGCTGCGGTATTGCTTCTGTATGGAAACCCATTTGGTAACCGTAAATTCTTCTACGACCCATGGATTCCCGAAACGCCCGACGCCGCTGGCTTTGTTTCCGCCGAAGGCAATATTCGGGGAGTCATTGACGGATTGATCGTTGACATGTGTCATGCCGCTGTCGATTTGAAGTGCGAATTGCTCGCCTTTTTCTAAATCGGACGTAAAGACGGCGGAGCTCAATCCGTATTCTGTATCGTTCGCCATGTCGATGGCTTCCTGGTCTGTGGATGCTTTCATGATCACGGCAATCGGCGCGAACAATTCAGTTTGGGCGAGCTTGCTGTTATTGTCCGCACCTGCGAACACAAACGGCGTCAGCACGTTGCCGACCCGTTTTCCTTCAACGATAAGCTCGATTCCGTCCTGCTTCGCCTGTTCAATCACGTCAAGCGCCTTTTCCAGCTGCCGTTCGTTAATGAGCGGGCCGATCACGGTTTTTGGATCGGTTTGGTCGCCGTATGGAAGCTGTTTGACACGTTCGGCGAATTTTCTCACAAACTCGTCGTACAGATCCTGATGTACGATAATCCTGTTAATGATCATGCAGTTTGGCCCTGATGGATGAACTTCTCGAAAATGGCGGCGTCGACGGCGCGGTCTGTATCCGCATCAGAGAGGACGGCAAATGGGTTGTTTCCGCCAAGCTCAAGAGCCATGCGTTTGAAATTGCGCCCTGCGATTTCTCCGATATGGCGCCCCACGGCGGTTGATCCTGTAAAGCTGATGAGACGAGGAATCGGATGAGTCAGCATGCCGTCTTTGATTTCTTCTATATCAGCAAAAATGACGTTTAGCACTCCGGCAGGCAATCCGGCGTACTCAAACGCTTTGGCAATGACGGAGCCGCCGGACAGCGCCGTTTGGACATCCGGCTTATGAACAACGCTGTTTCCGAGTGCTATGGCAGGCGCGATCGTTCTCATCGACAGGTTCAGCGGAAAATTAAATGGTGAGATTGACGAAATGACTCCGAGCGGAAGCCGGTATATATGATTGATTTTGCCTTCGATATCTGAAGGTACTTCTCTGATTGAGCCGAGCTCTCCTGTATATGTAATGGCCTCTGCTAAAATTGCGATGGCGGCATCCAGCTCAATATTCGCTTTGATGATCGTTCCGCCCGTTTCCCGGGAAATAGTCAGGATGATGTCCTCGCGGTTCCTTTCCAGATATTCTTTAGCTTTCGTCAAAACTGCCTTTCTGTCCTCTGCTGAGCTTTTTGCCCATTCTTTTTGGGCTTTTGCCGCAATGTCAAAGGCATCCTCAAGCTGCTTCGCTGATGCCAGCGAAAGCGTTGCGATCACTGATCGGTCAAAGGGATTGACTGTATCTATGGTTTTTCCTGTTTCACCTTCAGTCCATGCTCCGTTGATAAAGCTTTTGTTTCCGTCCTGAAATTGATCCATTACTCATACCCCCTCATGGCGAATCAAGCTTAGATTTCCTTAAAAGAAAATACTTATACGGTTTGAGTTATATATAAGAAGTATCATGCCCGCTTCCGAGTGGATACAATCTGCCGGACGTTTTATACTGGCATTATGATAGATCACTAGAGAGGGGCGCTTATGAATCCGTTATTGGTAATTTACCCGAGGGCTGTGTTGTCTGAAACGTTTTGCGCGGCGGAAGATGTTTTTTGTTTCTATGATGAGAAAAGCCGGGTCTATGTCTCAATCCCGAAGGAGGATATGACCCGAAAGGAGAGGCAGCTGCTGGAATCTTTTTTGATACCTGCGGAAGAAAAAGGCGCTTTTTTTCCTCAGACGGCGGAAGAAAAGGGGTGGCTCCGTTTTCTGCAGTCGGACGGTCTGATGCCTGACGTCAAGGAAAAGCGTGTGCGTTTTGTCCACTTTCACTTATTGGGGGAACGGGACTGGGCTTCTTTTAAGGAAGCGGTGCGGCATTTCTGGCCGATTTCTTATACGGTTGTCCGAACGGGTGCAGATCAAGGCGTGATTGTGGAGGAAGAGAAGCTGGAGGCGGCAGGTAAGGATGATTTCGAGTCATTTGTGAAGATTCTTGAAGGAGATTTCTATTTCAGTGTCCGTTTTTTCTTAGGGAGATATTATGAGGCTGAGGAATGTTTGCGCCATCATTATCGAAGAGAGCGCCGCTATTTTGATATCGGAAAGAGGCATATGCCGCAGCTGAGCACGCTGACAGCGGAAGCGGTGTTCCCGGCGATGCTGACAGAAGAAAGCAAGGAAAAGCTGGCATCACTGCTGCAGGAGGAGGCTGCTTTATTATTTCAAAAAGAACCGGAGCTGAAGCACACCATTCAAACTTTTATTGAACATAACTCAAATATGTCACTCACATCAAAGAAACTGCATTTGCACCGCAACAGTCTTCAATATCGGATTGATAAATTTGCCGAGCGTTCGGGCATCGATATCAAAACATATCGCGGCGCGTTATTAGCGTATTTTATATGCCTGCAATATGAAAAATCACATTAAATGGGAAAAGTGCACAAAGAAAGAGAGCCTATTTTATGAATGTTGCCTATACCCGCAGCCTGCAAACGCTGATACAATCCTATGTAAGAAAGCGTTTACATAAGAGGGGGAAATCAAATGGCGGAACTTCGGATGGAGCATATTTATAAGTATTACGATCAAAAGGAAGCGGCTGTGGATGATTTTAATCTTCATATTAAAGATAAAGAGTTTATCGTGTTTGTCGGGCCGTCGGGATGCGGAAAGTCGACAACCTTGCGTATGGTTGCCGGATTGGAAGAAATCACGAAAGGCGACTTTTATATCGGCGAAAAGAGAGTCAATGACATCGCTCCGAAGGACCGGGATATCGCCATGGTGTTCCAAAACTACGCTTTGTATCCGCATATGACCGTCTATGATAATATCGCGTTTGGGCTGAAGCTTAGAAAGATGCCTAAGCCGGAGATTAAAAAACGGGTTGAGGAAGCTGCGAAAATGCTGGGGCTTGAGGAATATTTGCACCGCAAACCGAAGGCGCTTTCCGGCGGCCAGCGGCAGCGGGTCGCATTAGGGCGGGCGATTGTCAGGGACGCCAAAGTATTTTTAATGGATGAGCCGCTGTCGAATCTGGATGCGAAGCTTCGGGTGCAGATGAGAGCGGAGATCATTAAGCTGCACCAAAGACTGCAGACCACAACGATATACGTGACGCATGACCAAACGGAGGCACTGACGATGGCGACACGCATCGTTGTGATGAAGGACGGAAAAATTCAGCAGATCGGCACCCCGAAAGAGGTCTATGAAAACCCGGAAAACGTATTTGTGGGCGGTTTCATCGGCTCGCCCGCGATGAACTTTTTTAAAGGAAGGCTGACAGACGGCGCCATTCATCTCGGATCTGCCGCTCTCAGTGTGCCGGAGGGGAAAATGAAAATGCTCCGGGAAAAGGGGTATGCCGGAAAAGAGGTCATCTTCGGCATCCGCCCCGAAGACATACATGACGAACTGATTGTGGTAGAATCCTATAAGAACTCTTCTATTAAAGCGAAAATCAATGTGGCTGAACTGCTCGGATCAGAAATTATGGTCTATTCACAGATCGGGGATCAAGACTTTATCGCCCGAATCGATGCCCGCCATCATATCCATGCCGGTGAGGAGCTGACCGTTGCATTCGATATGAATAAAGCCCACTTTTTTGACGGTGACACAGAAATCAGAATCCGCTCATAAAGCTGAAAGCCGGACCGCTGGGGAGGTCCGGCTTTTTTTCATTAACATTCTTGTCATACATATCCGATATAAAGAGTAAAAAATAGACAGAAAGCAGGAAAACAATGAAACGCATGACCTTAAGTATGTGCCTTTTGGCCGTTGTGTTTACGCTTGCCGCTTGCTCCGGCCATGAGGCAAATGCCGAGCAGAGTGTTCCGAAAGCCGCAGCGCCAAAAGAAAAAACTCCCGCGGGCCAGCCAAAGAAAAAGGAGCCGGATACGTCCGCGTGGGTCAAAACGAAAGGAGCGGCAAAGCTGCCGATTTTGATGTATCACAGTATTTCCAAAGGAAACAGCCTCCGTGTGCCGAAGGAGGAATTCCGTGACCAGATGAAGTGGCTTCACGATAACGGCTATTATACGATGACCCCGGAAGAGGCGTATCTGATGCTGACGGAGGATAAGCAGCCGAGTGAAAAATGTGTATTGATCACGTTTGATGACGGCTATACCGATAATTATAAGGAAGCGTATCCTATTTTAAAGAAATACAATATGAAAGCGACAATATTTATGATCGGAACATTAATCGGACATAAACATCATCTGACAGAGGAGCAAATGAAGGAGATGGTGAAAAACGGCATATCCATTCAAAGCCATACGATGAATCATCTCGAATTGAACGGACTGACGCCAAAGCGGCAGCACAGCGAGATGGAGGATTCAAAGCAGCTGTTTGACCATATGTTCCGGCAGCATACAGCTATGATCAGCTATCCCGTCGGGCGGTATAACGCCGAAACATTGAAGGCGGCAGCCGGAACGGGCTACCGTATGGCGGTCACGACAGAGCCGGGCGCGGCATCAAGAGAGCAGGGATTATACGCCCTCCACCGTGTACGTGTGTCGCCGGGAATGTCGGGTGAGGCGTTTGGCGCCTATATAAAAAATGTGATGAATTAACAATGCCTCCGCGTTTAGCGGAGGCTGTTTTGTTTAATAGAATTGATGAAGCAGCAATAGCGTGACACTCACTGTGATCGCTCCGCCGATTCTCGTCGATACTTGGGCAAAGGGCATAAGCTCAAGCCGTTCAGCTGCGCTCAAAATGGCGACGTCTCCGGTGCCGCCTTGGCCGGAATGGCATGCGTTAATGATCGCCGTTTCAATCGGATACAGATTAAGCCATTTTCCGGTGAAAAAACCGACGGCCATCATCGTAACGACGATCGATAAAATGGTAATGATGTTGCTGATGTTAAAAGCCGCAATCAGCTTATCCCACGGTGTCATTGATACCCCGATCGCAAATAAGAGCGGGTAGGTGACGGCTGTGGAGAAAAATCGTGATACGCCGAAGGCCCCGTTTTCAAGAGAGGCGGGAGCCAGCCTGAACAGTTTGATAAGCACGGCAAGGACGAGCATCACGACAGGTGCCGGGAGCTGAAAGAAATCATGGGCCAGCATGCCGACCAAATATAACGAAACCGCTAAAATCCCCCCTGAAGCAAAAAGGGACAAATTGAAATCCTGGTCATTTTGAGGCTGTTCAAGTGACAGAGCGGAGTGATCGGATTTATCAACCTTCCCATTGCCCGTCCATTCCGGCTTTCTTTTTCCGATGACATTGAGCGACCCCGATAAAATAATGGCACACAGGCTTCCGAGCATGATGGACGGCAGCACAAGCGCAAATGCATCTCCCTGAGACATCGGCATAATATCGGAATATCCGATCGATAAAGGAATCGCGCCTTCTCCGACGCCTCCCGCCATAATCGGCACGACAATATAAAGCAGCGTGTACTGGAAGCCGAGCCCGAGCAGAGTGCCTACGCATAAGCCGACAATCGCCGCGGCTATAGAACCCGCAATAAGCGGAATAAAAATCTTTGCGAAAGCCTTAATTAACGTTTCTCTCTTCATCCCGAGAATACTGCCGACGACAATACCGGCAATAAACAAATAGAGAAAGTTGGAGTTGTTTGTGAATTCTGTTGTCGATTTTACAATGTCTTTCGGAAGCAGGTGGTAGTAGACGACAGCGGACGGAATAAAGGTTGCGAGGATCGCAGGGCCGCCGATGGAACGCACGATCGGAATGGATTTTCCGATTTGGGCAAAGGTGAAGCCGAAGAAGCCCATGACGGCAATCGCCGTCAGCATGTCGCTTTTTACATCGTGGCTCATGACAAACACAGTAATTAATATGAATAGCAGGACATATATAGGAAGCGGTATAATGCCGATTCTTATATTCATTGCTTTAGCGAACCAGTTTTCAGTCTGTTCCTCTTTTTGGATTGAATTCGTTTCCAAATTTGTTTGAAGTTCTCCCATGCTTTTTCCCCCAGTCGTTATGTAATAAAAATAATTCCTATTTAAGTATACTAAAAAATTTAAATTGTTTATATATTATGAATTTACTAGAGAGAGTGTTTTTTTATATCGATGTACGGTTCCAAAATGGCTGTGCGGTGCGGTTTGTAAGCGGAAAAAGCATTTTGTTCGCAACGCGAAAAAAAAAGATGTACGATATGAAAGGGACAAATGTCCTAGGTGTTGACATAAAACATATACAAATTGGACAATAATCGGTCACAAATTCAGCCTTTTTTTAGGTATATTGATCTTTTTTTTTAGGCTGAATCGTTGTAAAGTAATGATATTGAATCATTTAAAAGACAGCCATTCACCCTAGGTCATTTTGGCTGATTACACATTACTTTTTGACAAATTTGTGAAACGTTGAACAAATAGATCCCTTTTTGTGAAATACCGAGCATACTTTTTGTCTTATTTGTGAAATGTTGAGCAATTACCAGATTGGAGGAAACATCATGAGTGAGTTGGTTTTAGCCCGCATTCAATTTGCATCAACAACATTGTTCCATTTCTTGTTCGTGCCTATGTCTATCGGGCTTGTATTTATGGTTGCTTTGATGGAGACGCTTTACGTTGTGAAAAAGCAAGAGACCTATCTCAAAATGGCTAAATTTTGGGGCCATCTCTTTTTAATCAATTTCGCTGTCGGCGTCGTCACAGGGATACTTCAGGAATTTCAGTTCGGTTTGAACTGGTCTGATTATTCCCGATTTGTCGGAGACGTGTTTGGGGCTCCGCTTGCGATTGAGGCGCTTTTGGCGTTTTTTATGGAGTCTATTTTTATCGGATTATGGATTTTCGGCTGGGATCGTTTATCTAAAAAAGTCCATTTGCTTTGCATTTGGCTTGTATCCTTCGGAACGATTATGTCATCTTTCTGGATTTTGACAGCGAACTCCTTCATGCAGGAGCCGGTCGGCTTTACGATTAAAAACGGCCGTGCGGAAATGAATGATTTCGGGGCGCTGCTTACAAACCCTCAGCTGTGGGTTGAATTCCCTCACGTCATTTTCGGCGCGCTTGCGACAGGCGCTTTCTTTATCGCCGGCGTCAGCGCATTTAAGTTATTGAAGAAAAAAGAAGTGCCTTTCTTTCATAAATCATTCAAGCTTTCTATGGTTGTCGGTTTGATTGCCGGTATCGGCGTCGCCTTCAGCGGACATATGCAGGCTGAGCACTTAATGGAGTCACAGCCGATGAAAATGGCTGCCAGTGAAGCGCTTTGGGATGACAGCGGTGATCCTGCTGCATGGACGGCTTTTGCCAAAATCGACACGAATAAAGAAAAAAACACATCTGAAATTTCAATTCCTTACGCATTGAGCTACTTGGCTTACCAGAAGTTCAGCGGCAGTGTGAAAGGGATGAAAACACTTCAAAAAGAATACGAAAAAATGTATGGAAAAGGGGATTATATCCCGCCTGTTAAAACAACGTTCTGGAGTTTCCGCATTATGGCGGGAGCAGGCGGACTTATGATTTTTGCTGCCATTATCGGCTTTTTCCTGAACCGCCGCAAAAAACTCCACACGAGCAAGTGGTATTTACGCGGTATGGTCGCGCTGATTGCGTTTCCGTTTATTGCGAACTCAGCAGGCTGGATTATGACTGAAATCGGCCGCCAGCCATGGACGGTCATGGGACAAATGACGACCGCACAATCCGTTTCGCCTAACGTAACGACGGGATCTCTGCTGTTTTCCATTATCGGCTTCGGCGTCATGTACTTGATTCTCGGCACGCTGCTTGTCTTCCTTTTCGTTCGTGAAATTAAAAAAGGTGCGGACCATGATGATCACAAGGATGTTCCTGTATCAACAGATCCGTTCAGTCAGGAGGTCTACCATGGCGTCACTTCATGATCTTTGGTTTATACTCGTTGCTTTATTGTTTGTCGGATTTTTCTTTTTAGAAGGGTTTGATTTCGGTGTCGGCATTTCGACCCGATTTCTTGGCCATAATGAATTAGAACGCAGAGTGCTGATCAACACGATCGGCCCGTTCTGGGATGCGAATGAAGTATGGCTCTTGACGGGTACGGGAGCGATTTTCGCGGCATTCCCGAACTGGTACGCGACGATGCTGAGCGGGTATTACATTCCGTTTATCATTATTCTTCTTGCTTTAATGGGCAGGGGGGTTGCCTTTGAATTCCGCGGAAAAGTGGATAACCTGAAATGGGTCAAAGCATGGGACTGGGTCATTTTCTTCGGAAGTCTCATCCCGCCGTTTGTGTTTGGCGTTATTTTCACAAGCTTATTCCGCGGCATGCCGATTGACGGAAACATGAATATCCATGCCGGATTCTCTGATTTTATTAACGGATATTCCGTTCTTGGCGGTGTAACCGTCACACTTCTTGCTTTCCTGCATGGTTTAATGTTTGTCACACTGCGCACGATCGGCGATTTGCAGGATCGGGCGAGAAGAATGGCAAAACGGGTGATCGGCGTTATTTTTCTTTTTGTGCTCGCGTTCTTTGCGATGTCTGCATACGATACAGATATGTTTACACGCCGGGCAAACATCACGATCCCTGTGTTCGTGCTGATTGTCATCTGCAACTTGCTTGCCGTTCTGTTTATGAGCAAGAAAAAGGACGGCTGGGCATTCGGTATGACCGGTGCGGGACTTGCGTTAACAGTCGCAATGATTTTCATCTCATTGTTCCCGCGCGTCATGGTCAGCTCGCTTAAAAGCGCGTACGACTTAACAGTAGCTAATGCGTCTTCCGGTGATTATTCGCTTAAGGTCATGACAATTGCTGCATTAACTCTTTTGCCGTTTGTCATCGGCAGTCAGATCTGGAGCTATTATGTATTCCGGAAGCGCGTCAGCCATAAGGAGCCTATGACTTATTAATGGGAAAAGACCTGTTTCTTTATAAAGGAATGAAGCGGATTCTCACAATCATTACAGGATTAACGATGATTCAGACAGCCGCCATCATCATGCAGGCGGAATGGCTGAGCCAGGCGGTAACCGGACTGTTTAACGGGAAGCGGATTGCTTCTCTTTATCCGGTTATTGGTTTTTTCCTGCTTGCGTTTTTGGTCAGGCACGCTGTCACAATGGTTCGCCAAAAAATCGTTTATCAGTATGCCGCGCAAACCGGAGCTGATCTCAGAAAAAGATTTCTTGAGCAGTTGTTTCGCCTCGGCCCCCGCTTTGCGAGAAAAGAGGGGACCGGGCAGATGGTGACGCTGGCGATGGAGGGCATCAGCCAGTTCCGCCGCTATCTTGAGCTCTTTCTTCCGAAAATGGTCAGCATGGCGATTGTGCCGGCCGCCGTTGTTATTTTTGTGTTTTTTCAGGATAAAACATCGGCTTTGATTCTGGTTCTCGCGCTCCCGATTTTGATTGTTTTTATGATCCTTCTCGGACTTGTCGCACAGAAAAAAGCCGATCGGCAATGGAAGTCTTATCAGACGCTTTCGAATCATTTCGTCGATTCGCTTCGCGGGTTGGAGACATTACGGTTTTTAGGACTAAGTAAATCACACAGCAAAAATATTTTTCATGTCAGCGAGAGATACCGCAAGGCGACAATGAGCACGCTCCGGGTAGCGTTTTTGTCTTCATTCGCCCTCGATTTCTTTACGATGCTGTCGGTGGCGACAGTGGCGGTGTTCCTTGGCTTGCGGCTGATTGACGGACACATTCTTCTCGGGCCCGCCCTCACCGCTCTGATTCTCGCGCCTGAATATTTTCTCCCGGTGCGTGAGGTGGGGAACGATTACCATGCCACGTTAAACGGGCAGGAGGCGGGGAAGACTATTCAAGCGATATTGGAGCAGCCCGGCTTTAAAGAAGAAAAACCGCTCCAGCTTGACACATGGTCTGACAAAGACGAACTGGAGCTTGCACATCTGTCCGTCCGGGAAACGATGTCTGAATTTAATCTGTCCTTTAAAGGGAAGAAAAAAATCGGGATTATCGGTGAAAGCGGCGCGGGAAAATCCACTCTCATTGATGTGCTGGGCGGCTTTTTAGAGCCTGAATCCGGTGAGATCAAGGTAAACGGAGTATCCCGCTCCCATTTGCAGACGGACGGCTGGCAGAAGCAGCTTCTGTATATTCCGCAGCATCCGTATATTTTTGATGATACGTTAATGAATAATATTCGGTTTTATCATCCGGAGGCATCCCGCGAGGAAACGGCCCGGGCTGCAGCTTCGGCTGGTCTTTCTGAGCTGATCAATGATCTGCCTGAAGGCCTTGACGGCCGAATCGGAGAAGGCGGACGGGCGCTCAGCGGAGGGCAGGCTCAGCGTGTCGCGCTGGCACGGGCCTTTTTAGGGAACCGTCCGATTCTCCTTTTGGATGAGCCGACCGCTCACCTTGATATTGAAACAGAATATGAAATAAAAGAAACAATGAATCTTTTGTTTGAGGATAAGCTCGTTTTTCTCGCTACTCACCGTCTTCACTGGATGCTTGAGATGGACGAAATGATCGTGCTTGATCACGGCGCGGTGGCGGAAATCGGCACCCACGATGAATTGATAGCGAAACAGGGCGTGTACGCCAAACTTGTAAAGGCCCAATTGGGGGAAAGAACATGATGAAAGAACAATGGATTCTGCCGTATATAAAGCAAAATGCCCGTTTGTTTGTTCTTGTTGTTTTTTTGGGTGCGGTTACCATCTTTTCGGCGGCCTTTCTCATGTTCACTTCCGGTTATTTGATATCAAAGTCGGCAACAAGGCCTGAGAATATCCTGCTTGTGTACGTTCCGATCGTCGCCGTGCGCACTTTCGGAATTGCGCGTTCCGTATCCCGGTACGCCGAGCGCCTGACAGGGCATCACATCATTCTGAAAATCGTGTCTGACATGCGGGTCCGGCTTTACAATATGCTGGAGCCGGCTTCATTAATGCTGACCTCCCGTTTTCGGACGGGTGACATGCTCGGCATTTTGGCTGAGGATATTGAGCATTTGCAGGATGCGTTTTTAAAAACGATTTTCCCGGCCGTATCCGCCTTGCTGCTGTATGTGGCGGCTATTATCGGGCTTGGCTGTTTCTCTTGGCCGTTTGCTGCCATCGCGGCGATTTACCTGTTTGTTTTGGTTGTATTGTTTCCGATTGTGTCACTTCTTGTGACGAGAGCGAAAAATATGAGGCTGAAAAGCGGCCGCAACTCGCTTTACAGCCGGCTGACAGACGCCGTGTTAGGCGTAAGCGACTGGATGTTTTCAGGGCGCCAGGCAACCTTTATTGCTTCTTATGAAGAAAAGGAAAAGGCATGGTTTGAGCTGGAAAGCAAACGGCAGCAGTTTACGAGGTGGCGTGATCTGGCGGCGCAATGTCTTGTCGGCGGCTTCATTTTGATGATGCTGGTCTGGACAGCGGGCCAGTATGCAGACGGCAAGATGGCCAACACGATGATCGCGGCATTTGTTCTTGTTGTATTTCCGTTGACGGAAGCTTTTTTGCCCCTTTCTGATGCGCTGACAGAAGTGCCTTCTTATCAGGATTCGATCAGCAGAATGAGCAAGGCGGCTCCGGAGCTGAAGGGGCCGGAGATTGAACAGACAAAGGAGAAGCTGGATGTTTCCGATGTTACGCTGCGGTTTGATGACGTGACATTTTCTTATGATGAACACAGCCATGTGCTGAACCGATTTTCTTTCACCCTCCGGCAAGGCGAAAAAATGGCGCTGCTCGGCAGGAGCGGTTCAGGAAAGTCCACGTCACTCGCTTTGATTGAAGGCGCCTTAATTCCCGATTCAGGCAAGGTGACGTTAAATGGTCTGGAAACTGCCGCCGTACAGGAGCAGCTTTCCTCAGCGGTGGCCGTCTTGAATCAAAAGCCACATCTGTTTAATACGAGCATTATGAACAATATCCGGCTTGGGAACGGAAAGGCCAGTGACGAAGATGTAAGGCGCGCGGCACGGCAAGTGAAGCTGCACGATTATATTGAATCGCTGCCTGAAGGCTATGACACGTCCGTGCAGGAGACGGGGATTCGTTTTTCCGGCGGGGAGCGTCAGCGGATCGCCCTTGCCCGCATCCTTCTTCAAGATACGCCGATCATTATTCTCGATGAGCCGACGGTCGGCCTTGATGCGGTAACGGAACGGGAACTGCTCGATACGATCTTTGACGTGTTTAAAGAAAAAACGATCTTATGGATTACACACCATTTAGCCGGTGTGGAAACCGCTGATAAAATCGTCTTTTTAGAAAACGGAAAAACAGAAATGGAAGGAACTCATGAAGAATTGCTTGCAGGAAATGAACGGTACCGCAAGCTTTACCATCTTGATGTTCCGGTCAGAATGTAAGCAGCCGCAATGAAGCGGCTGTTTTTTTGTGTTGACCGTACTGTTTAAAACTCTGCTGTATTTGGAATATAAATAGAAGACAGAAGAGGAGGTATATGGATGAAGATTCTTGATTGGACTGAAAAGGATGTAAAAGATACATTGCCAAAACGGGACGCTGCCAGCCATAAAGGAATGTTCGGGACGGCGCTATTACTGGCGGGGAGCGACGACATGCCGGGCTGGGGGCGATGCGGAGCGGGGTCGGCAAGCTTGTCATTGGAACATCGGCCGGCGTCATCCCGCTCATCGTTCCGGTTTTGCCTGAGGCGACGTATTGGCGTGACGGCTGGGAAAAAGCTGCGGCTGGGCAGCCCGAAGAAACATATCGGGCCGCTGCTATCGGGCCGGGCCTCCCCCAAACAGAAGAGGTGCAGCGGGCGGCGGATCACCTGCTGCAAGGCGATTGCCCTGTTGTCCTTGACGCGGGCGCCATTACGAAGCGGTCGTATCCGGCAAGAAAAGCTCCGACGATCCTGACGCCGCATCCCGGTGAATTCTCAAGAATGACGGGCATTCCGATCAAAGAGCTGCAGCAGCACAGAGCTGAATACGCCGCGGAATGGTCGAAACGGCTCAATGTGACGATAGTGCTGAAAGGAAATGAAACCATCATTGCCTTTCCCGACGGGGAGTGCCGAAGAAACACAACCGGAAACGGCGCGCTTGCAAAAGGCGGGACCGGAGACACGCTGACGGGAATGATCCTCGGCATGCTCTGCTGCCACAAGGAACCGAAGCACGCCGTGTTAAACGCTGTCCGCCTCCACGGCGCCTGCGCGGAGCTGTGGACGGAGGAGCACTCCGCCCATACCTTATTGGCACACGAGCTTTCAGAGCTGCTGCCGAGGGTGTGGAAGCAGTATGAATAAAGAAGAGCTGTCTTTATAGTGAAGACAGCTCTTTTTGTTTTACCCTTGATTTCATCAGTACATAATAAAGCAGCGACGGTACGGCTAGGCCGACGATCCAGGCAATGTCGCCGCCGCCAAAGATTTCTGCGAGCGGACCGATGTAAAAGGATGTATTGATGAATGGGATTTCTAATAAAATCGACGAAACGAAGGCGGCCGTTGTGATCCAATTGACCCTGCCGTATTGTCCGTTTACGTCAAACATCGATTTGACGTGGTATTTCCCGCGGCGGATAAAGTAGTAATCCACGAGGTTGATCGCTGTCCATGGGATTAAGAAATAACTGATGAAAAAGATAAAATGTAAAAACAGTTCCATGAAGTTGCTTTGCCCTAAGAGGCTTAACACAGTACCCGCTGCTGTGACACAAAGGATCATCACCACTCTTGTTTTCGGCGTCACCTTCAGTTTCAAAAACGGCTCCAAGGTGGTCGTCGTTGACATAAAGGCCCCGTATAAATTAAAGACATTGATCGCCATTTGTCCGAACAAGACGATGATAAGCATAATGAAGGAAAACGGACCGAACAATTGGACCATCTGATTTCCTGCATTGGCGGTAAAGTCCGGGATCGCCGTCGTCATAAAGGCGCCGAGAACCATCATCCATATGGAACTGACTGATGTACCTGCATAGCTGTACCAGAAGGTATGCGATGCCGGTGTTTTGACCGGCAGATAGCGGGAGTAATCTGCGACATATGGCGCGTATGCCAGCTGCCATGTGGCCACCGCACTGATCGCTACTAAGAAAACAGGCAAATCTAATGAGCCGGGCACCCAGCTTCCTGAGGGGATCGGCAGTTGAAAGATAAGAATCGTTGCAGCGAGAAAAACGGCAAAGGAGGTCCAAGAGAGGATTTTTTGCATGTTGTGAATCAGATCATGACCGTAAATCGTGAGTAAAAAACAGATGGCGCTTAAGCCGATAATACACCATGAAGCCGGAATCGGGACAAAGCTGCTTAATGTACCGGCTGCGAGAATCGTACTGCTCGCAAAGAAGCCCAGGTAGATAAACATGACCAAAAAGAGGGGCAGAATCGCTCCGATCACGCCAAATTGAGCGCGGCTTTGAATCATTTGCGGGATGCCGAGCTGAGGTCCTTGTGCGGAATGAGAGGCCATAAAGATTGCGCCGATAAAGGTTCCGATAATAATTGCCGCGATACTCCAAAAAAGATCAAGCCCCATCGTAACGGGCAGTGTGCCGGTGACTAACGTCGTAATATGCATATTCGCCCCGAACCAAACGGGAAATAAATCTCTAGCCTTTCCATGTCTTTCATGATGCGGAATGTGTTCAATCGTTCGCCTTTCTACTTTCAATAGATAATCTCCTCCGTATGTTCTTCTTTCACATAAAGTCATAGCTTAACAGATTGGCTTACCGTTTACAAATTCCTGTATCGCAACACCTGTCCGACAGCCGCTCTGAGGTTTTGATCTCGATATTTGATAAACGAAATGGACTGCAATTCAGTAGTTATTCAATTTCGCTGCATTATGATGTAAGTGAAGACCTGGTTCAGGAAAACTTTCTGAAGGGATATGTTTACCGCTTTTTCCACATGGCTGATCTCTATTGCGACACGTCTGTATCACGATGGCCAAAAAAACAGAAAAAACAGGTTGCAGACGATGTGCATACGTAAAGTCCAATTGGAACTTGCGGACCTCCCGACCGAACAGCCAAACGCAGGCCAAAATCGATAAGATAACTATTTATATAGAGCTTAGAAGGTATTGTTGTGATTGTGAGCTAATATGTATGAAAAAGAAATGTGTCTATCTTTTGACGAATGGCTCTGATTTTCGTTAAGCTTAAACAATAGTTTACTTAGTGTAGATTTAACGAACATTAACTCAATAAAAAGGGGATTGATTTTATGTGTACAAGTCTTACATTGAAAACGGCTGACGGGAACCATTTATTAGCCAGAACGATGGATTTTGCATTTCAGCTTGGCACAGAAGTGATGCTTTATCCGCGACATTATAGCTGGAGAAGTGAAGCCGACGGCAAGCTGCATGAGACGAAATACGCATTTATCGGAATGGGGAGAAATCTCGGAAACATATTATTTGCAGACGGGGTGAATGAAAAAGGGGTATCGTGTGCGACTCTTTATTTTCCGGGTTATGCGGAATACGCGGAAGCGGGACGGGAAGGCACCTGTCATATTGCGCCCCATGAGTTCGTTACATGGGTATTATCAAACTGCGAATCTTTGGAAGAGGTAAAAGAAAGGCTTGCCTCATTGACAATCGTGCAAAAGAAATTAGCTTTATTAGATACGGTGCTGCCGCTTCACTGGATTTTAACGGACCGCTCGGGAAGCTGCCTTGTCGTTGAACCTACAGCAGATGGCATACAAGTCTATAACAACAAGCCGGGGGTGATGACCAATAGCCCTGAATTTCCATGGCATGTGACCAACTTGCGCCATTATATCGGAGTCAGACCGAATCAATTAGAAAGCAAAGTAATGGGCGGAATGACGCTGTCCGCATTCGGCCAAGGATCAGGAACAACAGGGCTGCCCGGTGATTACACGCCGCCTTCACGTTTTATCAGAGCCGCTTTTCTGAAAGAGCATTTGAAGCAGGCTGCCGCTGAAACGGAGGGTGTCACATCCGCTTTTCACGTTCTGGCCAATATGAATATTCCAAAAGGAGCGGTGATTACCGAGGATAATGAAATCGATTATACGCAGTATACGTCGGTAATGTGCAATGACACGGGGAATTATTACTTTCACCTCTATGACAACCGTCAAATTCAGAAAGTATGTTTATTTCACGAAGACCTTGACCGTCCTGAACCGAAAGTGTTTTCGGCTAAGGCGGAGGAGAACATTCAAGAGCTTAATTAGCGATATTCAAAAAAACAGGACGCTGGGGTCCTGTTTTTTTGTTTAATACGAGTCAGACGGATGGCTTTCCTCTTCGGCCTGCTTCACGGCCTTCTCTGAATCGGTTGTGCCGATCGGTCCGCTGCTGTTTTTGCCTTGTTCCATTTTCAGACCTTCAGCGACCCGTCTGCCGTAGTCGGGGTCAGCTTTCGTAAAGTTTTCAATCATTTGCTCCTGTATTTCTTTGCGGCATGTTGATAAGGTGTTCACAAGGTTGTGAATGAGCTCGCTGCGTTCAAATTCCGTAAAGCGGCGGTATGTTTCTCCGGCCTGGCCGAAGTTATTCGTCCTGTCTATCGCTTCCCGCTTCACGTCACCTTCGACATGGGGCGTATGGTCTTTTGCTTGCTTCGGTGCTTCTTTCAACCCGCCCATGACGGATGGCTCATAATTGACATGAGGGTTTTGCCCTTCTCCGATGTCGACCCAATGACAAACACAAGAGTCAGTACAAAAATAAGTGCCGCTAAAACCGCAATTCCTAAAAATAACCCTCCTACCGGCACGAAATACGAGATTCTTTTTGCCGTAATGCTTGTAATTCTTCGTCTTTTTCATCAATCTGCTGAAGAATGGATTCAATCAGCGCATATTCCGGACGGGACGAATTGATTGAATAAAACCGCCATTGACCCTGCCGTCTTTCATTCACAAGCCCGGCATTCTTTAATTTTCGCAAATGCTGGCTGATGCCCGGCTGGCTCGTTTCAAATATTTCTGTAAACTCGCAGACGCAGTATTCTTTATGCTGCATAAGCTTCATCATCAGAAGCCTTGTCTGATCGCTGAGAAGTTTGAGACAGCCGCTGATCCGTGCAGAGGAATGTTGTCGTTCCATGTCTTTCCTCCTTTTTCATATCATTATATAAGGGTATGTTTATATAATCCAATCATAATATATAAAAAGCCGGTTTTGCATGCTGCAAAACCGGCTCGTGCTTATTTTTGAAATAGTTTTTTTGCTTCATCCATTGCTAATTTATTTCCCAATGCTGAATAGTCCAGCCAAGGCTGATCGGCAATTTTGTAAACATGGTTTGCTTTAACCGCTTTTAACCCTTTCCATACAGCGCTTTTTTGCAATTCTTTAAAGGCTTGCTGCGACTTGTCGTCTCTGTTGACGACGACGAAAATAGCATCTGCGTTGTAATCAGGCAGGACTTCTTGAGAAATGACTTCATAAGGGCGGGAAGTGTCCATGTCTTTAATGCCGTCAGCCGGTTTCAGCTTCAGATCATCAAAAAGAATCGGACCCATCGGGCGGCGTGTGCTGAACACACGAAGTTCTTTTGCATTCACTCGGATCGCCATGACTTTTGCGTTTTTACCCAATTCATTATTGATCATTGTTTTGACCTGTTTTGTTTCATTTTCATACTGCTGAATAAAGGTTTTTGCTTCTTTTTCACGGTTCACGATTTTACCGATGTCCTTTAAATGGTCGCGCCATGTTCCTTTATCAAGATCGAAAACGTGCGTGTTTCCGATTTTTTTGTATTTGGAGACATCTTTCCCTGCGAATTCTTTATCAAGATAAATGTTATCAGGATTCAGCTCAAGCAAAGCTTCCATGTCAGGATCTGTAGCCGGACCTAATTTCTTCGTGTCTTTCAGCTGATCTTTCACATGAGGCAGAAAATCCTTCAGTTCTCCGCCCACGACGGAACCTGCCGGAGTGATGCCTAAAGCAAGTAAATCATTTGTCAGGTGAATGGACATTGAGGCGATTTTATGATCCCCGGATTTCTTTTTTGTTTCTGCTTGCGATGAATCTGATTGGCATGCAGCCAATACCAAAATACTAATGAAACTCACGAGCATAAATAACTTTTTCATGGGAAAACTCCTTGTTTATGATTTTATTTTCATGACCAAATAGAGAAAATAGGGCGCGCCGATCGCGGCTGCAACCACTCCGGCCGGAATGGCGTTCGGCTGAAACAAAGATCTGCCGATGGTGTCAGCTGCCACTAGGATGACAAGTCCGATCAACCCCGCAATCGGGATGATATGCTGATGCATGGTGCCGACAAGCCGTCTGGCTAAGTGAGGGGCGGCGAAGCCGATAAAGCCGATTCCGCCCGCCATTGCGACGCTTGCACAGGACAAGCCGACGGCTATGGCGATCAGCACAATCCTCTTTCTCTGCACGTGCGCGCCGAGCCCTGCCGCCGCCTGATCACCAAGCATTAAAATATTCAATGACCGTGACTGCAGCCACGCAATCGGTGCGAGGATGCCGATCCATGGCAATAGCGACCATACATGAATCCAATCTCTTCCCCACACATTTCCGACCAGCCAGCGGGAAGCAAATGTATAGGTTTCTTCATTAAGCCGGAGTGACATAAACAGCGTAACGGCGCTAAAACCCGCAGAAACGGCAATGCCGACTAAAAGCATGCGAATCGTTAAAAAGCCATTAAGCTTGTCATATGTAAGCAGTACAATCATCAGGGCAGCCAGTGTGCCGCCCGCAAACGTAAATAGAGGGATAAATACCGATGCTTTAGCATCCAGAGAATGAAAAAAAGTAATATAGATCATCAGTCCGAATGAAGCACCTGCGTGCAGACCCAGGATTCCCGGATCGGCAAGAGCATTTCGGGATACTCCCTGCAAAATAGCGCCAGATACCCCTAAGCCGATCCCGGCCATCATTGTAACCAGAATCCGCGGCAGCCGATAATCAAATAAAACGGTGGTGCTCTGAAACGTGCCGTATCCGAACAGTGTTTTTCCCACTGTAAGAGGAGTGAGGCGGAACGAGCCGGTATTTAATCCTATCAGAATAATGCCTGCTGCAATGAGCAGCAGAATGAATCCTGCCGCAGCAGCTTTTTTCGTTTCCTTTTGCACTTTCATTTACAGTTCTCTCCCTTCCTTGCGGGCGATATAAAGAAAGAAAGGAACACCTACAAGTGCCACCATAATGCCTATCGCCAACTCTCTGGGAGGGCTGACTGTCCGCGAGGCTAAGTCGGCCAAGATCAGCAGGATCGCGCCCAATAACGCGGACATCGGAATAATCAGCTTATATGTAACGCCGACAATCTTTCGGGAAATATGGGGAATGACGAGTCCGACAAAGCCGATGGAACCGGCAGCCGATACAGAAACACCGGCCAGGACGACGGCGATCATCAATCCGGCGGCACGCGTCAGGGTTGTGTTTACACCTAAATTCGAAGCAACATCATTTCCCATTGAAAGAAGGGTAACAGATCGGCCCATCGATGTCGCGAGAATAATAAAGACAAGAATCACCGGAACGAGCACTTTTAAATGGGCCCATTTGATGCCGGCCACCCCGCCCGCGTACCAGAAAGCCAAATCCTGACTTAAATCAAAATAAATCGCCACTCCCGTGCTGAGTGCATGTAAAAGAGCAGCCACGACAGCTCCGGCAAGAGTGATACGTAATGGCGTCATACCGCCTTTTCCGGCGGCGCTGATTAAAAAAATAAGGCATGTGCTTGCCATCGCGCCGAGAAATGACAGCACCATCAGAAGGGCGTAAGACAAATGAGGGAAAAAAGCAAAGCTAAGGGCGACAACAAACATCGCACCCGCGTTAACCCCCAGAACGCCCGCATCAGCCAGAGGATTTCTCGTGACGCCCTGCATCAAGGCGCCTGCTGCTGCAAACGCAGCCCCTACAGCCGCGGCCCCGAGCACTCTCGGCAGTCTCAATTCATGGATAATCTGCTGCCCGGTTATGTTCGGGTTATAATGAAAAATGGCAGACCAAACCGTATGTAAAGTAATGTCTTTTGCGCCAAATGAAACGGCGAAAAAAATAGAAACAAGCAGCCCGATCACCGCAGCCAGAAAAAAGAACCCGTTTTTCAAGACGATGAACAGACGGTTTGCAGATGTGACAGAATCGCCCAAAAATTAATTCACCTACTTTTATGATGATTGTCCGATATTTATTGAACATGATAATCATTTTCATTTGAACGTTCATATTATATACTAGCAACTTTTCAAAACGCAATAGAGTTCTTCATGTTTACATTTTATAAAAGAAGTGAAAAACGTGAAAGAGGAACTGGTTTCAATAGGAAAGGAGGCAGACAGATGGCGGCGGAACGAAAGCCTTTGCCGATTGAATTTTATCAAAGAACGTCATTGGAGCTCGCTCCTTCATTGCTTGGCTGTCTCTTGGTAAAGGAAACAGATGAAGGAACGGCATCAGGGTTTATCGTCGAAACCGAAGCCTATATGGGAGCTGAAGACCGTGCGGCGCACAGCTTCGGCAATCGCCGCACGAAGCGGACCGAGATCATGTTTCGGGAGGCGGGCCGTGTCTATACATACGTCATGCACACCCATACATTAATGAACGTCGTCGCCGCGGACATCAATATTCCGCAGGCCGTGTTAATACGGGCGGTAGAGCCTCACGAAGGCCAATTCATGATGGAGCGGCGAAGGACGGGGAGGAGCCCGAGAGAGTGGACAAACGGGCCGGGGAAACTGACGAAGGCATTGGGCGTATCCATGAATGACTACGGCCGCATGATCACGGAGCCGCCGCTGTTTATCACAGAGGGCTTCACGCCGGAACACATATCAACAGGCCCGCGAATCGGGATTGAAAACAGCGGAGAGGCGCGGGATTATCCGTGGCGCTTTTGGGTGACGGGGAATCGGTATGTCTCACGCTGACCATGTTTACGGGCGCTGAAATCCGGGCAAAGACAAGTAAAGAAGAAAGGGGACATGAAACATTGAAAAAATTTTTCAAAACCATTATCAAGTGGGCGCCTGTCATCTATCCGGTCATTCTAAAGATCGTAAAAGAACGGAAAGCATCTAAGCGGAAACATATGTCTGCATCCTGAACAGCTGGCTGATCCGGCTGTTTTTTTATGCATGTTCCCCTTAAATTGTTTCATTGACTTGATATCCTCACCATTATAGAATTTACATACATTTACTCCTTCCTCATCCTTTCTGCCCATTTTTTACGTCTGCATCTGATCTGATAGGAGGTTTTTCTCATGCTTCATGGGCGACTTCGTGAACTTCTGCGCTTGCTTTTAGCTGCTGAATCACCGGTGACAAGCTCAGTCATCGCTGCGAATGTAAAAGTAACGACGAGGACGGTCCGCAATGACATAAAGGAATTGCAAACCATTTTAGAAAAACACGGCGCTTCTATCCAATCTGTCAGAGGAAGCGGCTACAAGCTGTCGATCCGGGATGAGCAGCCGTTTAAAAATTGGCTGCAAGACAATTTTCAGCAAAACCGCGGCCTGCCGATTTTTCCCGATGAACGGATCAATTATCTCATGAAAAGGCTGCTCCTGACAGACGGCTTCCTCAAGCTGGATGATTTGGCAGAAGAGCTGTTCATCAGCAAATCCACACTTCAATCCGATATAAAAGAAGTAAAAAAACGGCTTCACCCCTACGATATCATTTTGGAAACACGGCCGAATTACGGCTTTAAGCTGCGCGGCAAAGAGGTCCGCCGCCGCTATTGTATGGCGGAATATTTAGTGGACGATCGGGAGCCTGAACCGGATCTATTGAATGAAAAAGCCGATATTTTACCGAAAGACGACATTCATGTGATCCGCACAGCCATTTTGAAGCAGATCCGGAATGAACAGATTCCGCTTTCTTTTTTCGGCCTGAACAATCTCATCATCCACATCGCCATTGCCTGCAAGAGAATACGGACGGAAAACTATGTGTCTCTCTTCCCGGAAGATCTTCAAGACATTAAGCTTGAAAAAGAATATAAGTCAGCGGAAGCGATCGTAAAAGAGCTTGAATCAGCGCTCTCCGTCACATTTCCCGAACACGAAACAGCGTATATTGCGATCCATTTGCTCGGGACAAAACGCATGACACAATCACAGGTTGAAGGGAAAGAGCTTACGGGACTGATAGATCCGCAGACCAGCCAATTAACAGAAGCCATGATTGAAGCCATTGAAAGGGAGCTGGAGCTCGGAATCACGGAAGACCGTGAGCTGAAAACAGGGCTTGCGCTCCATGTAAAGCCGGCCATTAACCGCAACCGATACGGCATGAACCTGAGAAATCCGATGCTTGCCGCGATTAAAGAAAATTATCCGCTCGCTTTTGAAGCGGGTGTCATCGCGGGAATGGTTATCAAGGAGCAGACCGGAATTGAGATTCATGAAAATGAGATCGGTTATTTGGCGCTTCACTTCGGCGCAGCCATAGAAAGGCGGAAAACGGAACGGACGCCTAAGCGGTGCATGATCGTGTGCGCTTCGGGCGCCGGCAGCGCGCAGCTCCTGAGAGAAAAGCTGCGTTCTCATTTCGGAAAACGCCTTGAGATAGTCGGCACGGCGGAATACTACAGTCTCGACCAGCTTGCTTTCGATTCGATAGATTTTGTGGTCAGCACAGTGCCGATCAAAAAAGAATTGCCCGTGCCTGTGTTAAAGGTCAATACGATATTGGGCGGCGGTGATTTTACAAAAATAGATTCAATGCTCGAAGAAAAGGGAGAACAAACGCATTTTCTGAAGCCGGAACTGGTGTTTTTACAGCAGGACTTGGAGACAAAAGAAGACGTCATCCGGTTTTTAGGGCAAAAGGTTGTGGATTCCGGTTTGGCGGGTCCTTCACTGATCGATTCTATCTTTGAGAGGGAAGCCATTTCTCCTACGAGCTTCGGCAATCTCACCGCCATTCCGCATCCGCTCATCCCGCAGACAAACACAACGTTCTGGGCTGTATGCACCTTGAAAAAACCGATTGACTGGGCGAATAAGCGCGTCCAATTTGTCTGCCTGCTTTGTGTGGAAAAAGAAAACAAAGCCGACCTCCAGCATATGTATAAACGGCTCGGCGGCATTCTGGACGATCAGGCAGCGGTGAGCCGTCTTCTAAAGTGCAAAACCTATCAGGATATCATGCGCGTTTTCGGAAGAAAAACCATCGGATAGTGGCCGGCATACACCTTTTTTCCGTTAGCAGCGGAAAAACCCTGAGTAGTTATGAAAGCGATTTCATAATATGATATGACTAGCAGCGAGACATACAAAATATCAAACTCACAGGAGGTCTTTTACATGAATATATTACTCGTTTGTGCAGCAGGCATGTCAACAAGCTTACTTGTTACCAAAATGGAAAAAAGCGCAAAGGAACAAGGAAAAGAATATACAATCTGGGCGGTATCAGGCGATTCTGTCAAGCAGCATATTGATAAAGCGGACGTATTGCTGCTTGGGCCTCAAGTCCGTTATTTACTTCCGCAGCTGAAAAAATTAGGCGAATCAAAAGGTGTGCCGGTTGATGTCATCAATACCGTTCATTACGGCACTTGCAACGGAGCGGAGGTTCTGAAATCAGCAGAACAGCTCGGAAACGCATCATAGAGAGGGGCGGGCCGTGTGAATAAAGTGAACCAGTTCTTAGAAGAAAAAGTTATGCCGATTGCCGGAAAAATTGCCTCGCAGCGGCATCTCCAAGCACTGCGTGACGGTATCATTCTGACGATGCCGCTTATCATCATCGGTTCGTTTTTTCTCATCATCGGCAACCTGCCGATTCCTGGTTATGCGGATTTCATGGCAAAAACATTCGGCAGCGCATGGTCTCAGAAGCTGGCCTATCCGGTTGATGCGACCTTCGAAATCATGGGGCTTGTCGCCGCCTTCGGAATTGCCTATCGCCTGGCCGAAAAATACGGAGTAGACGCCTTATCGGCCGGTGCGATATCACTCGCGGCATTTCTCTTGGCGACACCGTACAAAGTGCCGTTTCTGCCTTCCGGGGCCAAGGAGGAAATTATGGTTACCGGCGGCATCCCGCTTTCTCTCATGGGAAGCAAAGGGCTGTTTGTCGCCATGATTACCGCGATGGTATCTACAGAAATTTACCGCCTGATCATTCAGCGGAATCTTGTGTTTAAAATGCCGGACGGCGTGCCGCCGGCAGTCAGCAAATCATTTATCGCTTTAATTCCCGGCTTTGCCGTCATCTTCTTGATCTGGGGCGCGCGTTTAATCGTCGAAGCGACGCCGTTTGAAAGTCTTCATAATGTTGTAAGCGTTTTACTGGGGACGCCGCTCTCAATTCTCGGCGGAAGTCTCGGCGGAAGCCTTGTCGCTGAGGCGGTCCAAATGCTCTTATGGGCGTGCGGATTACACGGGGCTAATATCGTCGGCGGCGTTATGGCGCCGATCTGGTACGGAGCGATGGATGCCAACCGGGTCGCATTTCAGGCGGGCGATGCACTTCCGAATATTTTTACGCAGCAATTCTTCGAGATTTGGATAAACATCGGCGGAAGCGGCGCGACGCTCGCGCTTGTCGTCACCATGTTTCTCCGCGCCCGAAGCAAACAGATGAAGCAGCTTGGGAAACTTGCCATCGGGCCGGCGATCTTTAATATTAATGAACCGATTATTTTCGGAATGCCGATCGTCATGAACCCGATGCTCCTCATTCCATTTATCATTACGCCGCTTGTCACACTGACGCTGACCTACATTGGCATGAGCACCGGCCTCGTCGCCAAACCTGCCGGCATTGCCGTCCCATGGACAATGCCGCCGATTTTCTCGGGGTATCTTGCCACCGGCGGCAAAATCTCAGGAGCTGTGATGCAGGCGATCAACATCATCGTGGCCTTTGTCGTGTACTATCCGTTCTTCAGAATGTGGGACACACAAAAGCTGAGAGAAGAAAACGAGCTTGAACAATCACAAACAGCAGCCGTACAAGAAGACGAAAAAGCCGTGCTGTAGAGAAAGGGAGTGAAACACTTGAATGAGAAAATGGAACAAACCATTTTTCAGATCATCCTTCATGGCGGCAATGGCAGAAGCGCCTCAATGGAAGCTATCGCCGCCGCAAAGCGGGGAGACAGCGTCCTGGCAGAGCAGAAACTTCAGGAAGCCGCAAGGGAACTGACAGAAGCCCACCATTACCAAACAGAACTCATCCAAAATGAGGCAGGCGGAGAAAAAACAGAGATGACGCTGCTGATGGTTCACGCTCAAGATCATTTAATGAACGCTATGACCGTAAAGGATATGGCCGCAGAGTTAGTCGAGCTTTACGGAAAAGTGAGTGTACAAGGGGGAGCAAAAATATGACAAAAGGAATTAAGATTGTAACGATTGGCGGAGGATCAAGCTATACACCGGAGCTTGTGGAAGGTTTGATTAAACGGTACGATGAACTGCCTGTCAGAGAATTGTGGCTTGTCGACATTCCCGCAGGCGAGAAAAAGCTGAACATCGTCGGCACACTCGCAAAGCGCATGGTTGAAAAAGCCGGTGTTCCGATTGACATTCACTTGACGCTCGATCGCAGAGAGGCGCTGAAAGACGCCGACTTTGTGACCACTCAGTTCCGTGTCGGTCTCCTTGAGGCGCGCGCCAAGGATGAACGGATTCCTTTGAAATACGGCGTTATCGGCCAGGAAACAAACGGTCCCGGCGGATTGTTTAAAGGACTGCGCACCATCCCGGTCATGCTGGACATTGCCAAAGACATTGAAGAGCTTTGCCCGAACGCATGGCTTGTAAACTTTACAAACCCGGCCGGCATGGTCACCGAAGCCCTGCTCCGCTACTCCAATCTGACAAAAGTCGTCGGTCTTTGTAATGTGCCGATCGGCATCAAAATGGGCGTTGCGAAAGCATTGGATGTCGACGTCAGCAGGATAGAGGTGCAATTTGCCGGATTGAACCACATGGTCTTCGGACTTGATGTCTTCTTAGATGGAGTCAGTGTAAAAGATAAGGTCATTGAAGCCATGGGGGATCCGAAAAATGCCATGACGATGAAAAACATTTCAGGAGCAGAGTGGGAGCCTGAATTTCTGAAGGCGCTCGATCTGATTCCTTGCGGCTATCACCGCTACTATTTCAAAACGAAAGAAATGCTTGAGCATGAGATTGAAGCGTCACAAACAGAAGGAACCCGCGCCGAGGTGGTGCAAAAGGTAGAAAAAGAACTGTTCGAACTGTACAAAGATCCGAACCTCGCCATCAAGCCGCCGCAGCTTGAGAAACGGGGAGGCGCGTACTACAGTGACGCGGCATGTAATCTGATCAGCTCCATCTATAATGACAAACACGACATTCAGCCTGTCAATACTGTAAACAACGGGACGATTGCCAGCATCCCGAATGATTCGGCTGTTGAAGTGAACTGTGTTATGACGAAAAACGGTCCGAAGCCGATCGCAGTCGGCGACTTGCCGGTATCGGTCAGAGGCCTCGTGCAGCAGATCAAATCATTTGAGCGTGTCGCCGCCGAAGCTGCCGTCACTGGTGATTATCAAACGGCGCTTCTCGCGATGACGATTAATCCGCTCGTGCCGTCAGACTCCGTAGCAAAAGCCATTTTGGATGAAATGCTTGAAGCGCATGAAGAGCATTTGCCGCATTTCTTTAAATCGATTGAAGCGTAACATGCACAAAAAAACCCGGAGGCGTATCCGGGTTTTTTTATCGTTATTTTGATTTGCTGAGGGAGGCGACTTCTGTCGTCCATCCGAATACGTCAGCTTCGGCGCCTTTTTGAATGCCTGTAATGGTATCGTACAATTTTTTTGATATTTCTCCAGTCTCACCGTTATGAATCACAAGGTTTTTATCTTGCCAGATCAGTTCGCCGACCGGAGAAATGACCGCCGCGGTGCCTGTTCCGAATGCTTCTTCCAAAAGGCCGTCACGATGCGCCTGAATGACTTCATCAATGGAAATTTTACGCTCGGAAACAGGAAGGCCCCAGTGTTTCAAAAGGGTGATGACCGAGTTTCTCGTGATGCCTTCAAGAATGCTTCCGTTCAGCTGCGGCGTCACAATCTCGCCGTTGATTTTGAAGAAGATGTTCATACTGCCGACTTCTTCGATATACTTTTTCTCGATGCCGTCCAGCCAAAGAACTTGAGAAAAGCCCTTTTCCTCAGCGACCTGCTGCGCCTTTAAGCTTGAGGCGTAGTTTCCGGCCGTTTTCGCGTTTCCCGTACCGCCTTTTACGGCGCGGACGAATTCGTTTTCCACCGCAATTTTGACCGGTTTAATGCCTTCTTTGTAGTAAGAGCCGACCGGCGACAAAATGATAAAAAGCTTGTACGTATGGGATGCCGCCACACCGAGGAAAGGCTCGGTCGCAATGATAAACGGACGGATATAAAGAGAGGTGCCTTCCGCTTTCGGAATCCAGTCTTTATCAAGGGCCACGAGCTGCTTCAGGCCTTTGAGGACAAGCTCTTCATCAATTTGCGGTATGCAGAGGCGGTCATTTGACTGATTCAGGCGCTCCATATTTTTATCAGGTCTGAACAGCAGCACCTCTTCATCCTTCGTTACGTAAGCCTTAAGCCCTTCGAATACGGTTTGGCCGTAGTGATACACCATGGCCGCAGGGTCCATTGAGATAGGCTGGTAAGGAATGATTCTGGGATCGTACCAGCCTTGATCGGCATCGTAATCCATGACAAACATATGGTCGGTAAAAATTCTGCCAAATGAAAGGTCATGGGGATCCGGTTTTGGTTTTTTGGCTGATGTCAATTCAACACGAATGTCTTGTTTCATAGTGGTCTGTCTCCCTATTGATGTTATTGTCAAACTTATTTGAAAATAATTTATATTCTATTGTATACCTTCAACAAATATTCGCAATAGTTTTCCTCAAATTTGTGAAAAAATCAAATCAAACAAAAAGCAGGGGAGAAAATGGCCCCCCTGCGTGTTCGTTTTTTCTGTGTTCGATCATCACCGTGCTTAGTGAACCGTCACCTTGCCGGTTTTATAAAACTGCTCCATCGCTTTATCGACATATACCCAGCCCTTCCAGGCAATATGGATGGTGTCTTTCATAAAGTACGGATCATGTTCGTGCCCCGATAAGTCTGCAACTTGGAAGCCCTTGGCTTTAATTTGCTTTGTGACTTTTTTATAGTAATCGGTGCGGCCTTTTTTCGGGAAGCCGGTGTAGTCGTAAAACTTACCGTTTACCGGAATGACAACGAACATCGGTTTAGCCCCGGCATCCTTCAGGATATCGAGCATATCTTCAAAATCACTGTATTCCAACGATTTTTTATAAGCGTATGTTCTCCCTTTGTTGGAACCTTTTGCTTTTGGCACTTTATTCTTGATATTTTTATAAACTGAGTCGTCTATAAAAAATTGATTGGTCCGGGAGTGTTCTTTTCCGTATTGAGAGGCCAGCTTTTCAAGTGCAGACCATGACTTTCCTTTAAGGTTTTCGTTAATGGATCGTTTCGGTCCCTGCGGCTCTTCAATAGAGTAGTATAGGTCTTTCTTTTCTAAAATATTGTAATAAAGTTTCGCGGCCGGCGTTAATGCGTTAACCTTCCAAGTCTGGCCTTTGAGAATGGCTTTAAACAGTTCAGAAAGTACGGCATCATGCTGAACGACTTTGTAGTGCAGCATACGTTGTATTAATTGTTTTTTTAAACCCGGCTCAATATCATTATTAAAAGCCAAGTGAAGTGCTTGCAATGACGAGAAATTGGGTGCGAAATGCTGTTCGTTCGAACCATGCTTAGTAAACCATTGCGGCGAAACAATGAAAACCATTTTTTTGCCCTTGAGCTGATCAGCGTGGGCGGCAAAGTTAATGGCATGAATTAATGATTGCGAACCGCCTTTTCCGACAAGATAAGGCGTGAATCCTTGATTATTCACCTTGAAATAGTTAGACGGATGAAACTCATCCAGTCTGGAAAGCTCGGAAGAACCGAATATCGGCATATACTTCGGGTCTTCGAACATTTTGTTTTGCAGATAGAGCCCTTGGAACATATTCGGGCTTAAGGCTGCTGCCGACTCTTCGACACGTTTTTCCGGAATGAAGCGCGTAAGCCATGAAGCCGGAACGGCAATGGCTCCGGCAAACAGGACAAACGCTAAAATAATTGGGCCAAAGAAACGCTTTTTCATTTACTTCAACTCAGTCAGTTTGTTTACAATGTTGTTTGGCGTATTCCATTCATCACGGTCAAATTCAGTGATGGGCACAGTAATGCCGAAACGGTTTTCGATGGCAACAAGCAGTTCTACAGTTCCGAAAGAATCAAGCAGTCCTTCTTCAAAAATATCGATATCAGGATTTTCCTTTACAACATCCTCCTGACAAACTTCAGCTAATACGTCTAATACCTCTTGTTTAAATTCCATGTGTTTTCAATCTCCTTTAATGATGATGAAATGGTTTTCCTGAGAAAATATAAAATCCGAAGCATACGAAATGGAACGTAATCACGATGGCTAATATCGTTGTGAAACGATTGGACGGCAGCCACTTATATTTTTTATTCCATTTCTCAAAAAAGTTATACCCCGTCATTAAAACGGCGTGATACAGGCCGTACACAATGTATTGCAGGGCGAGCCCATGCCAAACACCCATCAGCATGAACAGCAGGAAATACCCGATGTTCGAGACGGCCATTCGGTTCTTAATCCATTTTTTCTTTGTCATCCAGAAGACAAAGCGCATAAATACGTAGTCTCTGAACCAGAAGGAAAGCGACATATGCCAGCGGTTCCAGAAGTCTTTAATGTTTCTGCTGATAAACGGCAGGTTAAAGTTTTCCGGTGATCTGATTCCCATGATATAACTGACACCGACGGCAAACATCGTGTAACCCGCAAAATCGAAAAACAGGTACATGCTGTAACCGTACATATACAGCACATTACCCAGCAGCTTATTGTGGGTGATGTGCGGCAGATTCATAATGAAATAGGTGTTAATCGCATATCCGATAATGAATTTGTATAAGAAACCGATAAAAATTTTATGAATGCCGGTATACAATAAGTCTGCGTATTCCTCTTTTGTCCATATTTTCTGTTCATCCTTTGCAAATCTGCGGTACCTGTCGATCGGACCGGAGGAGATGGTCGGGAAAAACATAATAAAATACAGAAGACGATGCAGAGGCAGCTTTTCTTTGATTAATCCGTCTCTCGTTTCCATGATCAGCTGGACGCCTTTGAAGGTCAGATAGGAAATTCCTAAAAAGCTGATCAGGTTATGAACCGGCGGATGATGAGGCTCCGGCATAAAGAAAAACGGCCATAACTTAGATAAAAACAGGGGTAAAATGGACGCAATCACGGCCATACTGAAGACAAAGCCGCTGTTTGCCTTCAGCCTGTAAGCGAGATACCCCCTGATTAAAAGCACCTGCCATAGCGTAAACAAGCACAATGCAATGACGCCGTGCAGATCGTGTGAAAAAATCAAAGCCAATATGATGATAGAAATAAACATGTTGTATCCTTGGAATCTCTTGCCGTTCAGCCCTAAAATGATCGTCGGCAAGAGAAGGATTCCAAGTAAAATAAAGAAGAAAAACGAGCTGTAAGGCGTCATACAATAACCTCTTCACCAATGCGTTTACGGTCAATCTTGCCGTTCGCAGTCATTTGAATCTGATCCTGATAAATGAATTTTCTCGGGATCATATAGGCCGGAAGTGAAGCGGCTAATTCTTTCTTAATGGCGCTTGTCAGCTGAAATTCTTTTTCAAAGTCATGTTTTTCAGGTACGATTGCGGCGATAAGATATTCGACAGGTCCGTTAGGCTGATACGGGATGACAACCGCTGAGCGCACATATTGAGACTGCCTTACGTGAACTTCAATTTCTTCAAGCTCCATGCGGTAGCCGTGCAGCTTAATTTGGAAATCAAGGCGTCCTTGGCAGAAAATCTGACCGTCTTGAGCATAACCGGCGTCGCCCGTACGGTATGCCCACTGTCCGTCAAAAGAAAAAAACGCTTTTTCAGTCAGTGACGGTTCTCCGAGATAGCCTTTGCTCACGCTTGGGCCGGCGATGATGATTTCCCCTTTTTCTCCGTCCGGAAGCTTATTCCCGTTTTCATCCATGATGCAGATGTTCATATCGGGTTTTGCAAAACCGACCGGCAGGGACTCATTTTCATCAATGATCTGCTGCGTGATTTCTACGGAGGTTACCGCAACCGTTGTTTCAGTCGGGCCGTATGTGTTGAATAAGCGGGCCTTCGGGAAACGGTTCAAAAGCTCCTGTGCAACCGCAACGGGAAGCGCTTCTCCGCAAAACATAAACACTTCTGCGCCTGGCAGCAGTTCTTGCGTAAAGCCGGGATCCATCAGGCACATTTGGACGAATGACGGTGTTGATGTCCAGACGTTAAGGCTGGATTTCTCCAGCTCTTCAAACAATACTTTCGGTTTATTGATCTTATCTTTTGTCACGCAGTGCAGCGTGCCGCCCGTTTGAAGTGACGGGAAGATGTCCATGACGGATAAATCAAAAGAAAACGGTGCTTGGTTTAAGAATGTTTTTCCCTCGCCCACAGGAAAATCTCTGCAAATCCAGTCTGTAAAGCTTTGCAGGTTATCGGATGAAATCTGCACGCCCTTTGGATTTCCTGTGCTGCCGGACGTGTAAATAATATAAAAGGTGTCTTGTTCTTTCACCCAGTGCTCACGGCTGACGTTCGCATCACCGTCTGCAGCAAGCTCTTCAGGCGTAACGGTTTTAATCAGATTGCTTCCCGTATCGACTGCATCGCCAGATACGTTAATGAATAGCTCTGCGCCTGAGCTTTCAATGATTTTGACAATCCGTTCCGCCGGAATGGAGACATCGACAGGGATGTAAGGGCGCCCTGCTTTTACGCAGCCCAAAAAGGAAACGAGCATATTCGGCTCCATATGTCCGTATACCACGACGGGTGTTTTTGAACCGTCAGGTGTGTGTGTTTGAATGGCAGACGCAGTCCGTTCCGACATATCCCATAATTCCCGATAAGTGAGGGAATCATCCAAGGAACGAAACGCATCGGCTTGCGGCTTGGTGTCCGCGTATTTTTTTATAGCATCAAGTAGTTTCATAGTAATCCTCCCCGATTAGAAGTCGTTGTAAATATAGGTGCCGGTATTTGCTGTGTGAAATCCGTACATCCAAAAGAGCAATACTAGTATTAGAAAATAAAAGCCCGTATGAAACGTCCATTTTATCAATGTATTTTCATAAGCACGTTTTAATATTCGCATCATGTTCAAAATTCCTTCCCCGATTATTCAATAATTACACCAGTATATGACGATTAGATTAACAAAAAGTTTCAAAATATGTCTAATATCCTAAGCTTAAATTTTCCTTAAAAATGATCGGGAAACAAAAGACTGGAAAACAGCGCATCTATAAAAGACAAATGACCATAATAAAAAAGCGCAGTGGAGGCGGGATTTTTAACTTATCGCAAATATAAATGAGGTAAAAAATTTTTCGCGGCCTTTTCTTTCTCCAGGTTCTGATAAAACCCAAGGGAGAAGGGGATAAAGCCGTTTACAGACAAGAAAGAAGAACGCTTGTCCTAAAGCCTCGCATCTTGTGAAATGAGGAAGAAATTATTATGATAGATAAGGTAGCAGAAACATGAAAACCCCAATTCAACACTACTGTTATCGGCTGACTGTGAAAGCCTTTTAATAGAAAGGAAGAGGAAAATGAATCAAAACAATATGGGAGGCAGCCAAAAGACGCCTGAAAAGGAAAGCATGGGCCGTATTTTATGGCAATTAACCCGCCCTCATACATTGACGGCATCGTTTGTGCCTGTATTGCTCGGCACCGTTTTGGCGATGTTTTATGTAAAGGTTGATTTCCTGCTGTTTCTGGCCATGCTGTTTTCCTGCCTATGGATTCAGATTGCCACGAACTTATTCAATGAATATTACGATTTTAAACGCGGTTTAGATACGGAGGATTCAGTGGGAATCGGCGGAGCGATCGTCCGCCACGGCATGAAGCCGAAAACGATTTTGCAGTTGGCGCTCGGCTCTTATGCCATTGCGATTGTACTCGGTGTGTATATTTGCATGAGCAGCAGCTGGTGGCTCGCGGCAATCGGACTTGTCGGCATGCTGATCGGCTACCTGTATACAGGCGGGCCGCTGCCGATCGCGTATACGCCGTTCGGTGAATTGTTTTCCGGCATCTGCATGGGGTCTGTTTTTGTCCTTATCTCTTTTTTCATTCAAACGGATATGATTAATAAACAAAGCATTTTGATCTCCATCCCGATTGCGATTCTAGTCGGTGCAATTAACTTGTCCAACAACATTCGCGATATTGAGGAAGATAAAAAAGGCGGACGCAAAACATTGGCGATTTTGATGGGGCATAAGGGAGCCGTCATCATCTTGGCCGCATCATTTGCGATTGCTTACATCTGGATCGTCGGTCTGGTTCTGATGGGGTATACAAGCCCATGGCTGTTTCTCGTCTTTCTGAGCGTGCCGAAGCCCGTTCAGGCGATTAAGGGCTTTGTGAAAAACGAAATGCCGATGAACATGATTATCGCGATGAAATCAACGGCTCAAACGAATACATTCTTTGGATTCCTGCTTTCAATCGGACTCCTGATCAGCTATTTCCGCTGACGAAATGAAGAAAAAGCAAATGTCATAACTGCGGCATTTGCTTTTTTTTATTGATGATCCCGCTGACAATGAAATAAACTTCACGATTTTGTAAAGAACCTCACAGCAAACCGCCCCGTCTAATACATGGACAGCAAAGCAAGGAGATGAAAAAAATGGATTTGTCAACGACCCATATGGATGATTTAAAAACGGTCATGGAAGATTGGAAAAATGAATTATTAGTTTATAAATTTGCATTAGATGAGCTGGATACGAAGTTTTCTATTATCAGCCAGGAATATAATCTGATTCACGGGCATAACCCGATCGAACATACAAAATCGCGTGTGAAAAGCTTTGAAAGCATCGTCAATAAGCTGATGCGCAAAGGGTGCGATGTGACGACGCAGGAGATGAAAGAACATATCCATGATATTGCGGGTGTGCGGATTATCTGTTCCTTTATTTCTGATATTTATAATATCGCGGAGGTCCTTAAGCAGCATAAGGATTTGAAGATTGTGAAGGTGAAGGATTATATTAAACAGCCAAAGCCGAACGGCTACCGCAGCCTGCATTTGATCATTGAGATTCCCGTCTATTTAACGAATCGGGTGGAATATGTAAAAGCGGAAATTCAAATCCGCACCATCGCCATGGATTTTTGGGCGAGCCTTGAGCATAAAATCTACTACAAATTAAATAACGAAGTCCCCAAGCAGCTGACGGACGAGCTGAAGGAAGCGGCGGAAATCGCGCATTATTTAGACGAAAAGATGCTCGGGATTAAGAAAGAAGTGGATTGACGGGGGCAGACTCCGTTTCGCTGCCGGGCTCTCCGGCAGCTTTTTTTATATCCCTTAACACCATCCTCTGAAAAAAGACAGCACATTCTATCAGCAAAAAACGGTTTAAATTTTTTAAAAAAGGGAATGAAACCTGTACAACAAAAAGGGAGATGAATATCAGTGGGAAAGAATGAAACTATGCATATCGTATCATGTGCCGATGATCATTATGCTTGTCATTTGGGTGGGATGTTCGCTTCTTTATTGATGAATAAGGACAAAACAAGAGAAGTAAAATTATATGTGATAGACGGCGGGATTACAGCCGAAAACAAGAAAAAGCTGGAGCAAACGACGATGTCATTCGGGACGCCTGTTGAATTTCTAGAGGTTGACGCCGATCAATACGAACATGCCGTTGAAAGCAGCCATATTACAAAAGCCGCTTATTACCGTATTTCCATTCCGGATTTAATAGAGGATGAAAGTGTAAAGCGGATGATTTATATCGACTGCGACGCGATCGTGATGGAGGATATTTCAACCTTATGGGATATGGATATTTCCCCGGCAATTGTCGCTGCGGTTGAGGATGCCGGACAGCACGAAAGACTGAAAAAAATGAACATCAGTGATACCGCCAAATATTTTAATTCCGGTATTATGATGATTGATTTTGAACCTTGGAGAGAACAAAATATTTCTGAAAAGGTGATTCAGTTTATTAATGACAATAGTTCGGAGGATTTTCTCGTTTTTCATGATCAGGACGCGCTTAATGCCATATTATATGATCAATGGCATGAACTGCATCCGCGGTGGAACGCGCAGACCCATATCATGTTGAATGAAAAAACGCCTCCGACACTGACAGACCGGATACGCTATAGAGAAACGAGGACAGAACCGGCAATTGTTCACTTTTGCGGGGGAGACAAGCCATGGAATTCAGGTACGTCCCATCCTTACCGCGATCAATATTTCCGTTATATGTCATTTACGAAATGGCGTCCGGCAAGCCGGCCTGCCATTAACCAATAGGGTGATGTAAACGCTTATGAAGCCGTTAGACGGCTCCTAAGCGTTTTTTTAATGTTTGACCCGGACCGCACGCACTCGTTTTTGAAGCTTCGTCTTTTCGGCAGAAGGCTTCAGCTGATTTACAGCCGCTTGCGCTGCAGATTTTGTCTTCTTTGTTTTGTATGTCTCCGCTGTTTTCACTTTCGTTCTCGCTTGAATGATTTTTTTCTGATTGATTTTGTCCTTTACTTTATCCAGCCGCTTTTGCAGCGCGGTTTTATCTTTTCCCGGCTGGAGCTCGCTGACTGCTTTTTGGGCTTTCGCGGCGTTTGCGTCATCGGCCTTTTTTTCTGCTTGTGTGACGGCAGTTTTAGCTGTTTTCAGCAAGCCGGCATTGACGCCGTCCAGGCGCTTTTGCAGCGCTTTTTTCTCTGATCCGGCTGGTAATTTGCGGGTGGCGCTTTCTGCCGCATCGACGGCGGTTTTTTTCTTCTGCTTCTCGGCCGTCTTGACCTTGTCTCTGGCGTCTGTCACGTTTCGAGCGGCCTGCGCTTTATTGATCCGCGCCTCAAGTGAGGATTTCTCCTTTGACTTCGGGAGCTTGCCTACCGCTGTTTTTGCTTGGTTAATATCAGTCTGTTTTTTTGTTTTTTCCGCTTTGATGACGGCTTGTTCGGCAAAATCCTTTTGATTCGTGTGATATTGGATTAATCCGTATCCGAATTGGTTATCACGCCCCGGAGCGCCTAAGTCTTTGATATTTTGCTGCATCTGTTTTCTGAGCTGTGCATTTGTTTCCTGCGGATATTTCTGCTTGAGCAGCGCAAACATGCCTGTGACGTGCGGTGCAGCCTGGGATGTGCCGTCAGCGATTGCATACAGCTGATTCAGATAGGTGCTTGTGATGTTTGTGCCGGGAGCTGAAAATTCTATTTGCTTCCCGGTGGTCGAAAAAGCCGCGAGCTGATTTTTTTCGGTTGCCGCAGAGACTGCCGTCACACTGCTGTAGGCTCCCGGATAATTGACGGGCTTTTTGTTGCCGTCGTTGCCTGCGGCGGCCACGATAACGATTCCGTTTTTGTATGCTCTGTCGACCGCGTCATGAAGGATTTGGCTGTCGGCATTTGTTCCGAGGCTCATATTGATGATGTCCATTTTATTGGCGATAGACCAGTCGATCGCTTTGAGAAGGCTCTTAAGATCCCCCGAACCCTTTTGATCCAATGCTTTAACCGCATATAGCCGAACACCTGGCGCGATGCCGTCAATCCCATATCCGTCATGCTTAGCCGCGATGATTCCTGCGACATGTGTACCGTGGCCGTTGTCATCTTTATATGAGGATGTATAACTGACCGCAGAGTAACCTCCCGCAATTGAGAGGTCGTCGTGGGGAAAAATGCCGCTGTCAATGACAGCTACTTTCACATTTTTTCCCGTCAATCCTTCCTTCCAAGCCTGCTTGACCTGAGTCGGTTCTAAATTCCATTGAGACAGTTCGGAATAACCGCTTGCGGCTGTTGATAACAGGTGCATATCTGAGCCGCCCGCAGCTTGAAATGAAACATTGTCTTCAACATATAAGATGTCAGGGTCATGCTGCAGTTCTTTCACGGTTTGTGAATCGGCCGACATGGCAACGGCCGGAAGATGCTTGTACGTCTGTTCGACATCTGCTCCGCTGTCTATCGCTGATTCCTTGCCGCTTTGATTTTTATACACAACGATAACGTCTTGATCCGGCGTTTCCGCGCGCACGAGCGGGGCAGCGGAGAACAGGCTGAAACACAGCGTAAGGGCCATTACTGGTTTTAAGTTGAAATGCATCATGAAAAACCCCTTTTTTCTTTATATATCGGTAAGATGAAATTCTTTTTTTCCTAAAGGAAGAGGAAAATTTCTATATGCAATTGTAAGCGTTTTCAAAATATGATGAAGAAAATGTTTTAAGGCAGTTGCACATTGAACTCAAAAAGGGGGTTTTTGATAGATGAGTACGTTCAATCGGGTTATGGAAGAAAAAATTATGCCTGTGGCCGGGAAAATTGCCGGACAAAGGCATTTAAGAGCTTTGCGTGACGGGATTATTCTGTCTATGCCGCTTATTATTATCGGATCGGTTTTCTTAATCCTGACGAGCCTTCCCATTCCCGGTTATGCCGACTTTATGGCAAATCTATTCGGAGAACAATGGGCTGATAAGCTCGGATATCCGGTCAATGCTTCATTTGACATTATGGCGCTCGTCGCCGCTTTTGGGATTGCCTATCGGCTGGCGGAAAGCTATGAGGTAGATGCGCTGTCATCAGGAGCCATTGCGCTTGCCGCTTTTTTATTGGCGACACCGTTTCAGATTCCGTTTATGCCTGACGGGGCGGGAAAAGAGGTTATGGTGGGAGGCGGCATCCCGATCACGCTGCTCGGGAGCAAGGGCCTGTTTGTTGCTATGATTATTGCGATGTTGTCCACGGAAGTGTACCGGTTTATCATTCAAAGAAATATCGTCATTAAGATGCCTGACGGGGTGCCGCCCGCTGTCAGTAAATCATTCGTCGCGCTGATCCCGGGTTTTATTATTATTACGTTGGTATGGCTGGCGCGTCTTTTTATTGAAATGACCCCTTTTGAAAGCCTTCATAATGTCGTCGGTGACTTATTGGGGACGCCGCTTTCTATTCTCGGCGGGAGCTTGGGCGGCAGCCTCGTCGCTGAGTTTGTGCAAATGCTTCTCTGGTCATGCGGCATCCACGGCGCTTCCATTATCGGCGGGGTGATGTCGCCGATCTGGTACGGGGCGATGGACGCCAACCGTTTGGCTTTTCAAGCGGGAGAAGCGCTGCCGAGCATTTTTACCACGCAGTTCTTTCAAATATGGATCAATGTCGGCGGGAGCGGGGCGACGCTTGCACTTGTGCTGACCATGCTTGTGCGCTCCAGAAGCAAACAGATGAAACAGCTCGGCCGGCTCGGTATAGGTCCTGCGCTGTTTAATATCAATGAGCCGATTATTTTCGGAATGCCGCTCGTCATGAATCCGCTGTTAATCGTGCCTTTTATCATTGCGCCGCTATTGACGATCACGGCGACATATATCGGAATGAGTACAGGAATGGTGGCAAAGCCGGCCGGGATCGCCGTTCCGTGGACGATGCCGCCGCTGATTTCGGGGTATCTTGCGACAGGCGGGAAAATTTCCGGTTCGGTTATGCAGCTGATCAACCTTCTGATTACGTTTATCATTTATTATCCGTTTTTCAGAATATGGGATCTGCAAAAATGGAGGGAGGAACGGGAGGCTGAAAAGAATATCACAGAAGAAACATAAAAAAACGGGCGCTTTCGCCCGTTTTTTTAACGCTGGAAAAACTCAATCCATTCGCCGTCAGGACCTTCAATGTAAAAATAGCGGTATCCGTTCGGCAGTGTCGTGATGTCTTCATCAATAAATACAGCGCCCATTCGTTTCGCATGCGTGAATTCGGCCGCGATATCTTCTGTCAATAAGGCGATGTGGTGCACCTTTCCTTCAACAGGAAGCTCGCTGCTGTACCCTTGAATCAATTCAATCTCTGTTTCCGGTCCTTCCTGAAAACCGAGAAAGGCGAGCTCGATGACGCCGTTTGTATGTGTGATACGGTCCTTTAATGTCATGCCGAGAACGTCTTGGTAAAATGCGATGGATTTTTCCATATCTTTGACCATAATGCCTGTGTGGTCGATTCTTTTTGCAGCCATGGTTTTTCCCCCTATTTTGAATTTCGCGGACAATGCGGTGATGATCATGTTTTATGGTACGATAAGAGAAAGCAAAACGAAAGAGGAATGCACAATGAAGCTACTTACAGTAAAAGATACATTTGCCGGAAAGCTGAAAAAAGGGTTTCCCTTGATTGAAAAAGACGCCTTGTCCGGAAGCGCCGGCCATTTGAAGGAAGGCGACCTTTTTGATGTGAAAACCGAGAAGGGCGAGTTTCTCGGAAAAGGCTATTACGGATTGCAAAATAAAGGAGTGGGCTGGGTGCTGTCACGCAGCCGGCATGAACAAATTGACGGTCGGTTCTTTCTGGACAAGCTCAAAAAAGCGGCTGAAGAAAGAGATCATCTGTTCAAGGCGCCTGATACAACCGCGTTCCGTCTGTTCAACGGTGAGGGCGACGGCGTTGGCGGCGTCACCATTGATTATTATGACGGTTATCTGCTGGTTCAATGGTACAGCCAAGGCATCTATACATATAAAGACAGCCTGATGGAGGCGCTTGACGGACTGGAGATGCCGTACAAGGCGATATATGAAAAGAAGCGTTTTGATACCGCGGGCCAATATGTGGAGGATGACGATTTTGTCAAAGGCGAAAGAGGAGACTTCCCTGTTATTGTCCTGGAAAACGGGATACATTACGCGGTTGATTTGAATGACGGCGCGATGACAGGAATTTTCTTAGACCAGCGCCAAGTGCGCAAAACGATTCGGGACCGATACGCCAAAGGGAAACATGTGCTGAATACGTTTTCTTATACAGGGGCATTTTCCGTTGCGGCGGCGCTTGGAGGAGCTGAAAAAACGACAAGTGTCGATGTCGCCAACCGCAGCCTCGCGAAAACCATTGAGCAGTTCAGCGCCAACGGAATTGATTACGAGGCCCATGACATCAAAGTCATGGATGTGTTCAAATACTTCGGTTACGCGGCGAAAAAAGGATTGCAGTTTGATCTGATTATTCTTGATCCGCCTTCCTTCGCCCGCACAAAAAAACGCACCTTCAGCGCGGCAAAGGACTACAAAAATCTGCTGAAGGAAACGATCGCGATCACCGCAAAAAACGGGGTCATCGCAGCATCCACAAACAGCAGCGCCTTCAACATGAAGAAATTCAAAGGCTTTATAGACGCGGCGTTTAAAGAAACGAACGAACGCTACACCATCTTGGAAGAATTTACACTGCCGGAGGATTTTAAAACGATTCCTGCCTTTAAAGAAGGCAATTATTTAAAAGTCGTCTTTCTGCAAAAAAAATAATGTGAAAAAAGAGGCACGGGCGTGTAATCCCGGCCTCTTTTTTATGTAATGATCTGCTGCACCCGGCCGATTCGCCCATCTTCAAGGCGAACCTTGATCCCGCGGGGATGAAAGCTTGAGTTTGTCAAAATATCTTTCACTATGCCCCTTGTCAGCTTTCCTGTCCGCTGATCCGCCTTCAGGACGATATCTACCTCAAGACCTTTGGAGATGCTGCTTCGCTGTTGGCCGTTCATATGACACATCCGTTCTTCTGTTTTTTATTTGTGACAGTCTTATCATATCGCGAATCTCTTCTTTTATGAAGGAGAGGATGGAAAAGCGGCTGCCGGCCTGCGCAGCGCCTCTCTTTTTTCTGCCTTCAGCAGAAATGCGGTCAGCGTCACCCCGATGACACTCAAGGCGGCGAAGAGCAAATAGACGGCAAAGATCGACACATAGTCAAAGATGTAGCCGCCGGCAAATGTGCAAAACCAGTTGCCGAGACCGTTGCCGATGGCGGCGTATAGTGTCAGGGCTGTAGCTTCGAGGCGGCCCGGGGTAATTTTTTTCACATATTGCAGCGCAGCCGGAATGAACAGACCGATCGCCACGCCTTGGAGAAACACAGTAACATAAATGACCCACATCGGCGGGCCCGTAAAATACAGCAGCCAGCGGCAAAGAGAGACGATGCCCGACAGCATAATGACCCGGAGAAGGCCCATTTTATTGATAAAGCGCTGAGCAAATTTCATGAACGGTATTTCAAACATGACCGCAATAAAAAATAAGAGGCCGATGACAGAAAGGGAAGCCCCGCTTTTATCCAGGAATAAACTGAAGTATGTATTGTTTGCTAAGTTTGGAGCAAAGATGGTGAAGGTAATGATCATAAAAATGGGAAAGGTTTTGTTCTTCATTAATTCACTGAAGCCGCCCCGAAGGTTAAGCTTCATTTTCGCCTTTTGCTGACCGGGCATCCGTACGGCAAGCCCTGCCGCAATACAAAGAAAGGCGCATCCGAACAGAAAGATTGCATGGATTGGAAAAAGCTTGTCAGTCACTTGTCCCATTGCCAAAACGGCAACCGCAAAACCAAGTGAACCGAACAGCCGGATGCCTCCGTAATTGCCCTGCGTCTGTTGGGTATAGCGCAGTGAGATACTGTCTGACAAAGGGATGATCGTGCTCTGAAAAGCTGCGAAACAAGCGGCAATGACAATAAACATAGGAAAACGGTCAGCTGCGAGGTAAGTCAGTCCAATGATACCCGTCAGCGCCGTACATGAGGCCAGCAGGGTTTTTGTTTTCTGTGTATAGTCGCTCAGCATCCCCCAAATCGGCTGAAAGAAAATCATTACAATGGGACCGAGTGACATAATCAGCCCAACTTGTGATCCGTCCAAATGCTGTTCTTTTGTTAAAAACATACTGAGCAGAGGAACGATGCTGCCGGTTCCTAAAAAGGCGAATAAATAAAAACCCCTTAACGCTGTATAATGGGCGCGAATCTGTGATTGCTGCATGTATGCTCCTCCTTTAAATTCCTCCTTCTATTGTATTTTGATTTACAATAAATTCAATACTAAAAAACCGCCCCCAAAAGGAGCGGTCTCTGTTGCTACATAAACGAAATTAAAATAGGCGCGGCGCATAGCGTCATAATCGCAGCAAGAATCATGGACACGCTTGAAATCGTCCCTGATACGGAACTGAGCTCGAATGCTTTAGACGTTCCCGCTCCGTGTGCGCTTGTGCCGAGCAGCACACCTCTGGCAATTTCATTATCAATGCGGAAATAGCGGATCACGATCGGCCCGATGATCGTTCCGAATAATGCCGTTAAAATGACGAAAACCGCTGTCACCGCAGGCATTCCGCCGATCATTTCCGATACGTTCATGGCAATCGGCGTTGTTACGGATCTCGGCACGAGGCTGTCGACTAAGCTGCTGCCAAGGTGGAACCATTTTGCGATAAATGCCGTTGAAAGAATGGCGATGCATGAGCCGACCGCCACGTTCAGAATAATTTCCACGGCGTATTTCTTTAAAATCGGGAAATATTTATAAAGCGGGATGGCAAAAGCCACAGTGGCCGGCTGAAGCATATCGGTCAGCATTCCTCCGCCGAGATTGTATGTCTTATACGGGACATTGACAAGCAGCAGCAGACCGACTAAAACAGCCGGCGTAATCAAAAGCGGCGAGGTGTAAACCCGCGGAAAACGCATATATAGTTTTTTTGCGCCTACATACACCAAAACAGTTAAGATCAAACTTAAGATTCCGATGAACACGTTTGTTTTTTCTCCTTTCTTTTCGCTATAAGCTGTGTAAGCGTACCTGTAGATACCATCACAACAAATGTGCTGAGGATGACGACAAGTAATATGCTTACGCCGAATTTAGACATGATATCTCCGTATTCAATCACTCCGACGGCAGACGGGATAAAAAATAACAGCAGCTCGCTGAGAAGCCATGCTGCGCCAAGCTCAATCCATTCGAGCTTGATGATTTTGAAGTGTAATAATGTGAAAAGAATCACAATCCCAATTATACTGCCGGGAATATTTATATGAAGAGCCGCCGTGACCCAATTGATCAGACGCGCGAATATAAACAACAGAGCGATTTGAATGACGGTAAGCAGCAATTTTTTCATCATGATGCCTCCCTTATATTTATATTGTACATAAGGTTTTGTTATAGGTAAAATATATATTAAGAATAATATGTATTCCTTTTGTCTATAGAAAGGATGAAATAGATGGACATTCGGCACCTAACTTATTTCTTAGAAGTGGCCCGTTTAAAAAGCTTCACGAAGGCTTCCCAGTCGCTTTATGTCTCACAGCCGACCATTTCAAAGATGATAAAAAACCTGGAAACAGAGCTTGGGATTAAGCTGTTTTACCGCAATGGCAGGCAGGTTGAGCTGACTGACGCCGGGCAGAGCATGTATGTGCAGGCCCAGGAGATCACGAAGGCGTTTCAAAACCTGACGTCTGAGCTGAATGATATTATGGAGGTGAAGAAAGGGCACGTCCGCATCGGCCTTCCGCCGATGATCGGGTCGGGCTTTTTCCCGAGGGTGCTCGGTGACTTCCGTGTCACGTATCCTGATGTGACCTTTCAGCTCGTTGAGGACGGCTCTATTAAAGTGCAAGAAGGGGTGGAGGACGGTTCGCTTGATATCGGCGTTGTTGTTCTTCCCGCAAATGAAGAGATTTTTCATACGTTTACTATTGTAAAGGAAACCCTTATGCTTGTCGTCCATCCGTCACATCGTTTGGCGGATGAGCAAGAGTGCAGTCTGCACGAACTGAAAGACGAGCCGTTCATTTTCTTTAGGGAGGATTTTGTCCTTCATAATCGAATTATGACGGAATGCGTGAAAGCGGGGTTCAGCCCGCATGTCATTTACGAGACGTCACAATGGGACTTTATCAGCGAGATGGTATCGGCCAATCTCGGCATCGGCCTTCTGCCGGAACGCATCTGCCGCGGCCTTGACCCTGAGAAAGTCAAAACGATTCCGCTCGTTCATCCGGTCATTCCTTGGCATCTTGCGATCATTTGGAGGAAGGACCGCTATATGTCGTTTGCAGCCAGAGCATGGCTGGAACATACAAAATCGTATTTATGGAATCCGAAAAAGAAAGAAAAGGATGATTAAGCATGGACGCACAAACCGCAGCTCAATATTTAGGCAAAGTCCGGGAGCAGAACCCGCTCGTTCACTGTATCACCAACAATGTCGTGACGAATTTCACCGCTAACGGCCTGCTTGCGCTGGGCGCGTCGCCAGTCATGGCCTATGCGATAGAGGAGGCTGCCGACATGGCAAAAATCGCCGGAGCGCTTGTTCTGAATATAGGCACGCTCAGTGCAGCTTCCGTTGAGGCGATGATCGCCGCCGGGAAATCAGCCAATGAAAACGGCGTTCCGGTCATTTTTGACCCGGTAGGCGCCGGAGCTACACCGTTTCGCATTGAATCAGCCCGCAGCATTATAGATGAGGTCCATCTGTCCGTCATTCGCGGCAATGCCGCGGAAATTGCCAATATCGTCGGCGCCGGCGATTGGAGTATCAAAGGTGTGGATGCCGCTGGAGCAGGCGGTGACATCATTCAGCTGGCAAAGACCGCTGCAAACAAGCTGAACACGGTGATTGCGATTACAGGAAAAACCGACATTATCTCTGACGGCACCGTGACGTATGCCATCCATAACGGCGACAAGATGCTGACAAAAGTAACAGGCGCCGGCTGTCTGCTGACGTCAGTCGCAGGGGCCTTCTGCGCAGTCGGACAAGACGCTCTCAGCGCCGCAGCCGCAGCCGTTTCTGTATATGGAAGCGCAGCTGAGCTTGCCGCCGCAGCCGCATCTCACAAGGGGCCGGGCAGCTTTCAGATTGAACTCTTGAACAAGCTTTCATTCATATCAGAAAAAGAAGCGGCTGAGCTTGCTTCAATTGAAAGGGTGACAAACGCATGACGCGTATTTCTCGGGAAATGATGAAGGATGTTTTATCGGTTTACTTTATCATGGGGTCAAATAATACAAGCACCGATCCCGTTTCTGTTGTACGAAAAGCCGTACAGGGCGGCGCTACACTATTTCAATTTCGCGAAAAGGGAAGCGGTTCTTTAAACGGAGAAGACCGTTTCGTATTCGCGAAGGAAGTGCAGGACGTTTGCAGACAAGCGGGAATCCCTTTCATTATAAATGATGATGTGGAATTGGCATTGCGACTTGAAGCGGACGGAGTGCATATCGGTCAAGAAGATGCAAACGCAGCAGAAACGAGAGCCGCAATCGGCGATATGATTCTCGGAGTTTCTGCACATAACATATCCGAGGTGAAGCAAGCGGAAGCAGACGGAGCGGATTACGTCGGCCTTGGGCCCATCTATCCGACAGAAACGAAAAAGGATGCCCAAGCCGTGCAGGGCGTTTCATTGATTGAAGCGGTTCGGAGGCAGGGCATCGCCATTCCGATTGTAGGAATCGGCGGCATCACGATTGCAAATGCGGCGCCCGTCATTGAGGCCGGGGCAGACGGCGTCAGCATGATCAGCGCAGTCAGCCAAGCCGAAGATCCGGAAGCCGCCGCCCGGGGATTTCATGAAGAAATTCAACGTCATAAAGCAAAACGCTAGATCTCATGCGGGTTAAGGGCTGTTCTGTCAGGACAGCCCCATTCGGCGTTCACAAATTTCTATTGACAAAGGCCTGTAACTGACTATGATTATAATATACAATGATAATCATTTTCAACTACAGGAGGTGCATGATGGCGAGGAAGATTGCTTTCATGTTATTCAGCCTGCTCGTCATATTCAGCTCTTCAGCTGTGGCGAAAGGCGCTGATCCCATCGCTTCACTTATCAATCTGAATCAGCAAATGATTCAATCTGCAAAGGACGGAGACATACACTCTGTCGAAAAAACATTTTCGCAATTCAAAACTGTATGGAAAAAGGAAGAACCGAACATCAAAAAAGAAAATACCTCTTCCTATTCGAAAATGAACTCCAATATCGCAATGATTTCTCTTTCTCTGATTAATAAAGACACAAATAAAGTAGAGGCGGAGCTTTCAGATCTTGCTTCCCATTTAGAAACCTACCGGCAGGCCGTCACGTTAAAGGACGCTGCCAATGGGAACTCAAGGCTTTCACTCTCAGCCTATATTCAAAGCTTAAAAGAAACAAAACAGCTCATAAAGAGCCGTCAAACCGCTGAGGCGTCAGCAAAAATCGATCAGCTTGTCACGAATTGGCTGGCGGTGGAAGGTGACGTCGTTTCCCAATCAAAAACGGCGTACACGACCTCAGAGGAAAATCTGGCGCTGATGAAGGCGGAAGCCGAAATGCACCCGGATCAGGCCATCAAGCATATTGACGAAATGATTCAGCTCCTTGAGCCGATTGCTTCAAGCAGCTACAGCTGGTGGGACGCCGCCCTCATTCCGGTGCGGGAAGGAATGGAGGCGCTGCTTGTCATTGGCGCGCTGCTGACAATGACAAAAAAAGCGCGCGTCACTCATTCGACCGCTTGGATTTGGGGCGGTGCGTCTCTCGGCATGCTCGTTTCTCTCTGTGCGGGAATCGGTGTCACACTTTTGTTTTCCTCAAACGTATTTGGAGAAAACAATTTCCTGATCGGCGGCGTGACGGGCATTCTGTCAGCAGTTATGCTCCTCTATGTAGGCGTATGGCTTCACCGAAACGCTTCGATGGATAAATGGAGAGAAAAAATCAACACCCAAAAAGCGCAAGCGCTGAAAAAAGGAAGCTTGCTCTCCTTTGCGCTGATCGCCTTTCTGGCAGTCGTCAGGGAAGGGCTTGAGACGGTGATCTTTTTTATCGGCCTCGTCGGAAAGCTGTCTCTTACGGAATTAATAGGGGGAACGGCAGCAGGTCTTCTGATTCTTGCGGCTGCCGGCTTTCTCATGATTAAGCTCGGAATGCGGATACCGTTAAAGCCGTTCTTTTTACTGTCAATGGCCGTCGTGCTGTATATGTGCGTGAAGTTTCTCGGCACGGGCGTGCACAGCCTTCAGTTGGCGGATATTCTTCCGTCTGACACAGAAAGCTGGCTGCCGTCAGTATCGTTTCTCGGCATTTATCCGTCGATTTACAGCACGATTCCGCAGCTGTTCATCTTCGGCTTTTTAGCCATCGCACTCGTTATGGAAATCATCAAGTTAAAATCAAATAGAAGGGAAGTTGCAAAATGAAGCATATCCAAAAAGCGGCTGTATCAGCCGGCCTGCTCCTCGCCCTATGTTCGGGCTGCGGAGCGCAGCAGTCAACGGCTGATAAAGGAGCCGAAAAAAGCAGCGTAAATCAGGAGATCAAAACATCAGTAGACAAAATGGAAGACATTCTGACCAAACTGAATGAGTCCGTCAAAAAAGAAGATCAAAAAGGCATTCAAAAAAAGGGGAAAGAATTAAACAGCTACTGGCTCTCATTTGAAAACAAAATCCGCACCGATTATCCGTTTGAATATACGGAAATCGAAAAGCACTTGCAGCCGATTTACACAGAGGCGCAAAAAGATAAGCCTGATACAAATAAAATCAAATCGGAATCCGTATCGCTGACAGCCTCTTTAGAGGAGCTGACAGGCGCTAAAAAAGACAGCAAAAAAGCCAGTGACCAGCTTACAAAAGCAGCTGGTGAATATAAAACCTATGTAAAAGACCAAAGCGATCAGCTTGTGAAGGCGACTGAAGCTTTCACAAACGCCATTAAGACCGGCGACATAGATAAAGCAAAAGCACTCTATCCGAAGGCGCGCGTCTATTACGAAAGAATTGAACCGATCGCCGAAAGCCTCGGAACGCTTGATCCGAAAATCGACGCCAGAGAAAACGACGTGGAAGAAGGAGACAAATGGACGGGCTTCCACAAGCTGGAGAAAGCTTTATGGAAGGACAAAAAGATTTCTGACGAAAAAGAAACAGCGGCTGTCTTGTTAAAAGATGTAAAAGAGCTGGACGGCTCTATCGCTTCTCTCAAACTGACGCCTGAACAAATCGTTGCGGGCGCCATGGAGCTTCTGAATGAAGCGGGCATTTCCAAAATCACCGGGGAAGAAGAGCGTTACTCCCGTATTGATTTAGTGGATCTGGCTGCGAATGTCGAAGGTTCAAAAGCCGTCTATGAAACAGTGAAAAGCGCGCTCGTCAAAGATCATTCTGACGTAACGGAAAAGCTTGATACAGAATTCAGCGAATTTGAAGTTTTGATGTCGAAATACAAAACAGGCGATCAATCGTATACATCTTATGATAAATTAAGTAAAGACCAAATCAGAGAGATAAGCACAAAGCTGACGGCTCTTTCTGAAACCATGTCGAAGATTGCCGATGTGCTTTAAAAGGAGTTTGACACAGCATGAGCGATGAACAAAACAAGGATAAACAGATTCACAGACGGGATGTACTAAAGTGGGGCGCCGTGGCAGGGGCGGCCGTCGCGGTCGGAGCGAGCGGCCTCGGAGGTCTGGCGCCGCTCTTCAAGCCCGCGGCCACTGCTTCGAAACAGAGTGAAGATAAAAATGAACAAATCGTGCCCTTTTACGGGAAGCATCAGGCCGGCATTACAACAGCGCATCAAACGTATGTGTACTTTGCGGCGCTGGATGTGACGTCAAGCGACAAAGCTGATGTCATCTCCCTTTTCAGAAATTGGACCAGCCTGACGCAGCTCTTGACCTCAGGCGCCACTCTGTCGGGCGAACAGAAAAATAAATATATGCCTCCTCAGGATACAGGAGAGTCACAGGATCTGGCACCGGCTAACTTAACGGTGACATTCGGCTTCGGACCGGGTTTTTTCGAAAAGGACGGAAAGGACCGCTTCGGGCTGAAAGATAAGAAACCGAAGCATCTCGCCGACCTGCCGGCAATGCCTAACGACAACCTTGATAAGAAACAAGGAGGCGGAGACATCTCCGTTCAAGTATGCGCCGATAATGAACAGACCGCGTTCCACGCGATGCGCAATCTGATTAAGCAATCAATCGGCGTGTGCGAAGTGCGCTATTTGAACAAAGGCTTTTTAAGCGGCGGCAAAAACGGGGAAACACCGCGCAACCTATTCGGCTTTAAGGACGGCACCGGCAACCAAAGCACCAAGGATGAGAATCTGATGAATTCCATTGTTTGGGTTCAATCTGGAGAGCCGGACTGGATGACGGGCGGCACGTACATGGCCTATCGGAAAATCAAGATGTTTCTGGAAATATGGGACCGTTCTTCTCTTAAAGATCAAGAGGATACGTTCGGACGGATCAAAAGTTCAGGCGCTCCTTTCGGACAAAAAAAGGAAACCGACCCTGTCAAGCTGAACCAGATTCCCGCCGACTCACATGTCAGCGTTGCGAAATCAACGGGCAGACAGATTTTACGGCGGGCGTTCTCCTACACGGACGGAATCGATCCGAAAACTGGCTATGTCGATGCAGGCCTGCTGTTTATCAGCTTTCAAAAAGACCCCGACCGCCAATTTGTTCCGATGCTGAAAGCTTTATCGGCAAAGGATGCGCTTAATGAATACACGCAGACGATCGGCTCCGCCTTATTTGCCTGCCCCGGCGGCTGTAAAAAAGGAGAATATATCGCCCAGCGGCTGCTGGAATCATAACACCTTCCCTATGGAGGGTGTTTTTTTTGAAAAAACACTTGTAACTTTTTAAGTTACACCTTATGATGAAAAGGATAGGAAAGGAGATTGAGTATGACAATACAGATAAAAGTATATTCAGATTATGTATGCCCGTTTTGCTTCGTCGGCAAAGCGGCTTTTGAGGAAGCGATAAAGGGAAAGGACGTGGAGGTGGAATGGATGCCGTTTGAGCTGCGCCCAAGTCCGTCGCCTAAGCTTGATCCCGTAAATGAACCCGCCAAGCAGCAGATGTGGAAAACCGCGATTGAACCGATGGCAAAATCTTTAGGGGTGGATATCACGTTTCCCCGCGTATCACCGCATCCGTACACAGATTTGGCCTTTGAAGGATTTCATTTTGCGAAAGAACAAGGGAAAGGCAGCGAATACCATACACGGGTTTTCCATGCTTTCTTTCAGGAAGAACAAAATATCGGCGACATTGCCGTCTTGACAAAGCTCGCAGAAGAAATAGGGCTAAACGCCGAGGCATTCAAAGAGGCGCTCGACACGAGAGCCTACAAGCATGTACAGCAGGAAGCGCTCCGCCATGCATATGAAGAAGCGGGCATCACAGCAGTGCCTACTTTTGTCATTGGTGATGAAAAAGTCCCGGGCGCCGCAAGCAAGGAAACATTTGAACAAATCATTGAGCAGGAAATGAATAAACGATAAACGAACAAAAAGCCCTCTGACGCAGAGGGCTTTTCCGTTTAGCCGGGTGTGATATAGTGCCTCACAAATGTTTGTCTGTCCGCTTCATAAGCCTCAGCGTCAAATGAATCACCGCAAAAGTGAAGGCACCAAGGATCTTTTTGGCATGCCACTCCGACGGTATAGCCGCGGCGCTGAAATTCAAGAGATTGCGACGTATCGTAAAAATGAAAGCCGCCAAACAGATCCTCCCGCCACTTCACATCGTATTGAGTTGCCATTAATAAACCGTCTACTGCTGCAGCAGGCGTAAACAGGCTGTTTGTCCCGCTGCCGTGATCGAATTGAAGGGTGTGATAGGAATGACCCCGATATTCAATGACCTTTCCCGCCCGCTGACCGCTTTCCCACCATATGCCGCCCGCCGGCAGTGTCTCACAGCCCGCCACACCGAGAAGCCCCAGCTCCGGATGGGATTGAAATATGTGAAGCATGTCAGACAGAAAATCGCGATGAATAATAAATGTATCCTGGTGTAAATAGATTTTATATGTGGAAGGACGTTTCAATGCTTTGTTATAAGAGGATGCCATGCTTTGTGAATCATATATCGGCATAATGTCAAGGGAGTATGAAGGGGGAACGGTAAGCTGCATAATATGGATTTTGCACCGGCTGTAAAGCGATTCATCATTAACACAGACGACAAACAGGAACGAGTATTGATCCATTACAAGCTCCTTCCCGCCTCAATCACATATTGATAGGCGGATGCTTCTGTCAGAAAGTCATGCCTTATGCCAAGCTGCACACAAACTTCATGCAATGAAGAAATGGCCTGCTGATAGGAGGGGTGGTCAACGCGAATGGCCTCAATGCTTTTTATCTCATAGCCGCCAGCTTTAAATAACGAGACGAGCTCTTCGCGGGTAAAAAAACGCAAGTGGGTTTGATCCATTAAACCGGCGTCTCTGTATGTCCATTTGCCGGCTAAAAGCTCAGCACCACTGACATGTGCCCGACGTTCGGTACGCATGTGAGAACTGTGCCGTCTTTTTTTAAATAGGGACGAAGCTTTTTAAGCACTGACCAAGGATCGACAAGATGCTCCAGCACATCCCCGAACAGAATGCAGTCGAATTGCTCGTCATTGTACGGCAGAACGGCGGATTCAATATCTCCGCAAAGCACATGGCTCAATTTTGTTTCTGCTTTTTGAGCGGCTTCAGGAAACGCCTCAATACCGTAAACCGTTATTCCCCGGTCTTCAAGCGCTGCGCCTAAATTCCCCGCGCCGCAGCCGACATCAAGCACGGTTTGCCAGCTTCCGTTTATTTTTTTCAATAAATAAGGGTTCAGGCCGTCATAATATTGCTGTTTCTTTTCATCATAAAAGGGATTCGTATTCATCTGTGTATCACCTCATAATACACAAGATATGTAGCGGGGGGATCGTGTATAACCATGTTTGGCGTTCGATAGCGGAATATGGCGGGAATGGCTGTCCGGCGTTCTCTGTGCAGATGTCTCCCCTGAGACTGCGGTTTTTGTGAAAACTCAGGTGCGGCTGGCGGTTAAAAGCATAAATTAAAAGGATCCGCCTCAAATATTACGGCTGGCGGATGGTGTTTTTCATTAGTGTTTTTTTCTTCACCGCTTTTTCAGCATTTAAAAATCGCCTCACATCGTCAATGTGTAAACCCATGATTCTAGCTTCTTGAATCAACAAATGCCAATCTTGATCTACATCCTTCAGTGCATGAGTTTTCATAAGAACCTCCAATTGAAAAATTGTTTTGCCCAGCAATAAGCAGCAATGTATAACAAATTTCACACATAGTTTCCCGGTAATCCCAAAATGAAGATGTTTTCACCTACCTATTCCCTAAAAAACTTACTGAAATACCCAAAATCCTTCAAGAATTCTTACATATAATAATAAACAAATAAATACTGACTGGATAGTATGTAAATAAAAATAAATCATCCGACCTATTAAGATTTACCCTTTAAACGCCGACTAGCACAATCTTTTTGCAGAAAAAATACCGCTAAAGAATGATTCGGTGTAAGATAAAGTGAAGATCAAATAGCTGGAGTAAAAAATGAAAAAAAACAAATTTCAAATTAAGAGAGAAGAAACATTTGAAAGTTTTATTGACGCAGGCCTTCATTTGTTAATTGACCGAGCTTACGATACAGTATCGATAGATGAAATCAGCAAAGCCGCGGGCTTTAGCAAAGGTGCGTTTTACGTTCATTTTGAAAGCAAAGAAGATTTCCTGAAGCATTTGTTAGACAGGCGTCAGATCAAAAAAAGAATCATTACCGGCTATCTCGACGAAATAGAACGGCAATCAGCCAGGCCGCTGACACTTTATGAAGCGGCAAGAAGCGCGGCTGACTTGCTGATGCATCTTATTAACAGCAAACCAGCATGGAACATCGTATCCTTTGCCCTTCACATGCCCAATTACAAGGTGGTACGGGAATATGAAGCCTATATCCGTCTTTACGAGCTATGGATTGAAGAAAGCTGCTTGTACATAAATTGGCTCAAATCGAGAAATTTAATAGAAGAACAAATTGATACGGAATACACCGCCAGAATGATGTGCGCGCTCATTGACGGCATAATTAAGCAATCAAACGTGCTGGGGCGCCCCGTCACCTTCCGCAGCCTGTTTGACGCGCTCTCTGTTTTCTTCAGTAACAGAAAATCAGGTTAACGATCATCTTCATTTGACAAAAGGTTTAGAAAAGTTTTTCAGAAAGCGAGGAACTGACATGCGTTATAGAGAAATTATGATGTATATCATTATGGGTGTCTTCACGACGATCGTGAACATCGTGAGTTTTTATGTGCTGGCTGAAACGTTTCAAATGGATTATAAGATGGCAACGGTCGCCGCTTGGGTTTTATCCGTTCTATTTGCATATGTCACGAATAAACTGTATGTATTTCAGCAAAAAACAGCCGGAATGCGGAGCCTGCTGAAAGAACTGGCTGCCTTTTTCAGTGTGCGCGTACTGTCTCTCGGTATTGATCTGGCCATGATGATTCTTTTAGTCAGCCAATTTCATATGAATGAAACATTGGCCAAAATTGCCGATAACGTGATTATCGTAGTCGTCAACTATGTTGCGAGCAAGTGGATCGTATTCAGAAAAACAAAGGAAGAAGGCGTATCATAGGGATTTCTTTTGCCGCCCTGGGGGAATGAGAAACGGGAAGGGGATGCGTATGAGACAAGATATAAAGAAAGCGTTTTCTGATGTGTTTGGAAAAACGGAGGAGCTCCGTGTTTTCTTTGCGCCGGGAAGGGTGAACCTTATCGGGGAGCATACGGATTATAACGGCGGCTACGTGTTTCCATGTGCGCTGACAATCGGTACATACGCGGCTGTCAGAGAAAGAGGGGACAGACTCGTCAGGATGTATTCAGAGAATTTTAAGGAAGATGGCATAAAGGAATGCAGTCTCGATGATATTCGTTATAAAGAAGAAGACGGGTGGGCCAATTATCCGAAAGGCGTAATGGCTGAATACCTCGGCAGCGGTTTCTCCCTTCCTCACGGCTTTGACATTGTATTTTGGGGAAACATTCCGAACGGCGCCGGGCTGTCATCCTCGGCCTCGATAGAGCTTGTAACGGCGGTGATCTTTAATCAAAGCCATCATCTTCAGGCGGACATGCTTGATTTGGTGAAGATGGCCCAAGCGGCGGAAAATTCCTTTATCGGGGTAAACTGCGGAATTATGGATCAATTCGCAATCGGAATGGGGAAGAAACATCATGCCATGCTCTTGGATTGTGACACGCTTTCCTATGAATATGCGAAGCTCAATATGTCGGGGCTGTCTCTGGTGATCGCGAATACGAACAAAAAACGCTCTCTCGCAGGGTCAGGCTACAATAAGAGGCGGCAGGAATGCCGGGAAGCACTTCAGGATCTGCAAAAGCACCTTTCTATTCAATCACTGGGAGAACTCGCTCCTTCCGCTTTTGACACCCGCGCCGGGCTGATTCAGAACGAAACAAACAGGCGGCGGGCGAAACACGCCGTTTATGAAAATTACCGCGCGAAAAAGACAGCCGAAATGTTCAGCAAAAATGAGCTCGGGCAAATCGGTGAGCTGATGAGGGAGTCTCATCTTTCGTTACGGCATGATTATGAGGTGACAAGCCCGGAGCTTGATGCGCTGGCAGAAGCGGCCTGGAGCCACGGCGGGGTTATCGGGTCAAGAATGACGGGAGCCGGTTTTGGCGGCTGCACGATCAGTATCGTAAAGGAAGACGCGGTTCAGGATTTTATTGAAACAGCCGGAGCCCGGTATAAGGAGCAGACAGGGAGGAAAGCCGATTTTTATACGGCGGACATCGGAGCGGGAGCGAGAGAACTGAAGGAGGATGATTATGGCGATTCAGGAACATGTGGAACGTTTGATCCGATACGGCCTGCAAAAAGAACTGATTTCACTCCTTGATATTGAATACATAAGAAACAGGCTGTATGAAGCGCTGCATATTACACATCCCGAGCCGGCTGACTGCAAAGAAAATGAACCGTTAAAGCCGCTGCCGGAGCTTTTAAACCCGATTTATGAGTGGGCGGCAAAAACAGGCCGGATGGCAGACGATACAGACACCTATCGTGACCTCTTGAGCGCTAAGCTGATGGGCTGCTTCGCCCCTCCGCCGTCTGAGATTGTCCGGCGCTTTGAAGAAACAAAGGCCGTTCGCGGCTCACGGCAGGCGACAAGGGCATTTTATCAGTTTGCCGAAGATATCTATTATATCCGTTCAGACAGAATGAAACAAATTATCGGGTGGAAGGCTGATACGGCTTATGGGAAGCTGGAAATGACGATTAACCTTTCAAAACCGGAAAAAGATCCGAAAGCGATTGCGGCGGCCAAGGAAAATCCGCAGTCCCAATACCCGCGCTGTGTTCTCTGTAAAGAAAATGTCGGCTACGAAGGCAGGCCGGATCATCCTGCACGCCAAAATCTCCGCGTCATTCCGGTGATCCTCGGCGATGAGCAGTGGTTTCTGCAATTTTCCCCCTATGTTTATTACCGGGAGCATTGCATCGTTTTAAAAGGCAGGCACGAGCCGATGCAGATCAGTAAAAAAACATTTGACAGGCTGCTGTCCTTCGTCAGCCAGTATCCGCACTATTTTCTCGGCTCCAATGCCGATTTGCCGATTGTCGGCGGGAGTATTTTAAGCCACGATCATTTTCAAGGCGGAGAGCATGATTTTCCGATGGCGCAAGCGGAGACAGAAAGCTGTTACAAGCTGCGGGACTATCCGCAGGTGACGATGGGGATTGTCAAGTGGCCGCTGTCGGTCCTCCGTCTTCAGGGCGGAAGCGCGGCTGAGCTATCTGGCGCAGCAGATTACATTTTACGTGCGTGGCGCGGCTATTCCGATGAAGCCGCAGACATTATCGCCTATACGGGGGAAACTCCGCACAATACGATCACACCGATTGCAAGGCGGAAAAACGGGTTATTCGAATTAGACCTCGTCCTGAGAAATAACCGCACTTCAGACGAGCATCCGTCAGGAATCTTTCATCCTCATCAAGAAGTCCATCATCTGAAAAAGGAAAATATCGGTCTGATTGAGGTGATGGGGCTTGCGATTTTGCCGGGACGACTGGAACACGAGATGAGGGAAACGGCGGAAGCGCTTTGCTCTCCCGATCCCGAGGCGGCTTTAGCCAGTCATTCATCCACCGCAAAACACAAAGAATGGGCGCTCAGTGTGCTTCAAAAGCGGACGGTGACAAAGGAAAATGCCGGCCGGGTATTGAAGGAAGAGATCGGCCATATCTTTGCGCAGATATTGGAGCACGCCGGCGTTTTTAAACAGACGGCCGACGGCAGGGCAGCTTTCCGCCGATTTATCAGCCGATTGGACGCCAAACCGGAAAAAAGCCTCATCCCTTAAGGGATGAGGCTTTTTTGAATTATCCTCTGTTTCTGGTGAGCAGGCTGAACAGGAATACCACAATCGCCGCGCCGATAACTGCCGGAATGATGGCAAAGCCGGCGAGGTGAGGCCCCCATGTGCCCAGCAGGCCGTGTCCGATCCATGCGCCGATCAAACCGGCGATCATTGAACCGATAATTCCTCCGGGCATATTTCCTTTTACAAATAAACTTCCGAGCCAGCCAATTATAATGGCGACAATCAGAGATACGATAAAACCCATAAATATCACTTCCTATTTTTTAAAAGTTTTGCCTATATGTTTCCTTAGTTTTGTCTATATTAAACATGTGAATGTTCTTTTTGCCGTTTTTTTATTTTGAACATATCCCGGCACGTTCCGGTCTTTTTTTTCAATATGCGTTGCGTTAAAATGGAAACTGTGTGAAAAGGTGTGAAGAAAGGAAAAAATAATTCCTTTGTAGAATGTTTAACAAAATGAAACTTTTTGTTGACCAACGTTTTTTATTATGGTAAACCTTTATTTGGTATTATTCGTTCTCGATATCTTTCTTCTCTATATATGCTAAATGATCTAAATCTTTTTATCTTACATGAATGCAAGTGAATAAAGATCGTGCATTTTTTGTCGATTTTGTGACATTTGGGCGAAAAAAAGATGAACTTTAGAAAAAAATAAAGCTAATAAGTGCAGATTTTGATAGCATAACAAGGTAGATAGAGAAAAGATTTTGAGAAAGTACATTTCAGATTCACTACATCAATAGGAAGGATGGTGATCTTCTTGTTCAGAGCATTTAGACCGTTACTTTTATTGGCGATGTTGGCTGTTGTTTTCGTTCTTGGCGGATGCAGCGACATTTCCGTATTAGATCCGAAGGGGCCTGTAGCAGATCAGCAAAAAGATTTGATTCTGTTATCAATCGGATTCATGTTGTTCATTGTCGGTGTCGTATTCGTTCTATTTACCATTATCTTAGTCAAATATCGCGACCGCAAAGGCAAGGACAGCGGAAATTACAAGCCGGACATGCACGGCAACACGTTTTTAGAAGTAGTCTGGACAGTGATCCCAATTTTAATTGTCATTGCACTTTCTGTGCCTACCGTACAGACGATATATTCGTTAGAAAAAGCTCCTGAAGCGACAAAGGATAAAGAGCCCCTTGTTGTGTATGCTACTTCGGTAGACTGGAAGTGGGTATTTAGTTACCCTGAACAGGATATCGAGACGGTTAACTACCTGAACATCCCTGTAGACCGTCCGATTTTATTCAAAATTTCCTCAGCCGATTCAATGGCATCGCTATGGATTCCTCAGCTTGGAGGACAAAAATACGCGATGGCGGGAATGCTGATGGACCAATACTTACAGGCTGACAAAGTGGGAACGTATGAAGGCCGCAATGCGAACTTCACGGGCGAACACTTTGCCGACCAAAAATTCAATGTTAAAGCCGTTACGCAAAAAGACTTTAACAACTGGGTGAAAAAAGCCCAAAGCGATTCTCCTAAGCTGACGAAAGAGAAGTATGATGAACTGATGCTTCCGGAGAATGTCGGTAAATTAACGTTCTCTTCTACACACTTGAAATACGTTGACCACGGCCAAGATGCTGAATATGCGATGGAGGCGCGCAAACGCCTGGGCTATAAAGCCGTTTCACCGCACTCTAAAACTGATCCGTGGGAAAATGTAAAGAAAAACGAATTTAAAATATCCGACGATAAAGAAGACTGATATTGAACAAGAAAGGAGGAAGCCCGAATGAAATTGAGATGGGATGAATTTTTTGTAACAGGTGACCCATTAATTCTGGGCGCACAAGTTTCCATTGCGCTGTCCACTATCGCTATTATCGTTGTACTCACATACTTTAAAAAGTGGAAGTGGCTCTGGTCTGAATGGTTAACATCTGTAGACCATAAGAAACTTGGAATCATGTACATTATCTCTGCTGTTATCATGCTGTTCCGCGGCGGGGTCGACGGCTTGATGATGCGTGCCCAGTTAGCGCTTCCTAATAACAATTTTTTAGACTCAAACCACTATAACGAAATCTTTACGACTCACGGTACGATCATGATTATCTTCATGGCGATGCCGTTTCTGATCGGTCTGATTAACGTTGTCGTACCTTTGCAAATCGGTGCGCGCGACGTAGCATTTCCTTACTTAAACAACCTGAGCTTCTGGACGTTCTTCGTAGGAGCGATGCTTTTCAATATTTCCTTCGTTATCGGGGGTTCTCCGAACGCGGGATGGACGAGTTACATGCCGCTGGCAAGTAACGACATGAGCCCTGGGCCAGGTGAGAACTTCTACCTGCTCGGTCTTCAGATTGCCGGTATCGGTACGCTGATGACGGGTATCAACTTTATGGTAACGATCTTGAAAATGCGTACTAAAGGTATGACGCTTATGCGTATGCCGATGTTCACTTGGACGACGCTGATCACAATGGTTATTATCGTTTTTGCCTTCCCTGTACTTACAGTGGCATTGGCGCTCTTATCATTTGACCGTTTGTTCGGCGCACACTTTTTCACACTGGAAGCCGGCGGTATGCCGATGCTTTGGGCCAACCTGTTCTGGATTTGGGGACACCCTGAAGTATATATCGTTATCCTACCGGCATTCGGTATTTTCTCTGAGATTATCTCAGCTTTTGCAAGAAAGCAGTTATTCGGTTACAAAGCGATGGTCGGTTCAATTATCGCCATTTCCGTCCTGAGTTTCCTTGTATGGACTCACCACTTCTTCACAATGGGGAACAGTGCGTCCGTTAACTCTTTCTTCTCGATTACGACGATGGCCATTTCGGTTCCGACCGGGGTTAAAATCTTTAACTGGCTCTTTACGATGTATAAAGGCCGAATCAGTTTTACAACACCGATGCTGTGGGCGCTTGCGTTTATTCCGAACTTCGTTATCGGCGGGGTAACAGGGGTTATGCTTGCGATGGCTGCAGCGGATTACCAATACCATAATACGTACTTCCTTGTATCTCACTTCCACTATGTGCTGATCGCGGGTACTGTATTTGCGTGTTTCGCCGGATTTATTTTCTGGTATCCGAAAATGTTCGGCCATAAGCTGAACGAAAGAATCGGAAAATGGTTCTTCTGGATCTTTATGATCGGATTTAATGTATGTTTCTTCCCGCAATATTTCTTGGGGCTTCAAGGTATGCCTCGCCGTATTTACACATACGGACCGAATGACGGCTGGACTACATTAAACTTTATCTCAACTGTCGGAGCCTTCATGATGGGTGTCGGATTCTTAATCCTTTGCTATAACATCTATTACAGCTTCCGCTATTCTACTCGTGAGATCAGCGGAGATTCATGGGGCGTGGGACGTACGCTTGAGTGGGCGACTTCATCTGCGATTCCGCCGCATTACAACTTTGCGGTGCTTCCTGAAGTGAAATCTCTAGATGGGTACCTGCAATTGAAAGAAGACAAAGTGGATATCCATCCGGAAAGCAAATTCAAGAAAATCCATATGCCGCACAACTCAGGCAGACCGCTTATTATGTCAGTCGCATTCGGTTTTGCAGGCTTCGGACTTGTATTTGAATGGTACTGGATGGGCATTATCGGACTGATCGGTATTCTGCTTTGCATGGTGCTTCGCTCATTTGAGTATGATGATGGCTACTATATACCTGTTGAAGAAATAAAAGAGACGGAAAGAAAGATTTCCGAATAAAGGAGGCGTGATTTATGGAACATGCAGAACACGGCAATTCTAACGCGCCTATGGAATATCAATCTGAAACCGGCAGACTCAATATTCTCGGGTTTTGGATCTTTTTAGGGGCAGAAATTGTGTTGTTCTCAACACTATTTGCAACCTTCTTCGTTCTTCAAAGAAGAACAGCTGGAGGGGTCTTACCGGCCGAATTATTTGAAGTAAACCTTGTCATGATTATGACATTCCTGCTGCTTATCAGCAGTTTCACCTGCGGGATCGCTGTTCATGAAATGCGGCGCGGAAGTTTAAAAGGCGTTGTCATTTGGACGATTATCACTCTTCTTCTCGGCGCGGGCTTCGTCGGATGTGAGATTAACGAGTTCGTCCACTATGTTCATGAAGGAGCATCTCTAGGTACAAGTGCTTTCTGGTCAGGATTCTTTGTCCTTCTCGGAACGCACGGAACGCACGTAACGATCGGTATCTTCTGGATCACCGGCATCTTACTGCAATTGAAGAAACGCGGACTGACGCCGCAAACTTCTTCAAAAATCTTTATCTCAAGTTTATACTGGCACTTCTTAGACGTTGTATGGATCTTCATCTTTACAGGCGTCTATCTCATCGGATTGGGGGGACTATAATATGGCAAACAAATCTGCTGAACACAGCCACTTTCCGTGGAAGCATATTGTAGGTTTTGCGTTGTCTATTATTCTGACCCTGCTGGCCCTTTGGGTTGCGGTATATACGGATTTAAGCTCATCTGCAAAACTTTGGATTATTTTCGGATTCGCATTCATTCAGGCCGGCTTGCAGCTTCTCATGTTCATGCACATGACAGAGAGCGAAAACGGCACCATCCAAGTAGGAAACACGCTCTTCGGATTTTTCGGAGCGATTGTTATCATCCTTGGCTCCATCTGGATCTTTGCGGCGCACTACCATCACGGTGACCATATGGATGGAAACCCTCCCGGCGGTGCTAAGCATCATTCCGAACATCACGAATAAAAAGAAACCCTCTTCGTGTAAGCGAAGAGGGTTTTTTCTGCCTTTTTTTATTCACTTCTTCTCCGGCGGAGACGGGGAAGGCCGTAAATGATAAAGGCGGCAATATGGGCAACAATCACGTTGACGGCAAATAGGATAATCATAAGTGTGTGGCCGAGAGGGGAAAGGCTGCTGGTTGCGTAAAAGTAGAAGAAAACCCACATTAAAATGATTGGCGGTATGGCCGAAAGAGCTACTTTTTTGTTATCGAGCCAAATAAAGAGAGGCGTTGCGGTTGCGACCAGTAAATAAGCGAAAAACATGTCCATCTTACTTGTCTCCTTTCATTTTATGACAGCGTTTCCAAAATGAAATGCAGAGAATAAAATGTGTCTGTTTTGTGGTCGTTTTTTGAACATTTTGTTACAATTATTATACCATGTTTTCCATTTTTTGATACCGCTTTTTAAAGAAATGTATTGCAACTATCGCCTCATTTTTGGATAGGAAAAAGAAACCGGAAACCCCAATTGCGATGTCACATCATCAAACAACACAATAGAAACAGCTGTGAACCTGTGTTACGTTGAAGAGAAAATGCTCACTAAGGAAGGAATCGGAATGAATATAAAAAAAGACGATGTAACGGGTCCGGAGGTCATTGCGCTGCTGCATGATCACCTTCAAAGTTTAACGCTTCATTCTCCGCCGGAAAGCATACACGCGCTCGATGCAGAGCGCTTGCGCCAGACTGATGTGACGTTCTGGAGTGCATGGGACGGGGACGGCTTGCTCGGCTGCGCAGCCCTGAAAGAGCTTGACAGCCTGCATGGCGAGATCAAATCTATGAAAACCTCTCCGCAGCATGTAAGAAAAGGCGTGGCCAAACAGCTCCTTCACCATCTCATTGAAGAAGCAAGACAGTGCGGCTATCAGAGAATCAGCCTGGAGACCGGTTCCATGGCCGCTTTTCATCCCGCCAGAAGCTTATATGAAAAGGCTGGTTTTTATTACTGTGATCTGTTCGCAGACTACAAAGAGGACCCGAACAGTTTGTTTATGAGGTTAGACATATAAGCAAATACCGGCGTAACAGGCTGCTGCGGCGCTCAAAAGGTGTCCGGCCATATTGCCCTTCAGGATGACCTGTCGACCTGTCAGATATCACAAGAGCCGTATCCATACGGCATGCCGCGGCTTGTTAAGATTACAGATCAATGTCTCAACGCTGGATTTCTTTTAACCCAAACCCCTTTTCCGACGCGAAGGGGTTTTTTATTGGAAAACTTTCAGGATGACCGAAACATTTCCTTTTCTAACACGTCATATGTCGTGTAGTCCTCAAACCGTTAAAAAATAAAAAGGAAACAACCTAGTCATGTTTTCTTGAACTGTGTTCATGTATAATAAACAATAGTGATTTCCGATGAAAATGTAAGGCGGGATAGAATGAGTCGATACAAGAAACAGCAAAATCCCTATTATCAGGGGGATTTGATTTTTATATTTGGTGTGTTTTTAATTATTAGTATTGCTGCCATTTATGCGGCCGGACAGTTTGGGCAGTATGGAAGCAATGCATGGATGAAACAAATTGTTTTCTATGTAATTGGAGCCGGTGTGATCGGGCTTTTACTGTATTTCGATTTAGAGCAGCTTGAAAAGCTCAGTTTGTATGTATTAATAGCCGGAGTGTTGTCACTGCTCCTTTTGCGGGTTGCTCCGGAGTCCATCGCGCCGATTAAAAACGGTGCGAAAAGCTGGTTTCAAATTGGAAGCTTTACACTTCAGCCCTCCGAATTTACGAAAATTGGCATTATGATGATGGTGGCGTCCATTATATCTAAAGCCGGGCCGAAAGATCAAAGATCGCTGCGGGAAGATATCAATTTGCTGCTGAAAATTGCGGCATGGACTGTTATTCCGATCGGGCTGATCGTATTACAGGATGCCGGAACAGGCGCGATATGCCTGTTTATCGTCATGGTGATGGTGTTTATGTCAGGCGTAAACTGGAAGTTAATCACCTTGATCGGCGGTTCCGCCGCTCTTGTGGTGGCGCTTTTCCTTGTGCTAGTGATTGAATTCCCCCATGTGGCGAATGCTATCGGCATTCAAAATTATCAAATTGACAGGGTCACATCATGGATGTCTGACTCCAATACATCAACCCAGGCTGACAGTGATAAAAGCTGGCAGGTGGATCAGGCGGTGATGGCGATCGGATCAGGCGGTATCACAGGAAACGGCGTTCATAATCTGAAGGTTTACGTGCCTGAGGGGCAGACGGACTTTATCTTCGCGATTTTAGGTGAAAGCTTTGGATTTTTAGGATGTGCCATCGTCGTCGTGATGTTTTTCTTTTTAATTTACAGGCTTGTGGTGCTGATTGACCGGCTGCATGCTTTTAACCGATTCGGTGCGTTTTTTTGCGTTGGATTTACGGCACTTATCGTGATCCACACGTTCCAAAACATCGGTATGAATATCGGTATTATGCCGGTTACCGGGATTCCGCTGCTGTTTGTCAGCTACGGAGGGAGCTCGGTGCTTTCTACATTGATCAGCTTCGGTATCGTGTATAATGCCAGCGTTCAGCTCACGAAATATAAAAGTTATTTGTTTAATTCCTGATAAAAGGACAGCTCAGATGCGGGCTGTCTTTTTTCTTTTCAGAGCATTTCACTTTTGGCTTTCTTCTCTTTCGGATATGATAAAAAAGAAGGAGGTTCTATACATGAACAATACCATTGAAACCATACTTAATCATCGGTCAATCCGATCATTTACCGACGAGCTTCTGACGTCAGAAGAGATAGATACATTAGTGAAAAGCGCGCAGGCGGCGTCTACGTCCAGCTATGTGCAGGCATATTCCATCATCGGCGTAACCGATCAAGAGAAAAAACGGAAGCTGGCCGCGCTTGCCGGAAATCAGCCTTATGTCGAAAATAACGGGCATTTGTTTGTGTTCTGTGCTGATTTATACCGACATAAAAAGCTTGCCGAAGAGAAAGGCGAAGACATTACCGAGCTTCTTGAGAATACGGAGATGTTTATGGTCAGCGTGATTGATGCTGCTCTTGCCGCACAAAATGTAAGTGTTGCTGCGGAATCAATGGGGCTTGGCATTTGTTACATCGGCGGCATCCGGAATGAACTGGATCAGGTGACGGAAGTGCTGGAGACGCCTGATCACGTCCTGCCGCTCTTTGGCTTGGTTGTCGGGCATCCCGCTCATCCGTCCGGTCAAAAGCCGAGACTTCCGAAACAGGCCGTCTATCATGAAAATACGTACGATACGAACGAAGAAAACTTCCGCCGTTATATGAAGGAATACGATGAAACCATTTCCGCTTATTATGAAAAACGGACAAACGGCAAGCGGGTTGAAACATGGTCTGATCAAATCTTGCAGTTCATGAGACAAAAACCGAGAACCTATTTAAATCAATACGTAAAAGATAAAGGCTTTCAAAAGAATTAAGAAAAAACCTCTCCCGACTGGGAGAGGTTTTCATGTTTCACGTGTAACATATTTCGACAAAATCGAACATCGTTCATTATGAAATGATCATCCATAGGGGATGCTTACAAGCATACGGAAAGAAAAAACGGCTTGGCAGTGGTACGATGTTGATGAGGTGACAGTGATGATTTCATTAAGCGTATTAGATCAATCTCCGGTATCTGAGGGCCGTTCTGCGGAAAGCGCGCTTCAGGAAACCGTTAGGCTGGCGCAGGCCGCAGAGGAGCTCGGATATAAGAGATTTTGGGTTTCAGAGCATCATTATTCAAAACGTTTAGCAGGTTCAAGCCCTGAGGTGCTGATCAGCCATATTGCAGCCAAAACAAGCAGGATTCGTGTGGGATCAGGCGGTGTGATGCTTCCTCATTACAGCGCCTATAAGGTGGCAGAGAATTTTCGTGTGCTTGAAGGCCTTACTCCGGGAAGAATTGATCTCGGGCTGGGCAGGGCGCCCGGCGGAATGCCGATTGCTTCGTGGGCGCTGAATGACGGCGGCAAGCGCAATGCTGATCAATACCCGCAGCAGATTCGTGAGCTGACGATGTATTTGCATGATTTGGCCGATGACAGTCACCGCTTTCCGAATCTGACAGCTTCGCCTCATATCGCAACGGCGCCGGATGTCTGGCTTCTCGGTTCTTCGGGAGAAAGCGCGCTCCTAAGCGCTGAGACTGGGGCGGGCTACATGTTTGCCCATTTCATTAATGGCGATGGCGGAGAAAGTACGGTGGCACAATATAAGCGGAGGTTCAAACCTTCCGTCTTAGGACAAAAACCAAAAACGGCGGTTGCGGTTTTCGTTCTTTGCGCGGACACTGAAGAGAAAGCGGAAGAACTTGCATCAGTATTGGACTATACGCTGCTTGCGGGGGAGCAGGGGATTCCGCTGAACGGTGTTCCCGCTTATGAAACCGTCCGCGGCAATTCATATTCTCCGTATGAGCAAAGGCGGATAGCCGATAACCGAAATCGGATGATCATTGGGACAAAGCAGCAAGTGAAGGAACAGCTTTTGGCGCTCACGAAAGCGTATGGAACCGAAGAAATAATGGCTGTGACCATTACACATCAATTTGAAGATAAACTGCATTCGTACCGGCTGCTTCGAGAAGCATTTGCTGAGTCATAAAAAAGAAACCCTGCTGATGCCAGCAGGGTTGTTTCGTTTATTCAACGGTAAATGGTTTCTCGGTCAGAACCTGGCTTGATTTTCCCTTGTTTGCGGCATAGGCCAGCATGTAATATTCTCCGGCCGGCAGAGCGGTATCACCGTTGACTTTGCCGTTCCAATTGAAATATTGATAGCCTTTGTCTTGTTTTTTGTAGATGCCGGCTTGGCCTACGAAATCAAGATTGCTGTTATATACAAGGAAAGCGAGCTCTTCCGCTCCCGCAGGAAGATAGGTTTCAATTTGATAGGTTCCTTGAGTTGTGCCGTCCTGCACTTCAATTGAAGTCACGCGCGGATAGTCCGGCTCTTTCACAATCAGAAGCGTCGGAACTTTGGCGACTGTTTTCCCGCCTTCGCGCACGGTAACCGTTCCTTCATAGGTTCCGGCCTTCACTTTCTTCGCATTGACCTTTACCTTCGTGTTTACTTTTCCGGTTTTATGCGCGGGGATCACCACCCGGTCTGTTCCAGAAGCGGTAATGCCCGTGCCGTTAAACGCATACTCGAGCTGGTATGACTTTCTGATGGACGATTGGTTTTCAATCGTAAAGGTTTCTTTTTTCGTTTCATTGCCATTGTCTTTCATAAACGTTCCATAGGAATAGCTTCCCGGGGAAACGAGAGAGTCCGCTTTGATCGCTTTTATGATTCTGATGCTTCCGGCGCCTTGCGCGTTATGCGGATATACATCACCGTCAGCGTCCGTTAAGGTTTCCGCCGTGTTCATGAGGGCGGCTTTTATTTGTTCCGGGCTCCATTTCGGTTTTGCCTGCTTGATGACGGCAGCTGCGCCGGCCACATGCGGTGATGCCATGCTTGTTCCTTGCTTTGATCCGTAGCCGTACGGATTGGTCGGATTATGTGTCGGAATCGTGCTGACGATGTTAACGCCGGGAGCTGAGACATCCGGTTTAATCATCCATGTGTCCATGACAGGTCCGCGTGAAGAGAAGTCCGCCATTTGTTCAGTAAGGGATTTGGAAACCGATAAGCCGAATACCGTTTTGGTGCTGCCCGTTTTTAATTGATTGACGAGCTTTTCACCATCCTCTAAAGAAAGCTTGATGGTCGGAACAGCCATGCCCGGTACGTTGGCTTCGATTTCTCCTGATGCGTTGTTATACACAACCATACCGATTGCGCCGGCTTTTTTGGCGTTGTCGGCTTTATCCACAAATGCAATGCTGCCGCGTTTGACGACTGCGACTTTTCCTTTCAGGTCTTTGCCTTCAAAATCTTTTTGCTCGCCGATGCCAGCTTCAACAAGCTCTGCCTCTTTTTTATTCAGCGCTTTTATTTCATCTTCTTTGTTGTAGCCCATGACTTTAGCAGAGGAGTAAGAACCGAATGAGACGGCGTATTCGTTCAGCGGCAGCTGTGTCGCTCCGACGGAGATCGCTTCTCTGGACGTCCCCGGTGATCCGACAGTCCAATTATTCGGGCCGCTGTTTCCGTTTGAGGTGACCGCAACAACGCCTTCAGACATGGCCCAGTCAAGAGCCGTGCTTGTAGCCCAATCCGGGTTATTCACAGAGTTGCCGAGAGAAAGGTTCATGACATTCGCTCCGTCTTGCACGGCGCGTTCGATTCCGGCGATGACGTTTTCAGTCGTGCCGCTTCCGCCCGGGCCGAGTACGCGGTAGGCGAGGAGCGTTGCATCAGGCGCCACGCCTTTAATCGTTCCATTTGCCGCTACTGTGCCCGCCACGTGTGTCCCGTGGTCAGTGGCTGCGCCTCTCGGATCGCCGGACGGCGTTTCCTCAGGATCATAATCGTTATCCACAAAATCGTACCCTTTATATTGTCCGAAATTTTTCTTTAAATCAGGGTGTTTGTATTCGACGCCCGTATCAATGATGGCGACTTTGACGCCTTTTCCTGTGTAGCCGAGCTTCCACGCATCATTTGCCCCGATGTATGGTGCGCTGTCATCCATCTGCGGGGACACGGCATCTTTGGAAAGGGTGACGTCTTTATCTTTCAGGTGATCGGTATGATAGGTGACATTCGGATAAACCGCTTTGACATCCTGATCACTCAGCAGCTTCGGAATTTCGTTAGCCGGAAGCTTCATGGAGAAACCGGAAAACACCTGCTCGTATTCTCTGTTGATTTTTCCGTGTTTAACTGCTTTGAGCGCTTTGTTTTTCACTTTTGCGCGTTCGCTTTTCAGCTTGCTTTTTGTTTGTGTTTTGCCGAGTTCCTTCGCTTCGGCCAGAGATTTTTCTTTTAATTCCACAATGACCGTCGTTTGTTTGCCGGTTGTCATATCGATGTCCCCGAACACTTCGGCTTTCTCAAGATCAGGCGATTGCAGCTTTGATGCCGGCGCAGCCTGTGTACTTGTGGATAAGGTAAAGGATAAGACAAAAGCCGGAAGCAGATAACGAATGATTCCTTTTTTCAATGTGTTTCCCCCTTTTTCTTTGTCTAAATTAGAAATCTAGTATATATTTCTTGAAAATTCAAAATAATCCTTGTGCCATATGACTCATTTCTGGAAATTTGTCTGTGAATAAGGAGGAAGTTATGCACAAAATGTTGTGTATAACTTAATAAACCTGTGTATATATATAGTTGGGAACGAATGTTCCTATACAAAATATAGAAAGTGTTTGTGGATATGTGGATATCACCTGTGTTTAAGCTGTTCTTAACTAAGGGATAACTTGTGCATAACTTTTTAAACCTCTTCTCCATTTTTCATGTCATTTCCATCAGCTTTCAACAAAACTTCTGAAAACTAGTTTGTTTTTTCACTCATATTGTGACAAACAATTTGCCAGGCCGCGTCTATCATAGAGTCATAGGGTTGCTAGGCCCGCTAGTTTTTAAGGGAAAAGGATCGGCCGCCTTTTCCGTTAAAGCGGAGAGAACGAAACAGGCCTGCGAACAGCTGTCTGTCAATAAGAAGCGGAGGGATGATTTGCAATGAAACGTTTGCTAGTATCTTTACGGGTGTGGATGGTCTTTCTGATGAACTGGATGGCGCCGGCTGAAGGAAGATACCAATTAGCCGCCGTGTATGGAAACCAAGGTACATATCAGCAGAAAGCGAGACGGGCAGCCAAGGCATTTTCGTTTGCGGGCCGTGTCCGATCGGCGGATCTGACTGATGAAACAAAATCGGCTTGCGGCAGGCAGGATAAGAATCGATGGGTGCCAGTCCGCAAAGAATTGCCGAAGCGGGAGCGCGCAGGCCCGGTATCTTTACATCATATGAAAAAGAGGGTACAATCCCACTAAACATATGAACGGGAGCGAACCTCTTGAGAATAGACAAAGTATTAAATAACAATGCGGCGTTAATAAAAGAAGACGGACGGGAAAAGATCGTGATGGGTCCCGGAATCGCTTTTCAAAAGAGAAAAAATGATGTCATTCAAAAACATAAAATTGAAAAAATATTTGTCGTGCACGACGAAAATGAAAAGTTCAAACAAGTGTTAGAAACGCTTCCCGAAGAGCATATAGAAGCGGCTGAAGATATTATCAGCCATGCGGAGGGAGAGCTTGCGGCGCCTCTGAGCGATCATATTCATATTGCGCTGGCGGATCATTTATCCTTTGCGATCGAAAGGATTCAAAACGGTCTTCAGGTGCATAACCGATTGCTTCATGAAATTAAGGCGCTTTATAAAAAAGAATACGAGATCGGCCTCTGGGCGGTCAATCATGTGAAAAAGACCCTTGGTGTATCTCTTCCTGATGATGAGGCGGGGTATATCGCGCTTCATATCCATACTGCCAAGGCGGATGCCAAAAGTATGTATTCGGCGATGAAACATACAACCATGATCAAAGAAATGATCGAAAGGATAGAAGCCTTTTTTGAGCAAAAGGTGGATGAAGACAGTATTTCCTATCAGCGCCTCGTCACGCACTTGCGGTATGCGGTCAGCCGGTTGGATTCAAATGAAGCGCTCCATTCCATGGACGAAGAAATGCTTTATTTCATCCAAAAAAAGTATCCGTTTGCTTATCGGTGTGCGCTTGAATTAGCGGCGTTTTTAAAAAATGAATATGAATTGGAACTGCCGGAGTCTGAGGCCGGCTATATTACGCTGCATGTCCAGCGTCTTCAAAAACCCTCGGAATAATGTGTCTGTTTAGAGAAACAGACTTTTTTTAATAAAAAATAGTTGACGAAAGCGCTGTCATGAACTAAAATGAAAGCGCATCAAAAAAATGAATCCGGCGGGATTGTGACTGGTTATGCAGGCAAGACCTAAAATTTGCGTACATGAAAAAGGGATCATGTTGACCTTTTTCGTTGGCGAATTTTAGGTCTTTTTTGTTTTCTCAAAAGGGGGTAAAGATAATGGATTATCAAGTAACGGCAAAACAGCTTATAAAACATATCGGAGGAAAATCAAACGTGATCAGCGCGGCGCATTGCGCGACCCGGCTCCGGCTTGTCATTTACGATGAACAGAAGATTAATAGCGCCGAAATAGAAGAGATGGAAGGTGTCAAAGGGGCTTTCAGCAGTTCGGGACAATACCAGATTATTTTCGGAACGGGTCTCGTGAATAAAGTGTACGACGCTTTTTCAAAAGAGGCCGGGTTGGGGCGGGACGAAGATGAGACGAATCAAGACGCCGTGAAGCAAAAGCTGAATCCGGCCGCAAGATTTGCGAAAACGCTGTCCAACATATTCGTTCCCATCATTCCGGCTATCGTAGCAAGCGGCCTGTTAATGGGACTGCTCGGAATGATGAAGGCTTTTCACTGGCTGCCTGAACATTCGCCGCTGTTAAAACTGCTCGACATGTTTTCAAGTGCGGCTTTTCTCTTCTTGCCTGTTTTCATCGGATTCAGCGCGGCGAAGGAATTTGGCGGAAATGCGTATCTCGGTGCGGTAATCGGGGGGATTATGATCCATCCGGAGCTGCTGAATCCGTGGGGGCTCGCCGATGCGTCGCCTGGCTACATGGAGTTGTTCGGATTCAATATTGCGCTGCTCGGCTACCAAGGGACGGTGATTCCGGTGCTTTTGGCCGTTTATATCATGAGCAAGGTGGAAAAAGGGACAAGAAAAGCCGTGCCCCACGCGTTAGATTTATTGGTCACGCCGTTTGTGACGGTGATTGTGACCGGGTTTATCACGTTTATTGCAATCGGGCCGCTTGGCAGAGCGATCGGATCAGGCATTACGGTTTCGTTAACTTATGTGTACGATCATGCGGGGATTGCAGCAGGACTCATTTTCGGCGGCCTTTATCCGCTTATTGTGCTCACCGGCGTGCACCACAGCTTCCATGCGATTGAGGCCGGCCTTATTGCTGACTTGGGGAGAAACTATATCCTGCCTATTTGGTCAATGGCTAATGTCGCGCAAGGCGCGGCGGGATTGGCCGTATTTTTCCTGACGAAAAAGGCGAAAACGAAAGAAATCGCCCTGCCTGCCGCGTTTTCCGCTTTTCTCGGTGTAACGGAGCCGGTCATCTTCGGTGTCAATCTGAGATACCGTAAGCCGTTTATCGCGGGGATGATCGGCGGAGCGCTGGGAGGCGCTTATGTCGTGGTCACCGGTGTCGCCGCCAATGCCTACGGGCTGACGGGAATTCCGATGATCGCCATCACGGCTCCGCTCGGCTTAGGGAATCTCTTGCATTATCTGATCGGAATGGGCATTGCCTCGGTGACAGCGTTTATTGCCGCTTATGTAATGGGAGCCAAAGAAAAGGAGGAGGTATAAAATGAGTGCACTTGATCAAGAACTCCGCCGCCGCGCCTATGAAGAGAAAGAGAGACTCGGGAAGATTGCATCGTCGGATCCCTATCGCCAGCATTTTCATATCATGCCGCCGGTCGGGCTTTTAAATGATCCGAACGGTGTTATTCAATGGAAGGGAACGTATCACTTGTTTTTTCAATGGCAGCCCTTCCATACGGGACATGGGGCAAAATTTTGGGCGCATGTCACGACGCGTGATTTTGTCACGTGGGAAGAGGAAGACATCGCGCTTGCGCCGGGCGAATGGTATGACAGAAACGGCTGTTATTCCGGCAGCGCCATTGCAAAAGATGATCAGCTTTGCCTGCTGTATACGGGCAATGTAAGGGATGAACACGGCGATCGGGAAACGTATCAATGCCTTGCAGTATCGAAAGACGGAAAAGTGTTTGAAAAAAAAGGAGTCGTTGCGCATCTGCCTGAAGGCTATACCGCTCATTTCCGGGATCCGAAAGTGTGGGAGAAAGACGGCACATACTTTATGGTGCTTGGCGCGCAGACAGAAGAGCTCAAGGGCAGCGCTGTTTTATTCAGATCAGAAAATGTGACGGAATGGACGTTTCTCGGCCCGATTGCAGGAGCGGGATCGGGCAGTCTCGGATCATTCGGATATATGTGGGAATGCCCTGATTTGTTTTCCCTCGGCGAAGCGGACGTGCTGCTCGTATCTCCGCAAGGTCTTGAGGCTGACGGCACCGAGTATCAAAACAAACATCAGGCGGGGTATTTTCTCGGATGTCTGAATACGGATACACCTGAGTTTCAGCATGGTGAGTTTACGGAGCTTGACAGAGGGTTTGATTTTTACGCGGCCCAGACGCTGGTGGATGACAAGGGACGGAGAATATTGTTTGCGTGGATGGCCGTGCCTGATCAGCAGGAGGACAGCCATCCGACGCATGACTATCATTGGGTTCACTGCATGGCAATGCCGAGAGAGCTGTCATTATCAGGAGGGAAGCTTATACAGCGCCCGCTCCCTGAAATGAAAGCCCTCCGCACGGATCAGCAGCGAGGCCGCCTTCATTTGTCCCGTTCGGCTGGGCGGCTTCCGGTGAAGGATGCCGCAAGAACAGAGGTGCTGCTGGAAGATATCTTCACCGAATCGGGCTTTGAAGTGGCGATTCGGGGCACGGCCCGCTTTATTTTCAATCCGAAAGAGGGAATGGCAGTACTGGAACGCACCGCTTTTAACGGAGAAGAAAAAGAAACTAGAAGCTGCGCCATAACTGATGTGCATACCGTACAGCTGTTTATGGATGCCTCATCAATCGAAGTGTTTTTGAATGACGGAGAAGAAGTATTCAGCGCCAGGTATTTTCCTTTCCCGGGAAATGATGAGGTAACGGTCACCTCGGGGGGGAATACAGAAATGAACGTTGCCATTTGGACACTTTTATAGAAAATCGTTCTTTTTTCTTATGTGAAACCTATGCCATCTGTGCTATTCTTCAACGAAAGACTACTATTCTCAGGAATAAAAGGAGTTGTTTTCTTAGTTTTGGAGAATCAGAAGATAACGCCGCAATGTTTACTGTTCAAAGCTGCAAATCAAGTGGAAGATAAACGTGAAGAATATAAAGAGGTATTGCTCCAGCTGAAACGCATGCTCAAAAGAGCTGAGCTGCATAACGAATGGAATGAACGGCTCAGCCATACATATGAACAGATGAAGGAATATGCGCTGTTTGTTCAATCGATTGAGACGTTTTTGCGGTCGTCGGCGAGAAAAATGAAATAATCCCCCTCTTAAAGCGAGGGGGATATTTGTTTATTTATCGCGAAAACGCATCGCTGAATGTTTAGTCGGTCCGATATATTGGTTCAGCGGGAAGGATTCCTTAATAGCGGCTGTTATAAATTCTTTCGCCGCGTAAATCGCTTCTTTTACTTCAGTGCCTTTGGCCAGTTCTGCTGTGACAGCGGCAGAGAACGTGCATCCGGCTCCGTGTGTGTATGGAGTATCAATCATTTCGCTCTCTAATACTTCTGCGGTTTCTCCGTCATATAACACGTCAACCGCTTTTTCGTGTTTGAGTTTGCCTCCGCCTGTAATTAACACATATTGAGCGCCGAGCGCGTGGATTTTTTTTGCTGCTTCTATCATGTCTTCGACTGTTTTTAACTCATCCATTCCGCTGAGCTGGCTCGCTTCAAACAGGTTTGGTGTGATCACGGTGGCAAGCGGCGCCAATTGGGTGCGCAGCGCTTCGGCATGCTCCGGATACAGCACTTCGTTCGCTCCTTTGCATACCATTACCGGGTCAATGACGACATTTTTCAGCTGTTTTTCTTTAATCGTTTTTGCCGCAAGCTCAATGATCTCTACGGTAGGGAGCATTCCCGTTTTCATGGCGTCTGCGCCGATTCCGTCAACAATCGTCGCAAGCTGTGCGCGAATCGTATCGGCATCGATGGGAAATACCTGATGATCCCAGCTGTTTTCAGGGTCCATCGCCACGATAACGGTTAAAGCCGTCATTCCGTATACATTTTTTTCTTGAAACGTTTTGAGATCGGCCTGAATTCCCGCGCCGCCGCTTGAATCAGATCCGGCAATAGTTAGTGCTTTATACATTGACATATCAATGGCCTCCATCATGTTTTATACCTCATTATAGTTAGATTTTCTTCTGATCACAATACGAAAGGCTTAGAGGAATGAATTGACAGGGGCGCAAAGCGGGGAGGATGCGCCGGATTCTCAGTTTTCTCCGAAAATCCCCCCTGATCTCTCCGCCGCTTTATGTTTTAATAGAACATGAGAAATATAGCAGAAGGAGCGGGTCATGAATATATCTATTGTAATTGTTACGTATAATCGGATTCCGGCTTTATGTGAGCTGCTGGAGTCGATTTCCAAGCAAACGCTGAAGCCTTTTGAAGTGATCATTGTCAATGACGCGGGCGAACCGGTCCATCATGTAAAGCAGCTGTATGCCGATCTGCCGATTCAAGTCATTGATTTAGAACAAAACGCCGGGCATGTGCTGGCGCGGAACGCCGGTGTAAAGGCAGCGTCAGGTGATGGCATCATGCTGTGCGATGATGATGACTTCATTACGCCGGGCCATATGGAGAGAATGGCGGCAGAGCTTGCGGACGCTGATTTTGTCCATTCTGACGCAGAAATTGTGTCATTTGAAGAACGGGATGGTACGAGATATCCGCTGTCACGGAAGCCATTTGCCTATACGGCGGACTATGAGGACATGCGTGTGTTTTCCACATATGTTCCGTCAGGCAGCATGTACAGGCGTTTCCTTCATGATACGTTAGGGTATTTTGATCCAAGCGTCCACAATTATTGGGACTGGGACTTTTATTTGCGAGCGGCGAAAGAATACCGGGTAAAGCGTGTCCCTTGCGCGAGCGTCATCTATGCATTTTCTGAGGCGGGCGGCAATCAGTCCGCGGATCTCGGCGCCAAGCGGAAGCAGTATTTAGACCGTTTAAGCGAAAAGCACGGGCTCGGGGAGCTTCCGACGAAAAACTTTGCGGTTCTCCTTGAGGAACCTGATATGAAAAGGCGGGAGGCCCCAACCGATATCGTGTGGGACGGCAAGCCCGTCTATTCCAGACTGCACAGCTTATAAGGGAGGCGGACAGCTTGAAGCAGCTTTTAAAGGACAGCTGGTGGAATCAGCTGAAAGATGAATTTGAAAAACCGTATTATCAAGAGCTGAGAGAGATGCTGAAACAGGAATACAGCAGCCAAACCATTTTTCCGGACAGCCATGATATTTATAACGCCTTGCATTATACGGCGTACGAGGATGTAAAAGCGGTGATTCTCGGACAAGATCCGTACCACGGGCCGGGACAGGCGCACGGGCTGAGCTTTTCCGTTCAGCCTGGGGTCAGGCAGCCGCCGTCGTTGAAAAATATTTTTATAGAGCTTCAGGATGATATCGGCTGCTCCGTTCCGAATCACGGATCGCTCGTCAGCTGGGCGAAGCAAGGGGTTCTTCTGTTGAACACGGTGCTCACGGTACGGCGCGGCCAGGCCAATTCCCACAAGGGAAAAGGCTGGGAGCAGCTGACTGACCGCATCATTGATGTGCTGAATGAAAGAGAGAAGCCGGTAATCTTCATTTTATGGGGCCGTCACGCGCAGATGAAAAAAGAGCGCATCGACACGTCGAAGCACGTCATTATTGAATCGACTCACCCAAGCCCGTTTTCAGCAAGGAATGGTTTTTTCGGGAGCAAACCGTTTTCACGGACGAACGCTGCGCTTGAGAAAATGGGGGAACAGCCGATTGATTGGTGTATCCCCGACCTGCCGAAATAAACGGTTTTGCAGGCGCTTCTGCTGGTGCGGAAGCGTCTTTTTACGCCCGGTGCATATTTTGTCAGAAAAAATAACAAACTCATTTCTGCGGATTGGCCAGAAATTTGATAAAATGCAGGAAGAAGACAAATTGAATGTTGGAGGATATCTCATGAATATACATATCTCTGCTTTGATTCAGAAAATGGAAGAAGAGCTGAGGCAGGCAAAAACGGCGTCTCGGGACGAGGAGGTCAAGATGCATGTAGCGGCTGTCCGTTCTTTGTGCGATGTCGTGCTCGATCGGCCAAGCCATACAGCTTCCGCGCCGCCTCAGGCACCGATTCCTAAAGCGGTGCCGAGCCCTTCATCATCTCCTTCGACAGACCCGCTGCTTCTTGAAAAAATGATGGGCAGCGCCGGGCTGAACCAATATCAGAAAAAAAGTAAAGATAAACGTGAAGAAGACGGAAACGGAGATTCCATTTTCGATTTCTAATAGGAAAGGTTGATTGACTTGAAATTGATACTCGGGGGTTTGCAATGGACGGCATTTATGATTGCGGCGGCAATTGTGGTTCCGGTCGCCATTGCGCAATCTTTTCATCTGAATCATGCCGATTCAGCCGCATTGATTCAAAGCACGTTTTTTGTGCTTGGTATCGCCGCGGTCATCCAATGTCTCCAGGGGCACCGTCTGCCGATTAATGAAAGCCCGGCCGGATTATGGTGGGGCGTGTATACCATTTACGGCGGACTGACGGGCACTGTGTTTGCGACATTTGGCGAGACACTGCGGGCACTGCAGGGAGCGCTGTTGTTAAGCGCTGTCTTTTTCTTTTTGTTCAGTCTCTTTAAGGTGATTGAACGCCTTGCCGTGCTGTTTACGCCGGTGGTGACGGGCGTTTATCTGCTGCTTTTGGTCATGCAGCTGAGCCAGCCGATTGTGAAAGGGCTTTTAGGCATCGGCTATTTAAAAAACAGCGTAGACGGCCTAGTATTCGGGCTTGCCATGGCCGTGACGGCGGCAATGTTCATTATGTCGAGGTCGAACATCACATTTTTAAGACAATATGCGATTCTCTTTTCGCTTGTCGGCGGATGGATTCTATTTGCTGTCGCCGGAGCGGCCAAACCGATTCAAATACCGGATCACATCATTCAATTGCCGTCTTTTTTTCCGTTCGGAAAGCCGGTCTTTGACAGCGGTCTGATCATCACCTCGCTATTCATTACCGTTTTGCTGATTGTCAACATGCTGGCAAGCATCAGGGTGGTCGAGGCTGCGGTAAAAAAATTCGGGAACAAACCAGGGGAGCGGCGTGAGCGCCCGGCCGGGTTTGCGGCATCGTTCAGCCACCTTTTGAGCGGTCTGACGGGAGGGGTTGCGCCGGTGCCGATTTCAGGGGCGGCCGGTTTTATTGAGACGACGAAGCTCCCATCAAAAAAGCCGTTTCTTCTCGGCAGTGTATTTGTCATTATTATCAGTATGATTCCTTTATTTATGAATGCGTTTGCGAGTCTGCCGTCACCTGTGGGCTTCGCTGTTAATTTTGTCGTGTTCTCTACGATGGCCGGCCTCGCCTTCACTGAATTTGATGCATATGAAAAAACAGAACAAAAGAGAATCCGTTCGGTGATCGGTCTCTCGCTTTTGGCGGGTGTCGGTGTGATGTTTGTTCCTGAAAGCGCATTATCAGGCATGCACCCGATCTTGATTTCTCTATTAAGCAACGGACTTGTGCTGGGAACGCTGATGGCGATAGCGGCGGACCAAATCCAGCTTTTCAAAAAGAAAAAATCCGACAATCTCGTGTCATCGGAGGACAGGCGTTGAATTTTGCCGGTGATGGGTTATGATTAAATTGGAAACTTTAACGAAAAGGCGGGAGACAAATAGATGAAAGTGTTTATCATATTAGGTGCAATTAACGCTTTATTGGCTGTGGCGCTGGGTGCTTTTGGCGCGCACGGTCTTGAAGGGAAAATTCCCGATAAGTATTTGCAGGTGTGGCATACCGGCGTGCAGTATCATATGTATCATGCGCTCGGCCTCCTTGCTGTCGCGTTTTTGGCGGAAAAGCTGTCAGGCGCAGGCGGCATCACGGTTGCAGGCTGGCTGATGTTTGCGGGTATCGTGCTGTTTTCCGGAAGCCTGTACGTATTGAGCGTGACGCAAATCTCCATTCTCGGAGCAATCACACCGCTTGGCGGCGTGGCGTTTATCGTTTCGTGGATTATGATTGTTGTCGCTGCGGTCAAATATTTATAAAGAAAAAAAGCCAATCCTCTGACAAACGAGTGATTGGCTTTTGCTTTATCTCGGCGAATAAGAGGCCATGGAGTACGGATAGGTGTATGCTATTTCTTCGTCAAACGTGATGTAATCAAGATAAATGGTCAAAAGCAAATAACGGGTCCCTGTTTTCGGGTCACTGATAATGATATGGTCCCGTCCCGCCGCCTGAATAACGCCGCGGAAAATCTTCGAATTCCATTCCTTGCTGTTTTCAAACGTCATATAAATCGTTGCCGTTCTTCCCCGGTTCAAACGAAGAATATTTTCAATGTATGACTCTTCAATCGGCAGCATGCCGGGAACGTTTTGTGACGGGGAAGAGGTGGACGGTCCTGACGGAATCTGAAAGCCTCCGCCGCCCTGCTGCTGTTGCTGCTGGCCCGGGAATCCGCCGCCGAAGCCCTGCTGGCCTTGCTGCATCGGCATTTGCTGCTGCATCGGCATTTGCTGCTGCATCGGCATCATCTGCGGTCCTTGGCCCTGCGGCTGCGGGTAAGGATTTGCCCCGAATTGCGGCTGGTATCCCTGCATATCCATCCCCTGCATTTGCTGATATTGACTCTTTTTCGGTTTCATATTGTTCCTCCTTTGATGAAAACCTCTTGGTGCTGAAACCTCCTGACTTGTATCAAACAACCGTCATGTACGGCTGCCGCTTCATCTATTCCACCATATGAGCCGCCAAAGAGAATTATGCGAAAAAAGAAAACGTGCTGACAGCCGGATGCCCCATCCGGCTTTTTTTATACGCCGCCCTGCTGACTTTTCGCATAATAGTCTGTATTCCTAGCGCATCTCACGCATTAGGAACATATGATAGCGGTAGTTTCAGGTGCGAAAAGGGGGTGACGAGTTGCCTAAAGTGTCAGTGATTATGACGAGTTATAACAAAAGTGACTATGTGGCCCGCTCTATTAAAAGCATTCTTTCACAGACATTTACTGATTTTGAGCTTTTTATTATGGACGACAATTCAAATGAAGAAACACTGGCGGAAATACGTCCTTTTCTCACGGATGCCCGTGTTCGGTTTTATAAAAGCGATATATCGGACGTCAAAGAAAGAACGGAAAAAACGCGATATGCCGCACTGATTAACCAAGCGATAGAAATGGCAGAGGGTGAGTATGTAACATATGCGACCGACGACAACATATACATGCCGGACCGGCTCGAGAAAATGGTAAATGAGCTTGATGGTGATCGGGAAAAAGCAGTGATCTATTCAAGCTCCAAAACCTATCATCTGAATCAGCATCAAGAGGTTGTGAAGGAGACTGTGAGACCTGCTGAGCAGATCGTATGGAATGCGCCGTGCGCGATTGACCATTGCTCGGTCATGCACCGATTTTCCGTGCTGGAGACCGTCAAAGCAGCATTCGGTTCCTATTGGGATGAAAGCCCCGCGTTTTACCGGATCGGTGATGCCCGTTTCTTTTGGAGAGTCAATCATTTTTATCCGTTTTATCCGATTTCTGAGGAGCTTGACCTTAATTACATTACCGATCAATCGATCCATTATCAGCTTTTTGCTGAGGGGAAAAATGAATTTGTGCACAATCTGCCTCCGCAAAACACGTGCCGCGAGCTGAGGGAATCATTAAAAAAGCTTAGAAAGGGGTGAGGGCTTGTCGGCATACTTAGCGAACTATTGGGTGCTGTACCGGCAATATATTGACCTTTTTCAAACCTTTCGCTACAAGGACATCCCGCTTGCATTGATCAGTAATTTTTACCAATATATCAGCCCCGAGCTGCGGGAGAGCATGGAAGAGAACCCTGAGCTTTTCGGCCCGGCTGACCAGCATGTACCGGAGGCTCATATTCAGCCTTATTTTGATGAAAAGAAACAAGCCATCAAGGAAACAAACGAGACACCGGCAGAGGGAAAGGTGATTTTGCATTTCGACCATCTCCGGTTCACCGACGGCAACTACCGGCAGTTTGATCCGGAAAAAACGGCTGTATTAGCCAGATGGAGCCTGCCGGATCATTGCGGGCTTCCCGTTATCTCAAGATTGGAGCTGAACAGAACGGGCAAAAAAGGCAATTCCGCCCCATATATTGAAAAAGCCCAATCGATTCTGGAACGGCTCAGCAGCCACCCGGCTTTTGGGAGCGAAGCGTTTCAGGAGCGCCTGTATAAAGATATTCCGTTATTTATTGAAGCGATTGATGCCATTGACGTTTTGTTTGCGTCTGAAAATATTTCCGCCGTCGTTGTCGGCACGACAGAAGATATTTACAGCCGGGTGCTCGCGCTGATGTGTGCGAAACGAAATGCCGTCAGCATTTGTCTCCAGCACGGGGCGCTCATGGGAGACGAAGCGTTTCTGCCCGTGTTTACCGACTATCAGGCAGTGTTTGGCGCCTATGAAGCGGGGTGGTACAAACAGAAAGGCTGCCGGCCTGAACAAATCATCATAACGGGTCATCCCCGCTTTGACGATATTTTCTCAAGAGAACCGATCGATAAGGAAGTGTTTTACCGCAAGCTGTCCTTTCTCCCGTCGCGGCAGACAGTGCTGATCGCCACTCAGCCGTTCTCCGATGAATTTTATACGGGGGTGCTGGAAGAGCTTATGAAGCATAAGCACATTCAGCTGATCATCAAGCCGCATCCGTGGGAGATCGGCAAAAATAAGCTTGATGTCTACGCTCGGGTGTTCAGGAAACATAAAGCCTGCAAAATGATCAAAAAAGAGATGAGTCTGTATGACATTCTCCCGTATGTTGACGCCGCAGTGACACAAACATCAACGGTCGGTTTGGAAGCGATGCTGTTCCAAAAACCCGTTCTGATCGGAAAATCAGCCGGGGCCCGCCATTACCCTTATTATCATTCTCTCGGGGAATTTGCTTTTGACGATCCGACGGCACTCGCCCAGGAATTGATCAGTGTATGCGGCAGTCCTGCCAAATATCAACAGGCAGAGCAGGTGCGCCGGGCTTTTATCGCGGCCAATTACCCGGTTCAGAATTCAACGGATGCCTTATGTGATGTTTTGCAACAAAAAACCGGAGTCGACTTCAGACGGGTTGACCCTTTATAAAAAAGATAGGAGCGCAAAGAAAATGGTACAAAAAAGATCAACCTTTCTTCCCTATTCATTTCCGATGATCGGGAAGGAAGAAATTCAGGAGGTCATTGATACGCTTGAATCAGGCTGGCTTTCGAAGGGGCCGAAAGTAGAGGCGTTTGAAAAAGCATTTGCAGCCTGGACGGGGGCAAAACACGCGGTCGCGCTGAATTCATGTACCGCCGCTTTATTTTTGGCGCTGAAGGCGAAAGGGATCGGCCCGGGCGACGAGGTCATCACATCAGCGCTGACATTCAGCTCAACCGCCAATACGATCGTGCATACAGGCGCTGTGCCTGTGTTTGTCGATATTGATCCGTTAACGCTTAATGCAGACCCCGAGAAGATCAAGGCGGCTGTCACTCCGCGGACAAAGGCGATTGTCCCCGTTCACTTCGGCGGTCAGTCGTGTGACATGGATGAGATATTAGCCATTGCCCGCAAGCATCAGCTTTTTGTCTTAGAGGACGCGGCACACGCCGTGTACACCACTTATAAACAGAAAATGGTCGGATCAATCGGAGACGCGACGGCATTCAGCTTTTACGCGACCAAAAACCTGGCGACGGGCGAAGGAGGTATGCTGACGACCGATGATGACGCGCTCGCCGATCAGATCAGGGTGCTCAGCCTTCACGGCATGAGCAAAGGGGCGTGGAACCGCTACTCCTCAAACGGGAGCTGGTACTATGAGGTCGAAACGCCCGGCTACAAAATGAATATGTTTGATCTTCAGGCTGCGCTTGGGCTTCATCAGCTGAAACGGATTGACGGTATGCAGAAACGGAGGACGGAGATTGCGCTCCGCTATCAGGACGCTTTCAGCCAAATCAAAGGGCTTACCGTCCCGTATGTCAGTGATGACGGGCGGCATGCCTGGCATTTGTATGTCCTCCAAGTGGAGGAAAAGGAGGCCGGAATCAGCAGGAATGACATGATTAATGCTTTAAAGGATCAATACAACATCGGCACGAGCGTCCACTTTATTCCGGTTCCGTTTCATCCGTATTATCAGAAAACATATGGATATAAAGAGACTGATTTCCCGGCAGCCGCAGCCTATTATAAGCGGACTGTGTCCCTTCCCCTTTATCCTTCCATGACAGATGATGATGTCGGGGACGTTATTTCAGCGGTCCGGGATATCGTCAAAGGGGCTGATTAGGTGTACACGCTGAAAGAAAATCTTCCGCAGGATGTGATTCTTGCATTTTTGCAAGATAAGGGGATTCAGCCTGAGACATATGAATTCTCGCTTGGATTATTAGAGGAAAACAGCCTTCAGGGCGTGATCTTATACGAAAGCTCCCCGTGGGAAAGCGAATTGTACCAAAAGCATGTGATTAATGTGAAGATTGCCTCCGCAAACAGCACAGGACAGCTCAAAAAGCTGTTTCAGGAATTTTACGCGGCGAGGCGGGCGGACGGCACTGACTTTATGTTTATCAAAATACCTGCCGAGGATGTCGGCGCTATGCAAGTGGTGCAGCAGCTCCCGTCCTCCTATTTTGTCGGCAGCTTGTTCAAGCTTGTCAGCCCGGTGCGTTTTTATCACCAGGCTCCGCCGTTTGAGCTTGCCGAAGCCAGACCCGGCGACACGGAGGATATTTGCCGGCTTGCCCGCGACGTCTTTACAAAAAGCAGGTATTATTATGACCCCCATATCAGCTATGAGAACGCAAACCGCCTGTTTGAAGAGTGGGCGCGAAATAATGCCGAAGGGAGAGCTTCTTTAAACATCGTCGCCATATCAAAAGGTGAAGTCGTCGGATTTGTTCAGGGACTGTCAAAGGGCGATGAATTCGTCCTTGATCTGATGGCGGTAAAGCCGGGCTTTGAAGGAAAAGGAGCGGGATATCATTTAGTGGCGCACATTATTGAACAATCGATGCGTTTTCAGCATAGAACTGTATCAGCAGGAACGCAGCTTCACAATGTCAGGGCGATCCGTCTGTACGAAAGAATGGGATTTGCCGCGGAAAAATCCTATTACTACTATCATGTGTGGCCCGCGAAGGAGGCGGACTAATGGCATCGTGTCAAATCGGATCTAAGTCAATCGGAGAAGACTCGCCTGTATTCATCATTGCAGAAGCAGGCATTAATCATGACGGGAAGCTGAGCCAGGCATTTGCATTGATTGACGCCGCCAGTGAAGCCGGAGCGGATGCGGTCAAATTTCAGATGTTTCAGGCTGACAAAATGTATCAGAAAGATCCCGGCTTGTACCAAACGGCAGCCGGAAAAAACGTATCTATTTTTTCTTTAGTGCAGTCAATGGAAATGCCCGCTGAATGGATTGAACCGCTGCTTGAATACTGTAAGAAAAAAGGGGTGCTTTTTTTAAGCACGGTATGTGACGAAGGCTCCGCTGACTTATTGTATGCGACCTCGCCGTCAGCATTTAAAATTGCCTCCTATGAACTGAACCATCTGCCGCTTTTGAAATATGTCGCGAAGCTGAACACGCCGATTATTTTTTCAACAGCGGGGGCTGACATTTCAGATATTCAGGAGGCTTATAAAACAATTACCTCAGAGGGAAACAAAGAGATTGCGATCATGCACTGTGTGGCGAAATACCCTGCGCCGCCCGAATACAGCAACCTGAGCGTCATCCCGATGCTCGCCGCGGCTTTTCCGGATGCGGTGATCGGTTTTTCAGACCATAGCGCACACCCGTATGAAGTCCCGTGTGCGGCTGTCAGGTTAGGCGCGAAACTGATAGAAAAGCATTTTACGATAGACAAAAACCTGCCCGGCGCGGATCATTCATTCGCCCTGAATCCGGATGAATTAAAAGAAATGGTCACAGCGATCCGTGCCGTTGAAGATGAGCTGAAGCAGGGGGTACGCGCACCGATTTCAGAAACGCTGTCAGGAAGCTCACACAAAACGACGACGGCAATTGAAGGGGATATCAGAAAATTTGCGTACAGAGGCATCTTTTCAACAGCTCCGATTCAAAAAGGCGAGGCCTTTACGGCAGACAACATTGCCGTCCTTCGCCCCGGCCAAAAACCGCAGGGGCTTCATCCGAGATATTTTGAGCTTCTGACAGACGGAGTGTGTGCGGTCAGGGATATCCCTGCCGACACGGGCATCACATGGGATGACCTATTGACGAAAGGCAGCTCTGGCCATGACTGATATTCTGTTCATCATTCAGGCAAGGATGGGGAGCGAACGGCTTCCCGGCAAAGTGCTTCGCCCGCTCGGGGAACAAACCATTTTGGATATTATCGTCAGCAGAGTCCGGCAAAGCGCGTACTACGAGGGAAAGCGAGACAATCTGATCATCGCCACCTCTGACAGCGAGGCCGACGACATCTTGGAGGAACATTGCCGGGGCAAGCAATACCGGGTGCATCGCGGCAGTGAACAACGCGTGCTCGACCGGTTCGCAGAGGTGATTGAACGGGTAAAACCATCCGTTGCGGTCAGGCTGACGGGTGATAATCCGTTTGTCGATCCTTCGCTGCTTGATATGATGATCACGGCGCATGTAAAAGAAAAAGCTGACTACACGTATGTCAGCAATACGCCGCTCGGCATCGGCGGCGAGGCGGTAAACGCGAGCCTGCTGACGGACATCAGCGCCGACAAAATACTTGCGGACAAATACCAAGAGCATGTGACGCTGTATGTAAGAGACTGCCCTGAGCGGTACCGCCTGCTGTTTCCGGAACCTCCTGAGAACCTCCGCGCCCCTCATTTACGGCTGACCGTAGATACCGAAGAGGACTATCAATTAGCCTGTGCCCTATATGAAAAAGCAGGGGCGCGGCCTGATGTTCCGGCAAAAGAACTGATCCGTCTGCTGAACAGCCATCCCGAGCTCGCGGTGATCAATAAAATGATACGGCAAAAAGAGGCTGACTAGCATGCGTGTTTTGATATTCGCCGATGGCGGGCGTGAAAAAGGCATGGGGCACGTCGTCCGGATGAAGCTTCTCGCTGACGAAATGAAAAGCAGATGCTCCATTACGTTTTACACAAATGAAGAATCTGCTTCGTATCTCGCGTCGGGCCATTGGCAAGTCCTCGTAAAGCCCGAGCAGGGACAGAAGGATTTTATTGTCCGGGAAATAAACCGGCAGGCTCCGGATATGCTCTTATTTGACCTTCTCAATATGCCTTCTGATTGGCTTGAGGCAATCAAGGCAAAGTCAGCGGCACGCATCGTTTTATTTGAAGAAAAACAAGAAAAAACCATACGCTTATGTGACGCCGTCATTAACGGCATCTACGGAGAGGTGAAAAGCCGAACGTACAGACTGGGAAATGCCCTTGTATGTGAAGGCCCTGAATATATCATTCTTCATCCGGGTTTTAAAAAGGCCAAACGGGCATATCGTCTGAAAAAAGAGTGCCGGACGATTTTGGTGTCTTTAGGGGGAAGTGATCCGAAAAAGCTTGTTTTCAAAGTGATCGAAGCATGCCGGCACGTCCCGGACATTGAACGGAAAAAAGTGATATTTGTTATGGGAGACGCCGCAAGCCATGCTGAGGAAGCCCGCGCGCTTATTGCGCAAAAGCCTTATTATGCGATGGTAAAGCAAACAAATGACATGTCGGCGCTGCTGAGACAGGCGGATATGGCGGTTGTCTCCGGCGGAATCACGTTATACGAAACCGTCTGCACAGGTGTGCCCTGCATCGTTCTTTCTCAAGTTCCGCATCAAACCGTGACAGCGGGGAAATTTGCCGCGGCAGGCGCGGCCGTTGATCTCGGGCTTGGAGAAAAGATTTCAGCAGCTGAGCTCGCCCGGCATATGTCTGAGATGAGCGGCCATTTTCCGCTTCGTCTCGGGCTTCACCAAAACGGAACGCCGCTTGTGGATGGCAAGGGCATCAAACGGGCGGCGGCGATTCTTTATGATTTGTGATAAAACCACACGTAAGGAAGTGTTCATGTGAAAGGTGTCATTTTAGCCGGGGGTACCGGCACACGCCTTATGCCGCTGACAAAAGCGGTCAATAAGCATTTGCTCCCCGTCGGTCCTTATCCGATGATTTACTGGTCGATTATGAAGCTTGCAGAAGCCGGAATCACGGACATTTTGCTGATTACACAAAAGGAGTACGTGCCGCAATTTCATAAACTGCTTGAAAACGGCGAGGAGCTTGGTGTTTCTCTCACATACCAATTGCAGCCCGCTGCATCCGGCATCTCAGACGGGCTGTCATACGCGAAGCGGTTTACCGGACGTGACCCGTTTGTCTTGCTTTTAGGAGATAATATATTTGAAGATTCCTTGAAGCCATATACGGAACGTTTTACGCAGCAAGGAAAAGGGGCAAAAGTGCTGCTGAAAGAAGTTGATGATCCAGAGCGCTTCGGTATCGCCGACATTGATGTGAAAAATAAACGGATCAAGTCGATCATTGAAAAGCCGGAAAACCCGCCGACCAATCTATGTGTCACAGGCATTTACATGTATGATGCAGAAGTATTTTCTTATATTGAACAAATATCTCCCTCAAAACGCGGGGAACTCGAAATCACCGATGTCAATAATTTATACATTGAACACAGTGAGCTGACGTATGATGTGTTAACGGGCTGGTGGGTGGATGCCGGAACGCATGAATCGCTTTACCTTGCCGGCAGTTTGGCGCATCAGGCATTACAGAAAGGACAGGAACATTAATCATGCCAAAATCTTATTTAATTACGGGCGGTGCCGGATTTATCGGCCTTACCTTTACAAAGATGATGCTGCACGAGACGGATGCGCAGATTACGGTCTTAGATAACCTCACGTACGCGAGCCGGCCGCTTGAAATAGAAGCATTAAAAAAGAACGGCCGTTTCCGGTTCATAAAGGGCGATATCACAAGCAGGGAGGATATTGACAAGGCATTTACTGAGACGTATGACGCGGTGATACACTTTGCGGCTGAATCTCATGTGGACAGAAGCATCAATCAGGCTGAACCGTTTATCACAACCAATGTAATGGGCACATATCGGCTGGCTGAGGCGGTATTACTGGGCAAGGCCGGCAAGCTGATTCACATTTCAACAGATGAGGTGTACGGAGATCTGGGACCGGACGATCCCGCCTTTACGGAAACGACGCCGCTTTCTCCGAACAATCCGTATTCCGCAAGCAAAGCAAGCTCCGATCTTCTCGTCATGTCCTATGTCAAAACCCATCAGCTGCCCGCGGTCATTACAAGGTGCAGTAACAATTACGGGCCTTACCAGCATCATGAAAAAATGATCCCGGCCATCATCAGGAATGCCGTAAATGGGCAGCCCGTTCCGCTGTATGGCGACGGCATGCAGATCAGAGACTGGCTGTTCGCCGAAGATCATTGCCGTGCGGTCAAGTTAGTGCTGGAAAAAGGAACGATCGGCGGGGTTTACAATATCGGCGGCGGAAATGAACGGACGAATAAAGAACTGGCGGCTTTTATTATGAAAGAGCTGGGCGTAAAAGAACAGTTTGCGCATGTCGAAGACAGAAAAGGGCACGACCGCCGTTACGCCATCGATGCTTCCAAGCTGAAAAACGAGCTGGGCTGGCAGCAGGAAGTCACGTTTGAAGAGGGAATGAAACGAACCATTCGCTGGTATACAGACAGCCAAGACTAATCGGAAAGAAGGGGATCCGATTGACGAAGGTATTAGTAACCGGAGCGGCCGGCCAGCTGGGGCGGGAGCTTTGCCGCCAACTGAAGCAGGCAGGCTATGAAGTAATTGCCTTAACGAAAGCAATGATGAATATCTCCGACCAGCGCTCAGTGCGGCATTCGTTCAGTCATTACAAGCCGGATATCGTCGTCAATACGGCGGCGTATACATCCGTGGATCAATGTGAGACGGAGCTGGATAAAGCGTATTTGATTAACGGAATCGGCGCTTATTATACCGCGCTGGAGGCAGAGCAAATCGGCGCAAGAGTCATCCATATCAGCACCGATTACGTCTTCAGCGGCAGAGGCACCGAACCTTATAAAGAAGACGATCCTCCTGAGCCCGGAACGATATACGGAAAAAGCAAAAAACTCGGGGAAGAACTGATTCGGTTAACGGGGAAAAATCATACCATCGTCAGAACATCATGGGTGTACGGCAGCGGCGGGCATAACTTTGTCAATACGATGCTGAAGCTTGCAGACACACGTGATCAAGTGCGTGTCGTCAGTGATCAAATCGGATCGCCGACATATACAAAGGATTTGGCCGAAACGGTGATCCAGCTGTTTGACAGTCCGCCGGGAACGTATCATGCAGCAAATGCAGGGATATGCAGCTGGTATGAATTTGCCAAAGCCATTATGGAAGAAAGCGGCCGGACGACTGCCGTGCTGCCTGTCAGCACGGAGGAATACGGAAACCTGACGCCGCGGCCCGCTTACTCAGTGCTAAGCCTTGAGTCGATTGAAAAGCTGGGTCTTAGCATGAGACATTGGCGGGACGCGCTGCGGGATTATTTACAAGGGGTGGGACAGTGCAAGTGATTGAAGGCGTAAAAGTTAAAAAGCTGACAAAATACAGTGATGACCGGGGATTTTTCTCAGAGCTCGTCCGTGACGACGAGAATCTGCTGGAGCATTTCGGGCAGGCTTCCTGGTCCAAAAGCTATCCCGGCGTCATCAAGGCATTTCACTATCATGAAAAACAGGATGACCTTTGGTTTTTCCCAACAGGCCATGCGCAGGTCGTGCTTTACGACCTGCGCGAAGAGTCAAAAACAAAGGGAGAAACAGATGTATACTACATGGGAGAAGACAATCCGATGCTGCTCCTTATTCCGAAAGGAGTCGCACACGGTTACAGGGTGCTCGGAGAAACCCCGCTGACCATCATTTATTTTACGACCATGTCATATAATCCGGATCAGCCCGATGAAAAAAGGATTCCGTGGAATGACAAGACCATCGGCTTTGATTGGCAGACCGCTCATCGATAATACAAAACGAAGACAGCAGGATGTCTTCGTTTTTTTGTGATTTTCAGTACATGTGAACCTTGCGGGAAAAGGAGAAAGTCATTCGCGAAAGGAAAAGTCCTATTAAAAATGGTGAAATTTATACCTAAAAGATGATAACCTATGTGCCATTGACGAGGAAGGGGAGTTATATGTCGGTGGATCAGGAGTTGCACGGGGTTAAATAAGCCAAGCTTAACTGACGAGCGATATATTACTATTCCTCATATTTCAGATCAGCCTCTCTACAAAACTGGAAATGTTAGGTATTGGAAGCAAGCTGGAACAATAAAGCTGTTAGGAAGAGCGGATGAGCAAGTCAAAATTAATGGATATAGAATTGAATTAGCAGAAGTAGAAGCGAGAATTCGTGAGTTAAAGGGAATTAATGATGCTGCAGTTATTTATGATCAATCTCAGGACTCCCACTCTTCATTGCTTTTTATCACAGTAATAGAGTGGAATCTGCTAATGAAATTAAGTCATTAAAAAAAGAATCTTTCTTGTTATATGATTCCGAATGAAATTGTTAAAGTGAAAAGCTTCCCGTAACAGCAGGGGGCAAACTAAATAAGAGAAAACTAATTGAAGATTTTATAAATAGTCATAGCGATGAATTTAAAACTGAAGAAGTTGATGAAATGCTTTTAACTTTTTCTGAGGTATTAGTGAATAAAAGCTCCCTTAAATAGTCGAAAGTGATATCAGTGTCTACATTATTAAATATCTCTGGGGACACACATTGCAAAATAAGATTCCCCATACCACGATTAGGCATTTTTGAACCGATCTAAGCAGCTTTAAAGAAAGAACTATACTTTATAATGAGGGGAAAAGAGCCTATCTAGCTATTTTAGATAGCTCTTTCTTCTTTTTAAAATATCCAGATTAACTCTTTTAGGTGTAATAATAAATCTTAAGAAAAAAGTAATATTTGCTTAAGGGAAAAGAGAAGTTTGCTTTATATAATAAGAATATATATGGAAAGGGGAAAGCGAATGACGTACATCTTAAAAACTAACCAACTTACAAAATCATTTAAAGGAAAAGAGGTTGTTTCTGGAGTTAACATGCACGTGAAAAAAGGAGAGATTTATGGCTTTTTAGGCCCGAATGGTGCAGGTAAAACAACTATTATGAAAATGATTACCAATTTGATTAAACCAACAAGTGGGGAAATTGAAATTTTCGGTGAGAAATTAACAGACACATCATTTGAAGTTCTAAAGCGAATGGGCACCATTATTGAGTATCCAATTTTCTATGACAATCTCACTGCTAAAGAAAATCTATATTTCCATTGTGAATATATGGGGTATTACGATAAAAAGTCTATTGATCACGCTATTGAGCTTGTAAAGTTACATAATATTGAAAATAAAAAAGTAAAAGAGTTTTCGTTAGGAATGAAACAAAGGTTAGGAATAGCTAGAGCCATTTCTACAAGACCAGAACTTTTGGTTCTAGATGAGCCAATCAACGGTCTAGATCCTATCGGTATAAAAGAGTTAAGGGATCTCTTTAAGTTACTTTGCAGAGAGTATGGAATTACGTTGTTAGTCTCTAGTCACATTTTAGCCGAAATGGAACAGATGTCAGATACTGTTGGCATTATACAAAATGGTAAGTTAATAAAAGAAGTATCAATGAAGAGCATTAATGGAAACCAAACGGAGTATATTGAGGTAAAAGTCCAAAATAAAAAAAAAGCGTTATATATTTTAGAACAAAATTTAGGGATAAGAAATTTTAAAATAATTGATAAACAGATAATTCGTATCTACGAAACAGCTGTCACACAACAAGAAATCTCTAAAGCATTCATTATGAATGATATAGGTATAGAAAGTATAAATAAAAAACACAGTTCATTAGAAGAGTATTTCCTAAGTTCAATGAATGGTGAAGGAATACACACTTAATTAGATAGATCACTCAAATATAATTTTGTAAAAAGTATAAATTTTATTTTGATGTTATTTGGCTAAAGTGCATCTTGAAGGAAAGAAGCCTTAGATACATCGTCTTAAATTCTTCTGCTGGAGGCTATTTAATATGTTAAAACTTATGAAATTGGAGTACAGAAAGCATCACTTGTCACAGTATTTTAAAGGAGTGGCACTTTGGATATTAATCATCTTTGCCTTGGTTGCTCTTATGGGATGGGGATCTAGAAACGAAATTGAACCAATGTTTCCTGCTTATGCAGATTTTATGTCTCTAACTAATATTTTTATTAGAATTGTGTTTATTAGTTTTGCTGCTGTTATTTTGTCCCGTTTAGTTATTGATGAATATAAAAATAAAACAATTCAATTGCTATTTACTTATCCTTTACAAAGAAAAAAATTAATGCAAGCTAAACTATCAATAGTTTTCCTATTCTGTTTTGTAAGTATTGTTATTGCTACTTTTGTTATTAACTTGTTAATTTTCTTAATCAGTCCACACTTATATTTATTTGAGAAGCCTGTTGAAATGAGTGAAATTATTTCTACTGTGCCATCGACTCTTATCACTGCTCTTATGATGGCTGGAGTGAGTCTAATTCCATTATTTTTTGGTATGAGAAGAAAATCAACGGCTGCTACAATCACTTGGGCAGTAATAATTGGAGTCTTTATTAATGCAACAGTTTCCAATGGAGGAGAAACAGTCAGTTTGAGTCAATTCATTATAATTCCAACTACATTTTGTTTAATTGGTCTTTTAGTGGGTTATCTTTCTTATCGTAAGGTGGATCAAAAAGATATAGTGTAAATGAAGATAAAATTATCTTTATAATACAATACAATGAGGAGGAATTAGAAAATGAAAAAGTTTATAGCAACGTCTATAGCGTTAGTAGTGATTGGTGGAATTGCTATTGCTTTTAGTACTTATAAGGTAGATGCAAAAAGCTTTAAAAAGAACAAGTCTTATAATGTGGAAAATATTGAAACTTTAAAAGTATATACTGACTCATGGGATGTGAGGTTTAAAGAGAGTAATTCAAATGAGGTAACAATTTCTGCAGAGGGAAAACAAAAAGATAAAGCTCCAGTTACATTTCAAAAAGACGGAGAAGATTTAGTCATTAGACAAAAAGCACAAAAAAGTAGTGGCTTTTTTGGAGGATTTACTTTTGGGAAGCAGGGCGGCACAATTTATATTAATGTTCCCAAGTCAGGCATGAACAATATTGAAATAACTAATAAAGATGGGAATATACAAATGAGTAAAATTACAGCCGATAATATTGTCGTTGAAAATAGTTACGGTGATGAAAAAATTAAAGGTGTTTCAGCTAATACTGGAAAGTTTGCATCTAGGGATGGATCGTTAAGTCTTGAAAATAGTTCTTTTGAAGACTTAAATATAACTTCTACAAACGGCGATAATTATATGAAAGATATAGATAGTTCTAAGATAAAGGTAACTTCTAAAGATGGAGCGGTTTCAATCAGGGACATAACAGAGGGAGAATCTTTAGTTGTAAATACGATAGCAGGAGATATTGGTCTTTCATATAAAAAAGCGCCAACTTCCCTCACAGTTTTTGCAAAGAGTAATTCTGATGTAACGCTCGATATAGATGGGCTTAAGAAAAGTAATGATGGCGTAAAATTGAAAAAAGGTGAAATCGGCGAGGGAGCTAATAAGCTAAGTCTATCTAGTGTGGATGGCGCTATAAATGTTACAAATTAATTATTAAGAGGTTTGTGCAGAACCTTCGGAACTATACACCGACATTAAAATGAGTTTAAGTCTTTCTTTAGGTGCTGTCTTAATTTTTTCTTTTAAGCACAGCACTTTTTAATTAGTTTTTTAATATTTTGATTTACTAAAAATATTAATTCGTAAATCTTTATAGGAAATCAATTTTTAGAAAAAATGAAATTCAAAGTGCTATAGTTCTTTCTTTTTATTTAGTTCCTTTTTTTAGAATCGCTTATTCTTTAACTTGAAAATGCGTCTATGCAGCTTGTGAAGTCATATTAAGAAATTAGAGAGGAAGAATTAAAATGAACTCTACAGGGATTACTAGAAAAGTAGATGGTTTAGGAAGAATTGTATTACCAAAAGACCTACGAGATGCAAAAGGTATAGGAGTAAACACACTAATGGAAATATTCACAAGAGGAAATGAAATTGTTCTAAAAAAATATGCACCTTATAGTAGATGCACAATTACTGGTGAGGTTTCAGAACGTAATATATCCCTACTGCACGGACAGCTATGTCTTAGCCCTGAATGTGCATGGAAAGTAGTACAAGAATTAGAATACCTTTTCCGAAGGACGTAAATTACATGTAAGTAAGACGCAAAAGCATTAAAATCTTTTTTGAGATGAGAAAGAGAAGAACACTAGACAGCCGATTTCCGCTATAGTGAAGAAATGGTTGTCTTATTTATTTGATAACATCTTATGAAATATTTATTACTGTTGGATGAAAAAAGAATTATAATAAAATTGAATTAATTGTATAAAATTGAAATTATAGAGGATCAAGAATATCATTTCTATACTAAAGATTTGAGGAGTGGAAAGCTTTGAGTTACAGAATATTAATTGTAGAAGACGATCAATTTATAAGCGATATGGTAAATGAAAGCTTGACAAAGGAAGGGTTTGAAGTAACAGCAGCTTTTGATGGTGAAGAAGCTTTAGAGATATTGAACACACAAACGTTTGAGGTTATATTGTTGGATCTTATGCTACCGAAGATAGATGGTATGGAATGTCTAAGAATGATTCGTTCTAAAAGCATGGTTCCAGTCCTTATCATGTCTGCAAAAGATGAAGATGTAGATAAGGCACTTGGTCTCGGCCTTGGAGCTGATGATTATATTTCCAAACCTTTTTCTATGCTGGAGGTTTTGGCTAGAATCAAAGCAACCATTAGAAGAGAGAGACACTATAAGGGTTCCCAATCCCCAGAGGAAGAGAAAGAAAGAAAAATTGTGAAAATAGGAGATTTAAGTGTTGATCTGGATGGCTTTTCTGTAAAAAAAATCGACAAGAAGATTAATCTTACTGCAAAAGAATTTAATATTTTAAAACTTTTTATTTCTAATCCTTCGCAAGTATATACTAAATCTCAACTTTATAAGGCCGTATGGGAAGATAATTATCACGGTGATGAGAATGTAATTAATGTTCATATTAGACGGCTTAGAGAGAAAATTGAGGACGATCCATCTCATCCCACGTACATAAAAACTTTGTGGGGGATCGGTTATAAGTTAGGAGATTTTTAAAATGTTTAATCTGGTGGTTATTTTATTAATATGTTCTGTAGTAGTAAATATAATTCTTTTTCGAAGTCGATCAAATCAAAGAACTGAAATTAAGTACATAAGGAATAAACTAAGTAAAATTGTTAGTGAAGAAACAGGCGAAAGGTTATTGCTTTACACGGATGATAAATATATTAAATCCTTGTTAATACAAATAAACCGTCTTTTGAACCATAATCAAAAGATCATAGGGAATTATAATAGTATAGAACTTTCAATGCGAAAAATGCTCTCAAATATTTCACATGATTTAAAGACGCCTCTAACCGTTATACTAGGCTATATTGAGATTTTAAACAATGATAAAAATCTAACTACAGAAAAGATTATGAGTTCACTAGAAACAGTTAATTTAAAAACTGTAGAGGTATTAGAGTTAATAAACCGTTTCTTTGAACTAGTAAAATTGGAGTCAGGAGATAAAAAATTAAATTCTTCAAGAATTGATATATGTGAAGTTAGCCGAAAAATAATATTGGATTACTACGAAATTTTAATAAATAAAGAATTCGAGGTAGTTATAGATATACCAGAAGATCCTGTCTTTGTTAGGGGAGATGAAGATGCAATTGAGAGGGTTATAAATAATTTAATTACTAATGCAATTCAATATGGTTCTGCCGGTAAGATGGTAGGTTTAAAGATTAGAATAGCAGAAAATGATGTTTACGTAGAAGTATCAGATAAAGGAAAAGGGATCAATGAATTGCATAAAGACCGTGTCTTTGAGCGAATGTACACATTGGAAGACTCGAGAAATACCAATTATCAGGGAAGTGGATTGGGGCTAACTATTACTAAAAGATTAGTAGAGCAAATGGGAGGAAGTATATCTTTAGATAGCGCACCCTTTCAAAAAACAACATTTACTGTGCGTTTAAAACGTATTAGATTCTAATAAAGTAACTAGCTATAAATATGATATGCTTTTTAGTACAGTGTCTTATAAAGATAGCCTTTGGGATTAGTGAAACCACTAAGATATAGGTGAAATCTATCTATAGCCTATATGATAAAATAATATTCTTTCTAGAATAGGATCAAGAAATATTCAGCTTTATGGCATCTGCCATTTGGACTTGCTTTCTTATAATCAAGTAAATGTCTATATAAAAGAAGGGCTAAATGGTGAAGGTCTCAATACAAAAAACTTCCGTCTCCGTTACGGCAGGTCTTTTGAACTCATAGAGATGCTGTCTGTACGGGACAAAGGACTGTTCGATATATTAAACCGTTTACTAGTTGTCTATCATACACACCTTGAAATTTATGACACCAGGCACTTTTTCAAATACAAAGGACATGTTAAACATGTATGGGAAGTTCATAAAGAAAAGGTTAGACAAAATCGTGTTGTCTGCTTCAGGAAAAAACCTCTATAAAAAAAGAAAAGAAAAAATAGAGCGAAGTTTTGCAGAATCAAAACCGCTGCATGGGCTTCGCTATTGCAGGTTAAGGGGAAAACGGAATGTGAGCGAACAAGTTCTCCTCACAGCCGCATGCCAAAACATGAAGAAGATTGCCGCATACCTAGCCAAACAAGGCTAAGTATGCGGGAGTTCTTTTTCTGTTTTTAGAACAGGTGAATAGATGTGTGAAAATGTATAAAACAAAAAAGGGCTGACAACAGCCTTTTTTTGTGTGTCCGGAAAAGATGGCATGAAACTTGCATATAAACGTGCGTAACGACAATTTGAAAAGGGACTGATGGGTTTTGGTGTAAAAGCGCTTACATTTATATTATGCTGTTGATTGAAGCTTAAACGTAAAACATGATGAGGTGATAAACATGTCAGCCAACCCGCTTTCAAAAAGCAACCAAAAAGATGAAGAAAAAGAAGTGCTTAATCTGTTTTTGTCCACACAATCAATCATAAAGGAAGCCTTGCGTAAATTAGGGTATCCCGACAATACGTATGACTTAATGAAAGAACCGATGCGGATGCTGACCGTCCGCATTCCTGTCAAAATGGACAACGGTAGCGTCCGGGTCTTTACAGGCTACCGCTCACAGCATAATGACGCGGTCGGCCCGACAAAAGGCGGCGTCCGTTTCCACCCGGAAGTCAATGAAGAGGAAGTCAAGGCGCTCTCCATCTGGATGACGTTAAAATGCGGAATCACAAACCTTCCTTACGGGGGCGGAAAGGGCGGCATCATCTGTGATCCGCGGACGATGTCATTTAGCGAATTAGAACGATTAAGCCGCGGATATGTGCGCGCCATCAGCCAAATCGTCGGCCCGACAAAGGATATTCCGGCTCCTGACGTCTATACCAACTCGCAGATCATGGCGTGGATGATGGATGAATACAGCCGCTTGCGCGAATTTGATTCGCCCGGTTTCATTACGGGGAAACCGATCGTTTTGGGCGGATCGCAGGGACGGGAAACAGCGACCGCGCAAGGCGTCACGATTTGTATCGAAGAAGCCGTAAAGAAAAAGGGCATTCCATTGGAGAATGCGCGCATCATCATTCAAGGGTTCGGAAATGCCGGGAGCTTTCTCGCCAAGTTTATGCATGACGCCGGCGCCAAGGTAATCGGAATCTCAGACGCCCACGGCGCTCTGTATGACCCGAACGGTCTTGATATTGACCACCTGCTGGATAAGCGCGACAGCTTCGGCACGGTGACGAATCTTTTTACAGATGTCATTTCTAATAAAGAATTGCTGGAAAAGGATTGTGATATTCTCGTGCCGGCTGCCATTTCCAATCAGATTACGGCTGAAAACGCCCATCACATCAAAGCCTCTATCATTGTGGAAGCGGCAAACGGGCCGACAACGATCGACGCGACGAAAATTCTTAACGAAAGAGGCGTGCTTCTCGTGCCGGATATTTTGGCAAGCGCCGGGGGTGTGACGGTATCTTATTTTGAATGGGTGCAGAATAATCAAGGCTATTACTGGTCTGAGGCTGAAGTGGCCGAGAAACTGCGAAGCGTCATGGTACATTCTTTTGAAACCATTTATCAGACATCTCACACACACAAGGTCGATATGCGCTTAGCGGCATATATGACAGGCATCAGAAAAACGGCTGAAGCCGCCCGTTTCCGCGGCTGGGTGTGATCGATAAAAACCCTTTTACACTGCAAAGGAATTTTGCGTGAATCAGCGGGAGATTCGCAAAATTTCTTTGCGTTTTTCAGAAAGCTTCAGTCAAAATCGGACATGCTTCGTTCACATTCGGCAATGAATCTCTCTATTTTTATATAAAACCATCATCATTGGTATACTTCTTGCATCTAAATGAGAGTGAGAAAACAGTACACACAACGAGGAGGATTTCATATGACAGTTTCATATGCGCACGAACCGTTTACAAATTTTCAGGAAGAGACACATAAACAATCGTTCCAAGAGGCGTTAGCTTATGTGAATACGCAGCTTGGCAAGCATTATCCGCTCATCATTAACGGAGAAAAAATAGAGACGGATAAAAAAATCGTTTCCATCAATCCGGCTGATAAAAAAGAAGTCATCGGTTCCGTATCCGCCGCGGGCAAAGAGATTGCTGAGAAGGCGATGCAGGCGGCATTACAGGCATTTCAGACATGGAAAAAAGTACAGCCGGAGCACCGCGCGAATGTGCTGTTTAAAGCGGCGGCTATTTTGCGCAGAAGAAAACATGAATTCTCAGGATACCTGGTGAAAGAAGCGGGAAAACCGTGGAAAGAAGCAGATGCTGACACGGCAGAGGCGATAGACTTTTTAGAGTATTACGCGCGGCAGATTTTGAAGCTGAAAGACGGATCTCCCGTAAAAAGCCGCGAAGGAGAACATAATCAATACCATTATGAGCCGCTTGGCGTCGGGATCGTGATTTCTCCATTTAACTTTCCGCTTGCGATTATGGCCGGAACGGCGGCAGCAGCGATCGTATCGGGAAACACGATTTTGTTAAAGCCGGCTGATGCGGCGCCGGTCGTTGCAGCGAAATTTGTCGAGGTGATGGAAGAAGCGGGTCTGCCGGATGGCGTGCTCAATTTCATTCCGGGCGACGGAGCGGAAATCGGCGATTATTTAGTGGAGCATCCGAAGACGAGATTTGTGTCATTTACAGGCTCCCGTGCGGTCGGCTGCCGCATCTATGAGCGCGCGGCAAAAGTGCAGCCGGGCCAAAAATGGCTGAAACGGGTCATCGCGGAAATGGGCGGAAAAGATACGGTGCTTGTGGACAGAGATGCGGATCTCGATCTTGCAGCCTCTTCGATTGTGTATTCCGCTTTCGGATTCTCGGGCCAAAAATGTTCAGCCGGTTCCCGCGCGGTCATTCATCAGGACGTATACGATGAAGTCGTCGAGAAAGCCGTCGCCTTAACGAAATCATTAACAGTGGGTAATCCGGAAGATTATGATACATACATGGGGCCAGTTATCCACGAAGCGTCTTATAATAAAGTGATGAGTTATATCGAAATCGGCAAGACAGAAGGCAAGCTTCTGACGGGAGGGGAAGGCGATGATTCAAAAGGGTATTTTATTCAGCCGACCATTTTTGCCGATGTAGATGAAAACGCCCGCCTGATGCAGGAGGAAATTTTCGGGCCGGTTGTCGCGATCTGCAAAGCCCGTGATTTCGATCACATGCTTGAGATTGCCAATAACACCGATTACGGCCTGACGGGTGCCCTGCTATCGAAAAACCGCGCGCATATCGAACGTGCGCGCGAGGATTTTCACGTCGGAAATCTTTACTTCAACCGGGGCTGTACCGGTGCGATTGTCGGTTATCAGCCATTCGGAGGCTTTAATATGTCGGGAACGGATTCAAAAGCCGGAGGACCGGATTATCTGATTCTCCATATGCAGGCAAAAACAACGTCTGAAGCCTATTAATCTTGCGGAAATAGCGCGATGCGAAAGAGAGTCGCGCTATTTCTCTATAACAAATAAGGAGGATGGGGTATGTATGAGCAAATCAGCAAAATGCTGCCGGGTGAGAAAATCGAAGCCATCACGAAATCTTTGGTTCAATTAAACAGCATAAACGGCACATTGGGAGAAGGAAAAAAAGCGGACTTTATCAAAGATATGGTGAAGAGCTTTCCTTACTTTCAGGAAAACCCTTCACATGTTTGGGAGCAGGCAATTCCGGAAGACCCTTACGGCCGCAAAAATATTTTCGCGTTTATAGAAGGAAACGGAAAAAGCCGGAACACGATCATCTATCACGCCCACCTGGATACGGTCGGCATCGAAGATTTCGGCCCTTTAAAGGATATCGCCTTTGATTCTGACCGTTTGGCTGAGTATTTTTCAAACTATGAATTTGATCAGGACGTACAGCGGGATGCCCGCTCGGGGGAGTGGATGTTCGGAAGGGGCTCCGTTGATATGCAGAGCGGAATTGCCGTTCATCTCGCCAATCTGCTGCACTTTTCAGAACGGCGCGATCAATTGCCCGGCCACATCTTATTCATGTCTAATCCTGATGAAGAAAGCCAGCATTCCGGCATATTAACGAGTATCCCTGAATTAAAACGGCTGAAACAAGAAAAGCAGATCAATTATTTAGCGGCGATTAATACCGACTTTATCACGCCTTTATTTGACGGCGATACGACAAGGTATATTTACATGGGCGCCGCGGGAAAGCTTTTGCCGTGCTTTGCGATTTACGGACGCGAGGTGCATGTCGGCGATACGCTTGCGGGAATAGATCCGAATCTGATCGCTTCAGAAATCACGAGAAGAATCCACAACAATATCCACATGGCAGAAAACATTGAAGGGGAGCTTGTACTGCCGCCGTCATGCCTGTACCAGCGTGATAACAAGGAAGCGTATAATGTGCAAACCGCGGTGAGCAGCTATTTATATTTTAATTATTTCATATACGAAAAAACCGCCAAAGAAGTCATGGATCAGCTGACCGTTGTCGCAGCTGACGCCTGCCGTGAAACAGAGCAAAAATTATCAGATTATTACGACGAATATTGCGATCGTACGAGCCTTCCGAAAAAAGACCTGTCATGGAACATTCAAGTGTACAGTCTTGAAGACTACTTGAGAAGGCTGAAAAGCCGCGGTATCGACCCGGAGCAGTGCATTGAACAAGCATTTAAAACGTATGAACATCTTGAGCTGCGGATGAGATGCTTTAAGGCTGTCGAAGAGCTGCAAAAGCTTGATCCGGAGCAGGGAGCCAAAGTCATCCTGTTTTATGCGCCGCCGTACTTGCCGCATAATTATTTGAAAGAGGAGAGCACCCGCGACCGGCTTTTGCAGAATGTCATTAAAGAGGCCGTAGAAAAAACAGCAGCATCAACGGGAGAAACATTTGCCTTTAAAAAGTTTTTTCCTTATTTAGCGGACGGAAGTTTTTTATCGCTCCATGAGACAGATGCGGAAATCTCAGCATTTACGGATAATTTTCCGGGATGGGACGTAATCGGCACGATTCCTTTTAAAGAAATAAGGGAATTGAATATACCATCGGTCAACATAGGGGTGTACGGCAAGGACGGCCATAAATGGACGGAAAGAGTGTATAAGCCGTATACATTTCATGTTCTGCCTGAGCTCATTCAGCAAACCACGATGCACCTGCTGCAAAGCTACCGATTAGAAGACATACGTACCAATGGCTAAAACATTGGAATGAGGGGGATGAAACATGCAGGGAGATACCAATCAAAATGAATTACAGCGAACGATGAAAGGCCGGCATTTGTTTATGATCGCACTCGGCGGCGTGATCGGAACCGGCCTGTTTTTAGGCTCAGGTTTTACGATCAGCGAAGCGGGGCCGATAGGCGCGATATTGGCATACATGATCGGCGGCTTTTTAATGTATTTGGTTATGCTTTGTTTGGGAGAACTGGCGGTCGCCATGCCGGTCGCGGGTTCATTTCAGGCATATGCTTCAAGGTTTTTGGGCCCGTCAACCGGTTTTACGATCGGTTGGATGTACGCGTTCAGCTGGGCCAATACAGTCGGGCTTGAGCTGACGTCCGCGGGCATTTTAATGCAGCGGTGGTTTCCCGCGGTTCCGATTTGGGTGTGGTGCCTCGTATTCGGCGTTATTATTTTTTCCATCAATGCTCTGTCAGCGCGGAGTTTTGCTGAAACGGAATTTTGGTTTTCGAGTATTAAAGTGATGGCGATCGTGCTGTTTATCATCATCGGCTGCGCTGCGGTGTTCGGCTTTATCGGTTTTCAGGGCGGGCAGCAGGCACCTTATCTGTCAAACTTCATGACCGATAAAGGTCTTTTCCCTAACGGAGCCCAGGCCGTCCTGTTTACGCTTGTGATGGTCAATTTCTCATTCCAGGGGACCGAACTCGTCGGCATTGCGTCGGGTGAAAGCGAAAATCCGGAAAAGACGCTTCCCCGCTCCATTCGTAATGTTATATGGCGGACGCTGTTTTTCTTTGTGTTCGCTATGTTTGTCCTTGTCTCTATTTTGCCGTATCAAACGGCGGGTGTCATTGAAAGCCCGTTTGTGGCTGTGCTGGATAAAATCGGCGTTCCGTATGCGGCTGATATTATGAATTTTGTCATTTTAACTGCGATGTTATCGGTGGCCAATTCCGGATTATACGCTTCCTCCAGAATGATGTGGTCACTTTCCAAAACGAAAATGGGCCCCGCTTCTTTAACGAAGTTGACGAAAAAAGGCGTGCCCCTGAAAGCCCTGTTCATTACAATCGCCATTTCCGGCTTGTCCCTTTTGACAAGTGTGGTGGCGGCTGAGACGGTGTATGTATGGCTGATATCGATATCGGGCATGATTACCGTGGTCGCATGGATGTCAATCTGCGCCTCGCAATTTGTCTTTCGCAGACGGTTCCTCGCTGAAGGAGGGAATTTGAAAGACCTGGCATTCAAAACACCTCTTTATCCAATCGTTCCAATTCTCGGGTTTGTCATCTATGGGCTTATACTGATCAGCCTTATTTTCATCCCCGACCAGCGAATCGGTTTATACTGCGGCGTGCCGCTGATGATCATCTGTTATGCATACTATCACTTAAGCATAAAGAAGCGCCTGAAAAATGAGTCCGCTGCCTCAGGAAAAGGCGCGGCAGGATGAGAGAAAAGCCCTCCGCATAGGCGGCGGGCTTTACTTTGTTTTTCGTTTTACCAACAGAATATAGGAGAGAACGGCAATTAAATTGAAGCCGAAAATGCTTGCGGCCATCGGCCATGCATTTTCTTCTCCGGCTGCGCCGACCAAAGGAGCGGCAAGCGCTCCGCCGATAAAAGGCAGGAGTCCGAGAAGAGCCGCAGCGCTCCCTGCGCCTTTCTCCTGTTTTTGCATTGCCAGTGCAAAACCTGTCGTCGTGACGATTCCGACACAGGAAACAATGATAAATAAAGAGATGCAGACGGCAGTCAGTCCGAGACCGAAGGCAAGCGACAACAGCAGCGCAATGCTGCCGATGATTGCGATGATAAGTCCGGCGGCAAACAGTTTGCGCTCATCCAGTTTTTTTGCAAGGCGTCCCGTGATCTGGGATGCGGCGATAATCCCGGCCCCGTTGACGGCGAACAGCAGGCTGAACATTTGGGCCGATACGCCGTATATGTTTTGCAGCACAAACGGTGAACCGGCAATATAAGCGAACATGCCGGTCAGCACAAATGCCTGGCTGAGGGCAAAGCCCATAAACATCCGGTCGCCAAGCAGGCGCCGAAACGTCGTAAGCGTCTCCTGAAGCCCGCCTTTTGTCCGTTTTTCCAATGGAAGTGATTCAGGCAAAGCAGCAAGGACTGAGATGAAAATAAGAATACCGATGATCGCTAATACAATAAACACTGTTTTCCAGCTGGCAAATTGAAGGACAAATCCTCCGGTGATCGGCGCTAAAATCGGCGCCGCCCCATTCACAAGCATTAATAATGAGAAAAAAGCGGTCAGCTCTTTACCGGAATACATGTCCCGGGCGGAAGCGCGGGCGATCACGATCCCGGCTGCTCCGGTAAAGCCTTGGATAAACCTCATCACAATTAAAAATGAAACGGAAGGGCTGAAGGCGCATAATAAAGAAGAAAGCGTATAAAGCATCAATGATATGATCAGCGGCTTCCGGCGCCCTTTCATATCGCTGAGCGGCCCGACGATAATCTGCCCGACCGCCAGTCCAAGCAGACAAAACGTCAGGCTCAGCTGCGCAAGCGACGCTGTCGTATGAAGATCCTCCGCAACCTCAGGCAAAGCAGGAAGATACATATCAAGAGAAAGCGGCCCGAATGAAGCCAATGTCCCGAGAATCAATACCATGCCGAGACTGGCGCGGACGGCCTTTGAATGACCTTTATTCATCACATGACCCACCTTAACAAATGATTCTATCACTATAGCATATCCGGCAGGCTTGTTTTATCTTATTTTTAGAACATAAACTAAATATTTTATTTAAAATCTGATTGTAAATTATTAAGACAATTTAGTTTACGTATGAAATGTAAAATGCAAATAAAGGATGCTAAACTATAATTCAACTAATTTTAGAAAGTTTTCCGGAAGAGGTGTTCAGAGAGAATGAACAGCAAACAAACCAATCACAGCGAAACGAAACGCCATTTTCCGATATGCCTCGCGCTTGCTTTGACATTAGGCGTCTTTGCCGCGGGTTCTGAAGAGCTTGTCATTTCGCCGCTGCTGCCGGATTTAGCGCAGGCCTTCAGCTCGGATGTCAGTGTGCTGGCGCTTTCGATCAGCATTTACGGTGTCATGATTTTTATCGGAGCGCCGCTTTTGGTTCCTTTGGGAGATAAATATTCCAGAGAGCTGAGCCTGATGGCGGGGCTTCTGATCTTTATCGCCGGGACGGTTATATGCGCATTGGCGCAGAATATCTTTATTTTCTTTTTAGGAAGGGCGCTTTCCGGATTGGCAGCCGGGGCGTTTGTGCCGACCGCATACGCGGTTGTCGGAGACCGGGTTCCTTATGCATACCGGGGCAAGGTGATGGGCCTGATTGTATCAAGCTGGTCGCTTGCTTTAATTTTCGGCGTTCCGCTCGGCTCCTTTATCGGAGGGATTTTGAATTGGAGATGGACGTTTTGGATTTTCGCCATGATGGCTGTCCTCGTTGCTTCTCTTGTTTTATTTGAAGTGCGCCGCCACGCGGCGGAAAAAGGTGAACCGGAGGAAAACGAGCAGCCGGCGGGAACATTTCGGGATGCGCTTAAAGTGCCGCGTGTCCCCGTTTATATCATGATTACCTTTTGCAACATGATTGGTTTTTACGGCATGTATTCGTTTTTAGGCGCGTATCTTCATCACGTGTTTTCCGGCGGAAATACAACGGCCGGCCTGTTGATTATGATTTACGGCATCGGGTTTTCCATGAGTGTGTTTACAGGAAAAATCGCTGACAAGGCTGGGAAAATGCGCTCCCTGATCACGGCAATGGCTGTCATCAGCATTTGGCTCGCCTGTCTTGCATATGCGCCGTCATCAATGACCTTTTTAGTCATCGGCTTATTCGTCTGGGGATTGATGCAAAGTCTGACGGTGACCTTGCTCAGCACCATTCTAAGTGATTGCTCAGAGCGTCATCGGGGCAAAATCATGGCGTTTTACAGTTTAGCGTCCAATTTGGCCGTGACATTGGGATCAGCCGCTATGGGTCCGGTATACGTCGGATACGGATATGCCGCTGTCGGTTTTATATGTTCGGCCGTCACCGTGCTCGGGTTTGGACTCAGCGTGTTTGCATACAGAAGATACGGCAGTTATGATCAGAAAGCGGATGATTCATTGTCCCAATAAAATAAAGTTTCTTAATTCCTGTAAAAATGAATTTTTAACACCCTATTTATGAGGGTGTTTTCTTTTATATAGGAATAATTATCAATATTTTCAAATAATATTGACAGCTGTATTTTCTATGGATAATATTTACTTAAAATTTAAAAGATTGGTTGGTGCTCATGATTATATTGGATAATAGCATTCAGACAAAAAGTAACGCTTATTCAATATCAAAACTGATTACAGTCAACACGCTCGGTCCTGAAGGGACAAGCAGTGAGTACGCAGCAAAGAACTTCATCTCCAATTTTACCCTTCTTCAAGGGGTGAACAGTAAGCTGTCACTGCATGATACATTTGAATCGTGCATTGAAAAAACGCTTCAAAGCCCGCTGGAATACACAATTGTGCCGCATGCTTATGACGGCATTAAGCATTTCTACATGAGGCCGGATTTGCAGCTTCTGCAAATCTTCAGGTGCGATACACCGATGTACGGCCTGGCTGTTCGTCCCGATTTTGAATACACAGATGACATGCTTGATACGGCTGTTATCGTGTCCCACCCGTCTCCTATCAATTTGATTAAGTATTTTACCCGTAAAGATGTCACATTCGATCTGGTTAATTCGACCAGTGCAGCCGCAAAAAAAGTGAAAGACGGCTTGTCTGATATTGCCTTAACCAATGAACTTGCCAGACAAAAGTACGGCCTTCAATTCGTTAAAACGTTTAAAAGCATTCCTATGAGCTGGTCATTATTCGGAAAAGGAGAGATTGAATATGAAAACTGAACAAGATTTGCAGGAAATTTATTTTCCGACGCCTAAATTAATAGAGTGGGAAAACGGGGTAAGGCAGTATTCCTCCGTGCGCGGTGATACTGAAGTACTGATGTCTTACGTCCCGCCTCATACCAATGTCGAACCTCATCAGCATAAGGAAGTCCAAATCGGCATTGTCGTTTCAGGCGAGCTGTCCATGACTGTCGGGGACGTCACAAAGAAAATGACAGCTTTGGAATCTGCCTACATCGCACCGCCGAATGTGCCGCACGGAGCAAGAAATGAGACAGACCAAGAAGTGATCGCCATTGATATCAAACGGCTGAAGGCTGATGAAACATATACAAGCCCCGAAGACTATTTTTTGAATATTTACAAAACTAGGGACTTAATGCCTGGTATGGAAGTCACATTCTTTGTGGAAGACTGGGTGGAAATCATGCTTGCGAATATTCCGGGCAACGGCGGAGAAATGCCGTTCCATAAACACCGCAATGAACAAATCGGGATCTGCATCGGGGGCGGTTATGATATGACCGTTGAAGACTGCAAAGTGGAAATGAAATTCGGCACCGCTTATTTCTGTGATCCACGAGAAGACCACGGCGCCATCAACCGATTTGAAAAAGAATCAAAATCAATCAATGTCTTTTTTCCGCCGCGCTATAACAGATCAAAAGCAAAAAAATTAGAGGAGAAAGAGTCATGAACCTTACTGATAAAACCGTCCTCATTACAGGGGGCGCATCAGGCATCGGTTATGCCGCGGTTCAAGCGTTTTTGAACGAGCAGGCAAATGTGGTTGTAGCGGATATTGATGAGGCGCAGGGAGAAGCGATGATTCGAAAAGAAAACAATGACAGGCTGCACTTTGTCCAAACGGATATTACGGACGAGGTGGCTTGTCAGAATGCCGTCCAGTCAGCGATTGATACGTTCGGCGGGTTAGACGTCCTGCTTAATAATGCAGGCCTCGAAATTGTAGCGCCCATCCATGAAATGGAGCTGAGCGATTGGAACAAGGTGCTTGATGTCAATTTGACGGGCATGTTTTTAATGAGCAAGCATGCGCTCAAGCATATGCTCGTGCGCGGCAAGGGCAATATCATCAACACGTGTTCTGTCGGGGGAGTCGTGGCATGGCCTGACATACCCGCATATAACGCCAGCAAAGGCGGCGTATTGCAGCTGACGCGTTCTATGGCTGTTGATTACGCCAAACACAATATCCGCGTCAACTGTGTGTGCCCCGGTATCATCGACACACCTTTGAATGAAAAATCGTTTCTCGAAAATAATGAAGGCACGCTTGAAGAAATCAAAAAAGAAAAAGCGAAAGTTAATCCGCTGCTGAGGCTCGGCAAACCTGAAGAAATAGCGAATGTCATGCTGTTTCTAGCCTCGGATTTATCAAGCTATATGACCGGAAGCGCCATCACCGCAGACGGTGGATACACCGCACAATAGAGAAGGAGTGTTTACATATGGAGAGAAAAACAGTATTGGTTATCGCTGATCTTGGAGGCTGCCCGCCGCACATGTTTTATAAAAGCGCCGCCGAAAAATATAACCTCGTCAGCTTTATTCCGAGACCATTTGCGATTACAGCCTCTCATGCGGCGTTAATTGAAAAATACTCGGTTGCGGTCATTAAAGATAAAGACTATTTTCAAAGTTTAGCTGATTTTGAGCATCCCGATTCAATCTATTGGGCGCATGAAGACCATAATAAGCCCGAAGAAGAAGTCGTCGATCAAATCGTAAAGGTTGCAGAAATGTTTCAGGCCGATGCCATTACGACAAATAATGAATTGTTTATCACGCCGATGGCGAAAGCCTGTGAACGGCTCGGATTAAGGGGCGCAGGCGTACAAGCCGCTGAAAATGCCAGAGATAAAAATAAAATGAGAGCCGCCTTTAACCAAGCGGGTGTCAAATCGATTAAAAACAAACGGGTCACCACACTTGAAGATTTCCGTTCCGCACTTGAAGAAATCGGCACGCCGCTTATTTTAAAACCGACATATTTGGCAAGCTCCATCGGCGTGACGCTCATCAAACACATCGAAACGGCCGAGGACGAGTTTAACAGAGTCAATGATTACTTGAAATCAATCAATGTACCGAAAGCGGTCACGTTTGAAGCTCCGTTTATCGCGGAAGAATTTTTGCAGGGCGAGTATGACGACTGGTACGAAACAAGCGGTTATTCCGACTATATCAGCATAGAAGGCATCATGGCGGACGGAGAATATTTCCCGGTCGCGATCCATGATAAAACACCGCAAATCGGATTCACGGAAACATCTCATATTACGCCGTCCATCTTGGACGAAGACGCGAAGCGGAAAATCGTCGAAGCCGCCAAAAAAGCAAATGAAGGGCTTGGCCTCGAAAACTGCGCGACGCATACGGAAATTAAATTAATGAAAAACAGAGAAGCCGGATTAATTGAATCAGCGGCCAGATTCGCAGGCTGGAATATGATTCCGAATATTAAAAAGGTCTTCGGCGTCGACATGGCGCAGCTATTATTGGACGTTCTCTGCTTCGGAAAAGACGCCGGCCTGCCGAACGGATTATTGGAGAAAGAACCGCACTATATCGCCGACTGCCATTTGTATCCTCAGCATTTCAAAGAAAACGGCCAGCTTCCTGAGGCGGTTACGGATTTCGTCATTGAAAACATTGAGATTCCGTCCGGCATCTTAAAGGGAGATACCGAACTCGTTTCTTTTTCAGCCGTTGCACCGGGTACGTCAGTTGATTTGCGGCTCTTCGAAGCATTTAATTCCATTGCGACATTTGAGCTGAAAGGCACAAATTCTCTTGATGTCGCTGAATCAATCAAACAAATCCAGCAGCATGCGAAGCTGGCTGCAAAGTATGCGTTATCAGTATGAAACAGCTGAAGCCGAACTCTAAATACTTGCTTTACGGGCAGGCGCTTTCGTTTATGGGAGACTATTGTGTTCTCCCCGCCCTGCTCATTTTGTCTACATACTATCATGATTACTGGGTCACCTCGGGTGTCATCGCTGTTCGGAGTATTCCGATGGTATTCCAGCCGTTTTTAGGCGTCCTCGTTGACCGCCTCGACAGGATTAAGATCATGCTGTGGACGGATGTGATCAGGGGTGTCATCTTTTTGGGGCTCACGTTTCTCCCGAAAGGCGAGTATCCGCTCATTTTTCTGGCGCTGCTGTTTATTTCTTACGGAAGCGGCGTGTTTTTTAACCCGGCCCGCCTCGCGGTCATGTCTTCTTTAGAAACGGATATTAAAAGCATCAACACCCTATTTGCAAAAGCCACGACGATCTCCATTATTGTCGGAGCTGCGGCCGGCGGGCTTTTCCTGTTAGGCGGCTCTGTACAGCTGGCTGTTGCCTTTAACGGTGTGACTTATTTGATCTCCGCGTTTTTTATCAGACGCATTAAGCTTCAATTTGTGCCGATTCAGTCAGAAAACGTGAAAGAGGCCTTTCAATCGTTTAAAGAAGGGCTGAAGGAAATCAAAACGAATTCATTCGTATTAAACGCTATGTTTACGATGATTACGATGGCGCTTCTGTGGGGAGTCGTCTACAGCTATTTTCCGATCGTCAGCCGGTTTTTGGGCGACGGGGAAATCGGCAACTTCATCCTTACTTTCTGTATCGGCTTCGGGGGTTTTATCGGTGCCGCTCTCGTCAGCAAATGGGGCTTTAACAACAATAAAGGTTTGGTGTATTTTACGGTTTTATCCATTGTCTCGCTTGCGCTGTTTTTGTTTACGCCGATATTCGCCGTATCTGTCATCGCCGCCATTCTCTTTTTCATCGCGATGGAATATGGGGAAGTGCTGGCGAAGGTCAAAGTGCAGGAGAACGCGGCGAACCAAATCCAAGGGCGGATTTTTTCCGTGGCTGAGGCGTCCATCGGTTTATGCATCGCTGTTGGTTCCATGCTGATCAACGTGTTAGACGCCTCTGTCATTATGGCTTTCATCGTCATCTTGGTAAGCGGTTTGTTTCTGCATACAAAACTGGTCAATAAATCGTTTTCGGAACGAGATAACAAATCAGAGCAAATTCATTTATAAGGAGTCTTTCAGATGGAAATCACACCGTCCGACGTCATCAAGACACTGCCAAAGCAGGAATTTTCGCTCGTTTTTCAAAAGGTAAAAGAGATGGAAAAAACGGGGGCGCAGATCATTAATCTCGGGCAGGGAAATCCTGATCTTCCCACACCGCCGCATATTGTGCAGTCATTGCAGGAGGCCGCTCTGAATCCATCCTTTCACGGGTACGGGCCGTTCAGGGGCTATCCTTTTCTGAAGGAAGCCATTGCGGGCTTTTATGAGAGAGAGTACGGAGTTTCCATCAACCCGGAAACAGAAATCGCCCTGTTCGGCGGAGGAAAGGCAGGCTTGTACGTTCTGACGCAATGCCTGCTCAATCCCGGTGACATTGCTTTAGTTCCGAACCCCGGCTATCCTGAATATTTATCGGGAATCACAATGGCAAGGGGGGAGCTGCATGAGATGCCCCTCCATCCGGAAAACGGCTATTTGCCGGATTTTGAACGGATCGATCCTGCCGTCTTGCAAAAGGCCAAGCTGATGTTTTTGAATTACCCGAATAACCCGACGGGAGCCGTGGCTGACGCTGCGTTTTATGAAAAGGCGGCGGCATTTGCGAAAAAGCACCAGATCCACCTGATTCATGACTTTGCGTACGGCGCGTTTGAGTTTGATAAAAAACCGGCCAGCTTTCTGCAGGCAGAAGGCTCAAAAGCTGTCGGCGCGGAGCTTTATTCATTCTCAAAAACATTTAATATGGCAGGCTGGAGAATGGCGTTTGCCGTTGGGAATGAGAAAATCATTCAGGCGGTCAATGAGTTTCAGGATCACGTCTTCGTCGGCATGTTCGGCGGGCTTCAGCAGGCGGCAGCGGCGGCGCTGTCCGGTGATCCCGCCCACACAGAAAGCCTGAAACGCATCTATGGGGAACGAATTGATTTTTTTACGGAGTTATGTGAAAAGGAATTGGGCTGGAGCATCGAAAAGCCGAAAGGCACGTTTTATGTATGGGCTGACATTCCGAAAACATTTGAGTCCTCACACCAATTCTCCGACTATTTGCTGGAGCATGCCCATGTCGTCGTAACGCCGGGGGAGATTTTCGGCAGCGGCGGAAAACGTTATGTCCGGATTTCGATGGTGGCAAAGCAGGAGGAACTGCGGGAATTTGTCATGCGGATTCAAAAGCTCAGCCTGCCGTTTTCATCATTACAAGAAGTATCCCGCTAAAAAGCGGGATTTTTTTATATGCTTTTCATGCTGCCGCCGTCCGCTGAGACTTGCTGCCCCGTAATATAAGAGGCTTCTTCAGAGGCGAGAAATGCGGCCAGTGCAGCGGCTTCTTCAGCAGACCCGACGCGTTTCATCGGAATACCCGAAGCAATCCGTTCTTCCGCTTCCTCTTTGGAAATGCCGTTTTGCTTCATGACATTCTGCACGAAATGATGATAACGGTCTGTAGTGATAAACCCTGGATTCAGGCAATTGACAGTAATGTTGTGAGGAGCAAGCTGAATGGCGATATTTTTACTGGCATTAATTAAAGCGGCATTCATCATACTGTTGGTAAACATGTTTACGCCCGGCTCTTTCCACAGGTTCCCGACGATATTGATGATTCTGCCAAATTCGTTCCGCTTCATGAATGAGGCGGCTGTTTTCATAGAGTCGATATAAGCAATTGTTTTATTCGTAAAGGTTTTTGTCATATCCTCAATATCACAGTTTTCAAACGTATCCGGCGTACCGCCCGGAATATTGTTGATCAGTACATCAAGGCGTCCGCATTTTGATTCGATTTCTTCAAAAATGCCCGCTCTCGCCTGCTGATCGGACATATCACCTGCAAGAACGGTAACGCTTGCCTCAGGATGTTTGGCCAGAATGTCTTCTTTCACAGGTTCAATATTTTCGAGGACGCGTGAATTGATGACAACGGCAAAACCATTGTCCGCCAGCTTCAGAGCAATCGCTTTGCCGATTCCCTGGCTGGCTCCCATAATAAATGCGGTTCGTTTTGACAAATATCTGCACCCCTTTATAAAAATGGAATCTCCTTTACATCGTAAAAAAAAATGACGAAAATAGCAAATTTTATTTAAATTCTGACAAAGAAAAAACCCGCCGGAATGGCGGGTGAGTGTTATACGTGCAAAAACTGCGGAAGCGTGTCGAGAGATAATCTGTTTCCGACAAAAAATGAACCAAATTCGCCGTAGCGGGCGCTGACTTCGTCAAAACGCATTTCATAGACGAGCTTTTTAAACTGAAGCACATCATCGCTGAACAGCGTAACGCCCCATTCGTAATCATCAAAACCGACAGACCCGGTAATGATCTGTTTGACTTTGCCGGCATAGCTTCGGCCGATCAGACCGTGGCTTCTCATCAGGTTTTTGCGTTCTTCCATAGACAGCATGTACCAGTTATCTTCGCCGCTTCTTCTTTTATCCATCGGATAGAAGCAAATGTATTTCGCTTCCGGAAGCTCAGGGTAAAGGCGTGCGCGCACGTGCGGATTTTCGTACGGATCACCGTCTCCGCTCGCCAGGTAATTGCTCAGCTCAACCACTGACACGTAGGAGTAGGCCGGAATCGTAAATTCAGCAAGCCTTGACTTATTGAATTCAAGCTCAATTTCATTTAATTCTTCCATTGTCGGGCGAAGAATCATCAGCATAAAATCAGCCTTTTGTCCGACGATGCTGTAAATGGTTTGCGAGCCTTTTCCTTCTTTTTGGGCGGCTCCCCATTTTTCAAGCAGGCCCGTAAATTCATAAATAATCGATTGGCGTTCGTCGCTGGATAACAGTTTCCAAGAAGCCCAGTCCATCGTGCGGAAATCATGAAGCGCATACCAGCCGTCCAACGTTTGGGCCGCTTCATTCGTTTTTTGCTGCTCACTCATTTATCTTCACTCCTATATCTTTTCGTTAATGCCTTCACTATATCACAGTTTAACCGTTTCGGCTGTGGAGAAACCTTGAATAATTTCAAGTCTTGTATGAGAAACTAAGCCGTGTTTGCATAGGCGGTTAAATTAATTAGAAAAATAAGATTTTTAATTGAAAGCGCTATAATAGAAGTTGGTTATTTGAATTTAGCTGGAAGAAGAGTATGCTGTAAAAGTAAGCGTTTTTTGTCAACATAGAGGAGGGTATATCGTGGCAGATTTATTTACAAAAGTACAAGAAAAAGTAGCAGGAAAAGATGTGAAAATCGTATTTCCTGAAGGAATGGACGAACGTATCCTAGTTGCGGTCAACAACCTGGTGGGCAACAAGGTATTAAAGCCGATCGTTGTCGGCAATAAAGAGGAAATTCAAGCAAAAGCGAAAGAACTAAATCTCACGCTTGACGGCGTTGATATTTATGACCCGCATACATATGAAGGCATGGAAGAACTTGTTCAGGCTTTCGTAGAACGCCGCAAAGGAAAAGCGACGGAAGAACAAGCGCGCAAAGCCTTGTTAGACGAAAACTACTTCGGCACAATGCTTGTGTATAAAGGCCTTGCAGACGGCCTTGTCAGCGGAGCCGCGCATTCTACGGCCGACACGGTTCGCCCTGCGCTGCAAATCATCAAAACAAAAGAAGGCGTGAAAAAAACGTCTGGCGTGTTCATTATGGCCCGCGGCGATGAGCAATATGTTTTCGCGGATTGCGCGATCAACATTGCGCCTGACAGCCAAGACCTTGCGGAAATCGCAATCGAAAGCGCCAATACGGCTAAAATGTTTGATATCGACCCGCGCGTAGCGATGCTCAGCTTCTCTACAAAAGGATCAGCAAAATCTGACGAAACAGAAAAAGTGGCGGAAGCCGTTAAGGTTGCGAAAGAAAAAGCACCTGAGCTTACTTTAGACGGAGAATTCCAATTTGACGCGGCATTTGTGCCATCCGTTGCTGAGAAAAAAGCGCCGGATTCTGAAATTAAAGGGGACGCAAATGTATTTGTATTCCCTAGCCTTGAAGCCGGAAACATCGGCTACAAAATCGCTCAGCGCCTCGGCGGCTTTGAAGCGGTGGGACCGATTTTACAAGGTTTAAATATGCCTGTAAACGACCTTTCAAGAGGATGTAACGCTGAAGACGTTTACAACCTTGCTTTAATTACGGCAGCTCAAGCGCTGTAATCAGGAAACGGCGGCCTTTTTCATAAAGGCCTGCCGTTTTTTTTATAGAAAAAAAGTGACTGCGGCCCAGCCGAACAGAGATAAACAGGCAGAACCGATCAAACCCGCCGCCAGTGCCCGCCAGCCATTGTTTTGAAACGCCGCGACATGCACCTTCAAGCCGAGCCCGGCCATCGCCATCCCGATGAGAACATACGACACTTGAACAAGAAACGCCGCCTGTGATGCCGAAATAATACCTGATGTGTGCACCGCACTCATTCCGAGAAATCCAAAGATAAACCAAGGAACAGGCAGAGAAGAAAAAGAAAGCGGCTCAGACTCTCCGCTGCGGCGTGCCCAAATTCCAAGTGCCAATGCAGCCGGAACAAGCAGCGCAACCCTTGTCAGTTTGACGATAACTGCCATCTCGACAGCTTCTTTTCCCCCGGCGCTGCCGGCCGCCGCCACATGCGCCACCTCATGAAGCGTTGCCCCGCAAAAAGCCCCGAATGAAGCGGGAGAAAAGCCCAATATATGATATGAAAGAGAATAAATGACCGTAAAGACGGTTCCCAATAAAGAGACAGCGGCTGCACTGATGGCAGCGGCACTTTCATTTGATTTAATCTGCGGAGCGATCGCCGCAACAGCAGCAGCCCCGCAAATCGCTGTGCCGCAAGCGGTTAAAATACTGAGATTCTGATCTACACGGAACAGGCGGGACAGCATATACACAACGGCAGACGCAAACAGCATACAGCTGACGGCGATTGCAAAGACATGCCAGCCGGCGTGATAGATGTCAGCCAGATTCAGCCGCATGCCAAGCAGAATGATGCCCGTTTTCAGCAAGTATTTACTTGAAAAAGCAATCCCCGGCTCTAATGATTTTCGCTCTCCGACAACCGCGCGGCATAGCATTCCGATAAGCATCGCGATCACAAGCGTGCCAAGCATATTTAGATAAGGCAGACTGCCGGCATAAAAAGCCGCAAACGCAATCACTGCGGTAACCGAAATCCCCCTTAAAACCGAAACACCATTTTTCATCCCTGTCACTTCCCATCATCTTGATAACTTCACTTTACTGCGGTTTCAATCATTAGTAAAATATATTTATATGATCTAAACGATAAGCAATACTAATAATGAGGAGCGATGCTTTTTGTATTACGGCGAACTGAAAACATTCATTGCTGTTGTAGAAGAGAAGAATTTTACAAAAGCCGCGCAGAAGCTGATGATTTCTCAGCCGAGTGTGAGCCTGCACATAAAAAATCTGGAGAAAGAATTTCAAACTGCCTTGCTCAACCGCTCGCCGAAGCACTTTACGACGACGCCGACCGGGGATATTCTCTATCAGCGCGCAAAGCAAATGGTCTTTTTGTACGAGCAGGCGAAATCAGAAATTTACGCCCATCACCATTATGTAAAAGGAAAGCTGAAAATCGCGGCGAGCTTTACCATCGGCGAATATATTCTGCCGCCGCTGCTCGCACAGCTTCACGGCGAGTATCCCGAATTGAACTTAGACGTGATGATCGGCAACACAGAGGAAGTCAGTGAAGCGGTTCGGATGCTTCAAGCTGATATCGGATTAATCGAAGGCCATACGGGAAAAAATGAGCTGGACATTCAGCCGTTCATGGAGGATGAATTATGCATCGCGGCTCCCAACGGGCATCCTCTGGCAGGCAAAAAAAACATCCCGATTACAGACCTGCAAAACCAAGCATGGGTGACGAGGGAAAAAGGCTCGGGGACGAGAGAATACTTGGATCATGTGCTTCATTCAAACGGGCTGCGGCCGAAGTCCATGATGACCATCAGCAGCAACCAGGGCGTCAAGGAAGCCGTCATCAGCGGATTGGGTCTTTCTGTTTTATCAAAAAGCGTGCTGCAAAAGGATTTGCTTCATCACAGCATTTCAGTGCTTCATGTAAAAGGCTTCTCTTTAAAGCGAAAACTGTCTATCATTCAATCTTCCATTATGGAGAACACAAAAAACAAAGAAATCTTCATTGCTCTTTTGAAAAGCCAATTTCAATCATCATAAGCGGAATGATATAATAGACGCATTCAAAGCCTATAACGAAAGGGATTTAATATAGATGGGAAAGCAACCGATTGATTTACTCATGCAGCCAAGCTGGAGAATCGTTGACCAATCCAGCCTTGGCCCTTATTTTGATGCGAAGCAATCATTTGCGATGGATGATACGCTGTGCGCTTCCGTCGGCAAAGGGGATTCACCTGCGACAGCCCGTTCCTGGGTGCACCACCAAACGATCGTTCTCGGTATTCAGGACACGCGTCTCCCGTTTTTAGAAGACGGCGTAAAATTGCTGGAGGACGAAGGCTATCGCGTCATCGTCCGCAATTCCGGAGGACTCGCGGTCGTGCTTGATAAAGGCGTTTTAAATATCTCTCTTATTTTTAAAGATGAAAAAAAAGGCATAGACATCGACAGGGGTTATGAAGCGATGGCTGAGCTGATGCGGCGCATGCTGAGTCCGTACAATGCAGAGATCGAGGCATATGAAATCAAAGGGTCGTACTGTCCGGGCAACTATGATCTCAGCATCGGCGGCAGAAAATTCGCCGGCATTTCTCAAAGGCGCCTGCGCGGGGGAGCGGCGGTGCAAATCTATCTTTGCGCCGACAAAAGCGGAAGTGAACGCGCCGATCTGATCAGACGTTTCTATCAAGCCGCTTTAAAAGACAAAAGCAATGATACAAAAGGTGTATACCCAGACATCCGGCCCGAAACGATGGCATCATTAAGCGAATTGCTGCAAACGGACATTACCGTGCAGGATCTAATGCTGTCGCTTTTGACCGAATTAAAGGAATTAAGCGGGCATCTGTATTCAGCAGGATTATCTTTAGAAGAAGAGTTGGCATTTGAAAAAAATCTGACCCGAATGCTGGAACGGAATGAGAAGGTGTTCGGGGTGAATGAAAGCTTGGAGTAATCCGAGCTTTTTTCTATATTACATACAGTTAAGTATTTCTTTCAAAACAAACCGCAAAATAACGCTGCAACAAAATTATCTAAGCGAAAAAGGCATATGAAAGGAACTTTACCAGCCTGCTTGTACTTGCTGCCGCGTAAACGTAATCCAAAAGAAGAAGCAGTCCGGGTTTAGTGCTTTTACTATATAAAAAATGTGAATGATAGACAAACGGACAAAACCCCTTTTCCGCTCTCGGAAAGGGGTTTTTAACCTACTCGGCCATTTTTTCTAAATTGCCGTTCCGGTCCATTTTGAAAGATGGGGACGCATGTTCGTCCTCCTCAAATAAAACTAGCTTTCTGGCTCTGTTCATGATTTTAACTAAGGTTTCGTAGTCTTCTTGAATGGTTTTTTGATCTTTCTCAAGCTTCTCTACAGCCGCTTCCAGTTGCTCGGTTTTCGATTGCAATTCTTGATTTTCCCTTTTCAAACGGTCATTTTCCATTTGGAGTGCAGATGTTTGTTTTCCGCTGCCTTCATAGGTCTGCAAAAATTGAATGACATCAGCCATTGTGAGCTCCGGTGTTTGACTCGGCTGCTGAGGTGCCAGCAAATGTGATAAACTAGCTAACTCTTCCTTGAAGCTTTCATCCACATAAGGCATATGCTCGCCTGACATGACGGCGGTCTGATTTTTTTCAGGTGCTTCTGTTTGAACCTTTTCTTCTGCTGCGGTTTCTTGAATGATATCCGTTTCAGGCGCAGGCGGCTGATATAGTAGTTTCTTTTTGGCCGGCTGGCCGTTTCCGAGCGCACGCATCCGCTGTTTCCGCTGTTTTTTGGCAAGCTGGAGCGCTTTTTCGTATTGATGGCGGACGACGGCATTCCATCTGAATCCGCAGGCTGCCGATGTCCGGTTTAATTTATCGCCCACTTCTTCAAAGGCATTCAGCTGAGTGCTGCCTTCCCGTACGTGCCGAAGCACGGTTTCCGCCAGCAGCAAATCATTTTCCTCTGACCAGGCGTCTTGTCGTTGTTTTGTCAATGTTCTCAACCCCCAATAATCTTTTGATGGTATTAGAATGTCCAGATTGGAAAATATTTATACAAATTGGCTGAAAGAATGAGAGATACGCAGAGCCTTGCAGGAAAAACTGAATCCTTGTACAATGGAGTGTGATGTGATTTTTTCGTTTTTAAAAATGATTTTTAACATAGAGGAACATTGAATGAAGGGAAGCGTACATCATGGCTAATGAATTTCGAGTGTGTGATGATTGCCAGGCCACGAATATCAAGACATTGCTGCCGCGTTTAAAAGAAGCTGACCCGGATGCGAAAGTGGAGATCGGCTGTCAGTCGTATTGCGGGCCCGGACGTAAAAAATCGTTTGCTTTTGTGAACAACCGCCCGCTGTCGGCTCCGACCGAGGATGAGCTGATGGAAAAAGTGAAAAAGAAAATCAAAAAGTAAATTTGTGTTTTACAACAGCCTCGCCCGATGGGTCAGGCTTTTTTGCTTCAAAAAATCGATTTCAGGAAACTGGAACAAACCGCCGGATAAATTCAAGGATGTTTTCAAATTATAGAGCCGATATAATAGAATCACGGCTAAAAAAAGAGGGAATGACGATGGCGTATCCAAATGGAAAATTATCAGAAGAAAAAGTGTTTAAAGATCCGGTTCACCGCTATGTTCATGTACGGGACAAGCTCATTTGGGATTTGATCGGCACCCGTGAATTTCAGCGGCTGCGCCGAATCAAACAGCTCGGTACGACCTATTTGACGTTTCACGGTGCCGAACACAGCCGGTTTAACCATTCTCTCGGTGTCTATGAGATTGTCAGAAGAATGGTTGACGACGTCTTTAAAGGGCGTCCTGAATGGGACGACAGTGAACGTGAACTCTGCCTAAGCGCCGCGCTGCTGCACGATTTGGGGCACGGGCCGTTTTCGCATTCCTTTGAAAAGGTTTTTCATCTGGATCATGAGGATTTTACGAGGGAAATCATTCTGGGCGATACTGAGGTCAATCAAGTGCTCAGAAAGGCTGGCCCGGGGTTTCCGCAGGATGTTGCTGAAGTCATTGCCAAAACATATGAAAACAAACAGGTGGTCAGTCTGATTTCAAGCCAGATTGACGCCGACCGGATGGATTACTTGCAGCGGGACGCGTACTACACGGGTGTCAGCTACGGGCATTTCGATATGGAACGGATTTTAAGGGTGATGCGTCCGCGCGAGGACCAGATCGTCATTAAGCAAAGCGGCATGCACGCTGTTGAAGACTATATTATGAGCCGCTACCAAATGTACTGGCAGGTTTATTTTCATCCTGTGACGAGAAGCGCTGAAGTCATATTGACAAAAATTCTCCACCGCGCGAAGCAGCTTCATGAGGAAGGGTATATCTTCACTCATGCTCCAGTCCATTTTTATTCTATTTTTGAAGGGAAGCTGACGCTGGAGGATTACTTAAAGCTGGATGAATCGATCATTTTATACTATTTCCAAGCCTGGGAGGAAGAAGAAGACGCGATACTGTCCGATTTGTGCCGCCGCTTCATTAACCGCCAGCTGTTTCAATATGCCGAATTCAATCCGAATGAGGAAATGTCGGCTTATTTTGAGCTGACGGCTTTATTTAAAGAGGCGGGAATTGATCCGAACTATTATTTAGTCGTCGATTCCTCATCGGATCTGCCGTATGATTTCTATCGTCCGGGTGAGGAGGAGGAACGGCTGCCGATCCATCTTTTAACGCAGAGCGGCCAGATAAAAGAGCTGTCCAGACAGTCCGCTATTGTGGAATCCATCTCGGGAAAACGGCGGACGGACCACAAACTGTACTATCCGATGGACCTCATTTGTGACGGTTCAGAAAACCCTGAAGCAAAATTGAAAATCCGGCAGCTGCTGGGACTGACATAGAAGGATTTTGGTAAAGAAGGAAAAGGAGATGTCGGGAATTTGTTGAAAGAACATGCAAAACTGATGAAGGTGTTCTCGGATTCTGGAGAAATCATCGGGCGGAAGAAGCTGCAGAAAATCATTTATATCGCGAAAAAAATGCAGTACCCTTTCTACGAAAAATATGATTTTCATTTTTACGGCCCGTATTCTGAAGAATTGACGCTTCGGATTGAAGAGCTGTGCAACCTTGGGTTTCTGGATGAGGTGAAGGAAAAAAAGGGCGGCTACTTTCAATACCGCTACTCGCTGACGGAGACGGGAGCGGAATTTTTACATCATGCGGAGCTTACGATGCCGGATATGAAAAATTATATCGACAGCGTCAACAGCCGCTCTTCACGGTTTCTGGAACTGGTGTCTACGATTTTGTATTTTGACGGCCTTGAAGCTGAGGAAAAGAAAGAGAAAGTGTTTACGATAAAAAGCAAGCAAAAATATACGGATGAAGAATATGATGAGGCGCTTCAATACATAGAAGAGCTGAAACACATTTGTTAAAGGCGATGGCTTTCGTCTTTTTTTATGCAAAAACCAGGCCGCACGAAGCGGGCCTGGTTTTGTTTATTTTTTTAATGTGCTGTGCTTGTACGAATATAAAAAGTAAACCACCGCGCCGACGATCAGCCAGACGGCGAAATAAAGCCACGTTTTCAGCGGCAGGTTGATCATTAAGAATAAACAGCAGACCATGGCCAAAATAGGCAGCACGGGTACAAACGGCACCTTGAATCCCCGCTGGAGATCCTTATGGGTGCGGCGGAGAATCAGCACTGACAGGCTGACCATGGCGAATGTCAATAATGCGCCGATATTCGCGAGGTCTGACAGCTCCTTCAGGTTAACAAAACCGGCAATGAACGCGCTGATCAGGCCGATCAACCACGTATTCCATACCGGCGCCCCTGATTTCTTTCCGACAATGGTAAAGATTTTCGGCAGCATGCCGTCTCTTGCCATCGCTAAGGATATACGGGTCGCTGCGTATGTATTGGCAAGAATGACGGCCATAAGCCCGATAATCGCGCCGACAGCGATAATGCCTGCCACCGCGTTTTGTCCGACGGACTGTAATACATAAGACATGGCTTCCGGCACATTGAGCTGTGAATACGGAACCATCCCCGTCATGACCAGACAGACAATCACGTACACCAATGTACAAATCAGCAGTGAGCCGATAATACCGATCGGCAGATTACGCTGCGGTTTTTTGACCTCTTCAGCCGAAGCGGAAATCGCGTCAAAACCGAGAAATGCAAAAAAGACGGCAGATGCCCCCGTGATAACGCCTTTCACTCCAAAAGGCATAAAAGGGTGCCAATTGCCGGGCTTCACAAAAAAGCTTCCTGTTATGATAAACAGCAAAACAATTCCTATTTTCACGAGAACCATTACATTATTAAAGGTTTTGCTCTCCTTGGAACCGCGTGAAAGCACGGCGGCAATCAATAAAGTAATGATGATGGCGGGAAGGTTGACAATGCCTCCCTGGCTTGGCACGTGGAGAAGACTGTCCGGCAAAGGCAGGCCGATTCCCGCTAACAGATTATTAAAATAACTTGACCAGCCGCTCGCCACCGCTGACGCCGTCACCATATAAACTGATAAGAGCGTCCATCCCATTAAATGGCCTACAATTTCCCCCATGGTTGTGTAAGAGTAAATATAGGCGCTTCCATATACAGGGAGGACAGAAGCGATTTCGGCGTAACATAATGCTGCGAGACTGCAGACAACAGCTGCAATGATAAAAGAAAAGATAACGGAAGGCCCGGCGTTTTTTGCGGCCGTAATGCCTGTAAGGACCATGACGCCTGTCCCAATAACGGCGCCGATGCCCAGTAATGTTAAATCAAATCCACCCATCGTTTTGGCAGTCTGCCTGTTTTTGCTTTGTTCAAGCAGCTGGGTGATGTCTTTTTTTTGTAGGATATTCCGCAACACGCATCCCTCCATCCAAAAAGCAAAAGCCAAGAGGGGCTCTTTGGCTTTTACCCGTGTCACATCTTCTGTGTAATCGATAATCCTGTGTTCTGTTTCCCGTCTGGTCCGTTTCTTTTCTAATCGTATTGTTGCCGCAGCAGATCAAATTAACCTTCCCGACAACCGCAGTCATCCTTAATGATTTTACCTGAATCATGTCTATAAAACCAGCATTGCATAATAGGGGCGTTAGAAAAAAGGAGAGACAATGGTATGTGAAGGGCAGGATAAAAGTTGCGGGCATTCCGACCGGAATTTTGACTTTCTCCGCAAGGTATCAGTAAAATGTAATAAAAAACATTCAGATTATGATGGATGCATCTTGAAATGGGGAGTTTCTGCATGGAGTACGATAAATTGCAAGCAAATGTACTGGATCACGCCCTCACAAAATATTTGAAAAGCACGAAGAAGTTAGATGAGGCAACGATCCCGAAAAGTATAAACAATATCAGAGGATTTATTCTCAGGATTATTTATCGGCACGGCACGTGCACGATTAAGGATATATTGCAGGAGGTCACATTGTCTCCTTCTGCCACGACAACTGCTCTGAACCATTTAGAAAAGGAAGGGTTTGTAGAAAGGTCGAGAAATAACGAAGATCGACGCACGGTATGGATGTCGCTTTCTGAATCGGGAAAAATGGCGGCCGTGCAAATGATTGAAAACAGGCAGATGTTAATCGATGAGCTGTTCGAAGTGTTAACGGAAGATGAAAAGAAAACCTTTTTCGCCCTGATTGAAAAATTGATGAAATAAGCCAGCCTGCATGGCGCAGCGCTGGCCTTTATCGGGATTTACTCCGTATCGCTTATCCGTTTACCGGCGACGGCGTAATGATCCTTTCTCATTTCTTCAATCATGACAATGATCTTTTCTTCGGCAGCGCCGGTAGTTTCTTTTACGGCTTCTGTTACTTTTTCAACCAGATTTCGCTTTTGCTCATCTGTGCGGCCTTCCAGCATTTTAACGGTTACGAGCGGCATGGTGCTGATCCTCCTTTATCGTTTCCTCTCTTTGGGAAGAGAGGTCTCTTATAGTATACTGAATAGAGAACATTCTTGCATTTCTTAAAAAAGGGGATTTTTACATTTGGACAGATTTTTATTTTATCCGCTGGAGCTTCTGCCCTATGTCGTGATTACGTTAATCGTGGCATTTACGATGCATGAACTGGCGCATGCATATGTCGCGTATCGGTTTGGTGATGATACCGCGGCGAGACAGGGAAGATTAACGCTCAATCCGATTAAGCATCTTGATGTATTCGGAACGATTTTAATTTTAGTGGCGGGATTCGGCTGGGCCCGTCCGGTGCCGGTGAATCGCCGCGCCTTTAAAAACCCGCGGCTGGCAGGTGTGCTTGTTTCTGTGGCCGGGCCTGTCAGTAACCTGCTTCTTGCCTTTATCGGTTTCTTTTTGTTAGTGTTGATGCATGCTTACGGAATGGAGCTGCTTTCTGCATTCAGCACGGGGCTGGACCAGTTTTTCTCCATTTGGATTCAGCTCAATCTCGCGTTATGTTTATTCAATTTGCTGCCGCTCCCTCCGCTTGACGGCTACCGGATCATTGAAGATCTCGTGCCGCAGCGGGTGCGCGCCAAAATGACTCAATTTGAAAGCTACGGCATTATCGTTTTCTTGGTGCTGTTCGTGACGCCTGTCGGTTCTTATGTCGTGTGGCCTCTGTTGAGCAACGGCAGAGACTTAATTCTTAGGCTGTTTGCAGCTATATTTCAACCGCTTTTGTAGGAGGGTTTTTTCATGGAAGAAGGAAAAAAGAAGAAATCAATCGGGTTTAACATCATTAAAAGTGATCCGACCGACGGCCATGGCGGTTTTGGTGCGGGGGCGCTGAGCCTCGATAATATTTCTCCGGTGTTTGTCGATGTGGAGGAAAAGGAAGCCTTCGTTGATATCGGTGCGATGCACGCCCGCAGTGTCGTGGAAAAAGGAATCAAATTCCTGCCGAATAAGGATGAAGTGCCGAACGGAAAACCGTACTGGCTCGTATGGGTAACCATTGACAGAAGAGAGGAAGGCCCTTATTACGCGGGAGTGACTGCTTGCGAAATGACGGTGGACAGAAGCATCAGAAGAGGCTATAAGTCACTGCCGGAGCATGTGAATTTAATGGATAAATCAATGAAGCGCCATATCATCGTGGACAAAATGGATGACAGCTCAAAACATGTGCTTGCTCAATTTTTGCAGAAGCACGACCAAGGGCTGTGGGACCGTTCGTCCGACGAATTGAAAACGGGTCTGCTTCAAGAAGAAAAGTAATTTGTGAACTTTTTGTGAACTTTATAAATATTTGCACTATTCCGCAATCCTTTTGAGTAAACTGTTGTTACAGAATCAGGACATGGAAAATCCCGAGCCGAACCAAGACTCGGGGTTTTTCATGTTATGCGGGGGTATATGATGTTCACTATATTTCAAATCGGGCCATGGATCATTGAAGCCGATGTAACCGAAACGAAAAAACAATATGAAAAAGCATGGCCCGACCTTTGTGAATGCGGGAACTGCCGGAACTTTTACGAGGCAATAAACCATCTTTCTGCCGAAATAACGGCTTTGTTTAAGCAGTTCGGCATCAATCCTTCTTTATGCAATGACTTGGGAGAGTGCGGAAAGGAAAACGGCCTTCATCATTATATAGGGAGCTACCCGATTGTCGGCCGTTTGCCGGAAGGCCATCCTAAATTTCATGTTGAGAGGGCAGGGGATGTCCGCTTCTCGTTTTCATTGCCTCATACAAAGTTTTTTATACCGGACGGGTTTCCCGAACCTATCATTCATCTTGATTTTTCGCTTGAGCTTCCGTGGGTTCTTGCGGAGAAGGACGAATAAAGCCCGGCACACAATGTGCCGGGTTTTTTTACTCTTTTTTCCCAAGCCATTTGTCCCACCATTTTTTGCGAGGATGCTCTTTGCGGCCCGGAGCATGCTCCTTTGCTTTTTTAGACGGCTCCGGTCCGTAGCACACATCTGCGGGTTCTGTGCCAGTGATAAAATACGTATAATGCTTCGCGGCGCAGCCCGGCCCGGAAGTGTATCCGGAAGCCGGATCAATGTAAACGCCGGTCACTCCTTTCGGCGGTTTAAAGGCCATTTCCGGCTCTCCTTCAAGCGCCTTCTCCATAAAGTCCGCCCATATTTTCTTTGCATAGCCTTTTTCCTCTACCGAATCAATCGTGCTGCTTTTGTCATAGCCTGTCCATACGCCTGCGGCGAGCTCGGGATTAAAGCCGATCATCCAGCTGTCGGCGCTCGTTGTGCCTGATTTACCGCTGTAGGTTCGTGTCAGCCTGTCGGAAATGGTGCGCCCGGTGACCGACGTGTAGCCGTTTAAATCCTGGTCAAACATACCCGTCATCATGCTTGCCGTTACAAAAGCCGCTTTCTTATCGAGAACCTGCTGATGCTTGCGCGGCTGTTCATACAACACATGGCCGGCAGTATCGGTCACCTTTGTGATAAAGGCGGGGGAGATTCGTTTTCCGCCGTTTGCGAGCATGGCGTAGGCATTGACCATTTCAATCGGACGTACGGGCTCAGTTCCGAGCGCCAGCGACGGAAGAGCCTTTAAATGCTCGGTAATGCCGAATTCCTTTGCAGCGGATACGAGCTTGTTCATGCCGAGAAAGAGGTGGGTTTTCACGGCGTAAATGTTGTCAGATAAAGCAAGCGCCTGAAGCAGGGTAATCGGTTTATTCGCGTAATAGCCATTGTAGTTGCTTGGAGAATAGGTATCTCCGTTTGCGTCAATCTGAAACTCTGTTTCTTCGCTTTTCATCAGTGTAACGGGCGTAAATCCGCTTTGAATCGCTTTGTAGTACAGTAAAGGCTTTATGGTCGAAGCAGGCTGGCGTTTTGCCTGAGTGGCGCGGTCAAACGGGCTTTTTTCGTAATCGCGTCCGCCAAGCAGGGCAAGCACACGCCCTGTCGCCGGATCAATCGCTGAAAACCCGATCTGAATGTCCGAGCCGGTGTTCATCGTATTTGCCACAGTGTTTTCCGCGATCCGCTGCAGGCGTTTGTCAAGCGTCGTATAGACCCGCAATCCGCTTGTAGCCAGCTGCTCCCGTGTCATGCCGAGCTTTTTTTCAAGCTCTTTCATCGCATCATCATAAAAATAAGGCGCCGTTTTCGCTGCGGATTTGTTTTGCAGCGGGCGATAGATCAGCGGCGCTTTCTTCAGGCTGTCCGCTCTTGCTTTTGTGATCATCTTTTGACTTGTCATCAGGCGGAGGATGGTTTCCTGGCGCTGCTTGGCTTTCATTTCGTTCACATAAGGCGAATAGCCGGACGGGCCTTTCGGAATGCCTGCCAAAAGCACGGCTTCTGCATCGGTTATATCTTTTGCGTGCTTGCCGAAATACAGGCGGGAGGCGGCTTCAATGCCGTAAGCGCCGTGTCCGTAATAAATCGTATTTAAATAACCTTCTAAAATCTCGTTTTTAGAATAGTTTTGTTCAAGGCGGATGGTATAAAACGCTTCGTTCCATTTCCGTCTCCACGTCTTATCATGCTCAAGGTAAAGATTTCTCGCGTACTGCTGGGTAATGGTGCTTGCGCCCTGCACCTTGGCCATTGCCCTCACATCGGCAAGCGCAGCTGCCGCCATACGCCGGTAATCAAAGCCGTGATGACGGTAAAAATTTTGATCCTCCACGGCGACGGCGGCTTTTATCACCGTCGGATTGATATCTTTTAAATGCACCCAATAACGCTTTTCTCCAAAATCGGTTTCGCCGAGCTTTGAGCCGTCATTTGCATAAAGGATCGTGGACTGAGGGACCCGGACGGAGGGGGCGCCCTGCCATTTGGCTGCAAGAAGAACGGATGTGATGCAAACACCTGTCAGCAACCCGCCGAGCAGTGTGAGAAATATGCAGGCGCGGACGGTTTTGAGCGTTATTCTGAGCTGTTTTCTTGATACTTTATCCACTTTTGGGAACCCCCTTTTTCATGATTCTATTATTATGTGAAAAAAGGGGGTTTTTTAAACATCAAGAGGCGGACACATCTTTACTTTTTCCCCTCCATCCTCTATACTTTTTCCTTAGGTGAAAATGAGTTGTAACCGGGAATAAAAGCGAAAACAGACGCTTACAATAAATGAAATACAGCCTTGAAAGGGAGATGACAATTGAGCGAGCTTTGGTACACGGAGAAGCAAACGAAGAATTTCGGCATTACATTGAAGGTTAATAAAACACTACATACAGAACAGACGGAATTTCAGCATTTAGAAATGGTGGAAACGGAAGAATTCGGAAATATGCTGTTCTTAGACGGAATGGTCATGACGTCAGAAAAAGACGAGTTCGTCTATCATGAAATGGTCGCGCACGTACCGTTATTTACGCACCCGAATCCGGAGAACGTCCTCGTTGTCGGCGGCGGCGACGGCGGCGTCATCAGAGAGATTCTGAAGCATCCGAGCGTGAAAAAAGCGACGCTTGTTGACATTGACGGCAAGGTAATCGAATACTCGAAAAAATTCCTTCCATCTATCGCGGGCAAGCTTGAAGATCCGCGCGTAGACGTGAGAGTGGATGACGGCTTCATGCACATCGCAAAGTCTGAAAATGAATACGACGTTATTATGGTAGACTCAACAGAACCGGTCGGACCGGCTGTCAATCTGTTCTCAAAAGGCTTCTACGCCGGCATTTCCAAAGCGTTAAAAGAAGACGGCATTTTCGTCGCGCAGACGGACAACCCATGGTTTACGCCTGAATTGATCACAAATGTACAGCGTGACGTGAAAGAAATCTTCCCGATCACACGTCTGTATACGGCGAATATCCCGACATACCCAAGCGGTCTGTGGACATTTACGATCGGTTCTAAAAAGTACGATCCGCTTGAAGTAGAAGACAGCCGTTTCTTTGATATTGACACGAAATATTACACGAAAGAGCTTCACAAAGCGGCGTTTGTCCTGCCGAAATTTGTGAGTGACCTGATTAAATAAAAACGTACGGCGCAGGAGCGAATCTTGCGCTTTTTTAAAGGGAAGAGAGGGTTTTACAATGAGGTTTGATGAAGCATATTCAGGAAAAGTATTTATCGCAAGCCGCCCTGATTGGGAAGAGGCGGACGCCATCCTTTACGGCATGCCGATGGATTGGACGGTCAGCTACCGCCCGGGCTCACGGTTCGGCCCCGGAAGAATTCGTGAGGTATCGATCGGCCTTGAGGAATACAGCCCGTATCTCGACCGCGATCTGGCTGATTTGAATTTCTTTGACGCCGGCGACATTCCGCTGCCGTTCGGCAACCCGCAAAAAAGCCTTGATATGATCGAGGAATACGTGGACAGCATTTTAGAAAAAGGGAAGTTCCCGCTTGGAATGGGAGGCGAACACCTTGTGTCGTGGCCTGTCTTTAAAGCCATGCACAAGAAGTTTCCGGACCTTGCCATCATCCACTTTGACGCGCATACCGATCTGCGTACGGATTACGAAGGGGAACCGCTTTCCCACTCCACGCCGATCCGCAAAGCGGCTGAGTTAATCGGACCGCAAAACGTATTCTCGTTCGGCATCCGCTCAGGGATGAAGGAAGAATTTGAATGGGCGAAGGAAAACGGCATGCACATTTCTAAATTTGAAGTGCTTGAGCCGCTGAAAAAAGTGCTGCCGCAGCTAGCGGGCCGTCCGGTCTATGTCACGATCGACATCGACGTCCTCGACCCCGCCCACGCGCCGGGAACGGGCACGGTTGACGCAGGAGGCATTACCTCTAAGGAATTGCTCGCGTCCATCCATGAAATCGCGCGCTCAGAAGTAAACGTAAAAGGCGCCGACCTGGTAGAAGTCGCACCGGTCTACGACCATTCAGAACAAACGGCAAACACGGCAAGCAAGATGATCCGTGAGATGCTGCTTGGGTTTGTGAAATAGAGGAAGAAATGAAGCCCGGAATGATAAGGTCTTTAGCCTTTGTTCCGGGCTTTTTTCGAAACGTAAAAAGAACCAATGATAGGGAAAGAGAACAGCCGGAAAATGCCGGCCGTTGTCACATTGCAAACGATTAAATCATCCCGCGCTGTGCAACTTCAAATTGGTGTTCGGGTGCATTTGCAATGTCAGCTGAAACAAAAACAGCACCTATTGCTAAGCATGTAAGAACTAATTTATACTTCAATTTCATACAATTTTACACCTCCTTGAATTTGCTGTCTTGTTTCTTCTACCTTTAAGAAATATGCTGAAGCTTTCTCGAAATTTTCTCTTTCGTGATAATATTTTGCCACATCTAAGGCAAAATCTTCAAGATCAGCATACATCATCTTGGCTTTGAGAAAGTCAAAACATTTTGAAATGGCTTCTTCGTCAGGTTCATTAACATACAAAGATTCTAAAAATTCATACTCCATTATATATAAAGAATCTTCTGCTTCCTCTGCATATGATACGCCTTTGTTGTGATAGTGCCGGGCTAAGTCCATATTTCCCAGTTTATAATGTATTTGTGTAATTAAGAAATAGGCTTGCGGGAGTGAAGGAATGATTTTCCCATCTTCAAACACAGCTATTGCCCTTTTTATGTAATCAATGGCTGATTCATAGTTTACTTGGCTGTTAAAACAAAGTCCGATATTATAAAGAGTCCGGCCCATTAATTGAGGCTGTTGTTCTGCCTCAGCCATAGCATATGCCTTTTTGAAGTGCTGTATCGCTTCATCATATTGTTTTAAATCTAAAAAGTTGGTCGCAAACAGGGAATGGCATTGAAGCAGCCTTATATTATAAGTTGTATGTTCATTATAAATTTCATAAGCCTGGCGGGCATAATCCATAGAAAAATAAGTTTGCTTCATATAATAATAAGACTCTGACATCTTAAAATAAAATTCGGCTTTTTCAATTCGATCCTTAACAAAAACCAGTTTGCTTTCAGCTTTTTTGAAGAACTGAATGGCAGTGAGGTATTCACGGCATTCCAATTCATACATCCCCCGGAAAAAATTAAAATAATAATCAAGCCGTCCAGTCAGCCGGGCCTGCTTCTTATCAATATCCGCAAGCAGATCCGATAGTCTCGGCTGCTCTTCAATCCGCTGTGATTCCAGCGGTTCGAGGTATTCGAGCATCAGGTTGTGGCGGAATTCCATGAGAGAATAGTACAGGTGAAGGTCCTGGTCATCTTCTATGCGTGCAAGTTCTTCCTTGATCTCTCTCCGCAAGTATTCGGCATCAGGGATGCTGAACCTTCGGATGTACATGTACCATTCGTTGATTTTTTCTCCAACCGCTGAAGACGATAAAACACTCGCTGCTATTCTGAATCCCTCCCTTCCACATTATTTATATGACATATTTTATCATTTTCATTCGGGCGGAAAGCGCAAAAATACCGCAATCTTTTTTTCGCCGACCGCATGATCCTGTTATCACGTGCTGAAAACAAACCTTTATCCTCCATCAACTGTACAAGCAATTTCCCGGAGACACCGTAATCTATTTATTACTGCTGTATAGCATGGCAGTTACGTCTTCAGGAGGAAGTGAAGCAAATGAAAGAGAAAGAGCTTGCCTTTAAAAAGAAGACCGACGGACAGCTGGAGAATTGTTTGTGCTTTTGTGAAGAAGAAATCAACCGTGAAGCGCCGTTTCGAGTGCCGGTTGAAATTCCGGAGGGGTTTGCCGTTGAGCCCGCTGCAGCAGAGGCGGCGGTTGTTTGGAATTCTGATCATCTCTCGTGTGTTCTTGAACCTTGCTTGATCCAAACAGGCCCGTCACGTAATGATATTGGAGTCATCTATGCGGTGCGGCTTCAAGGAACAATCACACTCCTTGTCAGTGTATCTCCTGTACGTAACCAATATGGACAAGGGAACGGGGCTATTTCTGTACTTCACGCAACGGACGTCGATCAGGTTGTTTATTATACGGATAAGGCTGATGATTGCCCGGAGCTAAGCCAGGTGACCATAAAAAATATTGCAGTCGTTCCGCCGTTTTACGGGAGCCCTTTAAGTGTGACGGGAACGATCATACTTGTCCCGGAACCGGAGCCGGTTTACGCTTTTACATCGAATTCAATTGATCAGTCCGTTTCTGTCATCGATACCAATACCTATACAGTCGTAACAAAGATTTCTCTTCCTTATCAGCCTTATGGAATAGAGGTCACGCCAGATAAAGCTTATACGTATGTATTGCATTATGATCATAATATGATTTCCGTGATTGATAACAGGACATTGACCGTTACCGCGTCTATCCTGCTTAACCAGCAGCCGGAATCCATTGCATTTTTGCCTGAACATGAATTTGCATATGTGCTCGCCGGCACCTCTATTATTGTGATCCGTCTTAGCACGCTGATCGTTGAAAGGTCAATTGTTATCGATGGCAATCCCGCCAGCTTGGCGATTGATCCCAATGGATTATATGCCTATGTGATTGATTCCTCTAGTGCCTCAGTTGTCAGAATCGATTTAAATACCGGAGAGGCCGCAGGAACAATACCGAGGGATCTGATCCTCAGCTCTATAGAAATCAGTCCGCCGGAGCGTTATGCCTATGTATTAGAACAAGAATTCTTTTTCAATGATGTAAGCATCATTGACTTAGACACATTTACTATTGTCACGACAATAGAATTGGAGTATGAAGGGGAATATCGGCTGTTCACGGGCGGCTCAGAGGTGTATTTATTCGATGATTTCTCTAATAATGTATATGCTGTAAGACCTAATGGTGCAGCTGTTTTAGGCCATTTATCTGCACCGGCTGTTGTGAGTGACCTTACGTTTACCCCGGATGGACAATATTTGTATACGACTCATTGGACTGAACAAATCATTACGGTTTATAACACTGAAGATTACACTGTAGAAACTGTCATTTCACTTGGCGTTTCACCGAATGAAATCGCAATTTGACTTAGGATTTCCCCCTTTTTGAATTGTATAAGCAGTGATTTCTGAAAAGGAAGTGAAGGTATGAAAAAGAACGAGCTTTCCTTTAAAGAAAAAGCAAAAATGGCACAAGAGGATTGTTTATGCTTTTGCGATGAAGAAATCAGCCGTGAAGCGGTGTTTCAAGTGCCGATTGAAGTTCCGGAGGGGTTTGTCGTTGATTCCGCTGAAGCTGTCGGGACTGTTACTTGGAACCCGGACAATCTTTCCTGTGTCAGTGAACCTTGCTTAACTTGGACCGGGCCGGCGCCTGAGGATATTAGCATGAATTATGCGGTGCGGCTGCAAGGAACAGTTACGCTTCTTGTCAGTGTATCTCCTGTGCGTAATCAATATGGACAAGGAAATGGGGCTATTTCCGTTATTCATACAGAAGCTATCGACCAAATCGTTTATTATTCCGCTCAGTCTGATGATTGTCCTGATTTCAGCCACATCACAATAGAAGATATCCTGGTTGTGCCGCCTTTTTACGGAAGCCCGCTGACGGTAACCGGAACGATTATTTTTGCCCCGAAACCACAGCCCCGAACATACGTGTTTACTGCTAATAGTAACGACAGAACGGTTTCTGTGATTGATGCGGCATTAAATGCCGTTGTGAAAACCATTTCTTTCTCTGATGTTCCGACTGGTTTGGGCGTCACACGTGATAAAGCGTATACGTATGTCCTTCATGGGAATACCAATTTTGTCTCTGTCATTGATAATGAAACATTGACCGTTACACATACCATAACGCTCGGAGGTGCGCCCAGAAAAATTCAATTTGAATCAACCGGCGGGTCTGCATATATTCTGGCCTCCGGTTCCATCTATATGATTAACATTGCCTCTCAATCTATTATCAATGTGATACCGGTACCGGGCGGTGAGGATTTTGCGCTTGATCCTAACGGACAGTTTGCCTATACGACTAACCCGGTTTCTTGGTCAATAGATAAATATGATTTGAATACTGGCCGGCTGACCGACAGAATGATCGACACATTTGAATATCCGAGTATGATTGAAACCCCGTTTGCCGGAGATTTTGCTTATGTGTTGAACGGTGAATTGTTTCCGAAAAGTGTAACTGAAATCAATTTATCAACGTTCAGCGGGGGTTCTGACTTTAACCGTTTTTTTGAAATTCTGAATGCAATCGTATTTTCTCCTGACAGCACCCGCGCTTATTTTCTGGAACCATATTTCGATCCCTTTCTTACTGACAATTTGACTGTTGTCGATACAGCAAGGCAAAGAATGATTGCAAACGTGTCACTGCCGGGAGCTGTTGATCTGACAGTAACGCCGGACAATGATTATATCTATGCGGCCCAGCTTTATGACAATACAGTGATGGTGTATCGTACGAGTGACTATACAGCTGTAACCGTAATCCCGGTCGGCGCAGGTCCGTCTGCTATTGCAATGTAGACGATTTTACTGGTGGAGAGAAGCTGAGTCGCAAGATGTATGTTTTATCCAAACGTAGGGACGTATAATTGATATCTCGTCCCTCTTTTTTCACAGAAAGCTTTTTATAAGGTTTATCTTCAAAACCAATCAGCAAAGATGGTAAGATAGAAGGAAGCGGTTGAACTTTTTCCCTTGAATGCTTATACTATTCAGGTTAAGCGGGATGATGAAAAGGAAGTGTCAGCATGAGACAGGAGACACCAGTTGCCATTCATGTTCATTCATTCATTCAGAACGGCTCAGAGGAAGAGTCAGTTGAATTTACATCGGATGGATTCTATTACGTGAGAAACGGCAAAACTTATCTTACCTATCATGAAGAACACGATTTAGGCAAGATTAAAACAGTCGTCAAAATCACAGAAAAAGAGATTCTCGTGATGAGGTCGGGCGCCATTCAAATGAAACAGCGGTTCATACCCGGGGCTTCGACTATCACTCAATATAAACTGCCGTTCGGCCAAATGAAGCTGCAAACGGAAACAAAGGACATACATTCAGATGTCGGCGGTCCCCAGGGCTCCGTCAAGATGACATATACGATGATTGTAGGCGAAAACCAAGAACATGTACATAACATGACGATTCGATATAGGGAGGAAGCAAAGGCATGAATATTGCGGAACAAATGAAGGACGTGCTGAAGGAAGAAATTAAAGCGGCCGTCCTGAAAGCGGGACTGGCGGAAGAAAGCCAGATACCAAACGTACTGTTAGAAACGCCGAAAGATAAAACCCACGGTGACTACTCAACCAATATGGCGATGCAGCTGGCAAGAGTCGCAAAAAAAGCCCCGCGCCAAATTGCCGAGGAGCTTGTGGCTTCATTTGATAAGGGCAAGGCTTCCATTGAAAAGCTGGATATCGCAGGCCCGGGCTTTATCAATTTCTACATGAATAACAGCTACTTAACGAAACTCATCCCGTCAGTGCTTGAACAAGGTGAAGCATACGGTGAGACAAATGTCGGAAAGGGCGAGAAAATTCAAGTGGAATTCGTGTCCGCCAACCCGACCGGAGACCTTCACTTAGGCCACGCGCGCGGAGCGGCAGTCGGTGATGCGCTGTGCAACGTGCTATCTAAAGCGGGCTATGACGTGAGCCGTGAATACTACATTAATGATGCGGGGAACCAAATCAACAATTTGGCGCTTTCAGTCGAAGTCCGTTATTTCGAAGCGCTCGGCCTTGAAAAGCAGATGCCTGAAGACGGCTACCGCGGCGAAGATATTATCGCAATCGGGAAACGCCTTGCTGAAGAATTCGGTGACCGGTTCGTCAATGAAGACGAAAGCGAGCGTCTTAAGTTTTTCCGCGAATACGGCTTAAAGGTCGAACTTGATAAACTTCGCACAGACTTGGAAAACTTCCGAGTGCCTTTTGACGTATGGTATTCTGAAACGTCACTGTACGAAAACGGAAAAATTGATCAAGCGCTTGAGGCGCTTCGGAAAACGGGGCATGTCTATGAAGAGGACGGCGCGACTTGGTTCCGGTCCACAACATTCGGTGATGACAAAGACCGCGTGCTGATCAAAAAAGACGGCTCATACACGTATCTGCTGCCTGATATTGCTTATCATAAAGACAAGCTCGATCGCGGTTTTGACAAGCTGATTAATGTATGGGGCGCGGATCACCACGGCTATATTCCGCGAATGAAAGCGGCGATTGAAGCGCTCGGATATCAAAAAGGCACATTAGAAGTGGAAATCATTCAGCTCGTTCATTTATATAAAAACGGCGAGAAAATGAAAATGAGCAAACGTACGGGGAAAGCTGTCACGATGCGTGATCTGATCGAAGAAGTCGGCCTTGACGCCGTCCGTTATTTCTTCGCGATGCGCAGCGCCGACACACATATGGATTTTGATCTGGATCTTGCAGTATCGACATCAAATGAAAACCCTGTGTACTACGCGCAATATGCGCACGCGAGAATTTGCAGCATGCTTCGCCAAGGTGAAGAGCAGGGTTTAAAGCCTGGCAAAGACCTTGATTTCAGCGGCATTTCCACTGAAAAAGAATACGACCTTCTGAAAACGATCGGCGGGTTCCCGGAGGCTGTGGCGGAAGCGGCGGAAAAACGCATCCCGCACCGCGTAACCAACTACATTTACGAGCTGGCCTCTGCACTGCACAGCTTCTATAACGCTGAAAAAGTAATTGATCCTGATCATCAGGAAAAAAGCCGGGCGCGTTTATCTTTAATGAAAGCGACACAAATCACGCTCAACAATGCGCTTAGCATCATCGGCGTATCTGCTCCTGAAAAAATGTAATATCCCAGACATCCCTGCCCTATGGCAGGGATGTTTTTATGTTTACCTGAAAATTGAAGAGATTTTCTGCCGAACCGTTTGCTGAACAGGAAAGAAAGCTGATAATTTAATATATGAAAATATTTTCCATGGAGGGGAGGGAGAAGTATGAAGAGAATCTGTTTGATTATCCTTGCTTGTCTGATCACGAGCGCAGGCGTGCTCACACTTCGGCATTCCCATGTGCTGACTGGCGGCACGGCGGGGCTGTCTTTAAGTTTAACCTACCTGACACATTCCTCAAGACAGGCGCATTTAAAAGACTTAGTAAACAATTACCCTGACGGCTTAAACACGGTCATCGGCGAACGCGGGGTGAAGCTTTCCGGCGGTCAGAAGCAGCGTCTTTCCATCGCCAGAATGTTTTTAAAAAACCCGTCTATTTTGATTTTGGACGAGGCTACGTCTGCGCTGGATACAGAAACGGAAGCCGCCATTCAGAACTCGCTGCAGGAGCTGTCTGTAGGGCGCACGACGCTTGTCATCGCTCACCGGCTGGCAACAATTAAACATGCGGACCGGATCATTGTCGTCACAAAAGAAGGCATCGCGGAAGAGGGGAACCATAGCGAGCTGCTTGCATCAGGCGGCATGTACAGCAGGCTGCATCAAGCCCAATTCGGTGAGATGGCTCTGCAATAAACAAAAAAGGATAGACCCGGCGGCTTTGCCGTCCTCGGTCTATCCTTTTTTCTATGTAATCTGGTTTAATGCGCTTCTTTTTGCGAAGGCTCTATTATATTTTTAAATTTATCGATGAGCTGAACCGCTTTCTTTCCTTCCACCACAATTAAATATTCTTGTTCCTTGTGAGCCATTCTGAAGGTTTCAAGTTCAATAATATCCTTTATTTTGCACATCGTTTTTTTGGAGTAGATATAAAGTTCATGGCTGCCTGTATGGCAGAGCTGATAAAGCTGGATTAAATTTCTTAACGTAAACGCTTGAGCAGCTATTTTCAGAGATGTAATGTTTTTCATGTTCTTTTCCTCCATAATGATGGTCTGTTATTGTGTGTCGTTCCCCTTTTCACCGGGTGATAAACCTGTCTATGACTTCCACACACCTCCCGCCAGGCGTTTAACGCCGCGGATGGCGCTTAATTCTTCGACGAGGCGAAGCAGCGCCCGGTCTTTTTCTTTTGCTTCAATCATAAAATCAATGTCAGTCTCCCATTGCCTGAACCGTTCCAAGAGCGGCAGGACAAAGTTTGCATCGACATAGTCGGCGTGGCTGCGGATCGCCGATTCTGATTTCGGTGAGGAAAGGTGCACTTTCGGCTTTAAACCGATCCGCCGCCACGTGCTGATCATTCGCGGAAGAATATCATCTAAATCGGCGTCATCGGCCTGATTTGCATAAAAATGGTGATAGTCAAAGACGAACGGAATCCCCTCATTTTCACAAACGCCGAGCGTTTCCTCCGATGTATAGGTTTTATCATCATTTTCCAAGGTCATCCGCTGTTTTATGAAATCCGGCAGCTCCTTTATATTCAGGCGGAAGCGGTCAAGGGCGCTTTTTTTATCTCCGTATGCGCCTCCGACATGAATATTAATGACTGAGCGATCAACTATTCCCATTGCCTCAAGCATCTGGCAGTGATAAGCCATATCCCTGACCGCATTAGCGGTAATCGCTTTTTTCGGGCTCGTAAACAGCGTCAATTGGTTCGGATGAAAGCTTGTCTTGAGCTGATGTTTTTTGACAAGCTCGCCGATCTCCCGAAACTCCTGTTAAAATGGTGTGACAAAATCCCACAGCACATCCGGGTGGGCGGCAAGCGGAACAATTGAGCTTGAGAACCGGTACAGCGGAATTCCGTGGCCGATGACGTAATGGATGGTGCGCAGCGTGTTGATAATATTAGCCTTCGTTACAGAAAGCAGTGCTTCTTTCCGCTCTTCAACAGGCAGTTTTGTATAACGGGCGTACGTCAAGGTTTTTGCAGGGGACGCATCCCAAAGGCTCATAGCGTTTGAGACGAATCCAAATCTGAACAGCATAATGTTTCTCCTTTATAAAAAGTAAGATATGGCCTTGCCGATCCATTCCGCAGGAAGCTGTCTGACGGAGCGGTTTTTCACTTTTTCTTTTGTCAGGAGCTCGGATTTTTTGATGTCCTGATTGATGGTTGAGAGCACTTCTGCCGTAAAAGCCTGATCATGAATGGTAACGTTGACCTCTTCATTCCAAAACAGGCTCCGTTTATCAAAATTCGGCGTGCCGATTATGCTGATTCGGTCATCAATGATGATGGCTTTCGCATGGTAGAAGCCCTGATAATAACGGTAGATCAGACAGCCGGCTTCAAGAAGCTCGGGATAATACGTAAAGGCTGTTTCCCGGACGAGCGGATGGTCTGACTTCATCGGCACCATTAAGATCACCGTAACGCCATGTCGGCAGGCTGAGATAATTGCCTCTTGAAGTTTTTTGCTCGGAATATAATAAGGCGTGCAGATGATGATCTTTTCTGCCGCTTTTTGAATGCAGCTCTCATAATGTTCTTCAAGTGAGAAGCCGTCAGACGCATAAATCCTATGAGAGATATTCCCTTGCGGAAGCGGAGGGTAAACCTCCGAAGACTCGGCCGTTTTTCCGGTATTCCGCTTAAGGTCGCTTAAGAAAAGGGTTTGCAGATCCGCCGTGCCTTCGCCGGTCATCCGCAGATGATAATCCTTCCAGTTTCCCAATTTGGCTTTTTTGCCGAGATATTCTTTCGCGATATTAAAACCGCCTACATAGCCGATTTTGCCGTCGATGACGGTCACTTTCCGGTGGTTCCGCTTTTGCAGGCGGAAAAAAAGATACGGAAAGCGCGGCTTATTCAAAAAATGCACGTGAACGCCGGCTTTTTTCATCGTTTGGATCTCCGGCTTTTTCACTTGGTGGCCGCCCGCCCAATCGAGCAGCAAATAGACGGAGAGACCGGCCTGTGCTTTTTCTTTTAATAAATGAAACATGTCATGGCTGACTTGGTCGTTCTTCATAATAAAAAACATCATATGAATAGAAGAGACGGCTTGGCGGATATCAGCCATCATCCGTTTCACAAGCTCATCGCCGCAGTGAATAAGCTCAATGTCACTCTTTTTAGGCGAAAAAACAGGCTCGTATGCTTTTTTTCTGTACGCAGCACGGCCCATCAGCGTATCAAGCAGCACAAGTGCGATCAGAATGATAAAAATGACAAGCAACACAAATAAGACCTTCATACCGACGCTCCTTTCCGAAGTATAGGTAGTGTGCCCAGAGATCGTAAATTTAATTATTGACTGAACACTCATTCATTATTTATGATAAAGATAATACTGGAAGAGGGGAATCAGAACAAAGGGGGAGACAAGATGAACGCTTTTCTCACTGTAAACGCGCTGCTGTTCTTAGCTGTAACCGCTTACGCCGTTTATTTATTCGTTTATTTAATCAGAACAAGGGTGGCTTATATTAAGCTCGGCCAAAGGGAAGAATTTGATAAACGCCTGAAAGAACGTTTACAGATGATATGGGTGAATGTTTTCGGGCAGAAAAAGTTACTGAAAGATAAAAAAAGCGGAATCATTCACGTTCTGTTTTTTTACGGCTTTATTCTCGTACAGTTCGGCGCGATTGATTTTATTATGAAAGGGCTGCTGCCAGACCGGCATTTGCCGTTCGGCCCGGTTTATCCGGCGTTTACCTTTTTTCAGGAAATCGTCACGTTTCTTATCTTAGTTGCGGTCGTCTGGGCGTTTTACCGCCGCTACGTCGAGAAGCTCGTCAGACTGAAACGCGGTTTTAAAGCAGGGCTTGTGCTGCTGTTCATCGGCGGCCTGATGGTAACGGTTCTGCTCGGAAACGGCATGAATCTTTTGTGGCACGATCATTCCCTGTCTTGGACTGAGCCGATCGCTTCCTCGATTGCGTTCATACTTGGCGGTCTCACGAAGCCTGCCGCAGCGGCCGTGTTTTATGTCTCATGGTGGCTTCATCTTTTATTCCTGCTCAGCTTTTTAGTGTATGTGCCGCAATCAAAGCACGCACACTTAATAGCAGGTCCGGCCAATGTGTTTCTCAGCAGGTTAGATTCAAGAGGGAAGCTGGAAAAGATTGATTTTACTGATGAAACGAAAGAAAGCTACGGCGTCGGAAAGATTGAAGATTTTCGCCGCTCCCAGCTGGTCGATCTGTATGCGTGCGTGGAATGCGGGCGCTGCACGAATATGTGTCCGGCCTCGGGAACAGGCAAAATGCTTTCTCCGATGGATTTGATTATCAAGCTCAGAGACCATCTCACAGAAAAAGGCGCGGCCGTGACGTCAAAATCGCCGTGGGTGCCTGCGCCAGTCTTTCAGCATACGAAAGCGAATCAGCTTGCCGCGGCTTCCGCAGGAGGCGGATCGCGGGAAGCGGCCGCAGCCATTGACTACAATCCGAGCTTAATCGGCGAGGTCATCACGGAGGAAGAAATTTGGGCCTGCACCACATGCCGGAACTGTGAGGACCAATGCCCCGTCATGAATGAACACGTCGATAAAATCATCGACTTGCGCCGTTATCTTGTACTGACGGAAGGGAAAATGGACAGCGACGCTCAGCGGGCGATGACAAGCATTGAGAGGCAGGGAAACCCATGGGGCTTAAACCGAAAAGAACGGGAAAGCTGGCGGGAACAGGCAGCTGATACAGAGATACCGACAGTCAAAGAAATGAAAAAACAAGAGAAAGAGTTTGAATATTTGTTTTGGGTCGGTTCTATGGGCTCCTATGACAACAGAAGCCAAAAGATTGCGATCGCTTTCGCGAAACTGCTCAACGAAGCCGGCGTTTCCTTCGCGATCCTTGGCAATAAAGAAAAAAATTCAGGTGATACGCCGCGCCGCTTGGGCAATGAGTTTCTGTTCCAGGAGCTGGCGGAGAATAACATTGCCGAATTCGAAAAACACGGAATCAAAAAAATTGTCACGATCGACCCGCATGCCTATAACATGTTCAAAAATGAATATCCGGACTTCGGATTCCAAGCGGAAGTCTATCATCATACTGAATTATTAGCCGAGCTGGTAGAGCAAGGAAAACTAAAACCGCTTCACCCGGTAAATGAGACGATTACCTTCCATGACTCATGCTACTTAGGCCGATACAATGAAGTGTATGACCCGCCGAGGGTTATTTTAAAAGCCATTCCGGGCGTGGAATTGAAAGAGATGGAGCGCAGCCGTGAAAATGGAATGTGCTGCGGCGCCGGCGGCGGGCTTATGTGGATGGAAGAGGAAACGGGAGCGAGAATCAACACGGCCCGGACCGAGCAGGCGCTTTCTGTCAGCCCGACTGTCATCAGCTCCGGCTGTCCTTACTGCCTGACCATGCTCGGCGACGGAACAAAAGCGAAAGAAGCCGAAGACCGTATCGGCACTTATGATGTCAGTGAATTGCTCGCCATGTCCGTGTTCGGCGCTGAAAAACAAGAGTCTGTATAAAAGAAGAGAGCCGCCCGACATATGGGACTGACCCCCGTTT
>NZ_LSAZ01000009.1 GCF_001584325.1 Bacillus nakamurai
AGGACGCCGCCAAGCAATCGTAAAGGCAGCTCATTGTGAGCTGTCTTTTTTGTTTTTTTCTGCAACAGAAATTGGTCATTCGATATATAATAATATAAAAATGATCAAAGCTCATTTTGTAAAAGCAGGTTTATGTTTGGGCAAAGTGGAAATAATAGAGATAGAGCGATACAGTTGAAAAATCTTCAGAAACACCTTATAGTTAAGATTAAAGTCAAATATAGTCAAAGTCAATAAAGGAGGGGGTTGAGTGGGACATAATATTTCTGACATCATTGAACAGTACTTAAAGCAAGTATTAGATCAAAATGGCAGGGAAATTTTAGAGATCAAACGCAGTGAAATTGCGGATAAATTTCAGTGTGTTCCTTCCCAAATTAATTATGTCATCAACACCAGATTCACAAGCGAAAGAGGATATATTGTGGAAAGTAAACGGGGAGGCGGCGGTTATATTCGGATTATTAAAGTTAAAATGAATAACGAAGTCGTCCTCATCAATAATATTATTTCGCAGATTCACACCCATTTGTCTCAAGCAGCCTCTGATGACATTATTCTCAGACTGTTAGAGGACGGGGTTATTTCGGAAAGAGAAGCCAAAATGATGGTGAGTGTAATGGATCGCTCAGTTTTATATATTGATCTGCCGGAACGGGATGAACTAAGAGCCAGAATGATGAAAGCAATGCTGACATCTTTAAAACTAAAGTAAGCGGGTGAAAAGATTGATTTGTCAAGAGTGCAATGAGAGACCAGCCACTTTTCACTTTACGAAAGTTGTTAACGGAGAAAAACAAGAAGTGCATATTTGTGAACAATGTGCAAAAGAAAATAGTGATTCATACGGGATAAGTGGAAATCAAGGGTTCTCGATTCATAATTTATTATCAGGACTGCTGAATATGGAGTCTTCATTTCAAAATACAGGCTCCCAAATGTTCAGCTACCCAGAGCACGGTTCAGCTTGTAAAAAGTGCGGTATGACCTTTCAGCAATTGAGAAAAACAGGGCGGTTCGGCTGTGCTGAATGCTATAACACATTCTACAGTCAAATTACTCCGATATTGCGCAAAGTCCACAGCGGGAATACGGTTCATGCCGGGAAAATTCCCAAACGCATAGGCGGGAATCTACATGTGAGACGGCAAATGGAAATGTTGAAAAAGGAACTCGAATCATTGATACACCATGAAGAGTTTGAAAAAGCCGCGCAAGTAAGGGATCAGATCCGTTCATTAGAGCATGCATTAAAAAGCACACACAGTGAGGAGGAACAAGGGTAATGTCGCTCCAGCATTTTATTCAGGACGCATTAAGCAGTTGGATGAAGCAGAAGGGGCCTGAAAGTGACATTGTACTCAGCAGCCGTATACGGTTGGCCCGAAACTTTGAAAATATAAGGTTTCCTGCCCGATATACAAATGAAGAAGCCTCGTCCATTATTCAGCAATTTGAAGAACATTTTTCAGGAAAAGAACTGCCTGATATCGGTAAATTTCTTTTAATCAGAATGAGTGAGGCGCAGCCTTTGGAGAAACGGGTGCTGGTGGAAAAGCATCTCATCAGCCCGCACTTAATCGAATCCCCTTTCGGCGGCTGCCTGCTGTCTGAAAATGAAGAAGTCAGCGTCATGTTAAATGAAGAAGACCACATTAGAATTCAATGCCTCTTCCCCGGCTTTCAGCTTCTCAATGCCATTAAGGCAGCAAACCAGGTTGATGACTGGATTGAGGAGAAAGTAGATTATGCCTTTGGGGAAAAGAGAGGATACTTAACGAGCTGTCCTACAAATGTAGGGACGGGATTAAGGGCTTCGGTCATGATGCATTTGCCTGGGCTTGTATTAACTAGGCAAATGAATCGAATTATACCGGCAATTAACCAATTAGGCTTAGTTGTAAGAGGAATTTACGGTGAAGGCAGCGAAGCATTAGGAAATATCTTTCAAATTTCAAATCAAATCACACTCGGAAAATCAGAACAGGATATTGTCGATGATTTGAACAGTGTGGCTGCCCAACTGATTGAGCAGGAACGGTCTGCCCGAGAAGCACTTTATCAAACCTCTAAGATTGAATTGGAGGATAAGGTATTCAGATCATACGGAGTTTTATCCAACTGCCGGATGATTGAATCGAAGGAAACGGCAAAATGCCTTTCTGACGTTCGGCTGGGGATAGACTTGGGTATCATTAAAGACCTATCCAGCAATATACTTAATGAACTGATGATTTTGACTCAGCCTGGTTTTCTGCAGCTATATTCGGGCGGGGCATTAAGGCCGAACGAAAGAGACGTGAGAAGAGCGGCTCTTATCAGGGAAAGGCTGCATTTAGAAACGAGCGCAAATAGACAGGAGGATGATTCGATATGATGTTTGGAAGATTTACAGAGCGAGCGCAAAAGGTATTGGCATTAGCACAGGAAGAAGCACTTCGCTTAGGTCATAACAATATCGGTACTGAACATATTTTGTTAGGCCTGGTTCGCGAAGGTGAAGGGATTGCGGCAAAAGCGCTCCAAGCACTTGGGCTTGGTTCAGATAAAATACAAAAAGAAGTAGAAAGCTTAATCGGACGGGGACAGGAGATGTCTCAAACGATTCATTATACGCCAAGGGCAAAAAAGGTCATTGAGCTAAGCATGGATGAAGCGAGAAAACTAGGCCATTCTTATGTCGGCACAGAGCATATTCTGCTTGGACTGATTCGTGAAGGTGAAGGCGTGGCAGCAAGGGTTCTGAATAATCTCGGTGTCAGCTTGAACAAGGCAAGACAGCAAGTGCTTCAGCTGCTCGGAAGCAACGAGACGGGATCATCTGCCGCAGGTGCGAACAGCAATGCGAACACTCCGACACTTGACAGCTTAGCGCGTGATTTAACTGCGATTGCAAAAGAAGACAGCCTTGATCCGGTTATCGGGCGCAGCAAAGAGATTCAGCGCGTGATCGAAGTGCTGAGCCGCAGAACGAAAAACAACCCTGTATTGATCGGGGAGCCCGGAGTCGGTAAAACAGCGATTGCTGAAGGACTTGCGCAGCAAATCATTAATAACGAAGTTCCGGAAATTTTACGCGATAAACGCGTGATGACCTTAGATATGGGAACAGTTGTAGCCGGTACGAAATACCGCGGCGAGTTTGAAGACCGCTTGAAAAAGGTGATGGATGAAATACGCCAGGCCGGCAATATTATTTTATTCATTGACGAACTCCACACGCTGATCGGAGCGGGAGGAGCAGAAGGTGCGATAGATGCGTCAAATATCTTAAAACCTTCGCTGGCACGCGGAGAGCTTCAGTGCATCGGCGCGACAACGCTTGATGAATATCGCAAATACATCGAGAAAGATGCCGCTTTAGAGCGCCGATTCCAGCCGATCCAAGTTGATCAGCCATCAGTGGACGAAAGCATTCAAATCTTGAAAGGCCTGCGTGACCGTTATGAAGCGCACCACCGCGTGTCTATTACAGATGAAGCGATTGAAGCGGCGGTCAAATTGTCAGACCGTTATATTTCAGACCGCTTCCTCCCGGATAAAGCAATCGATTTAATTGATGAAGCAGGTTCGAAAGTGCGTCTCCGTTCCTTCACAACGCCGCCGAACTTAAAAGAGCTTGAACAGAAGCTTGATGAAGTACGCAAAGAGAAAGATGCTGCCGTACAAAGCCAAGAGTTTGAAAAAGCCGCTTCGCTTCGTGATACTGAGCAGCGTCTGAGAGAACAAGTGGAAGATACGAAGAAGACATGGAAAGAAAAACAAGGCCAGGAAAACTCCGAAGTATCTGTTGAAGATATCGCAATGGTTGTGTCAAGTTGGACCGGTGTACCGGTTTCTAAAATTGCGCAAACGGAAACAGATAAGCTTCTGAATATGGAAAATATTCTTCATTCCCGCGTCATTGGCCAAGATGAAGCCGTTGTAGCGGTTGCGAAAGCTGTCAGACGCGCCAGAGCGGGGCTGAAAGATCCGAAGCGCCCGATTGGTTCATTTATCTTCTTAGGCCCTACAGGGGTAGGTAAGACAGAGCTGGCGAGAGCTCTGGCGGAATCGATTTTCGGTGATGAGGAAGCGATGATCAGAGTTGATATGTCCGAATACATGGAGAAACACTCGACTTCACGCCTTGTCGGTTCTCCTCCGGGATATGTCGGTTATGATGAAGGCGGTCAGCTGACAGAAAAAGTGAGAAGAAAACCTTACTCTGTCGTACTGCTTGATGAAATTGAAAAAGCGCATCCTGATGTTTTCAATATTCTTCTGCAAGTGCTTGAAGACGGACGTCTGACTGATTCAAAAGGACGCACCGTTGATTTCCGCAATACGATTCTCATTATGACTTCAAACGTCGGGGCGAGTGAGCTGAAACGCAATAAATACGTCGGCTTTAACGTCCAGGATGAGACGCAAAACCATAAAGACATGAAAGACAAAGTCATGGGAGAACTGAAGCGCGCCTTCAGACCGGAGTTTATCAACCGGATCGATGAAATCATCGTCTTCCATTCTCTTGAGAAAAAACATCTTATAGATATTGTGTCACTTATGTCTGACCAGTTAACAAAACGCTTGAAAGAACAAGATCTCTCTATTGAGCTGACGGAGGCTGCGAAAGCCAAAATAGCAGATGAGGGCGTCGATTTGGAATACGGCGCACGTCCGTTAAGAAGAGCGATTCAAAAGCATGTAGAGGACCGTTTATCAGAAGAGCTGCTCAGAGGTAATATTGATAAAGGCCAACACATCGTTCTTGATGTTGAGGATGGCGAATTTGTCGTAAAAACGACTGCTAAAACGAACTAATATAGTGACAAACATGAGGCATACAGTAAGCAAGTGTATGCCTCACTTTGTTATATAGAGAAATATTTGATAAGGAAGAGGTTTTACATCATATATGGCTAAATCAAAAACTAAATTCATCTGCCATTCATGCGGTTATGAGTCCGCAAAATGGATGGGAAAGTGCCCCGGCTGCGGAGCTTGGAATACAATGGTCGAAGAGACCATTAAAAAAGCGCCGGCGAATCGGCGGGCAGCCTTCTCACACTCAGTTCAAACCGTACAAAAACCATCACCCATTACATCAATCGAAACATCTGAAGAACCCCGTGTTCAAACCAAGCTTGGCGAATTCAACAGAGTGCTTGGCGGCGGCGTTGTGAAAGGGTCGCTTGTGTTAATCGGCGGCGATCCCGGGATCGGAAAATCAACGCTCCTTCTTCAAGTATCTGCTCAGTTAGCAGACACAGCTGGCAGCGTGCTTTACATTTCAGGTGAAGAATCTGTGAAACAAACGAAGCTTCGCGCTGACAGGCTTGGGATCAACAGCCAATTGTTACATGTTTTATCTGAAACCGATATGGAGTATATTTCGTCTGCTATACAAGAGATGAAACCTGCATTTGTTGTCGTTGATTCCATTCAAACCGTTTATCAAAGCGATATTACGTCAGCTCCCGGAAGCGTATCACAAGTAAGAGAGTGTACCGCTGAATTGATGAAAATCGCGAAGACAAACAGCATACCCATTTTTATCGTGGGCCATGTCACAAAAGAAGGATCTATCGCAGGACCGAGATTGCTTGAGCACATGGTTGATACCGTTCTATACTTTGAAGGAGAACGTCATCATACATTCCGTATTTTGCGGGCTGTCAAAAACCGTTTCGGTTCAACAAATGAAATGGGCATCTTTGAAATGCGGGAAGAGGGGCTTACGGAAGTTCTGAACCCTTCTGAAATTTTCTTGGAAGAGCGTTCTGCCGGGGCTTCCGGTTCCAGTATCGTAGCGTCTATGGAAGGAACGAGACCGATTTTGGTCGAAATCCAGGCGCTGATTTCACCGACCAGTTTTGGAAACCCGCGCCGCATGGCTACAGGGATTGATCATAACAGGGTGTCCCTATTAATGGCTGTGCTGGAGAAAAGAGTGGGTCTCCTGCTTCAAAATCAAGATGCATACTTAAAAGTCGCCGGCGGCGTGAAACTGGATGAACCGGCGATTGACTTGGCCGTGGCCGTCAGCATCGCTTCCAGTTTTAGAGACACACCGCCGAATCCTGCAGATTGCTTTATCGGTGAAGTAGGTCTGACAGGAGAAGTCCGCAGGGTATCAAGAATTGAACAGCGCGTAAAAGAAGCGGCCAAGCTGGGCTTCAAACGCATGGTGATACCTGAGGCGAATGTAGATGGATGGACAAAACCAAAAGGGATTGAGGTTGTCGGAGTAGCAAATGTTGCCGAAGCGCTTCGTACTTCATTAGGAGGATCATAATAGATGGAAAAAGAGAAAAAAGGGGCGAAACAAGAGCTCGACCTGTCTGCAATCTTGCAGTTTGTTGCACCGGGAACACCGCTCAGAGCCGGGATAGAAAATGTTCTGCGGGCAAACACAGGCGGCCTGATTGTTGTCGGATACAACGATAAAGTAAAAGAAGTAGTGGATGGCGGCTTTCATATTAATACATCATTCGCGCCCGCTCATTTATACGAGCTGGCCAAAATGGACGGAGCCATTATTTTAAGCGATTCCGGTCAGAAAATCCTGTATGCGAATACGCAGCTTATGCCGGAGGCGACGATTTCTTCTTCAGAAACAGGAATGAGGCACCGTACGGCGGAGCGTGTAGCAAAGCAGACGGGCTGTCTGGTCATCGCGATCTCTGAACGCAGAAACGTCATCACGCTATATCAGGAAAGCATGAAGTATACATTAAAGGATATCGGTTTCATCTTAACAAAAGCAAATCAAGCCATTCAAACGCTTGAGAAGTATAAAACCATTTTAGACAAAACGATCACGGCTTTAAACGCTTTAGAATTCGAGGAGCTTGTGACGTTCAGTGACGTGCTGTCTGTCATGCACCGTTATGAAATGGTGCTCCGTATTAAAAATGAAATCAATATGTATATTAAAGAGCTGGGAACGGAAGGCCATTTAATCCGCTTGCAGTTGATTGAGCTGATTACAGATATGGAGGAAGAAGCGGCTCTCTTCATTAAGGATTATGTCAAAGAAAAAATTAAGGACCCATTCGTCCTTTTAAAAGAGCTTCAGGATATGTCCAGCTACGATCTGCTTGATGATTCCATTTTGTTTAAGCTGCTCGGATATCCGGCCTCTACTAATCTCGATGACTATGTGCTGCCTAGAGGGTACAGGCTGCTGAATAAAATACCGCGTCTGCCGATGCCGATTGTAGAAAATGTGGTAGAGGCGTTCGGATTTCTGCCTAGTATTACGGAAGCCAGCGTGGAAGAGCTGGATGATGTGGAGGGTATAGGCGAGGTGCGGGCCAAAAAAATCAAAAAGGGCTTAAAACGTCTGCAAGAGAAACATTATATCGACAGACAGCTTTGAGTGAGTTTCGGTTAAACCTGTTTGGATACGGGTATATTATTGTTAGTTTTTGTTTATTCTGATATTTGTAGGCTTCGACAGCCTTCATAAAAAAAGTTTCTTAAAAGGAGGTGGAGGTATGTTAAAACGAATAGTTCAGGCGTTCTTCATTATTGTTGGCGGCGTTGTTGGTATCTTTTTAATACCTGAATTGTTTGTACTGTCAAATATACAGGACATACCTTTAATAACAAACGCATATACGTCTGCGGCAATTGGTGCTATCATCTTTTTTCTCATCAGTATATGGACGACGGAATATGTGATTAATTGGGTAAAATGGATTGAAGACTCTTTGCTGAGAGCCCCTGTGCCGGATCTGTTATTTGGAAGTCTCGGATTGGTTTTTGGACTTATCATTGCATTTCTCATTGTAAACGTGATTCCGCTTGACAATATTCCGTACCGCATATTTAGCACCAGCATACCGGTCTTTTTGGCTTTCTTTCTCGGTTATTTAGGCTTCCAGGTCGGATTTAAGAAAAAGGATGAGCTAATTACCCTATTCTCCATTTCTTCAAGAATGCAGAAGAAAAAGGGGACTGCCGACGAGGAGCAGGAGGAACAGGAGAAAAGGCTGAAAATCTTGGATACAAGTGTTATTATTGATGGGAGAATTGCAGATATTTGCCAGACAGGCTTTTTAGAAGGAGTCATTGTCATTCCTCAGTTTGTGCTTGAGGAATTACAGCATATCGCCGATTCTTCAGATGTATTAAAACGAAATAGAGGACGCCGCGGCCTCGATATTTTGAATCGTATTCAAAAAGAGCTGGATATTACGGTCGAAATATATGAGGGTGACTTCGAAGACATTCAAGAGGTTGACAGCAAGCTTGTCAAACTTGCGAAGCTGACATCCGGCGTCGTTGTGACGAATGATTTTAACTTAAATAAAGTATGTGAGCTTCAGAAGGTGGCAGTACTGAATATTAATGACCTTGCAAACGCGGTGAAGCCGGTTGTGCTTCCGGGTGAAGAGATGAACGTGCAAGTGATTAAGGACGGGAAAGAGCATAATCAAGGCGTGGCTTACTTAGATGACGGAACGATGATTGTTGTTGAAGAGGGCCGCAATTATATTGGGAAGCATATTGATGTGCTCGTAACCAGCGTACTGCAGACAGCGGCTGGACGAATGATTTTTGCCAAGCCTAAGCTGCTGGAGAAGGCTCTTTAGAGGGAGAAAATGATGGAGTATGTAGTAGTCATCCCGGCCGCCGGACAAGGGAAACGGATGAAGGCTGGGAAAAATAAGCTATTGATCAGCTTAAAAGGAACGCCCGTTATCATTCACACATTACGGGTATTTGAAAGCCACAGCCCATGTAAGAAAATCATTTTGGCGATAAATGAGAGTGAACGTGAAGATTTTCAGCATCTGCTTGCTCAGTTTCCGATCCGAACGGAGATTGAGCTTGTCGCTGGGGGGCAAGAGCGTCAGCACAGTGTATACGAAGGGCTGAAAGCGATTGATAGGGAGTCTGTCGTCCTTGTTCATGACGGGGCGCGCCCGTTTGTCAGACATGAACATATTGATAAGCTCGTTGAAACAGCAGAGCAGACGGGAGCGGCTGTCCTGGCTGTTCCTGTGAAAGACACGATAAAGCGGATTGAAGGCTCCCAAGTGGCGGAGACCTTTGACCGTTCAAGCTTGTGGGCCGTCCAAACGCCGCAAGCTTTTCGTCTTTCTTTATTAAAGAAGGCGCATAAAGAAGCAGAAAGCAGAGGGTTTTTAGGTACGGATGACGCCAGCCTTGTCGAGCGGCTTGACGGCTGTTCGGTGCATGTCGTGGAAGGCGCCTATACCAATATAAAGCTGACAACGCCTGATGATCTAATATCAGCGGAAGCAATCATGAAAGCGGAAAGTGGGAATCATAATGTTTAGAATCGGACAAGGATTTGACGTGCATCAGTTAACGGAAGGCCGCCCTCTTATCATCGGCGGGATTGAAATTCCTTATGAAAAAGGGCTGCTCGGACATTCCGATGCTGATGTTTTGCTGCATACAGTAGCTGACGCGTGTCTCGGAGCTGTAGGCGAAGGGGACATCGGAAAGCATTTCCCGGATACTGATCCGGCGTTTAAGGATGCAGATTCATTTAAGCTGCTTCAGCATGTCTGGAACATTGTAAAAGAAAAAGGCTATGTACTCGGAAATGTAGACTGCACGATTATTGCGCAAAAGCCGAAAATGGCCCCGTATATTGATGATATGAGAATGAGAATAGCAGAAGGCCTTGAGGCAGACGTCTCTCAGATTAACGTAAAAGCAACGACAACAGAAAAGCTCGGGTTTACAGGCAGAGCCGAGGGAATTGCGGCGCAGGCGACTGTACTGATCCAAAAAGCCTGATCATTGCTTTGATGCCCGGTCTATTTGGTGGTAGAATAGATACATATATTCGGCTTGAGGCTACAGACGAGATGAAAGGAAGTATTTGAATATGGGAAATGAAGTACGCGTTCGTTATGCACCGAGTCCGACCGGACATTTGCATATCGGTAACGCCAGAACAGCGCTTTTTAACTATTTATTTGCCCGCAGCCAAGGCGGGAAATTTATTATCCGGATTGAGGATACCGACAAAAAGCGGAATATTGAAGGCGGAGAGCAAAGCCAGCTTAATTACTTAAAATGGCTTGGCATGGACTGGGATGAGAGTGTGGATGTCGGCGGAGAATACGGCCCGTACCGCCAGTCTGAGCGTAACGATATTTACAAAGTATACTATGAAGAGCTTCTTGAAAAGGGGCTTGCTTATAAATGTTTCTGTACGGAAGAAGAGCTTGAGAAAGAGCGTGAAGAACAAATTGCACGCGGAGAAATGCCGCGCTACTCCGGCAAACACAGAAACCTGACGCAAGAAGAACAGGAGAAGTTTTTAGCCGAAGGCAGACAGCCGAGCATCCGTTTCCGTGTGCCTGAAGGGAAAATCATTGCTTTTGACGATATCGTAAAAGGCGAGATCTCTTTTGAATCAGACGGCATCGGCGACTTTGTCATCGTTAAGAAAGACGGGACACCGACGTATAACTTTGCCGTAGCGATCGATGATTACTTAATGAAAATGACGCATGTGCTCCGCGGTGAGGACCATATTTCAAATACACCGAAACAGATTATGATCTTCCAGGCTTTCGGCTGGGATATTCCTGTCTTCGGCCATATGACGCTTATCGTGAACGAAAGCCGCAAAAAACTAAGTAAACGTGATGAATCAATCATTCAGTTTATTGAGCAGTATGAAGAGCTGGGCTACCTGCCTGAAGCGCTGTTTAACTTCATCGGCCTTCTCGGCTGGTCGCCTGTCGGTGAAGAAGAACTTTTCACTAAGGAACAATTTATTGAAATTTTTGATGTGAATCGTTTATCTAAGTCACCGGCTCTGTTTGATATGCATAAACTGAAATGGGTCAACAACCAATACGTAAAAGCGCTGGATCTTGATCAAGTTGTCGAGCTTACGCTTCCGCACTTGCAAAAGGCCGGTAAAGTCGGCACTGAGCTTTCTGCAAAAGAGCAGGAGTGGGTGCGCAAGTTAATTTCTCTTTATCATGAACAATTAAGCTACGGCGCTGAAATTGTCGAGCTGACAGATTTGTTCTTTAAGGAAGAGATCGAGTATAATCAAGAGGCAAAGGCTGTTCTGGAAGAAGAACAGGTTCCTGAAGTGCTCAGCGTATTTGCTGCGAAGCTGGAAGAGCTTGAAGAATTTACGCCGGAGCAGATCAAAGCCTCAATTAAAGCAGTGCAGAAAGAAACAGGGCACAAAGGCAAAAAGCTGTTCATGCCGATTCGTGTTGCGGTTACAGGTCAGACCCACGGTCCGGAGCTGCCGCAGGCAATTGAGCTGATCGGCAGAGAAACTGCTGTGAAACGCCTGAAAAGCATTTAATATACGATTGTTGACAGGGAAGAGTATAAAACAAATGACCATTACAGAAAGAATCTTCATCGGCTGAGAGAGATTCATGTGTCTTGTTTTAGAAGTGCGCCCTTAAGACCTTTAAAGAACATTTCTGCGGAAATCAGTATTTAAAGGCGGCCGCCGCCGTTATCGGCTGAGTTGGGAAAACAGCCATTTGTTTTTCAAACAGAGTGGAACCGCGCGGTGAAAGCGTCTCTGTCATGTTTACATGCAGAGGCGTTTTTTAATTAGCTGAAAAAGGATGACTGGTGCGGGGAGAGAATGGGGGGAAGCATGTGTTTTTTAAAATGCTTAAAGAAGACATAGACACAGTGTTCGATCAAGATCCTGCAGCAAGAAGCTATTTCGAAGTCATTTTAACTTATTCTGGTTTACATGCTATATGGGCGCATCGGATTGCACATGCTTTATATAAAAGGAGATTTTATTTCCTTGCACGCCTTATATCACAAATTGCCCGTTTCTTTACCGGTATTGAAATCCACCCCGGCGCGACCATCGGGAGAAAATTCTTCATTGATCACGGCATGGGCGTAGTCATTGGGGAAACTTGTGAAATCGGTGATAATGTCACGGTTTTCCAAGGTGTCACTCTCGGGGGAACGGGAAAAGAAAAGGGGAAGCGGCATCCGACCATTAAAAACGACGCTTTAATCGCAACGGGAGCAAAGGTGCTCGGCTCCATTACTGTCGGCCAAGGCTCTAAAATAGGCGCTGGCTCCGTTGTCCTGCGTGATGTGCCCGACTATTCAACCGTCGTCGGCATACCGGGAAAGGTCGTCATTCAAAATGGAAGAAAGATTAAGCGCGACCTCAATCATCAAGACCTGCCCGATCCGGTGGCTGACCGATTTAAAGCATTGGAGCAGCAGATTCTTGAACTGCAGGCTGAACTGGAAGATAAAAAAGAAAGGATAAACCAAAAATGACCATTACACTTTATAATACATTGACAAGGAAAAAGGAAACGTTTGTACCCCTTGAGGAGGGCAAAGTGAAAATGTATGTGTGCGGCCCGACTGTATACAACTATATTCACATTGGAAATGCCCGTCCGGCTATTGTGTACGATACGGTCCGCAACTATTTGGAATACAAAGGGTATGACGTTCAATATGTATCAAATTTCACCGATGTTGATGACAAACTGATCAAGGCCGCAAATGAACTCGGTGAGGATGTCCCGACCGTTTCTGAGCGGTTCATTAAAGCCTACTTTGAAGATGTAGGCGCGCTTGGATGCCGAAAAGCTGATCTTCATCCGCGGGTCATGGAGAATATGGATGTCATTATTGATTTTATCAGTGAGCTGATGAAAAAAGGCTACGCCTATGAATCAGAAGGCGACGTTTATTTCAAAACAAGAGCGTTTGAGGGCTACGGAAAGCTTTCTCAGCAATCAATAGATGAGCTCAGATCAGGCGCCCGTATCCGGGTAGGCGAGAAAAAAGAGGACGCCTTGGACTTTGCGCTGTGGAAGGCTGCCAAAGACGGGGAAATTTCATGGGATAGCCCTTGGGGAAAAGGACGCCCGGGCTGGCATATCGAATGCTCTGCAATGGTGAAGAAGTATTTAGGCGACGAAATAGATATTCATGCCGGCGGGCAGGATCTCACATTCCCTCACCATGAAAATGAAATTGCCCAATCTGAAGCATTAACAGGCAAGACATTCGCAAAATACTGGCTTCACAATGGCTATATCAATATAGATAATGAAAAAATGTCAAAATCGCTCGGGAACTTTGTGCTGGTGCACGATATCATTAAGAAATATGATCCGCAGCTGCTGAGATTTTTCATGCTGTCCGTGCATTACCGCCATCCGATCAACTATTCGGAAGAGCTGCTTGAAAAAACGAAAAACGCGTTTAACCGCCTGAAGACGGCTTACAGCAATTTAAACCATCGTTTGAACAGCAGCACGAATCTGACTGAAAATGATGATGAGTGGCTCGCTAAAATCGAAGAACACCGCACCGCATTTGAAGAAGCGATGGATGATGATTTTAATACGGCAAATGCGATCTCCGTTTGGTTCGATTTAGCGAAGCATGCCAATTACTACTTGCAGGAAGACCATACGGCTGATCATGTCATCAAAGCCTTTATCGAAATGTTCGACAGAATCGGCTCTGTACTGGGGCTTACGCTGGGCGAAGAAGAACTTGTCGACCAAGAGATTGAAGACTTGATTGAGAAGAGAAATGAAGCCCGCCGCAATCGCGACTTTGCTTTATCAGACCAGATCCGCGATCAGCTGAAAAGCATGAATATCATTCTTGAAGATACGGCTCAGGGAACTCGCTGGAAGCGGGGAGAGTAAGCGGATGCTTCAATTTGATCAAGTCAAAGATTCAAAGCAGTTAAACGGTCTTGCGCTTGCTTATATGGGTGATGCCATTTTTGAAATATACGTCAGGCATCACCTGCTTAAGCAGGGCTATACGAAGCCGAATGACCTTCATAAGAAGGCAAGCCGGATTGTATCGGCAAAATCCCAGGCGGATATTCTTTTTCATCTTCAAGAGGAATCCTTTTTTACGGAGGAAGAGGAAGCCGTACTGAGAAGGGGCAGAAATGCCAAATCGGGAACAACCCCTAAAAACACAGATGTACAGACGTACCGCTATAGCACGGCTTTTGAGGCTTTACTCGGATATCTTTTTCTTGAGAAAAAAGAAGAAAGACTGAATCAGCTGATTGCTGAAGCTATACAAGCCGGGACGTCAGGGAGGAAAACAAATGAGTCAGCAACATGATTACGTCATAGGAAAAAATGCGGTTATCGAGACATTAAAGTCAGACCGGAAGCTATATAAATTATGGATGGCCGAGAACACAGTAAAAGGACAAGCCCAGCAAGTCATTGAGCTTGCGAAAAAACAAGGCATCACCATCCAATTTGTACCGAGAAAAAAGCTCGACCAGATGGTGGAGGGACAGCATCAGGGGGTCGTCGCACAGGTGGCGGCATATGAGTATGCAGAATTAGACGATTTATATAAAAGAGCGGAAGAAAGAAATGAACAGCCTTTCTTTCTCATATTGGATGAACTGGAAGACCCTCATAATCTCGGCTCCATTATGAGAACGGCTGACGCGGTGGGCGCGCACGGCATCGTCATACCGAAACGCAGAGCAGTCGGGCTGACGGCGACGGTCGCAAAAGCGTCAACGGGAGCCATTGAGCATATCCCGGTCGTTAAGGTCACAAACCTTGCCCGGACGCTCGATGAAATGAAGGAGCGGGGCATTTGGGTAGTCGGAACAGATGCGTCCGCGCGGGAGGATTACCGCACAATGGACGGCAAGATGCCTCTGGCCTTAGTCATTGGCAGCGAGGGCAAAGGAATGGGCCGTCTTGTAAAAGAAAAATGCGATTTCCTCATCAAACTTCCGATGGCGGGAAAAGTAACATCTCTGAATGCGTCGGTAGCGGCCGGCCTTTTGATGTATGAAGTCTACAGGAAACGCAAACCTCTAGGGGAATAAAGACAGATGGACATCCTATTAGTAGACGGATACAACATGATAGGAGCCTGGCCGCAGCTAAAGGATTTAAAAGCGAACAGTTTTGAAGAAGCGAGAGATGTACTGATTCAGAAAATGGCAGAATATCAGTCATATACAGGAATCAAAGTCATTGTTGTTTTTGATGCGCATCTTGTAAAAGGGATAGAGAAAAAGCAAACCAATTACAGGGTCGAAGTCATTTTTACAAGGGAGAACGAGACGGCGGATGAGCGGATCGAAAAGCTCGCCCAAGCGCTGAATAACATTGCGACACAGATTCACGTCGCCACCTCTGATTACACCGAGCAATGGGCGATTTTCGGACAAGGGGCCCTCCGAAAGTCCGCCCGGGAGCTGTTGCGGGAAGTGGATGCCATTGAACGCCGCATTCAAAGGCGGGTTTCTAAAATCACTTCCGAAAAACCCCCGGGTAAAATTGAGCTGTCCGAAGAGGTTTTGAAAACGTTTGAAAAGTGGCGGCGGGGCGACCTGGATTAGGTTGACGCTTTTTCGCCCATTAATGTATAATATTTCTATCTACGTGCGCCGGGGGGATCGCAGTGAATCTACAGAACAACAAGGGAAAATTCAACAAAGTGCAGTTTTGCCAGTTGGAGGACGAGCAGGTTATTGAAAAGGTTCATGTTGGGGATAGTGATGCGTTAGATTACTTGATTACGAAGTACCGTAATTTTGTACGGGCAAAAGCCAGATCCTATTTTTTAATAGGGGCGGACAGGGAAGATATTGTACAGGAAGGGATGATAGGCTTATATAAGTCTATACGTGACTTTAGAGAGGACAAGCTTACTTCATTTAAAGCTTTTGCAGAATTGTGCATTACCCGCCAGATTATTACCGCAATAAAGACAGCTACTCGCCAGAAACACATTCCTTTAAATTCCTATGTCTCTTTAGACAAGCCTATTTTTGATGAAGAATCAGACCGCACGCTGCTTGACGTCATTTCGGGCGCAAAAACGTTAAATCCTGAAGAAATGATTATTAATCAAGAAGAATTTGATGATATTGAAATGAAAATGGGAGAATTGTTAAGCGATCTAGAGAGAAAGGTGCTTGTTTTGTATCTTGACGGAAGAAGTTACCAAGAGATTTCAGATGACTTAAACCGGCACGTAAAATCAATCGATAATGCGCTGCAGCGCGTGAAGCGCAAGCTTGAGAAGTATTTAGAAATAAGAGAAATCAGTTTATAGCTGGTTTCTATGTGATATTGACAGAATTTTTCTGTCTGTGATATTTTATTAAGATAAATGAATGTCTATTTAGGAAAAGGTGTAACGACATGAGAAAAAAGATTACGCTGGCATGCAAAACATGCGGAAATCGTAATTATACGACAATGAAAAGCTCTGCATCAGCGGCTGAGCGGTTAGAAGTTAAGAAGTACTGCAGCACTTGCAATTCACATACAGCTCATTTAGAAACAAAATAGTGTTCTCGCTTTTTAAATTGTGGAGGTCTTTTACATGCGTATGATGAGTTTCTTTAAAGATGTTGGGAAAGAAATGAAAAAGGTTAGCTGGCCTAAAGGTAAAGAGTTAACGCGTTATACGATCACGGTTATTTCAACAGTTATCTTTTTTATTATCTTTTTTGCCCTCCTTGATACAGGAATTTCTCAATTAATTCGTTTAATAGTTGAATAATGATCAGCAATACGTGCTATAATAGATCATAATATCGTTTGCCAAAACCCGTTCAGCGGGTTTTTTATTGTGTTGAAAAAAAGGATTCATAGGCTCTGTGCCTATTTTTTGTTTTACACTCATTTTTTAAATGCGGGGAGGGAAGGACTGCATAGTCCTGATAGAATGGAAAAGAATTGGTATGTTGTTCATACGTATTCCGGTTATGAAAACAAAGTAAAAGCAAACCTTGAAAAACGTGTGGAATCGATGGGAATGCAGGATAAAATTTTCCGCGTAGTCGTTCCTGAAGAAGAAGAAACGGATATTAAGAACGGTAAGAAAAAAGTAGTTAAAAAGAAAGTATTCCCCGGCTACGTGCTTGTTGAAATCGTCATGACCGATGATTCATGGTATGTGGTCCGCAATACGCCGGGCGTTACCGGATTCGTCGGATCAGCTGGATCAGGCTCAAAGCCGACTCCTCTTCTGCCGGGCGAAGTGGAAACCATTTTGAAACGGATGGGAATGGATGAACGAAAAACCGACATTGATTTTGAATTGAAAGAGACAGTCAAAGTCATAGACGGACCATTTGCCAACTTTACCGGATCTATCGAAGAGATTGATTATGATAAGAGCAAAGTGAAGGTATTTGTGAACATGTTCGGCCGGGAAACGCCGGTTGAACTGGAATTTACCCAGATCGACAAATTGTAATGTGAAAAAACTTGAAATTGATATACATTAATGATAATATAGCAAAGGTACGTCTTGGACTAATCCAAGGCAGCTAGCTTGATATTTCGTCATTCATATAAAGAATGAAACCTTGAGTGGGAGGGTTTACCCTATTACCACATCACGGACTTAAGGAGGTGTGTCTCGTGGCTAAAAAAGTAGTAAAAGTTGTAAAATTGCAAATTCCTGCTGGAAAAGCTAACCCAGCGCCGCCAGTTGGACCTGCACTAGGTCAAGCCGGTGTAAATATCATGGGATTCTGTAAGGAGTTTAACGCTCGTACAGCTGACCAAGCTGGTTTAATCATTCCTGTTGAAATTTCGGTTTACGAAGACCGTTCATTTACATTTATTACAAAAACTCCGCCTGCTGCAGTATTGCTTAAAAAAGCAGCTGGAATTGAGTCTGGTTCTGGTGAACCAAACCGTAATAAAGTGGCAACCGTTAAGCGCGATAAAGTACGCGAAATCGCTGAAACGAAAATGCCTGACTTAAACGCAGCAAACGTTGAAGCGGCAATGCGCATGGTTGAAGGTACTGCCCGCAGTATGGGTATTGTTATCGAGGATTAATTTGTTTCTTGTCGGGTTGCGAGTTTTCACAAGTTCGCAACCCTTATTCGTGGGAGGTTATTCCGCTATAACCACATAAGGAGGAAATTTTAAAATGGCTAAAAAAGGTAAAAAGTACGTTGAAGCTGCGAAGCTTGTAGACCGTGCGAAAGCTTACGACGTCGCTGAAGCAGTGGCGCTTACTAAAAAAACGAATACAGCTAAATTCGACGCTACAGTTGAAGTTGCATTTCGTTTAGGGGTTGACCCTCGTAAAAACGACCAACAAATCCGCGGAGCTGTAGTTCTTCCTAACGGAACTGGTAAAACTCAGCGCGTGCTTGTATTCGCTAAAGGCGAAAAAGCAAAAGAAGCTGAAGCTGCCGGTGCAGATTACGTTGGCGATTCTGATTACATCACGAAAATCCAACAAGGATGGTTCGATTTTGATGTAATCGTTGCGACTCCTGACATGATGGGTGAAGTCGGTAAAATCGGACGTGTGCTTGGACCAAAAGGTCTTATGCCAAACCCTAAAACAGGAACTGTTACTTTTGAAGTGGAAAAAGCAATCGGCGAAATCAAAGCTGGTAAAGTTGAATACCGCGTTGATAAAGCAGGAAACATCCACGTTCCAATCGGAAAAGTTTCTTTCGAGGATGAAAAACTTGTTGAGAACTTCACAACAATGTATGAAACAATCCTGAAAGCAAAACCGGCTGCGGCTAAAGGTGTTTACGTGAAAAACGTTGCTGTTACTTCTACTATGGGCCCTGGTGTCAAAGTAGACGCTTCTACTTTCAACGTAAAATAATATTTGACTTTACATCAGCATTCTGATATGATTCAAAATGTTGTAAAATATAATATGTCATTTATACCGTAGACAGCAGGGGCCGTTAAAGGCTTAATATCCTGCCGAGGTGTATATATATCACAGCTATTACGTTACGTATGCTTGTATATACAGCCTCCATGTCACATGGAGGCTTTTTATATGGAATCGTCGTCACAGTCGTGATCACCTAGCGGTATAAGTGTTACACAAAATCTACAGGAGGTGTAACCATGAGCAGCGCAATTGAAACAAAAAAAGTTGTTGTTGAAGAGATTGCTTCTAAACTGAAAGAAAGCAAATCAACGATCATCGTTGACTACCGCGGACTTAACGTTTCTGAAGTAACTGAACTCCGTAAACAGCTTCGCGAAGCTAACGTTGAGTTCAAAGTGTACAAAAACACAATGACTCGCCGTGCGGTTGAACAAGCTGAACTTGATGGTTTGAACGATGTCTTAACTGGACCGAATGCGATCGCATTCAGTACTGAAGATGTTGTCGCTCCGGCAAAAGTTCTTAACGAGTTTGCGAAAAAACACGAAGCTCTTGAAATCAAAGCGGGCGTTATCGAAGGTAAAGTTTCTTCTGTTGAAGAAGTGAAAGCTCTTGCTGAACTTCCATCACGCGAAGGCTTGCTTTCTATGTTGCTTAGCGTACTTCAAGCTCCAGTTCGCAACCTTGCTCTTGCAGCTAAAGCAGTTGCAGATCAAAAGGAAGAACAAGGCGCTTAATCTGATTTGTATCTAAAATAAAAACAAATGGAGGAATTACAAATGGCTTTAAATATCGAAGAAATCATTGCTTCCGTTAAAGAAGCAACTGTACTTGAATTGAACGACCTAGTAAAAGCAATCGAAGAAGAATTTGGCGTAACTGCTGCTGCTCCTGTAGCTGTAGCTGGCGGAGCTGCTGCTGGCGGAGCTGCTGAAGAGCAAAGCGAATTCGACCTCATCCTTGCTGGTGCAGGCGGACAAAAAATCAAAGTTATCAAAGTTGTACGTGAAATCACTGGTCTTGGCTTGAAAGAAGCTAAAGAACTTGTTGACAACACTCCAAAACCACTTAAAGAAGGTATTGCGAAAGAAGAAGCTGAAGAGCTTAAAGCTAAACTTGAAGAAGTTGGCGCTTCTGTAGAAGTTAAGTAATCTTCACTTGCCTGTAGGGGAAGCTCGCTTTTATGAGGCGGGCTTTTTCTTTGCTTTTCTTTAAGCGAAATGATATGAGGAGGTTCTAATAATGAGTGAACACTATTATTCAGAAAAACCTTCAGTTAAAAGCAATAAGCAAACATGGTCATTTACACTGCGGAATAAAACGTATACATTCACAAGTGACAGCGGCGTTTTCTCGAAAAAGGAAGTTGATTTCGGATCTCGTGTCTTAATTGAAGCGTTCCAAGAGCCGGAAACGGATGGCGACTTTCTGGATGTAGGGTGCGGTTACGGCCCGATCGGTTTATCGCTTGCAGGTGAATTTACAGACCGGACAATCCACATGGTTGATGTGAATGAAAGAGCCGTAGAGCTATCAAATGAAAATGCAGAAAAAAACGAAATAAAAAACGTACGTATTTACCAAAGTGATTTATTTTCAAATATTGATTCTGCTCAAACATTTGCTTCTATTATTACAAACCCCCCAATCCGCGCCGGAAAAAAAGTTGTCCATGCCATTTTTGAAAAAAGCGCTGAACATTTAAGGACTTCAGGTGAGTTGTGGATCGTCATACAGAAAAAACAGGGCGGGCCTTCTGCCATTGAAAAACTGAAGGAACTTTTTGACGAAGTTTCTGTCGTTCAAAAAAAGAAAGGCTATTATATCATAAAAGCAAAAAAAGTTTGACTTGAATTTTTGGCTATGTTAATATTGTAAAATGCCAATGTATATATTTTGCATGATATGCTGAGTAATCATAGTGCATGTATAAATTATACAAACATGGAAATGCTAATAAAATCGGTATTTGTTTTTGGATGTGGTTTTCTTAATTAGAAACCCTTTTTTCTTTTGTCTTGTAAAAGTATTTCTTTACTGTAAGGAATGCTTATTACACATATAATACGCATGATTTGAGGGGTGAATCAGTTGACAGGTCAACTAGTTCAGTATGGACGACACCGCCAGCGCAGAAGCTATGCTCGCATTAGCGAAGTGTTAGAATTACCAAATCTCATTGAAATTCAAACCTCTTCTTATCAGTGGTTTCTTGATGAGGGTCTTAGAGAGATGTTTCAAGACATATCGCCAATTGAGGATTTCACTGGTAACCTCTCTCTTGAGTTCATTGACTACAGTTTAGGAGATCCTAAGTATCCTGTAGAAGAATCAAAAGAACGTGATGTGACTTACTCAGCTCCGCTAAGAGTGAAGGTTCGTTTAATTAACAAAGAAACTGGAGAGGTAAAAGACCAGGATGTCTTCATGGGTGATTTCCCTATTATGACAGATACAGGTACTTTTATCATCAACGGTGCAGAACGTGTTATCGTATCTCAGCTTGTTCGGTCTCCAAGTGTATATTTCAGTGGTAAAGTAGACAAAAACGGTAAAAAAGGTTTTACCGCTACTGTCATTCCAAACCGTGGCGCATGGTTAGAATACGAAACTGATGCGAAAGATGTTGTGTATGTCCGCATTGATCGCACACGTAAGTTGCCGGTTACGGTTCTTTTGCGTGCTCTCGGCTTCGGCTCCGATCAAGAGATTCTCGATCTCATTGGCGAGAACGAATATCTTCGCAACACGCTTGATAAAGACAACACTGAAAACAGTGATAAAGCGCTTCTTGAAATCTATGAGCGCCTCCGTCCGGGAGAGCCTCCTACTGTAGAAAACGCAAAAAGCTTGCTGGATTCCCGTTTCTTTGATCCGAAGCGTTACGATCTTGCGAATGTAGGACGCTATAAAATTAACAAAAAGCTTCATATCAAGAACCGTCTGTTTAACCAGCGGCTTGCAGAAACACTGGTGGATCCTGAAACCGGTGAAATTCTCGCTGAAAAAGGGCAGATTCTTGACAGAAGAACACTCGATAAAGTCCTGCCATACTTAGAAAATGGGATAGGCTTCAGAAAGCTTTATCCTAACGGCGGCGTAGTCGAGGATGAAGTGATGCTTCAATCCATTAAAATCTTTGCTCCTACTGACCAAGAAGGAGAGCAGACGATCAATGTGATCGGCAATGCTTACATTGAAGAAGCGATTAAAAACATTACGCCTGCTGATATTATTTCTTCTATCAGCTACTTCTTCAACCTTCTGCACGGCGTAGGCGACACAGATGATATCGACCATCTCGGAAACCGCCGTCTGCGTTCTGTAGGCGAGCTCTTACAAAACCAATTCCGTATTGGTTTAAGCCGGATGGAACGTGTCGTTCGTGAAAGAATGTCCATTCAAGACACGAATACCATCACGCCGCAGCAGCTGATTAACATCAGACCTGTTATCGCGTCCATTAAAGAGTTTTTCGGAAGCTCACAGCTTTCTCAATTCATGGATCAGACGAACCCGCTTGCTGAATTAACTCATAAGCGCCGTCTGTCAGCTCTCGGACCGGGCGGATTGACTCGTGAACGCGCCGGAATGGAAGTGCGTGACGTACACTACTCTCACTACGGCCGTATGTGTCCGATTGAAACGCCTGAGGGCCCGAACATCGGTTTGATTAACTCATTGTCATCATTTGCGAAAGTAAACCGCTTTGGTTTCATTGAGACGCCATACCGCCGTGTCGACCCTGAAACAGGCAAAGTAACGCCTAGAATTGATTACTTGACTGCCGATGAAGAAGACAACTATGTCGTAGCTCAAGCAAACGCAAAGCTGAGCGATGACGGTTCATTCATTGATGACAGCATTGTAGCCCGTTTCAGAGGGGAGAACACCGTTGTTGCCCGCAACCGCGTGGATTACATGGACGTATCTCCTAAACAGGTTGTATCTGCTGCGACAGCATGCATTCCTTTCTTGGAAAACGATGACTCAAACCGCGCCCTCATGGGAGCGAACATGCAGCGTCAGGCTGTGCCTTTGATGCAGCCGGAAGCGCCGATTGTCGGAACGGGTATGGAATATGTATCCGGTAAAGACTCTGGGGCAGCTGTTATTTGTAAACACCCTGGTATCGTTGAGCGTGTAGAAGCGAAAAGCGTATGGGTGCGCCGCTACGAAGAAATTGACGGCCAGAAAGTAAAAGGCAACCTGGATAAATACAGCTTGCTGAAATTTGTCCGCTCCAACCAAGGTACGTGCTACAACCAGCGTCCGATTGTAAGTGTCGGCGATGAAGTAGTCAAAGGGGAAATCCTTGCTGACGGTCCTTCTATGGAGCTTGGGGAGCTTGCGCTCGGCCGCAACGTAATGGTCGGCTTTATGACATGGGATGGCTACAACTATGAGGATGCCATCATCATGAGTGAACGCCTTGTGAAAGATGATGTATATACATCCATTCACATTGAAGAATATGAATCAGAAGCACGTGATACAAAGCTTGGACCTGAAGAGATCACTCGCGACATTCCAAACGTCGGAGAAGACGCGCTTCGCAACCTTGATGACCGCGGAATTATCCGTATCGGTGCGGAAGTCAATGACGGAGACCTTCTCGTCGGTAAAGTAACGCCTAAAGGCGTCACTGAGCTTACTGCGGAAGAACGCCTTCTTCATGCGATCTTTGGAGAAAAAGCCCGCGAGGTTCGTGATACTTCTCTGCGTGTGCCTCACGGCGGCGGCGGAATTATCCACGACGTAAAAGTCTTTAACCGTGAAGACGGAGACGAACTTCCTCCGGGTGTGAACCAGCTTGTACGCGTATATATCGTTCAGAAACGTAAAATTTCTGAAGGAGATAAAATGGCCGGACGTCACGGAAATAAAGGGGTTATCTCTAAGATTCTTCCTGAAGAAGATATGCCTTACCTTCCTGACGGCACGCCGATCGATATCATGCTTAACCCGCTGGGCGTACCTTCACGTATGAACATCGGGCAGGTATTAGAGCTTCACATGGGTATGGCTGCCCGTTACCTCGGCATTCACATCGCGTCACCTGTATTTGACGGCGCGCGTGAAGAAGACGTATGGGAAACGCTTGAAGAAGCAGGCATGTCAAGAGACGCTAAAACAGTTCTTTATGACGGCCGTACGGGAGAACCGTTCGACAACCGTGTATCTGTCGGAATCATGTACATGATCAAACTTGCTCACATGGTTGATGATAAACTTCATGCCCGTTCTACAGGACCTTACTCACTTGTTACGCAGCAGCCTCTTGGAGGTAAAGCTCAATTCGGAGGACAGCGTTTTGGTGAGATGGAGGTTTGGGCGCTTGAAGCTTACGGTGCGGCTTACACGCTTCAAGAAATCCTGACCGTGAAGTCCGATGACGTGGTTGGACGTGTGAAAACATACGAAGCCATCGTGAAAGGCGATAATGTTCCAGAACCTGGTGTTCCGGAATCATTCAAAGTATTAATCAAAGAGCTTCAAAGCTTAGGTATGGACGTGAAAATCCTCTCAGGCGATGAAGAAGAGATAGAAATGAGAGATCTAGAAGACGAGGAAGATGGCAAACAAGCTGACGGTCTTGCATTATCAGGTGATGAAGCGCCGGAAGAAGCAGCATCTCCAGACGTTGAACGTGATGTAGTAACAAAAGAATAGTCTCTGATTGATAAAGCAAGTGACATCGGTTAATCCGAAGATAAAAAGGGAGGTAGGCCCCTTGCTGGATGTGAACAATTTTGAGTATATGAACATCGGTCTTGCTTCACCGGATAAAATCCGTTCATGGTCTTTTGGTGAAGTGAAAAAGCCTGAAACGATAAACTATCGTACGTTAAAACCTGAAAAGGACGGCCTGTTCTGCGAACGCATTTTCGGACCGACAAAGGACTGGGAATGTCATTGCGGCAAGTACAAGCGGGTTCGTTATAAAGGCGTAGTTTGTGACCGTTGCGGAGTTGAAGTAACGCGGGCTAAAGTCCGTCGTGAGAGAATGGGGCATATTGAACTGGCTGCCCCGGTTTCTCACATTTGGTATTTCAAAGGTATTCCGAGCCGTATGGGCCTCGTATTGGATATGTCACCGCGTGCGTTAGAAGAAGTGATTTACTTTGCTTCTTACGTCGTAACCGATCCGGCTAATACACCGCTTGAAAAGAAACAGCTTTTATCTGAGAAGGAATACCGTGCGTATCTTGATAAATACGGCAGCAAATTCCAAGCCTCTATGGGTGCGGAAGCCATTAATAAACTTCTTCAAGACATCGACCTTGTCAAAGAAGTTGATATGTTAAAAGAAGAGCTGAAAACATCTCAAGGACAGCGGCGCACACGTGCGATCAAACGCCTTGAAGTATTGGAAGCCTTCCGTAATTCAGGAAACAAGCCGTCTTGGATGATCCTTGATGTGCTTCCGGTTATTCCTCCTGAGTTAAGACCGATGGTTCAGCTTGACGGCGGACGTTTCGCGACGTCTGACCTGAATGACCTTTACCGTCGTGTCATCAACCGTAACAATCGTTTAAAACGTCTGTTGGATCTCGGCGCTCCGAGCATCATCGTTCAGAACGAAAAACGTATGCTTCAGGAAGCTGTCGATGCTCTGATTGACAACGGACGCCGCGGCCGTCCTGTAACAGGTCCGGGTAACCGTCCGTTAAAATCTCTTTCTCACATGCTGAAAGGGAAACAAGGACGCTTCCGTCAGAACCTTCTCGGTAAACGTGTAGACTACTCCGGCCGTTCTGTTATCGTAGTAGGACCGCATCTGAAAATGTACCAGTGCGGATTACCGAAGGAAATGGCGCTTGAGCTCTTCAAGCCTTTCGTCATGAAAGAGCTTGTTGAAAAAGGCCTTGCGCACAACATTAAGAGCGCGAAACGCAAAATCGAGCGCGTACAGCCTGAAGTTTGGGATGTACTTGAATCTGTTATTAAGGAGCATCCGGTCTTATTGAACCGTGCCCCTACGCTTCACAGATTAGGTATTCAGGCTTTCGAACCGACGCTTGTAGAAGGACGCGCAATCCGTCTTCACCCGCTCGTATGTACAGCCTATAACGCTGACTTTGACGGTGACCAAATGGCGGTTCACGTACCTTTATCAGCGGAGGCTCAAGCTGAGGCGCGCATTCTGATGCTTGCAGCGCAAAACATCTTGAACCCTAAAGATGGTAAACCGGTTGTAACGCCGTCTCAGGATATGGTATTAGGAAACTACTACCTGACGCTTGAGCGTGCCGGAGCTGTCGGCGAAGGTATGGTATTCAAGAATACAGATGAAGCGCTTCTTGCTTATCAAAACGGATATGTCCACCTTCATACGAGAGTGGCCGTTGCGGCGAACTCCCTGAAGAATGTGACATTTACTGATGAGCAGCGTTCTAAACTGTTAATCACAACAGTCGGTAAACTCATTTTCAATGAAATTCTTCCTGAGTCATTCCCTTATATGAATGAACCAACGAAGAGCAACATTGAAGAGAAAACACCTGACCGTTTCTTCTTAGATAAAGGTGCTGACGTTAAAGCTGTGATTGCAGAGCAGCCAATTAATGCACCGTTTAAAAAAGGTATTCTGGGTAAAATCATCGCGGAAATCTTTAAACGATTCCACATCACGGAAACGTCTAAAATGCTTGACCGCATGAAAAACCTTGGTTTCAGATATTCAACGAAAGCCGGTATCACAGTTGGGGTTTCTGATATCGTCGTTCTCGATGATAAACAAGAAATCCTTGAAGAAGCACAAAGCAAAGTTGACAATGTCATGAAACAGTTCAGACGCGGTCTAATCACCGAAGAAGAACGCTATGAGAGAGTCATCTCAATTTGGAGTTCAGCCAAAGACGTCATCCAAGGCAAACTGATGAAATCATTAGACGAAGTCAACCCGATCTACATGATGAGTGACTCAGGAGCCCGTGGTAACGCATCTAACTTTACGCAGCTTGCGGGTATGCGCGGTCTGATGGCCAACCCGGCTGGACGAATCATTGAGTTGCCGATCAAATCAAGTTTCCGTGAAGGTCTGACGGTATTGGAGTACTTTATCTCCACTCACGGTGCGCGTAAAGGTCTTGCCGATACCGCCCTGAAAACAGCTGACTCAGGTTACCTTACACGCCGTCTTGTCGATGTGGCGCAGGATGTTATCATTCGTGAAACAGATTGCGGAACTGACCGCGGTATTCTCGCTAAACCGCTCAGAGAAGGCACGGAAATCATTGAGCGCCTGGAAGAGCGCCTAATCGGCCGTTTCTCCAGAAAACAGATCAAACATCCTGAAACGGGTGCTGTGCTCATTAACGAAAATGAATTGATCGATGAGGATAAGGCGCTTGAAATCGTTGAAGCCGGTATTGAAGAAGTGTGGATTCGTTCTGCCTTCACATGTAATACGCCTCATGGTGTGTGTAAACGATGCTACGGCCGAAATCTTGCGACCGGAACCGATGTTGAAGTCGGAGAAGCGGTCGGTATTATCGCTGCCCAATCAATCGGTGAGCCTGGTACGCAGTTAACGATGCGTACGTTCCATACAGGCGGGGTTGCCGGAGACGATATCACACAAGGTCTTCCGCGTATCCAAGAGCTTTTCGAAGCGCGTAATCCGAAAGGTCAAGCGACGATTTCTGAAATTGACGGTACAATTGCCGAAATCAACGAAGTCCGCGATAAACAGCAGGAAATCGTTGTTCAAGGCGCTGTTGAAACCCGTTCATACACGGCACCTTACAACTCACGCTTAAAAGTAGCGGAAGGAGATCAGATTACTCGCGGTCAAGTACTGACTGAAGGTTCTATCGATCCGAAAGAGCTTCTTAAAGTCACTGACCTGACAACGGTTCAAGAGTATCTTCTTCACGAGGTTCAAAAGGTTTACCGTATGCAGGGTGTTGAAATCGGCGATAAACACGTTGAAGTAATGGTTCGCCAAATGCTTCGCAAAGTACGTGTGATCGATGCCGGAGACACTGATGTGCTTCCTGGCACATTGCTTGACATTCACCAATTCACAGAAGCGAACAAAAAAGTGCTGCTTGAAGGCAACCGACCTGCTACGGGCCGTCCTGTTCTTCTCGGTATCACAAAAGCTTCTCTTGAGACAGATTCATTCTTGTCTGCTGCGTCATTCCAAGAAACGACCCGTGTTCTTACAGACGCTGCAATTAAAGGCAAGCGCGATGAACTTCTCGGCCTGAAAGAAAATGTTATTATCGGTAAACTGGTTCCGGCCGGTACCGGTATGATGAATTATAGAAAAGTAAAACCTGTTTCTAACGTTCAGCCGTCTGAAGATATGGTTCCGGTTGAATAGTTGAAAACTGCTGCAGGAAAGGCTGTTTCGACAGCTTTTCCGCAGTCTTATTAATATTCTGGTGACGGACGGCACTAAAAAATGTCATACGTTGTTGACATCCGTCTCACAGAGTGATAATATAACCAAGGTGCTCGAAATAAAACCTGTTACTTTGGAGGATATGTTTATGTCTTATGATAAAGTATCACAGGCCAAATCAATTATTATTGGTACGAAGCAAACAGTGAAAGCTCTAAAACGAGGTTCAGTAAAGGAAGTCGTCGTGGCAAAAGACGCGGACTCAGTTCTTACGGCAGGCGTTATTCAGCTTGCGAAGAACCAAAATGTCGCGGTCTGTATGGTGGAATCCATGAAAAAGCTCGGCAAAGCCTGCGGAATTGAAGTGGGAGCAGCAGCTGTTGCCATTATGTTATAGCGTACTTTTTTGTTTTTACGTAAGAAATTATTCTTGTGTAAAGACATTGTTTTTTGCCTAATGATGAACCACCTGGGTATGTGGGTTATAAAACGTAATGAAGGGAGGAACACAATATGCCTACAATTAATCAGCTAATTCGCAAGGGACGCGTGAGCAAAGTTGAAAACTCTAAGTCACCTGCACTAAACAAAGGATACAACAGCTTTAAAAAAGAGCACACTAACGTATCTTCTCCACAAAAACGCGGGGTATGTACTCGTGTCGGTACAATGACACCGAAAAAACCGAACTCAGCACTTCGTAAATATGCTCGTGTTCGTTTAACTAACGGAATCGAGGTTACTGCCTACATTCCTGGTATCGGTCATAACCTGCAAGAGCACAGCGTTGTACTGATCCGCGGCGGACGTGTAAAAGACTTACCGGGTGTACGCTACCACATCGTCCGTGGTGCGCTTGATACTGCCGGAGTAGAAAACCGTGCGCAAGGCCGTTCTAAATACGGAACAAAACGCCCTAAAGCAAAGTAATAAAATCATAAATCATTAAAATTAATGAAGGGAGGATATACAGATGCCACGTAAAGGTCCTGTAGCAAAAAGAGACGTTTTACCTGATCCGTTATACAACTCTAAGCTTGTATCCCGTCTTATCAACAAAATGATGATTGACGGTAAAAAAGGTAAATCTCAAACAATCCTATACAAGTCATTCGATATCATTAAAGAACGCACTGGCAATGATGCAATGGAGGTTTTCGAACAAGCATTGAAAAACATCATGCCTGTACTTGAAGTTAAAGCACGCCGTGTAGGTGGAGCTAACTACCAAGTGCCTGTAGAAGTTCGTCCAGAACGCCGTACAACTCTTGGTCTTCGCTGGTTGGTTAACTATGCGCGTCTTCGCGGAGAAAAAACAATGGAAGAGCGCCTGGCTAACGAAATTCTTGATGCAGCTAACAACACTGGTGCTGCCGTTAAGAAACGTGAAGACACTCACAAGATGGCTGAAGCGAACAAAGCGTTTGCTCACTACCGCTGGTAGGATTCTTATATTTAAAAAACACAATTTCCTAATAAGGAAGGAGAAATTACCCAATGGCAAGAGAGTTCTCCTTAGAAAAAACTCGTAATATCGGGATCATGGCTCACATCGATGCCGGTAAAACGACAACTACAGAACGGATCTTGTTCTACACAGGCCGTATCCACAAAATTGGCGAAACTCACGAAGGAGCTTCGCAAATGGACTGGATGGAGCAGGAACAAGAACGCGGTATCACGATCACTTCCGCAGCTACAACTGCACAGTGGAAAGGTTACCGTGTAAACATCATCGATACACCGGGACACGTAGACTTCACAGTTGAAGTTGAACGTTCACTTCGTGTACTTGATGGTGCGGTTGCCGTGCTTGATGCACAATCAGGCGTTGAGCCTCAAACAGAAACAGTATGGCGCCAAGCAACAACTTACGGAGTGCCGCGTATTGTATTTGTCAACAAAATGGACAAAATCGGCGCAGATTTCCTTTACTCTGTAGGAACTTTAAGAGACCGTCTTCAAGCAAACGCTCATGCAATCCAATTGCCGATCGGTGCTGAAGACAACTTCGAAGGTATCATTGACTTAGTAGAAAACGTTGCGTATTTCTATGAAGATGACCTTGGAACTCGTTCTGATGCGAAAGAAATCCCTGAAGAGTACAAAGAGCAAGCTGAAGAGCTTCGCAACAGCCTGATTGAAGCTGTGGCTGAGCTTGATGAAGAGCTTATGGAAAAGTACCTTGAAGGTGAAGAAATTTCTATCGACGAGCTGAAAGCTGCTATTCGTAAAGGTACACTGAATGTTGAATTCTACCCTGTACTTGTCGGTTCTGCTTTCAAAAACAAAGGTGTTCAGCTTGTACTTGATGCCGTTCTTGACTACCTTCCTGCACCGACTGACGTTGCTGCAATCAAAGGTGTACGTCCTGACACTGATGAAGAAATTGTTCGTCATTCTTCTGATGAAGAGCCGTTCTCGGCACTTGCATTTAAAGTTATGACTGACCCATATGTCGGTAAGCTGACATTCTTCCGCGTATATTCCGGAACACTTGATTCCGGTTCATATGTGAAAAACTCTACTAAAGGCAAGCGTGAGCGCGTAGGACGTATCCTTCAAATGCACGCTAACAGCCGTGAAGAGATTTCTACTGTATACGCAGGGGACATCGCAGCTGCTGTAGGTCTAAAAGATACTTCTACTGGAGATACTCTATGTGATGAAAAGGATCTTGTAATCCTTGAATCAATGGAATTCCCAGAACCGGTTATCGACGTAGCGATTGAGCCTAAATCAAAAGCTGACCAAGATAAAATGGGTGTCGCTTTGGCAAAACTTGCTGAAGAAGATCCTACATTCCGTACACAAACAAACCAGGAAACTGGTCAAACAATCATCTCTGGTATGGGTGAACTTCACCTTGACATCATTGTTGATCGTATGAAGCGTGAATTCAAAGTTGAAGCTAACGTAGGTGCTCCTCAAGTAGCATACCGTGAGACTTTCCGCAGCAGTGCAAAAGTTGAAGGTAAATTCGTACGTCAGTCAGGCGGACGCGGTCAGTTCGGTCACGTTTGGATTGAATTCGAACCGAACGAAGAAGGCGCTGGCTTTGAATTCGAAAACGCAATCGTCGGTGGTGTTGTTCCTCGTGAATACATCCCAGCCGTACAAGCAGGTCTTGAAGACTCTCTTGAAAATGGTGTCCTAGCTGGATTCCCGCTAATCGACATCAAGGCGAAACTTTTTGATGGATCTTACCATGATGTTGACTCAAACGAAATGGCGTTTAAAGTCGCTGCTTCTATGGCATTGAAAAATGCAGTCAGCAAATGTAACCCTGTTCTTCTTGAACCAATCATGAAAGTTGAAGTGGTTATTCCTGAAGAATACATGGGAGACATCATGGGCGATATTACATCTCGTCGCGGACGCGTAGAAGGTATGGAAGCTCGCGGTAACGCACAAGTAGTGCGTGCGATGGTTCCTCTTGCTGAAATGTTCGGTTACGCTACTGCCCTTCGTTCTAACACGCAAGGCCGCGGTACGTTCACTATGCACATGGACCACTACGAAGAAGTGCCGAAGAGCATCGCTGAAGAAATTATCAAAAAAAATAAAGGCGAATAATTGATTTTGCCACTTAACTCAAGTATAACTACTATTGTAAGATGAGGAAGTGAAAGCAAGCTTTCACTTTCTATCACTCTATACATCACTAATTAAAAGCTCTTAAGGAGGATTTTAGAATGGCTAAAGAAAAATTCGACCGTTCCAAATCACATGCCAATATCGGTACAATTGGACACGTTGACCATGGTAAAACAACATTAACTGCTGCTATCTCAACAGTACTTCATAAGAAATCTGGTAAAGGTACAGCTATGGCGTACGATCAAATTGATGGTGCTCCAGAAGAACGTGAGCGCGGTATCACAATCTCTACTGCACACGTTGAGTACGAAACTGACACTCGTCACTATGCACACGTAGACTGCCCAGGACACGCTGACTATGTTAAAAACATGATCACTGGTGCTGCGCAAATGGACGGAGCTATCCTTGTAGTATCTGCTGCTGATGGCCCAATGCCGCAAACTCGTGAGCACATCCTTCTTTCTAAAAACGTTGGTGTACCTTACATCGTTGTATTCCTTAACAAATGCGACATGGTAGACGACGAAGAGCTTCTTGAACTTGTTGAAATGGAAGTTCGCGATCTTCTTAGCGAATATGACTTCCCTGGTGATGATGTACCAGTTGTTAAAGGTTCTGCTCTTAAAGCTCTTGAAGGAGACGCTGAGTACGAAGAAAAAATTCTTGAACTTATGGCTGCAGTTGACGAGTACATCCCAACTCCAGAACGCGACACTGAAAAACCATTCATGATGCCAGTTGAGGACGTATTCTCAATCACTGGTCGTGGTACAGTTGCTACTGGCCGTGTAGAACGCGGACAAGTTAAAGTCGGTGATGAAGTTGAAATCATCGGTCTTCAAGAAGAAAACAGCAAAACAACTGTTACAGGTGTTGAAATGTTCCGTAAGCTTCTTGACTACGCTGAAGCTGGTGACAACATCGGTGCCCTTCTTCGCGGTGTAGCTCGTGAAGATATCCAACGTGGACAAGTACTTGCTAAACCAGGTACAATCACTCCACACAGCAAATTCAAAGCTGAAGTTTACGTTCTTTCTAAAGAAGAGGGTGGACGTCATACTCCATTCTTCTCTAACTACCGTCCTCAGTTCTACTTCCGTACAACTGACGTAACTGGTATCATCCATCTTCCAGAAGGCGTAGAAATGGTTATGCCTGGAGATAACACTGAAATGAACGTTGAACTTATCTCAACAATCGCTATCGAAGAAGGAACTCGTTTCTCTATTCGTGAAGGCGGACGTACTGTTGGTTCAGGCGTTGTTTCTACAATCATTGAATAATCGATTCGTTCATTAATGCGGGGTCCCATATGGGGCCTCGTTTTTTGTTTCTTGCTTAAATCATTGTATAATAGAAGTTATACAAATTTTAGGAGCAAAGCTATGAGTGACAATTATGGTACGAACGATCGTATTTCACTTTTGCAACAATTGAAGATAAACGATAGTGAACAAACAATCATGATTAACGGCAATGACAAGAAAAATCCGCTGCTTTTGTTTCTGCATGGCGGGCCGGGAACTCCGCAAATCGGCTACGCAAGAAGATACCAGAAAGAGCTGGAAAAGCATTTCACTGTAGTGAACTGGGATCAGAGAGGGGCGGGGCTCTCATATTCAAGGGAGATACCCGGCTCATCCATGACCATGGCACAAATGACTGCCGACGCCATTGATGTGACGGAACGTCTCTGCAAACAGTTCAGTAAACAGAAAATATATGTCGTCGGCTATTCATGGGGCTCAGTGCTGGCGCTTAACGTCCTGCAGCTGAGACCTGATCTGTATCACGCGTATATCGGCATCAGTCAGGTGGTAAATATTCAAAAAGAAGAAATGGAAGCTTACCGGCAGCTTACAACATGGAGCAGAGAAAACAAACATCGGATGCTGGACAAGCTGCTTCGGTTTATTGGCCCTCCTCCTTGGAACGGACAGCTGAAGCAGGCATTATTTCTGTTTGGCATTGAAATGAAGGGGGGAGGCTTTACCCATAAACGGTTGGCGGTACTCAAAGTGGGCAGCCGTATGCTGTTTGGTGAACCATATGGCGTAAGAGGGAGCCTTTTAGCTGCCCGCGGCCAAATGTTCAGCCTGAAGCATTTGTGGGGGGAACTACTCCGGTTTGATGCCGAAGAATCAGTTTCTTCTATTAAAGTACCATGTTGTTTTATATCGGGGCGATTTGACCTGACCGTTCCGGGAAGTATATCGCACGGTTTTTATAAACAGGTGAAGGCCCCGTATAAAGAATGGTTTTGGTTTGAAAACTCGGCCCACTCTCCTCATTTGGAAGAGCCGGACTTGTTCGCCGAGGTTCTCAGCCGCTTCGCAACATTCCATCTCTGATAAGAAAACGGCATATCCTTGATTATTACTAATAACACCTGTATAATAATCAAAGTGTGAAAACCACAAGGTTATTCAAATATACCTTGCAACATACGTCTATTTTCTGTATAATGGTGTATGTTGGTCTTTGACTGCGATGAAGTGAGAGGTTGCTGACACACCCGGCCGCTTTGCCATGGCAAGGTGATCAGGTTTTTCTCACGGAGAACTGTCTAACGTGATGTAGGCGAAAAGGAGGGAAAATAATGGCAAAACAAAAAATTCGTATTCGTTTAAAAGCATATGATCATAGAATCCTTGATCAATCTGCAGAGAAGATTGTTGAAACGGCAAAACGTTCTGGTGCCAGCGTATCTGGTCCGATTCCGTTGCCGACTGAAAAATCAGTTTACACAATCCTTCGTGCGGTGCACAAATACAAAGATTCTCGTGAGCAATTTGAAATGCGTACACATAAACGTTTAATCGACATTGTGAACCCAACACCACAAACTGTTGATGCTCTCATGCGATTAGATTTACCATCTGGTGTCGATATCGAAATCAAACTTTAATTCTAAAATATAGAATGATCTTAATAGGAGGTGTGACGAATGACCAAAGGAATCTTAGGAAGAAAAATTGGTATGACGCAAGTATTCGCAGAAAACGGTGATCTTATCCCGGTAACTGTTATTGAAGCAGCTCCAAACGTTGTTCTTCAAAAGAAAACAGCTGAAAACGACGGCTACGAAGCCATTCAGCTTGGTTTTGACGATAAGCGCGAAAAGCTTTCAAACAAACCGGAAAAAGGCCACGTTGCAAAAGCGGAGACTGCTCCTAAGCGCTTCGTTAAAGAATTACGCGGAGTGGAAATGGATGCGTATGAAGTTGGTCAGGAAGTCAAGGTTGAAATTTTCTCTGCAGGAGAAATCGTAGATGTAACAGGAGTATCTAAAGGTAAAGGTTTCCAAGGTGCAATCAAGCGCCACGGACAATCTCGCGGACCTATGTCTCACGGTTCACGCTACCACCGTCGTCCTGGTTCAATGGGACCTGTAGATCCTAACCGTGTATTCAAAGGTAAATTATTACCTGGACGCATGGGCGGAGATCAAATCACTGTCCAAAACCTTGAAATCGTAAAAGTAGATGCTGAGCGCAATCTTCTTTTGATTAAAGGTAACGTACCTGGTGCGAGAAAAGCTTTAATCACTGTGAAAAGTGCTGTTAAATCTAAATAAGTCTCTTAGGAAAGGAGGAAATTGATCATGCCAAAAGTAGCATTATACAACCAAAACGGTTCTACTGCTGGTGATATCGAATTAAACGCTTCTGTATTTGGAATTGAGCCAAATGAGAGCGTAGTATTCGACGCTATTCTTATGCAAAGAGCTTCCTTACGTCAAGGATCTCACAAAGTAAAAAATCGTTCTGAAGTACGCGGCGGAGGTCGTAAACCATGGCGTCAAAAAGGTACAGGTCGTGCCCGTCAAGGTTCTATCCGTTCACCGCAATGGCGCGGAGGTGGTGTCGTATTCGGCCCAACACCACGCAGCTATTCTTATAAATTACCTAAAAAAGTTCGCCGCTTGGCAATCAAATCAGTATTGTCTTCTAAAGTGAATGACAACAACATCATTGTTCTTGAAGATCTTACTCTTGATACGGTTAAAACAAAAGAAATGGCAGCTATCCTTAAAGGACTGTCTGTTGAGAAAAAAGCTTTAATCGTAACTGCGGATGCAAACGAAGCAGTATCTCTTTCTGCTCGTAATATCCCTGGAGTTACTGTTGTTCAAGCTAACGGAATCAACGTGTTAGACGTTGTCAACCACGAGAAGCTTCTGATTACGAAAGCTGCGGTTGAAAAAGTAGAGGAGGTGCTTGCATAATGAAAGATCCTCGTGATGTTCTTAAGCGCCCCGTCATTACTGAACGTTCTGCTGATTTAATGACTGAAAAAAAATATACTTTTGAAGTTGATGTTAGAGCTAATAAAACAGAAGTGAAAGATGCAGTTGAAAGTATCTTTGGAGTGAAAGTTGACAAAGTCAACATCATGAACTACAAAGGGAAATCAAAACGTGTCGGCCGCTACACTGGTATGACTAGCCGTCGCAGAAAAGCGATCGTAAAACTTACTGCAGACAGCAAAGAAATCGAAATTTTTGAAGCTTAATTATCTGTAAAAAGAAGGAGGGAAATTCAAAATGGCGATTAAAAAGTATAAACCGACCTCTAACGGACGTCGTGGCATGACAACTTCAGATTTTGCTGAAATCACGACTGACCAGCCGGAAAAATCCTTGCTTGCTCCCCTTCATAAAAAAGGCGGACGTAACAACCAAGGTAAATTGACTGTACGTCACCAAGGTGGCGGACACAAACGCCAATACCGTGTTATCGACTTCAAACGCGATAAAGATGGTATACCTGGACGCGTTGCTACAGTTGAATACGATCCAAACCGTTCAGCTAACATCGCACTAATCAACTATGTAGACGGAGAAAAACGTTACATTCTTGCTCCTAAAGGAATTCAAGTAGGTACTGAAATCATGTCTGGCCCAGAAGCTGACATCAAAGTAGGTAACGCACTTCCGCTTATCAACATCCCTGTTGGTACAGTTGTGCATAACATTGAATTGAAACCTGGTAAAGGCGGACAGCTTGTACGCTCTGCTGGTACATCTGCTCAGGTTCTTGGTAAAGAAGGTAAATACGTTCTTGTACGTCTTAACTCTGGTGAAGTTCGCATGATCCTTTCTGCTTGCCGCGCTTCTATCGGTCAAGTAGGTAACGAACAGCACGAACTGATCAACATTGGTAAAGCAGGACGCTCTCGCTGGAAAGGCATCCGCCCTACAGTCCGCGGTTCTGTAATGAACCCTAACGATCACCCGCACGGTGGTGGTGAAGGACGCGCGCCAATCGGACGTAAATCACCAATGTCTCCATGGGGCAAACCGACTCTTGGATTCAAGACACGTAAGAAAAAGAGCAAATCTGATAAATTTATCGTACGTCGTCGTAAAAATAAATAACGGGGTTGTCTACGGTTCATATCGGACCGTAGTGCAATCACGAAGGGAGGTTCCAAAATGGCTCGCAGCTTGAAAAAAGGACCATTTGTCGATGGACACTTGATGGCAAAAATCGAGAAATTAAATGAAACGGACAAGAAACAAGTTGTAAAAACTTGGTCTCGCCGTTCTACTATTTTCCCACAATTTATCGGTCACACAATCGCAGTCTATGACGGACGTAAACACGTGCCTGTATTCATTTCTGAAGATATGGTAGGCCACAAGTTGGGTGAATTCGCTCCAACTCGTACGTACAAAGGCCACGCTAGTGACGATAAAAAAACAAGACGCTAAGAGAGGAGGCTTTTAAATGCAAGCTAAAGCTGTTGCAAGAACAGTCCGTATTGCTCCTCGTAAAGCACGTCTAGTAATGGACCTGATTCGAGGTAAGCAAGTAGGCGAAGCAGTATCTATCTTGAACTTAACTCCGAGAGCTGCTTCTCCAATCATCGAAAAAGTTTTAAAATCTGCTATCGCAAATGCTGAGCACAACTACGAAATGGACGCTAACAATCTGGTTATTTCTCAAGCATTTGTTGACGAAGGCCCAACGTTAAAAAGATTCCGCCCGCGTGCTATGGGACGTGCGAGCCAAATCAACAAACGTACGAGCCACATTACAATCGTTGTATCAGAAAAGAAGGAGGGATAAGTAGTGGGTCAAAAGGTAAATCCAGTCGGTCTTCGTATCGGAGTCATTCGTGATTGGGAATCTAAGTGGTACGCTGGTAAAGATTACGCTGACTTCCTGCACGAAGATTTAAAAATTCGTGAATACATTAGCAAACGCCTTTCTGACGCTTCTGTTTCTAAAGTAGAAATCGAGCGTGCAGCAAACCGCGTTAACATTACGATCCACACTGCTAAGCCTGGTATGGTAATCGGTAAAGGCGGATCTGAAGTTGAAGCACTTCGTAAAGCCCTTAACAGCCTTACTGGCAAGCGTGTACACATTAACATTCTTGAAATTAAAAGAGCTGATCTTGATGCTCAGCTAGTAGCTGACAACATCGCTCGTCAACTAGAAAACCGTATTTCTTTCCGCCGTGCGCAGAAACAACAAATCCAACGCACAATGCGTGCTGGAGCACAAGGTGTGAAAACAATGGTTTCCGGACGTCTTGGCGGAGCTGATATCGCTCGTTCTGAATACTACAGTGAAGGAACTGTTCCATTGCACACATTGCGTGCTGACATTGACTATGCAACATCTGAAGCTGACACAACTTACGGTAAGCTCGGTGTAAAAGTCTGGATCTATCGTGGAGAGGTTCTTCCTACTAAGAAGAAAACTGAGGAAGGAGGAAAATAATATGTTATTACCAAAACGCGTTAAATATCGCAGAGAGCATCGCGGAAAAATGCGCGGTCGCGCTAAAGGCGGTACTGAAGTACATTTTGGTGAGTTCGGTATCCAGGCTCTTGAAGCATCATGGATCACTAACCGCCAAATCGAAGCTGCACGTATTGCGATGACTCGTTACATGAAACGTGGCGGTAAAGTTTGGATTAAAATTTTCCCTTCAAAACCTTACACTGCTAAACCGCTTGAGGTACGGATGGGTTCCGGTAAAGGGGCTCCTGAAGGCTGGGTAGCTGTTGTAAAACCGGGCAAAGTTTTATTTGAAATTTCTGGTGTGTCTGAAGAGGTAGCTCGTGAAGCTCTTCGTCTTGCATCTCACAAATTGCCAATTAAAACGAAGTTCGTAAAACGTGAAGAAATTGGTGGTGAATCAAATGAAAGCTAATGAAATTCGTGACCTTACCACTGCTGAAATTGAACAAAAAGTAAAGTCTCTTAAAGAAGAACTTTTCAATCTTCGCTTTCAATTAGCGACAGGACAACTTGAAAACACTGCTCGCATTCGTGAAGTGCGCAAAGCTATCGCGCGCATGAAAACTGTGATTCGTGAAAGAGAAATTGCTGCTAACAAATAATCACTGAGGGGAGGTCGTGAGCATGAGCGAACGTAACCAACGCAAAGTTTACCAAGGCCGTGTTGTTTCTGACAAAATGGATAAAACCATCACTGTTGTTGTTGAAACATACAAGAAAGACCCTATTTACGGTAAACGCGTAAAATACTCAAAGAAATTAAAAGCACATGATGAAAATAATCAAGCTAAAATCGGAGACATCGTAAAGATCATGGAAACTCGTCCATTATCTGCGACTAAACGTTTTCGTCTAGTAGAAGTTGTCGAAGAAGCTGTTATTATCTAATAAAGTTCGGAATTCTTTTTCCGAAGGGAGGTAACAAAAAATGATTCAACAAGAGACTCGTTTAAAAGTAGCTGACAACTCTGGTGCACGTGAAGTACTGACTATTAAAGTTCTTGGCGGTTCTGGACGCAAAACGGCTAACATTGGTGATGTAATTGTTTGCACGGTTAAACAAGCAACACCTGGAGGCGTTGTCAAAAAAGGTGAAGTCGTAAAAGCTGTTATCGTTCGCACAAAAAGCGGAGCGCGCAGAACTGACGGATCATACATCAGCTTCGATGAGAATGCATGTGTTATCATCCGTGACGACAAGAGCCCGCGTGGAACACGTATCTTCGGACCGGTTGCTCGTGAATTACGTGAAAACAACTTCATGAAAATTGTTTCTCTAGCTCCAGAAGTTATCTAATGAAATAAATGCCTTAGTCAAGGAGGTGCGATCAGGATGCATGTGAAAAAAGGCGATAAAGTAATGGTTATCTCTGGTAAAGATAAAGGCAAACAAGGTACGATCCTTGCTGCTTTCCCTAAAAAGGACCGCGTTTTAGTTGAAGGTGTGAACATGGTGAAGAAACACTCTAAACCGACTCAAGCAAACCCTCAAGGCGGTATTTCTAATCAAGAGGCGCCAATTCATGTATCAAACGTTATGCCGCTCGATCCTAAAACAGGTGAAGTGACTCGCGTAGGATACAAAGTGGAAGATGGCAAAAAAGTTCGTGTAGCAAAAAAATCTGGGCAAGTCTTAGATAAATAGTATTTAAAGGAAGGGAGGTCTATCTCATGAACCGCCTTAAAGAAAAGTACAATAAAGAAATTTTACCTGCTTTAATGACGAAGTTCAACTACGACTCTGTTATGCAGGTGCCAAAAATCGAAAAAATCGTAATCAACATGGGTGTTGGTGATGCTGTTCAAAACGCGAAAGCAATCGACAGTGCTGTTGAAGAATTAACGTTTATCGCAGGTCAAAAACCTGTCGTTACTCGTGCGAAGAAATCAATTGCTGGATTCCGTCTTCGTGAGGGAATGCCTATCGGTGCGAAAGTAACTCTTCGCGGAGAGCGCATGTATGATTTCCTTGATAAACTTATTTCTGTATCTTTACCGCGTGTACGTGACTTCCGCGGGATTTCTAAGAAATCTTTCGACGGTCGCGGCAACTACACTCTTGGTATTAAAGAACAGTTAATCTTCCCTGAAATTGACTACGATAAAGTAACAAAGGTTCGCGGAATGGACATCGTTATCGTAACGACTGCTAACTCTGACGAAGAGGCTCGTGAGCTATTAACTCAAGTAGGTATGCCGTTCCAGAAATAATCAATGAAAGGGAGGCGAAATCGTGGCTAAAAAGTCAATGATTGCGAAACAACAACGTACACCAAAGTTTAAAGTGCAAGAGTACACTCGCTGTGAACGCTGCGGACGTCCGCACTCAGTCATTCGTAAATTTAAACTTTGCCGTATTTGTTTCCGTGAGCTTGCATATAAAGGACAAATTCCTGGCGTGAAAAAAGCCAGCTGGTAATCCCCAAGAAAGGGAAGGAGGTAATTATATAATGGTTATGACAGATCCAATTGCAGATATGCTGACTCGTATTCGTAATGCAAACATGGTACGTCATGAGAAGCTTGAAATTCCTGCTTCTAAATTGAAAAGAGAAATTGCTGACATTTTAAAGCGTGAAGGTTTCATTCGTGACGTTGAGTTCGTAGAAGACAGCAAACAAGGCATCATCCGCGTTTTCTTGAAATACGGACAAAACAACGAGCGTGTTATCACTGGTCTTAAAAGAATCAGCAAACCAGGTTTGCGTGTATACGCTAAATCAAATGAAGTACCTCGCGTACTTAACGGTCTTGGAATCGCGATTATTTCTACATCACAAGGTGTTTTAACGGACAAAGAAGCCCGTGCAAAACAAGCTGGTGGAGAAGTACTAGCATACGTTTGGTAAGAAGTTTAACAAGAATGGAGGTGTTTTAGTATGTCTCGTGTAGGTAAGAAACTGCTTGAGATCCCTTCAGAAGTTACAGTAACGCTGAACGCTGGCAACACTGTAGCTGTGAAAGGACCAAAAGGAGAATTAACTCGTACATTCCATCCTGATATGGAAATCAAAATTGAGGACAACGTGCTTACAGTCACTCGTCCTTCTGATCATAAGGAGCACCGTGCTTTGCATGGTACGACTCGCAGTCTGCTTGGAAACATGGTTGAAGGCGTATCTAAAGGATTTGAAAGAGGTTTGGAATTAGTCGGTGTCGGTTATCGTGCGGCTAAATCCGGTAACAAACTTGTTTTAAACGTTGGATACTCTCACCCGGTTGAAATCGTTCCTGAAGAGGGCATCGAAATCGAAGTTCCTTCTCAAACAAAAGTAGTTGTAAAAGGTACAGACAAAGAACGCGTAGGAGCTATCGCTGCTAACATCCGCGCTGTACGTTCTCCAGAGCCTTACAAAGGTAAAGGAATTCGCTACGAAGGTGAAGTTGTTCGCCGTAAAGAAGGTAAATCTGCTAAGTAAGACCGCTTAAAGTGAAGAAAGGAGTGACCTAGATGATTACGAAAACTAGCAAAAATGCTGCTCGTCAAAAAAGACATGCTCGTGTTCGTGCTAAACTTTCAGGCACAGCTGAAAGACCTCGTCTGAATGTGTTCCGTTCAAACAAACACATTTATGCTCAAATCATCGATGATGCAAACGGCGTTACACTTGTTAGTGCGTCTACTCTCGATAAAGATTTGAACGTGGAAAGCACTGGAGACAGCGCTGCTGCTGCTAAAGTCGGTGAACTGGTTGCGAAACGCGCTGCTGAAAAAGGCGTTTCTGACGTAGTATTTGACCGCGGCGGATACTTATACCATGGACGTGTAAAAGCTCTGGCCGATGCAGCTCGTGAAGCCGGACTGAAATTTTAATAAAAAAAGGAGGGACACATGATTATGCGTCGTATTGACCCAAGCAAATTAGAGTTAGAAGAACGCTTAGTTACGGTTAACCGCGTAGCGAAAGTTGTTAAAGGTGGTCGTCGTTTCCGTTTCGCAGCTCTAGTCGTTGTCGGTGACAAAAACGGTCACGTAGGTTTCGGTACTGGTAAAGCACAAGAAGTACCTGAAGCAATCCGCAAAGCTGTTGAAGATGCGAAAAAGAATTTGATTGAAGTACCAATGGTTGGAACTACGATTCCACACGAAATCATCGGACGTTTCGGTGCAGGCAATATCTTGTTGAAACCTGCTTCTGAAGGTACTGGAGTTATCGCTGGAGGCCCTGTACGTGCGGTACTTGAGCTTGCTGGCGTAGCTGATATCCTTTCTAAGTCTTTAGGTTCTAACACACCGATCAACATGATCCGTGCAACACTTCAAGGTTTAAGTGAGCTTAAACGTGCCGAAGACGTTGCGAAGCTTCGTGGAAAATCAGTAGAAGAACTGTTAGGATAAGGAGGGAACATTAATGGCTAAATTAGAAATTACCCTCAAACGCAGTGTAATCGGTCGTCCGGAAGATCAGCGCGTTACTGTGAGAACACTAGGTTTAAAGAAAACAAACCAAACTGTTGTTCACGAAGATAACGCTGCGATCCGCGGTATGATTAATAAAGTATCTCATCTAGTTTCTGTTAAAGAACAATAAAAATAAACTATAGGCTAAGGAGGTGTCCTAATGAAACTTCATGAATTAAAGCCTTCAGAAGGTTCACGTAAAACGCGCAATCGCGTAGGTCGTGGTATTGGTTCTGGTAACGGTAAAACAGCTGGTAAAGGTCACAAAGGTCAAAACGCTCGTTCTGGCGGCGGTGTACGCCCAGGATTCGAGGGGGGACAAATGCCTTTATTCCAACGTCTTCCTAAACGCGGTTTTACAAACATCAACCGTAAGGAATACGCTGTAGTGAACGTAGACAAATTGAACGGTTTTGCGGAAGGAACGGAAGTCACTCCTGAACTTCTTCTTGAGACTGGTGTTATTAGCAAACTTAAAGCAGGAGTAAAGATTCTTGGCAACGGTAAATTAGAGAAAAAATTAACTGTAAAAGCCAATAAATTCTCTGCTTCTGCGAAAGAAGCTGTTGAAGCTGCTGGCGGTACAGCTGAGGTGATCTAACTTGTTTAAGACAATCTCCAACTTTATGCGTGTGAGTGATATTCGGAATAAAATCATATTTACATTACTCATGCTTATCGTCTTTCGCATAGGTGCGTTTATCCCTGTGCCTTACGTTAACGCTCAGGCGTTACAGACACAGAGTTCAATGGGGGTTTTTGATCTCCTTAATACATTTGGCGGCGGTGCGCTTTATCAATTCTCCATTTTCGCAATGGGAATTACGCCTTACATCACTTCTTCCATCATCATTCAGCTGCTTCAGATGGATGTGGTGCCGAAGTTTACCGAGTGGTCTAAGCAAGGTGAAGTAGGCCGCCGTAAATTAGCTCAGTTCACGAGATATTTTACGATTGTGCTTGGATTTATCCAGGCGTTGGGTATGTCATACGGGTTTAACAACCTGGCGAACGGTATGCTGATTGAAAAATCCGGCATATCGACATATCTGATTATTGCTTTAGTACTCACTGGCGGAACTGCTTTTTTAATGTGGCTTGGAGAACAAATTACTTCTAATGGAGTAGGTAACGGAATTTCGATCATCATCTTCGCGGGGATTGTGGCTAGTATTCCGAAAACTGTTGGGCAAATTTATGAGACTCAGTTTGTCGGCAGCAGCGATCAGCTGTTTATTCATATTGTAAAAGTCGCTTTATTGGTGATTGCGATCCTGGCCGTTATTGTTGGAGTTATTTTCATTCAGCAAGCCGTCCGTAAAATCGCAATTCAATATGCAAAAGGCACAGGTCGTTCACCTGCTGGCGGAGGCCAGTCAACACACCTTCCGCTTAAAGTGAATCCGGCAGGGGTTATTCCGGTAATCTTTGCGGTTGCGTTTCTTATAACGCCGCGTACGATCGCGTCATTTTTCGGAACAAACGATGTGACAAAGTGGATTCAAGCCAACTTTGACAACACACATCCGGTGGGTATGACGGTTTATGTCGTCTTAATTATTGCCTTTACGTACTTCTATGCTTTTGTGCAGGTAAATCCTGAACAAATGGCTGATAACCTTAAAAAACAGGGTGGCTATATCCCGGGGGTTCGTCCAGGGAAAATGACTCAAGATAGAATTACGAGCATTTTGTATCGACTTACGTTTGTGGGTTCTATATTCTTAGCCGTGATTTCCATTCTTCCTATCTTTTTCATTCAATTCGCTGGATTGCCTCAAAGTGCACAAATTGGCGGAACATCATTGTTAATTGTCGTCGGGGTAGCCTTGGAGACAATGAAGCAGCTGGAGAGCCAGTTGGTGAAACGTAATTACCGAGGATTTATGAAAAATTAGAGGAACTGGTTTTATCCATTCCTCTAAATAAGAGAGGACGGGGGAAATCCGAAATGAACTTAGTCTTAATGGGACTTCCTGGAGCCGGCAAAGGCACGCAGGGAGAACGAATTGTTGAGGATTATGGGATACCTCATATCTCAACAGGAGATATGTTCCGTGCTGCTATGAAAGAAGAAACGCCACTCGGACTCGAAGCAAAATCTTATATTGATAAGGGAGAGCTCGTACCTGATGAAGTCACAATCGGCATTGTCAAAGAAAGACTTGGCAAAGATGATTGTGAAAGAGGTTTTCTTCTGGACGGATTTCCGCGAACAGTCGCTCAAGCTGAAGCTCTTGAAGCAATTCTTGAGGAATACGGCAAACCGATTGATTATGTCATTAACATTAAAGTAGATAAAGACTCTTTAATGGAACGTTTGACTGGACGCAGAATTTGCAGTGTTTGCGGCACAACCTATCATTTAGTCTTTAATCCGCCGAAAACGCCGGGTATTTGTGATAAAGACGGAGGAGACCTTTATCAACGGGCAGATGATAATGAGGAAACCGTCTCAAAACGGCTTGAGGTCAACATGAAGCAAACTCAGCCTTTACTCGATTTCTATTCTGAGAAAGGGTATCTTGTCAACGTCAATGGCCAGCAGGACATTAATGACGTTTATAAAGATGTGAAGGAGCTTCTTGGAGGATTGAGCAAATGATTATCTGTAAGACCCCTCGTGAGCTTGGTATCATGCGGGAAGCAGGGCGAATCGTAGCTTTGACTCATGAAGAGATGAAAAAGCACATTAAACCAGGAATCTCGACAAAAGAATTGGATCAAATTGCCGAACGTTTTATTCAGAAGCAGGGTGCAATCCCATCTTTTAAGGGGTATAATGGGTTTCGCGGGAGCATCTGTGTATCAGTTAATGAAGAGCTCGTTCACGGAATTCCCGGTAAACGGGTTTTGCGTGACGGTGACATTATCAGCATTGATATCGGTGCTAAATTAAATGGTTATCATGGTGACTCTGCTTGGACTTATCCGGTAGGAAACATCAGTGATGATGATAAACGACTGCTGGAAGTGACAGAGGAGTCTTTATATAAAGGCTTGAAGGAAGCAAAACCAGGTGAACGTTTGTCGAATATTTCCCACGCAATACAAACGTATGTCGAAAATGAGCAGTTTTCAGTTGTTAGGGAGTATGTCGGACATGGTGTTGGTCAAGACTTGCATGAGGATCCGCAAATTCCTCATTACGGTCCGCCAAACAAAGGACCTAGGCTGAAGCCTGGTATGGTTCTCGCTATAGAACCGATGGTTAACGCTGGCAGCCGTTATGTGAAAACATTGGCTGATAACTGGACGGTTGTAACGGTAGATGGGAAAAAGTGTGCTCATTTTGAACATACGATTGCGATTACGGAAACGGGTTTTGATATACTGACAAAAGTCTAGGTGATGAATGATTTCCATGACACATGTTTTCTCTCCGCACCGGGGCAGATTGTACATTTACAATTGGTCGGAAGAAAAATCAGCTAGCTGCTGTCATTGGAATGTATATTCATCGCATGTACTAATAGCAGACGGAGAAAAGCGTACATTTCATTCTCCTTAGAAAAAGAATATCAATCATTAACCCTTATGATTGCGTATCTCCGGAAGTTCAGAACAGTATAAACGAAACAGGGCGTGTGACAAACGGATAACTGAGATTTTCTCTTTTGAAATTTGTCAGAGAGCAAGTTACTGATTTGAAGAAGGGAGAACACTTGAATGGCGAAAGACGATGTAATTGAAGTGGAAGGTACGATAGTCGAAACGTTGCCGAACGCGATGTTCAAAGTTGAACTTGAAAACGGCCATACGGTTTTGGCTCACGTATCTGGTAAAATCCGCATGCACTTCATTCGCATTTTACCTGGAGACAAAGTTACGGTAGAATTATCTCCATATGACTTAACTCGTGGCAGGATTACGTACCGTTACAAATAAAGCACTCCGGAAACTGAAGGAGGTTGGAAACACATGAAAGTGAGACCATCAGTTAAACCAATCTGCGAAAAATGTAAAGTTATTCGCAGAAAAGGAAAAGTAATGGTGATCTGTGAAAATCCAAAGCATAAACAAAAACAAGGATAATTAATAAGGAGGTGCCCAGAGAATGGCTCGTATTGCTGGTGTAGATATCCCACGTGACAAACGTGTTGTTATTTCTTTAACATATATCTTCGGAATTGGCCGCACAACGGCTCAGCAAGTCTTGAAAGAGGCTGGTGTTTCAGAAGATACTCGTGTGCGTGATCTTACTGAAGAAGAACTTGGTAAAATCCGTGATGTTATTGACAAACTGAAAGTAGAAGGTGACCTTCGCCGTGAAGTTTCTCTTAACATCAAGCGTCTGATCGAAATCGGAAGCTACCGCGGAATCCGTCATCGTCGCGGCTTACCTGTTCGCGGACAAAACTCTAAAAACAATGCGCGTACTCGTAAAGGTCCGCGTCGTACTGTAGCTAACAAGAAAAAATAAGTAAGGGAGGTACCTAAACAATGGCTGCTGCTCGTAAACAAAACACGCGTAAACGCCGCGTGAAAAAGAATATTGAGTCTGGAATCGCTCATATTCGTTCAACTTTCAACAACACGATCGTTACGATCACTGATACTCATGGTAATGCTATTTCTTGGTCAAGTGCCGGAGCTCTAGGATTCAGAGGTTCTCGTAAATCTACTCCTTTCGCTGCGCAAATGGCTGCTGAAACTGCTGCTAAAGGTTCAATCGAACACGGACTTAAAACTCTTGAAGTAACTGTTAAAGGACCAGGTTCTGGCCGTGAAGCTGCAATCCGCGCTCTACAAGCTGCCGGACTTGAAGTTACAGCTATCAGAGACGTAACTCCTGTTCCTCATAATGGATGCCGTCCACCAAAACGTCGCCGCGTGTAATTTGTTTGTATAGATTTTGTGTCCCTGTCAATAATGGGTTATGATACAGTTATTTATGAAACGAATGCACCGACTCGTTGCCTGAGCACATACGGGACTAAACAATGGGGAATTTCGGATGGAATCTCATATGATTCTATTCGAGGTTTCGACGTTTTGAAGGAGGGTTTTAAGTAATGATCGAGATTGAAAAACCAAAAATCGAAACGGTTGAAATCAGCGACGATGCCAAATTTGGTAAGTTTGTCGTAGAGCCGCTTGAGCGTGGATATGGTACAACTCTGGGTAACTCCTTACGTCGTATCCTCTTATCCTCACTCCCTGGTGCCGCTGTAACATCGATCCAGATAGATGGTGTACTGCACGAATTCTCGACAATCGAAGGCGTTGTGGAAGATGTTACAACGATTATCTTGCACATTAAAAAGCTTGCATTGAAAATCTACTCTGATGAAGAGAAGACGCTTGAAATTGATGTACAGGGCGAAGGAACTGTAACAGCAGCTGATATTACACACGATAGTGATGTGGAAATCCTGAATCCGGATCTTCATATTGCGACTCTTGGTGAGAATGCGAGTTTCCGAGTTCGCCTTACCGCTCAAAGAGGACGTGGGTATACACCTGCTGATTCAAACAAAAGAGACGATCAGCCAATCGGCGTGATTCCGATCGATTCAATCTTTACGCCAGTTTCTCGTTTATCTTATCAAGTAGAAAACACTCGTGTAGGCCAGGTTGCAAACTATGACAAACTTACACTTGATGTTTGGACTGACGGAAGCACTGGACCGAAGGAAGCAATTGCACTCGGTTCAAAGATTTTAACTGAACACCTTAATATATTCGTTGGTTTAACTGACGAAGCTCAGCATGCTGAAATCATGGTTGAAAAAGAAGAGGATCAAAAAGAAAAAGTTCTTGAAATGACGATTGAGGAACTCGATCTTTCTGTCCGTTCTTACAACTGCTTGAAGCGTGCGGGCATTAACACGGTTCAAGAACTTGCGAACAAGACGGAAGAAGATATGATGAAAGTTCGCAACCTGGGACGCAAATCACTTGAAGAAGTGAAAGCGAAACTTGAAGAACTTGGACTCGGCCTTCGCAAAGACGATTGATCTAGTTTCCATGTGAACTAGGATTTTCGTGTGTTTTTTATTTAGAAACAGCATTCCATTAAAGGAGGGGACATCACATGTCATACAGAAAACTAGGACGTACGAGTTCACAGCGTAAAGCTATGCTTCGTGATCTTACAACAGATTTGATCATCAACGAAAGAATCGAAACAACAGAAACACGTGCGAAAGAACTTCGCTCTGTTGTTGAAAAGATGATCACTCTTGGTAAGCGCGGTGACTTGCATGCTCGTCGTCAAGCAGCTGCATACATTCGCAACGAGGTTGCTAATGAAGAAAATAACCAAGATGCACTTCAAAAATTATTCTCTGACATTGCAACTCGTTACGAGGAGCGCCAAGGCGGATACACACGTATTATGAAGCTTGGTCCTCGCCGTGGTGACGGTGCACCAATGGCAATCATCGAATTGGTTTAATCACATATTTTTGTGTATCTAAAGAAGGGCGGGACAGTTTCTAACTGGATCTATGCCCTTTTTTTAGATACAAGAACTTTTTATAAAGAGATAGAAAAGCAGAGCTATAGCTGAGAGGAGGTCAGGCACCCATGGATCAAAAACAGCTCATATCAGTAAAGGACATCATATTCCGATACCGCAAAGACGCAGAAAGACCGGCGCTTGACGGTGTATCTTTGCAGGTATATGAAGGAGAATGGCTTGCCATCGTAGGTCATAACGGTTCAGGGAAGTCGACACTGGCCCGGGCGCTGAACGGCTTGATTCTGCCTGAGGCGGGAGACATCCAGGTCGGCGGCATCAAACTGACGGAGGATTCCGTATGGGATGTCCGGAAAAAGATAGGGATGGTCTTCCAAAATCCCGATAACCAATTTGTCGGAACAACGGTTCGCGATGATGTGGCTTTTGGTTTAGAAAACAATGGTGTCCCGCGCGAAGAAATGATTGAGAGAGTAGACTGGGCAATCAAACAAGTAAATATGCAGGATTTTCTCGATCAAGAGCCGCACCATCTCTCCGGGGGCCAAAAACAAAGAGTTGCGATTGCAGGAGTTATTGCTGCGCGTCCTGATATTATCATCTTGGATGAAGCGACATCAATGCTTGACCCGGTCGGGAGAGAAGAAGTCCTTGATACTGTAAGACGCTTAAAGGATCAGGGCATGGCCGCCGTCATTTCGATTACACACGACCTGAATGAAGCCGCAAAGGCGGACAGAATCATTGTCATGAATGGCGGCAGGAAGTATGCCGAGGGTTCGCCTGAAGAGATTTTTCAATTAAATGAAGACCTGGTTCGAATCGGTCTTGATTTGCCTTTCTCATTCCAGCTCAGCCTGCTTTTGAAAGAAAGCGGACTGGCTTTGAAAGAAAACCATCTGACTCAGGAAGGGCTGGTGAATGAGCTGTGGACATTAAAATCAAAGATGTAGAACACCGCTACCAAATCAAGACGCCGTTTGAACGTCTCGCTTTGTATGATATCAATGCCGTAATCAAAGAGGGCAGCTATGTTGCCGTCATCGGCCATACAGGGTCGGGTAAATCAACGCTTCTGCAGCATTTAAACGGTTTGCTGAGACCTACAAAAGGACAGCTTGAGCTTGGCAGCACGACGCTGGAAGCCGGTAAAAAGAATAAAGACCTGAAGGCTTTGCGAAAAAAAGTCGGAATCGTTTTCCAATTCCCCGAACATCAGCTGTTTGAGGAAACCGTACTGAAGGACATTTCGTTCGGCCCTATTAATTTCGGAGTAAAAAAAGAAGTGGCTGAACGGAAGGCAAAAGAGATGCTGCAGCTTGTGGGTCTTCCTGCTGAGATCTTGGATCGGTCTCCGTTCGAATTAAGCGGAGGGCAGATGCGCAGAGTTGCGATCGCCGGCGTTCTCGCGATGGAACCGGAAGTTCTGGTTTTGGACGAGCCGACGGCAGGCCTTGATCCGAGAGGGCGCCAGGAGATTATGGACATGTTTTATGAGCTTCATCAGCGAGGCAATCTGACAACCGTCCTCGTTACCCATAGTATGGAGGACGCGGCCCGCTACGCTGACGAGATGATTGTCATGCATAAAGGAACCATTAAAGCGACGGGAAGTCCGCGTGATTTGTTTGCCAATGATGAAGAAATGGCTGAGATGGGTCTGGATCTCCCTGAAACGATCAAATTTCAGAGACGGCTGGAGGCCTCTCTGGGAATGACATTTAAGGAGCCCATGCTGACGCTTCAAGATGCTGCGGCTCAAATTAAGGCTCTCTTTCAGGAGGAAAAAGACCAATGATGGATAGCATGATTATCGGTAAGTATGTTCCCGGATCATCGCTTATTCACCGCTTGGACCCGAGAACAAAACTTGTCAGCATTTTTCTGTTTGTATGTATCGTTTTCTTGGCAAACAATGTGCAGACGTACGCCTTGCTTGGTTTATTCACATTCGGAGTTATCGCTTTAACACGTGTGCCGTTCGGATTTTTGCTGAAGGGGCTTAAGCCGATTATCTGGATTGTAGCGTTTACGTTTTTACTGCATATTTTCATGACGCATGAAGGTCCCGTGATTGTTCAGTTTGGCTGGTTTAAAGTATATGAGGGAGGACTTGTTCAGGGGATATTTATTTCTCTCCGTTTTGTTTACCTCATTTTCATGACCACGCTGCTGACGTTAACAACGACGCCGATCGAGATCACCGACGGTATGGAACAGCTGTTGAACCCTTTTAAAAAGGTGAAGCTTCCCGTTCATGAGCTCGCTCTGATGATGTCGATTTCATTGCGGTTTATCCCGACGCTGATGGAAGAAACAGATAAGATCATGAAAGCGCAAATGGCGAGGGGAGCAGATTTCACCAGCGGCCCGGTGAAAGACAGGATAAAAGCGGTTGTTCCGCTGCTGGTCCCGCTTTTTGTCAGCGCCTTTAAACGGGCGGAAGAACTTGCGGTCGCCATGGAGGCGAGAGGATATCAGGGCGGCGAAGGACGAACGAAGTACAGAAAGCTTGTCTGGAGCGGAAAGGATACCGGAGCGATCCTGATCTTTATTGTATTAGCCGCTTTATTGTTTTTCTTAAGAAGTTAGAGGTGCTGCTGTATGAGAATGAAATGTACCATTGCTTATGACGGGCATTTATTTAACGGATATCAGATTCAGCCCGGAAAACGGACCGTTCAGAATGAACTCGAAAAGGCGCTGGCCGTGATTCACAAATCAGATGACAGAGTGCCTGTCGTCTCGTCAGGGCGGACGGACAGCGATGTTCACGCAGAAGGACAGGTCATTCATTTTGATACGCCGCTGTCTATTCCGGCTGAGAAATGGCCGTTTGCGCTGAATGCACTGCTTCCTGATGATATTGCCGTCAAAACAGCAGAAATTGCGGATGATGGGTTCCATGCACGATTTAGCGCAGTCCAAAAGGAATATCGCTATTTTGTATATACGGAGAAACACCCGGACGTATTTAAACGGCATTACGCTTACCATTTTGCATATCAGCTCAATGTGCAGAAAATGAGAGAGGCTTCGGGCTATCTCATAGGAACACATGATTTTACAAGCTTTTGCGCGGCTGACACTGCGGTTCAGGATAAAGTCAGGACAATTTATGAGCTGGACTGGACCGAAACGGAGGACGGCCTGCAAATGCGGATCACGGGAAACGGATTTCTCTATAATATGGTCAGAATTATTGCCGGAACTTTACTGGAAACAGGAGCTGGAAAATTTTCTCCTGAGGACGTAAAAGCGATGCTGGAAGCGAAGGATCGTGAAGCCGCAGGGCGCACCGCACCGGGACACGGGCTGTATTTATGGAGCGTTTGTTATGACAACTAAACCAGGTGTAACATTTTCTTGACAGAGTCTGCATAAAGTTATAAGATATCATATGGTATGTATTTCAACCCCACGATAAGCCCCGGAACTTATTGTGTTGTGAAATAGAACGTAACAGAAGTTTATGAAAAAATGACAGATCATTTAGGAGGGAATTAAATGCGTACAACACCTATGGCTAACGCAAGTACTATTGAACGCAAGTGGTTAGTTGTTGATGCAGCAGGCAAGACTTTAGGACGTCTTTCTACAGAAGTTGCATCTATCCTTCGCGGAAAACACAAACCGACTTACACACCGCACGTTGATACTGGAGATCATGTGATCATCATCAACGCTGAAAAAATCGAGTTAACTGGTAAAAAGTTAACTGATAAAATCTACTACCGTCACACTATGCACCCAGGCGGTCTGAAATCAAGAACTGCTCTTGAAATGCGTACAAACTACCCTGAGAAAATGCTTGAGCTTGCTATCAAAGGCATGCTTCCAAAAGGTTCTCTAGGTCGTCAAATGTTCAAGAAATTGAACGTATACCGTGGTTCTGAGCATCCACACCAAGCACAACAGCCTGAAGTTTACGAACTTCGCGGTTAATTAAAAGGGAGGTTACCAATTTGGCACAGGTTCAATATTACGGTACTGGCCGTCGTAAAAGCTCTGTAGCGCGTGTTCGCTTAGTTCCAGGAGAAGGCCGTATCGTCGTTAATAATCGTGAAATCACTGATTTCATTCCATCTGAAGCATTAATCGAAGATATTAAACAACCGTTAACACTTACTGAAACAGCTGGAAGCTATGATGTTTTAGTAAACGTTAAAGGCGGCGGCTTCGCCGGACAATCTGGCGCTATCCGTCACGGTATCGCTCGTGCGCTTCTTGAAGCAGATCCGGAGTACCGTTTGACGCTTAAACGCGCTGGACTTCTTACTCGTGATTCAAGAATGAAAGAACGTAAAAAATACGGTCTTAAAGGCGCTCGTCGCGCACCTCAATTCTCAAAACGTTAATCGTTTTGGAATCAAAAGCCACAACTTCATTGTTGTGGCTTTTTTTGTATATTTTTCTCATTTCATAAAGGGTATTCAACGTTTTTCTAGAATTGTTTGTTATACCCTATTCATTAAGATTAAGGAGCGCAGTTATAAATGAATAAGTTAGTCATACATAACAGCAAGGCGTGGGATAAGAAAGTGGAATTGGGCAATGAATGGACGGTTGCTGTTGATTCGCACATTATTGAAAATGCGAAAATGGGAAATTGGAGCATCAGAATGACTCCCGGAAAGGATGTTCCGATGGAGTGGTTCCCTTCTGTAGATGGTTTGAAAGTTCTTTGTCTCGCTTCCGGAGGAGGACAGCAAGGCCCGGTGCTGGCTGCTGCGGGAGCTGATGTCACCGTATTCGATAATTCGGAGAAGCAGCTTGCGCAGGACAGAAAGGTCGCTGAGCGGGACGGGCTTACTCTCCGGACTGTGAAAGGCAGCATGAATGATCTCAGCTGTTTTGATGATGAGACATTTGATTTTATCGTGCACCCGGTATCAAATTGCTTTATTGACAATATTCTTCCCGTCTGGAAAGAAGCCTATCGTGTGCTGAAAAAAGGCGGCACTTTGGTTTCCGGTTTTGTGAATCCAGTCGTGTTTTTATTCGATATGGACCTGGAGCAGGAAGGTGTTTTAAAAGTAAAGTATTCCATTCCATTTGCTGACGAAAAGGATCTGACTGAGGATAAAGTAAAAGAACTCATTGAAAATAAAGAAGCGCTTGAATTCGGCCATTCATTAGAAGATCAAATAAAGGGGCAAATTGATGCGGGCTTCATCGTCTCCGGATTTTATGAGGACAAGGGCGGTTTTGTATTGGATGAATACATTAATACGTATTCCGTGACAAGAAGCTTAAAAATGTAAAAAAACAGCATCCCTTCAGAGGTGCTGTTTTTTTGCGGCTTTATGATGCGAGCGGCTGACCACATTAGCTGAAATCGGCTCTATGCCAATTTCTCTTGCCCAAACCGACAGCTGTCCAATATGGTGAATCTCATGTGCAAGAATGTGGCGGAGAATGTCTTCTTTAGGAAAGGTTTGATTCATCCAACCCGGCTTCACGAGATCAATTCCCCTCCCGGAAACTGCATCAATGACATCTTCCCGATACTGTTCAGAAAGCTTTCTGAGATCCTGAATGGTTGTAAAATCAGATTCAACGAATGAAACATCATCTTTACCTAAAATCGCGCGCGCCCAGCTGAGTTCCACATCGATAATATGAAACAAAGTCCGCAAAATGCTGCCCATGCCGCCTGTCCGCGGTTTCGTCAGCTCTTCTCGGCTCAGCTCCTCACATACCGTAAACCATTCATCACGCACCGTCCAATTGTATTGAAACAGCTTTTTCATAACCATCACCTCCGCTCTTCATTCTGTTATATATGATGAAACTCCTTCATTTGGGAGGATTTCCACTATCAACAAAGCATGCTTTTTCCTTTTTACTTCAAAATAACAGTAAAAAGGAGCGTGCATGGCAATGGCAGAGGTATTATCTTTTTCAGATGTGAAACGGCAGAAGGATTTTGAGCTTGAGAAAAATTTACTCAAGGAACTTTCACTTACGCAAATTATCCAATCCGTTAAAGCGTGTCTGACCCCGTTATTCCCCTTTCTGCAAGACGAAAAAGGAATTCTGAGTGAGGGATGCATTGATTTTGCGATTGAAGCTTATTTATTAGGCGGCAGATTCGGCGTCTTCGGTTATTATGGGGAGTCTATGCAAAGGGCCAGTGCCCGCTCGGCAAAGGAAGAGGAAGAATTGAGTTTCGACTTTTTTGAATATCTTTGCAATTGGACGCATGAACAGTACTCGTCCATTGAACAGAGGGAAATATACGAAGCGTCATGCCAATTTATCAAAAGCTGGTGGACGGAAGGATTTCTGGAAAGAGAAAAACAATGTAAGCTCCGCATGAGGTAATCATATTTTCTGCCCCTGTCCCATATTTATTAATAACGGGGACAAGCGGGAGGGGAAGTTATGAGAAAAAAGCTCAAATGGCTCGGTTTTTTACTTGGCTTTATCATATTATTGTTTTTATTTCGATATCAATTTCATAATGATGATTCCTGGAGGCCGTGGAGCCTGCCGCTGAGCGGTAAAATCATTTATCTTGATCCGGGACACGGCGGACCTGATGGAGGCGCGGTGGGAGGCAATAAGCTGGAGAAGGATATTACGCTGGAGGTGGCATCCAGGGTAAAGGACTATTTGCAGGAACAAGGCGCACTGGTTGTGATGACGAGAGAAACTGATACAGATTTAGCTCCTGAAGGAATGAAAGGGTACAGCAGACGCAAGGCGGAAGATCTGAGAAAACGTGTAGAGCTCATTAATCATTCAGAGGCAGAGCTTTATGTCAGCATTCATCTAAACGCCATACCGTCACCCAAATGGAGCGGAGCGCAAAGCTTCTACTATGGAAAATATGAAGAAAATGAAAAAGTGGCAAAATATATTCAAGATGAGCTGAGAATCAATCTGGAGAATACAACGAGGAAGGCCAAACGGATACACGGTATTTATTTAATGCAAAATGTGACAAAGCCGGGGGCGCTCGTGGAGGTCGGATTTTTATCCAATCCTGAAGAAGCCAAGAAGCTCGGCCAGCCTAAATACCAGGACAAAATCGCATCCTCTGTGTATAAAGGCATACTGAGATACTTCACAGAGAAAGGAGACCCTCCGGAGTAAGGAGGGTTTTTCGCCGATTCTGCATTTAATATATGGTATAATACCATTTGTAAACGAATACACAAAGGGTGAGGGTTCGATGATAAGAGAAGATGAAGTAAGAAATCTAGTCGGAAAAATGCGCGAACCTTTTCTTCATAGACCTCTGGGAGAATTGGACGCTGTTAAGGAAGTAAAGGTTAAGCCGGAAAAACGGCACGTCAGTGTAAAAGTCGCATTGGCTAAAACGGGAACGGCTGAACAAATGAATATTCAGCAGGAAATCGTGTCCGTTCTTAAAGAAGCGGGAGCAGAAACTGTCGGACTTCGGTTTGAAGAATTGCCGCAGGAAACATTGGCGAAATTCAGCCAACCGGCAGCTGAAAGTAAAACCTTGCTGAATAGAGACAACCCGCCGGTCTTCCTTGCGGTAGCGAGCGGAAAAGGCGGTGTCGGCAAATCCACTGTATCCGTCAACTTGGCGATTTCTCTTGCCCGGCTCGGCAAAAAAGTCGGATTGATTGACGCTGATATATACGGCTTCAGTGTGCCTGATATGATGGGCATCACGGTTCGTCCGACAGTAGAAGGAGAAAAACTTCTCCCTGTCGAAAGATTTGGAGTAAAGGTGATGTCGATGGGATTTTTCGTGGAAGAAAACGCTCCGGTTGTATGGAGAGGCCCGATGCTCGGCAAGATGCTGAACAATTTCTTTCATGAGGTTGATTGGGGAGACGTCGATTATATCGTTCTTGACCTGCCTCCTGGCACGGGAGATGTTGCGCTGGACGTACATACGATGCTTCCGAGCTGTAAGGAGATTATCGTATCAACGCCGCATCCTACAGCTGCATTTGTAGCAGCCAGAGCAGGTTCAATGGCAATCAAGACGGATCACGAAGTGGTAGGGGTCATAGAAAATATGGCTTACTATGAAAGTGCAAAAACCGGTGAAAAAGAATATGTCTTTGGCCAAGGCGGAGGAGATAAGCTGGCGGAGGAATTGAATGTGCCCCTGCTCGGCCGAATTCCGTTAAAACAGCCTGATTGGGATAAAGACCAGTTTGCACCGTCTGTGTATGACAGAAGCCATCCGACCGGTAACATTTATATGGGCATCGCCCAAAAAGTGATTGAAAAAACATCTGCTGATCAGTAAAAAGGGGACCGGGATCATGTGGTCCCGGCCCTTTATTGACTTTCTTTCCCGGAGCTTGAAGCTGCTTTTTTCAATTCATCCTCGAATTGTTTTTTGAAAAGCGGGCTTGAAAGGGTCTCTGTGATGACGTCTTCTAAATAACTGCGGAATTTTTGGCTTTTAGCCAGTTCGTTGTATTTTTTGTCCATTCCGGGGTCCTGCATGATCTGCATGAAACTTTTCTGATAGTCGGGGTCCTTCATCAGTTTTTTGATGACTTTTTCATGCTCAGGCTGCAATGTTTTAGCAAAGCTTTCCGCAAATTTTGAGTCTTCAAATATGGTTTTCCAAAACTCCGCGCCTTTTTTAGAGGTGAGGGTTTTCTCTATTGTACTTTTGATTGCATTCTGATCAATCACCAATGCCTCATTCATCGCATCATCATTCAATATTTCCTTAATTGCTTTTTTTCCATCATCAGTCTTTAATATATCGACAACCATTTTTTTAGTTTGGTCATAATCCATATCCGCTGCTTGGTCTTTTGGAGCACAAGCTGTTACAGATAACAAAACAAAACAGCTTAGCAATAGCGTTTTGGCTTTTGACATGCATAAGCTCCTTTCCATACTTGTTCTTACTTTTAATATGATTCATCCGATTGGATTTATACATAACAAAATATCGCTGAACGCGATTTGTCAGGGGGATGAAGAAAAGATGAAAAGCCGTGGACTCGTTCGATTTTTCTTTTCGATTTTAGCTGTGGGCGCCCTTATTACAAGCGTTGTGGGGTTTGCGTTGAAATGGGGAGAGTATAAGGGGTTCTTTTTGAATTTTGAAGCCGGCCAGATTTTCTCTGTTCTGATTTGGTTTATTGGGTTGGGGATGATTTTTAGTGTGATAAGCCAAATGGGTTTCTTCGTATTTTTAACGGTGCACCGTTTTGCATTGGAGATCCTGAGGTCAAGCTCGCTATGGAACCTGCTTCAGCTGTTTATTATTCTGTTTGTTGCTTTCGATTTAATGTATGTCAGATTTTTATTTTTCGGCGAGCGGGATGAATCGATTGCAGGATTCGTATGGCTGCCGCTGGCGCTGCTTGCGGTTGGTTTAATGACGGCGTATTTAAAACAAAAGCAGTCCTCGAAAAATACGTTCGTTTCCTCATTGTTTTTAATGGTGGTGATTACGGCGCTTGAATGGGTTCCTGCTCTAAGAGTGAATAATGAGGACTGGCTTTATTTAATGCTGATTCCGCTGATGGGCTGTAATGCATTCCAATTATTAATGCTCCCAAAGTTTGCCCAAAGGTAGTTATTTCACCTCTGAAGATTTGACGTCGGTATTTGCGATAAGATCACCGACGGTCACATTTTTTAATCCTTTTTCTTTTAACTCGCGGATAATAGCGGGTAAAGCTTCTTCCGTTTGTGTTGCGGAATCAGAGGCGTGAAGCAGAACGATGTCACCGCCCTTTATTTTGCTGTTCACATTTTCAATGATTTTATCAGGGCCGGGATTTGTCCAATCCTGTGAGTTAATGCTGTAATGAACCACCGTATAGCGGTACTGCTGTGCAATGGTGAGAACTTTTTTGTTGAATTGTCCGGTAGGCGGGCGCAATAAGTGCACGTCTTTTACACCTAATTTTTTAAAAGCTGTCTGAGCGCGGAGGATGTCCCTTTTTACTTCCTGATCCTCTAAATTGACATAGTTCTTGTATGCGTATCCCATACTTCCAATTTGATGCCCGTCTTTTATAATGCGCTCTACAGTGTCAGGATGCCGTTCTGCCCAAGATGCCGATAGAAAAAAAGTGGCGTTTTTAATGCCGTTTGCTTTTAGTGCGTTCAAAATCGGAACGGCCTTCTCGTCACCCCAGCTGATATCAAATGTAAGTGCCACTTCGCGGGCTTTTGTTTCGCCTTTAGAAATCGCCTTCGGACCGTTAGCAGTTAAAAAGACGGGAAGGGGGACGGCTCTCTGTATATAAAAAAAGCTGGCTGCTGCAAATGCGGCGATGACAATAATGAGTAACTGTTTTATCCGTTTAATATGCCACACATAGAAGTGGTTCACTGATGACGCCTCCTTATCTTGTCCATGCTTGCTTACATCGTATGAAGTTGCGCGGATGAATATAACGATTTATGGCTTTTAAAAAAAATGAAGAAAAAGTCTTGCTTTAAAGAGAGAAAGCATGGTATATTATTATTCGTCGCTGATGAACAGCTGACAACAAAATGCTTCAAAAACAACATGAAAAAAGT